>JAXGPF010000002.1:0-11363 GCA_040767085.1 Kiritimatiellia bacterium | reverse complement strand
AATACGCCGCTCTACGCACGCCTGTTCCGCGCCTACAGTTCCGAAAAGGCCGAGCTGATCGGCGGCATGCAGCCTTTTCTGACATGGCCCAGCGGGGCCGGCGCGCTGCCGGTGAAAAGCCGCGCCGTGCGCTTGAACGCGGCCATGTCCACCGTAGCGAACAATCTGACCTGGAACGTGGATATCTGCTACAAACCGCTGCCGGCCGACCGCGCGCTGGATGCCGCGGTCATGGAAAGCTATGCCGACATCGCGGCGGAAATCAAGCGCCGCGCCGGCTGGCTGGCCGGCCGGCAGGAATCGCTGGCGGATTTGGCGCTGTTTTATTCCGAAGACAGCAAGATTTTTTACGGCCGCGACGAAACCCGGCTTTATTCGGACGAATTCATGGGCTGCTTCAGGATATTGCTGGAGAGCGGCATGCCTTTCGATCTCGTCGGACTCCGGCACCTGCGCTGTGGCGGCTGGGAGCGCTATAAGGTGGTGGTGATGCCGGCGGCGGCCTGCCTGAGCGAGGCCGATGCAGCAGCGGTCCGGAATTACGTCGCCGGCGGCGGCGCGATCGTCGCCACCTTCAACAGTTCGCTGTGCGACCCGGACGGCGCCGCGCGCGGGAATTTTGCGCTGGCGGATGTCTTCGGCGTTGATTTCGAGTCCGCCGGGCCCGGCGGCGATTACCGGCTACAATCCAAAATCGCCGAGCTCAAAAAATCCGCCGGGTATGGATTCATGCGCCTGCCGCCCAATGGCCCGCTGAGCGCCGGCATCAGGGAAACATCCGCGCTGCTGACGCCGGTGCTGCTGGTGCACGCGCGCGCCGGCGCCGCATGCACCGGAGAATTCCTCCAGCGGCCGGCGGGCGCCGGCCGCCTGGAACAGCATGTGCCGGAATTCGCATCCTGCAATTGCAACATGGGCGAACACAGACAGGACTACGCGGCTGTGTCGGATCTGGCGGTGTTGCATGAATTCGGGCGGGGGCGTTCCGTGTATCTGGCCGCGAAATTCGGCGATTTGTACCGCGCAACCGGGTTTGCCTATGCCCATCCCATTTTGACCAACGCCCTGCGCTGGGCCTTTGCCGGCAGGGAACGGATTGTTGTTGACGGGCCGGCGGCCATCGAAGCCACCGCCTTCCGGGATAATGCGGGGCGGATTATCATCCACCTGGTCAATTTCCAGTCCGCGCCGCTGCGTTGCGAACTGTCGGAATATATCAGCCCCGACGTGTTTGAGCCGCAATCATTCCTGCCGGCGCACGATGTCCGGGTGGCCTACCGGCCGGACCCCGGCGACAGGATCAAGCGCGCTTACCAGGCGCCGGAAATGCGCGAACTGGTCATGGAAAAACAATCCGACGGCCGAATTGTATGCACGGCGCCGAAGGTGGAGTCCCATGCCATGGTGGTCCTGGAATGATTGCCGCCGGCCTTGATCCAAAGAACTGATGCAGTCGCCAAATGAACGCCGCGGCTCCGTATCAGGCTCCGCCAGGCCTGTCCGCCAAAATCCGCAGGATATGCCGGACACCGACATACTCCGCCCCCGGCCCGATCAGGCCGCGTTGTTGGCGGACGATCCGCTTGAGCGCCGGAGGCACATCGGACGGACAAGCCGGCAGGCCGGCCATGGCCAGCATTTCCAGGTCGTTTTCGCCATCGCCGATCGCGGCGATATGCCGGGGCGTTACGCCGTAATGCCGGCATAGCGCCCGCACTCCTTCCGCCTTGTTGGCCACTGCAATTTCCACAAAATCCCGGCGAGGCTCAATGAACTTCAAGCGCCACCCGTTTTGCCCGGCCGCCGCGCGCAATTTACGGATCAGCGGACGCAAATCGCCATGCGCTTCCCGCGTCCGCAGTAAAATGGACGCCTGGCGATACTGCGCCGTCAGCCGGCAGGTTCCCACCGTTAATTCTTCCGCGCGGTCCGGCGCCGCGCCGAACTGCAGTGGCGGGCCATCGCCCTGGCGGGCCCATCCCCGCAGCAGGCCGGCCAGCAGGCCCAACTGCCGCCGGCGCCGCGCGGTTCCGGCCTGGAATGAGGCAAGTTGCGTGTAGCGGCCTCCATCCTGGCGCACATACAAATCGGAGCCGTTTTCCAGCGCCATGCAGTCGAAGGCATAGTATTTCACAAAGCGGCGCGTCAGCGGCTCATCGAAGGCATGGGATGTGGCTATACCGAACAAGACACCCCGCTGCCGCAAGCGACGGATGGAGGCCCGGATATCCGCATCCGTCGGCTTCTCGGCATGCCCGGTTAACGTTCCATCCACATCGCAGAATACCGCCTTCAAAACACGCATTCCATCCCCCGCCGGGCAATCACTATGCCCTGCCGCCGCAAGCGCGCGATTTTGCGGGAATCATAATCATGCAGGTTGAAATGCGTGGCGATAATCGGTGTGCGCGGCGCCAGGCATTCCAGTTGACGCAATTTTTCAACGAACAGAAGGAAATGCTCGAAATCCAGGTGCTTGCTTCCGCCGGTCACGGTCCGCAGGCAGGTGCACTCCAGCACCACCGCCGCCAACCGGCAGCGGGCCACGGCCGACCAGGAACGATCGGAATACCATCCCGTGTCGCAGGCATATAACAGGGATTTCCGCCCGACATGCAAGATGTAATTCAAGGGTGTTTCACGATTGGTTCGATCGTGATCAGCCGGAATGGGCAGGACTGTCGCCCTGGCATCCACACGCACAGGACGGAATGGAGCGAGGACGCGGACATGGTAATCCGGGCGCTTTCGGCTGAAATCACGGAACCGGTTGAACCGCGCATAGTGGCGCAAGAGGCCGGCGGAAGTCCGGTTGAGGTACAAGGTCATCCCGCGCCGGCGCTGTAACCGCGCCGAAACCACCTCCTGCGGATCGAAATGGTCCTGGTGGGAATGTGAAATAAAGATATGGAACGGAAATTTCGGCTCGACTTTCAACAGGGCGAGATTCATGCCCAGGCCGGAAGGCGCGTCAAAAAGGTACCGGCCATCGACTAACACCGAGGCGCAACCCATGATCCGGCCGGCCCGGCGCGCCGCCTGGCAGACGCGGCATTGGCAAAATGGCGCCGGCCACATTTCACCGGCGCCTGTCCCGAGAAATAAAAGTTTCATCTTGAAAGCGTATCCGGTGCAACCAGGGATGAGTTGGCCGCCTCACTGACAAGGTATTCATACCACGCCTGCCGCCACCGTACAAGATTATACCGTCAATTCCGGGAGATGTCCAGCGGCGCATCGTGAAACCGGGCGATCGGAATATTCAACGCCTTGTACGCGGCATTCATCCCCTGCCAGGCTTTCATGCCGCTGGCATAAAGCCGCGGCGCCAGGTTGACGCCATTCAAACGCCGGATGACTCCCCGCTCCCGCCCAAAATCAACCAGCAACATGGCCATCCCTCCATAATGTTTCTTGTCAGGAAACTAATTAACCTGACTTCGCGTGGAATGTCAAGTGCGTATCAGATTATACGTAACCGGCTAGCCCGGATGGAATGCCGCATCAAACACATGGCGGCCCGGCGCAATGTTTTGCCGGACAAGCTGGCGCGTATCCGGTGTGATAGCAAAGCCATCGGCGTGCGCCGGGCGCATGCCGGGCGGTGTCGGAATCCGCGCTTCCGCGGTCATGCCGTCAGGGATTTCCAATTCCAGCCGGAATGTGTTTGCCGTCCGTTCAAACTGCACGGCGATGCCGCCATGGATGGTCGGAGTTCGCAGACGCGCGGCGGCCAGACTGCCGGGCTGCGGCGCAATCAGGGCTTTCGCGAATCCGGGCGCCAAGGGGCGCACTCCCATCAAACATCGGGCAATAATATGCGCCGGAGAGGCGCCCCAGACATGCCCCCAGGTTTGGTTGGGCTTCAGCGCGTCATTCCAGCACTCCATGGTCATGGTGGCGCCCTGGCGCAGCATGCCCAGCCAACTGCGGTCGCCATCCGCGGTCATCAACGCGCGCGCCCGGTCGGCCAATCCGGCGCGGAATAATGCCTCCAGCAGGAAGAGCGCGCCCCACAGTCCGCATTGCATGCCGCGTGCCGCTAGAAATTCCGCGATGCGCGGCGCTTGCTCCCGATCGGCCAGTCCCCGCGCCAAGGGCAAGGCGTTGGCATGCAGCGAACTGTGCGTCCCGCCTTCGCAGTCCACAAACAATCCCCGGGTGGCATCGAGAAAAACGCGCCGGATGGCGCCGGCCACGCGGACCGCTTCCGCACGCAGGCCGGCGGATTCCTGGCCGCGTCCCAGCGCCGTCGCGATATCCGCCAGACAGCACAAGGCGTGCCAGTGCAGGACATTGACGCAAATGTTTACCCGCCCGATTTCACATCCATCGCGCAACACCGCGGGCCAATCCACCAGGTCGCGGAATATTCTGTCGCGATTATGCAACTTGTCGAACAGGGGATGCGGCCGGAGCAGTTCGCCCGTGACCAGCAGCCCATCGGCGCGTTTCAAGTCGCACAATGCCATGGGCTTGAGCGCGTCATAATGGCGCCGTAAAAATTCCCGGTCGCCGGTGTGTTGATAATCCGTCCAGGCCATGGCGGGTGTCACCAGCGCCCATTCATAACACCAGCAACCCTCCTCCAGCACCCGCGCCAGCGTGACGCGACCCAGCGTGTAATCGCGGTCGAGCACCGCATGCGCCAGCTGGGCAATCCAGGCATCGCCGGCGTACACCAGGCGTTCACGGTCGCCGTCAATGTAAATCCCGAAACAACTGGCGGCCTTAACGGTATACTTGCAGAAATCCCAGACCCGGTTCAATTTCACATCGGCTGACTGGAATTCCGCGGCCTGGTCATTGAATGGATAATGCGCCATGATCCGCGTGACTTGCTCCGGACGGAATCCCGCCGGCGCTCCGGCAATCTCCACATAGCGGAACGGCATCATCTCGCCGATATGCGCGGGGGAGGCGATCGTCCGCGCGCCCGTGCAATCATAGCCCCGGGTTTGATAGTCATCGCCGGCCGCCGGGCACGGCAATGCAACCCGGCAGCGTTGTCCGGGCGAAATTTTCAGCCGCAACTCGCGGAACCGCCGGCTGCAGGCCGGTGAACCGGGTGCAGGCACGAACAGGGCATCCCCACTTGCCGACGGCACTTCACCCAGCCGCACAACCATGGGCGCGATGTTTTTCACCGGAATATCTAATTCCAGGGTGCCAAAAGCGTCCCGACCGAAATCAAGAAACCAGACGCCATCCGGACGTTGCATGTATTTTTCCGGCAGTTCACGGGTTGTCACCACCCGCGCCTGCACCGTGGACAAGGAATCGTCGTCTTGCATATGTTTTGAGATAATCAAGCGGTTGTCTATGGGATGCTATCGGCTTGGATTGATGCGCAAGAGATCAAAACACCTACGCCAGCCTTTGATCCCTGACCCGCGACGGGATCGAGAGCAGGCAGGTCTCGCCGCCATCCACGTAAAAGGTCTGGCCGGTGATGAATCCGGCGCGGTCGGACGACAGAAACGCGCAGATTTCACCTATATCGTCCGGCGTGCCGAACCGCCCCACCGGCAGGTGATACATGGCGCGCTTGATGTATTCCGCCAGCTTGGGCTTTTCACTTTCCACCGGCACCCAGCCGGCGGCGACGGCATTGACGCGGATTTTATCCGGCGCCAGTTCAATCGCCGCGGTCTCGGTGAATTTGTTGACCGCCGCCTTGGTGGCCGCGTAGGCGGCAAATCCCTCCGTCGAGGCGCGGGTTGACAATGAGGAAATATTTACAATGCTGCCGCCGCCGTGATCCTTCATGTAACGCGCCGCGCGTTGCGCGGAAAAAAATGTCCCTTTGCAATTGATGGCGAACAATTCGTCATATTGCGCCTCGGAGATATCCAGGAATAAATACTTGCTGGTGATCCCGGCGTTGGCGACCAGGGCATCCAGCCCGCCCAGGAATTCAACGGCGCCGGCCAGCATGGCGTCAATATCGGCCACACGGCTGATGTCCGCGCGCAATGCCTGACAGCGCGTGCCAAAGGCCTGGAGTTCCGCCAGGGTCGCATCCGCCCCGGCCTGGTTCCCGCGGTAGGTGAACACCACGTCCGCGCCCTCCCGGGCGCAGACCCGGGCGATGCCCTTGCCGATGCCGCTGGACGCCCCGGTGACCAGTGCCTTCTTACCGGCCAATAATTTACTCATGATTTCAACACGGCGCTCCATTCCCAAGGCGGGCACAAGCCCGTAATCCGCCGTCGCCAAGGCTTTGGCGGGCACTGCCCAATTAATGTTCTACTTCATCTCCACCGTTGTGGTTTGAATTCGGTTCGAAAAGGACGGCGGCGATTTTGCCCGGCGCAATCGTGCCCAGATCGTTCTCCAGCCCAAGCGTCCGTGCCGCAATACTGGTAGCCGCCTGCAAGGCCTGAATGGGCGGGTAGCCGGCTTCCACCAGCCGCGCCAGTTCGCCGGGATTGGCGCCATGCGGCCCTTGTAACTGCCGCTCGGATTGAGATATTCCGGTTTGACAAACACATTCGCCGGCACATCCTTGCCGATCTTGTTCAACTTCAGAAGCGGCGTATTGCCAATCGCTTCCAGCATGTTGTTTATATAATTCATCGTCTTCCCTTCGATCCTGCCCGTGGTTTTACGACGGCGAACATATTCTTCCCGGAGCCGACGCGAATTCGCGGAAGCGGATAAATACTCCCCGCTAATTCAGGACAACCGGACAATTTATTGGTTTAGTTTTTGGGGCCAGGCGCTAACAACCGGCCGATCAGTTCAACCGTCGCATTGGTTACCGTCTGCAAGGCGTGAGGCGCCAGTTTCCGGCCGATATCCACCTCGTACCCGCCCCGGCGGATTGCCGCTAAAGTCGGCAGATACCCGCAATCCCCGGCGTTGCTCTCATGGCCTACCAGCACATATTTCGCGCGCGATTTCAGTTTCACTTCCAGTTGCGCCTCGACAAACGGCTCGCCCGGCCAGCCGACCGCCACGGCATCGCCGATCCGTATGGCCTGAATTTCGTAGGCGTAATCCGGATTGCGCTGGATGATCCGCATTTTGTCCAAATCCCGGATGGCCAGCACCCAGTCCCAGGCAATGCGTTCGTGTGCATTATCCAAATACACCGGCGCGGGATGTTCTTTCAGCAGCTTGGCCGCCTTGGCCAATACGGCGCGCGCGGGCCGTTTCCATGGGATTTTGATGACGCAGCGTCCCACGCGCAATGGCAGGGCATCCGCCGGCTGCAAATTACGGACAAGCTTTTCGCCCGTCTGCGTCAAATTTTTCAGCATGCATTCCAGGCTGGACGCCGGATTGAAATCAGGATTGGCATGATCGCTTGGGCTGATATTGCCGCATGCGCCGTTGAGACATCCGATCACACACTTCCCGCCGATTATGCCGGCAACCGCCTCGCTCCACAAGCCCGGCCAGTCCGCCGAAATATAGCGCCGCGGATATCCGTGGATGGGATGGCAGGTATGATGCAGCAAGCCGGCCAGGGGCCGGGCGCCGGGCCCCTCGAAAAGCAGCAGCGATGCTTCCGAATCCACCGCTCCTTCGGCGCACAGGATGTTTTCATCGCACTGCCGGGGATGCATCCGGCTGGTCCCGTCGCGCATGATGAAACGCCGGTTAAAAGCACAGCGCCGGTCAATCGCCCGGGCAATTTTCATCTTCGCCGGCGCCAGCCGCCGCATGGCCGCCTCGGCGCCGGCCAGCACCTGCCGGTAAAAATAATCGTTATACGCCGGCGAATCGCCGCGCACCCAGCGCAGGGCGCCGGTCAGATGGCGCCCATAATCATTAAGGAACGCCCCCACCCGCGGCGCAGAATGGCACTGGCTGCAATGGATCATGACGGCGCCCGGGCGCGCGCCGATGCGCCGGGCGATCTGCCGGCGGAGGACCAAGGCGATGTCCAGGTTGATGCAATCCAGATCGCAGGCCATGATACAGGCAACTTGTTGCCCGGAGCGCAGGATGATTATGCGCGCAAACAGGCGGTCGCGGATTTCTTCCACCGGCCGATACCGTCCGATATCGCCGCCAATCTGCACTCCCATCCCCGGTGTTATATCCACTTTTACCGCCCCGGCCTGCAGCATGTGATTTACCATATTTGCATCCTCTATTATCCTTTTAACCCGGTTTTTTGGTTCCGTTGACATGCCTGGATTTGCCGCATATGCTGCTGCGCTACTTAAGTTGTAAAAATCAAATCATCCGCAAAACAACAACATCCCGCATTCCCGCCACAACCTGCAAACGCACCTGATCAATGTTGACAATGTCAAAGTTGACGGCACGCCAGTTCCCGTCATTCCCCAATTGCCTGATTTCCGCCAGGCGCCCGGCATCCGGAATGCGAAGCATTACCGGATTGATCGAATCCGGACAATAGTTGATAAAAACGATAACACGCTCGCTGGCGCCCCGGACCGCGCCATGCAGCATGGCACAGGATTGGGCATGGAGCGCATGCGGCTGCGGCGCACCGCAGACCCAATCCACCAGCCCCGCCATCTGCGCGCGCCGCCTCGGATTGAGAAAAGCGCCATTATCCTTCCCCAACGGCTGCGCAAAGACCACCACGCGCCCGCCTTGTGCGTTCGCATAGGCCGTCACGGCGGGTGCCACCGTCTCTTCCCGGTCGGCCTGGAACCAGGGTTGGGCCACGTAACGGGATGGAATCCGGACGGCCGGTCGCTAACGGGGTCAGGCGTTTCTGCTCGAAGCGATGCGCCGCCGACAAATACATTCCACCCGCCGCGCCATTCAGCGAGTCGGCCGGATCAAGAATCTCATGGGAATAGCGGAGTGCGGCATTCTCCACCCTGACGCCCATATATTCCACAAATCCCATGTCGCATAGGAATTTCGCCGCCGCACCGTCCAGCATCAGCCCGCCCTTGAAAAACGACTCCAAGTCCGCGCGCGCGAAGCGCAATGGCGCATCCCCCGCCAACAGGCGCGCGGCGGAGTTTTCCACCTCGATAAAGGGAATTCCCAAGCGGACCAGCAGGTTGCCCCAGGCGCAGCCATTTTCATGAAATGGGTTGTCCGCACTGGTTTCGGACGGCAATTGGACCGAGTGCGGCGGGTATGCGGCGGACGGCCCCTGCCATGCCACGGTTTTTGTAAAATCGCAAAGCGTGTGGAAAAAGCCGCGGGATTCCGCCAGCATGCGCCGATAATTCTCGCCCTCGCCATTTTCGCCGTTGCGCAGATCTGTGATCCAGAGCTTCGCCCCATCCACGCCGCCCAGCAGCGACGCGGCGAGGTGATGCCGCAAGGCATTGGCGGACATGCTGTACAAATGGTGCGGGCAGGTGTCGGACTCCGAGATGACCTCGGCGCCCTCGGGAATATAACGTTTCATCCGGCCGGCCCGCAACAAGACCGTAGCCGAACCGGCCGGATGGCTTTCCAGGTAATTGGCATTGTTCACCCGCACCAGCGGACGCCCCTGCCCCGCCAGCGCCCGGACAATTTCGCCGATGGTGGCGGCCTGGTTGCCCGGCATGCAAGTCCCGCCGCGGATGGCGGGGTTGACGGCATCCATCGCCCGGCGCACAACGCGGCACATCTCCACCAGCCCGTCCAACAACACTCGGCGCCACTCATTCCGCCTTTTCTCCGCCGCGGCATCGGCATCGGCATTGGCCAGCGCGAGCGCCAACTGTTCACGCGTCAGATCGCATCCGTATTTTTGGTTGAACGCGCGCAGGTGCAAGTCGCAAAAGCATCCCTGTTTGACCGGCCAGTGATTGCTCATCCGGAAATCATCGTCCAGCAAGATGAACTCCGGCGCCTCGCGCGCCATGAGCGTAACGATATTTCGAACATAATCCTGAAAATCCCGGTCGAGCGGGCAGAAACTGTAATCGCACACCGCGCCATCCGCGCCGGTGATCTTGGTGAAGGGCACCTTGGTCTCCGGCGTGGCCCGGTCGCCATGGTTGATCAGGCTCTGCACAAGGATGCCGCCACGGATGCCATGGGACGCCACCGCGTCGCGGACAACCCGGTAACGCGCCATGCATTCTTCCGTCTTACGCAGCAACGGCGGGCATTCGGGATGAAACGGCGCCATGGCGGCAAAGGTATCCACCCCGCATTCGTTTTTTAACCGCACCAGGTCGGCAACGCATTCCCTTTCTTTTCCCGGAACAATCGTGATAACATTATAAAATCGCATTTAATCCTCCCTCCAGCACACCGATTTGAATTCAAAGATAATTATGACCGCGAATGCCATCCTTCTGCCAGTCTGCCCCTTCCCCCCCTATTCGCCTGCGCCGTATGTGGCATCCTTGCGGAAAGGATAGCGCGGACGGGCGCGCCGCCGTTCAAAGCCAATTTTCCAGTATTTTTTTCAGACATGGATGACTCATTAAAAAAGCGTTCCGTGTTCGTTGGAATCTGTTCCGGCAAAACACCCTAACACCCTAAAACCTTAACACCCTAACACCCTAACACCCTAAAACCCTAACACCTTAACACCTTAAAACCATCAAACCATCCGTCTTGAACTTTGTCAGGCATTCACCATTTGTTTCCAGTTTTCACCGCGCGCGGGCACAATATCTTTAATACTCAACCCATCCTAACAGCTGCATGTTTCATTTAACGAAACGATCATCACGGCTCCGCCATGGCCGTCAATATTTTCATTAAAACCGGCGGTAATTATAATCCACCGCCAGCAGGTGCGCGTCTTCCCGGCCGGCATTGGTGAAGGAATGGCCCAGGCGCGAATCGAGGTAAAAACTGTCGCCGGTCTTGAAATGATAATCGCGCCCATCGTAATGCAGGGTGATTTCGCCGGCAATCAGGTAAACGAATTCCTCGGCGTCATGCTTGAAAACCTGCGTCTTGCCGGGCTGGATGCTCATGAAAAACGGCGACATCTGCTTGTTGCGGTAGCTCTTTAACAGCGGCTTGAAACTGCAAATGCCGTCCGACCGGAACGGCGCCTGCCTTTTGGCCACGGGGGAGAGGAAATCAATATTGCGCGCGCCGGATTCGGCCTGGCCGAATGACAGCAAGTCGTTGACATCCACCTCCAGCGCCGCGGCGATTTTCTGCAGCGTGGAAAACGGCGGCGGCTCGGCGGCGCGGGTGATTTTCGACAGATACCCCTTGGTCAGCCCGGCCTTGGCCGCCAGCGTGTGCAGGCGCAGGCCCTGCAATTTCCGCAATTCGTTGATCCGCGATCCAACCTTCTGCATGACGCAATGCCCCTGAAAATTTACCATTGACAAATCGTTTCCGTAGTGGAAACATTTACCCGAAAAACTACCGCCTGGTCAAGGTTTTTATGATCATTTGTCGTAAACAAATGACTTGGCCGCATAATTAACAAATGATTTGTCCGCTTAAAGCTG
>JAXGPF010000019.1:0-49604 GCA_040767085.1 Kiritimatiellia bacterium | reverse complement strand
GGGTGGTAAAATAAAACTGGAATTGAGATGCGGGCTTGCGCCTGCCTTGGGTTGAACTGGCGGGATTGGGGAGGGAGGATGCCATGCGGATAGCATTGGGAATGAGCGGCGGCGTGGATTCCACCGTGGCGGCGTGCCTGCTGCGCGAGCAGGGCCACACTGTCATCGGCGTCACTATGCGGATTTGGGATGGCGGCGCCGCGCTCAGCCATTCTGCAATGGAGGGCGAACCTGCGGTGAGTTATGCCGGCTGTTATAGTCCGAACGAGCCGCAGGTCACGGCGCGCGTCGCCGCCCTGGCGCGCAAACTGGGCCTGGAACATCATATCGTGCCGCTGGCCGCGGAATACCGGCAGTTGGTTTTGGAGTATTTTACCCGCGAATATCGCGCCGGCCGCACCCCAAATCCCTGCGTGGTATGCAACCGCGACATCAAGTTCAAACTGCTGCCGGAGCGATTGCGCGCCGCCGGCGTGGCCTTTGACGCCTTCGCCACGGGACATTACGCGCGGGTGGGACGCGATCCGGCCACGGGCTTGTTCCATTTGCGGCGCGGGGCCGACCGGCTGAAAGATCAATCTTACTTCCTGTTTTACCTTGCGCAACGGCAATTGGCGCAACTGGTGTTGCCGCTGGGCGAATTGACCAAGCAGGAAGTCAAAAACCTGGCACGCCGGTACGGCTTGGAGTCATTGGCGGAAGCGCCTGAAAGCCAGGATTTTATGGGCGGGGCGGATTATGGCCGCCTGTTCCAGCCGGCCGACCTGCGGCCCGGTCCGGTGGTGGATGAATCCGGGCGGGTGCTGGGCGAGCATCGCGGCCTGGTGTATTATACCATCGGCCAGCGCGAAGGGCTGGGCATTGCCGCCGGGCGGCGCATGTTCGTCAAGGAACTGCGCCCGGAGACCAACACGGTGGTCCTGGCCGACCGCGAGTCGGTCATGCGCGATACCTGCCTGGTTGAGAATGTGCACTGGATGGCCGGCGCCCCCCCGGTGTCAGGCGGGCAGGGTGCCTCATGTCATGTGCAACTGCGTTATCGTCATGCCGGCGCCCCGGCGGTGCTGGAGTTGCGGGACGATGGGCGGGCGCGGGTCAGGTTTGATGAACCGCAATTCGCCATAACGCCCGGCCAGGCGGCGGTTTTTTACCGGGATGATGAGGTGCTGGGCGGCGGTTGGATCGGCGGAACATGCTGAATGATGCCTGGGGCCGTCAGCAGCCAGAAAAAACTTGCAGTTGCTGCGTAAAATCGTATGATAACCCTTATAGATGTTGCCCTTATTCGGTTGTTTTTGTTTGTGATTGAAATGGAGTTGTAGCCATGCGGCAATATACGGCGGTAACATAATCATGGGCAAAGTTCCTGTTCTTAAACCCCATGAGGTAATTGGTTTAACGATGGACGAGTTTCTTGGATATTTACGCCGATGAATCGCGCCAAAGGTAATTTGTTCCGCGCCGGGTTCACTCTGGTTGAAATCATGGTGGCCATGTCGGTGCTGGCGATCCTGGTGATGATGATTGGCAATATTTTCCAGCAGGTATCCAGTTCCTGGAACATCGGCACTCAGAGCGCCGACGCCAATACCGCCGCCCGCGCCGCCTTGAATTTCATGGCCCAGGAGCTTGGCCAGGCTGTCGCCGGCCCGATCGAGGCGGCGCCGGGCGCCGTGAATCCATTGCCCTGCCTGAGTTTTGAGGTGGCAAATAACGGCACTGATGTCAGCTTTGTGACTTTAACCGGCGAGGCCAGCCGCGATGCCGATCGCGGTGCGCTGCGGCGGAGCGCCTTTTATTTCGACAGTTCCAGTAATGTTATGCGGTATGCCCGCCAAGTCCAGTGGGATGCGTCCTACACCGTAGAGCCTAGTCACCAGGGGGCACACACCCTCATCCGGAATGTGGTGGATTTCTGGATGTGTGTGTACTCCAATCGGACGGATTTTGAGGTTAACCAGGGCTGGAGTGAAAATGTCAGATTCACCAACGCGCTTCCCGTCTGCCTGGATATATACCTGGAAATTTTGAGCGAAAGCGATATGGCCAGGTGGCAAAGTCGGGGGAAGGACAATGAATTCCGCGAGCAAAATGCGCAGAGTTATTCCACGCGGGTTTATTTCCAGAACCGCCAGGGCTATGCCGCTCGGTAAGCGGACGGGAAAATCCTCACACGAAGACACGAAGGCACAAAGGGATGAATGAAAATGAAATCGGGAAAATAGTTGTTGATTGTGCCGTTCGCCTTCACAAGGCGCTTGGACCTGGTTTGCTTGAAACGGTTTATGAGGTATTACTTGCGCATGACTTGGATTCAAAAGGGATTCCTGTTCAACGACAACTGGCAATTCCAATACGATATAATGGCATTATTTTCGAAGAAGGATTCCGTGCCGACATTGTCGCGGGCAACAAGGTGATATTGGAATTGAAATCAGTTGAGTCAGCAACTGCCGCGCATAAGAAGCAAGTGTTGACTTATTTACGCCTGACAGGTTTTAAATTGGGTTATTTACTCAATTTTGGCGAGGCATTGATGAAGGACGGAATAACACGCATTTTAAATGGTCAAATTGAATAAATCTTTGTGCCTTAGTGTCTTTGTGTGAGTATTTCCGGATCTGGAATTGTAATAAAATTGAATAAATCTTTGTGCCTTAGTGTCTTTGTGTGAGTATTTCCGGATCTGCAATGGTCAAATTAAATAAATCTTTGTGCCTTAGTGTCTTTGTGTGAGTATTTCTGTGTGAGTATTTCCGGTCTGTCATGCAAAATCAACCCAACAATCAACGTTCCGGGATAGCCCTGGTGATGGTGCTGGGCGTGCTGTCGCTGATGGTGCTGATGGCGGTGTCGTTCGCCATTTCCATGCGCACCGAACGCGTGGCGGCCGGCAACCAGTTGGATACCGTCCGGGCCCGGCAATTGGCCCGGGTCGGCCTGGTCCGCGCCATGGACCAGCTTTACCGTGAATGCGGGCGCGACTTGCCGGACTCAAACCTGGTTTACCAGGAGTGGGCGGTGACCAATTCCTATGCGGTCAATCCCACGAACACTCCGCCGGTTGATTTCTTGAAAGGTTCGGCCAGCAATTTCGTGCCGCGCTCGCTCTGGGATGCCGCGGTGGCCGTTAGCGACACCAATGCTTCTGCCAACAGCAATTACTGGATCAGCATCATCTCCGAGGTAAAAGATCCGAATGACAGCGACCACGGGACCACCAACCTCATCGGGCGGGTGGCCTTCATGATTTTGAATTGCTCCGGATTGCTGGACGCCAATTTCGTGGGCGGCGCTGACCGTGGGATCGGCGCCAATCCGGTGGAAATTGCACTGACCAACCTGCCGGAAATGTTCGGGGCCGCCGGCGTGACTTTTTTAAACGATCGGGCTGACTTGGTGCGATTCGAGACCTTGGAGGAATTGAACGAATTAAATGACTACGCATCCACGAATTTATCCGTTTACTCACGCGCGCCGGCGGGCTACTACACCAATGATGCGACAACGCTGGTGGGCACCCAGGTTAATTTGGGGGGCGAACTGGCGGATATTCTGGCGCGCAGGGAACTGATTGTCGGCACTTTGACTAATGCCGATTTTGATCCGAACCAGGCTGGCTTGTTGTTCACTAATTTATTGCATTATCTTGATAAAGATGCCGAAAATGGGCCGCAAGATTACGGGGTGGGCGGAGGCGAATTCAGTAATGCGTTTGTCGCTCCGGTGCCCATGGTGAATGAGTTGGTTTTTGAAAACACCGTAACCTGTGAAAAACTGGATGATACCGCGGTGGGCGTGCATCGGTATAAGATTGACACCGCTCTGTGGGTGGAATTGTGGAATCCATTTGTTGCATCCGCTCCCCATGTGCCTACCATACATTTATCGGGACAGTCTTATGGCGGGATCGCTCAGGTCTCGCCGGCGAATTTTCCATGTGATCCGGTATATCCGGGGCAATTTCTCGTCAGAAAATGCGACTTTGGAACCGCAACCTTCCAATCTGGATCCGGTCCGATTGACGTTGGCGTCAGCAATCTCAGTGTTGAAGTTAGGCGGGCTGCAATCAATCTGATGGATCTGGTTTTCCCGTATCGGGATTTAAGGGTGACAATTGATCTGCCTGCTACAGAGGGCGCTCAAGCCGCAGAGTTGTTCGTTATGGAATGCGTAGATCCGCGTTTTAATTGGGATCCCAACGACCTGACCCAGTGGCAAGTACAGGGAAATCAACCCAGCACCGGGAAAATTAATCTTGCCACAACCACTTTCTGGGCTGATCCTATTAACCAAGGCTGCGACAAATCACCCGAAATGTATGTCGCATGCTCCAATCAGTTGCATTCCGTCGGCGAACTGGGGTGCCTGGTCTATTCCAACTGGAGCACCATTAAACTTTACGGCCCGGGTGCCCATCCGGTGATGGATTATTTTGCCATTGAAACCAATTGTGATGAATTTGTCACTAATGTCGTCTGGCGGGGTCGCGTCAATCCGAACACCACCAACCGGGAAGTCCTGGCGGCGGTGTTTGCAACGATGCCGGTGGATGAGCATCCCTGGCAGAATGCGGCAGACAGGCTGGATTGGAACCAAGCCGGAGAAGTCGCCGATTTCATCATTGAACACGGCCCTTACACCAATCTGTCCGATGTATGCCGGCTGGACTGGGGTAATGCGGCTTTCATTGGCATCGCCACCAACGAACTCCAGCGCGAGGCTTTTATCCGCAATACCTCCGGGTTGTTGAGCACGCGCGGCCAGGTTTATACCATCCTGATTGAAGCGCAGGTGGCGTCCGGGGGCAATATCCCCAGGAACCCTTCGCGGCAGCGCGCGGTGGCGGTCGTCTGGCGCGACGCCTGGACCGGCGAGATGATCGTGCGTTATTTGAAATGGCTGCCGGATTGAGCGGGAAAATGTTGCTGGTTTCGCAGGGCAAGGCAAGACGCCAAGTGGGAGACCCTGAATCCGTGATGATGTGATATTTTAAAATGCCATAAACCTATATCCGGCAGTTGGCAAGTTTGCCGCAGATGCGCGGCGCGAAGGATGACGCTGTATACATATACTGCGAATCCTTCGCAACAAAGCAGATGTAGTAAAATCGCCAACCCCTTCCGGGTTTGAAATTCAGGAAACTTTTTTTACACCCAATGGGTGCAGGGTTATTCAAGCCTAATGTTCTTGTTTTCAACATTTTATTCCGTTTCCTGAATTTCAAATGCCGAATATAGGATAAATTGTTGTTTGTACGCACATTATCTTGACAACATAAAATCCCGTCACGGATTCAGGGATGTGTGAAGCAACCATTCAAGCGTCTGTGTCTTAACCATGACCGCCAATGCCATATTATTTGCGGCGGGTGTGCCGGGCGCTCAGGCCGGGGGGGCAGGGAGCCGTGCCGGGCAGCCGGGCCGGCTGAACCGCCGGCAGCCCCCGCGGCAGTTCAACGCCATCTGGCTTTTGCTGGCATTGGGCGCCCTGGTTTATGCGGGCTATTATTTTTATTTCCGGGATGTTCCGTCCCCGGCGTCCACGGTGGCGGCATCCCCCGGGTACGCGGATGCGTTCAGCGGTTTGATGGACCAGGCCCTGACGCCCATAGAGGATGGGCCATCCGCGGCGGCATTGCAGGCGGATTTGCGCGGGTTGGAGCGGCGTCTGGCGGCGGGACGCGACAATCCGCAACTGGCGCAGTATGGACAGAACCTGTGCTGGCAACTCCGTGAGCTGCTGAAAATCCGCGGCCAATGCGAGGCGGCGGTGGCCTCGATTCAGGCCGGCCGTTTTGAGGGATTGGGCGGCACGCGGTTCAATCGCCAGCGCACCGACCAGAAGGAGTTCGCGTTGCAGGAGCAGGCGCGGGTTTGGCAAGGCCAGGCGGACCAGGCGCGTCCGGTCCTGGCGGCGGGATTAGCCCGGTTACGGCAGAGTGAAAATCGGTAAATTTTGTTTTGACAAATCAGGTTCTGACGGCTAAATTGCCCGTTCATTGATGTGGGTCTTGCATGGAGGGTTGAGCAAATGAAATCAGCGCGCAGACAGGCATGGTCAGCGGTTGTTTTTGCAATGGCGGCAGGATTAATCGGCGGCGATCTCTGGGCGCAGCGCCCGGTGGGCCGGGCGGCGGTGGCCGCGGCCGCGGCGGAGACCGGCAAGGATGTCGTCGTGATCCGCAAGTTGACCGGCCTGGGCCCGGAAGGCAAGGCGCCGACGCCGGATTATTCCGTCAGCCCCTCCGAAAACAGCCGGGCGCGGGATTGGGCTAAAATCACCGTGGTTTACGACACGGAATCGGAATGGATTGACGAATTGGAATTTCGTTACACGGCGGTGGTGAAGCACCCCAAGACCGGCGCTTTCACACTGTTTCCCTGCACCGTTGCGTACGTGGACATCGCCAAAGGCCGCAATCACATGAGCACAGTTTTCCTGCGCCCCAACACCATCGAGCGTTACGGCGCGCTGGAACGCATCGCGGTGGAAATTTATTCCAAGGGCGAACTCCTGTCTTCCGCCGGCCTGCCGGAAGTCCCGGCCCAGTGGTGGCGGCTGCCGATGACCAACGTGCGCACCATGCCGGGTATGCTGTTAAACCGCTCCCAAACGCCGTTTTCCTTCGTGGCCTGGGACAATTACGAGACCATCAAGGGAAGATAAGCGTATAGGACGGGCAAGCTTATGGGTTACGGCGCTTCCAAACTCATGAATCTGTGGCGGTCCGGCCGTGTCCTGGCAATGGACATCGGCGCCGGGGAGTTGAAGGTCGCCGAGTTTACCCGCGGGCGCGGGGGGTGGGAATTAACCCACCTGGCCATGCAGCCCATGGCGATCGAGCCGGGCAGCGATGCCGATCCTTCCCTGGCGATTATCGGCGCCCTGCAGGATTTGATCAAATCGAAAAAACTGCGCCCAGCCCCCGTGGTCCTTTCGGTGACGGGGCAGTCGGCCTTCCTGCGCCTGGTGAAATTGCCGCCGGTGAAGCGCAGCAAACTCTATCGCACCATCCAGTTCGAAGCCCAGCAGAATGTTCCGTTCCCCATTAACGAGGTGGTCTGGGATTACCAGTTGATGGGCACTTCCCAGCATGAATTGAATGTCATGCTGGTGGCTATCAAGACGGAATTAGTGGCTGCGATCACCGATTGCGTTGAAGCCGTGGGGCTGGAGGTGGAGTTGGTGGATGTGGCGCCCATGGCCCTTTATAACACCGTCCGCTATAATTACGTGGACGTGGAAGGTTGTATCCTGGTGATTGACATCGGCGCCCGCTCCACCAACCTGGTGTTTGTGGAGGAAGGGCGCTTCTTCAGCCGCAACCTGCCGATCATGGGCACGGGCAATGTCATCACCCAGCAGTTGATGAAGGAATTCAACCTGCCCTTCAAGGATGCCGAGGAACTCAAGCGCACCCATGCCACCGTGGCTTTCGGCGGCGCTTACGAAGATTATGCCGACAAGGTGATCTCGCGGGTATCCAAGACCGTCCGCAGCGTGATGACCCGGCTGCATGTCGAGGTCGAGCGCACGATTAATTTTTACCGCACCCAGCAGGAAGGGCACGCGCCCGTTCGGGTGTTGCTGGCCGGCGGCACTTCCATCATCGCCCGCATGGATGAGTTTTTCAAAGAAAAGCTGAAGGCCGAGGTCGAGTATCTCAATCCGTTCCGCAATGTGATTGTCAACAACGCGATTTCCTCGGAGGAGATTGCCGCCAGCGCCCATGTGATGGGCGAAGTGGTGGGGGTGGGGTTGCGCCATATGCTGCCCTGCCCGCTGGAAATCAACCTGCTGCCGCCGAAAATCGCCGCCGCCAGGGCTTTCCGCCGCAAATTGCCCCTGCTGTTCACCGCCGCCGCCAGCCTGGTGCTGATCGTGGGTTGCTGGTGGCTGTATTTCGCCGTCATGGCGGAAAAACTGGAAGCCCGGATGGAAAAAATCCGCGCGGTCGTCAGCCGGCTGGAGTCGGTGGAAGCCCGGCTGAAACCGGTCGAAGCGCGGGTGGCGGACTTGCGGGAACGCAGCGCGGTCCTGGAAAGTTTGGTGCAGCGCCGCGCCCGCTGGCTGCATTTACTGGACAGTCTGCATGCGAGTTTGCTGGATGGCATGTGGCTGGTGGAAGTGGCTCCGCTGGCGGATGCCGCGGCGCCGGCCGAAAGCGGCCGCCGCGGCCGCCGCGGCGAACCTGCCCGCCCGGAAAACGAGGACCGCGTTCCCGGCCTGCCGGCCATCATGGTGAAGGGATTGATTTTCGCCGATAAGGCTACGGACAAGTCCATCGCCCAGTTCCGCGATAATCTACGCGCCCGCCCGGAATTTGACGACCAGACGCAGATCGAACGCCAGCCGATTCCGAATCAAAACGATGCCGTGCGTGAATTCAGCATGAAAGTAGTCCTGCGGGAGCCGTTATGAAAGCGTTGCTCGTAAAACATAAATGGCTCCTGGCGGCGGCGGCGGTCATGCTGCTGCTGTTGCTGGCGGCGGCCTGGCGTTTGGCGGCCGCGGTCGGCGAGTTCAGCGCCGCCAAGCGCAACCTGCAGGCGGTCTCCGCCCGCCTGGCCCAGTTGAATAACCGGGATCCGTTTCCTTCGCCGGAGAACGTCGCCCTGGCCGCTGAAAATTACAACGAATTGCTGGATAATTACAACGAATTGAACGACCGCCTGCGGGAAGGGCAGGCGCTGCCGCGCCCGATGGGCGATTCGGATTTCATTCCCCTGCTGGAAAACACCTTGCGGCGTTTGCGGGCGGATTTTGCCGCGAACCGCGTGACGTTGCCCAAGGATTTCACTTTCGGCTTCGCCAAGTATGCCGGCGGGCAGATGCCGGCTTCCCGGGATATCCCGCGCCTGGTGCAGCAGCTCCAGATCACGGAAACGTTGTGCGCGGCCGTTACGCAATCGCGCATCACCGAGTTGCAGGATTTGACCCGCGATGAATTTGAGGCGCCGGTTGCGGCGGAAACTGCCGGCGGCCGCCGCGGCCGCGGGAGCGCGGCGGACGCGGACTTGTCTGACAGTGAAGAAAACGGCGCTTTATTCAAAAGCCAGCAATTCATCCTGACGCTGCGCGGCAGCGAGCCGGCCATCATGGAATTTTTGAACCAGGTGTCGGCCTTGCCGATGTTCACCGTGATCACTTCCGTGGACTTGAAAAATTCCCGTCCGATGCTGCAAAAAGAGCAGGCGCCGGCCGGCGGGACGGTCAAGCCGGACGCGCCGCCGCCGGCCGACCCGCACGAGCGGCCGGTGGTCATCGGACGGGAAGATGTAGTGGCGCGCGTTGTAGTGGATGTGTATGAATTTGCGCCGTCGTTGCCGGTGGCGGAAGCCGGCCAGGAATGACGGAACTTGGCCGGGCGGGTTGCCGGGCGCGCGGCAGCGTGAACTTATGAATTTGGACTTGAAAAATTTCAAAGAATGGGTCAGGGCGGCCTATGACAAGCTGGCGTTGTTCCTGGTCCTGTCGGGCCTGCTGGTTTCAGTGGTGCTGCTGCTGATTTTCCTGGAACGCGAGAAACGCGAACTGGCCGAAGCGCGCTGGGAACAGCCGGTGGTGGCCGGCAAGCAGGTTGCGCCCATGGATTTACGCGCACTGCACGATGCCATTGAGGATGTGGCGCAGCCCTATCAAGCCGCGCCGCGCGCCGCGCGCATGCTGGTCGCGGAAGTCCGCACCGCCTGCGTGCAATGCCAGCGGCCGATTCCATTCACCGCGACGGTTTGCCCCTACCGGAATTGCGGCGCCGAGCAGCCGGCAATCCTCCAGGCGCAGGCCGACAAGGACAGCGATGGCGATGGGATACCGGATGAATGGGAGAAGCAATACGGGCTCAACCCGCTGCTGGATGACGCCGGCCTGGACCTGGACGCCGACGGCTTTACCAATCTCGAGGAATATTCTCATAAAACCGACCCGAAATCTC
Source organism: Kiritimatiellia bacterium (assembly GCA_040767085.1). Lineage (GTDB taxonomy): Bacteria > Verrucomicrobiota > Kiritimatiellia > JAAZAB01 > JAAZAB01 > JAXGPF01. The sequence goes on along the minus strand of JAXGPF010000019.1, from coordinate 39,667 downwards.
CGCAGTCATTTCCTTCGCCCCTGACGAAGTTCAAACTGCTGCGCATTGGCCGCATGCCGATGCCGCTCAGCTTCCAGGGCGTGCAGCGGCTGACTACGAATGATGTCATGTTTACCGTGCGCAATAACCGCACCCATCGGGATTATTACGTGCGCCTCGGCAACAGCGTCGAAGGCTACGAGGTGGCCGGTTTTGACTCCCGTATTGTGCCCGTGCTGCGCGGCAACCTGAAAATCAATCAAGATCAATCCATCCTGCGTCTGCGGAAAGACGGACGCGAGGTGCCGCTGGTGCTGGGGCGCGGCATGGGGCAGGGCGAACTGATGGCCCTGGCTTCCAACCAGTTCGATAATTCCGAATTGCGGCTGCGGGCAGGCTCGAAGTTTACGTTGAAAAATGTGGACTACAAAGTAATTGACATCCAGGAGGATGCCATTGTAGTATTAAATGAAATGTCCGGTGAAGAAAACCGGATCAAATTGTGACGAAAGATTCATGCAAATGAACTATGTTCGCTTTCTGGCTTTATGGTTAAGCTTGGGTTTTTTGGCTTGCATCCAAAACACTTGGGCCCAGGAAAATGGTCCGGAATCCGCCGTGCCGGCGTCCGGACCTTATGAGGTGTCCGGCCCGGAATCGGGCGCGCCGCCGCCGGCGGAACCCGCGCCCGCGGAGCCGCCTGTAATTGCCGCTCCGGCGCCGGAGGCCGCCCCGGAAGCAGCCATGCCCGCTCCAGCGCCGCTGGAGACCGCCGCGCCCGTTACAGAACCGGTTGTGCCGGCGGAACCTGCGCCAGCGCCAGCCGCCACCCCGGCAGCCGAGTTTGAAATTGACCGCACCTTGGACGCCAGCGCCCCGTCCGCCGCTCCAGCCCAGGCGGTGGAACCGCCTGTCGCGGAAGCGCCGTCTGCCAGCGAACACAAACCATGGTTCTGGCAGCGTTGGTTTGGCGGAGCCGCCCCGGCTCCCGCGCCGGCAGCGGTGGAAACCGCGCCAGCCGCGCCCGCGTATCCCGCCGATGCTGCCGCTGTGCCCCCCGTCCCGACCGCGCCGTTGACGCCGGAAGCCTTGCTGGCGGCCCAGGAAGAGGTGCGCCGCCAGGCTTTGGAAGTTGAAGGCCTGCAGAATTTCAACCAGGGCCAGGCGGCCATGGCGCGCAACGAGTTCGAAGCGGCATTGAAATCCTACAGCCAGGCGCTGGAACTGATGCCCAAGCGCCCCCATACTGTCGAAATCCGCAACCAGATCCGGGTGGACCAGGCCGAATGCGAATACCGTCTGGCCTTGAATTATTACCGCGATAACAACCTTGCCGAAGCACGCAACGCCTTGCGCCGCGCCCTGGGGTATTATCCCGGCCATGCCAAGGCCATGCGCATGATTGAGCGGATCCGCGAAGACGAGGTCCGGCGCCAGGAAATGGCCGCCCGGCCCGTGCATGTGCGGAAAACGCCGGAATACCAGGCCAAGGCGAAAGACATCCAGGGGGCTCTGGAACGCGGCAACCAGTACATGTCCGTCAACGAGTTTGAAAAGGCGTATGAAGAATTTCAAAGAGTGCTCCAGGCCGAGCCGCTGAATTCTGACGCCGCCGCCCAGTTGAAGCGTCTGGCCGACCGGCGTTTCCGCAAGGAAACCGAGCAGATGAACCGGTTTCATTCGGAAATGGTTGCCCAGGTGCGCGATACCTGGACGCCCCCCGTCAAGCGCACGGTCGCCCAGCGCGGCGAACCGGACGCGGCCATCGGCGCCGTCAGACCCGGCAGCCGGCGCCTGCTGGAAAAATTGAACAGCATCGTGATTCCCCAGTTGGATTTCCGCGCGGCGAATATTCACGACGTGATCAACTACATTGACCAGCAGGCGCAGGCGGCGGACAAGGAATCTCCGGAAAGCGAACGCGGTGTGAATATTGTCTTGAACCTGCAGCGCCCCGGCGCGGCCGTCACGACCGCCGCGCCCGCCGCTCAAGCCGATCCCTTTGCCATGACCGCGGAGCCCGCGGCCGGCGCCGCGGCCGGCGTGCCGACCGTCACCCTGACCTTGCGCAATGTGTATTTGCTGGATGCCATCAAGTTCATTACGGAAATGACCGGTTTGAAATACCGCGTGGAGAACGATGTGTTGGTGATTACTCCCGTGGATGTCGTGGTGGGGGATGTTATTACCCGCACGTATAAAATCCAGCCTGGCGTCATCAGTGAGCATATCCTTTCCGCCGCGCCGGCCGCGGGCGGAGGCGGCGGACTGTTTGACCTGGGCGCTCCGGCGGGCGGCCCGGCGGCCGGCGGTTCCGGCGACATCAAGCAGTTTTTTGTCGAAGCCGGCGTGCCTTTCCCGGAGGGGACGGCGATCGTTTACAAGCCCAGCCTGAACTTGATGATTGTGTCGAATACCGGGGAAAATCTTGAAAAATTCGAACGCATCCTGAATATGCTCAACGTCGTGCCGATCCAGGTCGAAATCGAGGCGCGTTTCGTCGAGGTGCAGCAGACGGACCTGGAGGAACTGGGCATCGAGTGGTTGTTGAACGATAACTGGATCATCGCCCAGAATGCTTCGCAATCGTCCCTGCCGCCCAGCGCCCGCGAACGCATCCAGATGAACAAGAACGACATGACCAAGGGGTTGCGCTACCTGGGCGGGGTAGGCGATTCCATCGTTGCCTCACCCGGCGGCGCGGCGTCCGGCATCCTTTCCATATCCAGCGTGTTAACCAGCCCGCAATTGACGATGATCCTGCATGCCTTGGAACAGCGCAGCGGCTCCAACCTGCTTTCGGCGCCCAAGGTTACCACCCGCACCGGTTCAAACGCCGAGTTCAAGGTGGTGCGCGAGTTGATCTATCCCACCGATTACGAGATCACCCCCGCCCAAACCCTGGGCACCACCGGCGCGCAGAGTTTCAGCCCCGCTTTCGTTACGCCCACCGGTTTCGAAGAACGCGATTTGGGCGTGATCCTGAATGTCACGCCCACTGTCGGGCCGGATAATTACACGATTGACCTGATCATGCTGCCCCAGGTGACGGAATTGTACGAGTGGATCAATTACGGATCGAAGATATCCGACGGACGCGGCGACCTGGTGGACATGGATTTGCAGCAGCCGATTTTCCACAGCCGCACGATCACCACCAGTATATCCATCTGGGACGGCCAGACAGTGGTTATGGGCGGCTTGATCACGGAAACCCAGGAAACCACCGAGGACAAGGTGCCGTTCCTGGGCGATATCCCCCTGCTGGGATACCTGTTCCGGAGCAAGACCGATCGCAGCGTGAAGCGCAACCTGCTGATTTTCGTGACTGCCAATCTGGTGGACCCCGCCGGCAATAAGATCAACAAGGACAATGGCGCCGGCACACCCGCCGCCCCGGCGGGCGGCACCGCCGCCGTCGCATCAGCCGCCGGTGCGGCGGCTGTCCCATAGCCTGCACATCATGCAGCCATCACGCTTGATGCTGGTTGACGCCCTGGGGCTGGTTTACCGCGCCTTCCATGCCATCCCACCGCTTTCCACGCGGGACGGCACGCCGACCAACGCGCTGCTGGGATTCGTCAAAACCTTGCGCCACCTGCAGCAACACTGGCAGCCGGACTTCTGCGCCGTGGTGTTCGACGGCGGCATTCCGCCGGATCGGCGCGCATTGCTGCCGCTGTACAAGGCCCAGCGCCCGCCCATGCCGGACCCCATGCGCGCCCAACTGCCGTTGATCGAGGAATACCTGCAATGCGCCGGGGTGGCCGCCGTGCGCCGGGATGATCTGGAAGCGGACGATATCCTCGCCGCGCTGGCTGACCGCGGCGCGGCGGCCGGCATGGAAGCTCTGGTGGTGACGGCCGACAAGGATTTGATGCAGATCGTGTCCGACAAAGTCGCATTGGTCGCTCCCAATAAGATGGATGAGAGAATCACTCCGGACGCCGTGACCGAGCGCACGGGCGTCCAACCCGGCCAGATTCCGGACTGGCTGGCGCTGGTGGGCGATACGGCGGACAACATCCCCGGCGTGCCGGGCATTGGTCCCAAAACAGCGGCCCGCTGGCTGGCGCAATGGCCGGACGTGGAAAGCCTGCTGGCGCATGCGGCGGAATTGCAGCCGGAAAAGGGACGGCAGGCGCTGACGGAGCATGCCGAAACCGCGCGGCGGAATCTGCGCCTGATGCGTTTACAGTTGGACTTGCCCGGCCTGCCGGCGCTGGAGGAATTGCGCCAGCGCCGCCCGGAAATCAGCCGCTTGCTTGCATTTTGCCAGGCCTACGATCTGCACGGGCTGGCGCGGGAACTGTCGGCGCCTACGCTGTTTTAAGGCGCCGGCGTTGTCCCATCGTCGCCAGCGCCGCCTGGATCAGGCCCGACGCAACCATTGCCGCTGCGAATACCTGGTAGAGCGCATGCTGGGCGCCCGCGGCGTCCATACGCCATTCGGCGGCGAACAGGCCCGCAAATGAGCCCAATCCCACCAGGAATTCATTCACACCGATATTCATGGAACGATTGCCGGAATTGCTGCAGAAATAAACGCTCAAAAAACTGGCCGCGCCGGAACAGATTCCCAGCAGGCTGACGCCGATGAATGTGACTGTTAAACTATCCGGCCGCAGCAGAATGCATCCGCAAATTGCCGCGCCCGCGAGGTGAATGATCAGGAGCGGCATCCGGCGGTACAGCGCGCCCGGCAGTTTGGCCATGGCCAGTCCGACTAAACCTTGCATCAACATGTTGCAAAACAGCGGCAGGCCGGCCCAAAAGGCGCTGACGCCGATTTCCGCGCTGATTTTCGGGAAAAAAGTATGCAGCGGACGCTGCACGAACATGGAAGTGAAAATCAGCAGCCAGCCGATCAGAATATAGACCGGCGCCGCCGGCCGGCTGCCCTGCATGAACTCTTCCATTTCCCGGCCGCCGCTCCGGTGCTGCCGCGGGGCATAGGTCAGGAGCGCCGCCAGCATGATGCCGCCCACCGCCAGGGCGATGGCGGAAAGCGCAAACGGGCCGAACCGGTAAATTAAGCCCGCCGATAAAACACCCCCGCCCGCGCCGACGCTCCAGGCCATGGTGTAAAACCCTACCGTCCACGCCAGGCTGCCGGGAATGGTTTCGTTCCGCATGAACATCTGGAAGGCATTGAAAAATATCGCCATGCCAAAACTCAGGCAGATCAATCCCGCCAACAGCGGAAAATAATCCGTGGTGATCAGGCAATAGACGCTCACCAGCGCGCTGAACGCGGTGCTGCCCAGCAGCAGGGCGCGGGCATTGCGATGATTGATGATGAAGCCGGCCGCCAGGCTGGTCAGCATGTAGCTGATCTGAAATGCGCCGCCCAACCAGGCGCAACGCATAGTGCTGACTCCCCGTTCACCGGCGCTGTATAACACGGCGAAGATTACCAGGAAGACCAGCCAATCCAATAATGCGGGGCAAAGATAGATACGCATAATAATTCAAAGCCGGCATATTATGCTTTCCAGGCTGCCCGGTCAATCATGGATGCTCCGAATCTGCCGGTGGGCAGGCTGCGTCATTTTCATCGGATTGCTCCTGCGCCTTTCGCGCCGTTCCGGAGGTAGGGCGCGCAGTGCCGCCAGCGCGGCCCGCGCCTTGCGCGCCGTTCTGGTTGTAGTAGCGCCCGCCTACGCCTGGCTTCGGCGGGCACGGCCACTGCTTGTCCTGCGTAGTCCGACGAAGCATGGACGTGGCGCATCCGGAAAGATGCCGAACGCCGTTCGGCCGTTACAGTAATCTGATTGTAGCGGCGCCACGGCGTGGCGCATCCGCTGTAGTCCGACGCAGCGGGGCGTGACGCATCCGGATGGCATCTTCTCCTGTCACCATCCAATCATCCGTCGCAAAGGTTTGATCGCGCGTTTTAGCCGGTGTTTCCAGTCATAAACCAGCAACGGCAACAGCATCCATGGCTGGAACGCCCGTCCGCCGGCCCGCATATAGGCGTCTAAAAAGGCGCGCCGCTCCGGCCAGGGCAGGGGATGGCAGATGCGTTTCAGGTCGGCCAACCGCTGCCGCAACGGCAGGGGCCGCGGCAAAAAACGCGCGCGCGCCGTGTCAATCAGGGCGTATTCGATGGCGCCATCGCCCCCCCGGCGCAGCAACAGGTTGCCGGCGGATAAATCCCGGAAAAAAACGCCGCGATCGTGCATCCGCGCCAGGAATGCGCTGATGGACGCATACCAGTCGGCCGGGGTCATGTCCGGGACAGGGCGGGTGCTGCGCGACAAGGCGGTAAAAATATCCCGGACGGAGTAATCGGGGTGGAAATCGGCGCAAATATAAAATGCCGGTTGGCCGTTCTGTGACGGCAACAGGCAGGCCAGGGGGGCGGGGGTTGGCAGGCCGCGCCGCAGCAGCTCCTGGGCGCCGTTCCAACTGCGTATCGCCTTGGGCGGTTTGCCGTAGTCCAGGCAGCGGCGCCACAGGCCGGGGACCTTGAATTGCTTGATGACGATGTCATGTCCGGGTTGCCAGGGCGCGGGAATGCGCCAGACCTGGTTGCGCCCGGCGCGCAGCATGGGGGTGTCTGACGGCGTAACGGCGGCGGCCAGCAGGGCCGCTGGATCAATTGCCGCGCCGTTTTCGGCGCGGGTCTGGTAGATACCCTGCCAGGGCCCGGCGCGCAGCGGGGTGGGAGTTGTCAATGGCGGTTGATGCCAGGCCAGCCGCCAAATGCCAGGGACGGGATGCGGGCGCAGCGTCAGTTCCAGCGGCTGATTCCAGGTGAAATAGGTCGGACTTTCGCCGAAGAATGCCGGCGCAGCCGGCAGCCGCCGGCCGTCGCGGTCGGTGCAAGCAGCGGCGGCCAGCGCGGCCGGATGATAGCATTCTTCCGCGGCAGCGCAGCGGCCGTTGGCAGTCCATACCGCGTGGTGGATGGCGCCGGCCGGCCCCTTGAATTCCAGGATTTCCAGGGCCGGTCCGGCGGTATGCGCTTTTACAAAGACCGCCCCGCGCAGCAATTTCTGGATGGCAGCCATGGCATGAAACGCCGGCCGGATACGGTAGTCCGCCGGCTGGCCGCGGGCCTGGTGATAAAGCGTGACATGCGGCGGATCGGGATATTCCGCCGTGCCATCGTCAATCAAACCCTCCCGCTGACCGATCAAGGGCCCCCAGTAAACCCGCTCCAGGGCGCCGGAGGCCGCCGCCAGCAGCAGGTAACGCGCAAGGTAATCCGCCTGTTTCTCTTCAACATGCTCCAGATAACGCGCGATCCGGCGCAGACTCCACGCGGTATGGGAGCAGATGAATTCCGGCGCGCCCTGGGCGGCGCCGATGGCCTGCAGCAGCCGCGCCTTGCGGATCAGGTTGCAGCGCAGCCAGCCCGCCGCCCGGTATCCCAGGATTTTGTGATCGAAATTTTCCGGTTCCGTGGCGCGCTCGACAAAAAGATTGTCCGTATGCGCATCCGGCGGACAACCCAGGCGGCGCAGGCGGTCCAGCAGCAGAAAATTATATACCGGTTCGAAATCCGTGACATTCGGGCCGATGATTTTTACGCCGCGCGCGCGGGCAATGGCCCAGGCGATCTGCCAGGCCTGCGCCAAAGCGGCCAGGGATTGCCCGGACCATTTGCGCCGGTTGCAGGTGGCGCCCACTTCCACGCAGTCGGCCGCGCCGCCCCAGCGCGCCAGCGCGTCATCCACAAAGGCCCGCCAGCGGTCCGCCGCCGCGTCTGCCGCCGGCCCGCGCCGCGACATCAGCCTGGCTTCAGCGCGGGGTGGCACGAGGTGCAGGCATACTTTGAAATCATGTTCCAGCAGTTTGGCCAGCAGGCGCGGCTGATGTCCGCCCGCCGCGGGGTAGGTCAGGTCCAGGCGGACATGGCGGAGCCCCAGTTCATTCAACCGTTCCAGAAGGTAATCGTCGCCGGCCGGATCGGCGCTGGCGGCGACGCAGATGCCCAGGAAGCCGTCCGGCAAGGGATGGGGCGCGGCTGGCCGGTGGCCGGCGCGCCGCCAACCGCCCCCGGCCGCGAACCGGATCAGCCGGGCGCCGGCCGCCAGGCCGGGCAGCAACATTGCCGGCCGCGGCGGCAGGGATGGCGGGGTCAAGCTGATGGACGGTGGCGTCATAAAACCAATTAACCTCAATCCGTCAGGAGCTTGCGGCCAGCCATGGCAATCCCGCGGCATTGCCGTGAAAAATCTGTACGGCTTCGGCGTCGGATATGTCAGGCAGGACGCGTCCGAAGGCCGCGGCAGTCTCGAACAGGGGCATGTGCGAACCGAACAAGAGCCGCGGGAGCAGGCCCTGCTCGATTTGCCGGCGTATGCAACTCAAGCCGTCCATCTGCGAAGTGTCCAGGTAGATGCCGGGATGCTTTAAAATCTGGGCGGCGTTGACCCCGGCCGGCATGCCCCCCAGAATCAGTTTCAACTCCGGCAAATGCGCGGCAATGCCCAATACGTGATTCATATCCGTGTCGGGAACACCGGTGCGATGATGGTTGTACCGGGGGTCCTCCATCCGGCGCTGCACGATCAGGGGTAGTCCGGATTGGCTGCAATACGTCAGGAATTCCGCCAGGGAATCCCGCCGTTCACGGTTGAAGGGGGTGTAATTCAAGAAAACCCGGAAGATCCTGACCCGCGGATCCCGGAGCATGAGCGCGGCTTCTTCCTGCCATGCCGGCAGGGTTGGATCCAGCACCGGCGCGGGATGCATGCCGGGGTAGGGCCGGGTTATTTCCAGCAGTTCGCGGTTGAATGCCTGCTGGTTGCGGCACCAGGCCGACGCCAGCGGGCTGATGAATGCGTCCGTTACGCCCCAGTTTTTGAGTTCGGCGGCCACATCATCCATGGCGCCCAGGACGGGATAAGCAGGCCAGGTTCCGTAAAAACAACTGAAGTCGAATATTTTCATGTCAACAATGCTTCCGCGTTCAAATGCAGCACATGCTCCATTTCCGGCGGCGTCAGCGACCCGTTCAGCACTTTGCCCAACTGGCTGCCGAAACACCGGCAGGGCATGTCGGAGCCGAACAGCACGCGCTCGGCGCCCAGCCGGTCAACCGCCGCCCGGACGAATCCAACCAGCGGATCGCCGCCGGATGTGTCCACCAGGATATTGGCATGCGGCCGGATGATTTCAATGCCGCGCAGCCCGATATTGTTCAGATGCGCCAGAACCAGCTTGACTTCCGGGCAGATGGCGGCCAACTCGGCGGCATCGGCCGGCGCGGTTTCACCCGGCAGGTTGCCGCCGGGACGATCCGAGCAATGCTGGACGATTGGCAAGCCCAGTTCGGCCGCGCGCCGCGCTATGAGCAGGCCGCCGGCATGGTTGATCCGCCGGCCGATCCACAGCTTGATGCCGCGCATGCCATGGCCAATGCAGCGGTCAAGCTCGCGCAAGGATCCGTCCGGAAACGCCGGATTAAGATAGGCAAACGGGATGAACCGCGCCGGATCAACCGCGCATACCCGCAGCAGCAGGTCGTTGATGCGCGTCAGGTCCGCCGGGGTCGGGCTGGGCAGATTATCGTTGCCGACGTCATGCGCCACCATGCGCGATATGCCGGCGGCGTCCGCCGCCTGCAGGAAACACCGCGCATTATCTTCCGGCGTAGCGGCCAGGCGCACCCCGACCGCGCTCCAGGGATGCACATGAAAATCAATCACCGGGCAGGGCGGCGCGAGTTTTTTCCGGATGGAAACGATTGGCACTGGCTGGTTCCTTTACAGGGTTTGGATGGCTTTGTCCAGCCGCTCCAGCGCCTCGGCTATATCGCCGTCCTTGTGCGCATAATTCACGTATGAGACGCCGTAAAGCGCCACGCCGTTGGCGTAAGCCGCGCGCATGAATTTCGGCAGCAGCGCGGCGTCTGCCGCCGTAAACCGCGGGCAGGGCCAAAGGCCTTTGATGGCAATGCCGATGCCGCGGGCGTCAAATATTTTCTGCAAGCCGCCCCACATCATTTCCCCGGCGCGCCACAAGTGCGCGCAAACGTCATGCGCGAGATAAAACTTGATCGCGGCTGCCGCGGCCGCTAATGAGAGGGTTTCGCCCCCATAGGTGGATGAAACCGTGCACTTGCTCAAGGTTTCCATCACCGCGGCGCGCCCGACAAAAGTTGAAAGCGGCATCCCGTTGGCCATGCCTTTGGCGAACACCGCCAGGTCGGGTTTGAAATTGAAATATGCATGGGCGCCGCCCAGGGCCAGCCGGAACCCGGTGACAATTTCATCCATGATCATCAACACCCCGTAGCGGCTGGTCAGGCGGCGCACGGCGGGCAAAAAAGTTTTGCCCTGGGCCAGGCCCGGGTAATCGCAGGCAATGATGATGGCCGCGTAATCTTCCGGGTGCGCGGCCAGGATGGCTTCAATCATTTCAATATCATCCCAGCGGCAGACGGTAAACGACTCGGCCAGCCCCAACGGCACGCCGGGGGGCGCTTCCGCCATGGCGGAACGGCCCGGCAGCGCCAGCGCGCCGCGGCCGACGCTGTTCAGCCATCCGTTGTAGCCGATCTGCATCACTTTGGCGCGTCCGGTAAAAGCGCGCGCCAGGCGCAAGGCCGCCGCGCAGGCTTCCCCGCCGGTCTTCAGGAAGCGCACCCGCTCGGCGCAGGGGATGTTTTCGCAGAGCAATTGCGCAACCTGGCCTTCCAGGGGGTGCGGCTGGCCGAAAACAATGCCGTTGGCCATTTGCCTGACGATGGCGGCGTCAATTTCCGGGACGCAGTACCCCAGCGTGACCGGGCCCAGGCCGTTGCGGAAATCAATGAATTCGCGCCCATCGGCATCCCAGACCCGGCACCCTTTTCCGCGGACGATCACTCCGGGTTCTTCCGGCATCAGCCCCGGCCGCTTGGAGCAGGTGGAACTGCCGCCGGCCAGGCAGGCGAGCGACGCGTTAAAAATCTCAGCGGATTGATTTATAGCCATTTGTTTTCTTGATGTTCGCATGGTTGTCTCGACAATTTCGAATGTTTTGGCAGGGCGTTCAGTCCCTGAGCGCCTTGAATCCAACAACCGTCGGCTATCGGAGGATCACAACGGTGCCCCGCGGCGGCGGGGCATCGACAAACAGGTTGTAAAAATAACCGAAAACATTGGTGTTCGGCACGCGCAAGCCGAACCCAGCGGTACCGGAGGTGTAAGAGGCATCCGTGCCGGAAGCCGTCATTTTCAATGCGTCCGGCAGCGCCAGGTTGGTGCCCTCGTAGAAAGCGGCGCTTAGTTTTTCGCCCTGCAGGGCGAATTTGATCGTATACACGGTATTGCTTGTGATTTCGAAAGTGTTGGTGGAGTAGGCAATCAGGTTCGGATCCAGCAAGTTAGTCATGCTGCGGTCAAAATAGTCTTTGTATATCACCAGCCGGTAAGGCAGCTCATCTCCGGTTGCTGATCCGTTCCAGATGGCGGTGTAGCCCTGCTGGTTGGTGGAATTGCCCTGAAGCCGTCCAAGCAGATGCACCTTGCAACTGCCGGGTGATGTAGGAATTTCAAACTGGGTGTAGGCGGTGTAATCGCTCCATTGCGACGGATCGGTTTCGCCGTTGCCTATGTAAACCAGCCGCCGGGTATTCCACGCGCTCAGGCGGCGGATGGCCCAGCGGACTATGCCGTATGATTCCCACAGGTCGTAATTAAATTCCTGTGTGTCATTTACCAGGGAAGTCCCGCGCACGGTGACGAATCCTTCCGGCACGGTTTCAGGCGAGCCCGGCGGATATGCATGAAAATCCTCGCGCAAGAGCGGGATGGGCGGCAAGGGCGAGGCTGAAACCGCCGTTGCGCAAACAATAAGCAATCCTGCCAATTTTACTATACGCAGCATGGCTTTCCCCTTTCTGTTTAATGTTTATTCCGCTGCAGTTGGGCCGAAAAAGTTGTCGGACACTTCCACCTGGATACCGCGCCATTGCCCGTCCTGCACATGGCTCCAGCGCTTGAAACCGCCGCCGGGGGCGTACTGCCACACGGCCTGGCCGGGATCGGTTTTCTCGATAAAATGGTTGTGGTGAATCCTGGTGACTTCCATCGGAATCCCGCGCAGGCAAATCGTGTTGTCGCGGCTGGAATAGAGCGTATTGTGGTGGATTTCGACCTTTGTTCCCGATAAATCAGGGTAGCGATAATGTTGTTGAATCTGTTCGCTGGTTAAGGCCCGATTATATATACGGACTTCATCCAGGGCGCCGGCAAAAAAGTCCGCGGCATCCCGCCCGATCCAGATTTTGTCGAGTTGCAGGCTCTGGGTCCACTCGCGCGATCGCTGGCCCTGGCCGGACAAGTCGGATGACACGGCGTCAATGGCCATGGAAATCGCGCCCCCGAGCTGCTGCACCACCACGTGATGCCAGCGCGGTGTCAGAATTTTGGCGGAAGTCAGGTTGACCTGCTCTTGGCCCTGGATTTTGATGATGAGTTGCAGGCGGCCGTGGCTGTTCATCCGCACCAGCCAGAAGTTGTCGCTGTCCTGGAATTGGCACACAATCGGGCGCTGGCCGTTATCGGGGGCTGTTTTGATCCGGAACTCCACCGCGCCGGCGGCGGCTTGAAATGCGGCCGGCGGCCGGCCGCAGACGGCAAAATCGCTCTGGCCGGAAAAGCGCAGCGCCTGGTCAAACCAGCCGTCCCGGTCAGCATTGGGCTCCAGGCGGGCGCCGGTGACCGTCAAGCGGCAGGGCATGCCTTTCAAGGCGGTGCCTTCGACGTAGTTCAACGCGGTGCCGTCCTGAATGGCATCAAAACGCCAGTTGGCCAGCATGTAAGTTTTTTCCCTGTCGTTGGCGCCATGGATGTCATAACTGCCGGAAAACATGTTGCGGCCGGTGATGTTATAACGGGCTTCATAGACGGCCGTGCCGCCCGCCGCCACGGCATGGCGCATGTAGTCAAAAATGTTTTCTTCGATCAGAGCCTGTCCATCGTCAGATCCGATTTGCACACCGTACCCGAGTCCGCCGGCATGATGGATGACGTTATTGTGAATGTGGCTGTTACGGCCGCGCGCCATGATCGTGCGGACCCATCCCCACCAACGGCAATTATCTATTTCCACCGGGAAATCCGAAATGACGCCGAGGGAGGTGGCGACGGCTGGGGCGCGGTCCGGCGCCGGGCCGCCGAGACGGAACCCGGTGAGGCGCACTCCCGGCCCGTTCACGACAAAAAGGGTTCCGTGGGTCACGGTGTGCAGTAGCGCGCCTTCCGACGCCGAGCCGTCCTCCAGGATGCGCCCGCGGCCGCTGGCCAGGGTCACGCCGGCGGGAATGGTGATTTCATTGAAACCGCTCAATTCAATTTCCGCCTTGTCGGGGATATAAATCAATGCGCCGGGTTGAGCGTTAATCAATGCCGCCAGCAAATCCGCGCGCGTATCAGGCCGGAAATCGGCCCGGGCCATATCCGGAATTTGGCTGTACCCCTGGCCGCCGCCGATCGGCTCGCGGCCCGGCCGGGGCGTGGTTAGACGATATTCGGGGTCGGGCTTGAATATGGTCAGATAACGGGCGGCAGCTTCCTTAAGGGTATGGTTGTAGGCGCGCACTTGCTGTGCCAGAGTCGCCTTGGTCAGCAGTAATGGAATCGCGGAACGCGGCGGTTCCGCGCACCAGCGCACGCTGTTGATCAGCAGCCGCGCTTCCTCGTCCGTCAACGGCGCCGCTTCCTGGACTTTCGCCAGCCCTTCGCCGCCGGCCTGGGCCGGGCTGGCGCTCAGCCCCATGGGGAACCCCACCGCCACAACGCGGCCGCGCGACATACCGCCGGCCACCACCGCGGGTTCGCCCGACCGGTTGCGCGCCAGCACGTCGGCTCCCGGCGCTGCAATCATGGCAACATGATCGTCATAAGCATGCTGGAAAGATGCCGGCAGGCCTTGCATAACGGGGTGTTGGGCGTTGGCGGCGGTCAAAACCCGCTCGCCTAAAGCCAATCCGCGGCCGGTGCAAATCAGGGAAAACAGCCCGCTTTCGCCAAATACTCCGCGCCAGCCGACACTGTCATGGCCCAGGATCACCCCTTTGCCGGAATCCACGAAGTTCAATAAAGCCAGTTCCCAATCCGTGCCGGAGGCTTGGTCGGCCGTGGAAAGTTTTAAAATATTGGAAAATATGATCACGTCGCATTCCGCCAGGGTGTCCTGGCGCAGGTTGTCAATGATCCGCGGCGCAATTCCAGCCGCCTTTTGCAGTGCTTGCAGTATCTGTGCGCGGCCTTGTGGGCCGAGTCCGGACTGCTTGGATTGAAGATTGGCGGCATTCTCGTAAACGGCCACCCGGATCGGGTCGGGCCGGACTTGATCCAGGGGGACCGGCACATAAGGCCTTAGCGTGACGTCGTCAAGGTAGATGGTCTGCTCTGCCCGGTTTGCGTCCGGCGATAAGGATACATGTACTATCGGGGTTAATCTGGCTATATTACCAGGCGTGACAAAGTAGCCTTCAAACAATTGCCACTCGTCGGTCAGTTCGATCCGGTCAAGCGGTGTTTTCAGGATACGGCGCCCTTTGTGCGAGAGATCGCTTTCTTGCCAGCCGGTGATCCGCACCCCGGCCCCGGCCATATCGCCCCTGGCGTAAAAAGCAAAATAATACGCCTGGTTGCCCTGGATGGGAATCGCCTTGGCGCCGGAGTACCCGTTGCCGCCACCGAGGCACAAGCCGAGATTGACGGAGGATGTCGCGCCGGCAGCCGGCGTCACGGTCAGAAACGCGGCATGCCGGCCGGAGTGCGCTTCGTCGGCGGCACCCCACCGGCAAGAGCCATTGCCGTTGTAAACGGCCCATGATTCAGGATATGCCCCGGCCATTTGGGTGCGGGGCACGGTCAGTTCCGAGGGAAAAGATGCGCTTGGCATCACTTTTTCCGCGCCAGGATTCGGAATCATGTTTGTTGCCGGCGGGGTTGCCTGACCGGCAGCCCAGCCGGATACCAGCCAACCGCTCACGGCAAGCGATTTCAGTATGGCCCAAGCTTTTGCTGTTTGCGGTGCGCCAGTGGACTTCAAAACATCATCTCTCCGGGCATTTTGAATCAGCGGCATTTCGCCGGTATTTTGGCTTCTAATTATGACATAGCTGGCGCCGGAAACAAGCACTTTCGGCAGCCGGTGTGGGGTGGGGGGGCCGGCTGTGTCATTCTCATCGGCGCGCCCGGATGTCTCGCCTTACCTCCGGAACGGCGCGCAGGGAGATCGCGCCCTACCTCCGGAACGGCGCGCAGGGAGATCGCGCCCTACCTCCGGAGCGGCGCGCTCGGAGATCGCGCCCTACCCGCGGCAAATGCTTATGCAATGGTAGGGCGAGGTCTCCGACCGAGCCGTCTCTCAGCCCTGGGGGGTGGGGGCGCGTCAAATTTGTTGGTGATTTGCATAAACTTTAACCTGAATCCGTGACGGGCTTTGCCCGTCACGCTAATTTTTCCGGAATTGTGTTTTGCAATCAGCCATCGCCGGATTTTCAATGGCCCATTTCTAAATTCTCCGTCACCAACACATTTTTCTCACGTTTTTGCCAAATTACCACATCCTTCGAGTAAGTCAACTGATTATTTTGCCTTTTTGGGACACACTCCGGCTGTGACCCAACTACTGACCAGTCCACATCAGCCATTATAACCGCGCGTATAAACACTGCACCGCAAACAACCAGCGGCTGCTATGGCTGATTTTCAAAAAATAACCGCGACTGCGTTCAACATATTTGCACGCCAGATACATAATATCGCGCAACACGCTCCGCAACCGCAGACGTTCTACGTCCAGCGTTAATCCCAAACGTTCCTTCAACATCAATAATCCTTGCCCAATGCGCCGCAAAGCGTTGAAGGCCATCATGGCCGCCTGCAATACCGTGGCGTTTGTCTTGAATTTGCCCGACGGCAATCGTTCAACATCCATATCGCTCTTCAGTTCGCTGTGAAATTGCTCGCTGGTGCCGTGCGCATGATACAAATCAATCACGGTTTCTGGATGCTCACCTAAATCCGTCCAGTATGTATCCGCTTTCAATTCCGGAATTAAAAGCTGCTCGCCTTTGGCGGTAATCGTCCGCACCGTCACTTCAAATACTATGCGCCATGGCTCCAATTTCCCGCGCCCATCATCCATAAACCGGATGCATGATCCAATATACACGGTCTTGCCGGCGCGCGGCTCATGCGCCACGCCGTAAATCCGCGCTATCCCAAGCCAGTCTTCTAATTTTTCCCGGCGAAGATTGCGTTTGATCAAATAATGCTTGCCTTCCGTGCGACACATCCTCACGTTTTGCGCCGCATCATTGCCGGAATCCATTCGCACCAACACGCTCTCTTTGACATCCAGGCGGTGCAACAACCTGAATGTTTCTTGCAAAAACTCTGGCGTCCCCTTCTGACAATGCTGCGTCCCGGGCCGCAACTCGCAATTCAACATATATCCTTCCGCGCCCACATACGCAAAGTTCGGCGCATACCCATCGGTACCCTTGTATGTCCGACCGGTCCC
The DNA here is from genome assembly GCA_040767085.1 of Kiritimatiellia bacterium. GTDB lineage: Bacteria > Verrucomicrobiota > Kiritimatiellia > JAAZAB01 > JAAZAB01 > JAXGPF01. The sequence goes on along the minus strand of JAXGPF010000019.1, from coordinate 23,206 downwards.
TTCTTTATGGGATTTGGCATTTTCAAACGGCGACACATCCACATCTACCGGCATATATTCGCCCAATTCCGTCCGCACACTGCTCATTTTCGCCGTTTTCAACATCTCTGCATTCGCTTCTTTGATCATCTCGTCAAATCGCCCGTTCGAACCATCCAAACGCTGCCGCAATGTCTCCGCCGACGGCACACGTTTAATCCCAAGCGCCCGCCGAAAAAATCCGCTCTCGCGAAACAATTCAATGTCTTCAAATGCCGTACGCCCCAACACCAGCAACCCAAAATATGCGCGTATCACATCCGCATTCTTGATCCGTGGCTCCAGCATTTTCTCAATCGCTATTCCGTTCGCCCGCCGATCCAAATCCAGTCCGGCTAAAATCTTTCCCGCCAACACTAACCCGGCATTGCTTTCCAACATCTCGCGGCTTGCTTGAATAACGAATTTCACGGCAAAAGCCTTTCACCAAATTGATGACCAAGAAAACTACGCTTCCCGCAAGTGTAATATATTGACCACCAACTATTTGTCAAGACTTTTCTGAAATTTTATTTGCGCGCTATCACACTTTCTGGAACTGAAATACAGCCGGCAATCGAACGAAATCCGCTCCCGTTTAAAATCCATCCAACACCTCGGCAAATTTGCGTTATGGCCGGCTGGCCATTGAATCTGCGCCGTTTAAAACCAACGATCCATTGTCACTCCCGGATAGCGGCCAATCCGTTGTTCCGCCTGGCCCACAGCCAATTAACACAACTATTCCAGACCTGCAAAGGCAAGCATGCCCGAACCCAGCGCTTGGCCGTCCATCTTGCCGTTGACCCGGATATTATTGCCATTGACAAAACCGGACAGGGATATCGCCTCGCCATTCAGCAGCAAGGCTCAATTGAAATCACCGGCGCTTCACCAATCGGTTTGCTTTATGGCGTTCAAACACTTATCCAACTGTGCGAGCAATGCGCGGACAAATTGCCATTCCTGGAGATCAAGGATTGGCCGGATTATGAATACCGCCTTTCCGCAAACTGGCTGCAAAACTGCGAAGTGGCGCGTTGGGGCTTCGACCGGGGCCAGGGACTCGAAAAATTTATTGCAGATGGGAAGCGGCAGATAGACCTGGCGCTGAAACACAAAATCAACCTGATATATTTTGACTGCTCGTATGCGGATGCGCGAACCGAAATGTTTCCGGGATACAGTCGGGTTGCGGCCACGCTCAATCGTTACGCCCGTCAGCGCAGCATCCGCTTGATGACGGGAATCGTTACCGCGTGCGGGATGATCAATCGCCGTACTTACCCCCGCGGACGTCCCTACCAATGCCTGACCCGTATTATCCAAGGCCAAACCATCCCCGACCCGCCGTATGGCGGATGGTGTTGGACTAGCCGACAGGCATGGGACATAAAATGCACTAAAATTCAGCGTTATGTTCAGGCCAACGAACCCGGGGCTTTATACATCCACAGCATTGACATTGCCCGTTTCAAAGACGTCGCGGCATCATGGAAAACGCGTTGCCCGCAATGCCACGAGGCATGGCCGGACGACGACGTCACATCACCGCAAGGTATGGCAGGCGCTTACGCCTATGTTGACAACCTGATGCTGGACGCCATCTTCAGCGTTAAAAACAAACGCACCGGCTATGACGCCCGGCGCGATTGCCTGGTTTGCCTGATTGCACCGGCTTATGGCCTATACTTCCAAAATGACGCCGATTGGCAGGGCGAGATCCGGTATTTCGAACAGCTAAGCCGGAATTTAAAATATGTTGACAATGTCCAGATCGGCATCCGCGAACAAGGGTTCAATCAAACCAATTCTCGCGCACGGGTTGGCGAACTAGCGGCGCGTTTGCGGCGTAACGCTAAAGGACACGGAGTATTTGTTGATGTCTTTGCCGGATATCCCGGCGGCGGCTGTACCACAAAATATCCAGGCAGCGGTTTCGTCTATTACCGCCCCATCCAACCCTTGCCTGTCATTTACCACACCTTTGCCGGCGCCGCCACGGTGGCCTCCATGGAAGCCCACGCCGATTACGAAGCGCACACCATCCTCTGTAATAATTTTGCCTGGAACGCCAATCCCGACGGAGCGGCGCCGCTGCTCCGCAACTATCGAGAATGGCAAAATATTTACGAAGGCGCATACCGCGGATTTTATTACCCGGACGGTATTTACGGCGATCACGGCATGCTGCCGGCCATCTGCCGGAATCTTTACGGCGCGAGGGCGGGACAGATGATTGCCCAAGCTTACAGATTGAGAAGCATTGATGAGGATGAGGCGCTGCCTCTCTTCCAGCTTGAAGCACTGGGACTAATGCGCGCAGACTGGAAACCGACACTGGCGCCCGCAGTCCACCTGGCATGGCGGCGGCGTTGGGAACGAATCGAACTCCTCACTCGCGAAGCACGCCGGCTTATGCAAGCCGGCCGCTCCCAAGAGGATTTCATCAGCTCGGCTGCCGCCACGGTTGATTGGCAGATAAAGGTGTTAATACTGGGCGAAATAATGACGGCTTTTCTAAAAAACGAGGCCGCATTATTCGCAAAAAAAGAGATGCCAGCCCGACTGTCACGGCGAAAAGTCTGTCAAAAGCTCTTGAGGGATGCGCACCGACACATCCACGATCATTTTCCATCAGACACATTGCAGTTGTTTCGCCCGGCTGTCAAATGTTTAACAGCAAGCAAATACACCCCAAACGACCCAATTCTTTATCCCAACAACGGCTTGCTTTCCAATATGTGTTTATGGAACGACCTCTTGAATTCATTTGAGTTGGAATTAAACAATTTAAAACCAGCCAACAGCCCTTGACGGCGTCCCCGAATGACGACAACTTCCGGTGTTCGTAACAAGTCAAGTGTCCGCTTTTTGTAACAAGTGATCTGTCCGATTTGTTATTGTGTGTTGTTGCTCCTGGGGTGAGGATTTTCCTCCCCCGCGGGGGAGGAAAAAGTTTATGCGACGTCCTCCAGCGACGCCGAAATGTTCAACGGTCCTTGGTAGCGGCCAACCACATGCGGGCCATAACGGATGGACACCGTGCCATCGAGGTGCTCGCAGACTTTAACCCGGCACTTGGCGAAGCTGAAACGCCATTTTGATGGTCCAATCTGCAAGCGGCGACTCCCGACAGCCACGGTATTGTCATTTTGAACCTCTCGCGCATGCTGCACACAGAAAATGCTGTCCAAATCCTGCTCACCGCAAGGCACGAAACACGTTCCTGTTTCCCGCGCCTTCACCTTCATGTTGCGATTGAAGGAAGGCAGAAACTGTTGTTGAATATAGACGTTGGCCTCGGCCATCGTCCGGATTCCCGCCTGCCTTAATTCCTGCGGCAGGCGCCCTTGCCAGGTCTTAAACATCCGCTCTATTCGCCCACGTCCCTGGGGGCTATAGCTCGGAATATGTTCGATCCCCAACTGTTGCAACGCCCGTCCAATTTGCGTCAATTGACGCCGGTCCACCGCCCCGCCTTCTTTGGGCGTATAAAAGAAATGACTGCCACGATCCGTGTACAGACTGCAGAAAACCCCATGTTTAATAATGACTTCTTTCAACCCCTTCATCACCGTTAATGTCCCTTCCTGGGGCACAAGATAGGCCGTGTAGACTTCGCTGGTGGCATCGTCCATCACCAGGATCAGATCCTGCTTCTGGCCCGCCAGCAGGGGCAACCAGGCATGGGTGCTGCCATCCACCATCAACATCATCCCCGCCATTGGTCGCCGTTCCCGCTGCTGCCGATGCGGCCCTCGTTTCCGGGCCTTCGCCACCAACCCGGCCGTCTGCAAGGCGCTCTTGACCCACTGATAACTGAGCTCGATCCCATGCTCCGCCTGCAGCTTCTCGTGAAAATGCCTCACATTGAAATCCATGTATTCTTCTCGGTACAACCTCAGCACCTGCTTCACCGTCGCAAGGGGCACGCGCCGCGGCCCCGGTATCTTCCGCCGACGATCCAGCAGCCCGTCGTAACCATACCGCTCGTAGCGCCCTTTCCAGCGCCGCATGGTCCGGTAGCTCACACCTAGTATCTCCGCCGCCTCCCACCACATTAACCGCCCTTCAATCGCACGCAAGATCACTTCCTGTACCTTCATTGCCCGCTCCAGTGCTGCCTTCGGATATTCATCCATATAACCCCCCTTTGAATGCACCATCCTGACAGCTTTAAGCGGACAAATCATTTGTTAATTATGCGGCCAAGTCATTTGTTTACGACAATGACGACAACTTCCGGTTGACAGTCAACTCGCGGTGTGCTAACGCGGGATTGCTGGAGGATTTTATGCCGGGGGCATCGGACTTGGACGGTAATTCACGGGTTGACCGCTATAATCGCCGGATGGATATGGGGTGTTATGAATATCTTGTCCGGGGAACGCTATTTCTTGTCAAATGAAGCCGTTGATAATGACGAATAACCGCCAGTCCGCCAGTGGCGGAAAATACCCAAGCCCGAATGAATGAATCAATACGAATAAATTCCCCATTGTGTTTTATGAATATTTACACTTGCTTGCGGCTGGCGCTGTGTTTTTCGGCGTTTGCGATCGGCGTAAAACTTTATGCCGGCGAAGCCGATGTCAATGCGCTGGTCGTTCAGTCCCAAAATTATCTGGATGCGGCGCCGGCGGCGCGATCCAATTTGACCGCAAAGCTGGCAGCGGTGACGGATATTAACGTTATTGACTCGGTCATGGCCGCCCTGGAACGCTCGCAGCCCAAAGCGTGGACGAATGCAGCCGGTGAATTGCACGACCAGCCGTTTTGCCATCCCGCGTTAGCCGGCAAATACGAGGAAAAAATATTTTATTTCGTTCCGGATGAATATGACGCCGTCCGTCCGTCCGGCTTGATGATCTACATGCATGGCGGCGGCGACGGGCATACTCCGCTGGCGCCTTACATTAACGCCAAAACCAACGGCTATAATCCGCGCGTCCATCTGGACGGCCTGGATTTGATCCTGGCCGTGCCGACCGCGCCGCTGGAAAAATCCACCGCGCGCTGGTGTGTGCCGCGTGCGGACGAATACCTTGCGGATGTGATCAAGGAATGCCGTTACCGGTTTAATATTGACCGCGACCGCGTCATTCTGGCAGGACATTCCATGGGCGGATTCGGCGCGTATCATTTGTGCCAGCGCCTGAATGACCGGATATCCGCCGGGTTCGCCATCGCGGGACACTGGTCTTGCAGCGATTTCATCTGCATGCGCAATGTTTCCTTCGCCATATTCCACGGGGAAAATGACGCCGTGGCGCCGGACACGCCGGGCCAGCGCCATCGTCCGCGGTTCACGGATATAGCCTTCGCGCGGTCGGCGGCGGAATTCATGCAGGCGGCCGGCGCAGATGTTTTGTTCGTCGAACATCCGGGCGGACATGATTATACCGGCGCGGAATCTGAATTCCGCCGGTGCATGGAGTGGCTGGCGGGAAAACGGCGTAATCCGTATCCGCGGGAACTCGTGGCGCTGACGCCGCGCGGCTGGAGCGTTAATCCCCGCACGCCGCCAACGCCGCGCAGCTGGTGGGTTGATGTTTTGGAAACCGGCGCCGGCGCGATTGAATATGAGAAGATCACCCGTACCGGCCCCATACTCAGTCGCCAGGAAACTCGTGAGGAATTTGAAGCTCAGGGATTTGAATTGATAAAAGCGGCCGTTCCTCATGCCGGCCGGGTGACGGCGCTCAATCGCGGGGGTAATGTGTTCGAGTTGAAGACGGAGAATGTTGAAACGCTGACGCTTTGGCTGCATCCGGACATGGCTGATTTTGATCGGCCGGTGACAGTGAAGGTCAACGACCGGGAAATTAAGTTTGATATTCAGCCGTCACTCCTGTCGGCCTTGAATAGTTATGAACGCAGTGGTGATTTCGGCCTGGTGTATTACGCGCGCTTGGAAATCCAAGTGCATTTAGGGTCCGTGATTCTTGGTATATTTCCCGCTACTTTGCGGAGCTAGGGATCGATCCAATATTTTAATAATTTACGCTTTGCGCCGCCCTGCGTGTCACCAATTACCCGGCCGGACTCCTTTGGTTTTTCCAGCATGGCAGCAATATTCGTTGCCGCCCATATCTCCAGGCGCTCTTTGATCCGACCGTTTCCGCGCCGGTATGCCGGCGCACCAGCCATGCTATCGTGTGTTTTCCAGCGCTTTCCTTCCCATGTCCACCAAATCGTATTGCCGGGAAACGGCCCGAAACGGCCCGAAACGGCTCAAAAAACGGCCCGAAACAGCCCGAAACGGCTCGCTAAACGCCCCAAATCGCCCCGAATCGCCCCAATAAACGCCCCGAAACGCCCCAATAATCGCCCCATCAGGATTTTGATGCTGGTCCAGCGGCGCTACGCCAGGATTCGCCGGGAGGGAATTACCCGCCGCCGGGTGTCGGGATTGAGGATGAGTTGGATTGTTCCTGATCAACCAGTGCTTCTGACCGCCCTGGTGACCAAACTCCCGGCTGAAATCAAAGATATCCTGGCCGGAACCAAAGATCCGGTTGTTTTGCAGTATTTTACAGAGCGCCGCTTACGGCCGTTGACCATTATGCCGATTGATGAAAGACAAGATTGAGCGGTACCGGGAGATGCTGGTGGAGGTTGATGTACGCGAACGACAGGTCTCTCGCAACCGATTCGGTGGACTTTAATTTTCGGATTGCTTATTGTAAGGAAAACTGGTCTTATTTCCTTACAACAAACAACTGATGAGAATTATGCAACAGACGGAACAAACTATAGTTAAGCGGATTCAATGCAACCGCAGGGGGTGGTGTTTTACGGCGACCGATTTTGCCGACCTCGGCGGCACGGCGGCTGTGTGGACGGCCTTACACCGGCTGACGCAGCGCGGAATCATCCGGCGGCTGGCGCAGGGACTTTATGAATTTCCGCAAACCCACAAAGAACTTGGAACGTTGTCCCCTAATCCGGAGGCGGTTGCCCGGGCTTTGGCCAGGGGGCGTGGCATTCGTATTCAGCCTGCTGGCGCGTATGCAGCAAACCTGTTGGGTTTGTCCGAACAGGTGCCGTCTCGAATTGTGTTTTTGACCGATGGTGCACCGCGTCGAATCCGCATTGGCAACCAGGAAATCATACTGAGGCGAACAACGCCTAAAAACATGGCGATTGCCGGCACGATAAGCGGAATGGTGGTTCAGGCGCTGCGGTATATCGGCAAAGAACGGCTAACCCATGCACACCGGCGGATATTATCGCGCAGGTTGAGCGCCGCCGATAAGCAACAGTTGCTTAAGGACCGGTTGAATGCGCCGGGGTGGATGCGTCTCATTTTGGCGGAGGTCGCTGGAAAGGAGGCATATGCTTGAGTTTGCACGCCGTTCCGCTACGGAGCTGAACCGCATCTTTCGCGAGGCAGGCGCGCAGCGCGCTATAGGTCCGCACATTGTAGAGAAGGATTTCTGGGTCTGCTGGCTGTTGCGGTTGATTTTTACCGATCCGGAACTGGGTAGTCATCTTGTGTTCAAGGGTGGAACATCGCTCTCAAAAGTATTCAACATAATCCAGCGTTTCTCGGAAGATATAGATCTTTCCGTTGATCCCAATTGGTTGGGGTTTGCCGGAGATTTACGCCCGGATGCGGCAAAAAGTCGCTCGCAGTTCGACAAACGAGTTAGGGCCCTTGAGGACGCCTGTAAAAAGATGGTACGAGACAAATTTCAACCAGCATTGGTGCGGCATATTGCCGCCAACTTGCCGGGCTTGCCGGCAAAGGCACTGACTTTTGAGGTGGACGAGGCTACACATTCGCCAGTATTGCTGTTCGCATATCCGCATTCTGAACAGACAGGTTCTTTAAGTCCACAGGTGAAGCTTGAGTTTGGCTCGCTTTATGATCAGCGCCCTACCGGCGCGCATTCAATTAGGTCGCTGGCGTCTGAGGTGTTTCCCTCCTTGTTTGAGGATGCTGATAGTCCGGTTGTTGCGCTTGAAGCGGAACGAACATTCTGGGAAAAAGCCACGCTTTTGCATGCCGAGTATCACCGGCCTTCAGGAAATCCTTTGCCGGTTGGCGTGTCACGGCATTATTCCGATCTGGTCGCATTGAGTCGGCATGCGGCGGGACAGTGTGCGATGCGGGATTTGGAACTATTGGAAAGAGTGCGCTCGCATAAGCAGACATATTTCCGTTCCGGTTGGGCGCATTATGAAAGCGCCGTGCCGGGTAGCTTTCATCTCATGCCGCCGACGGAACGGCGCAGGGCGATCGGGCAGGATTACCGGGGTATGGCTGATATGTTTATGACAGAGCCACAAGCTTTTGATGCAATTTTAACGCAATTGGAATCCACGGAAAAATTGATTAATAAGCCGAAGTTCCGGAAAACTAATGGATTTTCTCCAACAAGTTGATCAACGTTCTACGTCCGCTACCAAGATAACCTTATTCCGATCCCTTTTTCGAGGGCGGGAGGATGTGTATCCACGGCGTTTCGAGAGCCGTAAAACCGGCCGATCAGGTTATAGCCCGGCTTGTGCCAACGAATGGGTCAGAGACGTTTGCGATAAACGCAAATTTCAATGTGCCGAATGCCCACACCGGCAGTTTCTTCCCGTAACCGATGAAGTTGTCCGATGCCATCTTTCGGGACAGGACCAGGCAGGTCGGGAATTCGTGTTGGGCGTCTAGAGGTCAAAATCACATATGAAGCCACACCAAATGCCGTGTTCGAAGAACTTGGCATCACAGTTGAAAGGAAGCAGCCCCATCGGCTTGCTGGAAGCGACCCGTGAGTGTTGGCATCAGGAGGAACAACGATATGGCGATTCAAAGAACATTAGCTGTCTTGGTGATCACGGCATTGCTCTGCGGCTGCAGCCGGTCAGGCAACCCAGATGCATATGCTCGGCAATTCATGCAACTATTGAAAGATGGCAAACACCTGGCTGTCCAAGAGTATCTCTCGAAGGACATGAGTCAGACGGCAGCACTCTTGGGTGGTGTCACCGATGAATCGCTCAATCCCTATTACCAGTCGGGACAAATCGTCGACTTTACACTGACGGTAACAGAAAAGACTGACAAGGCCGTTCGGTACACAGTTTCCGTCACGTGTACAGACGGCAAGAAATACCAAGATTTATTGGACCTAAAATTGGAGGACGGGAAATGGCGAGTGTCTCGCTTCTGAATGAATGAGACCATGCCAGCCACACTCTGCTGATTAGCCTTTGGTCGCGCCGGCTTTGCCGGTTTGGTGCGCGCCAGCTTCGCTTGGCGCACTCATGCTCTTTTCTCCTTCACTTTTTGCCGAACGGGCGGGCGCTGACCGGCGCCGCCCCGGAGTACGCTTGCGTGCGCAGGGGCGAGCGTCCGGTCCGGCGCGTTGTTAACGACGCGCGAAGCGCGGAGCAACAACGTGCTGGGGACAGCGCCCGCTCGTTAGCGCGACGCGCTTCGCGTCGCGCTAACGTTCACATTGACGGTTTCGGCGACCCGTCCGCGGGTTGACGAATACCGTCGGATGTGAGGTTCGCCTCTTTCGCTTCTCTTCTGAGGGTTGAGATGCCCATCAGGATGCCTGCTCCAGACCCCACGCTTCCTACGACGGGAATCAGAATGTCGTCTTGACGTTCTCCCTAAAAACTGGACCGTATTGAAAGAGAGTCCTCAATTGGGTAGAGTAGCCCGAGGAGGACAAAGATGCGAGGAAAACAGTTCAGTGAGGAACAGATTATCGGGGTGCTGAAGGAGGCGGAAGCCGGGATGCCGATGCCGGAGGTGTTGCGTAAACACGGCATTGCGCAAGGCACATTTTACCGCTGGAAGGCGAAGTATGGCGGGATGGAGATCAGCGAGGCCAAGCGGCTCAAAGGCCTGGAAGAAGAGAACCGGCGGCTGAAGCGGCTGGTAGCCGACCAGGCGCTGGACATCCAGATGCTGAAGGATGTCGTCTCAAAAAAATGGTAACGCCCACGGCACGGCGGGGCGCCGCGCACTACCTGGTCGAGTCCTACCAGGTCAGCGCGCGGCGTAGCTGTGGGTTGATGCAGATCCGCTGCAGTAGTTTCTACTACAAGGGCAGAGCGAGGACGGACGAGCCATTGCGGGCGGCGATCCGAGCGGTCGCACAGAAGCGGGTCCGCTGGGGCAGCCCGCGGGTCGTGGTGCAACTGCGGCGGGAAGGCTGGAAAGACAACCACAAGCGGATCGAGCGGCTGTATCGGGAGGAGGGATTGCAAGTTCGGCGGCGCAACCGCAAGCGTGTCAGTCACGGTGAGCGCGAGCCGCTGGCAAAGCCAACAGTCAGGAACGAGTTGTGGGCGATGGATTTTGTCAGTGACACGATGACCAACGGACACAAGCTCAAGGTGCTGGCGATCATGGACTGCTTTAACCGGGAGTGCCTGGCGCTCGTGCCGGACACCTCTATCGGAGGCGGTCGGGTAGCCCGTACGCTCGAGGAACTAGGGTGTCAGCGGGGTTACCCCCGGCAAATCATGATGGATAATGGACCGGAGTTTACCAGTGCAGCCTTGGATGCCTGGGCATATACACGGGACGTGAAACTGTATTTCATTGAACCAGGGAAGCCCTCCCAAAATGGATACATCGAAAGTTTCAACGGCCGGTTTCGCGATGAATGCCTCAACGGGAACTATTTCGTCAGTTTGCCGGATGCCAGGAGTATTATCGAGAATTGGCGCTGGGATTTTAATGAGTGCCGCCCCCACAGCGCCCTGGGACACCTGACGCCAATCGAATTTGCGGAAGCTCAGGCGGTTGCGCCGGCCCCCATTCCCCCCAAGGGGGCCGGTATGGAAGCACAAAGAGGGGTGGACAACCAAAAAAACGGGGCTATGATGCTCTCTGTTGGACTCTCTTAGCGGATGGATCAGTCAAAGGGGGAAGGTCACTAGCACCCCGCAGGAGGCTATGACCCAATGTGTCATTTCTTCTCTTAAGGTCAACAGTGTTATTGAGCGTACTTCACGGAGTAACATTCATCACAACAGCTTAAGCTTACCGAACCATTCACTTGCTGGTCAAGTCTTTTAGGATATCGGCGACGATAATGTGTAACATGCTGCACCGAAAGGACTAATCCAAGTTCAGACTCGTGGTTGCTTCTTCAGCTTGCATCCGAGGTAGGCTTTATGCCGAACCTGAAGTTGTCCTTATGCGGCAGACCGCCCCCGCGAGGTGCGTTCTGCCGCATAAAGCCTACTTCGCCTCGCCGCCCAGGTTCCGCCCGCCCCCCCTCCCATTACCTCGCCGCTCCTGCCACACAAGGTGGCAGGGGGCGGGAAGTTGTGTTTGTCAAGTTCAGCAAATTCTTTGGTCTGGTCTTCCAGCCCATCTGAACGTCTCCCACGATCCCGTTTTGTCCCATAAATCCGCCAGGAAACGCCCGGATCTCCACTGCCGGGCAGTGGAAAATCTGGCCGTGGCCAGCAAGTTCGAGCCCAGTCCAGTAAAGACTGCCAGTACGCAGACAACTCGAACTTGGGGCTTTTCGGGCCGTCGGCTGGGTGGTCGGGCAGTGGACGGCGATCCATCGGAACCCCGTAAACGTTGGGGCTTTCGGGCTGGTGGCGTCGGGGGCGGGGCGAAAAAGGAAGCCGAACCTGCCGTTCCGCAAGTTCGAGTTGTCGACCGAATGGCTCCTCGGGCAGGGCTCGAACCTGCAACCTAGTGGTTAATCCGGCCACTGCCGGACTCTACCATTGAGCTACCGCATACCACTCGCGGACGAGGGGCAAAACACAGGCGCTAATCCATGCCCGGCCTGCATGTTCTTTGAGCTGCTTTTCGCGACGCATGGCGTCTTTACGCGATGGGTATTCTTCCACATGGCCTACAACATGCGGGAGCAAATGCTTGGTGGAATGCACCGTGCCACTGGCGTGACGCTTATAACGCAGAAGCAGGTTGTCGGTTTGGCCTACGTAAAACCGACCGCTTTGCAAAGATACAATGACATAGACATAACATGTCATTGAAAGATCAAAAAGTGGCTCCTCGGGCAGGGCTCGAACCTGCAACCTAGTGGTTAACAGCCACCCGCTCTACCATTGAGCTACCGAGGAACAAAACTATTTTTCGGCAACCTGGTGGTTAATCCGGCAACCGCCGGACTCTACCATTGAGCTACCGAGGAACAAAACTATTTTTCGGCAACCTGGTGGTTAATCCGGCCACTGCCGGACTCTACCATTGAGCTACCGAGGAACAAAACTATTTTTCGGCAACCTGGTGGTTAATCCGGCCACTGCCGGACTCTACCATTGAGCTACCGAGGAACAAAACTATTTTTCGGCAACCTGGTGGTTAATCCGGCAACCGCCGGACTCTACCATTGAGCTACCGAGGAACAAAACTATTTTTCGGCAACCTGGTGGTTAATCCGGCCACTGCCGGACTCTACCATTGAGCTACCGAGGAACAAAACTATTTTTCGGCAACCTGGTGGTTAATCCGGCCACTGCCGGACTCTACCATTGAGCTACCGAGGAACAAAACTATTTTTCGGCAACCTGGTGGTTAATCCGGCAACCGCCGGACTCTACCATTGAGCTACCGAGGAACAAAACTATTTTTCGGCAACCTGGTGGTTAATCCGGCAACCGCCGGACTCTACCATTGAGCTACCGAGAAATCACCGCGCCCGAGCATCGGATGCCAACCGGCCAAGCCGCCACCGCCCAGCGGATGCCGGACGACACGCTCCAACCGGTTTTGACAGCGACACAAAGCGGGTAATAAGATAGCATCCGGCAAGGGAGAGTCAAGACTTTTCAACATTTTCGCGGGGACGCGCGGCCGGCCGGCATTCAACCCATGGCGGCGGCAAGGGCGGCATAGTCGCCCATGGCCGTTCCCAGGGAACTGACGGCAATCCGGCAGGTTTTTAAAGGCGCCGGCCAGGCAAACCGGGGCAGGAGTTTCGCCAGGGGCGCCATCAGCAGGTCGCCCGCGTGGATGGCGATGGTGCCCAGCACCACGAGTTCGGGGTTGAGCGTCATGATCAGGATGCCGATGCCTTGCGCCATGCGGAGCACGTATTCATCCCACACTTCCTGCGCGAACGGGTCTTTTTCACGCAGCGCCGCCAGCAGAGCCGGCATGGCGATCCGGTCAATTTGCCCGGCAGCATGGGCCAAAATGCGGGTCTGGATGCCGCCCGCGCGGATCCGTTCCTGGATGCGCCGCGCCATGTTACGTCCGCCGCAGTACGCCTCAAAACAGCCATTTAAGCCGCAGGGGCAGGGCGGTCCGGCGGGGTCCAGGACAAAATGCCCGACTTCGCCGGCCGTGTCGTCCGGACCTTCCAGCAATTGGCCGTTGATGATGAGGCCGCCGCCCATGCCAGTGCTGTTGGTCAAATAAACCAGGTTTTTGACGTTGCGCCCGCAGCCAAACCGGAATTCGGCGAGGGCGCAGGCATTGGCGTCATTAAACATCCGGACGGGTTTGCCCAGGCGGTCTGCCAGGTCGGCGACGATCGGCGCTGTTCCCCAGCCCTTGAGATTAGTCGGCGCCAGCAGCAATCCGCGCCGGTTGTCCATGGGGGCGGGAGCGGCAATGCCCACCGAGGCGACATCACGCATGGCCAGGCCGGCCTGGCCCACAACCGCCTGGGCCATTTCGACGATTTTTGACAAACCGGCCGGATAACTATCGGCGACCTCGGCAACGGAGAATCGTTGCGCGGCGCGGATATTGCCGGCGGCATCGCCGGCGCAGACGGCAATTTTCGTGCCGCCAATGTCAACTCCAAGTAAAATTTTGTCAGCAGGCATAATCAATAGTGAAAGCAATCACCTGAGCGAATTTCAAAACGCGCGTTTGGAGCGCAATTCATCTGAATTCCGCTCAATGCAAGTCACGGCGCTTCCGTCCAGCGCAGGAAGACGCTGCCGGCGAAATCGCTCAAGTCGGAGCTTTCCCATCGGTCCAGATTCGAGCCGTTAACGAAGCGGTAACTTGCGCCGCAACCCAGTTCGATGGTCCTGGTCAGGCTGACCATGATGCTGGCCTGCGGGACGGCGACGAAGACGGTGGCGGAGTCGGAGCCTGCGTCCTGTGATTGGACGGAGAGATGGCCCCCGCCGACCAGCAATTTCAGGCTGCCATGGACCACCTGGCCGGGAAACAACACGTATTCGGCGCTCAGCCCGGTATGCCAGAAATCGAACGCTTTCACCTCGGAAGCCGTCCCGTTGTCCTGGTCAACATCACTGATCAGGGCGTAAGTGTCCCATCCAAGATACAGGGTGCGGCCCAGGGATGGGCCGAACCGCAACCCGGCCATTTGAGCGCTTTCGCCGCCCAGGCGGGTGGCAATGAATTCAGGCTGCAGGAAAAAGCACCAGTCGCCCTGGACGGAGTCCAGCAGGGTTTTGGGTTCCGGCGCGGAGAGAACGTTTCCGGCAAGCATGCCTGTCAGGACGAGGCTGAGGATTTTAATAAGTTTCATGCTGGCTCCTCCGTTGGTTAATGGCGCGCGGAATCATGCAGGCAAATGCCCGGGCTTGGAGTTAATCATCAAGAAAAACCGCAGGCAGTCAAGCAAAATTCAGGAAGCCCGATGCGACGTGCAAATCGGTACGGCCCGCAACATGCGGGCCGGACCGGCGGAATCGGGCCGGAGGATGGAGCGTCTCAATCGGAAACCGCGGGACGCGTCAGCGCCGGACGACGTTGGGCTTGTTGACGGCGTATTTGGGGCGATTGCCTGTCAGGGCGTCCCGGACGTTTTCAGCGGCTTTGCGCTTGAGTTCGGTCTGGGATTCTTCGGTGTACCATCCGGTGTGCCCGGAGAGGGTGACGTTGTTCAGTTTCAGGAGGGGATTGTCGGAATTGATGGGTTCCTGGGCGAACACATCCAGGCCGGCAGCATGGATCACGCCCTTGGTGAGCGCCTCGTACAAGGCGGCTTCATCCACGATCGGACCGCGGGAAGTGTTGACCAGGATGGCGGTGTCTTTCATCATGCGGAAAGCCGCGGCATTGAACATGCCCCGGGTCTGGTCGTTCAGCGGCATGTGGATGGAGAAATAATCGCCTTCCTTGAGCGCCGTTTCCCAGTTCACCTTTTCGGCCCCGGCGGCCTGGATGGCGGCTTCATCCAGAAACGGATCATAAACCAGGATGCGCCCCAGGTCGAACCCGGTCAGCTTGCGGCGCAGGATGCGGGCGATCTGGCCGAACCCGCAGAAGACGAAGGTCTTGCCCTTGACGCGCCATTGCGGGGCGCCCATGTTGATGTCCCAGACGCCGGCGCGCACATCGCGGTCGCGGCGGGCGACATTGCGCACGCAACTCATCCACAGTGCGAAGGCCTGGTCGGAGACATCTTCGCCGCAGTAGTCCGGAACGTTGGCCACCCAGATGCCGCGGGCCGTGGCGGCGGCGATGTCCACGTTGTCGTATCCCACGCCGTAGCGCGAGATCACGCGGCAGCGGGTCAGGCCATTAACGACGATGGCCGGCAGGGGCGCCAGGTTGACGATGATGGCGTCGGCATTGCGTCCGGCGTGGAGCAGGGCGGCCGGGTCGGCGGATTTAACGAACGCCAGGCGGGCGCCCAGCGGCTGCAGCACGGCGGTTTCTTCCTTGTAATCAGGATAACGGTCGTCGGCGATCACAACTTCAAATGACATAATTTCCGAAAACTCCGGTAAGGTTTAAACCGCCAATGCCGCGCGGGCAGCATCCGGCCTGCGGCAAGGTGTTTCAAACGCCGCAGAAAGAGCCGAACCCGCCGTCAATCGCCAGGCTGGCTCCGGTGGTGAACACGGCGGAGGGCGAGCAGAGGTAAACGATGCCGCCGAGCAATTCTTCCGGCTTGCCGTAGCGTTTCATGGGCGTGCCGCCCAGGATATCCTTGCCACGGGAATCCGTCAGCACGCCCGGCGTTTTGTTGATCAGGTCGGCATTCTGCAGGGTCGGGAAGAAGCCGGGTCGGATTTCGTTGACGCGGATTTTCGGGGAATGGTTCATGGCCATATCGGCGGCCAGCCACTTGGTAAAGTTGCTGATGCCGGCCTTAGCGGCGGAGTAGGCGGGTGTACGCGACAGGGGGGTATCGGCGCTCATGGAGGAGGTGTTGATAATCACGCCTTCGCCCTGCTCGATCATGGTCTTGCCGAAGATCATGGAGGGGATGATGGTCCCCATGATGTTCAAGTCAAAGGTGAACTTGATGCCGTCCACCGTCAGGTCGCTGAAATAAATGTTGGCTTCTTTTTTGGTGATGGACTTGGGGTGGTTGCCGCCGGCGCCGTTGATCAGGATATCCACCCGGCCGTATTTTGCCAGCACGGCATCGCGGGCGGCCGCGACGCTCTCGGATTTGAGCACATCGATTGCGTGTCCGAACGCTTCGCCGCCCTTGGCGGTAATGTCGTCGGCGGTCTGCTGCGCCTCCGCCAGGCGCAAATCCAGGGCCGCGACTTTCACGCCCAGGCCAGCCAGTCCGCGGGCCACGGCTCCGAACAGGACGCCGCCGGCGCCGGTGACGGCCGCGACTTTGCCTTCCAATGAAAAGAGCTGGGCGAGATTGGCGGTAGTTTGTTTTTGCATGGTGTTATTCCTTATATGGTTGTTTAAAAATCATCCCCACTGCCCGCGCACGACGGCGCCCCGGGCGTTGGACTCGTACATGGCGCCGATGATTTCGATGCAGGCCACGCCCAGGTCCGCGCTGCAGCCATACATGGGCTGGCGCCGGTTGATCACACAGTCCACGGCGTAGGCCAGTTCGTCAACATAGCCCAGGTTGAAAAATTCGTCCACCGCCGGTTTGGTCCAGCCCAGGGTGTTGTCGGCATTTTCCATGGCGTACTGGTAGCCCGGGCGGCTGTAGACGTTCAGGCACGAGCCGAAGGTCAAATCGGCCTTGAGATTGCCTTCCGCGCCGTAAATTTCCACCTTATCGTCCATGCCGCCGACGGTGATGTAGTTGCCTTCGATCAGGGCATGCTCGCCATTGGCGAACTTCATGATCCCCAGGGAAAAGTCCTCGCCGCCATTCTGCTTGTGGACGTAGTTGTCTTCCATGCCGCCATTGCAGCGGGCGAACACTTCCACCACCTTGTTGCGTCCGCCGTCGCCCAGCAGGTGCAGAATCCAGCCGATGGGGTGGATGGCCAGGTGGATCAGGCAGCCGCCGCCGCAGGTTTTCTTGTCGCGGGCGAACGGGCTGTGGGTGCCGTTATGGCATTCCTTGGCCTTGACGTAAAGCAGCTTGCCGAGGGCGCCTTCCTGGACGAGGGCGAGCGCGCGGCGGAGCGCCGGGGCAAAACACCAGTCTTCGCCGTAGAACAGCAGCACGCCGGCCCGGCGGCAGGCTTCGCGCATGGCGCGGGCGTCGGCTGGGCTGGTGGCCAGCGGTTTCTCGCAGAAAACGTGGCGCTTGGCCTGGGCGGCGGCGATGACGATGTCATGGTGCAGAAAGTTGGGGGCGCAGACGGACACCAGGTCCAGTTGCTCGCGGGCGAGCATCTCGCGGTAATCGGTGTAAGTTTTGGGGATCTTCCATTTCGCCGCAAATGGCTCCAGGTTGTCGATGGCCGCCACCGCTGCGATTTGCACGCGGGGATTACGGCTGTAACTGTCGGCGTGAAAATCCGCGGCGAACTTTGAACCGACGATTCCTATCTTGATTTTTTCACCCATTTTGATACATCCCTATCGCTGGGGCGGCGCCGCGCTCCCGGATTTGCCGGGACGGCAAAAAATGAAATTTACTTATAATACTTTTAACGCGGCAAGGCAAGACAAATGTAGATATGTGTCGTAAACAAATGACTTGGCCGCATAATTAACAAATGATTTGTCCGCTTAAAGCTGTCAGGATGGTGCATTCAAAGGGGGGTTATATGGATGAATATCCGAAGGCAGCACTGGAGCGGGCAATGAAGGTACAGGAAGTGATCTTGCGTGCGATTGAAGGGCGGTTAATGTGGTGGGAGGCGGCGGAGATACTAGGTGTGAGCTACCGGACCATGCGGCGCTGGAAAGGGCGCTACGAGCGGTATGGTTACGACGGGCTGCTGGATCGTCGGCGGAAGATACCGGGGCCGCGGCGCGTGCCCCTTGCGACGGTGAAGCAGGTGCTGAGGTTGTACCGAGAAGAATACATGGATTTCAATGTGAGGCATTTTCACGAGAAGCTGCAGGCGGAGCATGGGATCGAGCTCAGTTATCAGTGGGTCAAGAGCGCCTTGCAGACGGCCGGGTTGGTGGCGAAGGCCCGGAAACGAGGGCCGCATCGGCAGCAGCGGGAACGGCGACCAATGGCGGGGATGATGTTGATGGTGGATGGCAGCACCCATGCCTGGTTGCCCCTGCTGGCGGGCCAGAAGCAGGATCTGATCCTGGTGATGGACGATGCCACCAGCGAAGTCTACACGGCCTATCTTGTGCCCCAGGAAGGGACATTAACGGTGATGAAGGGGTTGAAAGAAGTCATTATTAAACATGGGGTTTTCTGCAGTCTGTACACGGATCGTGGCAGTCATTTCTTTTATACGCCCAAAGAAGGCGGGGCGGTGGACCGGCGTCAATTGACGCAAATTGGACGGGCGTTGCAACAGTTGGGGATCGAACATATTCCGAGCTATAGCCCCCAGGGACGTGGGCGAATAGAGCGGATGTTTAAGACCTGGCAAGGGCGCCTGCCGCAGGAATTAAGGCAGGCGGGAATCCGGACGATGGCCGAGGCCAACGTCTATATTCAACAACAGTTTCTGCCTTCCTTCAATCGCAACATGAAGGTGAAGGCGCGGGAAACAGGAACGTGTTTCGTGCCTTGCGGTGAGCAGGATTTGGACAGCATTTTCTGTGTGCAGCATGCGCGAGAGGTTCAAAATGACAATACCGTGGCTGTCGGGAGTCGCCGCTTGCAGATTGGACCATCAAAATGGCGTTTCAGCTTCGCCAAGTGCCGGGTTAAAGTCTGCGAGCACCTCGATGGCACGGTGTCCATCCGTTATGGCCCGCATGTGGTTGGCCGCTACCAAGGACCGTTGAACATTTCGGCGTCGCTGGAGGACGTCGCATAAACTTTTTCCTCCCCCGCGGGGGAGGAAAATCCTCACCCCAGGAGCAACAACACACAATAACAAATCGGACAGATCACTTGTTACAAAAAGCGGACACTTGACTTGTTACGAACAGACAAATGTAGATATGAAAGCATTGATTCAGCGGGTAAGCGCCGGCGCCGTGACGGTGGAGGGCCGGGAACTGGCGCGGATCGGAGCAGGATTCGTGGTATTGCTTGGGGTGCGCCAGGGGGATACGGAGGGCGAGGCCGTGTATTTGGCCGGCAAGACCGCCGCCTTGCGGATTTTTTCCGACGAGCATGACCGGATGAACCTGGCGCTGCCGCAGGTGGACGGCAGCGTGCTGGTGATTTCCCAGTTCACTTTGCATGCCGACACCCGGCGCGGCAACCGGCCCGGATTCGAACTGGCCGCGCCCGCGGAAATCGCCCGGCAACTGTATGCATGCTACGTTGCGGAATTACGCAAGATACTGGGCAGCGCGCGGGTGGTCACGGGGCAATTCCAGGCGAAGATGTCGGTGACGATCGTCAACGATGGCCCGGTGACCATCGAGCTGCGCAGCCGGAATGAACCGTAAAGGGCCCTGGCGGGTCAACCCTTTTCCGGCCCGGTGATGCCCCAGAATTTCTGTTGCAGCCGCTCGCGCTCCAACGTCATGAATCCCAGCGTTTCGGTGTAGTTGAACACCGATTTATGCATGGTTTCCGCGAACTCGCGCAAACGCGGGGATTGGCCATCCAGTCCTTCGGCCTTTGCGAAGTCCCGCACCAATCGTTCCGCGCGGGCTTCATCCACCAGCTGGTACATGCGGGTGAAGTCGCGCACGAGCGTGATGGTCTTGAGCAGGCGGTGGCCGGACGGTTTCTGTTGCTGGTCGAATTCCCGCTCGATATACACGCCCGGGTTGTTGAATTTCGATTCCGGGGTGTCAATGCCGGCGGTCGGGCCGGATTGCGCGCACGCCAGGTGCTGGCTGGCGGCGGTCAGCAAATTGCGCGCAATCTCATCGGTATCGGCGATGAACGGGCCGACGAACGGGCGTTGGCGTCCGGGGCGGGTATAGCAGTAGCCGCGGATGAGGCCGGCATCGTCGCGATAGACAAAGCAGCCGTCTTCGCCGTCTTCGAACAGCCGGCGCATGATGTTTTCGCGTTCCAGGAAGGCGGCGGCATCGTAGCGGATGACGGCGTCCAGGTCCGCCGCGGTCATGGTCTTGACGCGGTTGGCGTCAAAGCGGGCTTCGGCGAACTCCGCCAGTTGGTAGAACGCGCGCCAGATGCGGTAGGAGTTGACGTAGCCCACGGCGCCGTAAACGGTGTTGCCCATGGGGGTAGCGTCCAGGCCGTTGATGATCTTGTCCTGGTCAATGGCGTATTTGACGCAAGCCTGCATCATGGCGTTGGCGATGCCCTGGCGGCGCGCTTCGGGGTGGACCAGGATCATCCCGATCCAGGTGTTATGGCGGCCCAGGGGCAGCACCGAGGAAGTCCCCACGGGGATGTCAAAGCCGGCGCCCTGCAGCCGGGCCACGAAGGAGCCGTTGGGGTCCATGCCGGTCATTCGGAGGATATCCTGGTCGGTCTGGTTCCAGCAGGCGCGCATGGTCAGCAGGTGCATGGTATCCAGGTTCCGGCCGATGCGCTCCAGCTTGAAGAGGGGTGAGTTGACGGCCTTGGTGTCGGCCGGCAAATTCACCTTCATGGCCCGCGGCACGGTGACGGCAATCTGGCGGCCGCTGCGGGCCACAATCTCCACGGACCGTTCCGGGGTGAAGGCGTCGCCGCGCGGGTTGTGGATGCGGAAGCAGCCGTAAAGCTGGTCGAGATAGGCGTCTTCGCCCAGGGTGATCGTGTCAAGCTGGTTCGGGTCGGCGTGTTTTTTGATGAGTTTTTTCATGATGGTGTTTTGACCTCCGGCGTTCCGGGCGGAGGCGGCCGGGCGCCGCCGGCGGGGTTTATTTTTTCAGGATGCCATTGTCGCGCATGGAGATAGCCTGCACCGGGCAGACATCCACGCAGGTGGAACAAGCCAGGCATTTTTCACGGTCAATCACGCTCTTGCGGTTGACGATCTTGATGGCGTTGCAATGGCCGACTTTTTCGCAGAGGCCGCAGCCGGTGCAGCGGGCGGCATCCACCTCGGCGTAGCCGGCATGCAGGGTGAGCCGGTCGGCGGAAGTGACGCGCTGCGCCGCCAGGTCGCGGAAGTCGCGATAGGTCTGGTAACCATGTTTGTCCATGAATTCGCGCATGCCCTTGAGCCAGCGCGGCAGGAAGTCAAAACCCTTCAACATCGTTTCCGTGCAGACGCCGATCAGGTCGGCGCCGCACATGATCATTTGCACGGCATCCCGCCAGCCGGCAATGCCGCCGGTGCCGAGAATGCAATGCGCCGGGCCGGCTTTGCGCCGGATTTCATAAACGTCGCGCAGGGCCAGCGGCTTGATCCAGGGCCCGGAGAAGCAAGCCAGGGTGGGCTCGTCCTGCAGGCGGTAGGGGCCCTGCTCGATGCAATCCACGTCGAAATCGGCGATGGCCAGCCGGTTGGCGACGGAGCAGACGCAGGGAATGCCCTTGTCGTAGCAGGCCATGGCGACGTCGGCAATCCGGCCGCCTTCCGGGGTGATTTTGACGAACACCGGGATGCGCACGGCGTTTTTCACGGCCGCGGCGATCATGCTGACGGCCGCGGCGTTCTGCCCCATGCTTGCCCCGGTTTGCGCGGTGCGGTCGTTTTCCGTGAGGGTGACGTTGAAGGACATGTTGGGGCAGCACATGTTCAGTTCAATGGCGTGAGCGCCGGCGCGCTCGGCGGACCGGGCCATGTCTTCCCAGCCGGTCAATCCGGGCTTGTCGCCGACGTAGGTGATGTTGGCGAACAGGACCAGATCGCGGGTGGCTTTGCGGCCCTGCTCGATCAGGCGCAGGCAGGCTTCGAAAGTCAGGCGTTTCTCGGCGGTGAAGGCGTGGTATTTCTGGTCGTTGAAATAGCGGTAGCGCGGCGGCAGGCTGATGTAGGGTTCGGGATCGAAAGCCAGTTTCAGGCTGGCGCCGGCCCAGCCGGATTCCTCGGCCGCGATCAAATGTTCCGGCCATTTGACGGTCGGACCGGAGGCAACAATGAAATTATTCTTGAATTTCAAGCCGGCGACTTCCAGGGACAGTTTACCATCGTCCTGGAATTTTTTATGGGTCAGTTTCATGCATGCTCCTCCTGGTGTATGATTTCGTGTTGCCCGGGTGCAAAACAGCCATTGGTCCTCGGCCTGGAAACCATGCCGGGCGCAGCGGACAAGGCTGCGGGAATGCGGCTGCCGGACAAGCCAAAAAATCCAGTGTACTCCAGGCGGGATGGTTTGCAAGTTCAAAAAAAAGGACAACCCGCCCGGAAGCGGGTTGTCCTTCGCGACAAATCAAGCTGCGCCCGGGGGCGGCTATGGCCTAAGCGGCAATCGTCACCGGGAAAGCATTCGGAGTTATATTTTCACCATCTCCTTCAGCAGTTCCAGCTGCCGGGCCTGTTGCGCGACAGCCTGCGCAAGGCATTTCTGCAGACCGGCGATTTCCGCTTCGGTTTGTTTCAATTGACCGACGAGCTGGGCCAGCGTGCCGGACTTGGCGGGAGCTTTGCCCGCGGATGCCGTCCGTACGGCTTTTGCGCGTCCTTTTTTCGGCGCGCCTTTTTTGCCGGGACGTTTGCGCAGGCCGGCCTTTTTCAGGTAACTTTTCACGGTAATGGGGGAAGTATCCATTTCGCGGGCAATAGCCTTGATCGGCGTACCGCTTTTGTACATTTCCACCATCGTTTGCGCTTGTTCTTCGTTGAATTTAGGTTTCTGCGGCATAGTTTCTCCATTTGATGGGTTATATTGCACTTCTGAAGCGTAATTTACAGGCTGATCAGGCATTATGCAATAAAAAAATGCTTTCCGGCTAATCCGGGTCTGAGAAAGTATTCTTCGGTTCTGCCGATGATTTGCCTTCGTTATCTTCTTCCGCTTTATGTTAAAATTACTTACAATGGCGGTCCAGGAACGTTCCGGCATCCGCTATCTTCCGCCTGAATCCGTGACGGGATTCCAAGTTTGCATTACAATGTTTTAATATACAGCCATTGATGATATTATTCG
>JAXGPF010000018.1:0-57369 GCA_040767085.1 Kiritimatiellia bacterium | reverse complement strand
CGTCGCTTCCGGGTCGTTCAACGCCCGCAGGGTGATAGCTTTATCGACCGTTATCTGGGAAGTCGTCAGGTAAAGGCCATTGGAAACGAGCACGGTATCGGAATCCTCGGCATAGCCGACCGCTGTGGCAATATTGGTGGCGGCATTGGTCCAACTGTCATACGGTGGGAGGGAAACCACTCCCGGCGTTCCCGGCTCGACCACGTGAATCGTCGCCGCCCACCCGGCCGCACCTGCCAACAATAACGCGCCCAGGGATTCGATCCGATGATTTCGCATGTTGCTTGCCTCCTGTGTTGGTTTACCGCAGACGGATCATCATGCCCGGGGGCACGACCTCGTAACATCCCAGATCCACCGCGCCGCCGCCCCAGTCCAGGCGCCGCCGCCCCCCTAAATCCAAAGCGCCAGGCATCCAGGGCTGATTCGTGCCGGCGTTGATGCAGGGCGAGCCGGCCGCCAGCCGGAAATCGCCGGCCGCCGCGCTGGTGAACAGCGGATCGTCCGTCAGGTTCATGCGGCCGGGCGCAAAATTCGCGAAATCGGCGCAACAATACCCGAAGGCGTTGGTCTGCGCGCCCACGGCATAGATATCCGGGCCGGATGACCAGGCGGTGTTGCCGTAAACGATGGTATTGGTCACCCAGACATTGGTGCCGCCGATAAAGATTCCGCCGCCGGTGTTGGCGGCATTGCCGGCCAGGGTGCAGGACTCCACCGCCCCGGTATAGTTATTGCCGTTCCGGTCCAGATAAAAACCGCCGCCGTTATTGGTGGCAACATTGCCGGCAATCAGGCAATTCTGCAACCGGCCGCCCACGATGCAAAACGCCGCGCCGCCGCGGTTGGTGGCGGTGTTATTGCGCAGCGTTGAGTCGTATACCGCGCCGCCATAGGAAAAATACACCCCGCCGCCGTCGGATGCGGTGTTATCCGAGATGTCGCAATTGAAAACGGGGTGGGTGCCGCTCAAATACAAACCGCCGCCGGTGGTCCGCGCGACATTGCCGGAAACCACGCAGCGCTCCATGTTACCCGGCGCGGCGCCGCCGGCATAACTGGAATCGGCGACGTTACCGATAATCCAACTGTCATAGATCCGCCCGCCGTATATTCCGCCAGCGTAGCTGGAGGAATAGTTGCTGACGATATAAGTATTGGACACCATGACGCCGCCCACATCCCAGATGCCGCCGATGCCACCCGAGGCGTTATTGGCCAGCACCGTCGAACCAATGATAAAACAATTGCTCCCCCGGATCCGGATGCCGCCGCCGGTGCCGGCGTTATTGTAGCCAATCAAGCAGTTGATCACGGAAGCCTTGCCGCCCCCGCCATACAATTGCAGACCGCCGCCGCCGCCTGCCCGGTTGGAAACAATACTGCAATTCTGGACGGTGCCCCCGGCGACGGTAATATTCACGCCGCCGCCATCGCTGGTGGTCCGCCCGCCAGTCACCGTAAAGCCGTCCAGGACCGCGTCCGGATGATAAATTTCAAACACCCGGTTCGAATAGGCGGGATACTGGGCATCCACAATGGTCGCCGCGGCGCCGGCCAGGCTGCGCACCGTCACCGGTTTGCCAATGCTGATGGTCGCGGTTGTCTTGTAGGTGCCATTGGAAACCAGCACCGTGTCGCCGCCGCCGCTGCTGGCATAAATCACCGCCGCGGCAATACTGGTGGCGGCATTGGTCCAGGTATCATAGGGCGCGCCTGGAACGACGCCTGCGGTACCCGGCTCCACCACGTGAATCGTTGCCGCCCAGCTTGCTGCGCCCGCCAATAACAGCGCGCCCAGACATCCAATTCGACGAGTTCTCATTTTGATTTTCCTCCTGTGTTGATGCGGGCATGGCCCGCGTTGATCATTGACCGCTGGTGATACGGACCGCCGGTTTGTAAGTCCAACTCTGGCGGCGGCAGGCGGCGCATACCGCGCGGCCGGCAAATCCTTCCGGATAGGAACGCTTGGCAAAAGTTTCCTCCGCAAAGTAAGGATGCGCGGCCATGCGCGGCAAAAGCGGAACGGCGGCGCCCGCGCGGCCGGACCAATCCGGCGCGGCCCGGCCTTGCCGCGCCGCTGCCAACCAGGCGGCGCCCGCCTGGATGAATCCCCCGGGCGGCAGCGCCGCACCGCACAGGTCAACCGCCGCCGGCAAACGCCGGTAATAATCCAGTTCGCGGTTGACGCGCCGCGCCGCCTCCAGGAGCCGGGCGGCGGAAAATGCAGCCGGACCGGCCGGCGCCGGGTCTTCCGCCGGCCCCAGTAAATCGCGGTATGGCGCCTCTGCCGGCAGGGTTTGGCGCGCCGCGTAATCATCCAGCACATACGCCAGCAGCCCGAAAATTTCCGCCGGCGAATAATAAACTCCGCCGGCCGGATGATATGTCAGATCGCCGGCGGCGGCGGATGCCAGCGCGGCGACGTCTTGGATACTGACGAATTGGGGGGGCGTCCGCCGGTATTGTCCCATCATGCCGGATGTGCTCAAAAATTCCACATCCGGCTTGGCCCGCGCATAATCCAGGAATTGCTCGAAATCGGCGAACAATTTTCCCGTAATTGCTCGGTCATACATGCCGGCCCGCGGTATTTGCCAGGGGGCATGGATATCGCGGCGCCGGTAAAGCTGATTGACGGAGGTCCACGATTCGATATTGTTGTTGTACAAGAACTTATAGGGATGGTTAAAAAGCTTGACCACGCCATCGCAAGCGCCGGCGGCAGCCTGGGCGTAGAGCTGGTCGAATTCTTCCCGGAAAGCTTGCAGGCGGCCCGGCGCCCATGGCGTTTCCAACCCCATGTGCGGCGCACTGAAACACAACGAGCCGCAGTACCAGGAAAAAGGCGCATTTTCGCCCGCCGGCACGCCGGAAAATCCGACCAGATCAATGCCCAACCCCTTGAGGGCGTAAATCAGTTGCGGCGCCTTGACGAATTCCAGCACGTAATACGCGGGTTTCCGGCCGAAAATGTCGGCGAGGTCCATGCTCCCCCGCGCCTCGGCGGCCATCAGCGCGGCCACGGCATCGTCCCAGGAACGTTCCTCGCAGATGCCGGCAAGGAACGGCAGCGCGCCGTGGGTATTGCCGTGGTATCCGATTTCATGCTCGCGCAGGGCGGCGATCACGTCCGCGCGCCGGCGTGCGCGCAGTTTCCGGGCGTAATCGCCGGTCAGGTGGAAACTGCCGGTAATCCCGCGCCGGCGCAGGATGGCGGCCAGCCGTATAATAACATCGTCATGTTCCGGAGTGACGAATTCCTCCGTGGCAAACGATACGATAAGTTTCATTGGTTGCAGCGTTCCAGTTGGATGGGTTGATTGAGGCCGTTGCCGCCGGCGAGCGCGCCGTCGAAATGAAACAGCGCCCGGGTATTCCGGTCCGGCGCAAGCGGGGCGGACGGCGGCGTAAAATCTCCCGTGTAACGCAAACCGTCCGAGATCCGCAACTCGTCGATCACCCCCTGGGCGGCGCCGCACAACTTGATTTGTTCCGCAACTTGGGTCAGGTCATAATCCAGCGCAAACTCCTTGCCCAGGTGCAGATAAATCGGCCAACCCTGGTTAAGCTGCGCGCGCTGGTGTTGTTTGCCGTTGACATAGACCCAGAAAGTCTCGGAGGACGCCCCGCGCTGGTAATTTTCGCGCTTGTATTTTGTCGCGAGATTTTCCGGCGCGGTGATGGAGACATCCCAGGCCAGGGCGATGTGGAGCCATTGATGCCGGCGGGGATAGATGCGCGCCTGGTTGCCGAAATGCTTGTAGCGGCCGGGGCTTTTCTCGAATTTCACGGTTTTGCCGCAGTAGAATACCAGGGCATTCTGGGGATAATCCTCGTAAGGCGCCTGGCCGTACATGTAAACCGCGCTCAAATCGCCGGCATCCAGAATCAAATGACTGTACCGCCGGCTTTGGGGGACAATCAACTCCAAGGCATCCCAATCCGGGCGGTAAAAGAATTCGATGGTGCCGGCGCGGCCGGGGAAATTTTCGTAACCGGCATCCAGGCTGCCGGCACCGCGCGGAAAGGCGTAGTCCACGCGCCCGGAAAGCGCCAGTCCCTGTCCGAACCGGCCGGGCGCGAAGGGCGGTTCCGCAACCGCATTCACCGCCGGAATGGCAGCCGGCACGGCGGAGGCCGGCATGGCTTTTGCCGGAGCAAACAAAGCCGCCGGGGTAAGATAGGCGACATACGGCGGGAGATTGATGAACTTGACCAGCACGGGGAAGTCGGCCTCGATTTTCCAGGGCCCGGGGTGGCGGCCGGCGGCGGGCAAATTCAATTCGCCGCAGGTTTTCCCGGTTTGGTCCGCCACCGGCTGGCCGCCGGCGTCGGTAATCCGCACCGGGCTGCCGGCAAAAAGTTTGACCTCCGCCAGGGACGCGTCCACCGCAAAATAAAAGGCGCCCGGCGCTTCCAGGCCGGCCTTGCCGAGCCAGAATCCGTCCGGGCATTCCATTACGACCTGCGCGGCATCGGTGTGGCTGATGGCATAGCCGGCCGGCCCGCCGGGATTGTCCAGCCCCAGGCGGTAATCCCCCGCCGGCAACCCGGCGGGCAGCTCGATCCGGGCGTAAAAGGTTTTCAATCCATAGGCAAACGGGTCGGGTATGCCCTGCTGGCTGGCCGGCAAGTTAAAAGGCGCAGGCTGCAAATCCGGACCCAGGACGTTCAACTTCAGTTCATCGGACTGGGCAACCTGGAACACGCCTTCGATCCGCACCGCCCGGTTGGGTTCCTTGCGCACAACCACCCAGGCGTTCGTCGGCGCGTCGTGATATTTGCGCAAGACGGGGAATGGCGCCGAGGTGGGCGCCGCCGTCTCCGCCAGCGCCTTCAAGATCACCGGCGTGCTCAAACAGGCATGGTAATTGAAATGCGAGGCATACCGGATCATTTTATTCGCGCGGGCCGCGGGCGGCAAGGCCAAGTCTTCCGCCAGGGTGGACTGGAAATCGCGCATGGCCATGCGGTTGGATAAAAAGGCGATCTTCAGGTATTTCTCATCGCCGGTTAACCAATATGCGACCACGTTTTCCCACCCGACCGTGCTCTGGTATTCAAACGGCGGCGACTGCTGCAGGAACCGGAATTTATACTCGATGATTTGCTCCATGCCCTTTTTGGCCAACTCATCGCCGGTCAGGCGGTAATAGTCGTACAGCGTCACCAGGTTGCGCCCGGTTTTATACAGGGGCGACGGCGACATCTCCTCGTAAATCCCGCAGGGGCTGTCCAGGTCGACGAACTGATGCGCCAGCGACCGCGCCATTTCACCCAGGGCCGGGTCCCAGTCCATCGAATACAGGGCGGTGATATAACGCAATTCGACGACGCCGCGATGCGGCGCCGGCGTCTGGAGGAAGTCGTATTTTTTCAAGGCCGCCGCGTGCATCTCGGCCAGTTCCAGCGTCTCCCAGTCGCCGGAAAAATAAAAATGGTACAGGTGATTAACCATATCCACGCCCGAACCGCCCGAGACCTTGCCGCTGCCCCATCCCCAATAAAACGGCAGATCGTCAAACGGCCGCCCTTGCAGGTCAACATCGCGGGAAATCACCGACGAGGCAAAGCCGCCTTTCACCTTGCGCGTTACCGCCTTGAATTCCGGCCATTGCGAAGCGTCCGAGAGCCCCGCCTGCCCGGCCGTATCCCAATGATGCATGACCATGTCGCCGGCAAACCGGTTGAACCGCTCGCCGTATTCGAAATACTTGCGCTCGCCGCTGCGCGCGTAGAGGCTCCAGACATTGCGCCGCAAGTGGTAATCAATCAGCCCGTTGCACCGGAACCAGCCCGGGCCCGTGACATTCGGGCAGCGGCCGTAGGCGATATAACCGGTTTGGGGGAAAACAACCTCGCCGTAGATGATGCGGTCGAAAAAGTCGGAGATATAGGCCTCTTCGCGCGGGAAACGCCGGGCATCTTTGGGCAGCATCGGCGCGCCTAAAACGCCGGCGCCGCAAGTCCATTGCGGGTCGGGAACCGCCAGGACCCGCCGGGCGGCCGTTGCGGCAGATTGCGCCCGGGCGGCGGCGTCCGTTGCGCCGGCAAAAGGCAGCAACCACAAGGTATGGGTTTTGGCGGAAGCCGCGGCATCGCTGTGGATGGCCGAAATTTGTTCCGGAGTAATCGCCGCGTTTTTGCACCACTCGCCCCAATATTCTTTCACCAGGGTCGGCGCGCGGAAATCCAACTCGCGGCCGCAGCGCCCGGCCCAGAGATGGACGGCGATGCCGGCGGGTGTCACCGTAAATTCCTTGGGGAATTGCCGGGCAAAGTCCCGCAAGGTCACGTGCAACCCGCCCGCGGCGCCGGCCAGCCCGCACCAATTGCCGCAAACCGTCCCGGCAAGCATTTCCCGTTCGGTCCCGCCGGACCGCCGCGCCAGGGAAAAATGCGCATTAGTTGACAGGAAATGCGGATAATCGTCCTGCAGCATCCAGGCTTCCTCCCCCGCGCGCAGCGGCACGGCCGCCGGCGTTCCGCCGGCGGCGGCCGTATCGAACACCGCCTGATCGCCGGCGAACGCCGTCTGGAATTCGATCCCGATATCCTTGAACCAAATCCGATTGGTGTCTTCCGTCAGCACCAGCCGATGGACCAGTTTGACAAACGGCGAGCCGCCGAAAAAGTGCAGCCAGACGATCCCGCGCGCGATGCGTTGGCCATCGTCCGCGACGTACCAGCCCTCCCGGCGCAGCACCGTCCATTGCGGCCCCCGGACCTTGAACGACGATTGCATTTCGCTCAGCGGCCCGCCCAGGCGCGCCCGCCGCCCTTGCTGGTCCACCACGTAGGCGCCCCGGCCGGAATTATGCATGATTTTGACCGGAACCGCGCCTAAAACTTCGGTTTCCGCAACCAGCGCTTCGCCGTCCAGCACGGCAAAACGCGCCGCCCCGGTGTCAATCACCAACCGGCCCCCCGCGGCCTGGACCGTGATCCCCGGCCGCGCCTTGTCCGCGGCCGGCGGGACGCCGGGCGCCAGGAAATATTCCCCCGCCGGGCTGGCGTTAAAATTCAACAAGAGCCAGCGGATGCTTTGGTCGGCCAGCCAGGTGGCCGTTATCTCGAACTGGCAGGGCACCGCCCGCCCCCGGGCATCCTCCACCCGCAAGCCATCCGTGCTGGCAATCATGCCGCGCGGGAACGGCACGCCGCAGGTGACCGGCCAATCCCGATCCAGGCCGGCCGGATTGTCAATCTGAATGGCGATCTTCCGATCCAGCCCCGCGCCGCCGCAAACGATGCCTCCCATAAAAACTCCTGCAATCAAACCCGCGCAACATTTTTGCCGCAACCCCAAGATTTTCATGCCATGCATCTTTCGTCTAAAAATGATCCAAATCCCAAAACACGTAATTCACTGAACGCAGCCGGTCAACCAACTGCGCGGTTGTCCGCGCGTCAAGCTTGTCGGAAATCAGCTTGAATAGCCCGCAATACAAGGCTTCCTTCTGAAGGTAATATTGCTGCCGGCGCATTTCATCCAGCGCCGGCGGCGCGGAATGCGCCGACACGAAATCGAACAAATCCGGCAGGAAAAAACTGCATTTAACGGCGGCGCCGGTTTGCCCGGCGAAGATCGCCCGCGCCACCGCCGCCAAGGCGCCGGTCTGCTCCGGGTCCCACCCCAATTCGCAAACCTCGGATGCACCCTTCAGAACAAAATATCCCGCCGGCGCATCGCCGCCGGCGCCGACGATGCGCAAGCGGTGCAGCTTTTTACGGCTGATTTTCCGGGCAATCCAGGTCCGCCAGTATTGTTCCGTCCGCTGAAACGGACCGTTCAACCGCGCGCTCGTCGCCTGATGGATGCGCGCTAAAACCGCGGCGTCGCGTGCGGGATCGCCGTCCCGGACGGCCACGTCGCCGGCGCCCGCCAGCTTGAAATTGGCGGACATGCCGAAGGCGCTCAAGGTCTGCCAGCCGCTTTTCCCGTAGATGGCCGGCTCGCCGAACAGCAGCGACACGTCAAAGCCGTGGTCCCGCATGTAATTGGTGCAATCCTCCAGCAGTTGCCGGGCAAATCCGCGCCCCCGGAATTCCGGCGCGGTGCAGACGCCGCCGATGGCGCCCACACGCAGCAGCTGGCCGTTAAAAAACATCCGGCGGTCGTAAATGCCGATGCGCGCGGCCAGCCGGCCATCCACTTCCAAAACCCGGTTCAGGTCCAGGCTGAATTCGGGATCGGATTCAACAACCTGCTGAAAGGAAGCGCGCAGCGCCGCCGGGTCCGCGCCATCCTTGCAATAGGAAACCGCAAGCAGATCGTACAAGGTATCCAACTCGCCGGCATGCAAACTTCTGATTTTCAAGACGGCATCTCCATCCCTCCGGCTGTGCGAACAACGCCCCGGATTATTGCCCGCTGGCGCCATCCAGGGTCCGGCGCAAATTGTTCAGCCGGAATTCCAGGTTGTCCAGCCGTGAATCAATGTATTCGTCCAATTCTTCCGGCCGGTAATACGGCGCCAGGGCGGCGGCCAGTTTCTCCCGCCAGCGCGCGCATTGTTCCAACAGCCCCGGGATGCGCGCCAGATAGGCATCCAGGCTGACCCGCTCGCCGCGCCGCGGCAGGCGATCGTAGTGCAAACTCGACAGTGATTTTTCCAGGCCGAGGGCCTGGTCGGCCATCTCCGCGCGGAAGAGATCGAACTCGCACCAGAGCTGCAACATCGCAAAATGTTCCCGGCCGTGCCTGATTTGCGGCTCGAGTTCACCCAGGCAATTGCGGGCATAATGCGGATGGACGCCCATGTGCCGGTAAATTTTGGCCACTTCCGCAGCCGCCGCCGGCGCCCCGAACAAGTGTCCGGCGGCAATGGCTGCAAAATCCTCGAAGCGGGTGGCGGGCGTCCACAGGTACTGGGCGGTGGCGGCCATGGCGTCGAGCGCCGACAGCCAGGGGCTGTAGGGCGGACGCGAGCCGCTGCTGCGCGACCAGGACGAAATGACCACCCCCTGCAATCCGGCGCCGGCGGCGTAATCGGCCCAGTTGGCGATGTTGTTGATCCGGTCAATGATATTGGGCTGGCCGAAAATCCAATCGCACTGCCCGCTGCGGGCGGCGCCTACGCCCAGCACGCGGTAGCCCTGGCGCATGAAATATTCCGCGTGGGCGGACAGCTTGCCGATGCCGGTCGCCGGATCCGGCTGGAGGTATTCCCGCGCGAATTCCACGGCCTTGGGTCCGGCATTTTCAAGGTAATGCTCCGCCAGCACCGGCATTTCCGGATGGTCGGCGCAGTACTGCCGGGTGTAACGCAGCCGGCCGTTCCAGGCCATGCGCGGACTGCCGCGCGCGGTCGGCAGGGTGTAGATCCACTCGCACAGGATAATATCCTTCGGCAACCGGGTGACCTGCTCGGGCGTATCGCTGCGCCAGAACATGTCACACCACATCATCGTCTGCTTGCCGCGCGCCTGCAGGTGCCGGTGCATCTCCTCCACCTGGGCGCAAAACACATCCAGCTTGGTTTCGCCGCGCTGCAGCCGCTCCCGGCAACGCGGGCAGGACGCCAGGCTCCAGGTTTCATCCGCGCCGATGTGGAAGTATTGGTCCGGCCCGTGCAGGGCCAGCACCTCGTCCAGCATGGTCTTGACCATTGACACCGCCGCGGGATGCGAGGGGCAGATTTCGCTGACTTCCTCGCCCTCGCGCAACGCCGCAAAGCGGTCGTGTTTCAGGACGTAATTCAAGTGGCCGTGCGTCTGCACCAGCGGGATGACGGTCATGCCCGCGGCCCGGCAATGCCGCAGGAAGGCATCCCACTCCTCCAGCGCAGGCGAACCGGGCAGCGTGATTTCGGGCGCGAAGCGGAATGGGAAGCGGTCTTCATACTCCAGCAGCAGCGCGTTGATTTTCCAGCGGATCAGCCGGTCGGTAAAGTCGTACAAGCCCGCCAGCGGCGGCAGGCCGCCCTTGCAATCCAGGTGGTAGCCGCGCAGGGCGATATCCGGATAATCCGCAATTTCCGCGCAGGGCAAACGCCCGCCGCAGATTTCCGCCAGTTGCATCAAAGTGCGGAAGGCATGGGCCAGGCCGGGTTCCGCGACGGCCGCGATGGCGAGGCCGCCCGGTTCAATGCGCAGCGCATACGCCTCCGCGCGGCAGGCAGGTGCCGCCGGCAGGCCGGCGGGCAACGCGGGCGCCCCGGCGACCCGCCCCAGAACCAGCACCCCATCCGGCGCGGGCCGCCGATCCGGGTGAATCCGCAAACCGGCGCAAAATTCATCCGCCAGCCGCGCGGCCTGCGGGAATTTTTCCGGCATGGCCGCGACCGCAACGGACTGGCAGTCCAGCCAACCCTCCCGCAGAGTAAAACTTTTCGGGGCGGGCAGCAGGCGGATTTTTTCCGGATTAGCGCGCATGGGTCGGACGCTCCTTGGGGGGTGGTTGGGCGGTGGAATCACGCACAATCAATTCGGCATCCAAAACGATGGATTCCGGCAACAGGCCTTGCTGCACGGCATTGCCTTCAATCAGGGCCACCAGCAGCCGGACAGCCGCATCGGCTTTTTCATCCATTTTCACGCCGACCGTGGTCAGGCGCGGGCGGACTGCGGCGGCAAACGGCAGATCGTCGAATCCGACCACCGATATATCGCCCGGGACGTTCAGTTTCAAATCTCCCAGGCCGGCGATCAATCCCGCGGCGAATTCGTCGTCTTCGCAAAGCACGGCGCTGACGCGCCGCCCGCGGGCGACGGCGCGGGCCATTTGCATGCCGCTCAGGAATGGATTGTTTTCCGCGCAAACCGGGACGGCAAAAACCTGGCGGGGCATGCCGGCCTGCCGGCACATGGCGGCATAGGTGGACTGCCGGCTGGGATCCGGTTCGCGGTACCCCAGGTAGCCGATGCGGCGGTGCCCCAGGCCTTGGAGGTGCCGGAAAGCCTGGGCCAGGCCGCCGGCATTGTCCGTGGCCACCATGCGCACACCGGGATTGTCCGTCACCTTGCGCCGGACGGTGACCATCGGCAGGTTCCGGCCAATGCGGGCGCAGCGCCCGACCAGTTCGCGTTCGTGCTTGGCATACATGCAGATCGCGCCCGCCAGGTGGGTGACATCCAGGAAACCGCCGGCCGCCAGGTCGGGCTCGCTCAAGTCAATCAGCACCGGCGCATATCCCAGTTTCCGGACGCGCAGGGAGATTTTTTCAATCAAGCGGTAAGTGGCATAAGCATTGTGCGTCTGGGTGGTGAGGCCGATCAGGCGGGTTTTTTTCAAGCGCATGAACCGGGCGGCCGAATTGGGGACATAGCCCAGCTTCCGGGCGGCCGCCAGCACCTTCTGCCGCGTGTCGGGCGCGTAGGAAAAACCGTCGGCATTGCGCAGGATGCGCGACACGGTCGTATGGCTGACACCCGCCAGGCGGGCCACGTCCAGGATGTTGCCGGGCACGATATGGCTCCATGATTAACGTTTTATGTTAACGTGTGCATAGTAGCAAAAGCCGGAGCAGTGTCAACCATAATTTTGGCATAATTTTGGTGTTCAAAGATTTTCCAGGCAGGCGCCCAGGGCATAAAGATTCACCGGCGCCGCCCCCGGCGAACCCAGCTTCTGCTCGGCGTTATAGGAGTAATCCGGATCGCCGCTGGCGGGATGCAAGCGCCAGGCCAGCATGCCGCGCAGGACGTTTTCAACCTGCCGGTCCGGCCGGCAGGCCAGCCAAAGCGACAGCGCGGCAAGACCGTACGCGCTTGCGGCCGGCGTGCGGGTTTCCGGATTGGGAAACAGGGCGCCGTCATCCGTCTGCAGGCGCGCCAGGTAATCAACGGCCGCCCCGCCCGCGGCCAGCAATTCTTCCTTATCCGGATGCCCGTCCGGCAAAACACGGCATAGCGCGGCGTAGCCGCGCAGGATGATGCTGTGATACCAAATCCAGGAATTATGGCCGGGCCAGCCGCCCGCGGCCTGCTGGCAGGGCAAAATCCGCCGCGCGACCCGCCGCAAGGCGGCGGTCAAGGCCCAGGCGGCCCGGGTCACCCGGTAATGTTCCGCCAGATGCCAGACAGCAAAGGCGTTGAAATTGACATTCTTTGAGACCGGCCAGGACTCCTCCCAGCGCGCCGCGCGCTCGGATGCATCAAGATAAAGGTGGTTGTCGAAATGCTCATACCCCTTCAGCAACGCGGCGACGGCGATGCCGGTGACATACAGGCATCCTTGATGGCCCACCTGCCCTTCCCCCGTGCGCGTATATAAACGGAAGCATCCGTCCGGTTCCTGCTGCCGCACCAGCCAATCCAAGCCGGCGCGCGCCCGCGCCAGGTAAGTCTGCGTCCGTTCGTCCGGAGCTTGATCAGCCGCAGCGCTTTCCAGGCGCTTTCCGCCGCCACCCCACGCCGCCCCCAGATACCCCAGAACGCAATCTCCCGTTGTCCGGATCAGGGGATGGTCGCCGGGGATGCCCGTGTTTTTGTGTGTAAACCATCCGGCAGGAAATTCCGCGGCGCCGCGTCCCCAGCTGCCATCGCCGTTATAACGCTTTTCGCAGGCGTCATGCACCTCATTAAAATAGGCCCGGACGGCCCGCGCCGCCGGCGCGGCAAATTCCCGTCCGGCCGCCGGCCGGGCGCGCCAGGCGGCCGCGCGGGCCAGTTCGAAATAAGCCGCGGCCGCCAGCAGCAAAGGACCGAAGCCATGCAGGTCGTTGACCGCCACGGGTATGGCCGCATAATCCGCCGGGCTATCGCCCGGCGCGGCCTCCACGTTCACATCCGGGATATTCCAATTGCCGCGCATGTCCACGCGCGATCGCATGCCGCTCCAGGCCCGCCCGGCGGCGGGCGCCAGCGACCCGGACACCCATCCGCGCCGGAGCGCAACGGCGAGGGCATACCCGATCAAGGCCGATCCGGACAGCTCCTCGCGGGAAGAATTTTCGATCAGTTGCTGGCGCCAGAGGCCGGATGGCGTTTGCACGGCGGCCAACCGCTCGAGCAAATCCCGCAGCCGTTCAATCAATCCTGCCTGCGCCGGATGCGCCGCGGGCAGGTAAAGCAGCAGCTCCGCCATGACGGCCGCCGCGCAGCCATTGCCGCGGCACCAGGCATCCGGCGTGACCCATCCCCCGCCTTCCCGGCGGCCGGCATGGTGGTAAAAACCCGTCCGGGAATCGCGCAGCAAATCAGCCGCGTCCGCCGCCAGCCCCGCCGCCGTGTCGAACAACGCGTCATCCTGCAAGGCCTCGCCGGCCATGCAAAGAAACGGCGCATCCTGCAGCAGGCCATCCAGGCTGACCAGGCTGGGTGGCGCCGGCGCCGCCCCGGTCAAGCCGGCAGGATTCTGGCGTATTTTCCCCGGGAGCGAACGCACGCACAGGCGTAATCCTTCCAGACCTTCCGGTCCGTGCCGGTAATGCCCCTGCAGCAGGCGATACGCGCCGGCCAGGCCGCCCAAAACGATCTGGGGCGAGGCGCCGGCCGGCGCGGGGCCGCAAGCGGCATAAAAAGCCAGATGCCGGTCAACGAAGGCATCGTACAGGCCATTGAGGGCGCCCAGCCGGAGCAGGCCGTACAAATTCAAGACATTGGCCGGGGTGCGCGTCAGCAATCCGCCCTGGCCGTGAAAAGCGATCAACTTGTCGGCAACCCCTTCCCCGAAGGCGATGCCTTCGGCGGGATCGCCCTGCTGCGACCGCGCGGCAGTCAAAGTCATGCTCAAAATCCTCCGACTTCGCATGCGTATATCCCCACCCGGCGGTCCGGGCAGGCATTGAAAACGATCCGGCGGCTGCCGGGATCGAAAACCGGATGGGGATTGATGTCATATTGCTTGATCGGCCGCGATCCTGCAACCTTTTCCAAAGGCGCCCGATAATCCTGCCGGCATAGCCGCGTCATTTTACCGGCGGCATAGTCGAACATCAATATGGAAATTGAATCCGGATTAATCTCGTCCAGCGCGACCTTCTTCCCGTCCGGCGCCGGCGACACATGGCAGCCGCCGCAGATCGGAAACGGCGACAGGACGCGCATTTTGCGCGCACGCGTGTCGTATTCGGCCAACAGGCCATAGTGCCCGCGCGGCGCGCCCGCGCGCTTCGGGAACTCGCCCAGGATCGTGCTCCAGGATACGGCAAACGCTAAAATGCGCCGGGAATCCGGATGCCACATGATGTGTCCGCCCAGGTTGCCGTGGAATTCCAGGCCTCCGCCCCGCAGATCGCAGGTGTAATAATCGCGTACCAGCGATCCGTCGCGGGTCACCAGAAACAGGATCACCCGGCGCTGGTCGGGGCTGATTTCGCCCCCCAGCCTGTAAAGCAAGCGCGCGCGGCGGAGCATGTCTCCGCGCGGGTGGGCGGCCAGCAAATCGTCCAGCGTGGCCAGACATTTTTTACCCGTGCCGTCAATCCGGCGCAGGTAGATGCCCATCCGGCCCTGCCGTTGCCGGGGGAAGCCGTCGTCTATTTCCACAAAATACTCATGCAAGTTGCCGGCATATGGGCAAAGTCTCCCGGCAAAATCACGGGTTTTGCCGGAACGCAGGTCGTATAACGCCAGGCGGTCCCGCCTTGACTGGTAAATGACCTTGGCGCCGCCGGCGCAGAAATATTGGGATGCTCCGCTATGATAATTGAAATGCCGGCTCAGGCCAATGGCGGTTTCCCGCCCGGACTCGCGATCCAGCAGGCAGACGGCGGCCGGCGCGCGCAGATTCTGGAACTTCAGGTAGAGGATCCGCCGGCCGTCCGGATGGCAGGGCGAGCCTTTGAAATAGGTATGCACCCGGTGGAAATTATCGGCCGGCGTCACTAATCTTGCTTGCATGGTTCCTCCAAGACCGCTGTTTTGCGCCAGCCGGTAAACTCATCCAACGCCAGCATATGGCGCTGCATGGTATCCGCCTTGCGCCGCAATGCCGCCGCCGTGCCGGGCCCCAGCATGAACGGGGTTTCCCCGGCCGGCTCGGACGCCATGACCATGGCGTCGGGATGCCGGTCGAGCAAATCGGCCAGGGCGCGGCAATTATCCATTTCATCGCGCATGATGCCGAGCAATTCCGCGCGCCGCTCCCGCAAGATTTCCAGGAACGGCAAAGGCGCCCGCCGGTAATGATCCGTCATCCGCGCGGGAGCGCGGCTGGATTCGTCCGCCGTAAATTGGCGCCAGGCATCCAGCCGCACCTGGAAGTTAACGCAATTCTGAACATTGCGCAACAAGCATTGCAGGATTTCCAGCCCCGTCATGGCGGCCTGGAAATCGGCATGCGGGCGGCAGGCGTGGGCATTTTTGAAACTGTTGTAGGCCGCGGTATATTCCCTGAGCACTTCCGCAAAATCCTTGTTATACCGGGCCAGATGTTCTTCATCTTCAACCAGGCGGGTCGTCTGGTCATCCAGCAGATCAATCCGCGGCGGATTTTTTTCCACGCTGAAGATAAACGGTTCGTAATCGGCGCGTTCTTGCGGTGCAAGCCGCTCAGGGAAGACCACCAAAGGCCGGGTCAGGCGCCTTTGGCCCAGCGAGCCCAGGAAGATCACCCCCAGGTCCGGGCTGATCCGCGCCAGCGCTTGCCCCGCCGCGCGCAGATGCCACCAGGCGGCCACCGCATCCTCGGATGCTTCCGCGCCATAGCGCCGTTCGGCCACCCCGGCGGCCAGCCGCACCTGCGCCACCGGCCCGGCGCCGGGCGCCCGGTTGAAGGCCCCCATGACATCCGTGATGACGGACTCGCCCTCCCAATTATTGCCATACATGGTCGGCCGCGTGAAAAATACCGGCTGCTGAATGCCCCCGGCAAAAGCCGCGCTTAACTTGTCCAGGATTTCCGCCGGATTCGGCAATCCCCGGACGGGAAACAGCGTGGCTTCTGTCGGCTGGCCCGCCACGGTCCGTCCGCCGGCGGCGTTCCCGCGGCCGTGGGTATAATCGCCGCAGCCTTCGGGGATGCGGCTCAAGAACGATGCGCGTTCCGGCGCGCCGCCGCCGGTGAAACGCTCGCCCTGGATGTAAAACTCCGCGGCATGCGCCGCGCCGGCGCGGGCGGCCTCCAGGAAGCGGCGCAGACGGTCGAAGATATGAATCTTGCGGCAATGCAGCGGCCCGTTGGGCCCGTTGTACAGCCGGCTCCAGCAGAATCCGGTGGCGCTGTCGTTGGTGCGGATGATGACCACATCCAAAACGCCCTGGGCGAGTTCGGCGAGATTTTGAAAACCTTCCCGATACATTTCCAGCACTTCCGGGCGGTCCGTGCAAGGCGCGTAACGGGGATGCTTGCAAATCAGGGGCTGGTCAACCCGGGGACCCCTTAATTCCGGATGGCGCTGAAAAATCCGTTCCGGCCAGTACATGGGATCGTACAAAAACACCGCGCCTTTCAAGCCGGCGTCCTTCAGGATCGCGGCGCGGCGGGCGATTGATTCCCGCGCGCGCGCGGCATCATCCGCCGGCACCCACTCCTGCAATAACGCCGGCGGAAAAATTTTAAACAGGCTGGTATGCACCGCCGACCAGTGCAGATAAGGGTCCGCGGGGTCGTCAATTTCCCACAGCGCGCGCTCGATTTCCGTGAAGGTCAGATGCGTCACCCCCGCCGCGGCGCAGCGTCCGGCCAGGTCGGCATACCGGTCATATTCGTTAACAAACGGACTGCGGATAATCAATTTTGCGAAGGGCGCTTGCATATAATCCTCCTGTTAATGCGGACAGGATACGGCGGCGGCGGAATCTTTGCAATGGACAGGAAGCTGGATTTATTGCACTATTCGAAACATCAAAACAAAGGCTGCAATCGCCATGAACTCGCCCGTGGAAAACAATCCGGCGCCGGCCAGGGCCCGGGCAATCCAACCCGCCGCCTTCGATGGATACCCGGCCATGCCGCCCGCCGTCGCGCAGTTTCTGCGCGAACACCTGGATGGAATGACAATCGAACCCGTATCCGCGACCGAATGGGTTTGCCCCGCCGGCTGGCGGCGCAACGGCCGGCGGTTTGCCGATCCGCTGCTCATCTGCATCGGCGCCGGGCGCGGGACGGCCTGGGTGGGCGAAGACGCCGCGCCGGAAAATATTTACGCCGGCGATTTGCTGCTCATTCCCCGCAACGTGCCCCACGGTATCCAGCCCGTTGGCGGACGCGGCATGCGCCTGGTTATCGTGCACGCCTATTGCACCCTGCTCGGCGCCGTCGAGGTGATGGATACCCTGGCCTTCGCGGGCATCTTCCGCCGGCGCCCGCGCGCGCCGATGTATCCCGCCTTCCATGAACTGGCGCGGGAGTTTGCCCTGCAGCCGCCCGGCTGGCAAGGCAGGATGCGCGCGGGGCTGCATTGGATTATGGCGGAACTGCTGCGCTGTTTCAGCGCGCGCGTGAAATTCCCGGGCGCCGGAAGCTACCGCGTTGAAACCGCGCGCCTGCTGCCGATTTTCGCCTGTATCGAGCGGGAACTGGGCAATCCGGCGCTGGGTGTCAACGACCTGGCGCAACAGGCCAGCGTCAGCGCGGTTTATCTGCGCCAGCTATTTCGCGCAGGCATCGGCATCAGTCCGCGCCTTTTTCTGCAACAGCGGCGCATGCATCGCGCCGCGCGCCTGCTGCGGCAAGGCAACCTGCGGTTGAAGGAAATTGCCGCCGCTTGCGGGTTTGCCGATGTTTATTATTTCCACCGCGTTTTCCGGCGGCTGAGCGGCCAGACTCCGCGGGAATACCGCCGGGCGTTCCTCGCGCAGCGGCTGCCGGAGCGGCGTTAAGCAAAGATTGCCGCCAGCGCCGGCAATACCGGCGTTCGGTGCTTGATATGCCGGCGCCCAAGCTCAATGCCCGCGTTAAAAATTCACGCGCCAAGGCGCCCTGCCCGGCCCGCAGGGCCTGCTGCGCCTGCAACTGCCAATGCAGCCCTGCCAGGCGCGCGCGGACGGACTGCCAGCGCGCGCGCAATTCCTCCAGGTTTTCGCGCTGCCGGGAGTTGCCCCCGCGCAGTTTCCAGCCGAGCCGGCGCTCGCACGCCCGCAATGCGTCCAGCATCCGCCGGCAAACCGCGCAGCGCCGGCGGTCAACGGCGGTCCACGCCGCATCCGGCGTCCAATCCGCCGGAACGAACTTCACCCCGCCCTGGCGCGGCGTATTATCCCTGGTCCAGACATCCACAAACCGCAGCCGGAACAACTCCCGGTTGAAGGCCGTGATGCCCGCCAGTGTTTTTTCCATCTGCACAATATATTGCAAGCCCAGCGGACCGGCCGGGCCGAACCGCGCCCGGCAGTAATCCCGCAACAGCCGCCGTGAATTCAGATCCGGATTCCAGGCGCAGGCGGCAAAGCAAAACAAGTTCGGGTAAACCATGGGCGCCAGCCGGTCCGCGGCGCAGGCGCGTTCGTTCAGGTTGTCCGGGCAAAGCACGATCAGCGTCCCGAGATCGTCCACGCCCATCCTGGCATACTGCCGGCAATCCTGCGCAATGACGCCGGGCAACGGCGCCATCAGATGCGAGTGCATCCACAAGTCGGTGTAATACTCCAGCACGTACAGGTTGTTGGGAACGCGCCGGCGCCATTGGCGCAGGTGCCGTTCGGCCTGGGCATCGGCCAACGGACGGCCCGGCGCGCCGGCGGCGCGGCGGTAATCGCGCCCCCAATACGCGATTTCCACGGAGCAATCCGACAGCGCCAGCCGGCCGCGCGGCGCCAGCATGGAATTGTTCAGGGCGGCATTGTACGCGAGGAAATCAACGACCAGGCCGGGAAAACGCCGGCGGCAGGCGCGGGCGATTGCATTGATGCAGCCGGAAAACGATCCCAGGAATCCCGCCCGCCGGCAAGCCGGGCATTCGCACTTGAACGCATTGTCGTTGGCCCAGACCGATATCCGGCGCACCAGCGGTTCGGCTGCCAGGAAGCGCAGCATGGCCTGCCGGAGAGCGCGGCGGAACGCTGGCGATGAAAAACAGTATTGACCGCGCGCCATCCGGCGGCCGCCGGCCAATGCGAACCAGTCCGGATGGGTCTGGAACCGCTCGCGGGGCACGAAAGCGGAGAGGCAATGTCCGCTTAAATTCAACGCCAGGCCGCGCCGGGCGAGTTCCGGGGCCAGCGCCCGCCGGTATCTGGCCCAGGCGGAAAAACTGACGGTCAAGTCGCTCACGCGGTTTTTGGAGGCCCAGTCGGCCAGTTGCCGCATGAATTTGATGGAAAACCGGCCGCCTTCGGGATAAAGATTGCGATGCCGGAAGGCGGCGGTTTCCCGCCACGGCCGCGTCAGCGGCACGCGCAGCTCCGCCAGGCGCGGCACGATCTCTTCCCCCGGATGCGGCCAACGGCAATGGGCATAACGCGCCAGGAAAGCGTACACGCCAAACAGCAGGCTGCGGGGATTGTTGCCGGTTATGCGGAGCATGCCGTACGCCGCGCGGATTTCGAAGCCATCGTCCGCGGCCGTGCCGGCCGCCAGGATTACCCGCGTTGCCGCGCGCGTCGGGCGGGCGGGTGCGTCCACGCCGGCGATCAACCGCAGGTAACGCAGCAATTCACGCCGGGCGAAGCGCTGCACCGGATCGGCGGGATCGGCGCAGCGCACAGCGCATACCGGCGCCCCGGCCGCAATCATGGCGATGGCGCTCATTTCAGCGTATGGTAATCATGGTGATGGGGCGCAGATAAAACTCATAACAGCCGATATCCACCACGCCGCCGGCTGGCAGGATGCGGGGCAGCCCGTCCAAATCCGCCGCGTCCGCCATCCAGTCGCGGTTCGCGCCAGTGTTCACGCAAGGTGAATGCTGAAGCAGCCGGTAATTGGCGGAGGCGGCATCCGCAAACAGCGGGTCGTCGCCGAAATTTCCGCCGCCGCGGCTGGCGGGCGGGAGCACGTAATGGGTGATGCCATTCGCGCCCCAACCCAGGCAACTGTTGGTGATAGTATAGCCGCTGCCGGCAGTGCTCCGGAATTGCCAGTTGGTGCCGCCCCACCCGGCGCCGTTGTCCCGTATGATCACATTGTCAAAAACGCTGGTGCCATTGTTGTCGGTATAAATCCAAAAGCCGCCGCCGCCGCCATTGCCGGCCGCCGTCGCGGCCGCGTAATTGCTGACGATGGTGCAATTCTGGACATCGCCAATGGCGAAGTATGCCAGGATGCCGCCGCCGCTCTGATAGGAATAATTATCGTTCAAGAGGCAATTGCGGATGGTTGAATTGTAACCGCCGGCTGGGAGTGACGCGATGGCGTAGATGCCGCCGCCGCCGCCATATTCGTTGCCTCCGCCGGTCACCCGGTTGCCGAAAATATGGCACCGGTCAACGAATACCTGCGAATAGCGCAGGTAGATGCCGCCGCCCGTGGAACCGGCGTTGTTGGAGTAAACGAGGCAATCCACGATGGCCGGCCCGCCCGCCGGGACATGGTACACCCCGACGCCGCCGCCGCTGGTGGAGGTGTTATAGGCAATCACGCAGTTGCTGACGATGCCGCTATTCGTGATTAATATACCGCCGCCATATCCGCCCACGGTGGTATTGCCGATGATCCGGCAATTGACCACCAGGCCGGTCCGGCAGTATATCCCGCCGCCATACTGGTTGCTGGACATATTGCCGCTGACGATGCAGTTGGACAGGGCGCCCTGCCCCAGGAACACCCCGCCGCCGATCTGGCCGGCGCCGCCAATCACGCCGTTGGTGATGGTGAACCCGGCGAGCACCGCCTGCAGGTGATCCACCAGGAAGATGCGGTGGTTGCCCGGACCGGCGCGTTGAACAATGGTCGTCTCCGGATCTTGCAAACCCTGCAGTGTGATGGCCTTGTTGACGGTTATCTGGGAAGTAGTCAGGTAAAGGCCGTTGGAAACAAGCACGGTATCGGAAGCGGAGGCATAGCCGACCGCCGTGGCGATATTGGTGGCGGCATTGGTCCAACTATCATAAGGCTCGGCGGGAAACACCCCCGGCGTCCCCGGCTCGACTACGTGAATCGTCGCCGCCCACCCGGCCGCACATGCCAACAACAACACGCCCAGAAATTCGACCTGATGATTTCTCATGTTGCTTGCCTCCTGTGTTGGTTTTAAAAACAGCGTTCGGTGCGCAGGGTTCGGGGTTCGGCGCTCTTCAGGGGCGCGGCGCGCCGTCCTCATCCACCAGCCCGGCGGCCAAGAGCAACGCGTTAACCAACATCCTTTCGGTGCCCAGCAATTTGCCGCTGAAATGCGCGCGGGTACCCATGAACGCCACCTTCTCCCCCGTGGGATGAGTGCCGAAGATCACCACCGTACCCCGG
The DNA here is from genome assembly GCA_040767085.1 of Kiritimatiellia bacterium. Lineage (GTDB taxonomy): Bacteria > Verrucomicrobiota > Kiritimatiellia > JAAZAB01 > JAAZAB01 > JAXGPF01. The sequence goes on along the minus strand of JAXGPF010000018.1, from coordinate 36,134 downwards.
CCGCATTGGCCGACGATGATCGCCGCGGGCGTGACATCGCCCGGCAGTTTCATCGCGTAAGTCCCGATCACACGGCACCCTTCGCCCGCCGCCATGATCGGCCCATTGCCGAAATGCATGGTGATCTCCTCCCGGCGGTAATCGGTGACAAAATGCGGCTTGAGCGCAATTTTATAAAGGCCCCAGATGTTGTTGTAGTAACAGGTGACCGGCAAAATTTTCAATTTTTCGGCAAAGTACGCGCCCTGGCAGTCCCCCACGTAACCGCCGCCATCCTCGACAAATTTCCGGATGGCCGGGTATTGATCGGGCGTAATCTGGAAATTCGGGCCCAGCGGAAAATAAATGACGGCAAAACGCGCCAGATCAATCTTGCCCAGGTCTTCCGGGCGGATACCTTCCGCCAGCACCCCCTCCGGCAGCGGCACCGGCCCGGCGGTCATACCGCGGTTATGATACACACGTCCAACCTTTCCCTGCAGACGCGCCACCAGCGCGCGGCGTTCCTCCGCCGCCCGGTCGTCCTGCCGGATTTGTTCCGCCAAGCCGGCGATCCGATCAACCGCCTGCGTGGAAAGCTGGGCCAGCAATTGCGCCTGCGTCTTGGATAGCGCGCGCCGATAAACCGCCAGGGGACCCAGTTTGACCGCCGTCTCGTTCGTCACGGCGATTTCCAGGGCGGCCGGCCCGGCCAGGCGCCCGGTGAACGGCTGGGACATCAACCATGCGCCATTCAGGTAAATTGCGCAAGCCTGTTCATCCGCCCGGTCCCACGTCAGGAGCAGGTGGTTCCATTGCCCGGGTTTGACGGCGCCATGCCATGCGGCCAGTTCGCATTGTCCGCCGCGGCCTTGCACCTCGAAATACCAGCGTTGACCGTTGGGCGCATAATTCAGCGCAATCGAAAAGCCATCCTTCCCGGCCGCGCGGCTTTGAACGCGCATGATTTCGCCCGGCTCAGCCGGCGCGGTCTCCGGCCGCAGGCGCAATTCCAGCGAGCCGGACGGGTCTGGAAAATCAACGCCCAGGTCATACGCCACCCGGGTGCCGGCGGACAATGCCAGCGCCGGGCCGCCGCCGTCCGGCGCCAGCCAGCGCTCCCCCCGCATCTCCGCGGGCGCCGCCGGCTGGTTGTTCAGGCGAGCTTCCGCGTTCGCAGCAAAGCCGGCCTGGAAATAGACCAAGTCATCCGCGGCAAACGCGCCGGCCGCCGGCGCGTGCAGCGCGCAAAAAACCAAAATTAATATGATTGATCCTAGCATCTTGCCTCCTGCCGATGAGTTATGCCACGGCGCCGCCGGCAGCCGGAACCCGCGCCGCGCTGATCCGATCCCCGCCCTGCAGCCCGCCCCCATCCCGCACCGTCAGATGAATGCCGGCAGTTTTTCGAGTTTTTCCCCGGCAGGCGCGGCCAGTTCGGCCGCGGCCACGGCGCAGGCGGTTGCGCCGGACTTCATCACCGGGAGATAATTTTTGCCGCACAGGATGCCGTCCAGCGGGGCATAGGCCGTCTCGACAATTTCGAGCGTCTGGATGTCCCTGATTTCATAGAGCCGATCCCCCTTGGTAATCCGGTCATAGAGCTCGCAGCAATACCGGATGTGGCCGGATGCGCCGGCCTTGACCGGCATGGATGCGCCGTAAGGGATGATCCACACCGGCCGGTCATGGATGATTTCGCCGGGCAGCATGCGCATCGCCCGCATCAGATTGCGCAGCCCGCGTTGACCGAGGGGATATTCCGACTCCTTCAATCCGTGCTGGAGCGAGAATTCCACGCAGAACCCGTAATGACCCGGCCGGGTATTCACCTGGTACAGGAGATTATGCCGGTTATAATCGTCCGGCTGCGGGTTGGTCATGAAAATCGCTTCCACGCCGAAATGCCGGGCCACCGGATTGTTGACCGGATTGCCGTTGAAAATGAGCGGTTTTTCGGATTGGAGGCAGTGCAAGTCGATGGTGACATCCGCCGGAATGCAGATTTCCCGCCAGAGCCAGGCGGTGATTGCACCAGCGATCCCGTGGATTTCCCGGCGGTTCCACAGCCGGTTCATGTTGTACATGGTGCGGGAGCCGCGGTCCAGCCCGAACACGCAAAACTCATGCCGGAAGCGCGAGTAATAGTAATCCTGAAGTTTACCGAGGTCTTCGCGCTCGGGATATATTTCGTAATCTATTTCCAAGGCCAGCGGATTGGCGCAGGGGCAGATGTGCAGCGTGCCGGCGAAATCCTCCCGGCTGATTTCTTCCATGAAAGATGGCAGCAGGTTGGGCCCGCTGTGTTCCATGCCATGCTGGCCGGCAATCACCGTCAGCACCGGCCCCGGCTGCGATCCGCGCACCGTGCAATAAGTGACGATGCATTCCCGGCCGGCCAATGTTCTGAACGATTTGCGTGTGAATTTCACTTCCGCCATCTCCGCCTCCCGTCAATCCCGCCGGCCAGCCTGTCTTTCCACCAGCTTGACCCCGGTAAACCATTCCACCGCGCCGCGCGTCAGGACGGCGTTGAAACCGGTCAACGCGGCTTCCTGATCATGTTTGTCAATATTGATGTTCCCGTCGAAAATGACTTTACCGCGGCCGAACTCGCCCGCCACCACCACCGGCGCGCCGGTCTCATCCGCGGCCAGCGCCACCCCCCGCGGACCGGGCCGGGGTGTGATGTGATCGTAATACATGTGCCAGGTTTTATCGCCCCGGTCCAGGCCGGGCATGGCCGGATGCGCCAGCAGGACCACCAGGTTGGTGGCATCGCGGCGCCCGTCGGCATATTGACAGATTTCGGGAAAAGGCGTGGATTGGCCGAACGGATACCGGCCGAAGCCGCACATGTCATGCTGGAACAGCACCCCGCGCCCGCCTTCGCCGGCAAAGCGCGGCAGATTGTCAAAATAATCGGAGCGGATGACCGAGCCGGTCTGGAAGATGAAAATGCAATCGTAATCCTGTAAAACCGCCATAGCCAGGGAATCGATAAAATCCGCCTGGACGTTTTGGAACCGGTCGAAAAACATCTTCGTGCCTTGCGCGCCGGGCGCCTTTTGCAGATACAGTCCGACCTTGACGATGTCGCCGGCCGGCCGGGGCTTCAGCACCACTGCCAGGCTGGCCAGGCGCGATTCCAGCATCTCGCGCACTGCGGCGGGCGCGGGTTGGACATCGCCGGCCCTGGCATCCAGCGGGCCGCGAACGGTCAAATCCGGTTCATGTTTCGTTTTTTGCAGCACAGCCTCCGCCTGTTGCCGGTCAATTTCATATTCGTCCAGCGCTTTGCGCAACAACGCCAAGGCTTCGTCCTTGCGGCCCTGCTTGTGCAGTTCGCCGGCCAGATATTCGGCATGGCGCGCGCGCGCGATCAAATGCCACAACGGCATGCGCTTGTAAAAGAACATGACGATTTTCCGCTGGTGGGGGGACGCGGTATCCAAAGCGGCATAGGCCTGTTCGAGCGCCCGCAGGGCGGTGGCCGTGGCCTGGACCTGGGCGGCCATCCGCGCCGCGCTGTCCACCATGGCCGGCGCCAGGACCTTTTCGTTGCCGGCCTTACCCGCGGTGTCCGGATCAACGTCCGCCATGGGTTTTTGCCGGTTCTTGTTGGCCAGCGCCAGAGCGCCGCCGGGATCCTGGATATAACGGGTTAAGACGCCGGCCTGATATACCGGCGCCATGGCATTGCCCAGTTTTTCGCCGAAAAACGCGCGGCAGGCGCGTGGCAGCCAATCGTTGATGATTTCAGGCGGTTCGGTGTGGTCCTTTTCGGCGTCGTAATACAGGCCGTTAAACGGTTCACTGCCGGGCGCGGCGGTATTCCATGCATATTCGCAATTGCATATCTGGTTCAGCCAGAGCACCTTGTAACTGGCGTCCATGTAATAGGCATAGGCGAAGATGTCGCCGGGATGTCCCTCGTAATTCGTGCCATTGCGCCGGTGCCAGGCGCCGAAATAGCCCAGGCCGACGAAACTATGGGCATAGATATATATCGGCCGGCCGGCAAAACACTCGCGGTAAACTTTCATGTTTTGCGGCCGCGCGCTCCAGGTCATGGGGATGATGGACGGGTCCAGTCCCGCGTGCAGGCGTTTCCAATAATCGATGCTGTTTTCGCGCCACACGTTTTCCGGAATGCCGGTAAAACGCGAAAAATCCGCGTATTCCGCGTTATACGGGTAAAGCGGACTAGTGAACAAAATGTCCGGCGTCTGTTCCTTCAGCATCCCGGCCCAGGCGTTGAACTGGTGCACCGTGGCCTTCCAGCGGTCATCGCCGAACCGCTCGCGGCAGCGCGGGCAGCGCTTGCTCCAGCTTTCCGGATCGTAGGCCCCGCCGCCGTCCACCGGGTGCACGCACAGCATCTTGAAATGGCAATCGCGTACAAATGCGGCTACGCGCTGGATATGTTCGCGCGCCAACTCATCCCTGGACCAGCAATAATAACGCCCGCCCTTCCCCTTGCCGTTATAGACGCAATCCCAGTTCTGGAATTCGGGCCGCTGGGCGTCATAGGCGCCGTGCCCGATGCGGGTGCTTTCCCACAGCACCGGATAAATGCCGCGTTCGATCGCATAATCGTTGATTTCACGCACGAATTGCCACCGATTGGTATCTTCCGGATGGCGGATCAGATTCTCCACCGAGTCATGGTTATCCATCAAATTCATTTTGAAATGCAGCATCCAGTCAATGCCCGCCCGGTATCCCTGCACGGCATCCTGATCGCCCAGGGACAGCGGCCAGAGCCCGCGGCGGACGCCCATGGCGGACCGGAACCGATAATCGGGCTTGTCATAGACGCGCACGGCGGCAACCACTACCTGGTTCGACTCCATTTTCAACATCTGGCGCAGGGTCATGGCCCCGTATAAAGCGCCGATCGCATCGCTCCCGATGACGGCCACGCGATTGGATGCCGCGAGCATGACATACCCCTGCGGTCCCGGATCTGCGGCGGTGACCTTCAACGCCAATTCAGCGGCCAGGGCCGCCGCCGCCGGCTGCGGCAGCGCCAGGATATATATGCCGGGATGGTTGCAGTTGGCGCCTACGCGCTCAACCGCGCCGGCGGCGCCGCCCAGCGCCCGCACCTGTTGGATGATTTCCCCGGCGGCGATTTGGCTCTGCCGGTTTTCCAGGTCAATGACCACCGGCAGTCCCGCCACCGCTACCCGGCCTGCCAGCGCCTGGTATTGTTTCGGCATGGGGACGAGGTCCGGAACGCATTCCGCCGCCTGTACCCGTGCGCATTGCACCCAGACGGCGCAGCTCCCGATTGCCAGCCAAAAACGCATTTGCATGTCTGATGCCTCCGATTGCTTGTTTTGCTTGATTAAAAACGGTCATTTGCCGAACATCCATTCCACCGGCCGCCCGCCCGCGCCGCCGGCGGTGATGGGCTCATCAAAATGCATCAAAAGCTTGGTGTGCTCATCCGGCGTAAACGGCGCACGCGGGGGGGTGAAATCCTCCGTGTAACGCGCCACGCCGGAGATGCGCAGTTCATCAAAGGCGCCATCGCCGCCCAAGGTAATCCACTCCGGAATATCCGCCAGTTCAAAATCGCCCAGCTTCTCGTTACGCAGCATATCAAGGCCCAGACTGGCGCGCCGGCACAGCCGGCCGTTGATAAAGATATGGGAGTGGTTGAAAAACACCGGGTAGCGGCGCTGCGGATCGAATTCCCAGGTTCCGGCAATGTGCAGCCATTCTCCGGCCTTGGGGAAAACGCCGGCCATATTGCCAAAACGCCGGTGGCGGCCGCGGCTGGCATATTTGCTCCGGCCGCACGCCAGGCTCAGAAAGGCATCCGGCAAGTCTGCCGGACGGACTTGCCCGTAAAGGTAATAAATGGCAAGCGGACCGGCGGACACCAATTCCCATTGGCGGCGCTGGAGCTTGGCGGATGCCTGGTCCAGCGCCGACCAATTGGGCCGGAACCAGAATTCGATCGTGCCGGCCAGGCCCGGGAAGTTTTCATAGGAACCGTCCGGCAATGGCGTCCCGCGCTTGAACCGCAGCGTCTCGCCGCCAGACAGTTGCAGCGCGCCGCCCACCACGCCGGCGACATATTTTTCGCCGGCCGGCGGCAAGGCCGGCGGCGGTTGCGCCGCGGCCAGGGCAACCGGGGGCGCAAACAAACGGCCCGGCGCAAGATACGCCGCGACGGGCGGCAGATTCAACAGGCGCACATAAGCCGGGGCGGGCGAGGAAATCTTCCAGTCGCCGGCCGTCCCCGCCGGCGCCGGGAGTGTGATCCGCCCCACGCATGTTGCGCCGGTTGATCCGGCCGCGGCTTCACCCGCCGCGGTATCCGCCGGAAACGCCGCCGCAGGCGAGCCATCGCCGCGGGTGATGGACAGGGGACGGCTGACAAACATTTCCACTTCACGGCAAGCTTCAGGCACATGGAAAAAAAAGGCGCCTGGTGCCTCGATCCCCGACATGCTGAGCCAGAATCCCTCCGGACATTCCAGGCACAGCCGCTCGACATTTGCATCCAGCACCGCAAAATTACCCCGGTCGGCTTGGCCGACGCGATAATCACCCGCCGGCAAATCCGCCGGCAGGATCAACTTCAACCAGTATGTGGACGATTCGCCGACAACCGATGATTTAAAGAGGCGTTCCTTGGCCGCGATTTGGAAATCACGGCAAAGCTTGCCATCCGGCCCGTAGACAACCGGCTGCACATCCGCGGCCTCCGCCAGCTTGAAATTCATGCTTAATTCCACCGGCTGCCCCGGCTGTTTTTCAAAAACGGCCCAGGCATTGGCCGTCGATGCGCCATGCTTGCGCAAGAGGGGCAGCGGCGCCAGCGCGCCGGGATGTTGCAAGCGGGCCTGCATCAGCACCGGGAGGCTGACAAACGGGAAATAATTGAAATGCGCCGGATACCACGGCAGGTTGGTCAAACTGCCGCCATCAGCGGCCAGATCTTCAGCCAGCGTGGTTTTAAAATCAAACAAAGCGTTATCCACGCTCTGCCAGGCGATGCGCAGGTACTTGGCGTCGCCGGTCAACAGGGACGCCATGGCGTTATACATGCCGGAAGCGCTCTGGTAGGCCACCGGACGCTCGGAAAGCTGGAAACGGTACTGATAATCAACCAGCTTCAAAAAACATTGGCGCACCCGTTCGTCCTGCGTCAGGCGGTAAAGCGCCAGCATGGAAATGGCGACGCGGCTGGCCTTATAGGTGGGCGTGGGGGTCATTTTTTCGGAGACGCCGTTGGGGCTTGCCAAATCCATGTTCTGGGACGCCAGCCTGGCGACCATGGCTCCCAGTTCCGGATCCCAATCCATGGAATACATGGCCGCCAGGCAGCGCAAGTCGGTGAAATTCCCCCCCCCAACTCACGCCGGCAGTCTGCATGAAAGCATGTTGTTTGGTGGCGGCGGCGCATTCTTCCAGCAGTTCCCGGACATCCCAATCGCCGGTGAAATAAAAGTGGTAAAGGTAATTGATCACGTCGGCTCCGGAACCGCCGGCCAAGCCGGCCTTGCCGCTGCTCCAACGCCAGTAAATCGGCAGGCTCCCGGGGCTGCCGGCTTCGCCCATTTTGGCGATTTCGGCCCCCTTGTACAGGGCATCGCCGGCAAAACCGCCGCGGATCTTGAGGGTGCCGGACTTGGCATCGCCGCAGTCCCAATGGTGCATGTTCATGTCGCCGGCAAAACGGTTGAACCGCGCGGCGTAATCCAGGTACTTGCGCTCGCCGCTGCGGGCATAAAGCAGCCAGACGCTGTTGCGCATGTGATAATCAATCAAGCCGCTCATGCGCCACCAGGTCATGTAATATTTGCCCGTGTCGCTTTCCCGGCCATAACGCGTGCCCATGTTGGCGCCCCAGGCAATCCAGCCGGTCATGGGAAATACGCGGCTGGGCAGCAGGTGCCGGTCAAAGAAATCAGAGAGATACAGTTCCTCGCGCGGGAACCGTGCGGGATCCTTGGGGTGCAGGTCCACCCCCATGACGCCCGCGGCGCAGATCCAGGCCGGATCGGCGATCGCATGGACGCCACTGGCGGCGGCTTCCGCGCGCGCCGCCGCCGCCGGCGCCCCGCCGCCCGTATCCGGCAATAGCCATAAAACGTGCGTCTTCGCGGAAGCCTGGGCGTTGCAATAGATATTTTTTATCCGTTCCAGGCCCAGATCGGATTTTTTGCACCAATCCTCGCCCCAATATTCACGCGCCAGGGTGGCGGCCCGGAAATCCAATTCCCGCCCGCCGCGGCCCGCCCATAACCGCGCCGTGACACCCGCGGTTGAGGCGTAAAACTCCTTCGGATACTGTTCCGCAAAATCTTGCAATACCAGGGTATATCCCGCCGCTGCGCCGCGCCAGGCGCACCAATCGCCGCACGCCTTGCCGCCGGCCAGTTCCGCCAGCTCCCCCGCCCGCCGGCGATGCGTAACGGTAAAACCGGAATTCGTCTGCATGAAATGCGGAAAGTCATCCTGCAGCAGCCAGGCCGATTCGCCGGCGGACAGCCTGACTTCCAGCGGCGGCTTTTGCCCGGACGGATCAACGGCAAAGGCCGCCGCGGCGGCGTTCCCGGACCCTCCGTTAAAGTCCAGGCCGATGTCCTTGAACCAGACTTCGTTGGTGTCCTCCGTAAGCACCAGGCGATGCGTGATTTTGACATACGGACATCCGCCATGAAACTCGAGCCAAACAATCCCGCGGGCCAGCCTTTCCCCGGATTCCGTAACATACCAGCCTTCCTTGCGCACCACCGTCCACCATGAACCCCGGACGCGGAACGCCGTTTGCATGCCGCTGAGCGGGCCGCCTAACCGCGCCAGCCGGCCTTTCTGGTCCTGCACATACGCGCCGCGGCCGGCCTGTGCCAGCAAACGCCGGCCATCCAATTCAGCCTGCGCGACCAGGGCTTCATCCGCGGCCATGAAAAACACCGCGCCGCCGGTCTTGATCGTCACCCCGCCCGCCGTCTCCGCGACCGTCATGCCGCCGGCAACATCCGCCGCCGGCGCCGGCGCGCCGGCGTTCCTGACAAAATATTTCCGGCCGGGTGAAGCGTTAAAATGCAAGAGCGCCCAGCGCACCGAGCCATCCAGCCATGTGGCCGTGGTGTCCACCTGCGCCGGCACAGGCGCGCCGGCGTCATCCACCACCACCAGCGCCGCGGCATCCTGCAACATGGCGGACGGAAACGGCACCCCGCAAGCCACCGGCCAGGCCCCGAACAAAGCGCAGGGATAATCAATCTCAATGGGAATCGGCGCCATCGGCGACGCCGGCGGCGGCGGCGCCGCAGTCAGGCCGGCGCCAAAAGCCACGGCGAAAATCAACCAATAAACTTTTTTTATCATCTCGACCATCCCTGTCATAATTTGCCCGCCGCATCCTGCTCCCTGTCACATGCTGATTATAATCATATATAGATGTAAACAGCTTAATTACAAGGAGATAAGCGAATAATTGATTAAAAATAATAGGCTATGCCGAATGCCAGGACGGGATAGATTTTAAAGCTGTCGGCGTCGTCCTGGATTTTTTCCTGCTCTTTTTGCAAATCCTCCCGGAATTCCGGGAAAGCCATCGCGGGGCCGTCGGCCGTCAGGTCAACATCATAGGTCTGGAAAGCCACACCCAGGTCGAAAACAAAAGACAGGCAGGCGTCGCTGCCGACCGCGTTGCCGTAGCCGATGCCGATATACGGCGCCACCTGGCGCGCGGATTCAATCGCGCCGGAAAGGGTCCCAACGGCGGCGGCGGGATATTTATGATCGCCGATGGTGACTTCCTGGTCGGGGGTCGCCTTGAGTTTGGCCTTGGCCTGGCTGTGCAGGATCATGCCGCCGCTGACGCGGAAGTTATTGGCAAACGGATGCACATCCAGGAGGATGGGGAAGGTGGTTAAATCCAAATCCAGATCGTAATCCACATCCTGAATTTTACGGCTGATGGATAAACTCGCCCACGAACCGCCGCCGCGCAGATTGAGATAATCGTTCACGCCCAGCGTCAGTTCCCCGCCAATGCCCAGCGTGCCGATCTTGGCCCCCACCGCCACATTGAGCCAGTCCCAGTCATAAGATTCCGCCGGCGGCGCCGCCGGCAGGACCGGCGCCGGTTGCCGCGCGGGCGCGGACGTCTGGGCGCAAACCGCCCCCGCCAAGCCCGCCGCCAATACCGCCGCCATAATTTGATTGGATTGCATGCAATTCTTCCCTGGTTAGCGGACAGTTTCAATCCGTTTCCGCCGGATGATTCCCGGCAAAAATTTATTGTCGTTTTGTACCATGAACAAACTAAATAGTCACGCACGATTTTACGGCGGCGGCTGATCCATCGCGTCATGGTGTTACCGGCATTTCCACGCTTGCCTTTCAAGCATGATTACGTTAGGATCCGGTTTTATTGAATGGATGCAGGCTGTTTGACTGAAGAACCATACATGAGGATTTTACCATGGGATCGGGCCGCGCCAATGATGAACTGACTTATTCCGCCAAGAAACCGCGTGAAAAACGCCGCCGCGAAAAGCTGCAGCGCAACCGCCTGCTGGCTTTGGGGGTGCCGGAAACCAAGGTCAAAAAGCTGAATTCCAAGCAAGTCCGCGAAATGCTTCAACGGCCGGCGGCCGTGAAAAAACAGATGGCCGCCGCCAAGCCGGCCTGATTCCCTGGAAACACCCCGTGGAACCAGAACGGCCAGCGGCGTCCGCGGAAAATCCGGCGGTCCGGGCGGCCGCCGCGCCGGACCAGGCCGGGAAACGCGCAATCTGGCCGGACATTCCCAAGCCGTTTTTGGAACACCTGGAAGATTTGCGCCGGACCATCCTGGCGGCCGCGGCCCTCCTGTTACTGGGCATGGCCGCTGCCCTGCCATTGGCGCCGTTGCTCTTGAAGATTCTGCGCGCGCCGCTGTCCGGCATCACCGACCGTCCGGAAGAATTTCTGCGTTCGTTGGAAATCGCCGGCGGTTTTTCCATCGCCCTGCGGCTCACCTTCTGGGCCGGCCTGCTCCTGGCCGCCCCTTTGATCGTCGTGGCCCTGGCGCGTTTCATTTTTCCCGCCCTGCGCGCCGTGGAACGCAAGGCGGCCGCCGGCGCCCTGGCGCTGACGGTCATCCTGTTCATCGGCGGCGCGCTGATGGGCTACCTGCTCGTCCTGCCGACCGCCCTGCGCCTGATGCTGGGTTTGCACGCGTGGCTGGGCATCCGCGCGGAATGGACGATCACCAGTTACGTGTCCTTCACCGTCCAGCTGCTGCTGGGTTTCGGACTGGCCTTTGAATTGCCCGTGCTGCTGCTGGCCCTGGGCTGGCTGGGCGTGGTTTCCAGCGCCATGCTGGTTCAATACCGGCGGCATGCGATTGTCGCCATTTTTATCCTGGCCATGGTGCTGACCCCGCCCGATGTGTTTTCCCAGATTTTGATGGCCATCCCCATGATGCTGTTGTATGAATTATGCGTCTGGATCATCCGCCGATGGGAAAAACGCGGACGGCAGGCGGAGTGCGGGGAGCTTGAGCATTCATCCTGTAAATAAGGGGATCAATCATGCCAAATTTTGAACGCCCGGACTGGGACACCTATTTCATGGACATCGCCGCGGTCGTCAAGCGGCGCGGCAACTGCCGGGGCCGCCAGGTGGCGGCGGTCATCGTCAAAAACCACCGCATCATTTCCACCGGCTACAACGGCACCCCGCCCGGCATCCGCAATTGCTGCGAGGGCGGCTGCCCGCGCTGCGCCGCCGCGGACGTGCCTTCCGGCGCCAAGCTGGACGAATGCATCTGCGCCCATGCCGAGGAAAACGCCATCGTGCAAGCCGCCTATTACGGGGTGGCGCTGCAGGGCGCGACGCTCTACTGCACCATCAGCCCCTGCCTGCCCTGCGCCCGGATGATCATCACCGCCGGCATCACGGCGGTAGTCTTCGGCCAGGAATACCATTTTACGGCACAGGCGGCGGCGCTGCTGCGCGAGGCTGGCGTCAACTGCCGCCAGTTCCGCCCTTAAAAACGTAATTCCACCCGCGCCCGGCCGTTGAACGGCTTGACCGCCACCGTCTCGGTGGCCGGATCGTATTTCCCGCCCGCACACGCCACGGCCCGCCGGCCTTGCGGGTGCGGCAGACGTATGCACAGGGCGGCCGGCAGGCGGTCCGATTCCACCCGGATTTCCGCGGTGATCCGGTTGCGCTGCAAATCCGATTCAACGTCCGCCCACAGCGGTCCGAAATACGATTTGACGCCCTGCAGGCGGATGGCTTTGCCATGTTCCAGCCAGGCGCGCGGGATGGCGCCCAGCAACCGCAGCATATCGCCCTCCTCCAGCCAGAGCATCCAGCGCGTCTGCATCAGGAACCAGCCCTGTTCATGCGTCTTGTGTTCGCTGGCATGGTAGTAATGCTCCCAAAACGTGTAAGTTTCATGATCCTGCAACCCGGTGATCTGGTTGTAATAGGTTTTCAGGAAAGCGGCCACCTCGCCGCGCCGGACATGCGCGTAATCGTGCCGGCAGTAATACGGCTGGCTCAGCGCAGCATTGTCCAGCGTCACCGGGTACTGGTTCGTCTTCAGCATGAATTCAGCGCCGATTTCAAACGGATCCAGCACTTCCGCGATGATCAGCCAGAGCGGTCCGGTCAGGCAACTGCGGGAGGCAAAGGCGCCGTGCGAAAACCATATGCCGCCGTCGGCGTAAAAACTGATGCCGCCGGTATATTCCACCCAGGGCGGCATCAAAGGCGCCCAGGCGCCATCGCCCAAAGGCATAACCGGCGCACGCGCCTGGGCATGATAGAATCCGGACTGGATGTCCTTGCGGTATGCCGGCAGTTCCCCGTCGAGCATTCGGGCATAACCCGGATCAATCGCACGGCACATTTCAGCCGTCCGTTTCAAGCCGACATAGGTGCCGGCATTCAGGAAGAACGAATGGTAAAAATCATTGGGATCGGCGACCTTACCGTCGACCATGCCGTAAAAACCCTGGGCGCGGAATTCTTCCACCTGGTTCCGCGCGCGCCACTGCAAAAGGTAATCCGCCGCTTTTTTGATATTGGGCAGCACGCGCTTCAGCCAGGCGGCATCGCGCGTGTACCGGAAATGCTCGCCCACCGTCCAGAGCAATGGCCCGGTTTCGCTTTCATACTTGGCAAAGTTTTGAATAAAGCCATTCGGCTGCTGCCGCGCGAAAAAGAAATCAATGCAGCGTTCGGCCAGTTTGTGCCAGCCCATCGAGTCGAAAAACTGGATGATCGGCGCGCTTTCCGTGCCGATGGGCGAATACCAGCCGATGGTGGCCAGCGCCGGCCCGTCCGGCTCGCGCCCCAGGGTCACCAGATCGCATTGCAGCAATCCGGCCCGGATATTTTCATCAATCGGCTTTTCCGGCACGCTGATGGCGGCGGCCGATTCCAGGCGCGCGCGCCAGTACGCCCGGCATGCTTCCAGATGCGCGTCAAAGTCCAGCCGCATCAGTTCCCGCGCACGGTCCTCGCCGACGGGCGCATGCGGCACGATAATATCGAAAGCCGCCGCCTCGCCCGGCTGCAGGAGCACCGCCATCTCTTGCTCCGGCAAGGGCGCGCCATCGAGCCGGTTGACGGAGAAAATCCCGGCGCAACCGGTCAAGCGGGTATATCCCGCCTGGAAATCGCCTTTCCCGGCAGCCGGATACCTGAGCGCCACACCGTTGAATCCCGTGACAAAGGCGGCTTTGAACCAGGCATAGCGCGGCACCCGGCCGGTGTTGACGGCTTCGACGCGGAGGCAACAGACCGTTTCCTCTTCACGCCCGCGCATTTCCGCCTCCAACTGCGGACGCAACTCCTCGCGCTGCTCGGGCGAGAGCATATTCCCGCCCGTGTTGGCGTAACAGGCATCCCATTCCGAGCCGCGGACCGCGCCGGGGGCCAGCGGCGCCTTTTCCAGCGTGGCAAACACCGTCAGATGGTAATGCATATCCTCTTCGGCCTGGACGGAACGGAGGATCGGCAATACGCCGTCTTCCAGCCTGCGGGTAATGCGCGGCCGGCAGGAGGCGCCCTGCCCGATCACAAAATTGACCTGGTAGGCCGCCTCCGGCACGCGCTCGAACTTGGCTTGCAGAAACGACAAGTGCTGGGGCACGGTATGGTAGCAGGGCTGAATTTGACCCCAAAACTTGTATCGTTCCTGGTAGCCGACGCGGAACATCCGCATGTCGCGCCCCAAGCCCAGCCAGGTCTGGCAATACTGCTGACGGTTCCGGACGGCGGCATGCGCGTAAGATTCTTCCGGCGCGTTCAGATAGCGGGTATAATCCGAGATTGCGCCGCGCGCGGCCACATCACGGGCCACCTGCGCCAAGTCCCTTTGATCATCCGCCGGAATCACCGCCACCTTGAATTCCGGGATAAAAATCGGTGTGGCGGCATTGACATCCCGCAAGTTGAAGGAAAACGGATTTTGATTTGTGAAAACATTGCAGATCGTTGGGAAAGCCCCGCGTTTAAGCGTATATTCTGCAAATGTAATTTCCAGCCGCCCGCCTTCAGGCAGATTGAAATTCCGGCCGTCAATTTCACCTTCACCCGCATTTAACCGATCAATCCTGCCGTTAACCGCCGCGATTGCTCCCTTAACATTCTTATTTCCAAACAACACCGCTATTTTTATCGTTTTGCTCATTTTATTTCCTGCTTTCTTGTGCTCCAAACACAATTGAGCTATTTATTTGCTTTGTTTTTCAATTTCCGGCGGTCGGCGACTATGCCCGTGGCCGGATCGGCCAGTTTTTGATATTCTTCATTGGTTCCAAAATAATCTTCGGTGCGGTCCAACCAATCCCGCAGTTCTTTTTCAAGTTCCGGCGGAACCGTCGCGCTTCCACCGTTCTCCAGCAGGTTATTCATCTGATAAGGATCATTTGCGTTATCGAACAGGAACCACGGCCCCTGCCGGTCCCGAACGTAAGTGTGGGTGTTCGTCCTGATACCGCGGTAAGGCCGGTAAAAATGTTCGGCCATCCCCCGGCCGCGCTGATTAGGGCTCCATTTCCGTCCCCAGGTTGTTCCCGCGCAAATGCAGGCAATCAAAGCCGAAGTCGGGCTGGAATGCGCCGATCGAAACGAATGCAGCAATCCGGACAAATCCCGGCCTTCCACCCGCCGGGGAATATCCGCCCCCATCAATCCGAACAAAGTCGGCAATATGTCGGGAGTTCCGAAGGGGAAATCGGGACGGATGCCGCCGGCGACCCGGCCGGGGTAACGCAGGATGAATGGCACCATAATGGATTCATCCCAAGGCTGCCATTTATGGAGCTGACCATGCGACCCGAGCATTTCGCCATGATCGGAAGTAAACACAACCAACGTATCATCGGCAATGCCCGACTCGGCGAGTTGATTCATCAAGCGGCCCATATTCCAATCCAGGTTGGTTATGGCCGCGTAATAATTTGAAATATACTCCCGCAACAATTGTTCCGCCTCCCGCCCGAACGGAGCGCTCCCGGCATTGCCCAGGCTTTTCCACCAATCGGCGTATTTTTTGGGAATCGGGCTGTCGGAAACGCCAATCCAATCGCAGGTTTCCCCTATATTCGGCCGTAATTTGATTTTATCGGGCGGATACAACTCAACATAGTCTGGCGGCGCGATAAATGGCGTATGCGGCGGCCCCCACGACATAACCATGGCAAATGGTTTTTTGTCCGCGGCCGGAGCGGCGGCATGGTTTTTTATATAATCCATGGCCAGCTCGGTCTGCCCGTCCGGCTGCCAGCCGGGCATGACTATCGGCTCGGGCGTATCGCCAAAATAAACGCTGTCATAATATTTGCCGCTTCCGGGTTTTGTGTGGGTAGCCCCCATATGTAGTGGTGTCAGCATGCGAAAAGGCGGATCATTGGAGACGCGGGCGCTTTCGGCATGAGATCGAGTCCTCCACAATGAAAATAAATGGCTTTTTTATAGTGATCCCGGTTGCGGAAACCGCAGGCCATCCGTTTGACCTTTTCTATCTTGCTATTAAGGCTTTCGCCCATGGCGTTGGTAACGCGGAGTTTGGCAAAGGTGACGATGTTAGCCATATGTGCCATCAAGGTCTTCGCCGCCTTGACCATAGCAGGCAACCGGGAGTGTGTTGCCCAGTGATACCACCGCTTAAAGAACTTCCGCGCCCAGGCCACCGAACGATACGACCACAGATGCCGCAGATTCTCCTTGATCGCCCACGCCCGGCAAACCTTCAAATCTTGGGATTTGAGTTGTTCGAACTCCACACGACGCCAATCGGGAATATTTTCTTCATTCCAAAGCCAAAGATACTTCGTGTGTTTCAAATCCTCTCGGCCCACTTGCATCAATTGCCGGTGTTCGATCTTGCGAACCTCGTCGACTGCCTTGGAAACATAGGCTGTCACATGGTATCGATCAAAGACGATCTTCTGGTGGGCAGCGGAAATCCAAGCGCGTGTCGCCGCGATGTACGGATCCCACATGTCCATGGCCACGGCTTCCACCGCCGCGCGCTCTTCCAGCGTGAACTGTTTGTAATATCCTTCCAAGCTTCCCTGCTCCCGATTGTCGGCCACATATTCCACCGTCGCTTGCTCCAAATCATAGACCAGCGTCTCGTACTTGTGGCCTTTTGCAAACGATTTCTCGTCCACCCCGATCCGTGCCGGCAACTTATGTTCCTTGCGATCCCAGCCGCGCGCTACACCACGTTCCACCACCGCCCACGCCTGCTCCCAGCTAATCCCCGTCAATCGACTAGCTCCACTCAAGCTGCATTCCTCAAGCACTGTAATAATCTGTCGTTCAAAGGCATATGTCATCGGCGAACCATTCTCGCCAAACTCCGAAAGAATCTGCTTAACCCCGTGCCGAGCGCACTGCGCACGCGGCAGTCGCACATGCACATACGTCGCCATTTCACAACTGTTAAGATGCCGATATTCGCGTTCCGCCGTGTGGTCGTACACTGGCCCAAATTGCCCACATTCCGGACAGGCCACTTGCACTCCCGGTTCATGCTTAACCCATACGTCCACACGACGGGCACTCTCGTTCACCTCAACCCGACTAACCAACCAAGGCCCTCGCAATCCCAACAATTTCGCGTATAATGTATTTGCATTCATTCACCACTATTACCACAACCTGTAGGGGGTGCCCATTCAAAAGTCTGAAGCCCCTAATATTTATGGGTGCAATTATGCGCGGCCCAGTAATTGAACCCATGGCGCATGGGGCCGGGCGGAACATATCCTTGCGATGCCGGCTCGCCCGCCAGGTGCCATTTGCCGATATAGGCGGTGTCATAGCCCTGGGCCTTGAGCATATCGCCCAACGACGGAATATCGTCCGGCAACCTGATGTTGTTGGTGAAAACAGTATTCGACAGCGGATAGAGCCCGGTAAGCATCATGGCGCGGTGGGGTCCGCACACCGCGCAGGTGGACACGGCGGTGGTGAATCGGGCGCCGTCGCCCGCCAATTTGTCCAGATTGGGAGTTCTTATTTGCTCGTTGCCGGCGCAGCCCATATCCGTCGCACGCATCTGATCGGCAAACACGATCAATAAATTCGGTTTTATGCTTTCATTTCTGATTTCAGTTCCGGCATTTTTCATATTTACTCAATCCGATCAAAAACAAACCGCAATCCTTGCTTGTCATGCAGCGGCGAGTCGTGGTTGCCGCCCGGTATTTCATGATAATGAAAATTTGACCTGCCGGACATTTTTTCAGCCAGCTCGCGCGATTGCGCCACCGGGATAATTTCATCGGCGCCGCCATGGGACAAATACACCGGCATGGTCAGCCGCTCGGCATTGGCCAGGGCGGAATGCCGCCGGTAAAGGTCCGGCGCCTGTTCTGGCGCAGCGCCATAAGCCGCATAAATGGCATCGGCAATCTCTTTCAGAATCGGCCTGGTTTGAGTCCGGCACCAATTGCAATAACCGGCCAGGTCGGCCGCCGCGCCGCGCGCCACGATGCCGGCGACATCCTCCGGGTGCAGCACGCCGTAAATCAGGTTGCCGGTGCCGCCCATTGATCCGGAACAGAAGACAGCCTTTTGCAGGCCCTGTTCCGCCCGCAGATAATGCAACACATCGTGCAAATCCACCGCGGCGGCCGGCGACATCCAGGCGTTGCCGCGCAGATTCAGGGTGAGGATGCCGGCGCCGGTATTCAAAAATTCCGGCAGCCAGGTTTCGCGGATATCTTTGCGGGTGTAAAGCTGGTCGCCGCGCGCGCCGTGCCCGTGGAGCACCACCATCCAGAGATCGCGCCGTTTACCCGGCAAAAGCAATCCCCAATCCCTGACGCCATCAACACCGCTGTCATACGCAAGCCGTTTAATGCCGACCGGGAAATCTCCGCCGGTTACTGAGTTGAAATCAACTATTCTCATCAAAACTCTTTTCTTATCCGCGAAAGATCGCATAGATCACAAAGAATCTTTTACCGGAGCATCCTTTGCGTTCCTTGCGCTCTTTCGTGGTGAATTATTTCCGCATCTGCTTTGGTGTTCCTCGCGCTCTTTCGCGGATAAATTTTCAGTCACATTTGGCGCCATCCAATATTTTACGCATATTGCTGCCCAGCCCTGGAATCAGCTCATCATCCGGCAGCGGCATGGACAGGTAACGCCCCAGTTCCCACGCCGGGTCATGGGCGGCGGTGTCGGAACCGAAGATTACGCGGGTCTTCCCCACCAGTTGCAGGGAAGTCTCGAATGGACGCGGCGTGGTGAAACTGCCGCAGAATTCCAGGTACACGTTGGGGTTGGCCTGCGCCAGGGATTCCGCTTCGAGCCGCCCGCGGGTGCCGCCGCCGGAATGCCCGAGCAGGAAGACGGCGTTGGGATATTTTTTGACAATGCCTTCAAGCAGGACGGGCGAATTGTAGGAGTCATCCCACGTATGCAGCAGGATCGGGAGATGATGCCGGTAGGCATACTCCCATACCGGCTGGTAGCCCGGATCGGTCAGCGGAATTTTCCAGTAAGCCGCCAGCAACTTGAACCCGACGAAAAACCCGCGCTGGAAGAATCCATCCAATGCCGGCAGCATTTCCTCCGCGAAGCGCGGATTATAAACCAGGTAACCGGAAATCCGGTCCCGGCAGGACGTCAGCAGCTGCTCCACCGCCCGGTTGCCGGCGAGGTTTTCGCCGAACAGGGCCGCTTCCGGCGACAGGATCAGGCGGCGGATGCCCAGATGATCCATGACGCCAATCACCTCGGCAATGCCCTGCTGAATGTCCTGCTGGCGGATGACCCAACCGCGGGTATGCGGCGGTGTATGGCCATGGGCGTCAATCACCTCCACGCCCGCCACCGGCTGTCCGGAGCGCAATCTGCGCCACAAAGGTTTACGATCAAGCAAGGCGGGCGGACGGGCAAGTTTTTCCCGCAGCGGTTCGCTTTTCAGCAGCCGTTCGAGGTTGCCGTGGGCGATCGCTTCGCGTTGGGCGCCGGTCAGACGCGCGTGTGCCAACGCGGCGATGGCGGCGCCGTAATGCGCCTTGAAACCGACGCCGAACAGGACGCGCCCGGCGCCGTAATGCTCGGCCAGCAATTCCAGTGTATTGCGCATGTGCAGCCAGGATGTGTCAACATACACATTCGGGCAGCGCCACATCAAGTCCAGCACGCTGTGGAATCCGCCCCACATTTTCTGGGTGATGACGACGGCTACCCCGGGGAAGGTCCGGGCCAGATGTTCCAGGTCCCGGATTTCCGACTCCGGCGCGCCATGGCCGGAATCGCAAAACAATACCGGCTCGAATTCCGCCAGTTCGCCCACCACCCGTTCGATTTCCCGGATCGGGAAGCGCGACATCTTCGGCGTAATGCGCAGGGCGCGCACCCGTCCGGTGCGGAGCTGTTCCCGCAGGTAATCCATCACGCCGTATTCAAAAAAGCAGGCCGGCGTAATAATGAACGCCGGCAGCAACCGCTGCCCCAGGCCGGCTTCTTCGATCTCGCGCAGCAGGCGCCGGTTCCCCTCCAGCGGCCGCATATCGCGCGCGGCCACGTGCCACACCAGCGACCGGTCAATCCCGAGATAATCCAGGTGCTCCACGAACGACTGGGCGGTGGGAAATTCCGGCTCCTCGTACGCCCCCCGCCCGATGCTACCGTTAATGTTGAACCATGTCATATTTTGCATTGTCATTCCTCCTGAATCCCAACGCCTACAATCGCAGTTTCAAAGTCTCCAAATCCACATCAATCCAGCACGGCGCATCGTGGTTGCCACCTGGAATCTCGTGATATACAAAGCGCGGATTATCACGCAATGCGATCGCCACTTTACGCGTTTCCAACACCGGGATCAAGGCGTCTTTTTCGCCCATGGCCAGAATTATCGGAAGATGCATCAGACGGTCCGAATGCGCCAGCACGGAGCGTGCGCGGTAAAGCTCGGGCTTCTCCTCCAATGTTCCGCCATAGGCGGTGAACACCGCGGCGGCCAGCTTTTGCAATGTGGGATTGGAAGATTTTCGCGCGCAATCCAGCCGCGCAAAGATATCACACATGCCCATGGCCACCACACCCTGGATTTGCTCGGGATGCAGTACGGCGTAGGCCATGGCGCTGGAAGCTCCGCCCGATCCGCCCAGCAGCACAATGTTTTCAGAGCCCAACTCCGCCCGGCAGTAATCCAGCATGTCCGTCGTGTCCGCCGCCACCGCCGGGCTCATGTATTCCGTGCCGCGCAGGTTGAGCGACAGCAGCGGATGGCGCCCGGCCATGATGCGCGGCAGCCAGTGATGGCGGATATCCGCGCGGGTGAAAATCTGGCCGGCATCGGAAAATGAGCCGTGCATGTAAACCACGGTATTCCGGGCTGGATCGCCCGGCAGAAAAAGCGCCCAATCTTCCCGCCCGTCATAATCGCTGATGAAGTCAATCCGCTTCACACCGGACGGGTACGCATTGCCCGCAACTGGAGTTTGCGAAGAAATTTTCATGGAATGACCAGCCCGGGGCGGGGGGCGCACCGGCGCCAAGTTAATGATTGGCCTGAATCCGTGATGAGGTCAGTATGCCGCGGATGCGAGGCGCGAAGGATGAAGCTGTATAAATATACCGCGAATCCTTCGCAACAAAGCAGATGCGGCATAATGGCCTCACCCGCAGGGCGGTCTTTTCCGCCAAACAGCGCCGTGTGTTTTTGGTGATATTTTAAAATGCCATAAATTGTTGTTTGTACGCACATTATCTTGACAACATAAAATCCCGTCACGGATTCAGGATTGGATATTATTGCCGATTGATCCAACTGCAAAACCCACGTTTTGCAAGCATCCCAGCTTTAAACGCTCAAATATTCCAGGGTTTTCACCAGGGTTTCCGGACAAGGCAGTGCCGGCATGTATTCCAGACCCATGAATCCATCGTAGCCCGCGGCATTGATCCGGCGGAGCAGGAAGGGATAATTAGTTTCGCCTGCAAACGGCTCGTGCCGGCCCGGCACGCCGGCGGCATGAAAATGGCCGATCCATTCGATGTTTTGCTCCAGGAATGCCGTCTGGTTGCCGGTCATGATGGTCATATGATAGACATCATACAACATCCGGACGTTCGGCAGTCCGACTTCCCGGACAATGGCAAGCCCCTCCAGGGGATCGTCCAGGAAATACCCGGCATGATCCACCGCCGTGTTCAACGGTTCGAGATTCAATTTGAAGCCGCGCGAAGCAACCCGTTCGCCGGCCGCGCGCAACGCCGCCACCAATGCCCGGCGCTGGTCCGCGGGGGTGCGCCCGGCGACAGCCTGACCGGCGGTGACGATCCCCTGGCGGCAGCCGGCGGACAGCGCATTGTCGGCGTAGCGGTCCATCTGCTCCAGGAAGCGCTCGCGATTTTCCGGGCGGATGGGCGCCACTTGGTCTTCCGTGGCGAAGTTCATCACAATGCTGACCAGTTCCACGCCGCAATCGCGGCCGGCAGCCTGCATTTTCCGCAGCTCGCCGGCGTCTTTGCCCTTCCAGGTTTCAATGTATTTGTACCCGCAGGCGGCGATGGCCGGCACGCGCTCATCCAGCGGCAAGTCCTTGAAAAACAAGTCCACCAAGGCGTTGATTTTTATCATTTTCTTCGCTCCATCCGCTCATCCGGTTCAGTGACAAAAGACCACAAACGCTTCTGTCGTTGATGGCTTTTGCGTTCCTTGCGCTCTTTCGCGGTGAATTAAAACAACGCCTGCAAATCCGCGCTCAATTTTTGCGCGCGCTGGGACACTTCCGCCCGGTCATAAGCCGGGCTGATACCAAGGGTTGCCAGGCGCATCATTATATTTTTCGTCTTGGGGCACATATCCGTCGAATATGCCGGCAGTTGCCTGACATGCGGACAGGTAAACGGACAGCCTTCCGGCGTGGCGCTCTTGCGGTCCAGGATATGCTCCCAGTTCCAATAGACATGCCAGTCGCGCACGCCCTTGGTGTCCTTGGCGGCCAGGCCGCCCAAACCGATTTTGGCGTTGATGGCTTTCACCGCCTGCTCGTTGTTTTCGAACAGCATACCAAGGGTGTAACCGCACACGCCTTCCGGGTCATTGCATTCCACCCAACTGGCGCAGGACGGGAGCCGGACTTCGGCGCGCAACTGGGTCCAGGCGGCGCGGGTGGCCTGGTTGATCGCGTCCAGTTTCCGGAGCTGGGCGATGCCGACTGCGGCGCAGAGTTCCGGCATACGGTAATTCTCCCCGCAGAACAACTCGCCGGGCTTGCGTTCCCGCGCATAGCGGTCCGGCCGCCAGCAGGCGGCGGCATCGTGCCAGCTCTGGGCGCGGGTATACAGCCATTCGTCGTCGGTCAGAAGCAGCCCGCCCTCGCCGGTGCCGATGACCTTGTAGGCATCCAGGCTGACGCACCCGATATCGCCCAGGGTGCCGAGATATTTGCCCTGGTATTTGCCGCCGAACGCTTGGGCGGTGTCTTCGATGATTTTGATTTTATGCTTGGCGGCGATGGCGCGCAATTCCTTCATCTTGCACGGCAGCCCCAGCATGTGCACCGGCAGGATGGCCTTGGTCTTCGCCGTGATATTGCGCTCCACGGCGGCCGGGTCCAACGTCAGCGTCTCGTCAATTTCGGTGATCACCGGGATGCCGCGCGCCACCACCACGGCGGAAGCGCTGGCAAAAAAGGTATAGGCCGGGAGGATCACCTCGTCGCCGGGCCCGATTTCCGCCGCCACCATCGCGGCGATCAGGGCGCTGGTACCCGAATTAACCGCCAAGGCGTGCCGGGCGCCGGTCTGTTTTTTTACCATTTCCTCGAATTGGACGGTCTTGCTGCGGGGATTGTAATACCGGAAAAAGTTGCCGGCGTCCGGAACTTGCTTTTCCGCCTCCAGGATGGCGCGGATGCGCCGCTGCGCATCGGCGCTGACATTGAAGACATCCACCACTTCCATCAGTTCGTCCGTGGAATACTTGCGGTAAGTTACTTTGGGCATAGCTGTTTCCTGGTTTTGTTTCATTCCCCGCGGAAGGCCGCGGTGCCTGCCGGGCGGCCCGCGCCGCCCTCTGCGTTTCAACTGCTGATCATTTAACATGAAATAAAAATTGCATGCAAACAGAATTGGATGTATAAAACGCGCAATCCGCATGGACAAAACGAAGCATGAATAACCAGGACTTATCGCTTTTTTTATGCGCCCTGTCCGAAAGAGGCATCCGCTTCTATGCGCGGGACGATCGGCCCGCCGCGCCGGCGGCGGACCTCAACCTTAAAGAATTTTTTTATGCGCCGCACGCCCACCATCAAATGGAAATGGTCTGCCTGCTGCAAGGCCAACTGGCGCTGGGGGTCAACGGCCACTGGTTCATCTGCCCGCCGCGCCAACCCCAGGTGTTCATCCCCGGCGCCCTCCATGGCGAGCATTATCTGGCGCCGGATAAAAGCTATCGGATGCTTTGGGCAACGGTTTTCCCGGCCGCGCTGTTCTTTCACATCACGGAATACGACCCGCTGACCGGCTATGCCACGTCCAAAAAACGCCTGGCCATCGCCCCGCCGATGTGCGGCCGGTTATGGCAGACTTCCCGCGCCCCGGGATTCGGCCGGGACGGGCATTTGCAGGCGAAATTCCATTATCTCCTGATGGAATGCCTCTGCTATTTTCTCATGGAACATGCCGCCGACGGACGCCCGGCCGCCGATTACCACGAACAAATTGTCGAGCAGGTCAAGCATTACGTCCGCGAATACTACTGGGAGGATATTTCACTGCAAAAGATGGCCGGGATCGTTCACTACGCGCCGGGCCATTTGAATGCCATCTTCCGGCGGGCGGAAAAAATGCCCCTGCACCGCTACATCAATGAAATCCGGCTGCTCAAGGCCCGGCAACTGCTGGCCGCCGGCAACCTGCTGGTGAAACAGGCGGCGGAAGCGGCGGGTTTCCACGACCCGCTCTATTTCAGCCGCCTGTTCAAACGGCGTTTCGGCATCCGCCCCGCGGCATGCCTGGCGCGGGCGCAACCAAAGCGTAAAAAAACGCCCGCCGGGAGCGCGCGCCATCCCCGCAAACCGGATGCTTGATCCGTCAGGAATCGCCGCAGGTGATTTCCATGCAGAAGCGCAGCAGCGGGGTGAGGGCATAATCGCGCTCGCGCGGGAACGCGATCTGCGGGGTGATGCTGAAAAACAGCCAGGGCCGGAAAGCATTCCAGCGGTAGGTGCAGTTCGCCCGGTAATTATCCATCAGCGAGGCTGCATCCACATGTCCGAAAAAACTCAGGCTGGTTTCAACGGTGCGTTTGCGGCCAAGTTCACGCCACAACATGAAAGTCTGCTCCCACTCCACCCCGACCGTTTCCTCCGACCATGTGGCGGCGGAAGTCGCCCGGGCGTAATTGCCGGCATGCAGGGCGCGGGTAAGTTCCACTTGCGACATTTCACCGAAGCCGTCGTCATTGACGTATAAAAAACCCTGCTGGCTCAGCTCCAAACTCCAGACATTATCCCAGACAAAGGCATGGCTGACGGTCAAACGCGTGAACGGCGCCGGCCAGGGATTTAAATTCACCCCGCCGTCCAGGTCCACCCAGGACAAATCCTCGCGTAAAATCTTCAAACGCAGCCCGGCATTGACGCTGTCATACTGGTCCGGTGCCACATCCTTGCCGGGCAAGATGGCGTTGGGCACATTATCGGCAATCAATTCCAGGCGGTCGTGCAGGTGCGGCAGGATGATCCGGCTTTTAAAGGCGGCGCCGGCGGACACGCCCTTGCCTTCCTCCCACTCCACCCGGGGAATCACCCTGATCCAGGAGCCGGTGGGTTCGTCCGGCACATGCCGGCCCGCCAAGTAACTATCGAAACGGTGGATGTAATTGCGGATTTGGCTGGAAACTTCTTCGTGGTATTTATCGATCCGACCGACGCCGGACGCCGCGGGGCCGGCGCCATTGGTGTTGGCAACCGCCGGCGCCTCGCCCACGGAGTCCGCCACTCCGGCAACCGCCATGCCCGCCAGGGCATACGCGGCCAAGGCCAGGCATACCCCCGCAGACCGGATGAAGAACCCGCTCCGCCATAATTCCCGCCGGGAAAACGATTGACGCAGAGCGAGGATCAGCATGAATCAGGAAGGTTCATTTTGCTTTTAACGCACGAAGCGCCGGGGCTTCCGGCGCGCGCGGATAGGCGCCCAGCACCGTGCACATGGTGCAGTGTTTTTCCAAATCGTTCAAAGCCCGCTGAATGCGCGGCTCATCCGCATGCCCCTCGATATCCACAAAAAACAGGTATTCCCAGGCTTTTTGCCGGCTGGGGCGCGATTCGATTTTCGTCATGTTAAGGCCATACCGCTTGAAGACCGACAAAACCCGGTGCAAGGCGCCGGCGCGATGTTTGACCGAAAATAACATGGAAGTCTTGTCCTGCCCCGTGGGAGAACCGGCAGCGGCGCCCAACACGAGGAAACGCGTGGTGTTGGCGCCGGAATCCTGGACATTGCGCGCCAAGACCCGCAAGCCGTACATTTCCGCCGCCAGCAAACTGGCCAGGGCGCCCGTGTTTTTCTCGCGCGCGGCCATTTCCGCCGCCCGCGCCGTGCTGGAAACGGGTGATAATTCGACCCCGGGCATGTTGATCCGCAGCCAGTTGCGGCATTGACCGAACACCTGGTCCTTGCTGTATATCCGGCGGATCAGGCGGCGCTCCGGCTGTACGGCCATCAGGTGGTGGGAAATGCGCAGGTAGATTTCCGCGCAGATTTTCAGGGAACTTCCCGCCAGTTCATCCAGGGTGTGTGTAACGGCGCCTTCGATGGAATTTTCCACCGGCGCCACGCCGTAATCCGCCTGCCGGGTCTGGACGGCATTGAACACATCGCTGATCGTTTCGCAGGGCAGATATTCCACACTGGCGCCGAACCGGCTGCGGGCGGCCTGGTGGGTAAAAGTCGCCACTGGCCCCAGATAAGCCACCCGCATCGGTTGCTCCAGGGCAATGGAAGCCGACATGATTTCGCGGTAAATCGCCATCAAGGCCTCGGCGGGCAGAGGGCCTTGATTCAAGCGCCGCACATTTTCCAATACTTTTTTTTCCCGGGCCGGCACGTAAGCGGCGCGGCGTTGGGAACGTTTGCACGCCCCGATCCGGAGCGCCACCCGCGCCCGCCGGCTCAACAGTTCCACCAGCCGGGTGTCCAAGCGGTCAATTTCCTGGCGTAATTTTTTTAAATCCATGGCAAGAAAAACAGTGTTAGGGGTTGCTTGTTCAGGGTTCGGTGGCCGGGGTTAGTGTTTCATCATCGGCAGAATCCTCATCCGCGGCCGGTTCCGGCTGGTCCGCGGCGGCGGCCTGCGCACGGGCGGCCTCGCGCCGGCATAACTGTTCAATCCCGGGCAAATCCCGGACATTTTTCAAGCCGAAATGCTCCAGGAACAACTGGGTGGTGCCGTACAGCAACGGACGCCCCGGCAACTCGCTGCGTCCGGTGATTTTGATCAATTGCATTTCCAGGAGGGTGCGCAACATGGCATCCACGCCGACGCCGCGCACACCTTCGATTTCCGACCGGCTCGCCGGCTGGCGGTAGGCAATAATCGCCAGGGTTTCCAGGGCCGGCCGCGACAGCCGGGTAGGTTTGCCCATCTCCAGCAGGCAGCGCAGCCAGGGACCGCATGCCGGATCGGTCTGCAAGCGGTAACCGCCGCCATCGGCGCCGGCGCCGGGCGCGACGCCCAGCGTGACGCCCAGTCCGCCGCGGGCCAGGGTGTCCTGAACGGCCGCAATGGCGGCCTTGATTTGCGCATCGCGCGCTGGCGGACGGTTTTCTTCCGGCACCTGCTCGGCAACCTGCTGGAGGACGCGCCGGATTTCCGCAAGCGTTAAAGGTTTTTTGGCGGCGAACAGCATGGCGCCGACAATGGGTTGCAATGACAGTTCCGCCGGTTCAGCCGGCCCGGCCCCCGCCGGGTCCGGCGCGGCCGGAGACGCGGCTGGTGGAAGTTCTTGATGCTCGGTCATGCGGGAATGGCCCTTTCCAAAACAATTGCGCCGAAAACGCCATCCTGGCGCGCCTTGATCTGGCGCAGGCGGATCAATTCCAACACCGCCAGGAAAGTGCAGACAATCTCCTGCCGGGTGGCAGCCCGGGTGAACAACCCGGCGAAGTCCACGCTTTCCGCGGAGCGCAGGGTTTGCACAATCAACTCGATCTTATCGGCAACCGTGTGGCGCTCGGCGTAGATTTCGCCGATTTCCGCGGCCACCGGCACGCGTTTCAATACTTCGTTAAAGGCGGCGATGAGATCGAAGATGGTGATGTCGCCCAGGGCCGCGCCCGGTTCCGGCTCCAGGGGCAAATCTTCGGCGCCGCGGCCGAAAATGTTTTCCTGCCGCATTTCCATCGTCTGCAGCGCGCCGGCGGCGTCCTTGAATTTCTTGTATTCCACCAGCTGCCGCACCAGTTCCCAGCGCGGATCGTCATCCTCGGACTCCAGTTCCGGCCGGTCCTCCACCGGCAGCAGCATGCGGCTTTTGATCATCATGAGCGTGGCGGCCATGACCAGAAACTCGCCGGCAATGTTCAGGTCCAACATGCGCATCAGCTGCATGTACTCCATATACTGGCGCGTAATCAGCTCGATGGGGATATTGTAGATATCCACCTCGTCTTTTTTGATAAGGTAAAGCAGGAGATCGAGCGGCCCTTCAAAAATTTCGAGCCGGACATGGTACTCTTCCTGTAAGGGAGTATCCATAGCCGGTCACGCCGCGCCCGCGGCACGGCGCGCGGCTCGCAAGGTAGGCGCCATGGCCGCGCGCGCGCGCGCTGCGCCATCGCGCAAGATTTCCTCGACGCGCTCCGGGGCGGCCGCCAATTCCGCACGGCGGCGGCGGTAGGGCTCGAAATAATTCCAGAGCATTTCAAACAAAGCCTTCTTCACTTCGCCGTAACCGAGCCCGCCGGCCCGGTACCGCGCGGCCATCGCCGCGGCCTGCTCCGCCTCGGCGAACAGGCGGTACAGGGCGAAAACATTGCAACGGTCGGAATCCTTGGGGTCGTCCAGGGTTTTGCTGTCGGTGACGATGCGCATTACCGCCTGGCGTGTGGCTTTCTGAGCGCCGAAGATGTCAATCGCGTTATTATACGATTTCGACATTTTTTGCCCGTCCACGCCGGGCACGACCGCCACGCTGTCGGCAATCAGAGGTTCAGGCACTTTGAACACCTCGCCGAATTTCTGGTTGAACTTGACCGCCAGGTCCCGGGTGACTTCCAGGTGCTGCTTCTGATCCTGGCCCACCGGCACTACGTCGGCCTGCACCGCCAGGATATCGGCGGCCATCAGCACGGGATAGGCGAAGAGCGCGTGCGAGGCGGCATGGCCGCGGGCCAGCTTGTCCTTGTAGGCATGGCAGCGCTCCAGCAGGCCCATGGGAGCGACCGTTGACAGCAGCCAGGCCAGTTCATGCACTTCCGGCACATCGCTCTGACGGTAAAAAACAGTGCGCGCCGGATCCAGGCCGCACGCCAGGAAATCCAGCGCCACATCCGCCGTGGCGCGCCGCAGGATCGCGGCATCTTCCACGGTGGTCATGGCATGATAATTGGCGATGAACAAAAAGGCCTGTCCGCGCGCCTGCAGTTCCAACGCCGGACGCATCATGCCGAAATAATTGCCGAGATGCAGGCGGCCGGAAGGCTGAATCCCCGATAAAATACGCATGGTTTGATCCTAGAACGGCGCATCCGCATCCGCCACCGGCGCCGGCCCGGCGGCGGCGCGCCCACCGGCCGCCGCATCATTGCCGCCCGGCGCCGCATCATTGCCGCCCGGCGCATCGCCGTACTCCGCGCGTTTGGGACTGCTCAAAAACTGGACCCGCACGGCCACCACCCGCAAACGGCTGCGTTTTTCGCCTTCCTTGTTTTCCCATTGGTCGTATTGCAACCGGCCTTCCACCAGCACCGGCGACCCCTTGCGCAGGTACTGCGCACAGGTCTCCGCCTGGCGCCCCCACACCACCACTTCCACGAAACAGGTGGACTCTACAGTTTCGCCCGCCTTATTCCGGTAGCTGTCATTAATAGCCATGCCCATTTCCAGGACATTGGCGCCGCTGGGAATGGCGCGCAATTCCGGGTCGCGGGTCAAATTGCCGGCAAGAATCACAGAATTTAAAGAGGCCATAGTGTTTCCTTCGCTTTTGCCGCTGTTTAGGGACAGATTATTGCCTGGATTTACGAAAGGTCTTTTTAACAAAATACGGCCAGGCGCACAATCCAATTTTTCAAATTCGAATATACCGTGCGGGATTGCCGCCGCATGACCCGGAAAAAACGCTGGCCGGCCAATGTCTGCCATTGGCCGGCCAGGTTTTAATCAGCATCGACTTGCGCCGATCGGCAGTTATTTCAGATTACCAAGGGCGCACCCACCAAGTGCCTGTGGCTTCGTTATACACGCACAGGTTGGCGCGGCCGGTGCCGTAGTAATCCATCGGCGCCACAACCCAGCCGGCGCCGCCGAAGTTGTAGGATTGCTCTCTGTAGCCGGAACGGGAGCCCCATATCTTCCAGGCGCCGGCCGACTCGTTGTAGGCGGAAGGATCAACCAATCCATCGCCATCATAATCGCGGTTGATCGGGGCATAACCCACAGCGCCCATCCCGCCCATCACGACCTCGGCATACCCCAGCACCGAACACATCCCCTTGAAGGTCTTGGCGGCCGGGCTATAGATCACGGGATCAGCTTTGCCATCGCCATCGGCATCGCCGCCGACGGACGGCATCCAGGCGCTGCCGCCCCAGACCGCGCCGATAGGAGCATACCCGCTGGCGGACATCCAGACCCGCCACTCGCCGGTGCTCGTGAAATACACTGCCGGATCGCATTTGCCGTCCGCATCATAATCGCTCGGGATGGCAATGCTGTTCGGACCGCCGAACCCAGCCACGGCCACAGGAGCGTAGCCGGAAGCGGACATCCAGACCTTCCACTCGCCGGTAGCAGCCTTGTACACCGCCGGATCCGTCAAGCCGTCGGCATCATAATCGCCAACCGCGGCCACAAAACCGGCGCCGCCGAACCCGGTCACTTCAATAACACTATAGCCGGAACCGGACATGCGCACCTTCCAGTGGCCGTTGGCGGCCTTGTACACCCCCAGATCGTCTATACCATCGCCGTCGTAATCGGCGGGGGCCGGGGCGAACCCAGCGCCGCCGAAGTTAACGGTCGTAGGCGCATAACCGCTGGCCACCGCGCTGTAATCGCTCACGCCGCCGGCGGATTTAGACTTGAGCCAGTAATAACGCGTAGCGCCCGGGCTGACAGTGCGGTCGGGGTATTCCGTCGTGGTTACCTCGGCCCGCTTCGTCGCGCCCAACACGTCGTTTTCGTTATTGGCCCAGACTTCATAAGCCGTGGCGCCGGAAACCGCATTCCACTTCACCAGGACGCCGCCCGGCCAGGTGCCCTGCGAGGCGTTGATACCAGTGGGCGGCGTCAAGCTGCGCCAGCCGTTGCCGACCTGGCTCATCCAGTAAAGCGCGCCCTTGATACCCCGCACCCGGTAATAGTACACCGATCCTGGCACGGCAGTCGTATCATCGTAGGTGGTCGCGGATGTCTGGCCTAAAACATCATGCGCTGCGAAATCTTCGGTCGCGCTGCGCTGCACCTCGTAACTGTCCATGGCCACGGCAAAGGCCGGCCAGGTCACCAGCACTTTGTAGCTGTACTGCCCCTGGCTGGCCTGAACGGCCACCGGCGCCCCGAGCGAAGCCCAGCCCAGCACGGCGGTGCTGTAGGCGCCCGTACTGACCGCGCTCATGGCACGGACCTTGTAGTTATAACCCACGCCCTGCGCCGCCGTGGCGTCCGAATAAGCAGTCCCAGTGGCAGTGCCGAGCGGAGTGTTATTCCGCGCAACTTCATAGGATGTCGCGCCGCTCACGGCCGACCAGGTTACATCCACCTTGCCGTTCAGCGTGCCTTCCGTAGCCGCGATATTGGTCGGCGCTGTGAACCGGCGCCAACCTTCGGCATAAGGCCCGGGGGCGCTGACGGACCAATTATTGGTGGCTTTAACCCAGTAGGAATAGAGCGTACCGGGAACAGCCGTAGTGTCGTTGTATGCAAGACTGGCGCTGGCGCCGATCAGCGTACCGGTGCCGCCCGCGGTATTACGCCAAACCTGATAACCTGTCGGCACGCCAGGCGCCGCGCCCCACGTTACCGCCACCTTGTCGGTGTACGTATCCTTCGTGGCGTTAATGCTGGCCGGCGGCAGAAGCTGCTGGAACCCGGAATCGCTGACGCTGTAAGCGCCGTTATAGCCGTAAACGTTCTTACTCCGAATCCAATAATAATACAACTTGCCTGGCAGGACCGTCTGGTCGTCATGGAGCGTGGCGTTGCCGGCCAGAGCCACAAGGAGGTTGGCGTTGCTGACGCTATCGGTTTCACCACGCCAGACTTCGCAAGTCACCACTCCGGTCAGGGCTTCCCACTGGACACGCACCTGGTTGGTATAATCACCATCCGTGGCATTGACCCAAGACGGAGCGGGCGGGTCGACAATTTCCATCAAAACCGTCACATTCACCGGCGTATTCAAGGAATCCTCGCCGTATTTCAGATCAGTGCCAGCCACGGTAATCACTCCCGTATGCATGCCGGCGGCGAGAGAACTGACATCATAGCTTACCGTCACCGGCACCGACGCGCCGGAACTATTACCATTCGTCGGCGTCACCGTCAACCAGGATACATTTTTGCTGGCGTCGAACACCAACGTATAATTGGAGTTGGCGTTCCACACATTGAAGCCGTTGTTGGTGGCGTTGCCGCCATGCATGACATTTTGGTAAAACAATATCGGGGTGACTCCCAGCGAAGGCGCCGGATATTCCACATTCAGGACCACCTCGATGACGGTCGGGGAATTGTCGGCGTCGTAATCGTTGCCGCCTTCGGTCATCGTGCCGGCAATCGTGACCGTGCCGGTATAACTACCGCGGTTGGTGGCGATGGTGGACGCATCGCAGGTTACAACCAGATTGACCTTGTCGGCTTCGCCCGTGCTGGAGCCGGTCACGGGGAGTACGCTCAGCCAATCGCCGCCGCTAAGCGTGGCCACGGTTGTGGTGAAATCCAGCGTGTAATAACCGCTGCCGTTCCACACGTCAAAATTGGTGCTGTTATTGACACCTTCGCGGGTGGTGACTTGCAAGCTGGCAGCGCTGGCCGCGATGGATGCCTTTGGATTGACGGTCATTACAACCGTCACGGATTGCGGCGAATCGTATGCTGTCGCTCCCGTAAGATCATCCGCGGCAGCGACATCCACATACCCGGTATAAACACCGGGAGCAAAGCCGGTGGGATCAACCGACAATTGCACGGTCTCAATTGCATCGCCGGTAACCACTCCGTCCGTCACATCCACACCGAGCCAGTTTTGTTGCGGGGTGTTCGTAAAAGACATATTGCCGCCGCTGGCGCGATAAACATAAAAATCATCCGAAACCGCGATCTCGCCGGGGAAAGTCGTGATGCTGATATTGGCATTCGAAAGCGCTAATGTCGGGATACTCCAGTTGGTCGGAATTGTGTTGGTGAGGCCGGGCGGAACAGACAAGGACACCGTGACATTATCCAGAAACGTGGTCGGCCCGGAGCCATTATAAATATCCATGGAGGACAGCATCGCAACCGTCGGATCCACAAATCCCAATTGCGCCTTAATCATGGCGCCATCTTGCAAGAAGTACCACTGTTTAGCGCCGTAATCCATCAAACAATCAATCTGCACCCAGTCGCCCGTCTCCACCGGCGTCAGCGGGACGCCCTTGATTGTATTAGAAGCCACAATCCACTGGTCGGAATCGCGCAGCACAAAATAACCGTTGCTGTTTAGATAAAACACGGAGGCAACATTGGTTTCGCATTCCGGATCGTTCGTGCCGGTGTAATGCACGGGTTGAACATAGAACTCCATCCAGAGATTGGACGCGGCCACCGTGACATTTGTGTCAAACCGGTTGGAAAGCAGGCAATCCAATGGCACTTGAGCAGCCTGAGCGCCCTGGTAAAACTCCGCATCTTGCACCAGCACGTTGGTATCAGAGCCATACCAGCCATTATTGGTGCCGTCCATCAGTGGCGTCCCGAGAACGTACGCCTCAAAATCATCGGCAAAAGGCAATACGCTTTCCGCAGCTGAAAACCTGGTCACGCCAAAGCACGTCAATACAGCCGCCGCATACCGCCACTTGCCAAGCATTGCGTATTTCATCTTGGATCTCCCGTTTTGCCGAACTTAATCTGATTACATTCCATCGAGCACTTGTTAAAAATCATCGCAAAGTTGCAGGCCAGCCACTCAGCTTCCCATTACGGGGTTAAGTTAACACAGGTTTGATTTTTCGTCAACTTTTTTTAAAAATTTTTTAACTTTTTATTATTGCAGCATTCCAAACCGTTTACGGGAAAATATAATTAGTATTTCAAGCCGAAGGCGTTGTCATTTTATTGAAGACGCGAAATTTATCCGATTAAATCGCGCCGCCAGCGCGGGAATAAACCATCCGGCCGGCACTGATGGTGTGCAACAATTTTAGATCATCGTCCAAGAGAATAATATCCGCGTCGCGGCCGACGGCCAACGCTCCTTTATTCAAGCCCAGCAGGCGCGCCGGATTCAAGGCGCAAACCCGGCTGGCGGCCGCCAGATCCTTCCCGAACAATTTGACCGCGTTGCGGAAGGCATCAACTGGCGTCAGGGCGCTGGACGCCAGGCCCATTCCTCGATCAATCAGTCGAATACCTTGATTGGGGCCTTGAATCAGCACCCTGCCCCATCCTTGCGGCAAAACGTATTCGCCGGGCGGCAGCCCGGATCCGTAATTGCTGTCGGTGATGAACACCAACTTGTCCGGCGGCTTGCAACGGAAGGTTTTTTCCACCAGGAGCGGGTAGACATGCGTCCCATCGGGAATGATTTCGCAGGCCACTCGGTCTTCCACCAGCAGGTAATCCACCAGGCCGTCGGGGTAAACATCCTCGTCGGGCGGACGCGGCGGCGGCTGGAAAAAAGTGTCGAACAGGTGGGTCACCAGGCGCGCGCCGGCATCCACAGCGGCGCGCGCGCCATCGATCGAAACGCGGGTATGCGCCATGCTGCAGACGATGCCCAGTCCGGATAGTTTACGGATTGCCGGGATTGCCCCGGGCAATTCCGGGGAAATATCCCAGATGCGGATATGCCCGCCGCCCGCTTCCAGGAGCATGTCCGTGGTCGCATCGCTGATGGGCGCCACGTCTTTCTGCAATCCCGCGCTGGGATCCGACAGGTAAGGCGACTCCAGGCGGAACCCGGCCACCTGGGGCGTTCTTTGCAACTCATCGGTCTCAAGCCGCCATGCCCGCATGCGCGCGGCGGTTTCCGCGGGCGGTCCGAAGAATGTCGGCAGAAAGGTCGTGGCGCCGCAAGCGGCTTCCTGTGCGGCAAAATCCGCGAGCGCGCCCGATTGCGTGGAGGCCCGCAGCACGCCGTGCTGGTGGATGTCCACCAGCCCGGGAACCACCAGCGCGCCGGCGGCGTCCATGATTTCCGCGCCGGCCGCGTTCGAGCCGGCCGGACCGATGCGCTCGATGGCGCGGCCGCGGATCAAGATGGATTGTTCCTTGACGCTGCCATCCGGCAGCAAGACGCGCCCGTTGCGGATCAGCAATGCGCGCGGCGATGATTTGCCCATGTAGCGATCCTCTGTTTTCACGGCACGGCCACGCCGCGGCCGCGCAGGTATTGTTTCAATTGCGGAATGCCGATTATGCCGAAATGGAAGACCGAGGCCGCCAGCAGAATGCCGGTGCCGGCCTCCACCGCCTCGTAGAAATGTTCGAGCTGGCCCGCGCCGCCGGAGGCCACCAGTTCCGCCCGCACGGCCCGGCGCAAAGCGCGCAGCAGCGGCAGATCGTAGCCGGAACGGACGCCGTCCGTGGACTTGCTGGTGGGCAGGATCACCGCCGCGCCGGCATCTTCCACGCGGCGCGCCCACTCAACGGCATCCGCGCCGGTCGCGGTCCGGCCTCCGTCAATCCAGACCTCGTAACCGGACGGCAGGGCGGGATTGGCGGCGGCGTCAATCGCCACTACCACCGCCTCGCGGCCGCATGCGCGGATGATCTCGCCAATGACGGCCGGCCGGCGGAAAGCCGAACTGCTGATGGAGATTTTACCGGCCCCGGCCGCCAGCACGGCCGCGGCCGCCGCCGCGTCACGGATGCCGCCGCCGACCGTCAGCGGCACGGTGGCCGCGGCGGCGACCCGGCGCACCACTTCCAGCAGCGTCGGGCGGTTTTCCACCGTGGCGGTGATGTCCAGCAGGGCGATGGCATTGGCGCCGGCGGCGCAATAGGCCCGGCAGCATTCGACCGGGTCGCCGGCGTCCCGGATGTCCACGAAGCGAACGCCCTTGACCACGCGCCCGTCCCGCATGTCCAGGCAGGGCATGATAATTGCATTGGGCATAAAATATTTTTCCTTCCAAATTATTCGATTGTAATACAGCAGGCAAAAAAAACAAGCCAATCCGATCCCGTCCTATGCTTCAAATTGGCGTTCAAGGCGGGAAACATATGATCCGTCACGCCGCCCGGCAGCGCGCCC
>JAXGPF010000017.1:0-57738 GCA_040767085.1 Kiritimatiellia bacterium | reverse complement strand
CCCGCATTTCCATTAGAGAAGATTTCACGACGCATACCTGGGACATGTATGCCAGCAACAGCGTTTCTTCCACAGAGTTGGAGTTAATCCAGGCTGATTTGGATTTTATTGACAATACCATCGATAATTTTACCGGATTTGACATTTACAGCGGCAACAGCACCAGTTATCTCGAATATGTAAAGGGCTACAGCGACTCTTCCGTCAGCCCCTCTCATGTTCAGCGCGTTCTGGGCGACTCGGCTGATCTTGTCATTACCGTTAACACGAACGGCAACACCGCCGAAGGCATTACCGGGAACGGATATCCCATGGTGCCGGTCACCGATTATACCTCAAACGAGGCCGGCAACGTGTTCACAATTTTGAACACCTATTCCAACCTGCAGTCGGCTGGCACGTTGAATCTGGTGTTTGAAATGAGCGATGGCGCCAATCCGACCACGGTTGTTGACATCATTGCCATACGAGCCGAACACACTTCTTTGGGTTACATGCCGAACTTGGCGGTTTCCCAGACTCTGACCATCACGAATACATTTGAGTATTCGGACTCCAAGACGCTGAATATCCTTAATATGTCAAATTCCCTCCCTGCCAACTGGGAAATTGACACCAACAGTTTCTCGTGCAGCGATGCTGGCGCTGTTGGCGCAATCGTTTCCAATGAATATGGGAATCAGATTTCGTTTACTACTTTACCGACGGAAAACCCCGTGACGTTTACCTATGACGTCATCATTCCGGCCAGCGAAACCGGCACCAATGAAATCTATTCCACCATCATTTACCGGTTTGTCGGCGATAATAACCCGACGGAATACCCCATGCAGCCCGACCCGCTGGAAATCAAGCCGGCGACCATGATACGGGTGGAAGACGAGGCTAATGGCAGCGGCGATGTAGTGGCGGCGCAGAGTGTTACGGCTGGTTCTTCGATCACGGTTTACTCGATTGCCCGTGATGAGGACACGAACTTCGTTGCGCTGGTGACGGATGCGACCTGGACGATGGAAAATGTAACTCCGGACGTGGAACAAAGCGATCTAGTTGACAATGATAATGGTTCCGCGACCTTCACCGGACACTTGGTCGGTTCGGGCAATATCCAGGCGGCCTTCGGTGATCCGGCTCTGACCCCTGTGCAGTCCGGTCTGATTACGGTGACGCCGGCGGATGCAGACAAAGACCAGACGACGATCACGGCCGATCCGGTCTCGACGAATGTTGGCGGCACCTCGGCGATCACGGTGCAGTTGAAGGATGCGTATGGGAACGACATCACCGAGACGGGGACGAACGCGGTGACGTTGAGCGCGACGGGCGGGACGATCGGCGCGGTGACGACGAACTTGGACGGGACGTTCACGGCGACGTTCACTGGCGGGACAACGCCGGCGACGGCAGTGATCAGCGGCGAACTGAACGGCGTGGCGATTGAGACACGGCGGAAGTGGAACTGACGGTTGGCGCGGCTGATCCGACCCAGACGGCGATCACTGCCGACCCAGTTTCGACGAATGTTGGCGGCACCTCGGCGATCACGGTGCAGTTGAAGGATGCGTTTGGGAACAACGTGACTACGACGGGCACGAACGCGGTGACGCTGAGCGCGACGCTGGGGACGATCGGTGCGGTGACGACGAATGTGGATGGTACGTTCACGGCGACGTTCACCGGCGGCGGGACGCCTGGCACGGCGGTGATCAGCGGCGAACTGAACGGCGTGGCGATCGCGACTCCGGCGGACGTGGAACTGACGGTTGGCGCGGCTGATCCGACCCAGACGGCGATCACTGCCGACCCAGTTTCGACGAATGTTGGCGGCACCTCGGCGATCACGGTGCAGTTGAAGGATGCGTTTGGGAACAACGTGACTACGACGGGCACGAACGCGGTGACGCTGAGCGCGACGCTGGGGACGATCGGTGCGGTGACGACGAATGTGGATGGTACGTTCACGGCGACGTTCACCGGCGGCGGGACGCCTGGCACGGCGGTGATCAGCGGCGAACTGAACGGCGTGGCGATCGCGACTCCGGCGGACGTGGAACTGACGGTTGGCGCGGCTGATCCGACCCAGACGGCGATCACTGCCGACCCAGTTTCGACGAATGTTGGCGGCACCTCGGCGATCACGGTGCAGTTGAAGGATGCGTTTGGGAACAACGTGACTACGACGGGCACGAACGCGGTGACGCTGAGCGCGACGCTGGGGACGATCGGTGCGGTGACGACGAATGTGGATGGTACGTTCACGGCGACGTTCACCGGCGGCGGGACGCCTGGCACGGCGGTGATCAGCGGCGAACTGAACGGCGTGGCGATCGCGACTCCGGCGGACGTGGAACTGACGGTTGGCGCGGCTGATCCGACCCAGACGGCGATCACTGCCGACCCAGTTTCGACGAATGTTGGCGGCACCTCGGCGATCACGGTGCAGTTGAAGGATGCGTTTGGGAACAACGTGACTACGACGGGCACGAACGCGGTGACGCTGAGCGCGACGCTGGGGACGATCGGTGCGGTGACGACGAATGTGGATGGTACGTTCACGGCGACGTTCACCGGCGGCGGGACGCCTGGCACGGCGGTGATCAGCGGCGAACTGAACGGCGTGGCGATCGCGACTCCGGCGGACGTGGAACTGACGGTTGGCGCGGCTGATCCGACCCAGACGGCGATCACTGCCGACCCAGTTTCGACGAATGTTGGCGGCACCTCGGCGATCACGGTGCAGTTGAAGGATGCGTTTGGGAACAACGTGACTACGACGGGCACGAACGCGGTGACGCTGAGCGCGACGCTGGGGACGATCGGTGCGGTGACGACGAATGTGGATGGTACGTTCACGGCGACGTTCACCGGCGGCGGGACGCCTGGCACGGCGGTGATCAGCGGCGAACTGAACGGCGTGGCGATCGCGACTCCGGCGGACGTGGAACTGACGGTTGGCGCGGCTGATCCGACCCAGACGGCGATCACTGCCGACCCAGTTTCGACGAATGTTGGCGGCACCTCGGCGATCACGGTGCAGTTGAAGGATGCGTTTGGGAACAACGTGACTACGACGGGCACGAACGCGGTGACGCTGAGCGCGACGCTGGGGACGATCGGTGCGGTGACGACGAATGTGGATGGTACGTTCACGGCGACGTTCACCGGCGGCGGGACGCCTGGCACGGCGGTGATCAGCGGCGAACTGAACGGCGTGGCGATCGCGACTCCGGCGGACGTGGAACTGACGGTTGGCGCGGCTGATCCGACCCAGACGGCGATCACTGCCGACCCAGTTTCGACGAATGTTGGCGGCACCTCGGCGATCACGGTGCAGTTGAAGGATGCGTTTGGGAACAACGTGACTACGACGGGCACGAACGCGGTGACGCTGAGCGCGACGCTGGGGACGATCGGTGCGGTGACGACGAATGTGGATGGTACGTTCACGGCGACGTTCACCGGCGGCGGGACGCCTGGCACGGCGGTGATCAGCGGCGAACTGAACGGCGTGGCGATCGCGACTCCGGCGGACGTGGAACTGACGGTTGGCGCGGCTGATCCGACCCAGACGGCGATCACTGCCGACCCAGTTTCGACGAATGTTGGCGGCACCTCGGCGATCACGGTGCAGTTGAAGGATGCGTTTGGGAACAACGTGACTACGACGGGCACGAACGCGGTGACGCTGAGCGCGACGCTGGGGACGATCGGTGCGGTGACGACGAATGTGGATGGTACGTTCACGGCGACGTTCACCGGCGGCGGGACGCCTGGCACGGCGGTGATCAGCGGCGAACTGAACGGCGTGGCGATCGCGACTCCGGCGGACGTGGAACTGACGGTTGGCGCGGCTGATCCGACCCAGACGGCGATCACTGCCGACCCAGTTTCGACGAATGTTGGCGGCACCTCGGCGATCACGGTGCAGTTGAAGGATGCGTTTGGGAACAACGTGACTACGACGGGCACGAACGCGGTGACGCTGAGCGCGACGCTGGGGACGATCGGTGCGGTGACGACGAATGTGGATGGTACGTTCACGGCGACGTTCACCGGCGGCGGGACGCCTGGCACGGCGGTGATCAGCGGCGAACTGAACGGCGTGGCGATTGATGACACGGCGGAAGTGGTGCTGACGGTTGGTACCGCCACCCAACTGCGCATGATCACCCAGCCGGTCGGCGGGGTCAATGGCCAGGAACTGGAAACCCAGCCGGTGGTGGGCATCTACGATGCATTCACCAACTTGGTGATAAGCGACAGCACCACGGAAGTGACGGTTTCGATCACTAATGATCTCTCCGGAACAGTCAGTGGCACAACGGCCGTTACCGCCGATGGTGGCGTTATTACCTTCACCAATCTGGTGGTCTCCGGTAATCCGGAAACGGAATATATACTGACGTTCACGGCCGGAACGATGACAGTTGATTCCGATCCGATCACCCTGACGGCTGCTGCGGACATCACGCAGTCTTGCCAGGGCTATCGGTCGCCTTCAACCGGGACTATGGTGGTCAGCAATTCCATTACGATCACCAATGAGTTCACGTATCTGCTGTGGACGCCGACATTGCCGGATGGGTGGACCTTGAATTCCGCTTCGGGTGGTGGGGCTGAGGTGTCGGGGTCCGACATCACCTTCACGACCGTTTCCGGGACTTCGGTGGTCTTCCAATACACGGTGGATGTACCCGGTAATGCAGCGGTGTCCAACGACATCAGCGCGACGGTGGAATACAGCCGTGTTGGGTCAACGCATACCAATACCGTCCCGACGGATGTGTTGCCGGTGTTCCGCTATCATAGCTCCGATTTCCGGTCGCCTACACGTTATATTAATGTGTTCGAATTGAGCTATGTCCAGGCGTTCTGGCGGTCGGCAAGCTATTATCCGTGCGCTGAATCCTATGATGGGTATAATGCAACGAATGCACTTTATACTGGTCCTGCTAGCGACGGATTGCATAGCGCCGATTATGATGGAACTGACTGGGTGATTGGTGCTGCGGAAATGGACAAAGTTATGGGTTACTGGCGCGCTGGCGGGTATCATGTGGATCTGTCCGATCTGGATGATGGTTATTCCAGTTCAACCAACGGCCCCGGCCCGACCAAGTATCTGGCTCTGCAGCCGATTGTGTCACTGAGCGGTCCGGCCAACTATACCGCTGGCGAACCCATTACTCTCACGGCGTCCATGTTTGCGCCGAATGGCACCGTGCATGGTCTGGCCTGGTTGCCTGAATTGCCGGAAGGATGGACAGTGCTTTCCATAGATGGCGATGGCTTGCCGGAAGTGCAGCGTGGCGAGGCGGTCTGTATGGCGCCGGCGCTGCCGGTGGCAGCCACGGCTCAAATCACCGTGCAGGTGCCCGAGGATGCGACTGGCGCCTTGATTCTGGGTACCAGGGCGCACGTGGTTGTGGATGGCAAGTCTTCTACTATCAGCGCGAATAGCCTCACGATCGCGCCGGTTGGCTCCGAAGAAGATCCGGAAGACCCGGTTGATCCGGAAGATCCTGTGGATCCGGAAGAACCGGTTGATCCGGAAGACCCGGTTGACCCCGAGGAGCCGGAAGAAGTCGTGAAGGCTGACCAGGCTATCACATTCTCTGTGATTGAAGATCAGTTGATCACCGCGGAAGTGGCGCTGGAAGCTGAAGCTTCGTCCGGGTTGCCGGTGGTGTTTGCGGTGACCGGGCCGGCGGAACTCAACGGCAATGTCCTGACCTTCACGGCAGCCGGCACGGTGACTGTCACTGCCAGCCAGGCCGGTAATGATGAGTGGAACGCGGCCAAGTCGGTAACAGTTGAGTTCGCGGTGACGTTGCCGGTGAAGGCGGCGGCTGGCACGGACTTCGACGGCGATGGCCTGGCGGATCCGTGCACGTACGACGAGAACACGGGTGTCTGGCAGGTTATGCTGTCCGGGTCTGGGTATGCCCTGGCTGAGAAGCAGCTTGGCGGTCTGGGCTGGGCGGCGGCGCCGGCGGATTACGACGGCGATGGCCTGGGCGACCTGGCAGTGTATGAAGCTGATACTGGGAGCTGGTCGGCGATGCTGTCCGCCGCCGGGTATGCGCAATCCGATCTGGCGGCATTCCTGGGCGGAGTGGGGAGTCTGCCGGCGGCGGCGGACTACGATGGCGACGGTCTGGCCGATCCGGCCGTGATGGACGGCGCCGGCGAGGTAAGCGTGAAGCTCTCGGCGCAGAAGTATGCGCTGGCCCGGAAGGCGCTGCGCCAGGGTGGCGGGCAGGCATTGGCGCCTGCGTGCGCGGACTATGACGGTGACGGTCTGGCCGATCCCGGCACATACGATGCGGCGGCAGGCGTGTGGACGGTCTGGATGTCGAAGGCCGGCTACGCGTCGGTAACGCAGGTGTTCGGCGGCGAAGGCTGGGAAGCTGCGCCGGGCGATTACGATGGCGA
This sequence comes from Kiritimatiellia bacterium, assembly GCA_040767085.1. Classification (GTDB taxonomy): domain Bacteria; phylum Verrucomicrobiota; class Kiritimatiellia; order JAAZAB01; family JAAZAB01; genus JAXGPF01. The sequence goes on along the minus strand of JAXGPF010000017.1, from coordinate 51,303 downwards.
CGGACTGGCGGACCTGGCGGTTCGCAAGACCGACGGCACAGGCGCCTGGCAGGTCATGCTCTCCAGCGAAGGTTACGTTGCCCGCGCTATGCAGTTGGGCATGTAATTGGAATTGGTAAAACGCAGGCGGCCATGCCAGTCGGCATGGCCGCCTGTTGCCGTTTCCGGCTCTGTGTTTTGCTTTGGAGTGCGGCGGCTCGACGCCGCTTTGCTTGGATTTGGAGTGCGGCAGCCACGCCAATGGCGTGGCAAGCTGGATGTTGATCCCGCTTTGCGGGACCGCTTTTCCGGGCAAGTGCGTGATGGATGAAAGCGGCGTCGAGCCGCCGCACTCCAAAATGATGAACGCCCGACTACGCTGAAGCTATATCGGACAAGTATTTCTGTCCTGTAGTAGCGCCCGCCTACGCCCGGCTTCGGCGGGCACGGCTGGGGCTTGTCCTGCGTAGTCCGACGAATCAGGACAGCGTCCTGCGTAGTCCGACGAATCAGGACAGCGTCCTGCGTAGTCCGACGAATCAGGACAGCGTCCTGCGTAGTCCGACGAATCAGGACAGCGTCCTGCGTAGTCCGACGAATCAGGACAGCGTCCTGCGTAGTCCGACGAATCAGGACAGCGTCCTGCGTAGTCCGACGAATCAGGACAGCGTCCTGCGTAGTCCGACGAATCAGGACAGCGTCCTGCGTAGTCCGACGAATCAGGACAGCGTCCTGCGTAGTCCGACGAATCAGGACAGCGTCCTGCGTAGTCCGACGAATCAGGACAGCGTCCTGCGTAGTCCGACGAATCAGGACAGCGTCCTGCGTAGTCCGACGAATCAGGACAGCGTCCTGCGTAGTCCGACGAATCAGACAGCGTCCTGCGTAGTCCGACGAATCAGGACAGCGTCCTGCGTAGTCCGACGAATCAGGACAGCGTCCTGCGTAGTCCGACGAAGCAGGATGTCGCAATCAGAATCCCATCGTCAAAACCCCGATTATCATTCTTTGAGTTCTATGCGATCTTTTGCGGTTAATTTATTTCCGTCGGTTCCGCGGCGGGGTCGCCACGCCGCCGTAAAAAAATTAAATATTTTCTAGCCTACGCGTGAAATAAATGGTAGTTTTTAAGTCATATTAGAAAGTATGAATTGCCTCATTTTTTTTAAAACGAAAATCACTGACAAAGCTCATGCTTGGATGATTTTGTCGGGTATCAGCGCGGGGGAGATATGATGACCGGCTTAAATTCAAAATGCCATGACTGGCATGGATTGCGGCGCCTGAAAATTATTCTGGCGGCGGTACCTTTGTTAGGGTGCCTGGCCTATAATGTTGCCGCCCAGAGTCCGGTAACGGCGCTGCATTCCGCCGTCGGTTATATCACCGGGGACCCTGGAACAACAACCTTGATAGTCACCAATGTGGTTACCTATCCGGACACGTATGTTCTAAACGCGTTGTATTTAACCAATATGCTGCCGCCTGGGTGGACTCTCTCACAAAACACCTGGGGCCCGGGTGTCCGCGAAGTTCAAACCAATTTCAATGAAATAACATTCGTAGAGACTTTGCCGACGAATAATCCATTGGTGTTTTCTTACGAGGTGATTGTTCCTGCCAACCAAACTGGCTTGCACCATATTGCTTCCATCCTGGGATATCGCTTTCAAGGGGATGATGATGCCACGGAAATCCCCATGAATCCTGCCCCATTGGAATTAAAGATGAACATCCAGGTATCCGCTGTTGCGACCGGCAAGGTTTACGGGGCGGTTGATCCGCCGCTGACTTATACCGTTACGGCCGGCACCCCTATGTCCGGCGATTCTTTCACTGGAGCCTTGGCAAGGGTCGCCGGTGAAAATGCCGGCACTTATGAAATTCAGCAAGGGACGCTTGGCATTAACTCCAATTACGTGATTGTATTCACGCCGGATGATTTTACCATTTCCCCTTTGCCGGTTGCGGTCGGCGGCACGCGCGAATATGACGGCACAACCACCGCGCAGTTTTCCATTCTGGATGTAACCAACAAGGTTGGATCGGACGATGTGGACTTCGTGAGCGGCAGCGGCACATTGGCCAGTTCCAACGTGGGGCTGCGCGCAATTACCAGTTTTGACACGCTGGCTTTGGGTGGGGCGCAGTCACTTAATTATACGCTGACCGGTGCTACCGGCGTGGTGGAAATTACGCAGGCGCAGGCCACGGTAAATCTTTCCAACCTGGCGCAGGTTTACAATGGCGCTGCGCGGGTGGTGGGAGTGACGACGGTCCCGGCGGGATTATCGTACAGTTTGACCTATGCCGGGAATGCCTGGGCGCCAACGAATGCCGGCAGTTACGAGGTGATCGCGTTGATTACGGACGGCAACTACTCGGGCGGCAGTACGGGCACTTTGACGGTCAGCCGTTTGCCGGTCAAGGCCGGCGGTACCCGTGCCTATAACGGTACGGCTACAGCGCTTTACACGATCCTGGATGTGACCAACAGGGTGGGGTCGGATGCGGTTGACTTCGTGAGCGGCAGCGGCACGCTGGCCAGTCCAAATGTTGGTCTGCGCGCAATTACCAGTTTCGGGACGCTGGCGCTGGGCGGGGCGCAGGCAGCTAATTACACTTTGACCGGCGCCAGCGGCGCGGTCCGGATCACCGGGACGCCTCCGGTGATTACCGTGCATCCCCAGTCCGTGACGGTTGACGTCGGTTCGGCAGTCGGTTTCATCGTGCGCGCCACCGGAACGCCAACGTTGACTTACCAGTGGCAGAAAAACGGCGCCAACATTGCCGGTGCTACTTCCAGCAATTATAATATCGCCGCCGCGGCGCTAAGTCATGCCGGGCAGTATCGCTGCCGTGTATCCAATTCCTACGGCGCGGCGACCAGCCGTGTGGCCGTATTGACCGTGCGGATGAAGCCGACCCGCCGGGTTATTAACGATTTCGATGGGGACGGCAAGTCGGATGGCGTGATTATCCACACGTCCGCCGTCTGGAAGGCGGTATTCTCCAGCATGTCCTACACGCCGGAATATACGATTTGGAATTCCGGGTTGAAGGGTTGGTTGAACGTACCGGGCGATTATGACGCCGATTTCCGGACGGATGGCGGTATGTATAATCCGGCCACCGGCTCGTGGAAAGTTTATCTGAATACGACGCCGCCGCAGTTGCTGACGGCGCAGTACGGCTCGCCGGCCGATTTGCCGGTGCAGGCGGATTACGATGGCGACTTGAAAACCGATCCGTGGCTTTACAATCCCCAGACCCGTGTTTGGAAAGGCCTGAAATCCTCGCAGAATTACGCTGTCTACACCATGCCATTCACGCTGGGCGGACCGGGATTCCGGCCCGTGCCCGAGGATTATGATGCTGACGGCAAAGCGGATCCGGCCGTTTATTCTGAAACGACTGGTGAATGGATTGTCGCCATGAGCGGTTCCGGCTATCAGAAGATCAACATGTTTTTCGGCGGGCCCGATAATGCGCCTGTGCCGATGGATTATGATGGGGATGGGATGGCGGATCCTGCCATTTATGGGCGTTACACGGGGCTCTGGCAGGTGGCCATGTCGGGGCAGGGCTATGTCATTGTCAGCGCAGTACTGGGCACATCGCGCTGCCTGCCGATTATGGCGGATTACGACGGCGACGGCAAGGCCGATCCGGCGCTCTACCAGTTGTCCACCGGTTTCTGGCGCGTTTATCTCTCATCGCAGAATTATGCGCTGATGTCCGGCTATTTCGGCAACTGGCAATATACGCCTGTCACGGAATCCGTTGCCTGCCGGCCGTAAGCAGCCTCAAGGCCCCGTCCCATTTCTGGCATGGAGCCGGGACGCCCCTGTCCCGGCATTCCCAAATATGGCGACCAAGCTCTGGTACCATAAAGAATTCCGAGGCAGGCAGAAGCCGAACACCGTTCGGCTATTGCAAATCCGGATGTAGTGGCGCCCGGCTTCGCTGCAGCTACGCCGGGCACGGCCCGCCTACGCTGAAGCTATGCCGAACGCAGTTCGGCCGCTACAATCCAGATGCCGAACGCCGTTCGGCTACTACATAAGAAGAAATCCGGATGTAGTGGCGCCCGGCTTCGCTGCAGCTACGCCGGGCGCAGCCACTGCTTGCCCTGCGTAGTCTGACGAAGCAGGGGCGTGGGGCATCCGGAATCCGGAGGTAGGACGGGGCGCATCCAGAACGGAACGTCCGGCAAAGCCGGACTACTACATTCTCCAATCCGTCTCCCGCAACACTCACACACTCCCGCAAAACATCAATCCGCCGCCGGCAGATATCCGTGGTTGACATAAACCGGCCGGCCGGCGCGGGTATATATCCGGGGAAGACGTTGCGAAATGCGGCAGGAGATTTCGTTGGAGGATGTTCCATCAATCAAGTCCACCAGTTGTTTGATGGTGATTTCTTTATCTAATTGGCTGCCAATCAGCACTGCTTCATCACCGATGTTTACTTCAGCCTGTCCGATGTCAACCATCGTCTGATCCATGCAGACTACGCCGACAATCGGATAGCGCCGGCCGCCGATCAATACATGTCCCCGGTTGGACAATGCGCGCGGCAGGCCGTCAGCGTATCCCAGGGGTAGAACAGCGATCCGGGTGCTGTCCTGGGTGCGGTAGGTAAGGCGATAGCTGATATAGGCGCCGGGCGGCATTGCGCGGATATGCGAAATGCGCGCTTTGAGCGACATGACCGGCGCGCAGTCGCTGCTGACTCCCATCCCGTAAAGGCAGCCGCCCGGCCGTACCATGTCCAGATGGGATTCCGGGAGTTGGAAAATTGCGGCGCTGCTGGCGATGTGCCGCAAGGGAATGCGGAATCCGCGGCGGTGTAGATCATCCAGCAAACTGGTGAACACGCTTAACTGATTACGGGTGAATTCTGGAAAGTTATTGAGATTGGCCGGAAAATGGGAAAAAACACCAGTCAGACTCAGACCACGTAATTTGCTGATTTTATGAATAAAATCGGGTGCTTCTGCCGGCGTCAGGCCCAGTCGCCCCATGCCGGTGTCAATTTTAACATGGACCCGCACCGGCCGGCCCGCCGCCTGCCCGGCCGTCGCCAGGCTTTCGGCCATTTCCCAGGAAGTCAATGTCTGATCCAAATCCCACCGAACAATTGCCGGGGCATCGGCAGGCTGGCCAGGACCAAAAATAAGGATTGGATTGTGCAAACCCGCCTGCCGCAAGGCCAGCGCTTCCTGCAAAAAGGCTGCGCCCAGATAATCCGCCTTGGGCGCAAATTCACGGCTGACTTCCAACAGCCCCAGCCCGTAGGCATTGGCTTTGACGGCGGCCAGTATTTTCGCGCGCGGCGCCTGACGGCGGACAGCATCAAAGTTCGCATGCAGATTATCCAGGTTGATTTCAACCCATGCCGGACGAAGATTTTTAATTGTTATGGACATGTAGTAATTTTCAAAACTAACGTTTTGAAAGTTTTAGGGTTTTAGGGTTTTATGGTTTTATGTCCGAACCAAACACTTAACATTCAACAATAAATATTCTTCCCCATGCTCAAAACTAACGTTTTGAAAGTTTTAGGGTTTTAGGGTTTTATGGTTTTACGTCCGAACCAAACACTTAACATTCAACAATAAATTTCTTCCCCATGCTCAAAACTAACGTTTTGAAAGTTTTAGGGTTTTATGGTTTTACGTTCGAACCAAATCCAAATTTCCTTCTTTGCGATCTTTGCGGTGAATTTTGCTTGCCGGCCTTGAACAGCGCCAAGACTTGCCGCAATCCGCCGCTCAGATTTCGCACTCGGCGTGCCGGTGGCTGTGGCAGTCCAGATTGACGGCCACCGGCAGGGAGGCAATGTGGCAGGGATGCGCGGACACATGGACGGCCAGAGCTGTCACCGCGCCGCCCAGACCCATGGGGCCGACACCCGTGGCGTTCAGTTTTTCCAGCAACTCTCTTTCCAGTTCGGCATCGGCCGGATTCGCTGCCGGTTCGCCCAGCGGCCGCAGTAGTGCTTCCTTAGCCAGCAGCGCCGCGAGCTCGAAATTGCCGCCCAGCCCGACGCCCACCACCACCGGCGGACAGGGATTGCCGCCGGCGGACTCAACGGTCTGCACCACAAAATCAACCACGCCGGCCCGTCCGGCGGATGGCGTCAGCATCGCCAGGCGGGACATATTTTCACAGCCGCCGCCCTTGGCCGCAAAACACAGCCGCACCCGGTCGCCTTCGGTCAGGCGCAGGTGCACGATGGCCGGAGTGTTATTGCCGGTGTTGACGCGTTCCAGCGGGTGGCGCACCATGCTGGGCCGGAGATAATTTTCCGTGTAGGCCGCGCCGACTGCCTGCTGCAGCGCCTCGTTCAAGTCGCCGCCGGTCAGATGCACCTGCCGGCCGATTTCCAGGAAGACCACGGCTACGCCGGTATCCTGGCAGAGCGGCCGGCGTTCCGCGGCGGCGATGTTCTGGTTGGCCGCCAGATCTTCCAGGATGGCATGGCCGATGGCGCTGGTCTCCTGCGCCTGGGCATTACGCAGCGCAGCGCTTTCGCGCGGCCCCAATTCGAAACTGGCGCGGCGGATGCATCCGCGCAGTTGCTCCGCGATTTTTTGAACGTTCACTTCACGCATGCCAGTGGCCCCCGAAAATTAAATATTGCCAGATGCTTAAAAGATGGGCATACTTTCCATCAGCTAAATTGTTTTGAATCTAGCAATCTTTTTATCTGAAGTATAGATTTATTTCCAAAAGTCGTCCCCTGCACATCCGTGTTCTCAGTGTCATCCGTGGTAAAAATCGTCCCCTGCCACCTTGCGTGGCAGGAGCGAAAGTTTGTAAAACTTACGTTTTGAAAGTTTTAGGGTTTTAAGGGTTTACGCCCGAACCGAAAGTGTCATCCGTGGTAAATATTCTTTTGCATAACCTTGGTCTCCGGCGGAACAAACCCGCCGGGAGACTTTTGAAATTGGCTCATAAAGAAAATTCCAGAACAATGCCCGACTATCAACGATGGGTGGAACGGCTGAACCTGATCCCGCACCCGGAAGGCGGGTATTTCCGCGAAACCTACCGCTCCGCGGAATCCATTCCCGCCGGCGCGCTGCCGGAACGGTATGCGGGCGCGCGTGTTTTTGCCACCGCCATCTTGTTTCTGCTGCCGGGCGGGCAGGTATCCCGTTGGCATCGCCTGCGTTCCGATGAGACCTGGCATTTTTACGCCGGAATTCCACTGGAACTCTGCGAGTTGACGCCGGCCGGCGTGTTTGTCCGCCATGTGCTGGGGACGCCGCGGCTGGATGCGCCGGACCAGTTATGCCAGGCTACCATCCCCGCCGGCCATTGGTTTGGGGCGCGGCCGGCAGCGGATGCCGGGTTTTCGCTGGCAGGCTGCACGGTAGCGCCGGGATTCGATTTCCAGGATTTTGAATTTGCGGATACCGCCGCGTTATGCCGGCAATTTCCGCAACATGCGGACTCTATCCGCGGGTTGCGATAAATGAGGAAAGGGGCAAAGGGGCAAAGGATCAAAGGCACAAAGGGGCAGTACCTGGACCTTTTGCGTTCTTTAGTGTTCTTTTGTGGTGAATTTCTCCCCGCTGTTGACTTTTGTAGGGAAGGGGCACAAAGGGGCAGAGGATCAAAGGAGCAAAGTCAACAAATACAGAAGATTGAACACTTTTGAAAGAACTTATGCATATGAAAATTGAAAAATCAGTCATTCAGAGTTTGTTTTGCGCCGTCATTGCCATTGCTTTAGGCTGTACCGCCGGCTGCGCCACCGGCGGGCGCGACACGGTCACCCAGGTGGCGACCATTGACGCGCTCCTCGCCGGCGCGTTTGACGGCAGCATGACGTTGGATGCACTGCTGGATCATGGCGATTTGGGCATCGGCACGTTCGATCGCCTGGACGGGGAGATGGTCGTTTTGGACGGCCGGGTATGGCAGGTGCGCGCCGATGGCTCGGTCCGGGAACCGCCGCGCCACACTACAACGCCCTTTGCCGCCGTCATCCGTTTTACACCCGACCGAACCATCCCCGTCAACCGTTCGTTGGACCTCGCCGGCCTGCAGGAATGCGTAAATGCCGCCGGTTTAAATTCCAATTTGATGTACGCCATCAGGGCGCGCGGGATGTTTGCTTCGATGAAGACCCGCAGCGTGCCAGCCCAGGATAAACCTTATCCTACTCTGGCGGAGGTTACGCGCCATCAACCGGTCTTTAATGCCACGAATGTTTCCGGAACTCTGGTTGGGTTCCGGCTGCCGGCCTACGTGGGCGGGATTAACGTTCCGGGATACCATTTGCATTTTCTCTCGGATGACTGCGCCTTCGGCGGGCATGTATTGGAATGCGTCATGACGGCCGGCGCGATTGAGGCGGACGCCTCGCACCGGTTTACGATGATTCTGCCGGCGGACGATGCCGGGTTCGGCCAGGTGGATTTGAGCGTGGACCGGTCTGCCGTATTGCATGAGGTGGAGCGATGAGAGCCTGCGGTGGAATGCGCGTTGAAAACGCCGCGGTCGCGGCGGCGGTTCTGTTAATCACCCCGGGGGTTTTTATGTGCCAATCGGCAGCGGCGCAAGCGGCGGAAGCCTGGCCTCTGAAGATCGTCGCTTTTGGCGATTCGACGACCGCCCCGCGCGGCAACTTGAAGGTTTATGCCGATATCCTGCAGGAGGCGTTGCCCGGTGCGCAGGTGCTTAACGCCGGGGTGGGGGGCAACCATACCGCCATGGCCCGCCGGCGCTTTGAAACCGATGTCCTGAAGCATCAGCCGGACCTGGTGCTGATCCAATTCGGCATCAACGATTCGGCGGTTGATGTCAGCCGCGGCGCATCGCAGCCGCGGGTCAGCCGGCAGGATTACGAAGCCAATCTCCGTTATTTCGTCACCGCCTTGCAAGCCCGGTCAGCGCGGGTGATTTTGATGACGCCCAACGCCTTGTGTTGGACCGACCGCTTGCGCAAGGTTTACGGTAAACCGCCTTACCGGCCGGACGATCCGGACGGATTCAATGTCACTTTGCGGGACTACGCCGAAATTGTCCGGCGCGTCGCCGCCGGCGCCGCTGCGCCGCTGGTTGATGTTTTGGCGGCGTATGACCGGCACCTGGAAACACCCGGCCATGCCCGGGGTGACCTGCTGCTGGATGGCATGCACCCCAATGCGGAGGGACAGCGCCTGGTTGCCGATTTGTTGCTTGAAGAAATCCGTAAGATGAGGAGCTTTAAATGACGATCGAGGCCGTCAAAACACTGCCGGTGAATCTGACGCCGCCGTTGGAGGCCGCCGTGGCCGGCCGGCTGACCGCCGGTACGCATGTCCGTATTAACGGGGTGATATACGCCGCGCGCGATGCCGCTCACAAGCGTTTAATGCAGATGTTGGAGGCCGGCCGGCCATTGCCTTTTCCCGCCGCCGGCGCGGTAATTTATTATGTCGGGCCGACGCCCGGCGCCCCGGGCCAGGTGCTGGGCTCGGCCGGTCCTACAACCAGTTCGCGGATGGATGCTTATGCGCCGCGTTTGCTGGCCGCGGGAGTGCGCGGCATGATCGGCAAGGGCCCGCGCGCCGCCGCCGTGGTGGACGCCATGCAGGAACATGGCGCGGTTTATTTTGCCGCGACCGGCGGCGCGGGCGCTTTGCTTGGGCGATGCGTGGTTAAGGCGGAGATTGTGGATTTTGAAGACTTGGGCCCGGAGGCGTTGCGCCGGTTGGAAGTCCGCGATTTCCCCGCATTGGTTGCAATTGATTCCGCCGGCCGTTCGTTGTACCGGTAACCTGCCCGCCGCTCCGACGTAGGGCCCGCCTACGTCCGGCTTCGGCGTGGCACGCCTGCCTACGCTGGAACGATGTCCGGCAAAGCCGGACCGCTACAAATCCGATCCGGATGTAGTGGCGCCACTGTGTGGCGCAATCCGGATTCAATTACAGTTTCATTGATGCGCCGGCGCCTTAGCCGGCGACCGGGGTGGCCCATGCGGCAAATCCGGATGGCGGTCCACGAAAAATGTGGCTTTCGGCTCGCCGATCAATCCCACCAGGCAGTGTTTGCGCGCCATGATGTCATGCACCAGTTCCGGCAGCAGCCGGAAGTTGCGGATTTCCCCGGAATTCCGGACATGGATGCGCGGGCCGGTGCAGCCGTAGAGGTACGGGCCGATGCGGATATGCTCCCCATCGGCGTAGCTGATATCCAGTTTGTCCGCGATAATCTTCAAGGCCTTGCGCTCCAGTTCGGCGATGTCCAGTTTCTTCGGTTTGCGGTCAAAAGCGATCACGAATCCGCGCGGCACATCGCTGTGATATTCAGGCGGCGGAATGCCGAAATCGCGCTCCAAAACCATGGAGGTTATGTCCTCGGCGCTATGCGCCATCTTGCGGTAAATGGCGGTCCCTTCGATCACCTTGCAGATGTCTTCGGGAAACGGACCGAAGATGTTCGGCCGTACCAAAACGATTTCTTCGCCAACGCCCACCAGGAACTGGGCGTTAATCTTCAAAACCGGATAAATCGTATCGAAATGCTCGACAATCACGCGCCGGCCGTGTCGGATGGCCAGGTGGATGGCCTGGGCAATTTCGCCCAGTTGTGAAAACGCCATTTCAAAACGCACGTCTATGTGAAATGTATGCGCGGTAAATTTGCCATCCTGGGCCATGCGCAGGAGGGGCAGGGGTCGGACATTGATCCCAGCGTCGTCGTTGGTCAGTTCCAGCCCGGGGAACATGCCGTTGATGATGGAGGATTTACCCGTCCCGGCTTCGCCGAGAATGCCGATCAGTTGGTCGTTGGCCGACAGATAACGTTGGCCGATGCTTTCACCCAGCATCAACAGGCGTACCCGGCCCCGCGGCGCGTAATATGCCGCAAATCGCAGACATTCATGCCAGACGTTGGCGCGCATGCAAGGCCCCCTTTAATTTACCACAAAAGAACACAAAGAACGCGAAAGCGGAAATTTGTAAGTTTTAAGGTTTACCGTTTTATGGTTTTACGCCTGAAAACGGAACACTTTCCCCTTTGTGCCTCTGATCCTTTGCCCCTTCTGATTTAACCACGAAGGACACGAAGGTCACGAAGGAGGATCGGAAATTAAATGTGTGGGTGTGCATGCCGGCCCCTTTGATCCTTTGTGCCTCTGATCCTTTGCCCCTCTCTGCGCCTCTCTACCTGCCGTGTTCCGCCGCCAGGCAGGCCAGGGTGCATGCCATTTCGTTGCGCACGATCATCAATCCTTCGTCCACCCCCATGCCCGGCTTGGCCAGCATCTGGTCGGGCCGGGTGGCCAGGGCGATATGCGCGCAAATCTGGGCGGAACGGTCGGTTTCGTTGCACGTACCGCCCAAGTATGCGCCAATGCCATGCCGCTGGCAATACAATACCGCTTCAATGGAATTATTGATTCCGCCCAGGTCGGGCGTTTTGATTTGAATCATGTCCACCGCCTGGGCGTCCGCAAAATAACGCGTATCTTCCAGGGTGTTGCACCATTCGTCGGCGACAATGCCGACGCCGGAGCCGTCCGCCTGCAGGCGCCGGCGCAACGCGGCCAGCGCCTTGCATTGGGTTTCACGCGCGCCCATGTCCATCGGACCTTCTATCCGTAATTTGAACGGGGCGGCAGCGCGGCCCAGGCGCGCAATGTAGTCCGCCATTTTCCCGGTGTCGTTGCCGCAAATCAGCCCGATGGTTCCGTAAACGTCAATGTGCAGGTCCGGATGGTATTCCGGATGCGGGCGGTATTGCTCGATCCGGTCGCGCAGCCATCCAATATAATCCAGGAGTTTGCCGCCGTCCGCGCCCAATTTATCCGGCACGTTATTGATCAATGCGTGCGGCAGAACATCGGCCTGCTTGATGATCATTTTATCCGCATTGGCGTAACGCTCATCTCCGGATTGGGCGAACACGGGCACCGGACGGTCGGCGATGGCGGTGCCGTATTCCGCGGCGATGACTTCGCAAGGCAGGCGGTGCTGGGCCTTGGCCACGGCGTCTAGAATTGTTTGCGTGATGCCGTAACGCAAGGCGGTGTGCAGGGGCCGGCCGCCGCATTCCAGCCGGTCAATTTCTTCCGCCAGCGGACGGAAGGCGTCGAGTGCGCGGCCCCGCAGCCTGGGGACGACCGCGTGTTCGATGACCGGGATGAAATCGCGGGCCAGGAAGACCGGATCGCGCCCGGCTGCGCCGGAATACTGCACGGCGGCGCAATCGCCCCGTGCGAGTTGGCCGTCATCCAGGCGCAGCATGACGGCGATACTTTCACCAGCTTGCCGGATGTTTTTGAATCCCGGGGTGAGCGGCGCACCCTTGTAAAAGCCGCCATCGGCGGTAACGCCGTTTTTGATGACTTTTTGATCGTCGAAATAAAAACCGGTCAATCCCGGCGCGCAGATTACATCCTTGATTTTTGTCATTGTTCCTCCGGATTTGTGTTGTTGAAATTCAGCGCGGTGCGCCTACCAGCCGCCCCTTGCTGACGGCGTAAATGTCGTCCGTCACCATCTGAAACGAAACCTCGCGGCGCTCGGCATGGGCGCGCGCCGATACTGCGCGGCGGTGAAAGTTTTTGATTTCATCGTCGAATGGAAGATTGCCGAAGTCGAAAAAGCGCACGGCGCCATGCAGATCGCGCACCGGCACCACCGCGCCGCGAGCCTCGCGGCTGGGCGCAAAGGGAATATCCAGCACGCCGGCCTGGAAGGCGCGCAGCACGCCCCGGGCCAGATCGCCCTCGCCCAGGCGCAGGGTGTGATCCATCAAAGCCGCCGTCTCGCGCGCAATCACCGCTTCTTCCTCGCGGATGATATCCGATTCCACCGGCTGCTGGCCGCGCAGCATGTTCAGAATCTGGAGCGTGGCCTTCACGCCCTGGATATTGGCATCGGCGGAAGGAACCCCCAGCGCTTCATGCGGCGATTTGCTGATGACCTTGGTCGCGCCGGCCAGGGCGGCGGCGGCGGCGCCCCAGGCGATCACGCCGAAAGACTGGGCTTCGTCCACCGGAAATCCGCCCATCCATTGGTGGAAAACGGTTGAAAGCGCCACGTTGGAAAAACCGGCCGCGTCCAGGTATTGCCGGCATTGCCGGCGCAGGATGTTGATGGCGGCGATGTCCTGGTGCAGGTTGCCGCATTGGCCGTAGCCGACCGTGATGTCCACCACGCCCTGTTCGGCGGCCAGCAGGCTTTCGATAATGGCGATGGTATTGGAGATAGACGGCGGAACCATGGTCCCGGTGAGCGGCCCGAATGGTTCCCGGTTGATGATGGCGCCGTGTTCCGCGTAGAGGCCCATGAGGCGGTCCACGTATTGCCAGGCGGCGAGAGACTGGGCCAGGGGAACATTTTTGGCATAGGGGATATTGTAGGAGATGCCGCCGCCCTCAAACGCTGTAAAGCCGCCGGCAATGGAGATTTCCGCCAGCAGGCGCGCATCGGGCGTGCCATGGCGGACTTGAACGGGCCGGTCCAGGGCGGAGGTGACTTCCCGGCAGATGCGGGCGCCGTAGTTCACGGCCGGGAATCCGTTCAGGAGCGAGCGCTCGCCGGTCATACTTTCGTCTATACCGCGCTTGGCTTCGGCATAGCGGTTCTGGCGGGTATAGCTGTCAATTGTGGTGGGCAGGAGGTCGGCGCCGCCCTCGTCCTGCAGCCGCTTCAGGAGTTGGATATGGTTTTTCAGCAGGCAGACGCCGGCGCGTGGTTGGACCAGTGTGGCGCGCTCGGCCGCGGCCGCACCCAGCGCCGCGCTGAAACGTTTTCCGGCGGGGATGGCGGATTGCCATGCGAATCCTTCGTCCAGCTTTTGCACTTCGGCGCCGGTCGGCCAGGTCGCCAGCACCGCGGCGCGTTCGCGCATGAAATCGTCCATCTTCAGTTTGCGGTTTTGTATGTTCATATGTGATTCTTTAAGCACTAACCTGTTCCAGGTTGTTCCGCATGATGGCCAGCGCCGCTCCGGCGTCAACCTCCGCCAGCAGACCCATGGCCCATAAAATGTAAAGCCGATCCACGTAATATGCCGGATCGCGCGGCAGCAGCGCGGTCATCCCGGGCGCCCGGCGCGCCGCTGACAACAGTATGCCTGGCGCAGGATTGTTGACCAGCGGGCCGCCCGTGCCGATGACGGCCGGCACACTGCCCAGATCCTTGCCTTCCTGGAGATATACGCGCCCGGCTGGCGTATATGTTTCCTCCAGCCGGCCGGCATGCCGGATGGCGGCGATGCGGCAGCCGGCGCGGGCCAGCGCCGAGTCCGCCGTCAGTTCCGCTGGGACGGCCGGGAGACGGTCCGGCTGGCGCTGCACGCTGTCAATCCAATCCCGCAGGGCCGCGGCCGGCAGGCCGGTCTCGGCGGCCAGGGCTGGCAGATCAATTTGCTCGGCCAGGAACCCGATCGTATGCCGCAGGCCGATGTCGGCTTCCACGGTGCGCTTGACGTACGGCTCCGGCAGCCCCTTGATCACGGTTTGGGGGGATTCCGGGGCTCCCCTGGCGCAGGAGTAAACGTCCGTGGTGGCGCCGCCCATGTCCAGCGCCAGCAACTCGCCCAGGCCCGGTTGCGCCGCTGACACGCCTTCCGCCAGCAGGCGTATTGCGCGCATCACGGCTTCCGGAGTCGGCATCAGGATGCGAGCGGCAGTTTGCAGGCGGTCCAGTCCGCGGGCATGCACGATCCGGCGCAAAAACAAATCGCGGATGCAGCGCCGCGCTGGCTCGAGATTCATCCGGTTGACTTCGGGCAGGACGTTTTCGGTAAAGATAATCTCGGCTGGCGCCGCCGTGCGCCCGCCGAAAATTTCACGCATTTCGCCGTAAGCTGCGCGATTGCCGGCGACAATCACCGGCACATCCGGCAGGCGCTGTTCCAGTATCCGGGCATTGTGCAGGATGTGTGCCCGGTCTCCGCCATCCGTGCCGCCGGAAAGCAAAATCATGTCCGGTTGCCGGCGGCGCAGGTCGTCCGTGTCGGATTCCGTCAGTTCGTAGGCGCAGGCATGGATCACCTTGCCGCCCGCTCCCAGCGCCGCCTGGCGGGCGGCGGCCATGGTCAATTGGGGCACCAAGCCGACGGCCGCTATCCGCAAACCGCCGGCGGCGCTGCTGCAGACCAGGGTAGCGGCCGTGGCGCCGATGGCTGGATGCAACTCGCGCCGCGCGGCTTCGAATCCCCGGTTCACGTCATCGGCTACCGTTGTTGGCGCGGATGCCAGGGCGATGATGGCGCGGGCATCCGTATCCACGGCGCAGAGTTTGGTGAAAGTGCTGCCGATGTCGGCCAGTAGGTATCTGGGCATGTCTGGATTACCCGTTGGCTAAATCCTGTTTCAAGGCGGCGATGCCGTCTTCCGGAATGGTGCCGGGCGGGAATACCCGGTTGAACCCCATGCCCAGGAATTTCTGCTCCACCTCTTTAAAATCGCTCTTCCCGACTACGAGGTTGCCCCCGACATAGAGCAGAATGCCGCCCAGCCCGGCTTCGATGCATTTGGCGCGGAAGCCCCGGCAGTCTAACTCGCCATGTCCGTAAAGCGAAGAAACGATCATGGCGCTGGCATTGGTCTCAATGGCTGCGGCGATGAATTCCTCCTGCGAAACCATCACGCCCAGGTTAACCACGCGGAAACCCGCTTCGCGAAAGGAGTGTTCCAGGATTTTATTTCCGATGACGTGGCAGTCGGCGCCAATGACGCCCAAAACAACCGTGACACTATTGCCCTTGTTTGGTACCATAATTTCCAGTGTTGAAGAGATGTAAACAGTTATTCGGCATAATAGATGAAAAAGTCTGTTTGTCAATCCCGGCCGGAACCAATTGTGACCGACTTCCAGGCCCTGGTATATGCCGCGTTGTCAAAGGTGCCTGCCGGGCGGGTGATCACTTATGGCGGCCTGGCGGCGGCCATTGGTTGCCGGTCGCCCCGCGCCGTGGGGCAGGCCTTGCGCTGCAATCCATTCGCGCCCGCTGTGCCTTGCCATAGGGTTGTCGCTGCCGGCGGGCTCCTGGGCGGGTTCCAAGGTTGCCGCGGCGGCGCCGCCCTGTGCCGCAAGCGCGCTTTGCTGGCATCGGAAGGCGTGCTGTTCCGCGGCGGCCGGCTGGTTGATCCGCAGCGCCTGTTACCCCGGTAAAAGCCTGGATCGCCGCTCCGAGGTAGTAGCGCCCGCCTGCCCGGCTTCGGCGCGGCACAGCCCGCCTGCGCTGTAGCTATGCCGAAGACTTATGTTGCCATCACTCCTGCCGCGCCGGCGGGGCGGGCGGGAAATCCCGGCCGGTTTCTTCGACGCCCACGTAGCGGCCGCCGGCGGCGATGGAACGGGCGGCCATGTCGGCGATCGCGACGGCGTTGCGCGCCTGCTCCGGCGTGGCTAACTGGATCGGATCAACGTTTTCAATCGGGACGTTCAGCAACGTGGCGATTAATTTCACGTCGGCGCCGCCATGGCCGAACCCGGCATGCTTGCGGTCCACGGCAATGTTTTCCACTGTGCGGTCATGTTTCAGGATGCGGATGAACGGCTTGCCGACTTCCTCAAAGTAGCCCATTTCCGCCATGCCCTGCTGGCCCGGCTGGCCGGCCTTGGGGGTGAAGGCGACGCCGTATTCCATGCGGCCCTTGGTGCCAGTAAAGTAAAAGTAATTGTACTCGCGGGGCGCGAAGGTGAGCAGATTGAATGACGCCAGCGTGCCCCTGGCATAACGGATGTTGAGCGTTTCATGGTCGTTGATGGTGTTGCGGTCGCTGAAAACGCAGGCATCGCGGATATAGCCGTCGTCCTGCTCCACGTCCACATACATGCGCCGCAGACGCTGCCGGTCTTCCGGGCGTCCGCCAGGATAATCGTTGTCAATATTGCAATGATGCGGGCATTGCCGGCCGATGGCGCAGGTGCTGCAGCGCGGGCCGTGCGGCGGCAAATCCGGGCGGGGCAGGTAGTAATCCCGTGCGCCGATGGCGCTGACACCCACCGGCGCGTCATTCAACACCCAGTTGATGATATCGAGTTGATGGCAGCACTTGTGATTCATCAGGCCGGCCGACTTGGCGAATTCCGAATGCCACCGGTTGAAATAGGATCCGCCGTGGTCGAGATCCAGGATTTCCGCCGCCTCGACATGGAGCACCCGTCCGATGGCGCCCCCGCGCACCAGTTTCGCCATGGCCAGCATATATTCGTTGTAGCGCAGGTTGTGCCCGACGATCACCTGGCAATTGTTGCGCCGGGCGGAGGCGATGATGCGCTCGCATTCCCAGACGCTCGTCGCCAGCGGCTTGTCCACCACGACGTTGACATTATGGTCCAGCGCCGCTTCGCAAACATCGGCATGGGTGCAGTCGGCGGTGGTGACCACGGCCCAATCCGCGTTGACTTTTTCCATCGCGGCATCCACGTTGGCGAAGACCGGGAAATTGGTTCCCAGCACCTCGTTCGCCACGCGGGCCCGGGCGGTGTTGATGTCCACGAAGGCCGTGATTTCAGCGCGCTCCGGGAACTCCGGCAGGCCGCGGTTGGGAAATCCCAACAGCGACCGGGCGAATGAATCACGGCCGCGGTTGCCCAGCCCGACGATGATAAATTTCAATTTCTGTTTGGACTTCATGCGGGTTGTACTCCTGTTTGGTGTTGACTATAACCTGAATCCTTGACGGGATTATTAGCAAGCCGGTGTCGCTGCTGGTACCCCGGGCGGGGGTCGAACCCGCGACCTGCGGATTAGGAATCCGCCGCTCTGTCCAACTGAGCTACCGGAGCGTCTGGCTGTTTAATATGCCAGAATACGCCCGCTTGGCAAGTAAATTACCATCAGGAATTCTGAACTTGAATCATGCCGGATTGCCGGGCATAATCGCTTCGTTATGGCCTGTAAAATTTCTTTGTTTAATTCGGACTTGGATGGGACGCTGCTCGGTAACCCGGAATCCACTTGCCGCTTCCGGGTTGCCTGGCGGAATCTCCCGGAGGAACGCCATCCGTTGCTGGTATATAATACCGGGCGCGAACTGGCGGACGTCATAGGGATGGTTAAGCGGGATATTTTGCCGCCGGCGGATTATATCATCAGCGGGTTGGGATCAACCATTTACGATGCCCGGCAGGAGCGGACCCTGGAGGAATACGCCGCGTTGGCCGGTCCATCCTGGCGCCCGGTCAAGGTTGAACGCATTCTTGGCGATTTTCCCGGCTTGGCGCGCAGCCAGCCGGATTTTTTGCATCCTTACAAACCCACCTGGCAGTTTTACGCTTTGCCGGAAAATCCAGTTGAAGAATTGCGCCGTGAGTTTGAAAAAAGCGGCCTGGCAGTGAACCTGAGCTGTTCCGAAACCGGCTTGGTGCGCGTGTTGCCGGCGCAGACCGACAAGGGCCGGGCGCTGGCCTGGCTGGCCGAATTTTTGCATATTCCCCTTGCTGAAATTCTGGTGGCCGGCGATTCGGGGGATGATGCCAGCGCGTTTCTGCTGCCGGGCGTCAATGGGCTGGTGATGGAAAACGCACAGCCGGAATTATTGGCGGCCCTGGCGCCGTTGCCTTGTTATGTTTCCACCATGGTCATGGCGGAAGGCGTGCTGGACGGTCTGAAGCACTACGGCGTGCTGGATGAGTTGCCGCCGCCTTCGTCGGATTCCGCCTGGTCGGATGCGGCGGATCCCATATTCCGCATGCTGGGCGATGCTTCCGCCGCGGCCTTGAGCGCGGAGGATCGCGCGCTGCTGGCGGAAGGCTACCGGCGCGCCATCGAGGCTTTGCGCAAAAACATCACCCCGCTGGGCTTTTCCGCCTGCGCCCTGGATGAAAACGAAGTGACCGGGACGGATGTCAATTACCGCAGCGTCTGGTCGCGTGACGGCGCCATGACGGTTGTGCTGACGAATCACCTGCAGGATCCCGAAATCCGCGCCTGCCAGCGGCGGACTCTTTTAACTTTGATTAACAACATCACCCCTACCGGCCAGATTCCCGCCAATGTCCGCATTGACGACGGCAAGCCGGATTATTCCGGGGTGGGGGGGATTTGCGCCATTGACGGCGGGTTATGGCTGATTATCGCTTTTTACAATTATGCCCGCGCGGTGGGCGACCGGCGTCTGCTTTACGAGCATGCTTCGCTCCTGCAGCGGGCCATGGACTGGTTGAGCGCCCACGACAGCAACAACGACGGCTTGCTGGAAATCCCGGAGGCCGGCGACTGGACGGACCTGTTCGGCCGGAGTTATAACGTATTGTACGACGAAGTGCTCTGGTTCCGGGCTAACGTTTGCTATGGGCGCTTGCTGGAATTCATGGGCGATTACCCGCGCGCGGCGGATTACCTGCGCTGGTCCCAGCATATCCGTGAGCGGATTCTGGCGACTTTCTGGCCGACCACCAGTCCGCCCAATCCCGCCCAGCCGAAGGCGTTCACCGATTTGCAGTTTTCACTGGGGGATGCCCGCTACCTGATCGCGGAAGTCACCCCGTTTTCCTTTAACTGGCGCTGCGACGTGTTAGGAAATGTCCTGGCGTTTCTGTTGCATTTGCTGGACGCCGAGCGGGCGCGCACGGCGTTTAAATTCATGTGGGGCGCGGGTGTGAATGAGCCTTATCCGGCGGCCAATATATATCCGGCGGTGCAGGCCGGCGCGCCGGACTGGAAACCGTATTATACCGTGAATCTTCTCAACCTCCCGGATCATTATCATAACGGGGGAATCTGGCCGTTCATTGGCGGCTTGTGGGTGCGTTTCATACACCGCCTGGGCTTGCACGATGTGGCGGTCCGGGAACTCGTCCGCCTGGCCCAGTTGAACCGCCAGGGCAAAGGCCGGGATTGGGAATTCAACGAATGGGCCCACGGCCGCACGGGCCGGCCGATGGGCAAGGCCTTTCAGGCCTGGTCCGCGGCATCCTTTATCCGGGCTTGCGACGAATTACGGGTTTTGAACGGCGCCGGTTGATTTTTTGCGTTATTTTGCCCAAATTTCCGGAATTTCCGGAATTGCTGGACAGGCTGCCTTTAAAACGTTATGTTAAATCCTGAATTTTGCACGAATATTGGCGTTTAATTGATTTGAAGCAATTATAGAGCGTGTAAATTAAAATTTGCACGGTTACTTAACGTCACCCATGTGGTTACACGCGTATAGTTTCAGAAAACGCCAATATTCTCGGGCAGCCAGCCGCGCGATTTTGGCGCGGTGCAGCGTTGGCAAGGGTTCCATGTATAAGAATACACCATCACCCTTGCCGCCTTGCCCCGTGCCAAACTTACGCGGTGCAAAAATCAGGTAAACAAATCATGCCCGGCGATGGATGGGGCTGCAACTGATGTGTGAATCGCGGCAGGTGTTGGTATAATGGCGGATATCCGGATTGACAGTCTATGGAAGCGCTTCGGCAAGCAAACGGTTTTGCGGGATGTCTCGCTGCACATTGCCGATGGCGAATTTTTCGTGGTGGTGGGCCCATCGGGTTGCGGCAAATCAACTCTGCTGCGCATCGTGGCCGGCTTGGAACAGGTTTCGTCCGGAAAAATCCGCATCGGCGGCCGTCTGGTGAACCGTTTGCCGCCCGGCCGGCGGAACGCCGCCATGGTTTTCCAAAGTTATGCGCTCCTGCCGCATTTGACGGTTTTTGAAAATATCGCTTTCGGCATGCGGATCAGGCGCGTGCCGCGGGATGAAATCCGCCGGCGCGTCGCGGAAGCGGCGCGCATCCTGGAACTGGAGGCGTTTTTGGAGAAGCGTCCGGCCCAGCTTTCCGGCGGGCAGTGCCAGCGCGTTGCGCTTGGCCGGGCCCTGGTGCGCCGGCCGGACGTCTTCCTGTTCGACGAACCGCTCTCAAACCTGGATGCGCGTCTGCGCGGCGACATGCGCGCCGAGTTACTGCGCCTCCACGCCCGGTTTCCGGCCACTACCCTGTACGTGACGCACGACCAGATCGAGGCGATGACCCTGGGCGACCGCATCTGCGTCATCAAGGATGGCGCGATCCAGCAAATCGCCCGGGCGGATGAGATTTATAATGCGCCGGCCAACCTGTTCGTTGCCGCTTTTTTCGGCGCGCCGCCGATGAACATCATCCGCGGCCGGCTTTCCGGCGCCGGCGGCGCGTTCCAGTTTGCCTGGGGCGCGTCCCCGCCGGCGCCCCTGCGGATCAACTTTCCGGATTTGCCGCGCGACCTGCCGGAGATGCCGGCGGCCGTTGGTGTGCGCCCGGAAAAGATATGCGCCGGCGGCGGGCCTGGTCCGGATGCTTTTGCGTTGCGCGGCACGGTGGAATTGGTGGAAATGACGGGCGCGGATGCGCATGTCCATTTCCGCTGGCAGAATCAAAGGCTGGCAGCCCGCCTGACGGCGGAGCAACAGCCGGCGCCGGGCGCCGTCATGGATTTTCACTGCACCCGCCAGGCTCTGCACTTTTTCGGCGAAGACGGACGGCGCATCCGCGCGGAGTATATATCCTGAATCCGTGACGGGGTTTTATGTGGTTAAGATAAATCCGAATTCTTTCAAAATGTTAGTTTTGAAATTGGCGCAGGCATATAGAAAGGAGCAGTCCATGCGATGGGCGGTTTTAATTTTACTGGCATGCATGTTTGGCACGGGTTGCGGATCGCGGGCGCCGGATCAAGACGGTGAACGCAAGTCCGTCACGCTTTGGGCCCACGAAGGCCAGCCGGCGGAAAAACAGGCCTTGCAGGCATTGGTGGAGGCCTTTAACCGGCGCCAGACCAATATCCGCGCGCAGTTATCCTTCAAGCAGGAGCAAGGCTACGGCGACCGCGTCAATGCCGCCGCCATCGCCCGCGAATTGCCCGATCTGTTGGAGGTGGACGGGCCTTATACAGCGCATTTTGCCGCGTTGGGAGTGCTGCGCCCGCTGGGCGATTTGGTGCCGGAGGGCTATCTTCAGGATTTTCTGCCGACAGTCATCGCCCAGGGCTCTTACCGCGA
Organism: Kiritimatiellia bacterium; assembly: GCA_040767085.1. Lineage (GTDB taxonomy): Bacteria > Verrucomicrobiota > Kiritimatiellia > JAAZAB01 > JAAZAB01 > JAXGPF01. The sequence goes on along the minus strand of JAXGPF010000017.1, from coordinate 29,388 downwards.
GGAACTTTTCACGCTGGGCGCGTTCGAGTCCACGGTCTTGTTGTTTTACGACCGCGCCCGCCTGGAAGCTTGCGGCATCCGGCCGCCGGCCGCGCCCGCGGCTGCCTGGACGTGGGAGGAGTTCACGGCGGCCTTGGAAGAAATTAACCGGCGTTTCCCGGATGTTTTGCCGCTGGAAACTTTCTTGACCTGGGGCGGGGAATGGCTGTCTTATGCCTTCATGCCGCTGATTTGGGCGAATGACGGCCGGGTGCTTTCCCAGGATGGCCGGCGCGCCTCGGGATTCGTCAACGGCCCGGCGGCTGTGGCGGCCATACAAGCCTGGCAGCAGTTATTCCTGCGCGGCCTGGCCGATGCCAACGCCGCGCCGGGAAAATTCGCGCGCGGCGAAGCCGCCATGGCCTGGGGTGTGTTCAACCGCTGGCCGATCTACCGCGCTGCCGGGATTGATTTCGGCATGAGCCCGTATCCCGGCTTGCGCCGGTCGGTATCGCCGAGCGGGTCCTGGTGCTGGGGCATTACCTCCGCCTGCCGCGATCCGGCAGCGGCATCTGTGGTTTTACAGGCGTTACTGGATGCGCGCGCGGGCATACCATTGCTCTGCCGGGCCAACGGCGGCATACCGGCGCGGCTGGCAGCCTTGCCGGAGATGCCGGATTACCAGGCTACGCGCGGCTTGTTCGTCGCCCAATTGCAGCAGACGGCCCGGGCGCGGCCGGTCACCCCGGCCTACGGCACTTTATCCATGGAATTGTCGCGCGCGCTGAATGACATCGCCCGCGGCGCGGACGTGCAACCCGCGCTGGACGCCGCGGCCCGGCGGATTGACGCTGTTTTAGCCGCATTGCCGTGAGCGGCGGAGAAGCAGGATGCCTCAAGACCAGCCATCTACAATGCGGCAGCGATTCGGCGGCTGGCTGGACCGCCATGCCGGCCTTTGGCTGTCATTGCCGGCCTTGACGCTGCTGGCAGTTTTCGTGGTGGCGCCGTTTCTGCTGGCGCTGGCCGGCAGTTTTACCAACCAATCCGTGCAGACGCTGTTGCAGCCGGATAATATAAAATTTGTCGGCGCAGCCAATTACCTCGAGTTGTTTCAGGACGGCGATTTCTGGCGCGCTATGTTGAACACGTTGTATTTCGTCATCCTGGTGACCCCGCTGCAGGTGGGATTGGCGCTTTTTATGGCGGTGTTAGTGAACGGGTCGGGGGTGTGGCGGCGCATGCTGCGGGTGTCTTTTTTTCTGCCCGTCGTCACGTCCATGGCGGTGTTGGCGGTGGTGTGGTCGCTCTTGCTCAATCCCGGCGCGGGCGCTTTCAACACGCTGCTGCAAAAACTGGGATTGCCGCCCCAGCCCTTCCTGGACAGTCCGCGGCAGGCCATGCTTTGCCTGGCCGCCATGTCGGTCTGGCAGGGCGTGGGCTTTCAAATGATGATTTTTCTGGCGGGAATGCAGGCGATCCCGCCGGCGTTGTACGAGGCCGCCCGCCTGGAAAACGCGGGGCATTGGCAGTGTTTCCGCCGGATTACCCTGCCTTTGCTGAAAAACACCATGATTTTTGTGGTATATGTCACCACCGTCTTTGCTTTCAAACTGTTTGTCCAGCCGCATTTGATTACCCGCGGCGGACCGCGCGGCGCCACCCGCACCCTGATTCTGATGCTTTACGACGAAGCGTTTACTAATTTGCGTTATGGCAAAGCCGCGGCGATTTCGGTTGTTTTTTTCGCGGTAGTGCTGGCAATCAGTTTGTTGCAGCGGCGCCTGTTGCCGCGGGAGGAACGGGCATGAAGGGCCGCGCGATGATCAAACAATGGGCGCTGGCGGGGGCCGCCCTGGCCGCGGGCGCGGTGTTCCTGTTTCCTTTATTATGGATGCTGCGCTCCTCTTTCCTGCCGCATGCCGAAGTCTTGCGTGAAATCACCTCCTGGCGGCAGTTTCTGCCCTGGCCGGTGCGGCTGGAAAATTACGCCAACGTTTTCCGGCGCGTGGCTTTTGTCCGCACGGTCGGCGTGTCGCTGGTTTTCAGCGGTGTCATCGTGGGCGCGGGCCTGTTTATCAACGCTGCCTGCGCCTACGCCTTCGCGCGGCTGCGCGTGCCGGCGGGCGGGATGCTGTTCGGCCTGGTAGCGGCGTTGATCATCATTCCTTTCGAAGCCCTGGCAGTGCCGCTGTTTTTGATGCTCGGCGTGCACGGCGGGTTGATGAATACTTTGCCGGGCCTGTTCCTGCCTTATCTGGCCAAGGCTTTTAATATTTTTTTGATGCGCCAGTATTTCCTGGGGTTGCCCGCGGAATTGGAGGAAGCGGCGCGCATGGAAGGCGCCAGTTGGTTCCGCATTTTTTTCCGCGTGGCTCTGCCGCTGGCCAAGCCGGCGCTGGCGGCTTGCGCGGTGCTGGATTTCATTGCTCATTGGTCGGAATATCTCTGGCCCCTGATCATGACCAACCGCACGGACTTTCAAACCATTCAACTGGGGTTGGGCCATTATTACACCCTGCCGCCCATCCAATGGGGCGAAATCATGGCGTACAGCGTCATGGCTACGATTCCCATGGTGTTGATTTTCGCTTTCAGCCAGCGGTACCTGGTGTTGAGCATGGCAGCGGCGGGAATCAAACGTTGAGGTTTGGACGGGATTGGGTATGGCTTGATCTGCCAGGCCCCGGGCCGCTCAAGCACCGGGCGCAGGCCAGGTCCGGCCGGCATCGTCCGCGGCAACGGGCGGGGAGTGCGGGAGGCGAAAATGTTGATTTTGGCGACGGATTTGGATCGGACGCTGTTTCCCAACGGATTGCAGCCGGACGACGGATCGCTGCCGCGGCTGCGGCGGTTCCTGGAAGCGCGCCCTGACATTATCCTGGTTTATGTTACCGGGCGCCATGCACGCGAAACAGCGGCAGGCATTCGGGAATATGCCGCGCCTTTTCCGGCGTATGCCGTTTGCGAGGTCGGCACACGTATTTACCGTGTATCGAACCGGCAGTTCCGGCCCGAGGCCGCTTGGGTGGAACTGGTGCGGGCCGGCGCTCCCGGATGGAATCGGGCGCGGCTTGACCGCGAGTTGCGGAAGTGCGCCCGCCTGCGTCCGCAGCCGGCGGCATATCAGAATCCGTTTAAAATAAGTTATTTCCTCGAACAACCACAGCCGTCGGATGCGCGGGTGGAGGCCGTGCGCGCCCGCTTGTCGGTGATTTGCCCGGCAGCGCGCGCGATTTACAGCGTGGATGAACCCCGGCGCCTGGGATTGCTGGATATTCTGCCGCGCGCCGCCGGCAAACTCGCCGGGCTGGAATATGTGCGGCGCATTTATGGTCTGGCGTTGGCAGATGTGGTTTATGCGGGCGATTCGGGCAATGATCTTGCGCCGCTGGCCAGCGGTTGCCGGTCAATCCTGGTCCGCAATGCGCGGGATGATGTGCGCAAAACTCTCCGGCGGACGCTGGCGCAGCAAGGGCGCGGGGATCGGCTGTATTGCGCCCGCGGCGCCTTTGGCTTGAGCGGTTACTACGCTGCGGGCATCATCGAAGGATTGATTCATTTCGGCGTTATGCCGCCGGAAACAACCGCCTGATGGCCGGCGGCCGGCGCGCCCCCGCGCGCCGGCTCTGGATTTGCGGCGCGCCGTTCAAACACTGGCCGGGGGCGCCAATTCCGGCCGGATGCGTTCCGGACGGGTTTGCAGGATGTTCAGGGTTTTTTGGGCAATGCCCATCCAGGTGAAAGCCGCGCGGGCTTTGTAGGAGCCATAACGCGATAATTGCGCGGCAATCCGCGGCTCGCGCAAAATCGCAGCAATGGCCAGGCCGAAGGCCGCGTCATCTTCCGGCGGCGCATACACGCTCTCCAACCCCCAGGTGATCAGTTCCCGCAGGCCGCCTTCGGTGGTAATAACCGTCGGCGTGCCGCAGGCCATGGCTTCGATGGCCGTCATGCCGACCGGCTCGTAGCGGCTGCTGAGGGCAAATACATCGGCGGCGCGGTAATAATCCGGCAATTCCTCGTCGGGAATCCATTTGTGCGAAAACACCACTTGGTCGGCAATGTGCAGTTCCTGCGCCAGTTGTTTGAGTTCATCCAGCAGCGGCATTTCATCGGCCGTCGGCGTATGCGAGCCGATCGCCAGGATCAAGCGGGTGTCCGGCAAACGCTGAATTACATGGCGCATGGCGCGGATCAGCAGGTCATAGCCCTTGTTGGCGGCGATGCGTCCGATGGCCATCACGATGCGTCCTTCCAGGTGGTTTTCCCGCTTGATCGCGGCGCGTTGGGCGGTGGAAACCGGGAAGAAGCGGGTGTCATCGTAGCCGGGGGGGATGATATGGATTTTTTCCGGCGCCAAATCGTAACAGGCGGTCAGAATCTTGCGCTGGCTGGGAGTAGTGGCCACGACAATATCGCACTCGTCATAAATAATCTTTTCCTCGCGGATGCGCTGTTTGAAATTGTATAAATTTTCCAGTTCGGCGGGCGTGCCGGACATGTTATCGCGTTTCCAGGCCCCCAGCGAGTGCGGTGTATGAATGTGCGGCAAGGCCATTTTGTTAGCCAGGGCCTGGCCGGCCAAGCCGGCGTCCCAGTAGTGGCTGTTGATGAATTGATAACGCAAATGATGTTTCTTGATGAAATTTTCCGTGTTCAACGTCCATTCCGGAATGGCTTCGCATAAGTATTCCTTGGGAATAAAATCGTTGCCGCCGCAAGGAATGCGGATGATCCGGACGCGTTCGGCGACTTTTTCCTCCGCCGGCTGGTCTTCAAAGCGGCGGGTAAAAATGTCCACCTGGTATCCGAGGCGACTCAGACTTTTGCTCAGTTCCAGCACGAAAACCACCTGTCCGCCGGTGTCAGGCTTGCCGAAACCGGCGTTGGCGGCGACATAACCGTGGGTGGAAATCATCATGATTCTGTGGGTGCGTTTGCCGGGCATGGCGTATACCTCCTATTTCGATTTGCGTTTCAATTGCGGTTGCCGGTCCGGCCGGGGACTGATTCAGCCTGATCCGCGGCGGAAAACCGTGAATGCCTGCAAGCGTTATCCGGACGTGCATACTCAAGCCCGGGCGTGTTTACCGCTGAACCTCAACGGGTGCGCGGCATGCCGGCGGCAGGGATGCATTCAAAAACCGCCGGGCGCTGCATTCACGCAAACGAATGCCGTGCCGCATGTTTGCTTAACATACCGGATATCCGGAACATGTCAAGTTTTTTGCGTTTGACAAAGCCGGTGTTTTTCAATAGTGTTTATTCTTTTGAATGGACATGGGCCGGTAGCTCAGTTGGTAGAGCACGGCACTTTTAATGCTGTGGTCGCGGGTTCGAGTCCCGCCCGGCTCATCCGGCATGCCCGCTGGTTGGCCTTGCCCCCGTGCCCGCTTTCAGCGATCTGGATGCCATGCACCCCTTGCTCCGTAAACTGCGATTCCGGTTGGAAATCATCCTGGTCAAGCTGGGCATGGCCGTGGCGCCGCGTTTGCCGCGCGTCGCGGTGCGCGGACTGGCGGCAATCGGCGGCTGGCTGGCCTACTGGCTCGCGCCGGGATTGCGGCGCCTGGCCTTAACCAACCTGGCCCTGGCGTTCCAGGGCGCTTTGCCGCCGGCCGAATGCCGGCGCCTGGCGCAGGCATCCTTCCGCAATTTCGCCCTGGTGTTCCTGGATTTTTTCTGGTTTTCACGCGATACCGCCGCGCGTTTGCGGAAATATGTCCGGGTGGATCCTTGGCTGCGCGAAGGGTTGCGCCGTTTTCCCACCATCGGCGTCACGGCGCATTTCGGCAATTGGGAATTGCTGGCACAGGCCCTGGCGATGGATGGCGTGCCGGTGACGGCGGTGGCCGCGCCGCTGGCCAACCCGGCCGTGGATGACTCCTTTCTCAGGTTCCGGGCGGCTGGCGGCGTGCGGATCATTCCCAAGCAGGGCGCCGTGCGGCAGTTGCTGCGCACCTTGCGCGCGGGCGGCAATGTGGCCCTCCTCCTGGACCAGAACGTGAAGCAGGAGGATGGCGGGATTTTCGTGGATTTCTTCGGCTTGCCGATTCCCATGTCCAACGCCGCCGCCGTCCTGGCCGAACGCACGGGAACATCCATCACCATGGTTTTCTGCAAGGTGGCACCGGGCGGTTATTATAATCTTTACACCCTGCCGTTCTGGTGCGTGTGGCGGGCGCCGGGCGAAGACGTGGAGGCGGTGCGGCGCGCGACGACCCAGCGCATCGCCGCCCTGTTCGAGGCGGAAATCCGCCGGCATCCCGACCAATGGCTTTGGATGTACAAGCGGTGGAAACATGTGGCGCCCGGTCTGCCGCGCGCCGCCTATCCGTATTACGCCAAGATGCGCGAGGCCGGCGGCGCCGGCGAGTGACGCCGGCGACCAGGCATCAAGCCGGCGGTCCGGCCGGCCGGCGCGGCTGCCATAGCCTGCGCCAAAACGCTTTTCCCAACCCGGCCCGCCGGCTACCCGCCGGCGCCAGCCGGTCCGCCGCGCGCCGCAGTTTTTCCAGCATGCGCCACCCCGGGGTGTTGATTATGGCGGCAAGCTGCCCGTTCAAATCGCGGATGACCTGGCGCTGGTGGGATATGGTCTGTTCGAGCGATGCAATCGAAACATGCGCGTAACGCGCGTAACGGTCGAGGTAAGCGGAGCTGCGATCGTCCCCGAAGACATAAGCCTGGAAACGCTCATCCAGCGCGCGATATACAGCCGCATCGGCTTCCGTCATCTTGAAATGCGCCAGGATTTCCTCCAGGCTGACAAAGTCTTCGATGCGGTGTTGCGCGTATTTCACCTTGAATAAATAATACAAGGCGCGGTGCAGGGCGAAATCCACGGGCAGGGCGCCGGGCAGCACCCATTCGTTGTCGATGAACACCCGTCCGGTTCCGCGGCAGAGCACGTTTTCGAATACCGGATCAATGAAGGCCAGGCCGCTGCATGGGCCGCGCGCGCCCAGACGGGCGGCCAGGTTATCCCCGAAAATCGCGCGGAGTTCCGGCGTGATCACCGGCCGCGGTTGCGCGCCGAAAGCCCCGGCTAACAGTTGGCGGTAGCCGTCGAGCGCTTCCCGGAAGGCCGGCTTATCCCCGGCGCGCCATGCCTGCCAGAGAATCCGGTCCAGGCTGACCCCGTCAATGTATTCAAAAGCCAGGGCGTCGGGCGTGCAGCGGTCTTCCAGCAGCGCGGGGAAGGCCGCTTCCGGCGCGGCGCGGCATTGTGCCAGCAATTGTTGGGTCTGGCGCAGCTGCGCCAGGTGGGCGCGAGCTTCCGGCGTCAGCGCCTGCTTGACGACATATTGCCGGCCGCCTTCCCGGACGATGAGCGTGGCAGTCTGGAAGGCGGGGCGCCGGTGCCGGTTATAGCGCGCGTAAATGATTTGCATGGCGAGGCTACCCGGGTTCGCGGTTGGATGGTTCACGGTTTGAAGATTGATTCAGGTTTGCGCCAGCCAATCCGGATGGCGGTCGGCGAAGTCCGCGATTTCCGTATAGACGGCCTCCAGGCGGATGGCCGGTTGCCAGTCCCATTCCCGGCGGGCGGCGGCGCTGTCCAGCACCAGCCAGGGGACATCGAAGGGCCGGTTGGCCGGCTGGGCCGCCACCGTGTGCCGGCCGAAGCGGCCTTGGCACCAGGTATCCAATTCGGCCAGGGAGGCGCTGTTCGCCATGCCTCCGCTGACGTTGAACGGGGCTGGCGCTTGCGGCGGACGCTGCATTTGCCGGGCCAGCAGCGCGGCCAGGTCGCGGGGATGCAGGCAATCCCGCACTTGGCGGCCGGCGCCGTCGAATCCGATGAATTGGAGCGGGCGGCCCTCGCGGGAAGCGTGAATCCAGTAGGCGAAGATGCCCTGGTCGGCCCGGCCGAATTGCCCGGCGCCGGCCAGCACTCCGCAACGATTGACGATCACCGGGAACCGGAACGCCGCACCGTATTCCAGGGCCAGGATTTCCGATGCCAGTTTGGAGGCGCCGTAGAGCGAGATGGGCGGGGATGTGGAAAATTGTTCAGTCAGGCCGGCTTCACTGAAGCCGGCGGGCCGGGCCGAGGCCGCGGCGAGCGCGAAGCGGGTTGCCCGCGTCTCCAAAGGCAGTTGCGTCAGAGCAGCAATGGAATAAACGCGGCTGGTGCTCAGGATTGCCAATCCGCAATTCCAGCGCCGGCACAGCTCCAGGAGGTTGACGGTGCTCGCCAGGTTATGCCCCAGCAATTGCCGGCTGCCCAGGCGGCCATCCACGCCCGCCATTACGCTGGGGCAGGCGGCGGCGTCAATGATCCAATCGGCCGGCGGCAGGTTTTCCAGGTCGGCTGGATCGCGGATGTCGCCGTAAAAGCAGGATACACCGCGGCCCGCCAGTGCGTTCCGGTTGAGATGGGCGCCGGGCCGTAGCAGGTTGTCGACGCCGGTCACCGTCAGGCCGGGCAGTAATTCCGGCAGGATGCGCGCCAGCGAACTGCCGACAAAACCGCAAATGCCGGTAATCATTATTTTCATGGCGAGGCCAGGCGTTGCCGCCAGGCGGCGACAATTTCATCGATGATGCGGGGCAGGGGAATGGCAACCGACCAGTCCGGGTAATGCCGCCGCATTTTGCGCAGGTCGCTGTAGTAGCAGATATGATCGCCGATCCGGTTCGTATCCACGTAAACATGACGGGAAGGGCATCCGGTGGCGGCGGCGGCCAGTTCGAACGCTTCCAGGATGGAGCAGGAATTTTCGCGGCCGCCGCCCAGGTTGTAAACTTCGCCGCAACGGGGCTTTTGCGCGAAGGCGAACATGAAGGCCGCCACGTCGGCCGAGTGGATGTTGTCCCGCACCTGCTTGCCCTTGTAGCCGTAAACCCGGTATTCGCGGTTTTCGAGATTGCATTTCACCAGGTAACTCAGCAAGCCGTGCAGTTCCACGCCGGTGTGGTTCGGACCGGTCAGACATCCGCCGCGCAGGCAGCAGGTGGGCATGTTGAAATAGCGTCCGTATTCCTGCACCAGCACGTCGGCGGCGACTTTGGACGCGCCGAACAGGGAGTGTTTCGACTGGTCAATCGGGAAGTTTTCGTCAATGCCATGCGCGTAGGCGGGATCGGCATATTCCCAGCGGGTGGGCAATTCCTTCAGGGGGATGGTGTTGGGGCGGTCGCCGTACACCTTGTTGGTGGACATGTGGATGAAGGGCGCTTCCGGACAAGCCTGGCGCGCGGCTTCCAGCAGGTTCAGCGTGCCGACGGCGTTGGTGTCGAAGTCGTCGAACGGGATGGCGGCGGCGCGGTCGTGCGACGGCTGGGCGGCGGTGTGGATGATCGCCTGGGGCCGTAATTCGCGCAGCAGGGCCAGGATGCCCGGCCGGTCGCGCATATCCAGTTCATGGTGGCGGAAGTTGGCGAGCGTCTGCGCGAGCCGCCGCTGGTTCCAGCGCGTGTCGCCCTGGGGACCGAAGAAAACGGCGCGCTGGTTGTTGTCAATGCCGTGGACCGCATAATCCCGGCCGTGGAAAAATGCGCAGACTTCCGAGCCGATCAATCCCGAAGAGCCGGTAACCAAACATGTTTTTTTCATAGTTGCGCCATGCCGAACTTGGTTGTGATGTCTTCTCCCATAATGAATATTTTCCGCAAAGGCAAGCAAAATACGGGCCGGTCTCCGGGTTTTCCCACGGCTGCGTCATTCTCAGAACAGACGGCTCGGTACGGAGACCTCGCCCTACCGTTTCATAAGCATTTGTCGTGGGTAGACCTACGGGCGAGCCGCCGCGAATGACGCAGTCGTGCGGGTTTTCCTCAGGCCGCGCCGCCGCGGCTGGCGGCCTGAATTTCGGCCAGGATGGTCTCGGCCGCGGCGCCTGGATCGGGCGCTTCCAGGATCGGACGGCCCACGACCAGGAAATCCGCCCCGGCATCCACGGCTGCCGCCGGCGTGGCGATGCGCTGCTGGTCCTGGGCCGCCGCGCCGGCGGGCCGGATACCCGGCGTGACAATGCGCAGCGCGCCGCCGAACCGCCGCCGAAGCATGGCGGTTTCATGGACCGAAGCCACAAGTCCGCCCACGCCGGCGTCAGCGGCCAGCGCGCCCAGCGCCAGCGCCTGCGCCTCGAGATTGCGGGCGATGCCGATTTCCGCCAGGTCGGCGGCGTTCAGGCTGGTGAGCGTAGTGACGCCCAGCAGCAGCGGCGCGCGCGGCCCGCATGCCCGGGCCGCTTCCGCCGCCGCCGCCAGCATGGCCCGGCCGCCGCCGGCGTGCAGCGTCAGCATGGCGATCTCATGGCGGGCGGCCGCGTTCACGGCGCGCCGGACGGTATTGGGAATATCGTGCAGTTTCAAATCCAGGAACACATTCTTGCGCGCCGCGCGGAGCGCGGCCAGCGCCGCCGGGCCGTCGGCGATGAATAATTCCAGGCCGATTTTGAAATAGGCGACCGCCGCCGGCAGCCGGCGCAATAAATCCGGCAGAGGGCCGGCGGCCGGCAAATCCAGGGCGACGATCAGTTGGGGCCCATCAGGCAAAACGGCGTTGGGCGGCATAATGTCCTCCGGGTGCGGGAACAAATTTTGACAAAAACACAAGGCTTTGATACAGTAACCGGATATGCGTTGGATTATCAACAAAATAATTGGCACCAAACATCATCGGGATGTGAAAAAACTGCGCCCGTTGGTCGAGCGGATCAATGCCCTGGAGGTTGAATACCAATCGCTCAGCGAGGAAAACCTGCGCGGCAAGACGGCGGAATTCAAGGACCGCCTGGCGCGCGGGGCGGCCCTGGACGATTTGCTCTGCGAGGCCTTTGCCGTCGTCAAGAACGCCTGCCGCCGGCTGCAGGGCACGGTGGCGGAAGTGTGCGGGCACCAGATGACCTGGGACATGGTGCCTTTCGATGTCCAGTTGATCGGCGGGATCGCCCTCCACCATGGCAAAATCGCCGAGATGGCCACTGGCGAGGGCAAGACCCTCGTGGCCACGATGCCCTTGTATCTCAACGCCCTCACAGACAAGAACGTCCACCTGGTGACGGTGAACGATTACCTGGCGCGCCGCGACTCGCAATGGATGGGGTTGGTCTTTCGCTACCTCGGGCTGACCGTCGGCTGCATCCAGAACCAGATGAACCAGGCCGAGCGGCGCGCCCAGTATGCCTGCGATATCACCTACGGCACCAACAGCGAGTTCGGCTTCGATTACCTGCGCGACAACGGTATGGCGCATACCGCGGAAGACGTGGTGCAGCGCGGCCATTTTTACGCCATCGTGGATGAAATCGACAGCATCCTGATCGACGAAGCGCGGACCCCGCTGATCATTTCCGGCCCGGCGCCCGTGGATAATCACCAGTTCACAGAATTGACCCCCGGCGTGGATCGGCTGGTGCGCCGCCAGCGCGAGTTATGCAACCAGTTCATGCAGGAAGCCCGCGCCGCCATCGAGCGCGGCGATACCGAACAGGCCAAGCTGCGCCTTTACCAGGTGCGGCACGGCATGCCGAAGAACAAGCAACTGCTGCACATGCTGGAGGAGGCCGACACGCGGCGGATGGTGGAACAGATCGAAAACGCCATGCTGACCGAAGTGCGCAAGGACCAGGCGCGCGCCCTGCGCGAGGAGCTTTATTTTACCATTGACGAGCGCGGCCATGACGCCACCCTGACAGAAAAAGGCTGCAACACCCTGAATCCGTCCGACCCGGACGCTTACGTCTTTCCCGACCTGATCGGGCAGATGTCGGAAATTGACGGCCAGACCGGCTTGTCGCCCCAGGAGAAAATGGAACGGCGCCAGCGCGCCCAGGCGGCGTTTGCGGAAAAAAGCGAACGCATCCACTGCGTGGACCAGTTGATCCGGGCCTTCTGCCTCTACGAACGCGATGTCAACTACGTGGTGCAGGAAAACCAGGTGCTGATCGTGGACGAATATACCGGGCGGATTCTGCCGGGCCGCCGCTGGAGCGACGGTTTGCACCAGGCGGTGGAAGCCAAGGAAGGCGTCAAAATCGAGCGCGAAACCCAGACCCTGGCGACCATCACAATTCAGAATTATTTCCGCATGTACGGCAAGCTGTCCGGCATGACCGGGACGGCCGAAACCGAGGCCAACGAGTTCCGGGACATCTACAAGCTTGACGTGATGGTTATTCCCACCAACCGCCCGGTGCGCCGCATTGATTTCAACGACGTGGTGTACCGCACCCGCCGGGAAAAATTCAAGGCCGTGATCGATGAAATCAATGAATGCCACGTCCGCGGCCAGCCGGTGCTGGTCGGCACCATCTCCGTGGAAACATCCGAGTTGATCAGCCGGATGCTGAAACGCGAAAACATCCCGCACAATGTGCTCAACGCCAAGAACCACGAGCGCGAGGCGGAAATCGTCATGCGCGCCGGCCAGCCCGGCGCCGTCACCATCGCCACCAACATGGCCGGCCGCGGCACGGACATCAAGCTGGGCGAAGGAGTGGTGTACCTGCCGCGCGAACTGGTCTTGTCGCAGTCTTCGCTGGACGAGCATTACGAAAACCGGCGGCTGCGCGATGTCCTGCGGGAGCGCCCTTGCGGCTTGCATGTCATCGCCTCCGAGCGCCACGAGTCGCGGCGGATTGACCGGCAGTTGCGCGGCCGTTGCGCGCGGCAGGGCGATCCCGGCTCCTCGCGGTTTTACGTTTCCCTGGAAGACGACCTGATGCGCCTGTTCGGCTCCGACCGCATCGCCAATATCATGAGCCGGCTGGGGTTGGAGGAGGGCCAGGAATTACAGCATCCCTGGCTCAACCGTTCGATCGAAACCGCCCAGAAACGCGTCGAGCAGCATAATTATTCCATCCGCAAGCGCACCCTGGAATACGACGACGTCATGAACAAGCAGCGCGAAGTGATTTACAGCTTCCGGGGCGAGATCGTGCGCTCGGGCGAAGTGCGCGAGCATCTTTACGACCTGGTGGCCGACGTAATCGAAGCGCATGCCGCGGCAGTCTTTGATGACGACAAGGTGGACCCCGAGCGCGCCGCCAGTTTCGCGGAGTGGGCCAACGGCGCCTTTCCGCTCGGTCTGTGTCCGGAGGAACTGGCCGGCGCCGCGAACGCCGAACAGGCCGCCCGAACGGTTTACGAACGCGTGCGCCGGGCGTATGAGCTGAAAGCGGAAGTGGAGGATCCCCAGGCCCTGCCGATGATGGAGCGGTTTATCCTGCTGCACTCCATCGATACGCTTTGGCAGGAATACCTGCGCAGCATGGACAACCTGCGCCAGGGCGTGGGATTGCGCGCCTACGGCCAGAGCGATCCGCTGGTGGAATACAAGCGCGAAGCGTTCAACATGTTTTCCACCCTCATGGATTCGATCAAGAACGAAGTAGTCATGCGCATGTTCCGTTCGACTACCTCGCTGCCAGCCTACGAACGCCTGCTGGCCACCCTGCCGCGCGCGCAGGCGGTGCACCAGTCGCTGCCCGGCCTGGCTGACGGCGACGCGCCGCGCGCCGGCGGCGGAGGCGCGCCGGGCCGGCGCCCGGCGCGCCCAGCGCCGGTCCCGGTGCAGCGCGCCGAGCCCAAGGTGGGGCGCAACGATCCCTGTCCGTGCGGCAGCGGTAAGAAATACAAAAAATGTTGCGGCGCGTGATCGCCGTTGCCGGCAGTGCTGCTGCCGCGCCGCGGATGCATTCATCCCATGCACTTTCCTGCAAAGCCATACCTCCCGGAGTGGCGCGGCGGGAGCGCACTCCGGCGCCCATGCCTCGGCAGCGCCCTGACCGGGTTTCTGCTGTTCGCCGCCTTCCCGCCGTTGGGCTGGGATTGGGCTGGTTGGACGGCGTTGCTTCCGTTGCTGGCGCTCTGTATCCATCTGCCGCCCGCCGCCGCGGCGCGCCAGGGCTTGCTGGCTGGCGCGGTCGCCTGGCTGCTTTCCCTATTCTGGCTGACGCGCGTGTCCTGGGCCGGCTGGGCGGCGGTCAGCCTGTATTGCGCCGCCTACCTGGCCGCTTTCGCCGCCGCGGCGGCCTTCCTGTTGCGGCATTGGCGGCGGCCGGATACCGCGCCCGGGTATATTCTGCCGGCCCTGGGGCTGGCGGCGCTTTGGGTTGCCCTGGAGTTTTTGCGCGCCCGCCTGTTCACGGGTTTTCCCTGGAACCTCCTGGCGGTCAGCCAATATGCCCGCCCGGGTTTGCTGCAGGCGGCCGCCTGGGGCGGTGTGTATGCTGTGTCGTTCATCATGGCCGGCGCCGCCGCCTTGCTCGCATTGTGCCTGGCCCATCCGCCGCCGCGGCGGCGCTGGTGGCTGCCGGCGCTGGCGGCCGGCCTGCTGGCCGGCCTGCTGGCCGGATCATACGCGGCGGCGGCGCCTTACCGCGGGCCGGCGTCCGCACAGGGTCCGGCGCCGCGGATCGCCCTGGTGCAGTTGAATATCCCGCAGCAGTTGAAGTGGGATGAAAGCTGGACGGAAGCAATCTACCGGAAACTGGAGCAGGCCACCGCGGACCTGCTGCGGCAGGCCGCACCGGACCTGGTGGTCTGGCCGGAAACCGTCATGCCCGATTTTTTCCGCGGCAGCGTCCTGGCGGCGGATATGTTGTCGCGCCTCCTGACCAACGGCGTGCCGATTGTCGCCGGTTCGATGGACTGGGCCGAACGCGACGGCGGGGTGCAGTATTATAATTCTTCTTTCCTGCTGACCGCGCCGGGCAACCTGGAAAAATTTTATGCCAAGCGCCGCCTGGTGATGTTCGGCGAATATGTCCCCCTGGAACGCTGGATGGCGTGGCTGCGGCGCTTTACGCCGGTGACCGACAGTTTTACCCCGGGCGCGGAAGCGACGGTCTTCCGCCTGGCGGGCGGAGCGGCGCTGGCCCCCTTGATCTGTTTCGAGGATATCATGCCGGCACTGGCGCGCGCTTCCGTGCGCCGGGGCGGCCGCTTGCTGGTGAACCAGACTAACGACGCCTGGTTCGATCCGCTGGCGGGCGCGCGCCAGCATATGGCGCATTGCGTTTTCCGTTGCATTGAAAACCGGACGCCGGCCGTGCGCGCCGCTAATACCGGCATTACCTGTTTTATCGATCGTTATGGCCGGGTGATGGACGAGTTGCCGCCCGTCGGCGGCCATCCCGCGCCGCCGGCGGCGATCTGCCGGCGCGTTGCCATTCCGCCGGCGGACATGCCGCTGACGTTCTACACCCGTTACGGAGATTGGTTCGCCTGGGGCTGCGTGTGTTTCACCCTGGCCAGCCTGGCCGCGGCCTGGCGCCGCCGCGCCTGACAGGGCTGCGTCATTCTCGGAAAAAACGGCTCGGTGCTGCTTGCCGGCTGAGTCCGGCAAAGCCGGGCTTCGCCGGGCATAGCCTTGGCAAAGCCTGGGTCCCTTGGCCGCTTCTGCTCCGATGGTAGGGCGGCCAGCTTGCCCAGCGTAGCCTTGGCAAAGCCTGGGTCCCTTGGCCGCTTCTGATCCGGAACGGCGCGCAAGGCGCGGGAGCATGACGCAGCCCTGCGCGCCTGAGGGCGCAAGATTTCATGCTTGAAGAGGTGGAAACCAATCATTATGATCAGCGCGTAATGAGAAGGTATGGGATGGCTTATTCCCCTGGCCGCGCCGCACGGCGCGGGCGCAAGCCGCCCGTGGAATTCTGGAGAATTGCGTCATGTATGCATGCCGATTGTATGTCCGAACTGCTGCGCGCGCGTATGGCCTGGACCGCCGCGCGGCAATGGCGATGCTGCTGGCGGTAGCGGGGTTGGGTGTTTTACCCGCCGCGCGCGCCGAAATACCAACGCCCCGGTCGCCGGCCACGGATGCTCCAGCCAGGGGCGCGTATTCCCTGGTGATGACCAACGGTTACGGCGATTGCTACCGGATGAACCTGCTGCGCGACCGGTATAATTACCAGGCTTACCGCGGCATCTGCTCGTACCGCGGCTTCAGCTTGTCCGGCTGCTCCACGACGGGCGATGTGGTGATGCTGCGGATGACGGCGACGCCCTCTTTCGGCGAACATTTTTCCCTGCTTTCCACTTCGCTGCGCTGGGGCACCACGATTTATGTCCTGAACGATGTCTTTCGCCCGCTGAACAACGAGGTCATGGCCGGATATGAAAACTGGTATCCCTACGATATGTCCTGCTCGGTGGCGATGTACATCAGCGCCGGCGGTTACGGGATGCCGCCGGTTTATTACCAGCCGGATTTACTGGCGCATTCCGTGTTTGGCCTGGCGTCGCCGGACGACCGCTATGCCATGTTCGGCCGCGCCGGGGCGGCTGCGCCGGATAAGAACGCTTACTCCCTGGTGATGACCAACGGTTACGGCGATTGCTACCGGATGAACCTGCTGCGCGACCGCTATAATTACCAGGCTTACCGCGGCGTCTGCTCGTACCGCGGCTTCAGCCTGTCCGGCTGCTCCACGACGGGCGAGGTGGTGATGCTGCGGCTCATGGCGGGACCCTCCAGCGGCGAATATTATTCGCTGGTTTCCACCTCGCTGCGCTGGGGCCAGACCATGTATTTCCTCAACGATGTCTTCCGCCCGCTGAACAGCGCGGTCATGGCCGGATATGAAAACTGGTATCCCTACGATATGTCCTGCTCGGTGGCGATGTATGTCGCCGGCGGCGGTTTCGGCGCCGCCGGGGCGGCGCGGGCGGATATGGCGGCAACCGGCCCCCGACCGCAACCCCGGGCGGACGCGGATGCAGATGGCGCAATCCTGATCGGCGCGCTGCTGCCGCTGACTGGCGACCTGGCGGATATCGGCTTGGCGTATCAATCCGCTTTGCGCCAGGCGCTGCAGACCATCACCAATCAGCCCGGCATGCCCCGCCTGCGGCTGATCGTGTCCGATACCCGGACGGACGCCGGCGTCGCGTTTGACGCGCTCCAGGACTTGCACGCCCGCGGTTGCCGTATTGTGTTCGGACCGGAATCGAGCGAAGAATGCCGGATTCTGAAGATGTTCGCCGATGCCAACGGCATGTTGCTGATTTCCAGTTCCTCGACCGCCGTGCCGCTGGCTTTGCCGGAAGACAACCTCCTGCGCCTGGCGCCGGCTGACGCCGAGCAGGCGGCGGCCCTGGCGGATATGATGGCGCGCGACGGCATAACGGACATCGCCATCCTGGCCCGGACGGATATTTACGGCGAGGGTTTCATGGACGCCTTGATCCGCGAGCATGCCGCCCGCGGCGGCGCGGTTTTCGCCTCGAATTACTGCCCGCGCGCCCTGGCGTTCATTCCGGAAGTCGTTTCCAATATGGCGGACCAGGTGGCCGCCCGCATCGCGGAATGCGGCGCACAGCGGGTGGGGGTGGTCACAATTCTATTTGACGAGGGGATTGATGCGCTGGGCGCCGCCGCCGCTCATGCGCCGCTCGGCGCGGTCCGCTGGTATGGCACCGACGGCATGGCCCAGAATAACGCGCTGCTGCAGAACGCGCCGGCGGCGGAGTTCGCCGCGCTTACGCGTTATACCTGTTCCATTGCCGGCAGTTTTACTAATCCGTTATATGGCGCGGTCGCGGCCCGGATCGCAACGGAAACCGGCGGTGTCGCGGTGCGTTATTATCCCATGGCCGCTTACGATGGCTTGACCATTGCCGCCAGGGTGCTGCAGGAATACGGCAGCTCCCAGACCCTGCCGGAGTTGAAGGCGCGGATCAAGGCGGCCGCCGGCCTTTGCCGGGGATGCACGGGCCCGATCGCCTTCAATGACGCCGACGATCGGTCCGACGGCACCTTTGATTTTTACCGCGTCAGTGCCGTGGACGGCGGCTTTGCCTGGGAAGACCTGGCCGGCCAGGTGCCGGGCGTCCCGGCACGGCTGGCATGTATCCATGCTGCCGCCAGCCAGGGCGAGTACCCCGGCCGGATCAAGGTGGCATGGACGCCGGCGCCCGGCGCCGCCGTGTATACCATCTGGGGCGCGCTGGCTGACCAGCCGGTCCAGTCCATGCTTCTGGCGGAAACCGCCGGGTCGGAATATTGGGTTGAGAACGCGCCCGCCGGCCGCCTGTGCTATTTCTGGGTCCGGGCCGCTAATGCATCCGGCCGGACCGTGTACAGCACCGTCGCGACCGGTTGGGCGGCGGATGCCGGCCCGTGCGTCCTGGTGAACGGATCCCGGCTGCCGGTGGAAATTATGGCGGACGAGACTTGCACACTGGCGGTGGAACTGTGTCCCGGCGTTTATGAGGGCTGCGAGGCCGACTGGTGGATCGTGATGCACGCGCCGGGCGGCTGGTATTATCTCGATGCCGCCGGCCAGTGGCGCTTATCCCCGGACGGGCGGTTGGCGCCCGCGCACCATGGCCCGTTGAAGGAGATGCCCGCCCGGGAAATATTCAGTGTTACCGGCGCGCCTCCCGGCGTTTATGCATTTTATTTCGGGGTGGATGCCCCCGACGGCGTCCTGGATGCCGCAAACACCTGGTATAGCGTCAACACGTTGACCGTGCATTGAACCTGAATTCCGTGTCCGCCTATTCCGCGGCGCGTGTTTCCGGCACTTCCCGTTTGACAACTGGGCTGGCGTTGTGATAAGCATTGCGCCATGCCGGTTTGACCATGCGGCGCCGTCCGGCCGGCATTGCGCCGTGCGCTGGGGCCGCAGGAATCGCCGGGGAGCGCGAATGATGCCGTCCAAAGAAGACTTGAACCAATACACGGCCGCCTACAATGGCGGGCCGTTTTACGAAGAATACGAACGCGCCTTGCGGCGCTACCTGCATTTTTGCGTGACCCGCAAGATCAGTTCCGGGAATTTCCTGGAGTTGGGCATCGGCCATGGGATTACCCTCGACGGCATCCGCGCGCATTTCAAGCGGGTAGTGGTCCTCGAAGGAGCATCGGAAATGGTCCGGCAATATGCCGGCCGCTATGCCAACGTGGAAGTCATCCAGACGTATTTCGAGGATTTCGAGACGGACGAGAAGTTTGACCATGTCGGCGTCTGCGCCGTGCTGGAACATGTGGACGATCCCGCGGCGCTCTTGCGCAAGTACGCGGGTTTCCTGGCGCCGCACGGCCGGATGTTCATTGGCGTGCCCAGCGCGTCTTCCCTGCACCGGTTGCTGGCGCAGCGCGCCGGCATGCTCGATGACCTGCGGCAATTGTCCGAGGTTGACCGGGCCTTCGGGCACAAGCGGTCCTGCACTTACGACGATTGGAAGGAACTAATCGGTCAGACGGGGCTGCGGATCGAAAAAATCGCCGGGTTGGCTTTCAAGCCTTTTTCACTCGGCCAATTGACTGCCTTGAATTTAACCCCGGCGGTCAAGGATGCGATGGACGAGTTCGCCGAGGATTATCCGGAATTGTCCAACGGCTTGTTTATCGAAGTGCGCCCGGCCTGCGCGCAGCCGTGACCGAGGTCTTTGTTTAAACATTATGAGACCGCCAACCCCTCCATCCCCGGCGTTCATTCCCTTCAATCGCCCGGCCCTGGCCGGCCGGGAAATGGAGTACATGGCTCAGGCTGTCGCCCAGGGCCAGATTTCCGGCGATGGACCGTTTTCCCGCAAATGCCATGCCTGGCTGGAGCGCGTCCTGGGCGTGCCCCGGGCGCTTTTGACCACTTCCGGCACGCATGCCCTGGAATTGGCGGCGCTGCTGCTCGACGTCCAGAACGGCGATGACGTCATTGTTCCGTCGTTTACCTTCGTTTCCACCGCCAATGCCTTCGTGCTGCGCGGTGCCCGGCCGATTTTCTGCGACATCCGGCCGGACACTCTGAACATGGACGAGAACATCCTCGAGCGCCGGATTACCACCCGCACGCGCGCCATCGTGCCCGTGCATTACGCCGGGGTGGGCTGCGCGATGGACGCCATCATGGCCCTGGCGGCCGCGCGGGAGATTCCCGTGGTGGAAGACAACGCCCACGGCCTGTTCGGCAAATACCAAGGCCGATATCTCGGCACTTTCGGCGCTTTGGCCGCCCAAAGTTTCCATGAAACCAAGAATTTCTCCTGCGGCGAAGGCGGCGCGCTGCTGATCAACGATCCGCGCCTGGCGGAGCGCGCTGAAATATTACGCGAAAAGGGCACCGACCGCGGCCGTTTTTTCCGCGGCCAGGTGGACAAGTATTCCTGGGTGGACCTGGGTTCGAGTTTCCTGCCGTCCGACCTGCTGGCGGCGTTCCTGCTGGCGCAATTCGAGCGGCGGGCGGCGATCCAGCGCAAGCGCCGCGCCATCTGGCGGCGCTATGACGCCGGGTTGCGCGCCTGGGCCGCGGCGCATGCCGTGCGATTGCCGGTGGCGCCGCCGGATTGCGAACATCCGGCGCACATGTTTTACCTGCTGCTGCCGGATCTGGCCGCGCGCCAGGGCTTGATCGCGGCGCTGCGCCGCCGCAACATCCATGCGGTTTTCCATTACCAGCCGCTGCACCTGTCCGCCATGGGCCGCAAGTTCGGCGGCCGGCCCGGCGACTGCCCGGTGACCGCAAGCGTGAGCGACCGCCTGGTCCGCCTGCCGTTTTATTACGACTTGACGGAAGCCGACCAGGCGCGCGTCATCGCGGCGGTCGCGGATTTTGCGCCATGAGCGATTCCCGGCCATTTTTTTCGATCATCATCCCCGCGCATAACGAGGAAGGCGCCCTGGCCGAAACGCTCGGCGCCATTGTCGCCGCGTTTGCCGCCCGGGGCGCGGATGATTACGAGATTCTGGTGGTCAACGACAACAGCACGGACAGCACGGAAAGCGTTGCGCGCGGCTGGGCGGCGCGCAATCCGCGCATTTGGCATGTCAACAACCCGCCGCCCCATGGGTTCGGCTATGCCGTGCGCTGCGGTTTGAATCATTTCAAGGGGGATGCGGCCTGTATCGTGATGGCGGACCTCTCCGACGATCCCTCGGATATTTACGTCTACTACACCAAAATGAAAGCCGGCGCGGAATGCGTCTTCGGCTCGCGCTTCATCAAGGGCGCCGTCGTGGTGGATTATCCGCGCTTCAAACTGGCGGTGAACCGCCTGGCCAACTGGTTTATCAAGACCTTGTTTCAAATCCCGCACAACGACATCACCAACGCCTTCAAGTGCTACCGCCGGGATGTGATTGAAGGCTTGCAGCCGTTTTTATCGGCGCACTTCAACCTGACCGTGGAAATGCCGCTCAAGGCCATCATCCGGGGCTACCAGTATGCAACCGTGCCCATCGCCTGGCGCAACCGCCAGGCGGGACAATCCAAGCTGCAGATGCATGAAATGGGCAGCCGCTACCTGTTTATCGTGCTTTACGCCCTCCTGGAAAAATGGCTGAGCAAGGGGGATTACCGCCGATGATACTGACGCTTGCCGCCTGGGCGCGCCGATGCTGGCCGGCGGCCCTGCTCAACCTGGTTTTCGGCGCCTCCGCCCTGGTTTGGATTTTTACGGTGCCGTACGACCGGGCGCCGGATGAAGACAATCATTTCCGGTACAGCGTAAAATTCATCCTGGAGCATCGCCGTCTGCCGGTCTATGGGGTGGACGATACGGACTGTTTCACGCGCAATGCTTCCAGTTACAACAAGTTCCCCGCCCTGAATTACGTTTTAGCGGCCGCAGCGGCCGCCGCCGGGCGCCGCTGGGCGGGACTGGATTGGCACATCGGCGCGCGTTTGATGTCCGGCCTGATGGGCCTGGCGTTGCTCAACCTGGCGCTGGCGGCCGTCCGCCGCGCTGGCGGCCGCGGCGCCGGCGCGGTTTTGCCGGTGGCCGTGATAACCCTGATACCACAGGCCGTCTATGTTTGCAGTTACGTCAATGCCGACGCCTACGCGCTGGCGGTTTCCGGCTGGCTGGCGGCAGTGACGGTCAATGCGATGGCAGCGGCCGCCGCCGCGCCCGACCGCACACCTCCCTGGAAAGCGGCCTGGTGGTTCGGCTCGGGCATCGGCTTGCTGTTGACCGCCAAGCTGAATTACTGGGTTTACCTGCCCTGGCTGGCCCTGGGCGGGGTGGGCCTGGCCTGCGCGCGCCGGCTATCCGGGCGCGCGCTCTGGCGGCTGGCCATGGCCTCCGCCGCGATGGCCCTGCTGCTGGCCGGCGGCTGGTATGCGCGCAATTTCATGCTGTATGGCGAGTTGATGCCCGGGGCGCCGACGCCGGCGTGGCTGGCCTCGATTGGCGTGGATCAGCCGGGGCCGCGGGCGGTCATGGCCCCGCATGTATCATGGCCGGTGCTGGTGGAACTGGTGCGGCGCAATTTCTTCACGGAGACCCTGGCTTATTTCTACGGCAAGTTCGACTACGGTACGGTCAGTTTCGATCCGCAAGTTTATGCCGCGTTGAAATTCCTGGCGCCGGCGGCGGCGGCGTTGTTCGTCGCGGCGGCGTGGACCGCGCGCGACCGCCCTGTCCGCTGGGGGTTGTACTGGGTGGCCAGCCTGGCAGCCTTTAACCTGGCGCTGCTGGTCTTGTACGCGGTCTTGTACGATTACCAGCCCGCGGGACGTTACATGTTTCCCATCCTGGCGCCGGCGGCGATCTGGATGGGGTGGGCCGGCGCCCGGCATCCGCGGCTGTGGAAATACGCCTGGCCCTTGCTGTTCCTGCACGTTGGGCTGCTGGCCATGGCGCACTGCCTGCTGCATGACGCTTACCGCTGAGTTTTGGATTGACATCCGCCGCCAAGCTGGCAAATTGACTTGCATGAACCGGCCTGGCAGAGGTTCTTAAACCGTTCCACTGTCATCCCATAGATATGATTTATCAGATGGAAACGACGATATTCTTTAAGGAAATTGGAGTTTGCTTATAATCTTAAGTTCCGGTTTTTTGGCCAATGGCATCGTTCCCACCGGGCACACCAAGCAGGGCAATTTTGCCACAAAATGCATAAAATGCACAAAATCAAATCATTTACGACTGCCGCGCCGACCGGCATCTGCCGGTCTGGCGGATCGGCTGACACCCTGATACGCGAATCAATTCGGGTATCCGGGTGTCCGCCGATCCATGTCCGCTTAGCGGACAGCGCGGCATGCCGCTCAATTCCATTACATCCATGCTTTTTCCTGTGCCTGTGCTTGCCCGCCGTAGCTTTAGCGAAGGCGGGCTTGCCCTCCGTAGTCTTGACGAAGGAGGGTGGCTAACCGCTTATCCGGTTCCGTAATAAATAATCCCATCTTCTTTGTGGCTTTGCGACTTTGTGAGAGAATAAATCAGTTTTCTATGGGATGCTATTGAAACCGTTCCGTTTCGACCTGATACATTTTCCGTAGCAAACCTTTTCGTGTCGCGTGTCGGGTCTCGCGTGTCGGCGAGGAAGAAAAGCAAAATTGGGTTGCGGGCAAAGCCCGCCTTGGGGAGGAGTGCATAAAAATGCAAAAATTCGGATTTGACACATTGGCGTTGCATGCCGGCCATACGCCGGACAGTGCTACCGGCTCCCGCGCGGTGCCGTTATACATGACCACCTCGTACATGTTCAAGAGCGCGGAGCATGCCGCCGATCTCTTCGCGTTGAAGGAATTCGGCAATATCTACACCCGGTTGATGAATCCCACCACCGATGTGTTTGAAAAACGCATGGCGGCCCTGGAAGGCGGCACGGGCGCGCTGGCGGTGGCGTCGGGCCAGGCGGCGATTTCCTACACCCTGCTGGCTATTACCCGCATGGGCGATGAAATTGTCGCCGGCAACAACCTCTACGGCGGCACGTACCAGCTCCTGCATCACGCTTTCCCGAAAATCGGCCGGGCCGCGCGCTTTGTCGATTCGCGCGATCCGGAAGCCTTCCGCCGGGCGATTACCCCGCGGACGCGCGCCCTGTACGTCGAGACTATCGGCAATCCCAAGCTGGATGTCCCGGATTTCGCCGCGCTGGCTGAAATCGCGCATGCGGCAGGCGTGCCACTGGTGGTGGATAACACCATCGGCGCAGGCCTGGTCCAGCCGTTGTCCCACGGGGCGGATATCATTGCCAGTTCGGCTACCAAGTATATCGGCGGGCATGGCACATCCCTCGGCGGGATCATCGTGGACGGCGGGCGCTTCGCGTGGAACAACGGCAAATTCCCGGAATTTACCGAGTCCGACCCGAGTTATCACGGACTGGTGTACTGGGATGCCTTCGGCAACCTGCCGGATGCGGGCAACCTGGCCTTCATTCTCAAAACACGCTTGACCCTGCTGCGCGATTTCGGCGCCGCGTTGAGTCCGTTCAACTCGTGGATGTTCATCCAGGGACTGGAAACGCTGCGCATGCGCCAGGAACGGCACTCGGCCAACGCCCTGGCCATCGCCCGCTGGCTGCAGGGCGATCCCCGGATCAACTGGGTCTGTTACCCGGGCCTGCCCGGCAGTCCGGATCATGCGGTCGCCGCCCGTTACCTGCAACATGGATTCGGGGGCATGGTTGGGTTCGGGATCAAGGGCGGGCTGGAAGCGGGGCGCCGTTTTATCAATTCCGTGCGCCTGCTGTCGCATCTCGCGAATATCGGCGACGCCAAGACCCTGGTAATCCACCCGGCCTCCACCACACACCAGCAATTGACCCCGGCGGAGCGCCAGGCCACGGGTGTCAGCGACGATTACATCCGGTTGTCGGTCGGCCTGGAAGACGTGGCGGATATTCAGGCGGATATGGATCAGGCGCTGCGCCAGGCAACGCAATAAATCCGCGGGGAAGGGAACGACGAGATGCAACTGACGGTGAATGGCGACAGCATGGAGTACCAGGGGCGCCCGCGCCTGGAGGATTTGCTGAATGAGATCGCCCCGGGCCGGCGGGTGGCGGTGCTGGCGAACGGCAATGTTGTCCCGCTGGCGCAACGCGCGGAACATGAACTGCGCGAAGGCGACCGGGTTGAAATTCTCGAGTTTGCCGGCGGCGGATAGTCCGGCCGTCAGCGTTAACCCGGTTTGGGTTGACGCTGCGGCGCAGCCAACCTTCAACCAGGCCTTCCGATGGATAACACCCTGACGGCGGAACAAACTGCGCGGTATACCCGGCACCTGTCGCTCCCGGAAATCGGGCCGGCCGGCCAGGCGCGCCTCTTGCGGGCGCGCGTGCTGGTGGTCGGGACGGGCGGGCTGGGGGCCACCGCGGTCTATTACCTGGCGGCGGCGGGGGTCGGGACGCTGGGGCTGATGGATGACGACCGCGTGGAACTGCATAACCTGCAGCGCCAGATTCTTTACCGCGCCGCGGATATCGGCCGGCCGAAAGTGGATGCCGCCGCCCGCGCCGTGCGGGATCTCAACCCGGACGTGCGGGTGGAACTACTGCAGGAGCGCTGGTCGGCGGCGACACCGCCGGCGCTGCCGGCGCGCTACGATTGCGTGGTGGATGCCGTGGATAATTTTGAATCCAAGATGGCGATTGCCGGCGCCTGCCATGCGGCGGGGCGCCCGGCGATGCATGCCGGAGTCAGCCGGTATGCCGGCCAGGCCCTGACGGCGGTGCCCGGCCGCGGCGCCTGTTATCGCTGCCTTTTTGACGAATATCCGCCGGCGGCGGCCGCCGTCCCGGCCGGGCCGCCGGGCTTTGTGCCGGGCTTGCTGGGCTGCGTCCAGGCGGCGGAAACCGTCAAGTACTTGCTGGGCATCGGCGAACTGCTTGTCAATCGTCTGCTGCTGTTTGACGCCTTGTCCATGCGTTTCCGGATAGTGGCCGTCGCGCCCAATCCGCGTTGTTCCATATGCGGGAGCTGATGGATGTTACAAGCAATCCAAGCTGATATCACGCTGCTGGAGGCGGATGCCATCGTCAATGCCGCCAACCGGACACTGCTGGGCGGCGGCGGGGTGGACGGCGCCATTCACCGGGCTGCCGGCCCGGAATTGCTGGCGGAATGCAGAATCCTGGGGGGCTGCCCGACCGGCGCGGCTAAAATCACCCGGGGCTACCGCCTGCCGGCCAGATATGTCATCCATACGGTCGGTCCGGTCTGGCAGGGCGGTGGGGCGGGGGAAGCGGAACTGCTCTATCAATGTTACCTGAGCTCAATGAGTCTGGCCGCGGAACACGGCTGCCGCTCCATGGCTTTTCCGTGCATCAGCACGGGAGTGTATGGCTACCCCAAAGATGCCGCCGCAGCGATTGCCGTGCGCGCCTGCGCCGATTTCCAACACCGGCATCCGGCGGCGCCGGCGGTCATCTTCTGCTGCTTTAACCGGGAAGATTGCGATCGTTACCGCGCCTTGCTCGCATCCGGCAACAACGGCTAAAGGCGCAGCAGCATCTCGCGCGGCGAGGCCGCCGCAAACAGATTCTCCGGGCAGCCCAGCCGGTTGTACAACCGGCGCGTCCATAACGATGGTTGAGCGTTGATCAAGCCGATCCGCCGGGGCGCCGCGAGCCCCATGGCGTGCGACAAGTCAAGGCAGCGCAGCGCGTTCAGGAAATAGGCGCCCTGGCGGTGGCTGGACGGGATGCCATCCAGGATTGCGCCGGCCGTGTTTTCATCCATGATGACATGATACAGCGCGGCGACGCCGGCATCGCCGCGGCCGTAAATATACGCCTGGCGCTTGCGCAGTTCCGGGAGCGCCATCACGGCCGGCGCCGCAAGTTCCAAGTCTTCCAGCATCAGCATGAACGGCGTCATGCCGGTATAGGCGCCGGCGCGCAGCAGCGCGGTCGTCTGCGTCATGCAGGCATTGAACCCTGAAAAACGCGGGACAATGACCGCGATGGTATGCCGGATATCGTCTGACAGCCGCATCAGCACATCGCGGGCGTTTTCCGGGGTGTCGGCCAGGCCGATGACGGCCTTGTCGGTCGGCTTGGGAGGCGTCAGGGTTTCCACCCAGATTTCATTGTCGCCGAATACGGCGCGATATTTACGGTAATTCCATACGCCTTTGATCCAGTCGCCCAGTTGCTTGAGTTCCAGCCGCGCCGTGGTATCAAAATGATGCATCAGGTTTTCGCGGATGGTCTTGCACATGCCGTGGCGCAGCGCCGGCCAATCGTCCGGCTTGGCCGGCAGCGTCACCGCGCCGGTCGGACTCAGCAACTCCGGCAATTGCGCCATGCGGTTGTCGGGCGGCGGCGCGCCCTGGAAAATGCAGGTTTCCGGCTCGGGTATTTCCAATTCCCCCAAGCCCAGGCGCGGCCGGGCCTCGCCGTAAAGATGCTCGTCGAACCATTGGTTGATCCGTTCGACCGATTCCGGTTGGTAGCCGTGCGGGCCGTGGTACTCGCAGAGCTGGCATTTTTCCGGCTGGCCCAGGTGCTGGTAAAATCTCTGTATGCCGGCGTGCAATTCCCGGTATTGATCGAGCGAAAAGTGCAAATCTTCCATCGCAAAACACAACAGGAGCGGCCGGGGCGCGAACAGCCAGCCGAACTCGATCGGATCGCGCTGGAACAGGTTGTGATAGCACATGCAATCGCAGTGCGTCAGCAGGTGCTGCCGGTCAAAGAGATATCTGGGACGCACCACGCCGCACGACGGCGCCGCGGCTTTGATCCGTTCATCGGCCAGCGCCAGGAAAAAACTGTGGGCGCCGCCGCCGGAATTGCCGGTCACCCCGATTTTAGCCGAATCCACGCCGTGGGTTTGCTCCAGGATGTCCAGCGCGCGGATGGAATTCCACAACTCGCCGCCCGCGGCAGTGAAGCCCATGGAAACCCAATCCGGCCGGCGGTGATAACAGAGGCCGTGGTGGTCGCCGGGATTGTCGCCCTGCTCGAATGTGTCGAAGCCCATCGAAATATACCCGCGCCGCGCCCACATAATCGCATGCCGCTGCGAAAAATACGCGCCATGGCCGCTATGCCCGCTGGTGTACAATATCGCCGGCGCCCGCGCGGCCGGCATGGGATCGGGCCGGTAAATGCAGGCGCTGTTCCAGCAGTCCGGCAGGATTTGCCAGGCGATGCGCTGCACCTGGAAGCCCCGGCCGCGCCAGACGCCGCCATCGCGGAATTCCGCGCTGCGGTAATCGGGCAGGGGATTCAGCCCCATGGACTGGAAATATTCCCGGGCCAGGCGTGGCCGTATTTTGGCCCATTCCGCCCGGCTGGGAGCGCCGGCCAGGGCTTTGGCGCCGATTTTATCGGCCAATCGTTGATAATAATCCCAGAGCGAGATGTTCATGGTTTTTCCTGTGTTTGGATTAACGAAAAACAGTCCGGCGCGCATCTGCCCGCGCGGGCATCCGGGAAATGAGTAAAACGGTTTTACCCATGCATGTCAATGCGTTAAATTTTCCGTAGTGGGCAAATTTAAAAACTTACGCTTGGGAAGTTTTAAGTTTGAGGGTTTTATGGTTTTACGCCGGAACACGGAACACGGAACACCGGACATGTCGGGTTTTGAACACCGGACACTTGCATTATATGCTTGATTATCCCTGGCTCCTCAGGTAGTCCGTTGTTGACCGGTTAATCAATTCAAGGAGACCAGGCATGTCCGCAAAAATAAGGGTGACGGTTTGGAACGAATTCCGGCATGAAAAGAAAAACGAGGAAGTGCGCCGGATCTATCCCGAGGGAATGCACGCGGTGATTGCGGCAGCGCTCCGCCGGGACGGCGGTTTCGAGGTGCGCACGGCGACCCTGGACGAGCCCGATCACGGCTTGGGCGGCGATGTCCTCGAGAACACCGACGTCCTGATCTGGTGGGGTCACACAGCCCATCAGGCGCTCAACGACGGTATCGCCGCGGCCGTGCAGGCGCAGGTGCTGAGCG
Organism: Kiritimatiellia bacterium; assembly: GCA_040767085.1. GTDB lineage: Bacteria > Verrucomicrobiota > Kiritimatiellia > JAAZAB01 > JAAZAB01 > JAXGPF01. The sequence continues at coordinate 802 of JAXGPF010000017.1, read as the reverse complement.
GCATGGGATTAATGCTGCTGCATTCTTCGCATCGCTCCAAGCCGTTCATGCGCCTGATGGGAACCAATTGCACCTTGAAATGGCGGGTGGCCGGGGAACGCGAACGCGTGTGGAACCTGGCGCCCAACCATCCCATCACCGCCGGGCTGGATGATTATTTCGAACTGCCCCATGAGGAAATGTACGGCGAGCGTTTCGATATTCCCGAACCGGAACGATTGATATTCGTCTCGTGGTTCGAAGGCGGCGAAGTTTTTCGCAGCGGCTGTGTCTTCGAACGCGGGCATGGCCGGATATTTTACTTCAGGCCGGGCCATGAAACGTATCCGACGTTCCACGATGCCAACGTGCAGCGCGTGATTCTCAATGCCGCCCGGTGGCTGGCGCCCCTGCGCCGCCTGGACAGCGCAAGTTGCGCCTGCCGGCGCGCGCCCCTGGAAAAAATCAGCGGCGTGGTTTAGCCTGCGCGATGCAGGTTGTTAAAACCGGAATACCTGCCCGAGCCGGCGTCCCAGCAGCCGGCCGGCGCAGACCAGGGTCAGCAGCAGAAACAGCATCCCCCAGACCCCCAGGGCGGCGGCAATGTACCGGCCTTCGCCCAGAATCTGCGCCAGCTCGTAGAGGGCCTTGGTGATGGGAAAATGCATCTGGCGCTGCGCCAGCATCAGCGAATCGGATACTTCCAGCATGGCGAAGCTGAAAGCCAGGATGCAGCCGGCCAGCAGATGCACCCGAATGGCCGGCAAAGTAATGCGCCAGATGGCGCGCGCGGGCGAAGCGCCCAGGCAGGCGGCCGCTTCTT
>JAXGPF010000016.1:0-69066 GCA_040767085.1 Kiritimatiellia bacterium | reverse complement strand
AATCATAGCGCGTGCAAAATAAATTTTGAACAGTTATCTGTTGTCACCCATATGGTTACACAAGCACAGTTTCCGAAAACACCAATATTCGTCCGTTCGACAAGCTCAGGGCTATGTCGGACATAGCCGGCAGCCGGCCGCGCGATCCGCCTCCGTCCGACTATGGCGGACAAGTTTTTGGCGTGGGGCAGCGTTGGCAAGGGTTCCATGTATCAGAATACACCATCACCCTTGCCGCCTTGCCCAGTGTCAAACTTGCGCGGTGCAAAATTCAGGAATAAAGTTCGTTTGGGATTTGAAGATTGGCGTTCATTTGACGTCGCTTTTGCGTTGCATTTATTAAAACCCTGTTTTAAAATATAACAATTGTAATTGAAGTTGTTTGCAGACACCCGGATTGGCGGGAAGGATGGGCATTATGGCTGAAGAATTGCAAAGTTTGATCGAACGCATTCAGCAGGAAGGGGTTTCCAAGGCGCAGGCGGAAGCCGACGCCATCATCTCCGGCGCCAGGCAGCGCGCCGCGCAAATCGTCAAGGAAGCCGAAGAGCAGGCGTCCGCCAAATTGAAACAGGCGGAACAGGACGCGGCCTTATTCATGGAACGCAGCCGCAAAACCCTGGAACAGGCGGCGCGGGACCTGCTGATTACCGTCGGTCAGGGTGTGGAAAACATCCTGAAGGACATCGTGGCTGGGGCCGTCAAGGACGCCTTGAGTGTGACCGTGCTGGAAAACATGCTGGTTAAAATGGCCGAGGCTTACGTCGTGCGTGAAGGCGGCTCGGGCCAAATCAACCTGCTGGTCAGTCCCCAGGACCAGCAGGCGCTGGTGAAATTTTTCGCCACGCGTTACCGCCAGAAAATCGGGCAAGGCGTCCAGTTGCATGTGGACAACAACATTTTCAAGGGATTCAAGATCGCCTTCGTGGAAGACCATCTTTGCCATGATTTTACCGCGCCGGCGATTGCCGAGGCCTTGATGAACCTGCTGCGCCCCAACCTGGCGGAAATCGTGCATCGCGCCGCCCGCAATGGCGGCGAGAAGGGCGGCGGCGCCGGGAAGCGTCCGGTTGCCGGGTGACATCCGCCCGTCGGGAGCAAACGTTTCCAGGTCGGCGGCATACAGGGTGTTCGGTGTTGATTCTGAAGACTGACTCCGGACTGCTGAATTCTTTGACAACTTGAATTTTGAAATTCGCTCTGTAGGTTGAACTTGGCTAAAACTTACTACTATTTTTGCGCCAGCCTGCCAGTGCTCCAACTTGGCGAAAAGCCGCCCTGGACTATGGCGCAATTCCTGGAGGAATGCCGCCGGCTGCTGGCTGCCGATGATGTGCGGCAGGTGCAGGCGGCGCTGGCTGATGATTACGGCGCGCCCGCGCCGGCGCGGGCTTCCCGTTTTGTGCGCGACTGGCGGGCTTGGGAAACGCAGTTGCGCAATGCGGTGGCCCGCTGGCGGGCGGCCCGCGCCGGGGCCGACCTGGCCGGGAAATTGCGGGACCATCCGGGATTCGACTGCTCGCTGGAAAAGGATGTCAATGACGCCTGCGCCCGTCCCAATCCCCTGGAACGCGAACTGGAACTGGACCGCCTGCGCTGGCGCTGGGCCGAACAATCCGCCCGGGCCGCCCCGTTCGGCATGGCGGCGATTCTCGGCTTCGCCCTGCGGCTGCGGCTGGCCGCGCGCTGGGCGGCGTTGCAGGATGAACCCGGGCGGGCCGCGGCGGCGGCATTGATCGAGCAAGCCGCTATGTTTTAAACCTAAACCCGGCATTTGAAATTCAAAAATTGACATAAGCAATTGAAAACAGCGAAGATTGGATTTCTAGCGCAAACACCTTTCGGGTGTGGGAAAATTTTGAATTTCAAACCGGAAAATGGTTGGCGATTTTGCCGCATCTGCTTTGTTGGCAAGGGTTCGGAGTATATTAATACACCGTCACCCTTGCCGCCGCGCATTTACGACAAACTTGCCAACTGCCGGATTTAGGTTAAATTAAATCATGCGCCAGGCATGTTAATGCGAAATGGATGATAATATGAGCGCCAACCTCGGCCGCATTGCGGGAGTCAACGGCAACTTGATCACGGTGGAGTTCGATAATCCCGTCATTCAGAACGAAGTCGCTTACGCGCTTTTGGATAATCTGCGCTTGAAGGCGGAAGTCATCCGGGTGCGCGGCCGTTACGCCGAATTGCAGGTGTTTGAAGACACCACCAACCTCCGCGTGGGCGGCCGCGTGGAATTCAGCGGCGAACTGCTCTCGGTGGAATTGGGCCCGGGATTGTTGACCCAGATTTTCGATGGCCTGCAGAACCCGCTGCCGGAACTGGCGGCGCAGAGCGGATTCTTTCTGGAACGCGGGAAATACCTGGCCGCGTTGCCCCGCGACCGCGCCTGGGATTTTACCCCGCGCGTTAAGACGGGCGATACGGTTTACGCCGGCGACACCCTCGGCACGACGCCGGAAGGGATTTTCGAACATCGCATCATGGCGCCATTCGGCCTGGCCGGGCCCTGGCAGGTGGCGGAAATCGCGCCCGCCGGCAAATACAAGCTGGACCAGCGGATTGCAGTGCTGAAAGACGGACAAGGGCGCGCGCAGGAAGTCTCCATGGTGCAGACCTGGCCGGTGAAAATCCCCATCAAATGCTATGCCGAGCGCTTGCGTCCCGCGGAGCCGCTGGTGACGAAAATCCGCATTATCGACACATTTTTCCCGGTGGCGCGCGGCGGCACCTATTGCATCCCCGGGCCCTTCGGCGCCGGCAAGACCGTTTTGCAGCAATTGACTTCCCGCCATGCGGACGTGGATGTCGTGATCATCGCCGCCTGCGGCGAGCGCGCCGGCGAGGTGGTGGAAACGCTGCGCGAATTTCCGCAATTGACCGATCCGCGCACCGGGCGCAGCCTGATGGAGCGCACGATCATCATTTGCAATACCAGTTCCATGCCGGTGGCGGCGCGCGAGGCGTCCGTCTATACCGCGGTCACCGTGGCGGAGTATTACCGGCAGATGGGATTGAACGTGCTGCTGCTGGCCGATTCCACCTCGCGCTGGGCGCAAGCCTTGCGCGAGATGTCCGGGCGCCTGGAGGAAATTCCCGGGGAGGAAGCCTTCCCGGCCTACCTGGAATCCGTCATTGCCGCCTTTTACGAACGGGGCGGGGTAGTCAAACTGCGCGACGGCCGCATCGGCTCGGTGACGATCGGCGGCACGGTCAGTCCGGCGGGGGGGAATTTCGAGGAGCCGGTCACCCAGGGCACGCTCAAGGTGGTGGGCGCGTTTCACGGCTTGTCCCGCGCCCGGTCCGACGCCCGGCGCTACCCGGCGATTGATCCCCTGGACAGTTGGAGCAAGTACCAGGGCGTGGTTCAGGCGGACAATGTCGCCCTGGCCCACCGCCTGCTGCGACAGGGCAACGAAGTCAACCAGATGATGAAGGTGGTGGGCGAGGAAGGCACGTCGTTGGACGATTTCCTGCTCTACTTGAAAGCCGAATACCTGGATGGCGCCTACCTCCAGCAGGACGCCTACCACGCGGTGGACGGGGCCTCGTCGGCCGAGCGCCAGCAATACGTTTTCAATGTCCTGGTCAAGATTCTGAAAACCAAAATGAAATTCGCCGACAAGGACGCCGCCCGTCAATTCTTCAGCCGGCTGAACCAGGCCACCAAGGATTGGAACCGGGCCGACATGCAGGCGGACAAGGACGAGTTCCAGCGGCTGGAAGGGCAGATCGAGCAAATGCTCGCGGAGGTTACGGATTATGCATAAGATTTATCACCGCATCGAACAGATCGCGGGCAGCGTCATCGTGGTGCAGGCGGAAGACGTGAGCTACCACGAACTGGCGGAAGTCGCTTCCACCCGGGGCGCATCCCTGGCGCAGGTCATCCGCCTCGAGGGCGGCCGCGTGTATTTGCAGGTCTTCGCCGGCAGCCGCGGGATCGCGACTGACGCCCAGGTGCGGTTCCTGGGGCGCACGATGCAGGTGGCGTTTTCCGATGCGCTGCTGGGCCGGGTGTTTACCGGCAGCGGCCAGCCGCGCGACAAGGGGCCGTCCATCACGGAAAACCTGATTCCCATCGGCGGGCCGTCGGTCAATCCCGCCAAGCGCATCATTCCCCGCCACATGGTGCGCACGGGCATCCCCATGATTGACGTTTTCAATACCCTCGTGGAATCGCAGAAACTCCCGATCTTTTCCGTCGCCGGCGAGCCTTACAACAACCTGCTGGCGCGGATCGCCCTGCAGGCGGAAGTGGACGTGATCATCCTGGGCGGCATGGGGTTGAAACATGACGACTACCTGTTTTTCCGGGATATTCTCGAGGAAAACGGCGCCCTCTCGCGCTCGGTGCTCTTCATCCACACTGCCGCCGATCCGACGGTGGAATGCCAGCTCGTGCCGGATATCTCCCTGGCCGTGGCGGAGCAATTCGCCCTCCAGGGCAAGCGCGTGCTCGTGCTGCTGACCGATATGACCAATTTCGCGGATGCGCTGAAGGAGATTGCCATTACCATGGAGCAGGTGCCGTCCAACCGCGGCTATCCCGGGGATCTTTACAGCCAGCTGGCCGCGCGGTACGAGAAGGCGGTGGATTTTGAAGGCGCCGGCTCGATCACGGTGCTGGCGGTCACCACCATGCCCGGCGACGATGTGACGCATCCCGTGCCGGACAATACCGGGTACATCACCGAGGGGCAGTTCTACCTGCGCAACGGGCGCATTGAGCCGTTCGGTTCGCTGAGCCGATTGAAACAGCTGGTCAACCAGCGCACCCGCGACGACCACCGCACCGTGATGAACACCATGATCCAGCTTTACGCGGCATTCAAGGAAACGCTGGAAAAACGCGCCATGGGCTTTCGGATGAGCGCCTGGGACAGCAAGCTGCTCGCATACGGCGAGCGCTTTGAAAAGGAACTGATGGACTTGTCCGTGAACATTCCGCTGGAACAGGCGCTGGACCGCGGCTGGCGCATCATGGCCGATTGCTTTGATCCGGAAGAAACCGGCATCCCCAGCAAGCTGATCAAACAATTCTGGCCGCGGGAAAAAGCCGGCGACGGCGCGGCGGCGCCGGACGCAGCGGCCGCGGGATGACCGGCCGTCAACGTTTGCCACCTGCAATATGCCCAAGCTTAAATACACCAAAAACGAACTCAAGGCCCAGCGCGACGGCTTGATCCGGTTCGAGCGCTACCTGCCGACTCTGCTGCTGAAGAAGCAGCAGTTGCAGGTCGAGGTGCGCCAATTGGAAGCCCGCCTGGCGGAGAAGGACGCGGCGGCCCGGCGGCTTGAGGAAGCCCTGCGCGCCTGGATCAAATTGTTCGCCGAGCCCTTCGATTTCGCCGCGCATTTGCAAGTGCGGAAGTGCGCCGCGCGTCCGGCAATATCGCCGGGGTCAACATCCCGGTTTTGCAAGAGGTGGTGTTCCGGCGCGCGTTGCCGGATTTGCTGGATACGCCGGCGTGGGTGGACGATGCGCTGGATGCCCTGGAGCGGATGCTGCGCCTGCGCGAGGAACGCCGGGTGCTGGAAGAACAGATGCGATTGCTTGCCGATGAATTGCGGGTTACCAGCCAGCGGGTGAATTTGTTTGAAAAAGTCAAAATCCCGGAAGCCCGGAACAATATCCGGGTAATCCGGATTTTCCTCGGCGACCAGCAGACGGCGGCGGTGGCCCGTTCGAAGATCGCCAAGAACAAATCGGTGGAAAAGGTGCGCTCGGCATGATCGTCAAAATGAACAAAGTCAGCATCTTGTGCCTGGATGCCGACCGCGAGGCGGCCTTGCGCGAGTTGCGCGACCTGGGTGTTTTGCATCTGACGCATATCCGCCCGCCGGCGGGCGCGGATTTGGAACAGGCCCGCGAGCGCTTGAATCATGTGCGGCGCATTCTGGATGTTTTGCCGGCCCGGGCCCAGCCCGCCCTTATGCCCGCGGCGCCCGGCCAGGAGCCGGCTTTGCGCCCCGCGGCGCAGGCGCTGGAGGAAATCTGGGAGTTGGTCAAACAGCGCAAGGAACTCGGCGATCGCATTGAAGACTTGCGCCATGAATGCCGCCGCCTGGCGCCATTCGGCGTGTTCGATCCCCAGTCCATCGCCGCTTTGGCCCGGAGCGGCGTGCAGGTCAGCCTTTATCAAATCGGCCCGGCTCAGCCGCTGCCCGCGCCGGATGGCGCGCTGGTGCGGGTCTTGCACCGCGATAAAACCGGGGTCTATTTCGCCGTGATTGCCCGGGCGCCGGTGGCGGTGGAAGCGCAGGCCGTGCGCCTGCCGGAAGTTTCGCTCGCGGAGCTGCGCCGGCAGTTGAGGCAGGCGGAAGCCGGCTTGCAGGAGGTGGAGAACCGCATCGCCGCGGCCGCCCGCGAGCGCCCGGTGATTGAAGCGCATGCCGCCGTTTTGGCAGACGAAGTGGTCTGGCTGGAAGCGCGCGCCGGCATGGGCGCCCAGGGCAGAGTGCTCTATTTAAGCGGGTATGCTCCGACGGAAGCCGCCCCCGCCTTGCGCGCCGCTGCCAGGCAACACGGCTGGGGACTCATGCTGGCGGAACCGGCGGCGGACGACGCCGTGCCCACCCTGGTGCGCAACCCGCGCTGGGTCAAGCCGATCCGGGCGGTGTTCGACATGATCGGCATTCTCCCGGGTTACAAGGAAGTTGACATCAGCGTTTCGTTCCTGTTGTTCCTGAGCCTTTTTTTCGCCATGCTGGTGGGCGACGCCGGTTACGGCCTGATGTTTCTCGTCCTGGCCTGGCTGGCCCGGCGCAAATTTCCGTCGCTGCCAGTGCATTACCTGCGCCTGCTTCAGATCATGAGCGTTTGCACGGTGGCTTGGGGCGCGCTGACCGGGGTTTACTTCGGCATGCAGCCGGCCGCCATGTCCTGGCTGGCGGTCCCCTGGCTGAAGACGGACGCGAATGTCATGTTGCTGTGCTTTGTCATCGGCGCCGTCCATTTGACGGTAGCGCATCTCTGGAACATGGCGCGGATGTGGAATTCGCTGCTGGCGCTGGCTCAGGTTGGGTGGATTTGCACCACCTGGACGATGTTTTTCGCCGCGCGCACCATGGTCCTCAGCCAGCCCTTCCCGCCGTTAATGTTCGGCGTGCTGACCCTGGGCGTGGTTTTGATTGTGCTGTTCATGACGCCTTTCAGACTGATCAAAACCGAATGGTTCAACCACGTCATGCTGCCCTTGAGCCTGGTAAGCAACTTCGTGGACGTGGTTTCCTACCTCCGCTTGTTTGCCGTCGGAGCGGCGTCGCTCTCCGTCGCATCTTCCTTCAATACGATGGCGCTTAACCTGGGATTACCGCAGCCGCTGGCCGGCCTGGCGGGAGCGCTCATCCTGTTCCTGGGGCATCTCGTGAACATCGCGCTGGCCGCGATGGGCGTTATGGTGCACGGGGTGCGCCTCAATACCCTGGAATTTTCATCGCATATTGGCATGCAGTGGAGCGGCGCGCCCTACCGGCCCTTTGCGCGGCAGTCGGCGCCGCCGTCAACAGATGCGGCCGCGCCGAAGCCCTGAGCCGGGCCGGCGGCGGGTGCGATATTTTGAGTGGTATTGCGTCCGCGGATTTTTGGCGGCAGGTTTAACAGCAGGCATAACCAGAAGGAGACGGCACGATGACAGCGGAAATGATGGCGGGGTGGGGAAAATTCGGCGCGGCTTCGGCCCTGGCGTTTGCGGCGATGGGCTCGGCCCTGGGGATCGGCGCGGCCGGGACGGCGGCGGTGGGTGCGTGGAAAAAATGTTTCGCCCAGGGCAAAGCGGCGCCGTTCATCCTGATTACATTCGTCGGGGCGCCGCTTTCGCAGACCATTTACGGCATGATCCTGATGAACAACATCATCGGCGCGCTGGCCGACAAAGCCGCTAATTGGCCGGGCATGGTCGGCGCCGGCGTTTTTGGCGGCATCGCCATGGGCTTCTCCGCCTGGTTCCAAGGCGTGGCCGGCGCCGGCGCCTCCGACGCCATGGCGGAAACCGGCAAGGGCTTTGGCAATTACTTGATGGTGCTGGGCGTGATCGAAACCGTGGCGCTGTTCGTCATGGTCTTCATTTCCGCCGCCATCAAGTAATCGGGGCGGCGGTTGCTTTACCCGGGCGGTTGGGCGTGCCGGGCGCGCGTGCGGGATTGCCGTGCTGCTTCTTTTTGGGTTGGATTTCGGACAATGTCCGCAATGCGGCTGAAAAGGAGGGGATATGCGTGTCTGGTTTTGGCTGTCCTTGACGGTTGGCTGCCTGATGGTTGAGGCCGTGCCGGCCGCCACGGTTTATGTCAGTCGCAAAGGTAATGATGCCGCGGCCGGCGATTCCTGGGCCGCGGCCAAGCGCACCATCCAGGCCGGGGTGGATGCGGCTTCCGCCGCCGATACCGTGCTGGTATCCAACGGCGTTTACGTGCTCTCCGACACCATCCGCGTCGAGCATCCCATCGGCGAGTTGCGCGGGTGGTCGGCTTGGGCGACCATGACGGTCATTGACGGCAGCAATGCCGTCCCCTGCCTGACCGCTTCCACCAATCTCACGGTGCGCGGCCTGACCTTCCGGCGCGGCTATGCCGGCGGCAACGGCGGCCATGGCGGCGGTTTGACGCTTTATGATGGCGGCCTGGTGGCCGATTGCCACATTATCAGCAACCGTGCGGCGGCCGGCGCCGGCCTTTACAGTTACCGAAACCTGGCGGTATTGAATTGCATGGTGGCGCATAACCGCGCCCTTTATAGCGGCGGCGGCCTCCAAATCGCGGCGGGAGAGGATGAAACCATCCATCTGCAGGACACGGTGATTTCCAATAATGTCGTTGTAAATTTCGAGGAGAGCGGGCTGGCGCACGGCGGCGGAATTTATCTGACCCAGGAGCAAGGCTCCGCCTTGATCGCCAATTGCCAGATTGTTAATAACCGTGTGCATTGTTCACACCAGCTCGGTAATGCCAGCGGCGGCGGCCTCTATGTCAACTACGCCAGCGCGCTGACGGTCCGCAACACCCTGATTGCGGACAATATCTCCAATGCCGGCTACAGCGGCGCTTGGGTGGCGCTGGGGACGACGTTTCAGAATTGCACGATTGCCGGCAACCAGGCCTTTGGTCCCGCGGCCGGTCTGTTCCTGAATACCTGGGTAGATACGCCATATCCCTGCCGGGTGGAAAATTCGATTATTTACAGTAACCGCTGCACGGGGTCTGCCGATCCCTGGGGACATGATATTTATTCGTATGGCTACGACTGGTTCGAAAATGTCTGGGTCGCGCAGGCGACGAATTTCCCGGCGCTGCCCGGCACAAACATCACCTGTAACGAAGATCCGCGCTTCCTGGACGGCGCACGGGAGCGCTGGCAGCTCGACCGCATCTCGCCCTGCATCAATGCCGGCGTCAACCGCTCCTGGATGGTTGGCGCCCGCGACCTGCTGGGCCAGGCGCGCATCCTCAACAATATCGTGGATTTGGGCTGTTACGAAACCGAACCGTCCGGCCTCGCGCTGGCTTGTTACATGGTGCAGCCGGCTTCCAACCAGACCTATGGCGCGCCCGCGACAATCCCCATCCGGACATTCGGTTATTCGCTCAAGCCCCTGTCGGTCACCAAGCTGGTGGTGTATGCCGACAATACGCCCCTGGCAACCGTTATCGGCGATGATGAATTGACCGCCGTCTGGAGCAATGTCTGGCGCGGCGATTATACGCTCCATTGCCAGGTTTGGAGTGAAAAGGGCCACACCGCCGTTTCGCCGCCGGTGACGGTAACCGTCACCGGCGCTGCCCACCGCCTGCATGTGGTCAACGATTACGACGGCGACGGCCAATCCGACCTGGCGATTTACGGGAGCGGTTACTGGTTTGTGTCCTATATGGCGGGGGGCGGGTTTCAGGATTATTTTGGCTATGCCAACTGCGAGCCGGTGGAGGGTGATTTCGATGCCGATGGCGTCGCCGACCAGGCCATTTACCAGGAAGCATCCGGCTATTGGGGCATCCGGATGTCCGGCGCCAAAACCACGGAGTTCCTTCGGTTCGGTTTGCCGGGCTACCAGCCGGTGCGCGGGGATTTCGACGGCGATGGGCGCGCCGATCTGGCGGTCTATCACATCGCCACCGGCGCCTGGTATTACCGCACATGGACGAACACCGCGATCCTGGGGCCGTTCTATCTCAGCGGAGCCCGGTCCCGGTCGGAGCGGGGCAAGCCGATAAACCCCGGGGAAGAGGATTTGCAGAGGAGCATTCCGGTTCCGGGCGATTACGATGGGGATGGCAGGACCGATTTGAGCGAGTATAAGCGCTCGACCGGGACCTGGCGCGTGTGGCTTTCATCCACCGGCTGGCAGGGCAACATCTCGTTTAATGGCAATTTTTACTTGCCGGCCCCGGGCGATTATGACGGGGATTTGAAAACCGACTTGGTAGTGTTCGCGCCGGATTACGGTTTGTGGCGCGCCTTCCTGTCCACATACGGCTATCAGCCGGCGGAGTTGGCGCTGGCGCCTGGCGGCCAGCCGGTGCGCGGAGATTTTGACGGAGACGGACTGGCCGACTTGATTACTTACAACGACTCCACCGGTTGGTGGCAGGGGTTGCTGACCCGCCGCGGCTGGGTGCAAGGGCAGTTCGGCGCCCCCGGCTGGCGCCCGGTGCAGTAACCGCCGGCGCTGGAGCCGCCGCCCGGCGCGGCGGCGGGTTCAGGATGCGGGCGGGGCGCTGGGTTCGCCGCCGGCGCCGGCCGCGGCCGGCGCGGCATCATCGGCCGGCATTGAGTCCGGCGCGGGGACGGCCGTCTGGGGCGCGGGATCGGGTTGCGGCGCCGGCGGCGGCGCCGCCGCTTGCTTGCGCCGCCGCATGAATTCCAGGGCCAGTTTGCGGTAAGCCCTGGCGCCCGGCGACCGGGCGTCATAGAGCCCCACCGGTTTGCCGAAACTGGGCGCTTCGCTGATGCGGATGTTGCGCGGGATGAGGGTTTCGTAAACATTCGCGCCGAAATGGCGGCGGACCTCTTCGGCCACCTGGGCGGCCAGTCGCGTCCGGCCGTCGAACATGGTCATGACAATGCCTTCGATCTCCAGGCCCGGGTTAGCGCCGCTGTCGCGCAACTGCTGCACCAGCCGCGCGATCATGGACAGTCCTTCGAGCGCCAGGTATTCGCATTGCACGGGAATGATCAAGGCGTGCGCCGCGGCCAGGGCGTTGCAGGTGAGAATTCCCAAAGACGGCGGGCAGTCAATCAGGATGTAACGGTAGGGCCGTCTGTCCGCCAGCGGCGCCAGCGCCTCGCGCAGGCGGTGCAGGTAGCGGTCCGAACGCGCGACATCCACTTCCGCGCCGGCCAGGTCCATTTCGGACGGGATCAGGTCCAGGTTCGGGACGCCGGTGGGGACGATTTTAGCGCGCAGGTCCGCTTCGCCCAGCAAGGGCAGGTAAAGACTGCCGCCGGGCTTTTTCTCCAAGCCCAGGGCGCTGGTGGCGTTGGCCTGGGGGTCGAGGTCGATCAACAGGACTTTTTGACGCCGCTCCGCCAGGCCGGCGGCCAGGTTGACGGCGGTGGTAGTCTTGCCGACGCCGCCCTTCTGATTCGCAAAGGCGATAATGCGCATCGGATTAATCATGCAAACTGCCTGCGCCGGGCTGGCGCCGATGCAGTTTCATCCTTTGCAATTCACTTGGCTTTTAACATTCCCGTTTGGCGCGCGTAAGCGAAAATGCCGCCGGCGGCGATTACCGGGCCCGCGTCTCCCAGGGTTTTTAAAGAGAAGACCTGGCCGCTGGCGAGATGGGTCAGGCGGGAATGGTTGAGGTCCAGTTCGGCTTCGTCGCCGGTGCGGAAATTCTGGCGTAACCCGGGTGCGGCCGCTTCACAGGGAAACAACTCGCCCGTGGCGATGGCATTGCGGAAGAAAATCCGGGCGTACGACTCCGCCACCACCGCGCGGATGCCGGCGGCGCCCAGGGCGATGGGGGCGTGTTCGCGGGAGGAGCCGCAGCCGAAGTTGCGGCCGGCCAGGATCAAAACGTATTCCGAACTTTCCGCGCCGGGCTGGACCAGCGGCGGGCATTCCGCGGGCAGGCCGCTCAGGGCGTACTGGCCGAGTTTGCGGTATTCCGCCGGAATGGTCGGCACCAGGTTGAGGTACTGGGCGGGGATGATCTGGTCGGTGTCGATGTTATCGCCGGCCACGTAAACCTTGCCGCGGATGATGGTTGGTCTTTTTTCGCTCATGTCCTTTCCTTTGCAAAAATCGCGTTACAGGAAATCGCGCGGGTCGGTGATCCGTCCGTTAATGGCTGAAGCGGCGGCCGTCAGCGGCGATGCCAGGAAAATCCGCGCTTCCTTGGAGCCCATCCGGCCGATGAAATTGCGGTTGGTGGTGCTGATGACCGCTTCCCGGCTGCGGGTGCGGCCGAACGTGTCTTCCGGTCCGCCCAGGCAGGCGGCGCAGGAAGGCGGGGCGATCTCCAGGCAGCCGGCATCGCGGAAAATTTCCGCCAGGGACTGATGCTTTAGCCTGCAGGTCTGCAGGCCATCCGCCACCTCGGCTGTCGCCGGCACCAGGAAGGTGTCGATCTTCACCCGGCGCCCCTGCAGGATGCGGGCGGCGGCGGTGAAGTCCGATAGCTTGCCGCCCGTGCAGGATCCGATATAGGCGCGGTCCAGTTTGACGTCCGCCAGGCTGGCGGCCGGGGCGTATTGATCCGGCGCATGCGGCTGGGCGACGCAGGGCACAAAATCCGCCAGGTCGTATTGCATGTGGCGGGCGGCGCGGGCGTCCGGGTCGCTGTAAACGGGTGTGAATGGTTTTTGGGTACGCTCCCGCACGTATTGCAGCGTGAGTTCATTGGGCGCCATGATGCCGTTTTTGCCGCCGGCCTCAATTGCCATGTTGCAGATCGTCATGCGCTCTTCGACTTCCAGGGCCTCGATCGCCGGGCCGTCGAACTCCATGGCGCAATAGGTGGCGCCCTCGAAACCGATGTCGCCAATGATGCGCAGGATCATGTCCTTGCCCATGATGTATTCCGGCCGCTTGCCCGAGATGGTGAAACGCAGGGTCTCGGGCACCTTGATCAGCAGTTTGCCGGCGCCCATGACAAAGCCGGCGTCGGTATTGCCGATGCCGGTGGCAAAGGCCCCCAGCGCGCCGTGCGTGCAGGTATGGGAGTCGGTGCCGAAGATCACTTCGCCGGGCCGCACATGCCCGGCTTCCGGCAGGGCGACATGGCAGACGCCGCGGTACCGCGGCGTGCCGACATCGTAATAATACGGCAGTTTCTGCCGTGCGGCGAATGCGCGCAGGAGATCCACGTTGCGGCGCGCTTTTTCGTCCTTGGTGAAAATGTAATGATCGGGCAGGATCACCACTTTTTCCGGATCCCAGACCCGCGCATCTTCGCCGAATTCGCGTTGAAAAATGCCGATAGTGCCGGGCCCGCAAATGTCATGGGTCAGCAGGATATCGGCTTTCACCCAGATGTTTTCACCCGGCGCCACCGCCGGCCGCCCGGCCGCCCGCGCCAGAATTTTTTCCGTAATGGTCATGCCCATATTGCTGGTTCCTTCCTCAAACAGAAAACTGTTACATACAGGCCAATATACAAATCGGACGCGGCTGGTCAAGCCGTAAACGCAGGGAAATTAGCCGGCGGGGATTCCGCGCCGTTTTTTTTTGCCTTTTAGCGGGCGAATTGTTAACCTTGCCAACGGTGGCATCAGCGTCATGGGGCCGCCGGCAGTCCTGGCAGCGCATGCGGCTGATGTTTGCTTGCGTGTCCGCCCCCGTAGCTCAGCCGGACAGAGCATCGGATTTCTAATCCGACGGCCGCAGGTTCGAGTCCTGCCGGGGGCGCCGGGATTCCGGAAAATTAAACATGGCGGGAATCGGCGCCGGCCAGCGGCCGGCGCGGCGATGGAGGAGCGTGTTATGCGATGTTACAAGCAACGGCCACTGGCAGCGATTTATGCGGCTTGCGCCGCGTGGGCCATGGCTGCCGCCAGCGCGTCTCCGGCGGCAGCCGCGGATGCGCCGATCACGCCCCGGGCAGACCAGGCCGCGGCGGATTTGATGCGGGTGGAACAGGCGTCGCGGGCCCTGCTGGACGAATTGCGCGGGGTGGTGCAGGAGGCGGAACTCCTCGCAAAGCAAATCCGGCTGGAACAGGACCGCGGTGAAAAAACCAGCGCCGCCCGGGACCAGTTGGCCGGTGAAACGGCTGGCCGTGCCGGGGAATTGGATGCATTGCTGGCCCGGATCAAAGTGCTGGCCGGCGACTTGGAGGATGCTGCCCAGCAGGCCGGCCGCACGCGGAAACTGCACGGCCAATTGTCGGATTTGCAGCAGGCGCGCAAGGATTCGGAACGCCAGATGGCGGAACTCCACGCTGCGCGGGCGGAGCAGGAGCAGCGCATCCGCGAGGCCCGCCTGCGTATGCGGGAACTGGAGCAGCGGCGCCGCGACTTTGATAACCAGGTCAAAAACGCCCGCGCCATTCAGGATGAAATCGAAAAGACGCGCGCCGCGCGCGAAACCCGCCTGCGGGAATTGGAGCAGGCCGCGGCCGCCGCCGATGCCATGGAAAATAACGCGCTGCAACTGGAAGCCCGCCTGGCGGAAATGCGCGCCGGCCTGGCGCAAGAAGAAACCGAGCAGGCCGCCCTGCTGAAAATGCGGCAGCATCTCGACGATTTGCAAGCCGCCGGGACGGAGTTGGATCAACGCCAGGCGGACCTGGCTGCCCGGCGCCAGGCAGCGGAGCGGCGCCAGGCGGAGCTGGTCCGGACGCTGGAAGATGTGCGACGCCGCCAGCAGGCGTTCGTCGCCATGCGGGCCGAAAGCGAGCAGTTGCGTCGCCGGGCGGCGGAATTGGCCGAACGCCATGCCGAGTTGCAACGGGACGCGGCGGAACAGGAAAAAGCGGCGGCGGAGCGCATGCGGCAAGCGGAAGCGTTGCAGGCGGAACTCGACAACGGCCGGAAACAACTGGCCGCAGGCGAACGCCAGGCGCGCGAACTTGCGCAACTGCAGCGGGAGTTGACGGCGTCCCAGGCCGCCCATGCCGCCGGCCAGCAGGCTGTTGATCAGGCGGCGGCGGCGGCGGCGGCGGCGTCAAACCGCGTGCGCCAGTCTGAAGCCAGCTTGCAGGAATTGCGCGCCGGCCTGGCCGCATCCGAAGCGGACCGCAGTTCCGCCGGGGAAACGCGCCGCCGCCTGGCGGAATTGAAAAAGGAGCGCGCCGGCCAGGAACGGCGCCGGACAGCCCTGGAGGAGGAGCGCGCCGGATTGGACAGGCAACGGACCGTCCTGCAAAAGCAAATTGAAGACACGCGCGCCCGTCTGGCGCGCTTGGAGACCGACCAGGCTGCCAACGACCAACTCCGCCGGCAAGCGGAGGATTTGGCGCGGGAGACCGCGGAATTAGAAGCCGCCGCCGGCGTCCAGACGGAACGCGCGCAGGAACAAACGCGCCAAATTCAAACTCTACAGACGGAACTGAAGGAAGCCCAGGCCAGGCAAGCGGCGCTGGAAAAACAATTGCGCGCCGACCGCCATGCCGCACGCGACCTGGAGCAGGCTCGCATCCTGCGCCAGGCCGCCGAAGCCCGCCGGCAGGCGGCGGCGGGGCAGTGGGATGAACTGCAGCGCCAGGCCGGGAAACTGCGGGAACAACTGGAAGGCTTGCACGCCCAGGCGCGCGACCTGGCCGGGCAATTGGACGCCCGGCAGGCGTTGCGGACGGAAATCGAGCGCCTGGAGCAAGCCGAAACCGCCATGGAAATGAGCACGGCGGCCGATAAACGGGAACAGGAATCTACGCGGGTGGAACTGCAAAAGCTGGAGCAACGGGCCGCTGTGCTGGCGGACATCCTGCGCGAACTGAGCGCTCAGGCCATGCAACCGCGGCCGGCCGGGGGAGCGCCGGGAGCGGCGGCCGGGTTGGCAGCGCCGTCCGCCGCGGCCGCGGCGCCGGCGCCGGATGCCGCTCAGTTGCAGGCGGCCGAAGCGCGGCTGCTGGCCGAAGCCCGCCGGGCTGTGCAGCCCCCCGCCATGCCGGCGGAAGCCGCGCTCCGGCCGGCCGACGAATCTTACCGCGCCGGCATCCAACGCTGGGATGCCGGCGATGTGGATGGCGCGATTCAGGCCTTTCAACAAACTCTGCGGCATGACCGGAATTATGCCGGCGCTTGTTACAACCTGGGCGTGGCTTACGCCCGGAAAGGCGACCGCCAGCAGGCGGCGCAATATGCCTACCAGGCCGGCTTGCTGTATTTGCAGCAGGCTAACCGCCCGAAAGCCTTGCGCATGCTGGTTTTCATGCAAAGCGTCAACCCCGATTCACCCCTGGTTGGCGCGCTGCGGAAGGCCATGGACGAAAATTCCCGATAGGCCGCCGGCCGGGCGGGGCTTGGGCGGAGGGCGGAAGAATTATGGGCCGGAGAGGTTTTGGGCCGGGGTTGATTTTATATCGAATGCAGCTTGTGTTTTTACGGTAATTCTAGTATCTTGACCGTACAGACAAGTCAGAAATATCGGGCTGTTGAAAATCCGAAGGGAGAGGGGATATGCATCTTAACCGGCAGGTTGCCGTTGATATTGCCGCGCGTTGTTTCCCGGGCCGTGCCGCCGGACGCCGGCGGGCCTGGATGGCGGTTGCGTGGTTGTGCTGGAGCTGGCAGGCTTTTGCCTTGCCGATGCTGTGGGTGGAACCGGCGGCGATTAATATCGATGCTTCGTTGGGATATAATGCCGCTCCCGTCGATCTAAAAATCGCCAATAACGGTTTCCCCGCCGGGGAAGCCATGCCGTATCAAATAACCGTGCAAACCCTGGATGGCGGCAACTGGCTTTCCATTTCGCCCACCAGCGGCGTCAGTTACGGCGAAACCATCACCCACGTGGTTTCCTTCAACAGCAGCAATCTGCCCGCCGATAATTACCAGGGTTGGTTTACCATTACCGCCCCGACCGCCGGCGGCAGCCCGGTCCAGGTCAACGTTAACCTGCGGGTCAACCAGGCGCCCGTGCCGGGATGGGATGTGGGGCTGGTCGAGCCGGGCCTGAATGTCCAGGTCAACGAGGGGGAATCCGTGCCCGATCGCGAGTTCCAGGTTTGGAACAATAGCGCGTTGCCGAAGGGGCGCATGCGGTACGAAGTCAACCTGTCGGACGATCTGCGCCAATGGGTCGCCGCCGTGACGCCCGCCAGCGGCGTCAGCAGCGGCGAGTTGCACCGCCTGGTCGTGCAGTACGATGTCGCCGGCCTGGGCGCGGGCATTTACGGCGGTACGCTGACGGTGCGCTGTTTTGACGATTGGAGCGGCGCCCCGGTCGGGAATCTGGCCACCAACCTGGAGTTGCGCGTCATTGGCCGCGCGGCCCTCGCCGTGGAAGCCAGCCAGATGACCGCGAATGTTTTGCAGCAGTTGTCACAGACGAACGTGCTGGGCATATGGAACAGCGCCGCCGCACCGCGCCGCCCGATGCGTTACAGCATCGCCACGGAGGCAACATGGCTGCGGTTCGAGCCGGAGACCGGCGTGGTGCAGGATGGTGCGGCGGCGGTCAGCGTGGTTTTTTCCGCCGGAGCCTTGCCGCCCGGCAATTACTCCAGCGAGTTTACCGTGGACGCCTGGGACGAAGACGGCGGCATCCGCGCCATCAACGCGCCGATGACTTTAACGGCCACCCTGACGGTCGCCAGCCGCGCGCCTTTGAATTACGAGCCGCCGGAAGTGGTCGGCATTCCCAACATCGGGCGCGTGCTGCAGGCGCTGCCAGGCTTGTGGCGCAATATGGAACGTCTGCGTTTCGAATATCAGTGGGAACGCGCCGATACCCCTTCCGGCTCCGGGCAGGTGGTGGTGCGCAGCTGGTCCACTGCCACGGATTACATGGTGACGGCGGCCGACCGCGGCAAGTACCTGCGGGTCAAGGTCCGGGCGACGGATGCTTATCCCACGCCCCTGCAAACGACGGCCGTCAGCGCTTATCGTTCCGGCAAGATCGTCGCCACCCCCGGTGACTTTGACGGTGACGGCCGGGCAGATTTGTGGTTTTACAATCCCGCTGACGGTTATTGGTACGGATACCTTTCCGGCGGTTTCAGCGGCCGGTACTTTTTCGGCGTCCCGGGCATGAACCTGACGCCGGTCCCCGGCGATTATGACGGCAACGGCTTCCTGGACCTGTGTTTGTACGACCAGGCCAGCGGCGCCTGGCACGCCTTGCTGCTGCCGCAGGAGCAATACGCCTCGGCTGTGTTCGGCTGGTCGGAGGCGGTTCCCGTGCCGGGAGATTACAATGGCGACGGCATGACCGATCCGGCGATTTACTGGGCGGCCGGCGGGCGCTGGTACATCGGCAACGTCCCTGCCTGGACCGTGCAGGAAATAGCTTTCGGCGGACCAGGGAAGCAAGGCGTACCGGGCGATTACGATGGGGATGGCCGGACGGATATCGCGGTTTACCAGGCTGCTACGGGCAAGTGGACCGTGCGCGGTTCGCGCGCTGGCCTCTGGGAGGATACCCTGGGCGGGGTAGGCGCGGCGCCGGCTGCCGGCGATTATGACGGCGACGGCAAGCTGGATCTTTCCGTTTACTGGACGGATGTGAACTTGTGGCAGATGCGGTTGAGCCGGTCCGGCCAACTGCATGAAACTGAGTTCGGTGTCAGTTCCGGCGCCGGCCTGCCGCTGCCGGGGTATTATGACAATGATCCGTTCTGCGATCCCGCCCAGGTTGAAATCGTGGACGATTTCATTGTATGGTGCGTGGAATTGTCCAGCCTGACGGATTTCAACATACCTTACCGCGGCCAGACCTACCAACTCAGCACCGGCGTCTGGCGGGTGAGCTGGTAAACACGCCGGCCGGGCGCGGATCAAGGGCTGCGCCGCCAGGGGCGGCGCGGCGGAGGCTGATGAATGCCAGGTCCGGCGGCCGGCCGGCGTATTTCCGGTTCCGCCATGGTGCTCGAGCAGAATTTGGCAAGCGCCGCCGGAGCATATTGCTGGTAGAGCAATTCCCCGTTGAGAAACAGGCTGACAATGACGCCCATCAGTTCCTTCCCCTGCTGGCTGCTGGACGTGTGCCCCGCCAGGTTGCTGCCTTGAAATTCGGCTTTATACAGGTTGACCCCCATGCCGTCAAACACCAGCGCCTGTCCCGGCGGTGTCCGCGCCAGCGGGATATGTTCCACTGCTTCCCGGGCGATGGCATCCTTGTCCGCCAATTCCTGAGTGTAATATTCCACCACCATCACCGTGCCGATTTCCACCGGCTTGTTGCGCGCTGTCAGCGTGAAACGGGGGATATACCGGGTAAAACCGCGTTCGCTCTGCCCGGACCAGCGCAAAGCGTTGTGCCTGGTTTTCTGCAAGTCGCTGTCCTG
This sequence comes from Kiritimatiellia bacterium, assembly GCA_040767085.1. Classification (GTDB taxonomy): domain Bacteria; phylum Verrucomicrobiota; class Kiritimatiellia; order JAAZAB01; family JAAZAB01; genus JAXGPF01. The sequence continues at coordinate 49,668 of JAXGPF010000016.1, read as the reverse complement.
GTAAATCAGCGCCTGCAGGATGTAATCCATCACCGTCAGACGGTTGGCGCGGGGACTGAGCGCCAGGCGCAGCGTATTGACTTCCCTGGTCGCCAGTGCCGGCTCTTTGCCCGGCTCGTAAAACACATAACGGTGCCCGGTGCCCTCCGCGGTCAACTCCCGGTTCTGCGCGGCGGCCGGGATGGCGCGGCAAGCCAGCAGCGTTGCCATCAGCGCCATGCAAGAATGCTTGATCATAACGTTATCTCCGGTATTATATCCAGGGTTGGATGCCGTTTTTACCTTAAGCTACAGCACCTGCCCGTAAAAACAAGAAAAATATGAGGGTAGTCGCCGCAGGTTAAGGGCAGTGCAAGTGCAGGCAATAAATGAAAGCGCAGTCAGTCCGCAAGCGGGAGGAGATTATCCCTGAAACCAATGGGCGAAAAAACGGCATCTTCGAATCCGCCGCCGGCGGCGCAGGCGCGTGTCGCGCAATTGCGGGAGTTGCTGGCGCGGCATGACCGGCTATATTACCTGGAAACCCGCCCGGAAATCAGCGATTACGATTACGATCAACTCTACCGCGAATTGGCGGATATCGAGCAGCGTTATCCCGCGCTGCAGGCGCCCGATTCCCCGACACAGCGGGTGGGCGGCGCCCCGCTGCCGGCCTTCCAGCCGGTGCGGCATCGCCGCCCGATGCTGAGTCTGGCCAATACCTACAGCCGCGATGAAGTGCGCGACTTTTGCTCCCGGCTGGCCCGGCTTCTGCCCGAGGGGGGGTACTCCTTCGTGGTGGAACCGAAAATTGACGGCGTGGCGGTTTCACTCCGCTATGAAAACGGCTTGCTGACGCTTGGCAGCAGCCGGGGCAACGGCGAAGTGGGCGACGATATCACCGCCAATCTCCGGACGATCCGCAGCATTCCCCTGCGCCTGGCGGTCGCCGCGCCCCCGCCGGTGTTGGAAGTGCGCGGCGAAGTTTACCTGCCGCGCGCGGAGTTTGCGGCGTTGAACCGCGCGCGCGCCGCCGCCGGCGAGCCGGAGTTTGCCAATCCCCGCAATGCCGCCGCCGGCTCGCTGAAGCTGCTGGATGCGCGCCAGGTGTCCGCGCGGCCGTTGGCGGCCATTTTTTACGGTTGCGGCGAAATGCCGGGCCTGGCCGTGCGGGAGCACGCGCAATTGCTCCGTTATCTGCAGGAAGCGGGTTTGCCGGCGCCGCCGCGCTGCTGGGAGTGCCCGGATTTTCCGGCCTTGCTGGCCGCCATTGACGCCTTGCAGAGCGTGCGCGCCGAGTTCCCCTTCGAAACGGATGGTGCGGTGATCAAGGTCAACCAGTTGGCGCTCCATGAACGTCTGGGGGTGACGGCTAAAAGTCCGCGCTGGGCCGTGGCCTACAAGTTCGCGCCCAGCCGGGCCGCCACCCGCCTGCGCGCCATCACGCTCCAGGTCGGCCGCACGGGCGCGCTGACACCGGTGGCGGAATTGGAACCGGTGTCCCTCGCCGGCTCGACCATTGAACGGGCCACGCTCCATAATGCCGATGAAATCGCCCGGCGCGATATCCGCGTCGGCGACCTGGTGACCATCGAGAAAGCCGGGGACGTGATTCCCGCGGTCAGCGCCGTGGATACGGCGGCGCGGACGGGCGCGGAACAGGTTTTCGTCATGCCGGCGCAATGCCCGGCCTGCGGCGGCCCCATCAACCGCCGTCCCGGCGAAATTGCCTGGCGCTGCGAAAACCTGCAATGCCCGGCCCAGGTCAAGCGCTGGCTCATGCATTTCGCCGGGCGCGATGCCATGGATATTGAAAACCTGGGGGAAGCTCTGGCGGACCAGTTGGTGGAGCGGGGGCTGGTGCGCGACCCGGCGGATTTATACCAGTTGACGGCCCAGTCCCTGGCAGGCCTGAAACGACTCGGCGCCAAGTCGGCGGACAATCTCCTGGCGGGCATTGCGGCCTCCAGGCAACGCCCTTTAAGCCGGCTGATTTTCGCCCTGGGCATCCGTCATGTGGGTTTGGGAATGGCCCGGGTGCTGGAACAGCATTTTGACAGTTTGGATGCCCTGGCGCAGGCCGCTTTGGACCAGTTGGAAGGCATTCGCGATATCGGGCCGGTGGCCTCCGCCAGCATTGCGGATTATTTTGCGGCGCCGCGGACGGACGGCTTGATCCGCCGTTTGCGGGAGGCCGGCGTCAACCTGCGGCGCTTGCCGGACGCGGCGACTGCCGACCGGCGGTTTGCCGGCCGCGCCTTTGTCCTGACCGGCGCTCTGTCGCGCATGCCGCGGGCGCAGGCGGAAGCTGAAATCCGCCGCCGCGGCGGCCATGTGACCGCCAGCGTTTCCGGTAAAACGGATTTTGTCGTGGCCGGCGCCGACCCGGGCTCAAAGCTCGAGCGCGCTTTGAAGCTGGGCGTGGCGGTGCTGTCGGAAGATGAGTTCGCCGCCATGCTCTCGGACGGTCCCGTTCCGGCGCCAGCCGCCGGCTCTGCCACGCCCATGGCGGTCCCCGATTTGCGCCGGCCCGGAGAATTGCCGTTATGATGACTTTCGAATACCGCGGCTTGGATGCCGCCGGCAAGGTCTGCCGGGGCCTGCTGGAGGCGGCGGAGGTCAAGCAGGCGCGCGCGGAATTGCTGCGCCGGGGCATCATGGCGGAAAAAATCGCCGCGGTGTCCGGCGCCGCCGGCCGCCCTTTCAACGCGGCGGCCCGCGCCCTGCTTTACCGCGAACTGGCGTTGCTGCTGCAATCCGGACTGCCGCTGGTGGAAGCGCTGGAAGTTATGCTGCATGCGCCCGATCTGCAGCGCGAACGCGCGGCGATCGCGGAAGTGCGCGACCGCGTGAAAGGCGGCGAATCCCTGGCGCAGGCCGCGTCGGCCTGGCGCGCGGATGCCGGTGAAGGCGCGGTGCTGGCGGCCGGGGAACGCGCCGCCGCTCTGGCGGATGTGCTGGAACGGCTGGCCGGGTTGCTCGAAGATCAGCGTCATTGGCGCGAGCGCGCGCTGACGGCTTTGCTGTACCCGGCCGTGGTTGCCGGCCTGGCCGCGTTGATTACCGTCGGATTGCTGGGCGTGGCCTTGCCGCGCTTCGGACGCCTGATGGCCGAAGCGCGGATCGAATTGCCGGCCTTTACCCGCGCCATGCTGCGGGCAGGCGACGCCGTGATGCTGGCGGCGCCGTTGCTGGCGCTGGCAGGCGGCCTGGCGTATTGGTTGTGGCGCCGCCGCCTGCGGGCGGATGCCGCCGCCGCCTGTCGCTGGGAAGGGCGCCTGCTCGCCATGCCGTTCATCGGACCCAGCCGCGCCTGCCTGGCCGCCTTGCGTTTCACGCGCACCCTGGAAATGCTGCTCGCTGGCGGAATCCCGCTGGTCGAAGCTCTGCCGCTGGCGGGGAACTCCACCGGCAATCGATGGTTGGCGGAGCAGGTGCGTCTGGCCGCGGAAGATTTGCGCCATGGCGCCAGCCTGGCGGCGGTGCTGGAACGCATTCCGCCTTTGGGCGCCCTGCTGGGCGGGTGGATCGGCGTCGGCGAGTCCGGCGGCATGCTGGAACGTGTTTTGCGCCATGCCGGGGAACGCCTGCAACGCCGCTGGGAGCGGATCACGGCGCGCCGTCTCGCCTTGCTCGAGCCGGCCCTGATTCTGGCGGTGGGCGTGGTGGTGCTGCTGACGGCCCTGGCCGTCCTCCTGCCGATCATGCGCCTGAACCAGCTAATGCTGTGATTCCATCTTGCGCCCGGCGTTGCGTCGCGGGATGCGGCGGATGGGACATGGCTTCCAGGAGCAGGCCGTCGCGCAGGCTGGCGCGGCTGAGGCGCAGGCGCCGGATGCGCAAGGTTTGCAGAATGACCGACAGGATCGCCAGGCCGGCGAGGATGATATCCGCGCGGCCGGCGGACATGCCGGGCAGTGCGCGGCGCTCTGCCAGGGGCAGCCGGCGCATTTGTTCCGCCAGGCGGTTGATCCAGCGGCATGCAATTACCGGTTCCGCGTCCTCCGGCACCGCCTGCCGCGCCGCCAGCAGGGCGGCCAGGGCGCCAGCCGTGCCGGCAACCCCCACGGCTGATATGGCGCCATGGCGGCGAAGGGCGGCCAGGCGCGCCCCGGCGCTCCGGCTGGCTTCACGCTGCATCTGGCGATAAACCGCGCCGGGCACCGGCCCGGCGCCCATGGCGCGCGGAAACTGTTCCGACAACCGGACGGCGCCGAGCGGCCATGAAATCACTTCGTAAATCCGGCGGTTTGTGCCGATGCTCAACTCGGTGCTGCCGCCGCCGATGTCCAGCAGCAAGGTCGGCGGATCGGCGGGAATGGAGTCCGCCAGGGCGCGGTAAATCAAGCGGGCTTCGCGGCCGCTGCCGATGATCTGCAGCGGCACGCCGGCCGCGGCGCGGAAACGCGCGCGGAATTCCGCGCGGTTGGAGCAATCGCGGACGGCGGCGGTGGCAACCGCGGTCAGCGGAGCGCGATAGCGGCGGGCAAGCGCCGCCAGCCGGCGCGCGGCCTCCAGTGCGCGCCGGATGCCCGCTTCGGCCAGCCGGTTGCGCGCGGCGCCTGCGCCCAGCCGGGTGACGATCCGCCGCTCGGCCAGCGGCGCCGCCGGCGCTCCGGGGGCAATCGCATAAACCGCCAGGCGCGCGGCATTTGTGCCCAGGTCCAGGAATGCCTGGCGGCGGACATGGCGGTCCAGCAGGCTGTCATTCATTGCGGTAAATCCTATGCCGGACAGCGGCGGGTGTTCACCGGAGGCATTCCGGCATACTCCCAATGTATGGCGGACACGCGGATTGTCAAGCGGTCTTTGGTTTTGGTGCAAGATTTGGGTGTATCTGCAAATCAGTGCAATAAAGCTGGTACAGGCAACGCGATTGGTTGCTTGCGCACAGTCTTTTGCCGCGCAGCGGCTTTGGAGTGCGTCGGGACGCCTGCCTGCGGATTGTCAGGCGGACCCTCGTCCCGTTTCCGGGAGGTTTGGTCCGGCAAACCGCGCAAGAATGTGCCAAATCATTTTCCGCCCGCATCAGGAAGTCTGACGTTAGAACGGCCGCGTGCCGTTCCGGAGGTAGGGCGCGCAGTCCCTTGCGCGCCGTTCCGGCAAGACCGAGGCGGCCAAGGGACTGGCCGCCCTACCATTTCATAAGCATTTGCCATGGGGTAGGGCAATACCCCGCTCAAAACGGGGGAAACCGCCGGCTTGTCCCGCTTGGAGCGGGAGCGGGCCGCTGGGCATGACGCAGTCCTGCACAAGGTTGACAGGGTGCAAGGTTGATATTGACAAATCCCGGTGAAGCATTATTTTAAATGGTTATGCGCGGCTTGGCCGGCGTAAGCATCGCCGGCGATTAACCAAACGGTCTCTGCGACCAGGACTGCCAACAGGGGGATGCGATGAAGAAGATTGATTTGATGGGCACCATCAAGGGATCGTTGCTGGACGGATTTTTTCCGCGCGGCTGGAATCTGGCGGAATTTGACCGGATTTGTGCGCTGCCATCCAGCCGGATCGCCCGCCGCGAAAAGTGGTGGAACCGGGAGTTTACGCCGGCCGCCTGCGAGACGCTGGCGGACTTTGACACGATGATGGGGCATGAAATCGCCATGGAAATCTGTAACGCCCGGGATGCCGGCCGAAAAATCGTGTTCATCCTGCCGGTCGGTCCGATGGGCATGTATCGCTGGGCGGTGTTTTTTCTGAAGGCCTGGGATGTCGATTGCCGGCATGTGTATGGCTTTAACATGGATGAATGGTCCGACCGCCGCGGGCAGACTCTGCCGGCGCGCGATCCGGGCGCTTTCCAAAATGCCATGGAGTCGGCATTTTACGGCCCGTTGGGCCGCTTGACGGTGCCCAAAACGCAGCGCTGTTTTGCCACCCCTGATTTGCTGCCCGAATATCCGGCGCGTATTGCCGCCCTGCGCAAAGAAGGCGCGCGGCTGGTGACGGTCTTCGGCATCGGCCGGGTATGCCATATCGCATTCTGGGAGCCGCACTTTGCCGCGGAATTCAAATCCGTCGCGGACTGGAAAAAGCAGTGTTACCGGCTGGGCGCGCGGCTGCACCCGCTGACCGTGGAGCAGAACGCCCTTACCAGTTTCAAGAGCCGCACCACCCTGGTCCCGGCGTTCGCCAACACCGTCGGACCGGGCCTGTTCCTGCAGTCGGATTACGTCATTGGCGGCTGCGACGGCGTCCTGGGGCGCGGCATGATGTGGCAGGGGATGTCTTTCCGCCTTTCCCTGCACCATGCGCCGACCCCGTGGATTCCTTCCACCTTCATGCCGACGCTGCCGGGCAAGTTGTTTTACCTGCGCGAACTGGCCGGCTCGTTGATGGCGGAGTGCAATTAAAGACCGCCTGGCATTTCATGGCACTTCGGCCGGGTGCGCGCCCGGCCGCTTAGCCGCTGCTCAGCCGGCGGGAATCTGCCAGTGGACGTAGATTTTTTCGGCCAGGTCGCGGTCAATGGTGAACTGGCTGTAGCCCATCTGGAAAACGTAGGACGGGTAGCGCTGGATGAGTTTGACCTGGACGCCGGGCAGGATGCCCATGGCCATCAGTTTTTGGATTTCGCGGTTTTCCCGCGTGCTGAGGTAAGCCACGACGCCGGCTTCCTGAGGCTTGCCTTCGCACAGCGGCTTGATTTCGCGCAGGTCTTCCTCATGGGCCCGCCGGCAGCAGGCGCCCGGAGGGATGGGCTTGCCGTGCGGGCAGATTTTGGGATGCCCGAGCAGGATGCAGGTTTTTTCGTCCAACCCATGCTGGATGATGTGTTCAATCCGGCAGGCGTCTTCATGGATATCCTCGATCCGGGCGCCCAGGACGTCCCGCAGCAGGCATTCCCCCAGGCGGTGCCGGCGCACGACATCCCGTCCGGTGGCGCAGCCGCGCTCGGTCAGCCGCGCGCCGGCGGCCGGCGCGTCCAGAAAGCCCTGGTCGCCGGCCCGCTGCAGCAGCTCGGGATCGAAGTCGGCCGGAAGCGGCGCCGCCGGATCCTCGGCCCACTCGTGTTCGCGGAGGTAAAGGTATTCCAGCAGTTCCTCGATGCGCGGGTCAAGCCGCGGCTGGTTATTGATCATGCCCGCGCCACCTTTCCAGTATGCGCCGGAGCCAGCGTGGCTCCGGCGGAGTTTCGTAACCGCAGCGCGGACACTTGACCAGGCGGCAGCGGGTTAGCATCGCGCACCGGCGGCAAACCGTCCGGCATTCCGTTGCCTCGAAAACATGTCCGCAGAAAGAACATTTCATAACGTGATTTCAAAAAAGCGCAGGCAGGCATGGAGCGCGAGCCCGCAGAAATAGGCGACCACGAGGATGCCCGCGGAAATCAAGATTGTCAAGCGTGTGCCGCGTTCCTTGCACATCACCAGGAACTGGGCCACGCATGGCAGAAACAGCGTCATCACCACGGCCGCCACGGTTACCTGGTTGCCATTCAGCAGGCGCTGTTCGTACAGGTCGTAAAGCCCGGCGGCGCCGTAATCGCGCCGGAAAAATCCGAAGAGAAACGCCGGCGCCGCCTCGGCGGGCATGTCGAGCAGGCGGATCGCCGGCGTAATGGCCGCCAGCACCGCCTGGAAGATATGCGTGAGTTCGCCCAGCCAGAGAAGGATGCTGGCCAGAATGAACAGCGGCAGCACTTCCTTAAAATACCAGACCATGCGGCTGTAGGTTTTGATCAGGACGTTGCCCGGCCGCGGCATCCGCAGGGGCGGCATTTCCATGTAAAAACTGGGACGCTCGCCCGGCAGCAGGCGGGCGGCCAGGTAACCGGTCAAAAGAAAGACGCCGCCCACCCAGCCGGCCCAGATCATCAAGCCGCGGGGATGTTCCGCCAGCAGCGCGAGGATCACGCCCAACTGGGCGGAACAGGGAATGGCCAGGGCCAGGAGGAGGGTGGCGATCAGCCGCTCGCGCCTGGTTTCCAGGGTGCGGGTGACGATGGTGGCCATCGTGTCGCAGCCGAAGCCCAGGACAATCGGGATCACCGCCCGGCCGTTAAGGCCGATTTTTTTAAACAGGCGGTCGGTCAGCAACGCCAGCCGGGGCAGGTAGCCGCTATCCTCCAGGATGGCGAAGACGGCAAAATACATTCCGACGATAGGGAGAATGATGGCAATGGCATAGCGCAACCCGAGGTTGACGATGCCGTAATCGCCGCTGAAGAGGCTGCGCAATGCCGGCCATGGGAGCTGGTTGACCAAGGCCGCGGCCCAGGGAATGATGCGCTCTTCGAAAGCCGCGGTCTCAATCCAATCCACCAGGACGCCGGCGCCAAATCGGCCCACCAGTTGATAGAAGCCGAAATAAAGCACCAGCAGCAGCACCGGCACTCCCGTCAGGGGCATGGAACACAGGCGGTTGATGCGTTCCTGCCAGCGGAAGCGGCGGAGCGGGGGGAATTGCATCGTGACCGCCGTCAATTGATCCGTCTGGCTTTTGATGGCGAGCGTGGCCTGGTAATGGGGGGAATGTTCCATAGCCGCGCGGAGGCGTGAAATCTCGCGCAGGATCAGGGCCGCGCGTTGGTCGTCGTGCGTTTTAACCATGGCGGCGCGTTCGTCGGTGTCGCCCTGGAGCAGCAGCAGGGCGCGGACGCGGCGGCTGATGTTGGGGTGCTCGCTCAGCAGCCGGGCAATGCGGGTAATGGCCCGTTCCAGCTTTAAATTGTAGCGAATGCGCAAAGGCGGCGGCGGCGGCGGGCGTTGAATGTGCGCGAGCAATTCGCGGACGCCTTCGCCGGTGATCGAGACGGCGGGAATGACCGGCAACCCCAGCAGCGCCGCCAGGCGCTGGCAGTCAATGTGCAGGCCGATGGCCCGAGCCTCATCCATCATGTTCAGCACCAGCACCATGGGCCGGCCGGCTTCGGCCAGTTGCAGGGTCAGCCCCAGCATCCGGCCGATGTTTTTGGCGTCCACCACGTGTACCAGCAGGCGTATGTCGCCGCTGAACAGGATGCGGCGGGCGATGCGTTCCTCTTCGCTGATGGGAATCAGCGAATACATCCCCGGCGTATCAACGACCTCGATTTGCTGTTTGTGGGCGGCGATGAAGCCGCGGGCCAGTTCGACCGTGGTGCCGGGATAATTCGAGACGGTAACGTAGCTGCCGGTGAGCTGGTTAAACAGCGCGCTTTTGCCGACGTTGGGGTTGCCGATCAGAATCACCCGGCCATGCGGGGGCGGTTCCGGACGGGCAGGTTGCGGAAACTGGCCGGCGGACGGCGGGCCGGGTTGTGCCGGTGGGAGGTTCGCGCTCACGGCCGGAATTGTCATGAGGCATCATCCCCGAAGCTAATCGTCGCGCCGCGCGAACTGGATATCCCGGAGGCGGATGGGCAGCGGCTTGATATTCCAGATCTCGCGGGCGTATTCGGCGATCGTACGGTCGCTGGAAAAACGGCCCATGCGGGCGACATTCAAGATGGCTTTCTGCTGCCAGACCTCCGGCTGCCGGAAAGTGCGGGCGACCTGGGTCTCCTGGCAATCCAGGTACATGCGGAAATCCGCCAGGTGGAAGTAGTAGTCGCCGTGGTCCAGCAGGCTGGCATGAATGTTGGAGAACAGGCCGGGATGGCTGGGGCAGAAGGCGTTGCCCTTCAGGCTGTCCACCACCGCGCGCAATTCCGGGTCGGCGTCGTAAAATTGCCGGGGCTGATACGTTGGCCGCAGGGCGGCGATTTCCTCCGCACGGTGGCCGAAAATGAAAATGTTCTCCAACCCGACCGCCTCGGCGATTTCAATATTGGCGCCGTCCCAGGTGCCGATGGTCAGCGCGCCGTTCAATGCCAGTTTCATGTTGCCGGTGCCGGAGGCTTCCATGCCGGCCGTGGAAATCTGCTCGGAGAGGTCGGCGGCGGGAATGATGATTTCGGCCAGGGACACTTCGTAATCCGGCAGAAAAATCACCTTCAGGCGGTCGCGCACGTCATGGTCGCTGTTGATCCGCTCGCCCAGGCTGTTGATCAACTTGATGATGTACTTGGCCATGGTGTAACTGGGGGCGGCCTTGGCGCCGAAGATGAATGTGCGCGGCGTGACCTCCAGTTTCGGGTTGGACTTGATGCGCAGGAACAGCGCCATGATATGCATCAGGTTGAGCAATTGGCGCTTATACTCGTGCAGACGCTTGACCTGGACATCGAACAGGGAGTCCGGGTCGACGTTTTCGCCGGTCAGACGGTGGATGTACTGGGCCAGGCGCAGCTTGTTCTCGCGTTTGGCGCGCTGAAAGGCCGCGCGGAAGTTCTTGTCCTGCGCCAGCGGTTCCAGCCGCCGCAGTTGCTCCAGGTCCCTGACCCAGCCGTCGCCGATGGCGCTGGAAATCAGTTCGGAGAGCGCCGGATTGCACAGCAGCAGCCAGCGGCGCGGGGTGATGCCGTTGGTTTTGTTGTGGAATTTTTTCGGCCACAACTCGCTGAAATCCCGGAACACGCGCTGGCGCAGCAACCGGGAGTGCAGTTCCGACACGCCGTTGACGGCATGGCTGCCGGCGATGGCCAAATTGGCCATGCGGACTTGTTTCGGCGTGCTTTCTTCGATCAGCGACAGGCGCTCCAGGCGCGCGTCATCGCCCGGATAACGCGCTTCGACTTTTTGCAGGAAGCGCGCGTTAATCTGGTAAATCAAATGCAGATGGCGGGGCAGCACCCGTTCCATCAGCGGGACGGGCCATTTTTCCAGGGCCTCCGGCAGGATGGTATGGTTGGTGTAGCCCATGGTCCGCACGGTGATATCCCAGGCCGTGTCCCAGGGCAGATTGACTTCATCCCGGAAGAACCGCATCAGCTCCGCTATCGCCAGGGCCGGATGGGTGTCGTTGAGCTGGATGGCGTTTTTCTTGGGGAAATCATGCCAGTTGCGGTTGCTTTTCTGGAAGCGTCGGATCAGGTCGCGCAGGGAGCAGGTGACGAGAAAGTACTCCTGAATCAGCCGCAGTTCCTTGCCGGCAGAGGTGTTATCGGAAGGATAGAGCACCTTGGTTATCATTTCCGCCCAGTTTTTCTGCTGCGTGGCGTTGACGTAATCGCCCTGGTTGAAAATATCCAGGCGGAAGCCTTCGTTGGCGCGGGAACTCCACAGGCGCAGGAAGTTAACGGTATTGACGCCGTAGCCGATGATGGGGATGTCGTAGGGCAATCCCTCGAATAATTGCCAGTCCACCCACACCGGCGTGAGGTTGCCCTGCGGTCCGCGCACTTCCTCCATGTGCCCGTAAACCAGGACGGGGATGGTGTATTCCGGGCGCACCATTTCCCAGGGGTAGATGTATTTCAGCCATTCATCGGGCCGTTCCCGCTGCCAGCCGTCTTCCAGTTCCTGGCGGAACATGCCGTGCTCGTAGCGCAGGCCGTAGCCGTAGGCCGGCAATTCCATCGTCGCCATCGAGTCCAGGAAACAGGCCGCCAGCCGTCCCAGGCCGCCGTTGCCCAGCCCGGCGTCCGATTCGCAGCGGCAGAGCGCCGGCAGGTCGAGTTTCATCCGCGCCAGCGCCCGCCGCGTGGGAGCGCTGGCCAGCAGGGCGGTCATGTTGTTGGCCAACATCCGCCCCATGAGGAATTCCATCGAGAGATAATACACCCGCTTGACGTTGTAATGCTGGTAGGCGCCCATCGTGGCGATCATTTTTTCGACCGCCAGGTCCCGGATGGTCAGGGCCAGGCTCAAGTACTTGTCGAAGTCGGTGGCCGACCCCCAGTTTTTGCAGCGCGTGTACTTGAGATGGTGGTGCACCCGCTCGTAAATCTGGTGTTCCGTGACCGCCGGCGCGGGTGAAACGCTCCGCCGGGGCTTGGGGCTGGCCATGGGTTTTTTCATGTGCGCCTTGCCGTCCGCTTAGTGCGCCTGGGTAACGGTGATGCGCGGGTTGATTTCCTCGCGCAACACGCGTTCAATGCCCTGCTTGATCGTCATGGTGGCATGCGGGCAAGCGCCGCAGGCGCCTTTCATTTTCAAGCTGACCTCTGTGCCGTTGATGGCAACCACTTCCAGGTCGCCGCCGTCCGCCTGCAGCATGCCGCGAAGTTCTTCGAGTTTGGCGCGAATTTTCTGTTCCATGATGTTGTTTCCGTCGTGTCGGGTTGCGGCGGCCCGATGCCGCCGGTAAATGGGGCATGATTGCAGAAAAAAGCGCTGCTTGTAAAGGAAAAACCGCCGCCGGGAACTTTCCTGAAAGCACCAGCGCGGGAAAAGTTGGACAACCCGGGAAAATCGGCTATGCTGTCGGCCAGGAGGATTTTCCGGCGAGCCGGCCGGCGGCCCCGGGATGCGCGCCAGGGGCGTTTCGAAAAGCGCAATACTAACAGCGTTTTCATCAATTGCCGGCAGATTCTGCCATGTTACAATGTGCAACGGCGTAAAAATTTTCCGCGCCGGGCAAGTCGGTTTAAACATCCCTCCTGGAGGTTGCAACAGATGCCAACTAATCGATCTCAGATCTTAGCGGCGGCCAGGGCGTTCCTGGCGGCCGGCAGCGCGGAGGAAGCCCGTCAGCCGGCCGCCCTGCTTGCACAATACCAAGGCGCCTTGGGGCCGATCATCAAGGCGCTCCGGCCGCGTCTCCCGGCCCGCGCGCCGAAGAAGGGCTGGCAGGTCAGCTGTCATTTCACCTTGCCGCAATTCGCGCAGAAATACCCCGAGCAGCCTTACACGGTTTATGTGCCGCGCAATTACCATCCGGCCCGTCCGCACGGGCTGTTGATATTTCTGCACGGGGGCGCCAAGGGCCGGGGCGACCACGCGAAACATATCCTGACCAATTTGTTTGTCAACGACCTGCTGGAAGAAAGCGGCAGGATCGTCTGCCTGCCTTCCGCCCCGCCGCATGACACCTGCAACGCGCGCTGGCAGATTCCGGAAGCCGAAACACACCTGGAAGATTTGATCGAGGAGCTGGAAGCGCGGTTCAACCTTGACCCGGACAACATGATCCTGGGCGGGTCTTCCATGGGCGGCATGGGCGCCTACCACCTGGCGCACCGGTTCGCCGACCGCTTTGCCAGCGTGCTTTGTTCCTCCGGGGCGTGGGATGTGGCCTGCTGGCCGTGCCTCAAGGGCACGGTGGTCTGGCTGATGCATGGGATGAACGATGCCTCCCTGTTCCGCCGCCGGCATTATACCGATGTCGCCTACGCCCGTTGCGCCCGGACGCGCCTGGACCATTTCGGCGTTGAGAATGTGTATCGCGAGCATGCCGGCGGCCACCATCTGCTGGAAGGCCGCGGCAACTTCCGGGAGTGGCTGCAGTCATCCAGGAAATACCGGCGCGACCCGTACTACCCGCACGTGGTCGCGGTCACCCCGCGGGGGTTGACGGCCTGGAGCAACCTTAACCAGGATGGCACGGCCGCCGTGTACGGCAAGCCGTATGATCAGATCACGGAGCTGGACCCGGCGCCGCATGCCCGCTGGATCAGCATTGACGGCATTGGCGATGAAGCGCTGGCCTTCGACCGGATGATCGTGTCCAAATGCCGGGACGAGGAGGAAAAGGACTGGAACGACTACAAATATGAAGTCGGCCGCCAGTATGTGCGCGCCGGCCTGGTGGAAGCCTGGCTGCGCGATGACGGGGTGATCGAGGCCACGCCGAAAAATGTCACCGGCTTCACCATCTGGCTCCACCCCCGCATGGTGGATTTCAAACGCGTCCGGGTCATAGTGCGCGGCGAAAAGGTTTTTGACGGCAAAGTAACGCCGAACCTGGCGACCATGCTGGAGTCTTATAAGCGGCGGCGCGATTGGGGATTGCTGTATCCCGCCAAATTGCATATCACGCCGGAAACCAATTCGCTGCCCTGGCGCACGCCGGATCAGATGAAACTGGCGGCGAAAAAAGCGGCGCAGTCTGGGCGTTAATGCCTTGAGCCTTGTTTTCGTGTGCTAAAATCCGCGGGAGTTGCGCCGTGCGCGATGTCTTGTCATTAAACGGATTGTGGTATTTCCTGGAATCGCCTGCTGGCAATGCCAAGCCGACTGTGCGCGATTGGATGCCGGTGCATGTGCCGGCATGCTGGAATGACTACGCGCCGCATCTGGCAAAATACGAGGGTGTCGGCTGGTTCCAGCGGGAGTTTGTGCCGCCGGCCGGCCGGCGCTGGCAATTGAGCTTTCAGGGAGTGAATTACCGGTGCGAAGTTTATGTCAACGACCGGCTGGCCGGGGAACATGAAGGCGGCTACACGCCGTTTGCATTGGATGTCACCAGGTTCATCAAGCCGGATTGCGTCAATCGCCTGCGCGTCAAAGCGGATAACAGCCGGCATTTGATGCGGATACCCCCGCCGGTGCACGGCTGGTTCAATTACGGGGGCATCTTCCGCGATGTCTGCCTGATCGGCTACGACCGGGTCTTGCTGGACAATGTCCGGGTCCACGCCGAGCCGGGCAACTGCCGTCATGGCCGCGCCGGCCGCGCCGAGGTGAAGCTTCGGGTTTCCTTTGCCGGCAGCCGTCCGCGCGGCAGCGTTTTACAGGCGGTCTTGAAACGGGCGGGGGAGGCCGCGCCCATGGCGGCCGGCGCAACGCGCGGCAGCAACCTCGTTCTGCGTTTGAATCATCCGGATTTGTGGTCGCCGGACAACCCGCACCTGTATGACGCTGCGGTCGAGTTGGCGGATTCCAGCGGCGTCCTCGACCGGCGCACCGTGGCTTTCGGCATCCGCCGGGTCGAATTCCGCCGCGCCGGCTTTTTCCTGAACGGCCGGAAATTGTTTTTGCGAGGAATTAACCGCCATGATGATTATCCGACGACCAAACGCGCTCTCGATCGGGACGTGTTGGATGTTGATTTCGGGCTGATGCGGCAGGCGGGAATCAACGCCTTGCGCCTGGCCCATTATCCGCATGATCCCTTTGTCCTGGATGAATGCGACCGGCGGGGTTTCCTGGTCTGGTCGGAAATACCGGTGTATTGGAAACTTGATTTGCATTCCCGCCCTGTCCGGGCGCTGGCCGTGCAAATGGCGCGGGAAATGGTGCGGCGGGATTGGAATCATCCCTGCGTCGCCTTCTGGGGGCTATACAACGAGATTGACTCGGAATTGCCCGCCGCCCGCCCGCTGGTGCGCGCGGTGGCCCGGGCCGTGCGGGCGCTGGATTCCACGCGGTTGGTAGCGGCGGCCAGCAGCTGGCTGACCGCCGGGCCGGCCGGCGATGTCTGCCGGGAACTGCTGGATGCGGTGGGGTTGAACACTTATCCCGCCTGGCATGGCACGGCCGGCGTGCAAGCGCGCCAGACGGCCGCGGGATTAAAGCTCAAGCCCCTCGATCTGGCGCATTTCCATGCCACCTTGCGCGAAGTGCGCCGGCGGTTGCGGGGCCGCGCATATATGCTTTCCGAGTTTGGCGCGGAAGGCATTTTGGGATTCCGTGCCGCGGATTTGCCAAAATATTCCGAAGATTACCAGGCGCACGCCCTGGCGCGCCAATTTGCAGTCCTCCGGCAATATCCGGAAATCGCCGGGACCTTCGTCTGGCTTTTTGCCGATTTTCCCGATCCGAGCCGGCGCGAGTCATGTTTTCTGGTTGACCGCAATTGCAAGGGCATCGTTGATTACGGCCGCCGTAAAAAACTGGCGTTCGAAGTTTTACAAGGGATTTACACCGGGAAAGGCAGATTCGTATGAATGTTTTTAAATCCAAATCAACCGTCCGGACGGCCGTTTTCCTGCTGGCTTTGCTGGGCGCAGCCCTGGTGCGCGCGGCGGCAGCCGATGCCGATGCCAATGCCGATTGCCTGGCGCGCGGCAATGCCGCTTTCCAAGCGGATGCCTATGCTGACGCCTACCGGCTCTACGACCGGGTGTTTCAGGACACCAACGCGCAATTTGTTTTGCGGCGCGCGGCATATTACCGCCGGGAACAATGTGTGGATGAAAATTTTATCGCCGTGGAGCGCCATCTGCTGGCCGGGCAGACGGAGCAGGCCGCAGCCGGCCTGGAGCAGGCCGCGCCATTCGCCGCGCGCGGCAGCGTGGAACGCGCGCAATGGGAGTTATGGTGCGCCAAAATCCTGGGGGCGTATCCGCAAAATGACGGCGAAGCATGCCGCCGGCTGAAGCTCCGGCTGGGCATGGGCGCCGGCGCTTCCGCGGAGGATATTTTGAACCGCCTGCTGGCGGATGCCGATCCGTTTGCGCCATCCAGGGAGCGGTCGGAAGCTTTGTATTTGCTTTTCAAATGGGCCGGTGAACGCGGCGATGCGAAGGCGGCCGCCGCCGCGCTGCAAAGATTGCGCGCGGAACCGGCGCCGCACCCGTTCTGGGTTTGGCGCGCGGATGCGGACAACTGGGCGGATTACAATTACGGGCCGGGCAGCCGGCCCGATTTTGACTCCATCATGGCGCAGGCCGGCCGGCCGCGCGCAACTGTCAACCGGTCCGCCGGCTGGCCGGCGCGGACGACGGCCACCAACCTGGCGGCTTTGGCCGCCGCCCTGGAACAATTGCGGCAGATGCCGGCATCCGAGCGGGAGGGGCGCATTGTGTTCGTGCCGGGCGGGTGCGATCTGGATTTACGCGGGTCTTTCCTGGAAATTCCCGCGGGAGTGATCCTGGCCGGCGACCGCGGTATTGACGGCGCCGCGGGAACGATTTTGCGGTGCAGCCATTTCGCCCGCGGCGACGCCTGCATTACCTTGCAGTCGCGTGCCCGGCTGACCGGATTCCGACTGCTGGGCGAGCGCGATCCGGACTTCAATGCTTCTGCATCGCCGGCGCATGACGCGGAGTTGGCGGCGGCCGGCAGTTCCTCCAATGCGGCCGCGCCGGCAAAATCCGCGGATGGCACGGGCGTCGGGCTGGCTTGGGGCGCGGATCATGGCGTGATTGACAACTGCGAAATCGCCTGGTTCGGGCGCAATGGCGCCCACACGCACGGCCAATACCTGCGGGTCGCGGACTGCCACATCCATGATATCGCCTGTTATGGCGTGCTGATGAGCATTTACGCCAGGCATCTGCTGGTGGAAAATTCGCGGATCGACTGGACCTGGCAGGCCATCGGGGGCGGACGGAGCCTGGTCGTCGGTTATGAAATCCGGCATTCCGTGATCAATGATGCCCGGACCGCGGAATCCGCCAGCCTGGAAAAAAATTCGGATCATTTTTACTACGGCACGGCCATCGGGCATCATTCCGACCTGGGCGGATTGCGGGTGCATGTCTGGGGCAATGTGTTCCCCCGCGTGGACGGGCGCGTGCTGGGCTTGCGCACCGTTTCGCCGCGGAACGGCCCGGGCGAAGGCGCCTTTATCCACAACAACTGGTTTCCTCTGCCATACCTGGCGGGCCAGCCGCCGGCGGTTCAGGCGGAATTGCGGGATATCCTGAAAAAGCGCGGCGGCAACAGCGACGGCCGGTTGCTGGCCGATTATGCCGCCGGCGCGGATTACGATCCCCGGGAAATGGAAATCCGGCTGCGCCGGCAGCTTGCAAACTTGTGGGCCTGGCGGAATTTCTACGGCGGGGAATGCGCCGAAATATCCGTTTCGACCTGGACCACGCCGATGATCCAGTGGCTGATGCCGCGTGTCCTGCCGCCCACTTTCCGCTTGAATAATCCCGGCAGTATTGAGACAATCTTAGTCTTACATGCCGCGGAAGGCGGGATGACGGCGGTGCCGCTGGCCTGGCGGGTGCAGATGTTCCCCGGCCATGGGATGAAGGAATTATCGGTTGAAATTACCGGGCCGTTCGACGAAGTCCTGCCGGGCATCGGCAAGCCGGGCGTGTTCCGGCAGGAAATCTTCCGGGAAAAGTATGCTGCGCCGCGGTTTGAATCGGTTGGGTTGGCAGAATCGTCGGTGGCTATACCCCGGCCGGGTTTTTACAGGCTGGACCTGTGCGCGGCCGATACCGGCGGCCGCATTATCCGCTCGCCGGCGTTTGTCTATTGCAGTCAAGAGTAATTCCCACAACATAAACCCATCCAGGAGGCTCAGATGCATTGGTTGAAAGTTGTTTTGAGAGCGATTGTCCCGCTGCTGTTATGCGGCAGCGTCTGCCAGGCGTCGGACACTTATTTCGTGGCCACGAACGGCGGACATGTTCTGCCTTTCGATTCCTGGGGGAAAGCCGCCAGCAATATTCAGGACGCCGTCAACGAGGCGGGCGGCGGCGATCTGATCCTGGTTTCCAACGGCGTTTATCGGGTGCCGACGAATGCCGTCGTCAACCAGGGCACCAACGTCGTTTCTATCACCAAGGCCATCACCCTGCGCGGGCGCACCGGCAATCCGGCGGATGTGATCATTGACGGCGGCGGTTCCAATCGCTGCATCTACATGGATGTTTCCTCCGGGCCGGGGGTGGCGGTGGTGGAAAGCCTGTCCGTGACCAATGGCTACTCATACAATTACGGCGCCGGCATGGTGGCGCTGGCAACCGCGGCCAATGTCACCAGCCTGGTGCGCAATTGCATCATAAGCGGCAATATTATAAATCCCAGCAGCGCCGTCACGATTTATGGCGGCGGCATCCGGGCTGATAGCTCCGCCGGCGGGTATGTGATGGTGGAAAACTGCATCATCCGCGGCAATCAGGTAACGAACGGCAGCGTCGGCAATATGCGCGGCGGCGGCATAAGTATTGGATATAGCTCCACTACGATCGGCGCGGTTTACAACTGCTTGATTGAAAGCAACTTGGCCGATAAGGGCGCCGGTGTTTTGGTGTATTATCCGGGAAGCGTGATTTCTAATTGCGTCATCCGATATAATTCAAAAAATACCGCAAATACCAGTTGGGGCGGCGGCATCCAGTTTCAGAACGGCGGGGCGGCCTATAATTGCCTGATTTACAGCAATATCGGTGGAACAGGCGGCGGGATTTACATTAATAATTCCAATACAGTTGTCGAAAATTGTACGGTGACGCATAACACCGGTAACTACAATGGCGGCGGCATAGCTATCCGGGCGTCAACCGCTGACGGTTTCGCCGCTTATAACACCATTGTCTATTATAATAATTCCCCCACCGGTTCGAATTACTGGCATGAAACCACTTCCAACCCTTCGTATTTCAACATGTGCACAGCGCCGATAGCGGGCCTTTCCGGATCGGACAATATTGAAAGTGAACCGCTGTTCATCAACACCAATGCCGCCGATTACCGGCTGCAGGCCGGCTCGCTCTGCATCAACGCCGGATTGTTTCGGACATGGATGCCCGCCGCCCGGGATTTGGACGGCCGCCGCCGGTTGGATGCCTGGATTCGTAAGGCGGATATCGGTTGTTATGAATATACTTCGGAAGGGACGATGTTACGGGTGAAGTAGCGGGGCTGTTCCGGACTTCAGGCAGTACCGTTTGTCATGCCGCAGGCCTTATGGGACACCGTCCATGGCGTTGCCGGGCAAAATTAAGATATTGACATTCCGGGGCAATCATAGTAAGAATTTCGCCGCTTGACGTCTTAACAGGCGTTGCCGCTTCTGGGCGACGGTGAACATGCCGCCCGCAGCCTGAAGGGAGAGTGATTAAAAACCGTGGTTGAAATCAGATTAAAACGTGGCGAGAGCGTTGATAAAGCCTTGCGCCGTCTGAAGAAAAAGATGGACAAGGAAGGCACGATGAAAGAAATCCGCAATCATCGCTACTTCGACAAACCTTCAGAAAAGCGCCGCAAAAAACGGGCGCGCTCCCGGAGTTTTTAGTTTGGCCGCCGACGGCTTGGCTTACAAAAGCTCCCCGCGAGGGGAGCTTTTGCTTTAATGGGAATGGCGCATGAAAGCCTTGATCACGGGCATCACCGGCCAGGACGGGTCGTACCTGGCTGAATTTTTACTGGAACGCGGCTACATGGTTTACGGCATGCTGCGCCGCTCCAGCACGGACAATACCGCGCGGATTGCCCACATCCGCGACCGCCTGGAATTTCGGCATGCGGATTTGCTCGACCAGTTATCCTTGATTAAGTTGCTGGAGGAAATCCGCCCGGACGAAATTTATAACCTGGCGGCCATGTCGTTTGTGCCGGCTTCCTGGAGCCAGCCGGTGTTGACCGGCGAATTCACCGGGCTGGGCGTGACCCGCCTGTTGGACGCCGTGCGCCAGGTATGTCCCAAGGCCCGGTTTTACCAGGCTTCCAGCAGCGAGATGTTCGGCCGGGTGCGGGAGGTCCCGCAGACCGAGTTGACGCCTTTTTACCCCCGCAGCCCTTACGGCGTCGCCAAGGCTTACGGCCATTACATCACCGTCAATTACCGTGAAAGTTACAACCTGTTTGCGGTCTCGGGCATTCTGTTCAACCATGAAAGCCCGCGGCGCGGCCTGGAGTTCGTAACCCGCAAAATCAGCCATGGCGTGGCCCGCATCAAGCTGGGACTGGCGGAAAAACTGGCGCTGGGCAATCTGGATGCCCAACGCGATTGGGGTTTCGCCGGCGACTACGTTCAGGCCATGTGGATGATGCTGCAGCAGCCATCCGCCGACGATTACGTGGTGGCCACCGGCCAAACCCATTCCGTCCGCCAATTCGTGGAAATCGCCTTCGACCATGCCGGTCTGGATTGGCGGCGGCACGTCGTCCAGGATCCGCGCTTCATGCGTCCGGCGGAAGTGGACCAGTTGCTGGGCGACAGCAGCAAGGCCCGGCGGACGCTGGGCTGGCAACCGGCGGTGGATTTTGAGGGGCTGGTCCGGATGATGGTGGATGCCGACCTGGCGTGGTTGCGCGCCACACCATCGCCCTGAGCCGCTTGGCGGGGACCGATGGCCGGCGTGCCGGGCTTGATTAAAATGCGAATTCTAGTCACAGGCGCGTGCGGCTTTGCGGGACGGCACCTCGTCGCGGAATTGCTCGCGCACCGGCATGACCCGGTGGCCCTTGACCTGGCCGGGCGCCCGCCCGGGTTCCCGCCCGCCGTGTCCTGCCGCCGAGGGGACTTGGCGGATGCCGCGCAATTGCAGCAGGCGGTGGCGGAAATCCAGCCGGAAGGCTGCATCCACCTGGCCGGATTGGCCTTCGTGCCCATCGGCTGGAGCGATCCGGCGCGGATGATGCAGGCCAACCTGATCGGCACAATCAACCTGCTGGAAGCCTTGCGCCGGGGCGCGCCGCAAGCCCGCCTGCTGCTGATCAGTTCGGCGGAGGTGTACGGCCGCCAACCGCTGCCGGCGCCTCTGACCGAAGACGCGCCTTTGCAGCCTGAAAATCCATACGGCTTGTCCAAATCCGCCGCCGAGGGCATGGCGTTTCTGTATGAGCGGCGGTACGGTCTGCCGGCCATGGTCGCGCGTCCCTGCAACCATATCGGGCCGGGCCAGGCGGGCGATTTCGCGGTGCCATCCTTCGCCGCGCAACTGCGGGAAATGGCCGCGGGCAGGTGCCCGCCGCTGCTGAAAGTAGGCAACCTGGACAGCCGCCGGGTGTTTCTGGATGTGCGCGATGTGGCGCGGGCCTACCGGCTGTTGCTGGAACGCGGGGTTCCGGGTCGGGCGTACAACGTGGCCGGCGGGGAGGAAGTTGCCATCCGCGAAGTGCTGGACTTGTTGTGCCGGGCCGCCGGATTGCAGCCGCGGCTGGAAGTCGATCCCGCGCGGTTCCGTCCCACCGACCGTCTGCCGCTGCTGGATGGCGGCCGGCTGGCGCGGGAGACCGGATGGCGGCCGCAAATTCCCCTGGCGGAGACCCTGCGCGATATCCTGGCGGGCGCATGAACACGAGACGCATACGCAAGGCGGTTTCAACCATCGCGCGCCTGGCGCTGGGCGCGGCTTTGCTGGCCTGCATATTCAGCCGGATGCATTTCCCTGATTTCCGCGCCGTGCTCCTGGGGTGCCTGGAGCGCTGGCCATGGCTGACGGCCGGGATTATCCTGGCCGGGCTGGTGCTGCTGGCGGGCGCGGTGCGCTGGCGGGTGATCCTGCAGGCGCGCGGTTTGCATTTCCCGTGGCGCCGTTTGCTCAGCGTCTATCTGATCGGGCAATTTTTCAATTCCTTCATGCTGGGGGTGGCGGGCGGCGATTTGGCGCGGGCGTTTTATGTCACCCGCGCCACCGGCTGCCGTAAAACCGAGGCGCTGGCGACCGTGCTGGTGGACCGCTTGAGCGGCATGTTCATGGTTTACCTGGTCGCCCTGCTGGCGATGGGCTTGAATGCGCGGATGTTTTTAAGCCGTTGGGCGCTGCACCTGCCGGCACTGATGATGTTGGCCATGATTGCCGCCGGCGCGGTATTCCTCCTGGCGGTGTATAATGCGCATCGGTTCAAGCACTGGCGGGTATTCGATTACCTGCGCCGCCGGCCGGGCATGGAGCGGATTCTGGGCAACCTGATGGATGTGTTTGTCATGTTCCGCCGCCAGCCGCGCCTGGTCTTGAATACCTCGCTGCTTTCGCTGCTGGCCCAGGTGCTGCTGATATGGCAATGCTACTGCCTGGGCCGCGGCCTGGCGATTCCCCTGGGAGTTGCGGACTACGTGGCGGTGATACCGCTGATCCTGTCATTGGCCGCCATTCCCATCACGCCCGGCGGCCTGGGTGTGCGGGAGGCGCTGGCCGTGACCATGCTGGGCGCGCTGGGGGTGGCCAGCGAACGTTCGCTTTCGCTGTCGCTGCTGGTTTACGGCGTCTCGGTGGTGTGGAGCGCGGTAGGCGGCTTGGTGTTCATGGGCTACTCATCCAACACCGGACGCACCGCCCGCGGCGAAGCCGCGGAACTCCGCGAGGAAGTTGCGCGCGAAGCGGGGGAGTTCGGGATCGCGGGCGCCCAGGAAGAGTAATGCGTCGCCCGGCTGTAAAGCCTGCCGCAATTCCGCGGCCAGCGCCGGATAATCCGCGGGATGGCGGGCATTGACGCCGGCTTGCTGCAGCGCCGCCGCCAGGTCCGCCGCACCGACCCGGCGGTCCGCCGTGCCCCCGGCAAAAAACACCGGGAGCAGAAACAGCGGGGCGCCGGCGGCGCCGGCCAGGCGGGTGAAGCCCGCCAGCAAGTCGTCCCACATCAGCCGCAGCGGGCCGTAGCCGTGCGGCCGCCACACCGCCACCACGCGCTGGTGGTTGTGCGCCAGGGTTTCCCAGGCGGCCGCGATTTTGGCCGGATTGTGGGCGTAATCGTCGTAGATATCCACCCCGCCGGCGCGCCCGATGTATTCCAGGCGCCGCTCGATGCCGTGAAATTCCGCCAGCGCGGCGCTGATATCGGGCAGGCGGTACCCCAGCCGCGCGCATAGCAGCGCGCAATGCCGGGCGTTTGCGGCGTTATGCCGGCCCGGCACCCGCAATTGAAAATCCACTCCCTCCAGCCGGAAACGGATGCCTTGGCCGGAGGGCGTTGTTTGAAAGTCCGGCGGCGGCGGCGTGCGGCCGATCAGCCCGCGGCGCACCTGGGCGGCAAAACGGTTAAAGAGCGCCTCGACTTCGGCCAATGCGAAATGATCCTGGGAGACATTGGTGATTACCGCCCAATCGGGATTAAACCGCAGGAGCGAGCGGTCGCTTTCATCCAGTTCCAGCACCCAGCAGTCCGACCGGCCACGGCGGAAATTGCCGATCCGGTCCGGCGCGCGCCAATCGAGCAGGGCGCCGCCATTGACCACCGTGGGATCGGCGCCCAGTTGTTCCAGGGTCCAGCCGATCATGCCGGTCACCGTGGTCTTGCCGGCGGTGCCGGTCACGCCGATCAACATGTGCGGCGCGGCCAGTTGCGCCAGGAGTTCCGTCCGGTGCAGCACGGGAATGTTATGCCGGCGGGCGGCGGCGATGTCCGGGTTGTCGTCTTCAATGGCGGTGCTGACCACCACGGCGTCGAGGCCGGGAACGGCGCCGGAGCCATCCTGGGGACACAGCATCAATCCCTGCCGCTGCAGCAATTGCAGCGCCGCGGGCGCCGCGCCCTGGTCCAGGAACCGGTCGGAGCCGCTGACGCTGTATCCTTCCGCCAGCAGCAGCTGCGCCAGCGGATTCATGCCGACTCCCGCCGCGCCGACGAGGTGGTATTTCCGCGTCACGGATAGCGCCCGGGATTTTTCAGGCCGGCGTCTTCCGGCAGGCCGAACAGCAGGTTCATGTTCTGCAAGGCCGAGCCGGCCTGGCCTTTCATCAGGTTGTCGATATGGGAGACAATGCGCAGTGTGCCCGTGCGCGGATCGGCGTCCACCGTCAAATTGCAGAAATTCGTGCCGCGGACATGGATGGTGCCGATGGCGGCCTCCGGGCCGTAAAGCCGGACAAAGACGCTGTCTTTGTAAAATTCCCGGTAGGCGTCCAGGATGTCGGCCGGCTTGACGCCGGCGGCCAGTTCGCCGTACAGGGTGGACATGATGCCGCGGCAGATGGGCACCACCTGGGCGGTGAAGGTCACGCGGGCTTCCCGGCCAGCCAGCAGGCCCAACTCGCGTTCGATTTCGCAGACATGCTGGTGGCCGGCCAGTTTGTAGGCGTTGATGTTTTCGTAGCGGGCCGGGTAATGGAATGCGGGCGCCGCCTTCTTGCCGGCGCCGGAAACGCCGGTCTTGCAGTCGCAGATCAGCCGGCCGGGATTGACCAGGCGGCGCTGCACGGCCGGGGCCAGACCGAGGATGCAGCTCACGGCAAAACAGCCGGGATTGCCGACAACACGTGTTTGCTGGCCCAGTTCGGCGCGGTGTAATTCCGCCAGCCCATACACTGCCTGCGGCAGCAAGTCCGGCGCGGCGTGCGCCGGATTGCGCCCGATGCGCGTGGCGTAATCGGCATAAGCGGCCGGCGTGTTGAACCGGAAATCGCCGCTGTAATCAATCACCCGGGCGCCGGCGGCCAGTTCGGCGGGGGCGGCCCGCATGCCGACGCCGTCGGGCGTCGCCATGAAAACCACGTCCGGTTTTTCCGCGTCCGGCTGGGCGGCATCCGTGATCGTCAGGTTGCACAGCCGGTCCAGGTGCGGGTAAAGCCGGCTGATCGGCGTGCCGATGTCATTAATGTCGGCCAGGCGGACAATGCGCGCTTCCGGATGGTTCATTAACAGTTCAATAATGCCGATACCGCCGTAGCCGCCCGCGCCGATGATTTTTACCTTGATCATGCCAATCGCTCCCTTATTGTTATTTCGGAGTCATTATTTTTGATCCGCAGATTACGCAGATTTCCGCAGATTACTTTGCCTGAACTTGTAAAACGTTAGTTTTGGAATCACTGTCATCCCATAGAATTGGCGTAAATCAACAGATTCAGAAATACTCACACAAAGACACGAAGGCACAAAGATTTATTCAATTTACAGTTAAAACAGAAATACTCAAAATGTGCAAATTGATCAGATGTATTGCCAATTGCCGCGCCGGGCCGGCATCTGCCGGTCTGACGGATCGGCAGACATGCTGATACGCGAAACAATTCGTGTATCAGAATGTCAGCCGATCCATGTCCGCCTGGCGGACAGCGCGGCATCACGTTCAATTACATTACACAATATGCTCTTTTCTGTGCCTGTGCTTGCCCCTCCCGTAGCTTTAGCGAAGGCGGGCTGTGTCCGCCATAGCATCCGAGCGAAGGCGGATGGCTAATCCCTCCATCCGCTCATCCGTCTCTGTGGTAAACAATTCCCATCTTCTTTGTGGCTTAGTGGCTTTGTGAGAGAATCAAGCGATTTTCTATGGGATGCTTCTGTTTTGAAATTTGCTTTTTTGAAAGCCCCCACCCGGCGCGGATTCAGGATTTGACACTGCCGCGCCGGAGCGGTATATATAACGGCATGTCTAACGCAAATACAATCAAAAAAATACTGGTGACCGGCGGCGCCGGTTATATCGGCGCCGTGCTGACCCCGGCCTTGCTGGCCCGCGGCCATGCCGTGACGGTGGTGGATAATTTTACTTACGGGCAGACGTCCCTGCTGGATTGCTGCCATAACGACCTTTTGACCATCATCCGCGGCGATGTCCGCGATGAGGCTTTGATCAAGCCGCTGGCCGCCGCCGCGGATGCGATCATGCCCCTGGCCTGCCTGGTAGGCGCGCCGCTGTGCGCGCAGCGGCCGCTGGAGGCGCGTTCCATCAACCTGGAAGCCGTGCGCATGCTGCTGCGCCATGCCGGGCCGCGCACGCGCATTATTTCCCCCACCACCAACAGCGGGTACGGCGTCGGCCAGTCCGGCATTTTCTGCACGGAGGAAACCCCCCTGCGGCCCATCTCCCTGTATGGCCGGCTGAAAGCCGAACTGGAGGAGTCCCTGCTGGCGGACGGCCGGGCGGTGTCGCTGCGCCTGGCGACGGTGTTCGGCATCAGCCCGCGCATGCGCCTGGATTTGCTGGTGAACGATTTTACATACCGGGCGGTCACCGACCGTTTTGTCGTGTTATTCGAGGCGCATTTCAAGCGCAATTACATCCATGTGCGCGATGTCGCGCGGGCGTTTCTGCACGCCCTGGACAATTTCGAGCAGATGCGCGGCCAGGCTTACAATGTCGGCTTGAGCGATGCCAACCTGTCCAAGCTGGAGTTGTGCCGTGAAATCCAGAAGCAGGTCCCGGATTTCACCTTCCTCGAGGCGCCGGTAGGCGAAGATCCGGACAAGCGCAATTACATCGTCAGCAACGAAAAAATCGAGCGCGCCGGATTCCGCCCCGCAGTCTCGCTGCCGCAGGGCATCCGGGAATTGATCCGCGGCTACCAGGTGCTGCGCCGCAACCAATACGCGAATGTCTGAATCCATGAAAATTCTCACTACCGGCGGGGCGGGATACATCGGCAGCCATACCTGCGTGGAGTTGTTGCAGGCGGGGATGGACGTTGTGGTGGCGGATAATTTGTCGAACAGCAAGTTCGAGGCCGTCCGCCGGGCGGGCGAGTTGGCCGGCCGGATGCCGGAGTTTTACGAGGCGGATTTGACCGACCGCGCCGCGCTGGATAAAATTTTTGCCGCCCACCGCATTGACGCCGTCATTCATTTTGCCGGGTTGAAGGCGGTGGGGGAATCCGTGCGGGAGCCGCTGCGGTATTACCGCAATAATATCGCCGGCACGGTGACGCTGTGCGAAGCCATGCAGGCCGCCGGCGTGCGCCGGATGGTTTTCAGTTCCTCGGCCACGGTGTATGGCGTGCCGGAGCGGGTGCCCATCACGGAGGATTTTCCGCTGAGCGCAACCAATCCCTACGGCCGCACCAAGCTGATGATCGAAGAGATTCTGCGCGACCTGCAGGCGTCCGAGCCCGCGTGGCGGATCGTGCTGCTGCGTTATTTCAATCCGGTGGGCGCGCATTCCAGCGGCCGCATCGGCGAGGATCCCAACGGCATTCCCAACAACCTTTTTCCCTATATCGGCCAGGTGGCCGCCGGCCGCCTGGAACAATTATCCGTGTTCGGCAATGATTATCCCACGCCCGACGGCACCGGGGTGCGCGATTACATCCACGTCGTGGACCTGGCGCGCGGCCATCTGAAGGCATTGGCGCGGCTTGACCGCGAGCCGGGGTTGGCGGTGTATAACCTGGGCGCCGGCCGCGGTTACAGCGTTTTAGAAGCCGTGGCGGCTTTCGAGCGGGCGTGCGGCAAGCCGATCCCTCGCCGTTTTGCGCCGCGCCGGCCCGGCGATGTGCCGGCCTGTTACGCCGACCCGTCCCGGGCCAACCGGGAACTGGGATGGCGCGCGGAACTGGACCTGGCGGACATGTGCCGCGACGCCTGGCGCTGGCAATCCCGGAATCCCGCCGGGTATGGCTGATGTTGCCGATCGGCTTTTGAAATTGGCTTGCCCTACGCCAGCAAATCCGCTTCGCCGCTGGAATGCACGAGCAGAATCGGAGGCAGGCCCGCGGTCATCCGCGAGTAATTTTCATGAAAAGCCGCGGCCGCCGCATCCGCGGGGATATCAAACCCCAGGAATACAGCGCCGGCATCTTGTGAATGCCGGCGCAGGACCGCGGCGAAGGGCTCGTTACTGACCACCACCGCGGCTTCAGCCGGGATGCGCGCCGTTTGGATCAAGGCTGTCAACGCCTGCAGCGAGGCATCGCGCGCGGCGGGCTGTTCAACCTGGCGCAGAATCCGGATTTCGGCGTTGCTCCATTCCCAATTGCGCGTCAGCAGGTAAGCCAGGATCAGCATCAGCGATCCATTGCGTTTGCCGCGCCACCAGACGTCGATGCGCCGGGCCGCGGGCACGGCGGCGCCGACACCCCCTTGCTGGTCAATGACGCACACCAGGCTTTTGCCGAGCAGAGCCAGGTCCTGTAAATGGCGGACGAACGGGCCGATGCGCGCCTGGTCGCTCGGCCAGCCAAACAGGACGGTATTGGGCTTGATCGGACCGATGGAATGCGCCTGCGCCAGCACCCGGATGCCCTCGTCGAGGTTGGCGGCAACGATCACTTCCGCAAAGGCGTTATCCGTGTAATTACGCAGCAGTTTTTCCATGGCGGCCTGCGCCACGCCGCGCAACCCCGCTTTCTCCCGCAAATCGCCGATGATGATCTCGGCGGCCGCCAGCAGGCCGCGCCGGGCTTCCAGCCAGGCGGCGTATTGCATCAGGCTCGGGCGGGTATCCGGATTGCCGGACATCACAAGCAGCGACGGGCGCCAGTTCTTCGGGTGCGCGCGCATGGTCCTCAAGCGCAGCAGGTTGCGCGCGATGATGTTGTAGATGAAGCCGCGCCGGGCATCCCCGAAAGCCGCGGCGTAAATTCGGCGGCTGATCAGGAAGTACAGTCCGGCAATCAGCGCCGCCGCCGCCAGCGCCGATCCGGCATTGATGAGCAGCATGGCGCCCAGGCAGGCCAGCATGCCCGCCAGCGCCGCCAGCCAATGGTATAATTTGAAGCGCGGCCGGAAGGAAGGATTGGCGCCGAGCGATTCGATGAAGGCGGCCATGTTGATCATGCCGTAAGTGCCAAGGAACAGCATCGTCACAACTTCCGCGACAAAATCGAAGGCGTGCAGCGAGTCGCCGCCGCCCACCGCCGCGATCAGGGCGATGGTGGCGAGCAAAGTCAGCCAGAGGGCGGCGCGCGGCTCGGCGGCGCCGCGCGCGAAAGGCGAGAGGCCGGGGATGATCCGGTCGCGCGCCAGCGCCTGCAAGACGCGCGGCGCTGTCAGCAGCGAGCCGATGGCGCTGGAAATGGTGGCGGCAAACACTCCCGCCGCCACCAGAAATCCGGTCCCGGCCGGGGCCAGCCGCTGCAATACACCGAAGGGATCGGCAATCAATTCCGCGCGCGTTACGGCCCCGCCGTATAAAATAATTTCCACCAGATAAACCAGGGCGCCAACGCCGATTGCCGCAAACGTGCCGCGCACCAGCGCGCGCCCCGGGTCACGCAGGTTGCCGGACATGTTGATTCCGGCCATGATGCCCGTGACGGCGGGAAAGTAAATCGCGAACATGCTCCAGAAATGCAGGCCGGGGCCGGTGTAACCCGCCGGCCAGTTGGCGGCCAGACGGTTGGCATCGAAATGCAGCGCCAGGCCGGCGAGGAATGCCAGAATCGAAAGACCCAGTATCGCCATGACGGCGTATTGGGCGCGGATGGCCCAATCCGCGCCCTTGTATACCACGACAAACAGCAGCAGGGCGGCCAGCAGGGCCAATTCCTGAAAATAAGGCGCAAGCGCTGGGAAAATAAACACCGCGCTTTGCACAAAACCCAGGATGTAAAACGGCACGGAAAGCGCCTGCGCCAGGTACAACGCCAGGCCGATGGCGCCGCCGAATTGTGGGCCGAGCGTGCGCGAAATCAAGAAATATGCGCCGCCGCCTTTCACGGGCATATTGGTGGCGATGGCCGCCATGGAAATCGCCGTCAACAGCACGATCATCTCCGCCGCCGCCAGGATGACCAGCGCTTGGTATACGCCGGCCTGCCCGACAACATAGCCCGCGCGCAGAAACATGATTACGCCCAAGATCGTCAGGATCGCCGGGGTGAAAACTCCGCCAAACGCGCCGAAGAGCCGCGGGGCATTTTTGCTTGTTATATCATTTGACATGGCGGTATAGTAACAAAGACATGAACATCCAGGCAATGATCTTAATCGGCGGGCTGGGTACCCGCCTGGCGGGATTATTCCCCGACCGTCCCAAGGCCCTGGCGCCCGTGGGCGGGCGGGTGTTCCTGGACCGCCAACTGGAATGGTTGGCGGCTTGCGGCGTCAGTTCCGCGCACCTGGCGGCCGGCCATCGCGCCGGCTGCCTGCAGGATTGGCTGGCCGCCGCGCGCCCGCCGATGCCCGTGACGATTTCCGTGGAACCCGCCCCGTTGGGCACGGGCGGCGGCCTGCGTTTTGCGGCGTCACATATTCATACCGATCCGTTTTTAGTGGTGAATGGCGACAGCCTGCTGCCGCGGTTGGATTTGCCGGGGATGTTGGCCGTCCACCGGCGCGCCGCCGCCGCAGTGACCATGGCCGTGGCCCCGGTGACGGACAGCGGCCGGTACGGTTTGGTGGAGTTTGACGCCGGTGGGACCGTCCGGGCGTTTCGGGAAAAGGCCGCGGCCGCTGCCGGTTGGGTGAACGGCGGGTTTTACCTGGTTGGACGGAGTTTGCCGGCGGAACTGCCATCCGCGCCGCCGCCGTTCTCGCTGGAGCGGGATGTGTTTCCCGGATTGGCGGCCGCCGGCCGCGTCCAAGCCTGGTCCGCGCCGCCGCCCCTGCTGGACATGGGCACGCCGGAAGGATTGCAGCGGATGGCGGATTATTTTTTGTCCGCAGATTACGCAGATTAGCGCAGATTATTTTGCCTGAAAAGGTGGCAGGGGACGACTTTTGAAATCAAGCCTGCACCACCTCACGGGAGGATGGCAAGCCTGTCGCCCGTACTAAGGCGCTTTGGGGTTCAAAGTGCCGCTGAAATCGCGGCCGGGGCGTAAAAAACTCCCGCCATTCCGCCAGGCCGTAACTCAGGTGCATCAGCGGGATCATCCCGGCAAGCAGCCAGTTGGACCAGCGCCGCTGCCGGCGGAATGCCCGGATGGCGCCTCCGCCGTTTCCGCAACCAGCGGCATCAGGTCGTCGAAAACCGCCGGCGCGTGCTGGTGCAGCAACCGCAGCATGTGCGCACAGGCCTCCCGGATTTCCCACTGGGCGTTGCGGGCGCAGCGCAATTTGAAGATGTGCCGGAATTCGCGGAAGTTGGCGGTGATCACGATATTGGTGGCGCAGGCATTCGGCAGCACGAAGCGCGCGTCTTCATTCTTCAAGCCGGAATTTTTCCACTTGGCATACATGGCCCGGATGGACTCCATGTCCCGGGCAAATTCCGCGCGGGAGTCCGCCGGCAGCGACGGCGGGGTGACGAACTCGAAACAGGCTTCCTGGACGTAGCGCTGGCTTTGCTGAGAGACCGACATCATGCGATGCCGGACCAGTTGATGGGACATGGCGCGGGAACAGCCCTGGATATGGAAAGTGGCGGAGGCGTGTTCCAGGGGCGACTCATGGCCCATGGCCAGCAGGCGCCCGATCAGTTTTTCGGCGCTGCCCTCCTGCGCGGATGGATGGCTGCGGTAACATACGCGGGCGGCGAATTCGATCAGTTGTTCGGCCTTTTCCGTGACGGCCAGCAAGTCAATTTTCATGGGCGAACTCTGTTCGTGGGTTGATATTGCCGCAGGAGCGGACTTTGCGACACTGCCAGTCAGACAACATTGCAGCATACCGGCTCGCGCCGCCGCCGGCAATATTAAAAATCATGGAGCCAATTTCAACGAAGTTTTCCCGGCGAACCGCAGAACCGCAGAATAAAGAATCGTAGAATATCGAAGGAAAGGCGGGAATACCGGATGGATGATTTCGATATGGAGAATACGGTGTTCTGTGGCATTGGTTCTGGCGTAAAACCTTAAAACCGTAAACCATAAAACTTACGCCGCCCAAGTTCGCCCTCCAGCCGGCGGCCAGGGACTGGCCGCCCTACCTTTCGTTTCCTTTTGTTCAAATCCTAAAATCCCCCTTCGTGCTCTTCGTGTCCTTCGTGGTGAATCAGGAAAGGGACAAAGGATCAGAGGCACAGAGGATCAAAGCCTGACTGCGTCGCGGAACGCCGTTCTGCTGCATCCGATTGAAAAAAGAATTGAATTACCGCGCACCGTTGGGCTATCATGCGCAAATGTCCAAAATAAATCATGTGGCGGTTATCGGCTTGGGATTGATGGGCGGCTCGCTGGGCATGGCTTTGCGGCGCCAGCCGGGCGTGCGGGTTGCCGGCTATGCCCGCCGCGCGGAAACCCGGCGTCTGGCGTTGGAATGCGGCGCGGTGGACGCGGTTTTTGACGATCCGGCGGCAGCCGTGCGCGGGGCCCGGGTTACAGTGATCTGCACACCTGTCGGCCAGATTGCCGCCATGGCGGCGGCCTGCCTCCCCGGACTGGAACCGGGCAGCGTGGTCACGGATGTCGGCAGCAGCAAGGCGGAGGTGGTCCGGCGGATGGATGACCTGTTTGCCGGCAGCCCGGCGGCATTTGTCGGATCGCATCCGATTGCCGGTTCCGAGCGGCAGGGCCTGGAAGCTGCCCGCGCGGATTTGTACCGCGGGGCGCTGGTCGTGGTGACGCCTTCACCCTTGACGCGGCCTGATGCTTTGAGCATGACGGAGGATTTCTGGGCGGGCCTGGGCGCCAGGGTACGGCGGATGACGCCCGGGGATCATGACCGCCTGCTGGCGGCCACCAGCCATTTACCGCACCTGGCGGCGGCGCTGGTGTCCGCTACCGTAGGGCGGCATGCGCCGGAACAGGCCGGGCTCCTCTGCGGCGCCGGCTTCTGGGACACCACCCGGGTGGCGGAAGGCGATCCGGCCATGTGGCATGATATTTTACAGACCAACCGGACGGCCGTCTTGGATGAATTGCGCGCCTTGCAAGGCAATTTAGCGGCCATGACGGCGGCGCTGGAAGGCGGCGATTTTGGGGCGGTCCGGCACTTGCTGGAAGATGCCCGGACAAAGCGGCGCGCTTTGGAGGCGCAGGGGAAACATGACCAGTCAAAATTCAGGTAAAAGCATAAATGCCACGGTAGCACCCGCCGGTTCCCTGCGCGGGGCGTTGCAGGTGCCGGGGGATAAAAGCGTTTCGCACCGGCTGGCCATGCTGGCTTCGTTGGCGCCGGGCCGGTCGGCGATCCGGAATTATCTGTGCAGCGAAGATTGCCTGAACACGCTGCGGGCCGTAGCCGCGCTGGGCGCGGATGTATCCTGGCAGGACCAAACCTTGTACGTGGCGGGGCAGGGGTGGCGCGCGCCGGCGGCGCCGTTGGACTTGGGCAATTCCGGCACCAGTCTGCGCTTGCTGGCCGGGCTGCTCGCCGGCCGACCCTGGTCCACGGTGATGACCGGGGACGCTTCACTGCGCTCGCGCCCGATGGAACGCATACGACAGCCGCTGGAATTGATGGGCGCGCGCCTGGAATTGTCGGGGCCGCGCGGCTGCGCGCCGCTGACGGTGCATGGCGGGCGTTTGCGCGGGATTGAGTACCGCCTGCCGGTGGCATCGGCCCAGGTCAAATCCTGCGTGTTGCTGGCCGGCTTGTTTGCGGAGGGCGATACCACGGTCTGGGAACCGTTGCCAACGCGCAATCACACGGAAATCATTTTGCAGGCTTTAGGCGTTGACCTGGAGGTGGATGGCTTGCGCGTGCGGGTCAGGGGGTACGGGCCGGGCGGCCCGGCGCTGCCGCCGGGCGACTGGTTGGTGCCGGGCGATTTTTCGTCCGCAGCGTTCTGGCTGACGGCGGCGGCGGCCTGCCCGTCGTCGTCGGTGGCGTTGTCATCCGTCGGATTGAATGGCCGGCGGTCGGTGCTGCTGGATATTCTGCAGCGCATGGGGGCGGAGATTCGGGTGACGCCCGGGAAAGATGCTTCGCCGGAGCCAATGGGCGCGATTGAAGTGCGCGGGCGCGCTCTGAGCGGGACAACCGTGGGCGGCACGGAGATACCGGCCGTGATTGATGAATTGCCGCTGGTAGCGGTGGCCGGGGCGCTGGCGGCCGGCGAAACGTTGATCCGCGATGCCCAGGAATTGCGCGTCAAGGAATCCGACCGCATCGCCTGCATGGCGGCCAACCTGCGGCTGGCGGGCGCGGAGGTGGAAGAATTGCCGGACGGCATGCGGATCCGCGGCGGGCGGCCGATCCGCGGCGGCGTGCGGGTCAAAAGTTATGGCGACCACCGCGTGGCCATGTCCATGGCCGTGCTGGGATTATTTGCGCAGGCGCCGATGATCATTGAAGATGTAGCCTGCGTCGATACATCATACCCGGAATTCTGGCGGCATTTACGGGAACTGGGCGGCCAGGTGGAACTCGGGGCAGCGGAATAAACCGTGAAAACCGAATGTCGGTAATTAGTGAAAATGAGCAATATCATAGCCATTGATGGGCCATCGGCATCCGGCAAATCATCCGTCAGCCGGGAAGCGGCGCGGCGGTTGGGCTGGGTTTACGTGGATTCCGGGGCAGTGTACCGCGGGCTGACCTGGGCGTTCCTCCGCCGCGGCGTGGATACGCGGGATACGGCGGCGGTGGCGCGCGAACTGCCGGATGTGCGCCTGGAGTTTTTTCTGGATGCTGACCGGGCCGTCCGATTCCGTATCGGCGAAGCGGTGTTGAACGCAGAATTGCGCTCGGATGAAGTCTGCCGGCATGTGAGTTACGTTGCCGCCGTGCCGGCCGTGCGCGTCCGGGTGGTGGCATGGCTGCGGGACATGACGCGTTTCGGCAACCTGGTCATGGAGGGCCGCGATATCGGTACGGCGGTTTTTCCGAACGCGGCGTTGAAATTTTACCTGGATGCCGATTTGGCGACCCGCGCCCGCCGCCGCCATGGCGAATTACAGTCCCGGCCGGCGTTGGCCGGCGTGCAGGACGTGGGCGCATCGTTGCAGCAGCGCGATGCGCTCGATCGCGGGCGCGCCGTGCATCCGCTGCAGGCGGCCGCGGATGCGCGGGTGTTGGACACCACCTCCATGAGCCTGGAGGAAGTGGTGGCCTGCGTCTTGGCGGCTTATCGGGAATTGATATCATGACGCCTCCTAAATCTTCGGCAAACAGGGAAAAAATTCCTTTCTGGTTCTGGTTTTTCCGTTGGATCTGTTATATCGTCCTGCGTAGCTGCTGCCGTTTCCAGGGGCGGGGCGCCGAAAACGTGCCGGCCACCGGCGGTTGCATTATTGCATCCAACCACGCCAGTTTATTGGATCCGCCGGCAGTCGGATGCGGCATTTGGCACCGTCATGTGCGATTTATGGCGCGCGAGACGCTGTTTGGCAATTTCCTGACGCGCTGGTGGTGCCGGGCAGTCGGCGTGGTGCCCTTGGACCGCACCAAGGGCGACATTGCCGCCATGCGCGCGGCTTTGAACATTTTGAAGGCCGGCGGGGCGCTTTCGCTGTTTCCCGAGGGAACCCGGTCGCTGGACGGGCGCTTGCAATCCGGCAAGGGCGGGGTGGGGTTCCTGATTGCCAAGGGCGGAGTGCCGGTGGTGCCGGCGCATGTTACCGGCACTTTCCATGCCTTGCCCAAAGGCGAGCGATCCATCCGGCGGCATCCGGTGTCGGTGGTTTATGGTCCGCCGATCATGCCGGAGGAATTGACGCCGCTGCTGGCGCGTGAAAGCCGCTACCAGGATATTGCCGACCTCGTGATGACGCGCATTGCCGCGCTGGCGGAAGCCTCAAGGCCAGACACAGAGAAAAATATCTGACAAAGCCAATAAGACGGCCTGCGGCCGTAATGCCTCTTTATCTGGGGTGTAAGACAAATTTGTTGGGGTAGTGCGGTGGTAGGGATGCGTAGCGAATTCCGTTCGAAAAGAACGGCGGCCATTTTGGGGCGTCTGTCCGCTGCGCGGACCCTGCGGGCGTGGTTGCAGGCGGTAACGCAATCTTGAGATTAGCGTCACCACCTGCGCCCACGCATCCACCCTAAACTTGCCTTGTCTTTTCGAACCCCTCGACAAGCTCGGGGGGCGGAATTCGCTACGCGGTGTCCCAATTTCGGCCAGGATGGTGTAACCTGGCCGAAATTACCGGAATTTACAGGGTTGTATCTATAGCGGACTCATAAATCACAATGAAATCCGCCGCGAAATTAAATTTTACACAAATCATCAACAAATTTGTCTTACACCCCTTTATCTGGTTGTGCAAATTAAAACCTTGACTTTTAATTTTCCGGAATTATCTTAAAGGCATGTATACCAGAGTATTATCCAATACAATCAGGCAGGCCTGCAAGACATTTCCGGCAATTCTGGTAACTGGCGCACGCCAGGTCGGCAAGACGACGCTGCTTCAAATGGGTTGGGGTGCGACCCATCGCTTGATTTCCCTTGAGAATCCGGACATGCGAGCCCGGGCTTTAAGCGATCCTAAAGGATTTCTTCACGAAAATCCACCTCCCGTCATTTTTGATGAAATTCAATATGCGCCGGAACTGCTCTCGTATATTAAAACATCTATTGATGCTGATCGTTTGCCGGGGCAATGGCTGCTCACCGGGTCGCAAAATTTCGCACTCATGCAGGGTGTCAGCCAATCTTTGGCCGGTCGAGTGGCGGTATTGAATTTATTGCCTTGTTCCCTGGAAGAAGTCCTGGGAGTTAAGGGATCGCCGGTGTCTCTCCCGAGTTTGCTGTCGGATATTTTCAGCGGGCAAAGTTCGGCGCAAGCGCCCGATTTCTGCCTGGCGGATTGGTTATTGCGCGGCGCTTATCCTGAACTGCG
Organism: Kiritimatiellia bacterium; assembly: GCA_040767085.1. Classification (GTDB taxonomy): domain Bacteria; phylum Verrucomicrobiota; class Kiritimatiellia; order JAAZAB01; family JAAZAB01; genus JAXGPF01. Next base: position 13,049 of record JAXGPF010000016.1, on the reverse strand, counting down.
GGCAAATGCGGATGTTGATCGTAACTTATGGTGCGCGAGTTATATTCAAACTTATCTGGAGCGGGATGTGCGCCAGATTTTAAATGTTGGAGATTTAAATTCATTTACGCGTTTTTTGCGCCTCCTTGCCGCCCGTACAGGGCAAATCTTGAATTACTCCGATCTGGGGCGCGATGCAGGTGTCTCGGCGCCTACTGCCAGGAAATGGATCTCGGTTCTTGAAGCAAGCGGCCAGGTTTTTTTGTTGCCGCCATATTTTAAGAATTTTGGAAAACGGCTGGTTAAAAGTCCGAAACTTTATTTTCTGGATACCGGCCTGGCAACATTTTTAACAGGATTACATTCGTCGGCCCCGCTCATATCCGGGCCCTTATACGGACCATTGCTGGAATCCGCGGTGATTGCCGCCTGGGTCAAGGCGTTTTGCCATCGCGGCCTGCCGCCGCCTCTTTATTATTGGCGTTCACACGATGGGTTGGAGGTGGATTTGCTTGTTGAATATGATGGCCGTCTCTACCCGGTTGAAATCAAGGCAACCGCCACGGTCATGCCGCGCCACGCCGACAGCCTTATCAAGTGGATGCGCTTGGCTGAGTTCCAGGGGCAGGGCGCAGTCATTATGGCTGATATTCCCGCACCGATAAGTGTGGCGCCCGGTGTGCGTGCTGTTCCCTGGTGGTGGACCTGATTTCAGGCGCACACGGGTTCCGGATATTTTGAACAGAAGGCGGAACAAGGCAGCAAAGGAAGAATTTGCAGCAAAAGCGAACACTATCATCTTATAGATACGGTTTATCACCGGAAAACGATAATGTTTTTTAAGGAAATTGGAGTTTGACGTAAATCAACAGATCCAGAAATACTCACACAAAGACACAAAAGCACAAAGATTTATTCTGTTCGCTCATCCGTCTCTGTGGTAAACAATCCCCATCTTCTTTTATGGCCGAAAATCTGCGTAATCTGTGGATAAAAAAAGTTCCGAGGTAACATAATTCACAGTTAAAAAACAAAAAGTTTCAGATTGGCTCCTTATGTCTCCACCATCATCACGCTTGCCGCCCGCCGTGATGTCCATCGCCGGCTCCGACAGCGGCGGCGGCGCCGGCATCCAGGCTGACTTGAAAACCTTTACCGCGTTGGGCGTCTGGGGGACCACGGCGTTGACCTGCCTGACCGCCCAGAATCCGCGGGCCGTGCGCGCCGTGGCGGCCGTCACTCCGGCGATGGTGGCGCGCCAGGTTGATGCCATCTGCGAAGGATTTGCCGTCCAGGCGGTCAAGACCGGCATGTTGTACAATGCCGGCATTATCCGGGCGGTGGCGCGCGAACTGGCGCGCCGGCGTTTCCGGTATGTCGTGGTGGACCCGGTGATGGTGGCGACTTCCGGCGCGCGGCTTTTGCGCCGGGATGCCGTGCAGGCGCTCTGCCATAACCTGTTGCCGCTGGCGACGGTGGCGACACCCAATGTTCCCGAGGCGGAGGCGCTGGCGGGCATGGCGATTGACAGCCTGGCGGACCAGCGGCAGGCGGCGCGGCTGATTGCCGAAAAATACAAGATTGCCTGCGTGGTCAAGGGCGGACACCTGTCCGGGCGATACTGCGTGGATGTGTTGCATCAGGGCGGACGCGCCTGGTTCTTCAAACATGCGCGGGTGAAAGCGCCGAGCACCCATGGCACCGGCTGCACCTTTTCAGCGGCGCTGGCCGCCGCGCTGGCGCAAGGCCAGCCCCTGCCGGACGCCGTGCGCCGCGCGCGCCGCTACGTGCGCCGGATGCTGGTTGTCGCTAAGCCTTCGTCTTGATTAAATAGAATGCGGCTGCCGCAATTTGATAAAGTAAAATCAATTTGACGGTATTCGGGCAGCGCGGCGCGGATGGCAGGATGTATGTCCGGATCGGCATCCAGCAACAGGAATCCCCGTCCGCCGGCCCCCAGCAGTTTGCCGCCGGTTGCCCCGGCGGATCTGGCGGCTGCATACGCCCGGTCAATTGCGGCGTTTGAAATTCCGCTGGAAAAAGTTTTTTTCAGCTCCCAGCCCGCATGCATGATGGCGCCGAATTCCGACAGGGGCGCCTCGCCGCATAGCAGTTGCTCTGCCTGGTCAACCATGTTCTTGAGCGCCAGCAAGCGCGGCGTGTTGTTGCCGGTGTTGCGGTTTTGCTCGCGCAGTATGGTTTCCGCCGATTTTTCCATGCCGGTGTAAAACAGCATCAGACGGTTGTTGAATGCCTGGAGCCGGTCGGGAGCAACTTGAATACGCTTGACCGCCACTTGATTGACGCCGGTGAAATCCAGGCGCAACAGCCCGCCGTAGGCGGCGGCATACTGGTCCTGATGGCCGCCGGCATCGCCGACGCGTTCCCGTTCGATTAAAATGGCCTCGCGCGCCAGCGCGCCGGCGTCAATCGAATCTCCTCGGTATTGGTGCAGGGCATGCAGCAAGCCCACGGTAAATGATGAAGAAGTGCCAAGGCCCGTACGTCCGGGCAGGTCGGACGTGTGAGCAATTTCCATTTCGTCGCTTATTTGTAAATACAACATGCACTCGCGAATCAGCGGATGGACGAATTCTCCGGGATTTTGCACGGATTCGGTTCGGGCGTAACTGGCGCGGAAGCGGTGTTTGAAAATCGGCACCAGGCGGTGCAGGGAAATGTAACTGTATTTATTTATAGTTGAGAGCAGGGTGGCGCCGCCGTGTTGGTTGTAAAAGCCGGGGAAATCCGTGCCGCCGCCGAAAAAACTGATTCGGAAAGGTGTTTGCGAAATAATCATAAACGCGGTTGAGATGCTCGGGTTATCAAAAAATCGACAGGATTGTCTTGTCCGCCGGCGGTTTGATGTTAAATCGCGTCTGGAAATTCAATATGAAGTAATTTCAGATTTTGACCGCATGTGGTAAACCAGGCAGATAAAGGAGGAAAACGGCGGTTCAATCAGAGTCTATAAAAGGAGTAATCACACCTCTAAGCAAATCGGATATGAACGGAGTCGGCTTTATATTTAAACGCAATGGGTTGCAAATCCGGACTGCTTGTGTAACTGTTTGATAAAGCAATACATAAACAAAAGAAATTTTGCATAAGCTTAAGGTAAAGTCAAGATGTTTTGCCGGTGATGTTCTGATTGCTACGAAGACACGCAAGAGAAAAGGCGCATCGTGGATATAATTGACAAGCAATGAATCGAATGCTACCGTAAAAACCATGTTTTAAACATGGATTAAAGAATATGCCGTCAAATCGTTACAAGCGCATTTTAATTACCGGAGCTTCCGGTTTTTTGGGCCATCATATCGTTCCCAGGATACGGGAAAATTTTACGGCCGAGGTGTTTACGCCTGCGCATGCTCAATATGATCTGTTGGATTCCCAAGCTGCATTTCGGATGTTGCGCGATTTCCGACCGGATTGCGTTGTGCACCTGGCGGCCAAATCCGGTGGCATTATTGACAATAAGGAGCGGCCGGCAGATTATTTTTATCATAATATGGCCATAAACCTGCATGTCTTTGAGGCGGCACAACACTTTGGCGTACAGAAACTTATCACGTTTATGGGCGGGTGCTCCTATCCGTCAGACGCCAGGTCGCCGATTGATGAAGGGCAGATGTGGCGCGGATTTCCGCAAATTGAAAGCGCGGGCTATTCGGTCGCTAAGAAAACGTTGCTGGTCCAGTCTTGGGCGTACCGCAAGCAATACGGCTTGAATTCCATCGTCCTGATTCCCGGCAATGTTTACGGCGAATGGGATAATTTCAACCTGCAGGAGTCGCACGTGATTCCCGCGCTGATCCGCAAATACGTTGAGGCGGCGGAACGCGGCGATGCGGAAATTACCGCTTTCGGTTCCGGCCGGCCGACCCGCGACTTTGTGTATGCGGGGGATGTAGCGGATGCGCTGCCCTGGTTTATCAACGATTATGACAGCAGCGAACCCGTGAATATTTCAACAGGCAGAAGGATTTCCATCCGGGAACTGGCGGAAACCATAAAAACAGTCACAGGCTTTCAAGGCCGGATCGTCTGGGATGCTTCCAAACCGGATGGACAGATGGATAAGATTTTTGACGTGGCGCGGTTGAATCAACTTGGACTTTTCTGCCGGACATCGCTCCTGGACGGATTGACTCGGACGCTGGATTGGTTCAAACAGGCGCGGTCCGACGGCACGGTGCGCCTGTAAATTTTCGGCAGCCACAAATTATGACGTCTTTTTCCAAATGTATTGTGCTGGGCGCCAAGGGCTTTATCGGGTCGGCCATTGCCGCGTGCGCCCGGCGCCTCGGCCTGGAAGTTATGGCCGTGGATTTGGATAACTACGATGCCTGGCGCGGGTCGCGCGCGGACGTGCTGATCAATGCCGCCGGGAATTCGCGGAAATATCTCGATGCGGAAGATCCTCTCCGCGGTTTTGATTTGTCCGTGAATGCGGTCATGCGCATTCTGCATGATTTCCGATATGATTATTTTGTGCATCTGTCCAGCGGCGCCATTTATCCCCGGGAAGACGATCCAGGCTTGAACGCGGAGACCGCCGCCCTCGATCCGGCCGGCATGACCAACTACGGCTTTCATAAATGGCTGGCCGAGCAACTGGTGCGGAAATACGCCGCGAAACATCTCATCCTGCGGATGGGCGGATTTGTCGGTCCGGGATTGAAAAAAAACGCCATTCACGACCTGCTGGCCGGGCAAGCGTTGCATGTGCATCCGGATTCGGAATTCCAGTTCATGGATACGCGCGATCTGGCCCGTTCCATTTTCGATTTGTTGCCCAAACTGCCGGAAGATCATACCCTCTACAACATTTCCGCGCGCGGAGTTGTATCTTTGCGTGAGGCGGCGGCCTGGATCGGATGCCCCCTTGCACCCGCGGAGGAACTGCCGCTTGTGCGCGCGGAGTTGAACGTCCAAAAAGTCAGCGCGTTGATGGATTTGCCGGCAAGCCGGGAAACTGTCGCCAATTATATTAATGAATTCAAGCGCGAGACGTTGCGGGTGTAGCTATGGAGAACAAACCTCGTCTGGCGTTTTTGTTCCGTTACGGCGCGGGTTCGCATACCGAGTTGTTTCATGCCCTGCCGCTGGTGATCCAGAAGTTGTCGGAGCAGGCGGAGATACACTATTGGAGCATGCGAAGCGACGTGCCCCCGCCGGATGTAATCGCCCGGCATACCCGCCTGCATTTTTTGCCGTTTGGATGCCGCCGGGACCGCCTGGGCGATAAGTTTGTGAAAACATGCCTGTGGATCTTGTGCGTGCCGTATATGGCGTTGAGATGCCGCATGATGGGCTGCAAGGCGTTATATCTTGATGAAACCATCCCTTTAACGGGGCTTTGGGCTTGGTTGTTTTTCGGCCCCCGGGTCGCCATGACTTTCGCGGATGTGTTTGTCGACATTTATGCCGGCAGGAGTGTCGCCGCCAGATTCCTGGCCCGGCTCGTCAAGGCATGCGATTATTACGCCTTGCGTAAAATGCCGTTGATTTACACGCGCACGAGGGCGGCGGCGGTTCATCTGGCGGATCATGGCATTGCGCCTGGCCGGATACATCCGGTTTACGATCCCTGCGATTTCAGCATTTACCGTCCGTTGCCGCCGGAGGAACGCCGGGCTGCCCGGCAACGCTACGGCTTCTCTGACGATGATGTTGTACTGGTGCACCATGGCATCCTGCACCCCAATAAAGGCAATGACCGGATCATCCGGGTCATCGCCGGATTGATTCCCAGCCACCCGGAACTGAAGTATTTGCTGATAGGCGACGGGCCGACCATGGGCAGTTTGCGCGAATTGGTCGCGGGACTCCACCTGGAGAAGCAAGTGCGTTTTACCGGCTGGCTGGAGCATTTGGCGGATGTGAATATAGCGCTGAATGCCGGCGATATCGGATTGGCCATGCGTATCGGACTGGCCTCAGATCATTTCCACCTTACCGGCGCTCTGGTGCACTCCATGGCATGCGGTCTGCCGGTGCTGGCAGCCCGTCTTGGCGGCATGGCGGAAGTGGTCGTGGAAAACAGCAATGGCTTGCTTTTCGATCCGGCCAATATGGACGAATTTGAGGAGAAACTGCTGGAGCTGGTTGTTGACCGCAGCAAGCGGATGGCAATGGGCCGCGTTGCGCAGGATCACGCAAAAAAACATTTCAGCGTTAATACCGTGGTCGCGGCCACCGTCAAGCCTTTGTTGGAATTAGTTCTCCGGTCGTCATAATCCCCGGGAAAACGCTATCCAGGATCTACGTGCGCTTCAGCCATGGTGGGCGGAGGCGGTTGCCGTTTGGCACAATACATCTACTGCTTTTTGCCATTGGTGTCGCGGGCAGACTGGTCTGCCCTGGTCTTCTCTCCGCGGCGATCCTTCACATCCCGCACATTCTGCTTCTGGCTCCAGGCAATATCCCACACCACATGCCGGTTGCGCTTGACCGCAAAATCATACCAGCCCAGCAGACGGCTCCAGCTCTCCAGCACACCCAGTAAAAACAAGGCCCACAGAAACTGGACGACGCCCCATATCTCCTTGAACGCGATCTTCAACACCCGCCGATTTTGGATGCTGCTCACCGCGTAGCCATATTTATGCTTCAGATAGAGGTGGCCCGCGTGGTTGCGCCGCCGCTGCTTGATAAAATCCTTGATGGTGTCCGGCCCGGTGTTGTAAACGATGGCGTCCGGCGCGTATTGGACACGCATCCCCCGCTCGGCTACAATCGCTTCCACAAAGGCCTCGTCCATGGCTACATCCGGCGGAAGCTGCGCAAAGATCTTCCGAAAGGCGATCATCTCGCCCAGCCGGGGAGTTTCCAGACAGAGGGTGTGCTCCATGCGCAGGCGGATGTGGCTGAGCTGCCCGGCGATGTGATCGGGCGGGTTGACCGGTATCTTATGCGCGCCCACCATCCCAACCTCCGGGTCGGCAAATATCCGCACCAGATGCTCCACTGTGTGCTGGTCGGGCAGGGTATCGCCGCTCTCCAGCACGCAGATGTCGGTGGTGGTGGCGGCCAGGAAGAGATTGATGGCGCTGGTCTTACCCTCCCGCCGTTCCTGCTCGATGAGCTTTACACGCGGATCCAAGGCCGCGTACTCTTTGATAATCGGCACTGTGCGGTCTGTACAGGCGCTGGCAACCACAATAATCTCCACAATCTCGACCTTGTGGAGTTGCTGATCAAGCAGGGCCTGCATCAGCGGGCCAATATTCTTTTCCTCGTTGTAGGCCGTCACGCCCACACTACAGCGGATTGTTTCCTTGGGTGAAATCAAAGCTTATATCCTCTCAACGTGACAAGGCGACCGGATGAATGGTTGACATGTAAAAACGATTAACTACTGTCACCCACTCACCCGCCATCCCTCCTCGGTATCGCCACGCCGTTTCACCTCCGCCCGCATCAATGGAACGGTCTATGCCCGGCAATCGTTTGAAAACGGCGCGGACGTGCATTCATGTTGATGTGTTGATATTGATGTAAACGAATATTTTATAATGATTTAAAGCGTGCAAAAACAAAGGGGTTTTGTCAAGCGCAATTTGAATTCCGCACAATAATATTTGACATTTGCCGGCCGGGGAGCGATACTGATTAACATATCAAAAGCAGGGACGCATTAATCAGAAACTGATGCAATAATATGAAAGAAAAGTCAGAAAAAGGCCATGCACTGCTGAACTTTACCGGCATGGTGATGTTTGCCCTGATCATGTTCAAATCGTTGATGGCTCCGGGTGTGACCCTTTTTTGCACCGATAATAATATCGGTCAAAACACAATGATAAAGGCTATGCTGCCAGGTGCCTTTTGGAGTTGCTGGTATGACGCCATATTGGCTGGGTCAGGAGACTATATGCCAGCCAGCATAACATTCGGAATCCTGACGCTATTGCCGTCTGTGCTGTTCACCTCCTGGATGCACGCCATTTATCTTGCTGCCGCGTCGCTGCTGCTGATGGGATATTTACGGCGGGAAGGGATGGGCTGGCCGGCTGTTATGTTGGGGGGGCTGACAGCCTTTTGGCTGGGGTCAAATTTTACATTGACGTATGCCGGGCATACATCGAAGTTCGGGATTTTGTTTTTTGCCGCATTGTTTCTCTGGATCATGGGACGCTTGCCGGCATCCAAGCGCCGCGCCAGCGGGCTGGTTGCCGCCGGGGGCGTCATAGGGATGATGATGGTGGAACAGGCGGATGTGGGATTGTTTTTTGCCATGCCGCTGGGGCTGTATGCGCTGTTTGTATTGTATTTCAAATGCGGGGCACGTCGATGGGCCTGCGCCAGATTGCTCGCGTTCTTGCTGGCGCCGGCGTTTTTGATCGCCTTGCGTCCGGCTTTGGAGGGGTATCGCGCCAATATCAAAGATGTGTCAGCGGTCAGCGAGGAATCCCCGGCCGCGAAATGGGAGTTCGTCACCCAATGGAGCTGGCCGCCGGAGGAGACGATTGATTTCATCGCACCCGGCTATACCGGTTGGCGGTCGGGCGAGCCGGCCGGGCCTTATTGGGGGCGTATGGGGCGGTCGGCGGGGTGGGAGCAGACGAAACAGGGCTTTCAGAATTTCAAGCTGGAAAATGTTTACCTGGGCGCCATTCCCGTGGCGCTGGCGTGTTTTGCACTGCTCTGTGTCGTCATGGCATGGCGCAGGCGCGGCGGCGATGCGTTGGTTTGGCCGGCCTCCCATGCGGCGGGCGAAGTCTGGTTCTGGAGCGCCGCGGCCTTGTTGACCTTGCTGCTGGCGTTCGGCAAGAATTTCCCGCTGTATTACCTGTTTTACCAGTTGCCGCTGGTTGGCAATATCCGTAATCCCAACAAGTTCCTGCAGATCTTTCAATTGGCCCTGGCCATCCTGGCCGCTTATGGTCTGGACGCACTGCTGGGTATCAGAAGAGATAGGCTGAGGGCTGAATCCAGAGAGTGATTTTCAAAACCAAAGTTTTGAAAGCAACTCTACTGTTGCCCGGGGAGGGTCAGCAGTCTCGCGGACTGTTTTCCGGCGTTTTTCAGCGGAATCAGTTATTTAGCGCGGCTTGGATATTGGCTGCGGTAAGCAAATCCGCTTCGTCCGGATGCTCCAGGAATGGCGCGACATCAGCCGCCAGCTTCTGACAATCAATATCGTTCATTCGGTTAAGGATAATATGTTTCCATTGCGCCGCATCCGGAGCGTCAGTCCCCTGTGTCTGATGTAAAGCGTTTTTAAGTTGAATGAGATTTGGTTCCAGCGGCGGGCGGTGGCCCATATACCACAGCAGATCATACCAGTCCCGCCCTTTGGGATAACTACGGGTTAAAAGCGCATGAATTTTACCGGCCAGTAATGAACACATGTCGTAGTGCTGCAGTGCCAGCAACCGGTGGCGGGTGATTAAGCTGCGTTGAACAACCGCGCCGGCCGGGGGATTGGTGTCAATTTCCAGCTTAATGGAAAGATTTTGCTGGGTCATGGGCGCCAATCCGGTTGCTTTCAGGATTTCTGAAATTTTAATCCATGCTTTGTGAACAGTGGTTTTACTGTTCCAACTTACATGCACGACGAATCCGGCCAAGGTCAAATCGGTCTTGATTTTTTTCAGCCAACGCTCGGGGTCGTAGCCTTCTGCATGGTGCAACGAAAAGTCCAAATCTTCGGAAAACCTGGGCAAAGCGGCAATGAAGCGCAATGCTGTTCCGCCCACAAAAGCCAATTTGAGAAAGGCTTGGCTTTCGTGGAGTGAGCGTAGCGTCAGCGCCTGAATATATTCGCGCAAAACGTTTAGTTTGCCGGCCGGATCCACTACGCCGGCCGCCAATGACAATGCTTCTTCTTTCATAATTCCACGGTCTCTTGCCGCTCAGTTTCCATCAATTTGCACCAAATCGAAGCCGCCACAATCAACCGCGGTGAATGCATCCGGTCGGCAAAATTCATTAATAGTTTATTGTCAACAATTTCTGTGTTCTGAAAACGCATTTCCGTCATGCGTGCCTTGTCCCATAGGCCTGATTCCAAATGCCATAAATCAAGCAGCGCTTTTTCAGGGACAGCCATTAATACCTTCGCGCCATTCATCGCATGGCTTTGGTATCCGAAAAAAGCTTCAGTTTTTACATGGCGGTATGTAAACTGGCCGAATGAATTGGTGAACGTTTTTGGGCCGCGTGTTGTGATGGATGTGAAAGTACGCGCCTTTTCCGGGATTAACCCGTAAAAACTCAATGCCCATTGCATGCTTAAATACGATGGCGTATAAATCGAATTTGCCAATTGCGCCGGATTAATTTCGGCGTGCCGATACCTTGTATCGAACGCATACATTCCCCGACGCAACGGAATCAGCTTGCCGGCCTTTATCCACCGACTGATTTGCACATTCAGATTGGTCGGGTTGATCCGGCAAATTTGCGTGGCTGTCGGCAAATCAAAACAAACCTGCGTACTGAGCATTTTTAGAAATTCATCAAAATTCATGCTCGATAGTATATATAAATGATAATTATTGTAAACAAAAATCAACATCCGGGTTGATACACCACGATTTTAGGGCGGTCAAAATCGAATTTGATCGGGATTTCAAGGCAATCACTCGGGGCGCACGGAAATCAGCGCGATTTTCCGGTTCTACGAAAAACAGCATGAGTCACTCGCCGCCGGCCTGGCGCCCGCCGCCCGCGGCAAAGTGCCCGGCGGTTTCGCCCGCCACCCGGCGGAAAACGCGCATGAAATAGGCCGGGTCGGGATAACCGACCAGGGCGGCGGTTTCCTTGATGGAGACACCCTCCGCCAATAGAGTTTTGGCGCGTCCCACGCGCTTGGCGGCGATGAACACGGAGGGCGGCCGCCCGGTAAAGGCGACAAACAAACGCCGGAAGTGGGGGATGCTCAAGCGCGCCAGCCGCGCCAGTTCGGCCATGGTCCATGGCTGGTCCAAGTTCCGTTCGATATGCTCCACCACTGCCACCATGGCCGGCTTGCGGGCCGGTTCGCGGAATTGCAGTCCGCGCCGCAACTCCAGCAGCATCTGGAGGATGATCACCTTGCGTTCGATGGCGGCGCTCAAGTCCTCGCCGTTCATGCAGCGCTTTAATTCGCCGCAAGCGCGCTGCACCGCCGGCGCCGCATTGTGAATGACCGTATCGCGCGTTTCCAGGCATTGCATTTTGAAAAGCGCGTCGGCTTCCGCCCCGTTCCAGACTACCCACCGGGTAAACCAGTCCGGCTCAGAATAATAACATGCAGGCTCGGTGGGAGTCAGAAAAATCACATCGCCCTGCCTCAGGTTGCGTATGCCATGGGACATCGTGCGCAATTCGCCACGTCCCGATTCAATAGCCACCACCGCGTATTGGCCCAGAATTCGCAAGCGCCCCGGATCGGCTGAGTTGCCCGCGCTGGCGCCAATGCGATCTACCCATAATCCCAGTTGCCGTTCCATGGGGCTGGGCTGCCGGAACTGGGTCTCGCGCCAGATTTCCGGGCAGTTTGTTTTTATGATTGAATCGTCCATAAATATGATCGAGTCGTCAATTGATATTGCCATTTATGGATTGATACAATTGCGCCATAAACGACTGCGCGTGTCAATCCAATAATGATTGAATCATGATGTCATGAGGAGTTTATGAATAGTCGGGAACGGAACATAAAAACTTTGCTGTTTGACAAACCGGATCGGATTCCGCTCCAGCCGGGCGGCGGCCGCGAGTCAACACTCGAGCGCTGGCATGCCGAGGGTCTGCCGGCGGATGTCAAAAACTATGATCAATATGCTTATCGGCAGGCCGGCGGGAACTTGGATTGGCCGGCGCCGCATTCGCCGGCGGGCGTAGGCTTTTCCTGCGAGTTCCGGATGATGCCGGAATTCGAAACCAAGGTGATTGAGCGCCGCGAAAACTCGCAGGTGGTGCAGGATTGGAAAGGCAATATCTGCGAAATCGGCCTGGAATATACGCCGGAATATCTCGGCGGGAAAGGCAGCAAGAAATTCGATTTTGTCACCCGGCGCTGGATCAAGTGTCCGGTGGAGAACCGCGCCGATTGGCTGGAAATGAAGAAGCGATATGACGTGTTTTCCCCTGGCCGGCTGCCGGAAAACCCGGCGGAACGGGGCAAAATGCTGGCTTCGCGCAACTGGTTCCTGTCCCAGCCGATTTACGGCCCATTCTGGCAGTTGCGGGAGTGGCTTGGCTTTGAAAATTTATGCGTCATGTTCTACGATGATCCGGCGCTGGTGGGCGAGATGATCGCATTCTGGGATGATTTTATTTCCAAACTGCTCCGCCGCGCCTTTGAATTCGTTGTGCCGGATTGCGTGCATGTTTCCGAAGATATGGCTTATAAAAGTTTTTCGATGATTTCGCCGGATATGGCCAAAAAATATCTGCTGCCGGTGTGGCAGCATTGGGGCGAAATCATACGCGGGGCGGGCGTACCGGTTTACGCCATGGATTCCGACGGATTCATCGGGGAGTTGATCCCCTTATGGATCGAGGCCGGCATTAATGCGTGCGATCCCATTGAAGTCGCCGCGGGGAACGATATCAATGCATTCCGCCGGAAATTCGGACGCAATATGGCCTACCGGGGCGGGGTGGACAAACGCGCCATGGCCCGCGGCGGCCGGACTATTGTGGATGAAATCAACCGGGTGCGTCCGGTAATTGACGATGGCGGGTACATTCCCGGCTGCGACCATGGCATTCCGCCGGATGTTTCATGGCCGAACTTCGTGGAATACGTCAGGCTGCTGGCGCAGGCGACCGGCTGGATGTAACGGCCGTTGTGTTAAAGCTGGCTGCCCTTGCCAACTGCCGGGTTTGCGCAACACCTCCGGAATCGGCCGCCCGGCTTCCGCCTCCTTCAGCACCCCGATTATCTGTTCCTCACGGAACTGTTTTCCTCCCATCTTTGTCCTCCTCGGGCTACTCTACCCAATGGAGGACTCTCTTTCAATACGGTCCAGTTTTCAGGTAGAACGTCATTCGTGGGATTGAAGAACCCTCGTTTTCCTTGGGAAAACCCTTGTTCCATAGGAAAATAAGGGGAAAACGGGGTCAGA
>JAXGPF010000015.1:0-90795 GCA_040767085.1 Kiritimatiellia bacterium | reverse complement strand
AGTGCCGGTTACTACGACGCCGGCGGTCTTTAAGATGTAGGTTTGTGGCTTCATTTTCTTGCCTTGTTCGGTCATCGTTCAGTAGCGTTCAGTTAGCGTTCAGTGAACGCCATAAATAAGGGGGCGTTTCGTAGCGTTCAGTCGTTCACCCCCCTTAAGGGGTGAACTGAACGATACGCCCTTTTTATGGCCGGGCTTGACCTCTGTTTTTGGGGTCATTTTTTGATAGTCAACTGAACGATAAACTGAACGATTTTTGAGCATTTCAATCCTCTTTGTTTTTGGGGTACCATGTCGCGACGGTGGCTTTAGAACATCCGACGCGCTCCGCAATCTCCCGGTAAGACAATCCCGGCTCCTCTATCGCCAGCCGCATGATCTCATGGCCCTTGGCCGATATGGGCGCCGGCGGCTCCTGGGAGTCTGACAACTTCCACCAGGGCGCTTTGCTGCTCCCGGAGTGTTCAATATAAAGGTCGCGGACTATGCCGCCGGCCTCGGTGGTCAATCCGTTTCGCTCGGCGTTTTTACCGAAGCGCAAGCGATATTTCCCGTCAAGGTCGCCCGCCTGGGTCAACTCCATGCTGGCGCGTGCCCAGTTGGAAATGGCGGATGTTCCCGCGGCCATGTAGACGGATTCCCTTGCTGTCCATGCCTCCCGGTCTCGTGGCTTTGGGGTGTGGGCGATAAGCAGCAACGCGCAATTAAGCTCGGCAATGAGTTTTTGAATCGGTTGCACAAATGACAAAAACGACGCGGAATTATTCAAATCGGTGCCCGGCGGCATAAACGCCTGATACGGGTCAATTGCCAGCAGGTCGGGGCGGAAGCGCCTTGCCTCCTGTCGAATAAATGCCGCCAGGTGGTCGGGGGGCATGTTGAAAACATGGAATATCCGCAAGTTGTTATCTACCAAGCCGGGGTCGGGGCGGCCGGGGTCGTTGGCCATGATGGCGGATAAGTCGCGTTTAAGGGTGATTTTGTCGTTTTCGGGTTCGATGAGCATCACGCGCATTGGCTTTTCGACGCGGATGCAGCCCAGAATCGGAATACCGGCGGCAACATCAACGCATATCTGCATCGCCAGCACGGATTTCCCCTGCCCGGTGCCGGCCGTCAACAGCGTTCCGTCGCTGCGGCGTAATATACCCGCGCCGGCAATGGTATGATCTGGCGGGGGTTCGTAGTCTTTAAGGTCATGCCAATGGATGGGGGGGAATGTGTGGTTATTTGCGCTCTGGATGGCGTCCAGGCGCGCGCGGATGCTGGCGGCAATGTCTGCCGGGTCGCGGTCGTCCGTGGTCGCTTCCTGCAATTCCGCGCCGATTTCCACCAGGTGGCGGCGCTGGGCGGCGGCCTGCACCTGGATAATGTAGTGCTGCGCGTGGGCCGGGGTTGGACATGCCTGCATGACCGCATCAAGCGCAATGACTTCCATGCCGGTTTTGCGGCTGACCGTCAATGTATCAATCGGCGCGCCGGCGGCATACATTTCCAGCATGGCAGAAAATAGCCGCCTGTTGTCCGGACTGTAAAAGTCCGATGTTGTAATCCCGGCGGCGTTCACCGCTGGCATTACTCGCCCGTAATCGGCCAGGATCGCGCCAAGCAAGGCGGTCTCCGCGCTGGTGTCCGGTGATTGGCCGGCTGGTGATTGAATTATTTTAGCCATGGTTGCCTCCGCCGGCCAGCAAGGCCGCCACCTCCGACTGCAAAAATCCATTGCCCCTCTGCCGTCCCGGAAGTTTAATCCGGGTCAACTGACCGCGGGCGGCGAGTAAGTCCACCAAGCGCAACGAACATGAAAGCCGGGCCGCAACCGCTGCGCGCCGAAGTAACCGCTCCGGCGGCTGTTCGGCGGTCTGCGCGGTCAAGTCCCGGAGCAGGGCGGCGCGGTCTTTTGCCGAAAGTCCACGGATAGCAAGGCGGGCAATTTCGATGTTGGCGGCGCTCATTGGTTCACCTCGCAATCCAGTTCCCATGTCCGGCATCCCAAAAGCCGGGCAATGATTTCCTTTTCCTCCGGCCTGGCTTTCAGTCTCCCGGTTTCGATCTTCGTTAACCTGTTCTCGGTCATGCTGGGAATTTGCGCGCGGATCATGTCCGCGAGTTCCTGCGCCGTGAATCCGATTGCCCGCCGCCGTTGTCCGATTGAGTTTGTGCCGCTCATGCCGCCCCCCCTCCTTGCTGAATTTTTAGTTCTTCAATATCTGCTTAAAAAAAAGCCTAATCGCTTCCGCAGTTGATCGCTGTGATTGCCGCGTCAATCTGTGCTACGGATAGTGCCATGCGCCCCCCTGTGTAAAGTTCGGGGGCGTCCGGCGCGCATAATGACTAACCGTCGAGGCGTCCGGAAGTTTCACCCCCTTATAAATAAAGGGGGCTTGTCTCAATTCTCTTTTAAAAACAGTCTTATACTTAGGATAAAGCCTTGATTTCTTGTCCCACTCGCGCAATATGACGATGAACTTTTGTCGCCGCCTATATATCCCCTCACTTATAAGAAAGGGGAAGGTGGGCAAAATATGACTATAATTTTATTTTAATTCCTTTCCTATCAACCCTTTAAGGTGGGCAAGTTTTAAATCAACTGAACGGCGCGGAATACCAAGCATTTTAGCAATCTGCCTATTTGACGGCATCGGCGATCCGCTTCGCGTTAAAACTCTTGACTTCACACTGTAACGGTGTAACATTTGCTTCATAAGTGAAAACAACACTGTCAACGCGGGAAGCAAGCCGGGTTTTGGGAGTCTCTGCGCGTTCCCTTTCGGATTGGGTGCGCCTGGGGCGGATTACGCCTATGCCGGGGACGGGCGGCCAGGGGCGGGCGGCGTTATTCGACGCGGCGGCGGTCTCGGCATTGCGGGACAATCAGCAGGGCGTGGAATTCCTTGCCCGTATGCGATACGCCTTTGAACAGGATCACGGCGGGAACTGGCGCGAATATCCGCCTTGGAATATGGGCGCCGGCGTCCTGGATTATCTGCGTTGCAAGCGTCGGGGCCGGAAGCGTCAACTCAAGCCAGGCGTGCCGGATGAAATTGACCTGGTGCCATTGGCGGCGGTGCCTGATACGGTCAAGCAATGGGCGCGCGGGATGGTAAAGCTACTTACGGCAAAAGAGGTTTACTATCTGCAATCAATGTTCTATGCCTCGGAATACCAGCCGGCGGCGCGAGGGCGGTATGACGGCGCTTATGCCGGGGCGTTCCGGGTCTTATCAAATCGCATTGGCAAAAGAATTTATTGGCTATGGCGTAGCAAGCCGATTATACCGCGCAATATGGAGTTGTTAAAATCTATCGCGCTACGCTACAACATGCCGGCGGATATGTTCACGAGTGCGCCGGATCAACAGCGTGACCGGCTGATGCAATGGGTTTCCGACTATGTTTTCGGCATGATACGCGGCAATGACTATGCCGGGTTGCGCCGCATTGTTCAAGAATTTGCGCCGAAAAACCGCCGCATCCTGGGCGGAATTATCCGATATGCCAAGCTCGAAAACACACAAGCAAAGCTGAAATATGCGCTTCCATCGCCGCCGGCGGTGGCCGCGGTGCTGGGCCTGACGCGGATGCAAGGCTATCGGCAATGGCAAGCAATCCGGCGCAAGTTACGCGGTCAATACCTGCGAGAGCTTGAAAAAATCTTTGGCAAAAATCCAGCCGTGCTTAATCCTGTTGTGGCGCGTCCTGATTTGGCGTGCCTGCAATGCGGCGCCCTGGCATCGGTGTCCGGTGGTGTGGTGCGTTGCTCTGCGTGTGACTGGCAAATTTCTGTCGTAGAATTACAAGAGCTTGCACACGCGAAAAATGACGCCCGGACTTACAAAAAAACGCCCGTTCGCGGTTCCTCGGACGGGTGATCAGCCGCCGGCCAGGTCGCGCATTTCTTCCCGAACAGCCTTCCACGTCCTGGCGGTCAGCCGGTCGGCCAGGGCCAGCACCTGGGCGCGCCAGTCGGTGGCCGGGGCGGGTAGGGCGGTCGGGGCGGTGGGGGTATGCCCGTTGCCTATTCTGTCCGCCAGACCGCCGATCATGGCCGCATCAATGTGTTGGTAGCCTTCCAGCATGTCGTCGGATGTGTGGCCGGTGATACGCTTCACAATCTCGCCCGGTATCCCGGCGGTTAGTGCCTGGGTGGCGAAAAAATGGCGGAGTGAGTGGGCGCCATAAAACGCAACTGCCCGTTTCAATCCCGGCAAGTTGTCCCGTGGCGATAGTCCGGCCTTGTCAAATGTCTTTTGTATCCGCTTGGAAATTGCGCTGCGGTCGCGTTCGTAGTCGGGCACAAGTTCCGGGAATACCTGCGCGCCCGTTACCATTTCGCGGCGCTTCTGGAACAATTCAGCCAGCGGGGGCATGATGGGGATATGAACGGCCTTGCCGGTGCGGGCGGTTTTGACCGGGTGCAGCGTTATTACTCTGCGCTTAAAGTCTATAGCATCCCAGCGGAGCATTACGCCGTCAACCAGGCGCTGGCCAGTCCAGCCAAGCACAAAAAGCAAGTCGTGGATGTCGGCGTCCGGGGCGGCTTTAAGCAGGTTGTCAAACTGTTCTGCCGTGATGGCCTTGTGCCGGTGCTGTAGACGTTGCGCGCGCTTTTTAGCAATGTCCATCCAGGGATTGCCGGTTCCGCGTATCTGGCCGGCCAGGCAACGCCATACCAAGCGCAAAAGTCCGATATGCTGATTAAAGGTGCTGGCGCTTACCTTTTCCGCGGCCAGGTGCTGGGCGTATGCGGCGGCGGTGTCGGCGTCAATGTCCCGCATCAAGAGCTTGCCGGGGTGCTTGTCGTGCATCCAGGCGGCAAAGCGTTTCCACGAACATTCATAACCGTATAATGTTCGCTCGCTTGAGTCCGGGCGATTGCTGGCGGCTTCGTAGGCGCGCCATGCGCCGGCAATGTTAAGCGGTGGGTTGGCTTTATCTTTGGCGGTCTGCGCCTCGGTCTTGGCATCGGACAATTTATCTTTTATGACAGCCAGAGCATCAGCGCGGGCGGCAGTGGTGAACGCGCGCATTTTTTCCGCGCGCATCTTTTCGGCCTCGTCCTTGTTGTCGGTTCCCAGGCGTTCAACAATAGTCTTGCCTTCAATGCGGTATTGGAGATAATACTGTTTGCCGCGTTGGAAAAGATAGCCGGTGCGGTGTTTCATGATGTGCTTCCTGTATGTTGCGCTTGTTTGCGGTCGCTTGCTTTTCTATTCATTACTGCAAATATAAAAGCATACAGAAAGCATATTGTCAACAATATAATCAATAAAATTAATAGTATTCCGCTGATTTGTAATCAGCAGGTCGTCGGTTCGATCCCGACAGCTGGCTCCCTGTTTTTCACAATGTCCGCGTGTCGTCCCGGGAACCGGCCAATGGACAAATCCATCATGTGATTGATCAAATCCGCCATTGCCAGCCGGCCAATATTATGTAAATTTTATTTGATAAATTTTCCAACAATGATTTTGCCTGGCAAAATTCAGATTTTGCAAGTTGCGCAATTGTAATGCAATCATCTGTGAAGGAGAACGCATGAATCAATCAACAGTGATGGCCTTGGCGGTGGCAGCGCTATCGATGGCGGTTGGGGCGGCCGGCGAGTTGGTGCAGCTGGACCAGGCCGGTGCAGCGGCCTGGCGGCGGGAACTGATGCCCTTGCCGCATGAAATTTCCATTGCTGAAATAAGAAAGATAAAGCCCGCTGAGGTCGGCATCCGGGGCCGGCCCGGCGCGGCCGGGTTGGAACAAATTGCGGTTTCAAATGTTGTTGCCTTGTTCCGGGAGAAGGCCGGGATAGAGCCGGCCGCCAAGAATTATGAAATTCTGATCGGATTAATGGATGAACAGGGCCGACTGGATGGAATTGAGGTTCCCGCCGGCGCCCGGCTGAAGGATGTTCCGAACTCCGATCAAGCATATGTGATTCAGCCGGTTGGCGCGGACCGGCTGGTTGTGGCGGCGGTGAATGAACGCGGGCTGTATTACGGCACGCGCACCCTTGCCCAGTGGCTGGAACGGCATCTGACTCCAGCGCAGGCTGAAATTCCCGTGGCCTGCATCGTGGACTGGCCGGACTTGGAAGAGCGCGGATTCTGGCATATGCCGGCAAAGCAAATTCCATGGCTGGCATCCCTGAAGATGAACCGGTTTTTTTTGAGCGTGAGATTTTCCGTTGATGAAGCCGGCGTCCATCCCGATCCGCCGGATATCCTGGCGCGGCAAGCCGGCGCGGAATGGATATCCCCTTTCGACCATGCCCGCGAATACGGCGCGGAATTGGTGCGCGGCACCTCGCATTACGATTATTGGGAAAAGAACAAGCCGGGGTATTTAAAATTTTATCCGGAGCTGCCGGGCAAGGGGGATGCGGCATGGAATCCGGCCTCCCGCGAAGCCGGCGGGCAACAGCGGGTGCCATGCGCGTCCAATCCGGATTTGGTGAAAATTCTGACTGTGGTCATGGCTGATCTTGCGGCGCAACGGGCATCCGAAGTCATGATCTGGATGAGTGAATATCCCGCCGCGCATTGCGAATGCGAAAATTGCGTCAAAACCGGACAATACGTGGCGGAAGTCAAGGCGGCCATAGCCGCATGGGAATCCGCTAAAAAGTCATACCCGCATTTGAAACTCAGCGTGTTTTTCGGCCGCGGCGGGTTGGCCAGCGCCAGGCATCCATTGACGGAGCGTTACCCGGACGAGGAAATCAAAACCATCATGGACATCCTGCCCCCTGATGTCGCGATGCGCCCCTCCATGGGGTGCGACGGCCCGGACGGACGGCTGCTGGCCGACTATGCCGGATCAGGCAAACGCATCTCGCGGATGAACGTGGTGTCGCTGACAGCCGCTTATCGTTCCGAACACGTTCGCGCCCGCATGCAGCAGATCGTTGACGGCAAGTATATCGGCGCATGGCAGTTTACCCCCGGCGCCGGCGGCGGCAATCCGGATAAGTTTTACCGTCAATACCGGTATCAGCTTTGCGCGTTGGCGGAATATTCCTGGAATGCGTCAGGGCGCACTGCCGGCGAATTTGCCGAAGCCTGGGCCTGCCGGCAGGGCTATGCCGATCCGGCCGGATTTGTCGCGTGGATTGCCGCCATGGATATGCCGCAGGCAGTGCGCCTGCCAAAATGCTGGCCAAGCTCCGGCTTGTCCTGGTTTAACAACCTGGCGCAAATGGCCAGGGATAAAAAATGGGATGATTCCCTGGTCAATCCGGACGAATTGCCAGCCGGCGCGCTTCAGGCCGGGCGGGCCTTGAAACTGGCCGAAAAACTGAATGCGCCTGACCTGATCGCGCAATCGCAGTTGCTGCTGGCGTATTGCCGGCTGGAACAGGCCGGCCATGATTTTATTGCATCATTGTCGGACCAGTACCAGGCCGGCGCCGCGCGCCAGGCGTTTGATCGCTTGCAGGATATGTTCAACCTGTATCTGCAGACCCGCTTGGCGTCCAACCGGGAGTATCTGTCGGAATACATGCAGGAGCAGGCCCGTCAAAAAGGCGCGGTATTGGGAGATAAATTGGCGGCAGTGGAGAAATTGATCAAAGGAGTTGATAACGATGAATAGACTGGCGCAATGGGGCTGGTTATTGGCTATGCTGGCGAGCGCCGGTATCGCATACGATGCCGGCGCGGATGTTTCAAGTTTGAATATCCCGGTATGCGGCAAGCCGCCGCTGCTGGACGGCGCGCTGGAGGATCCGGCCTGGGCATCCGCCGCTAAAATCGAACATCTTTATCAGATCGGCAGCGCTGAGCCGGCGCCGGAAACCACCTTATGGCTGATGCGCGACAATGCCTGGCTTTACATCGGCGCGCAATGCGCCAATCCCAACATGGAACATGTGCCGCAGCTCGCATTCCAGCATGACGGCGCGGTGCATCATGATGCGGCGCTGGAAATTCTGATCCGGCCGTCCGCCGATCCGGCCGCCGACTATTATCATTTTCTGTTGAATTTTGCCAATGTCGGCAAGGAACAACGCTGCAACCAGGCAGGCCTGCGCGATATCGGCTGGAATCCCGTCTGGCGGACCGCCACCCGGCGGGGGGAGGACGGCTGGAGCGCGGAAATCGCCATCCCCTGGTTCTGCCTGGGGCAGGACGATTTGAGTGGGCTGACAATCAGCCTCGGACGCACCATGGTCCAAGTTGAACTGGATGATTACGGCGCCAAACAAAATGAACGCAAGGTGTTGAGCATGCTGAAATCCGGCAGCCAAGGCGGCTTCCATCATCCGGCCAATTTTTGCCCGGTGGCCGGCTTGGCCGGATTACAACCGGAGGTGCCCTTCGCTCCGCGGATTGCGGCGGCGGACATTGCCGGGGTCCGGCAGGATGGCGGCAGTAATTTCTATGATTTGCGTGTGACCCTGGCCACCGCCACGCCGGTGGAGGGCGCGGCGCAATTGAAGGTTGTCGAGGATTTCGGCGCCGGCGCGGTCGAGCGCCATGCGCAATTGCTGGAAGTGCGGGGGGCGCTGGAGCTTGATTTGCAGATTCCGGCCGGCAATTTGCAGGAACGCCTGGTCCAGGTCGTCTTGTGCAATCCGGATACTGGCGATTTACTGGCATCCAGACAGATTGAAGACACATCGGCGTTGAAAATCATTAAAAAAGCATTTGCCGCGCGCAGTTATTACACCAGCGAAGAATCCGCCGGAATCCGCGTGGAACTGGGATTGCCTTCGAATATGCTGGCGCGGGCCGCGCTGGTGCTGGAAGCGGACGGCAAGATGGTTGCTGAAATTAAGGGGTTGACGCCGGTTATGACGCCGGCAGTGCCCTTGTCGGCCCTGAAATTCGGAGATAATGCAGTCATGGTGCGGGTGCTCCTGGATGGAATGGAATTGGCCGCCCGGCCGATTAATCTGATCCGGTTGGCGCCGCGCCCGGGGTATGAGGCCAAAGCCGATTTCACGCGGGGCGTCTTGTTAAAGGATCAGGAACCTTTTTTCCCGGTGGGGATTTGCGGGCATAGCTTGCAATTCCGGCTGGGCGCCCGCGGGAGCCTGGAAGATGACGAAGAGGTCTTCCAATTCCTGGCGGATGATGTGGGGCTGAATCTCGTGGTGCGCAGCGGCGGCGCCACCAATGCGGCCGCTTTTATGGACCTGGCGGAAAAATATGGCTTGATGGTCGTCACCTGGAATTACTCGACCTTCTGCAACAAGCTGGGATATCCGGTAAATCTGATTGATCCGCAGGCGCCGCCGGACATGCCGCTGGCCAAGCGCCTTGAAGTTCAAAGGGGAAGTTATGACCAGGGGGCGTCTTACCGGGACGCCGATATCAAGATTCTACGCGATTATAAAAATTTTTTCGGATACTGGAATTTCGACGAGCCAAACTTGATCAATCCCGATGAACGGATTGCCATTGCCGAGTGGTATTGGCAGACGGTGAAAGCGCTGGACGCTTACCGCCCGTTATTCCTGCTATATTCCAAGCATATTCCCCACGGCGACAACTGGACGCGCTGGGGCGACATTCTTGGTTATGATGTCTATCCGCGCGCGCATGTCAGCGGTTTTTACAGCGAGCCGGGGTTGAGCACGGCGTTTTACGCATGGGAACTGCGCGAGCGGTGCCGGCAGGACAACAAGATCATGTGGTTTGTGCCCCTGTCCAATATCCTGGATCCCGGCCGGTCGCCCATCGGTCTGAGCAAGGCGCATATGTTGTGTCAGGCGTACACCGCGATGATTTACGGATCGCGCGGCTTGATCTATTTCGCCTTGAGTTGCGTGGTCGGACCGGATGCCTGGGATGCCCTGCGCGCCATCAGCACTCAGGTCAAGGAGATGACCCCCGCGCTGGTCAATGGCGATGTCCCGCAAAGCATTCACTACACACCGGATGATTTTGCCCCGCGGGAACGCAAATTCCCCATGGTCAATGCGGCGGTGTTCCAGTATCCGGATGGCGATTACCTGCTGCTGGCGGCCAATATCATGCCGCACGCCGTGGATACGAAGTTCCAGGTTGGCGGACTGGAACGCGCGGCGCGGATGTTTGCCAGCGAGGGGCAGGGGGACAAAGGGGCAGAGGGGCAAAGGGGCAAAGGGGCAGAGGGGCAAAGGATATTAAAGTTGGATGGGGAAGCGTTTGCCGACAAGATTGAGCCTTACGGCACACGCGCCTTCAGGATGAAACTGTCCGGTTCGCCCGCGCCGGTGAAAGTGGCAGTGGAAATGACGCCGGTAGAGGAAGAGCGCGCGCCATCAGTTGACATCCCCGGGATTGTGCGCCAGTTGATGCTGAGCAAAAACCACATGCCCAACCCCTGCTTCGAGCAGCAAACCAATCCGGCCGTGCCTGATTTCTACAGGCCTTATTTCTGCCTGAGCGTGGATCCGTTCTGGGGCCAGCCGGGCAAGAGCGATTGGTTCGTGGACAATGAAGCGCTTTGGAATGGCCGTCCGTCTTTGCGGATGCTCAAACGCAAGTATGATCTGGGCGGACGCAAAACACGCGGGATGTATGCTTCATTCTATCCGCCGGTATCGGATAAACCGATGCCAATCACCTTTTCGTTTCATGCCCGCAGCCAGAGTCCCAAGGCCAACTTGTGGATTCGCTTCGGCGAGGACCAGCCTTTCACGGTTAAGGGCTTGACTCCGGATTGGCAGCGCCATCACATCACCTTCGATTTGCCGCCAGGCTCGGGCGCGAACCTGGGCGCGCGGTCCATGTTGATTATCCCATCCGATGACGATGTGATCTGGATTTCAGGTTTGCAGGTGGAGCAGGGCGGGCAGCCGACGGCATTCCAGGATGATTCCATTTTGCGTAAAAAAAAAGTAGTGACGGCTGATCCGGACAACCTTCTGCTCAATCCCGGTGCGGAGTCCGGCGCCGCGGACGGCTGGGCAGGCCTGGAGAATCTGCGTTTCGGCGAATTCGGAGTGCGCCCGGGCCAAGCACATACGGGCGAATATGCTTTCTGCTGGCGCGGGCAGTCGCAAGGGGTGTCCTCCGATTGGGTCGCGGTTGACACCAACCGGGCTCATGCGTTAAGCGGGTGGTTCAAAGCCGGGCCGGAATCAATCAAGGGGATTATTTTCGGAGTGATGCTGGCGGATGCCCAAAAGCGGCTGATCCGGCACTGGAACGTGTTTTCCCTGCCAGGCACCCGGACGGAACTGGCCGCGCCCTGCCGGTCCGACGACCGCATCTTGCGGGTGAAAAACGCCGCCAACTGGAAACCCAGCCGGTCATTTGCCATGGCCTTTGACGCGAGCGAGAATGAATATACGCCGGATGTGTCGCCGCTCGGCATTGACGAGGTCCGGCGGGAAGACGATGGTTGGACGGTTGTATTGAGCAAGCCATGCGGGTTGAACCGGCCGGCCGGCACGCCGGTGACGGAGAACCGCGCCGGCAATGGCGGGATATTCCTGCCCGGCGCGGTAAACGTGACAATACCGGGCGAGTGGACCGAATTTCAAGGGACGATCGGCCCGAAACAATGGTGGCCGGGAACTGCTTATGCTCAAGTTGTTGTCCTGGGGTTGAAGTCCAGCGAAAAGAAAAATATTTTGCTAATGGATGATTTTTCATTGCGGGTTTTGCCTGAATAATGAATAATAATTTATCTGAGATTTTCCAGTATGCATGTCCCAAAAGAGAAGGTGCGCAATGAAATTATGTCATTCAGTCTGGCTGCTTTGTTTGCCGGTATTATGCGCATTCGGCCAAACCACGATTTACGTGGCGACGACGGGCAGCGATACGGACGGCAACGGATCGGCCGGCAATCCGTATCTGACGATCAGCAACGGCGTGGACAAGGCCGTGGCGGGCGACACCGTGCTGGTCAATCCGGGCGTTTACACCCAGATGGTCAACATTTACATCACCAAGGATATAACGGTCCGCGGCATGCACGCGCCCACCGGCGCGGTAATCACCACCATGTATCCGGATGTGAATTATTCCACCCGTTGCGTGCGGGTGAGCAGCGCCGGCGCGGTTTTTGACGGATTTACCCTGAAAAACGGCTATCCGCAAAATCTTTTCGTTCATCAATACGGCTGTGGCGGGGGCATCCTGGTGGAAGCCGGGTTGGCGACCAACTGCATTATCAGAGAAAACCTGGGGTTCCGCGGCGGCGGCGTGGCGCTGTTCAATTCCAATGCGGTGATGCGCAACTGCTGGGTTTCGAATAATTATGCCAGTGTGGCAGGCGGCGGGATGATATTCGGCGATATTTACGGCAATTACGGCGGCGCCAGCCTGCTGGATAGTGTTGTCAGCAGTAACGCCTGCCCGCTGAATGGCGGCGGAATTTACACCAAATCCACCAATGGAGTGATTTCCAACTGCACCATCGCTGCCAACTATGCTTCCAATAGTGGCGGCAGCGTGGGAGGCGGGATATATGTTCTTGGCCCGGGTATGCTGATAACCGATTCGATTATCAGCAATAATATTTCCGAATTCGGCGGTGGCGGGATTGGCATATATAGAGAGGGCTATCCTATAATCCGAGACAGCCTGATTATCGGGAATAAAGCCAAAACAGCCGGCGCCGGGATTTATTCGTATCTGACATCCCGGTCTGGCGGCGCCATGATCAGCAATTGCGTTGTCAAGGGCAACCAAGCGGCGGCTGCCGGAACAACCGTTATAGGGGCGGGACTATGCGATGGATATACGCTCGCGGAAACTTCTTCCGGAACACTCGCGGTGGTGAATGCCAAAATTATTGAAAATGGCGGCGATCGTTGCCGGTTCGGCGGCGGCGCATTCATATACACGCATGGCACGGCGTCCTTCCACAATTGCGTGATCAGCAGCAACAGCCTTGCCTATAATTGGAGCAGCGGCGGTGGGCTGCTGGTTTGCACCGGCAGCGCCAGCGTGGTCGTGCAAAACTGCTTGATCGCCGATAATCGAATCACCGCCACCAATGGAAGCGGCGGCGGCTTGTTTTATACGGGCGAAACGGGCGTAAAATCCGGGCCGAATCCATTCGATGCCCGGGTGGAATCCTGCACCATTGCCGGCAATTCCGTTTCCAATAATTACGGTGGGATGAATATATCGAATAATATGGTGGTTTTTAATTGCGTGGTGGCCTCGAATTCAGCCAGCTTGAATTATCCGGATATGCCGGGCGACCCGTCATATATCGCGCCAGTATTTTACTCCTGCAGCCCGGCGCTG
Organism: Kiritimatiellia bacterium; assembly: GCA_040767085.1. Lineage (GTDB taxonomy): Bacteria > Verrucomicrobiota > Kiritimatiellia > JAAZAB01 > JAAZAB01 > JAXGPF01. The sequence continues at coordinate 77,609 of JAXGPF010000015.1, read as the reverse complement.
ACCAACTCCGGGAACGGCAACATCACCAATGCGCCCGGGTTTGCGGATTTTGCCGCCGGCGACTTCCGGCTGACGGGCGGTTCGCCCTGTGCCAATGCCGGCACGAACCAATCCTGGATGGCCGAGGCCGTGGATCTGGATGGCCGCCCCCGGATTAACCGATTCTTTCGCCGGACGGACATGGGATGTTATGAATATGTTCCGTGCGGTATATTGATTAATCTTCGGTAATTTCAAGATGGGCAAAAACATGAATTGCTTCCGTTTGATCAGTTGTTCGGCAATTGCATTGGTTTGCGCATTGACTTTGGCCGCGGCCGCGGATTGGCCGCCCGTTGCAATACCGGAGTGCGACACGCCGCCCATGCTGAACGCCAAACTTGATGATCCGGTCTGGGAAACCGCCGGTAAGATTGACAAACTTTATCCAGTCAAAAGCGATAACATTGCTTCGGAAACCAAATATTTGCTCCTCCATGACAAGGCATGGCTTTACATTGGAGCCCAATGCGCCAATCCAAATATGGAGCATGTAGCCCAACAGGTTAGCGAGCATGATGGCGCGGTGCATACTGACGACTCCTTGGAAATCTTCTTGAGTCCCGGTTCTGACGAAAACGCGCATTATTACCATTTCATGCTCAATTTCGCCAATGTCGGCAAGGAACAACGCTGCAATAACGCCGGGATGCGCGATGTGGGATGGAATCCGCCATGGCGCTCGGAAACAATCCGGCATCAGGACGGCTGGACCGCGGAGCTGGCAATTCCTCTGTATTGCCTTGAATCGGACAATCTGAGCGATTTGAAAATTAATCTATGCCGCAATATGACGGAAGTTACCCTGGATGCATACGGCGCCAAGCATAGCGAAAAACGCGTTGGCGCAATGATCCGGCCTGACAGCAAAGGCTACCATGACCAGGCAAGTTTTGCGCCAATCCATAAAATGTCCGGCTTCAAGCCGGACATTCCATTCGCGCCGCGGATTGCCGGCGGCGCCGTCACCGGATTGGTCCAGGAAGGCGGGAGCAATCTTTATTGTTTAAACCTGACACTCAAATTGCTGAGTCCGACGCCCGGTTCCGCGCTGATGAAAATCATGGAGGATTTCGGCGATGGCGCAGTGGAATCGTTCGCACAAACGGTTGAGTTGCAGGGTGACGTGAACTTGGAAGTGAAGATTCCGGCGGGGGAACTGCGAGAACGGCGGATAAAGGCGGTTTTGACCGATCCGATGGGCGGGAATTTGCTGGCTTCCGCCGTAATCGCCGATACCGCGGCATTAAACGTTTTAAAAAACATGTTTGCCGGGCGGAGTTTTTACAGCGTGGAGCCGACTGCTGACATTCGCGTGGAATTGGGTCTTCCCGTCAATATGCTGTCACAGTCCGTTTTGTCTCTGGAAGTGGGCGGAACTGCAGTCGTAAAATTGAACGGGTTGCGTTCGGTGATGACGCCCACCATCCCGCTTTCGGCGTTGCATATCGGTGACAATGCCGTCACCGTGCGTATTTTGAAGGCCGGGCGCGAGTTGGCTTCAAAAACCATAAATGTTGTCCGGCTGGAACCGCGGCCTGGATTCGAAACCAAGGCGGATTTCGTCCGGGGCGTGATTTTAAAGGAGCAAACCCCGATATTCCCCATCGGCATTTGCGGGCATGCCTTGCAGCGGCGGTTGGGATTAAATGGTTGCACCGAAGATGATGAAGCTCTGTTCAAATATTTGGCCGAGGATATCGGATTGAACATGGTGGTGCGCGGGGATGGGTCCACCAATGCCCCGGCCTTCATGCAAATGGCAAAAAAATACGGGTTGGATGTGGTTACCTGGACTTCACCCCAGCCCCGTCCGATCGGATGGACCCCCGGAACATGGCCGCCTCCGCCGCAAACCAATTCGATGGCCGAACGAATAGCCTTTCAGAAAAAATGGTTCGAAGAACTCAAACCGGAGATTATCGAAGACACAAAAGTCCTGCGAGATTTTGACAATCTGATCGGATACTACAATGTGGATGAGCCTAATCTGGTGAATCCGGAAGAACGAATCGCCGCGGCGGAATGGTATTGGCAGACCGTCAAGCCGCTGGACCCTTACCGTCCATTCATGTTGCTTTATGCCCGGCATATTCCCAATGGCGACAATTGGACGCGCTGGGGCGATATCCTGGGCTATGATGTTTATCCCTGCCCGTATAAGAACGGATTTCACGGCGAGCCGGGCTTGAGCACCTCGTATTACGCATGGGAATTGCGCGAACGGTGCCGGCGGGATCGGAAGGTCATGTGGTTCGTGCCATTATCTAATCAACTCGATCCGTCCCGGTCACCGGTCGGTCTGAGCAAACCGCACATGCTTTGCCAGGCTTATTCCGCCATAATTTACGGCGCGCGTGGTTTCATTTATTTTACAATCAGCGCCATGGTCGGACCGGATGCCTGGAATGCGCTGCGGGATATCAGCGCGCAAATCAAGGAGATGACCCCCGCGCTGGTCAATGGTGATGTTCCGCAAGTCATTCGCTACACCCCCGATGATTTTGCCCCGCGGGAACGCAAATTTCCCATGGTCAATGCGGCGGTCTTCCAGTATCCGGACGGCGATTACCTCCTGCTGGCGGCCAACATCATGCCGCATGCGGTGGATGCGAAATTCCAGGTCGGCGGAATGGAACACGCGGCGCGGATGTTTGCGGAAGAGGGGCAAAGGGGCAAATGGGCAGAGGGGCAAAGGGGCAAAGGCACAGAGGCACAAAGGATATTGGAGTTTAATGGTGAAGCGTTTGCCGACAAGATCGAGCCTTACGGGACGCGCGCCTATCGGTTGCAACTTGCCGGGAAAACCGTTCCGGTGAAAGTGGCAGTGGAAATGACGCCGGTGGATGAAGACCGCGCGCCATCAGTGGACATTCCCGGGATTGTGCGCCAGTTGATGATGAGCAAAAACCACATACCCAATCCCTGCTTCGAGCAGCAAACCAATCCGGGCGTGCCCGATTTCTACAGGCCTTATTTCTGTCTGAGCGTGGATCCGTTCTGGGGGCAAAAGGGCAAAAGCGATTGGTTTGTGGATGAGGCGGTGCTCTGGAATGGCCGCCCGTCACTGCGGATGCTCAAACGCGATCTTGCAGCCGGCGGATTCAAGACTCGCGGCATGTTTTTTGTGGCCTATCCACCGCCATCTGACAAACCGGTCAAAATGACTTTTTCATTTTTCGCCAGGAGCGAGGATGCCAAGTCAACTCTGTGGTTCAGGATTGACGGGGTTCAACCGGTGACCATCGGTAATTTGACGGCGGACTGGCAACGTCATCATTTTTCCTTCGAATTGCCTCCGGGATCCAGCGCCAATATGGGCGCCCGGCAGTTTTTGATGACGCCATCCGCCGGATCGGTTATATGGATCAGCGGATTGCAATTGGAAAAAGGGGGCGCGCCCACGGAATTCCAGGATGATTCAGTGTTGCTTAAAAAAAAAGTAGTCATTGATCCGGATAATATCATAACAAATCCTGGCGCTGAATCCGGTTCGGCGGAAGGCTGGGACGGGCTGGAATTTGCCGCCCGGGGCGAGTTTGGTGTCCAACGCGGTCAAGGCCGTTCCGGCGAGTACGCATTTTGCTGGCGCGGTCAGTCTGACGGCATATTTTCCGATTGGATTGAAGTTGATACCAATCGAAGCTATGAACTGAGCGCTTGGTTCAAGGCGGGCGCGGTCCCGTTCCAAGGCCTGATATTCGGCCTGATTATGGCTGATGCCCAACAACGGACGATCAAGCGTCTGAATATGTCTTCGATCCAAAACAGTCACACCGAACTGCTCCGGCCTTGCCGGCCAGGCGATCGGGATCTTTATCTGAAAGATGCTTCGGGATGGCAGACCGGCGCGTCATATTCCGCCGCTTTCGGGGTTGGCGAAAACAATTTGACTTTTGATGTGACGCCGCCCGGCATTGAAAAAATCGCGCGCTCGGGAGCAGGTTGGTTGGTAACTTTGAAAAATGCTTGCGGCATGAATTTTCCAGCCGGAACACCGGTGGTGGAAAATCGCGCCGGCGGCAATGGAATCTTTTTGCCGGGCACTGTTAATGCAGTAATATCGAATGCATGGACTGAATTGAAAGGCACCATCAAAAGCGGGGATTGGTGGCCGGGGACGGCTTTTGCGCGGGTGGTGGTCATCGGCCCGGGCATCCGGCGCGGCCAAACAGCCGGGATATTGTTGATGGATGATTTTGACTTGCGGGTATTACCGGACAAGTGATTGAGCCTGTTGCGCAAAAATCAATGCATACAAGAAACAGAACGGCTCAGCACAGCTTCGCCCTCCATCTTGAATTTCAAATTTAAAACCTCAAATCGCAGATGGAGGGCGAACCTATGGTGAGCCGTATGTGGGAGCGGCGCCGGCCTTAAGCCTCTCGAAACGGTTACACGCTGCGCACTGAACGCATTGAGAGGCGCCATGCAATATTGAACCGCAGATTGACGAATAATGAACCGCAGAGTATCGAAGCCAGGAAACGATCTTCTCTTACATTAGTTTTTTCTGTATAAATGTTTTGTTGGCATAATGTGTGAATAGGAGGGAAAATATGAAATTCATCAAATCCGCAGGAATGCTGTTTCTGTCATTAACCTGCGCTTTCGCCCAGACCACGGTTTACGTGGCGACGACGGGCAGCGATACGGACGGCGACGGCTTGGCCGGTAATCCCTATCTTACGATCAGCAATGGCGTGGCCAAGGCTGCGGCGGGGGATATAGTGCTGGTCAATCCGGGCGTTTATACCCAGGCAGTCAACATTTACATCACCAATGATATAACGGTCCGCGGCATGAATGCGCCGACGGGCGTAGTAATCACCACCATGTATCCGGATGTGAATTATTCCACCCGTTGCGTGCGGGTGAGCAGCGCCGGCGCGGTGTTTGACGGATTCACCCTGAAAAACGGCTATCCGCAAAATCTTGCCGTTCATCAATACGGTTGTGGCGGTGGCATTCTGGTGGAAGCCGGATTGGCGACCAACTGCATTATAAAAAACAATCACGCGCGGTTTGGCGGCGGCGCGGCGTTATGGAATTCCAATTCCATTATGCGCAACTGCTGGATTTCCAATAATGCCTGCGATTACGCGGCCCCTTCACTGGGAGGCGGCGGGGTGATGTTCGGCGATATTTACGGCAATTACGGCGGCGCCAGCCTGCTGGATAGTGTTGTCAGCAGTAACGCCTGCCCGCTGAATGGCGGCGGAATTTACACCAAATCCACCAATGGAGTGATTTCCAACTGCACCATCGCTGCCAACTATGCTTCCAATAGTGGCGGCAGCGTGGGAGGCGGGATATATGTTCTTGGCCCGGGTATGCTGATAACCGATTCGATTATCAGCAATAATATTTCCGAATTCGGCGGTGGCGGGATTGGCATATATAGAGAGGGCTATCCTATAATCCGAGACAGCCTGATTATCGGGAATAAAGCCAAAACAGCCGGCGCCGGGATTTATTCGTATCTGACATCCCGGTCTGGCGGCGCCATGATCAGCAATTGCGTTGTCAAGGGCAACCAAGCGGCGGCTGCCGGAACAACCGTTATAGGGGCGGGACTATGCGATGGATATACGCTCGCGGAAACTTCTTCCGGAACACTCGCGGTGGTGAATGCCAAAATTATTGAAAATGGCGGCGATCGTTGCCGGTTCGGCGGCGGCGCATTCATATACACGCATGGCACGGCGTCCTTCCACAATTGCGTGATCAGCAGCAACAGCCTTGCCTATAATTGGAGCAGCGGCGGTGGGCTGCTGGTTTGCACCGGCAGCGCCAGCGTGGTCGTGCAAAACTGCTTGATCGCCGATAATCGAATCACCGCCACCAATGGAAGCGGCGGCGGCTTGTTTTATACGGGCGAAACGGGCGTAAAATCCGGGCCGAATCCATTCGATGCCCGGGTGGAATCCTGCACCATTGCCGGCAATTCCGTTTCCAATAATTACGGTGGGATGAATATATCGAATAATATGGTGGTTTTTAATTGCGTGGTGGCCTCGAATTCAGCCAGCTTGAATTATCCGGATATGCCGGGCGACCCGTCATATATCGCGCCAGTATTTTACTCCTGCAGCCCGGCGCTGACCAACTCCGGGAACGGCAACATCACCAATGCGCCCGGGTTTGCGGATTTTGCCGCCGGCGACTTCCGGCTGACGGGCGGTTCGCCCTGTGCCAATGCCGGCACGAACCAATCCTGGATGGCCGAGGCCGTGGATCTGGATGGCCGCCCCCGGATTAACCGATTCTTTCGCCGGACGGACATGGGATGTTATGAACATGTGCCGAGAGGAACAATGTTTAATTTGCGCTAGTGTTTGTCTTTACAAAGAAAATAACATGATTAAAGCCGGTTTTTTTGAAGTTGATATTTGCCCGTCGGTCATGATGTCATGCACCAGCTTCGACGAAGGTCCGCTTGACAATATCGCCTCGCCGCCGAAATTGACCGCCAGCGTATGGCAATCCGCGGATTTGAAAATCGCCATTGTGGGGATGGATCTTTGCGTTGTTCAGCGGCCGGTATGGGAGAAGGCGCGCGATATATTGGTTCAAAAATTCGGGTTCGACGGCTTGATCTGCGCCGCGTCCCATGCCCATTCCGCCGGCCCGGGCATCCGGGATTGGGTGCTGCCGCTGGATGAAGTGGAAAAAATCGAGGACATCAAGCCGGAACTCCGGCGCCGGATTTACAGTTTGCGTTATCCCGGCGGTAAGCAGGAAGCCGTGCCGCCGGAAGTCAACCAACTGTATCTGGACCTGCTGCCATACCGGATAGTGGACGCCGCCGTCGCGGCCGCCAAGCGCCTGGAGGAAGTCCGGCTGATCAACGGCAAGGACCTTGTCCGTGATGTCGGGCATAACCGCCGCCAGAAAATGAAGCAGGGTTATACCTTCAGCCATGCCGGCAAGGGCAATCCTGATATAGCAGGGGATGCCGGCCCGATTGACGATGAAGTTACTGTCCTGGGTGCGGTGAACCAGCGCGATCAAATCATCGGCGTTCTTGTAAATTACGGCTGCCATGCCACGGTCGCCGGGTCCAAAGAGGGAATATCCGGCGACTGGCCGTATTATTTGCGGGAGGCCATTAAAAAAATAATCAGCCCGGCCACCGTCACCGTCTTCCTGAATGGCTGCTGCGGCGATGTTACCCAGGTTGATAATATAAGCCTGGAACCCCATCGGTTCAGCGAGCAATGGTGCCGCATCCTCGGACAGCGGGTGGCGTTTCCGGTGATTGACATCCTGTCGCGCGAGCCGGCGCATGCATTTGAGACCTTGAAATTCGCCGCGGTTGATCTGCCGCTTAACTGGCGTGATATCAGCGATGAAAAATACCGCCAGTCGCTGGACCTGGTGAACCGGGAGGAACGCGGCGTACCCGGCTGCTGGTTTCCCATGGGCGTGGTTTTGCATTATTGGAAAGCCCGGTTGTATCCGCATGCGGTCTGCAATCTGAACGTGGTCCAGATCGGCAACCTGGCGATTGCCACCAACCCCGCCGAAACATTTACTCAAACCGGGATGGACCTCAAAAAGGCCTCCCCGTTCCCATTTACCATGCCGGTGGAACTGGCCAATGACTGGATGGGCTACATGGCCACCGCCGACGCTTTCGGGCCGCAGGGCGGCGGTTACGAGCCGCAGTTGAAACAGGGCACCGCGCTGGAGGTGGATGCGGCGGCCAAGGTGACAAACAAATTGACGGCAATGATTAACGCCTTCCACCCCGAGCAGGACCTCCCGCCGCCTCGGGTGGAAAAAATGGCCAGGACGGGCCAAAGTTGCTGGCATTCACCGCCGGCGGATATGTAGCGCCGCAGCGGCCGTAATTTGAAAAAGGCATAATTCACCGCGAAAGAGCGCAAAGAACACAAAGAAAAAGTGAACAAGGCCGCCTGCGGCCACATCCAATGTTTCCTTGTGATCCTTGTGCTCTTTTGCGGATAAAATATTTGGAAAGGAAGACCATGCAAGCCGGGTTTTACGAGTCGGATATCACGCCGTTTTACGATACACGCTCCGCCACGGCATTCGATTACGGCCTCAAACAGGGAGTCAACACGCCGTTTTCCTTTTCCGCCGGTGTGTTCGAGTCGGCCGGCCGCACCGTGGCCCTGGTCGGCGCGGATATGATCATCCTGGATCGCGCCTTGATCGATTTCGCCGAGGCCGAACTGAAAAAGCGCATGCCCCTGGATTGCCTGATCGCCGGCGCATCCCATACCCATGCCAATCCGGTGTCAAGCGATTGGATGATGATGCCGGAATCGGAAGTGATGGAGATGACGGATATCCAGCCCGCAGTCCGGGCGCGGGTGGCGCGTGAAATCGGGCGGGTTGATCCGGATTACAAGCTGCTGTTGCGCAAGCGCTTGGTGGACGCGGTCTGGAACGCCTGGCTGCGCCGGCAGCCGGTCCGGCTGGTCACCGGCTGCGCCCTGGTGGAAAATGTGGCCTATAACCGCCGATACAAGATGAAAAACGGATTGACCGTGACGCATGGCGGCAAGGGCAATCCGGACATTGTGGATTATGCCGGGCCGGCGGACCAGGAACTGGCCGCGCTGGGGGCGGTTAATGCCGCCGGCGAGATGCTCGGCGCAGTGGTTAATTTCGCCTGCCATGGCACCGTGTCGGCCGAGGACAGATATTCCGCCGACTGGCCGTATTACATGCGCGAAACCGTCAAGCGCAACATCCATCCGCGCATGAGCGTGGTGTTTTTAAACGGCTGCTGCGGCGATGTGACCCAGATTGACAATCTTGATCCGGCGCCCGAACCGCGCACCGAGCGGCGCGCCCTGGTGCTGGGCGAGCGGGTGGGGTTCGGCGCGGTGGAAGCCTTGCGCGCACCTGATCCGGAAAGTTTTAACGAGCTGAAATTCCGGCAGGAAATCTTGCCGCTGACTTATCGCGCCATATCGGAAGCGCGTTACCAGAGCGCTTTGGCGGATTTGAATGAAAAGTACGATTTAAGCCGGGACAAGTGGCGGATCGGGTATTACGCGCGCGATACCGTGCTGCTGGTCAACCGGATGCGCAAGCAGCCGATTTTCGATTGCGAGCTTAATGCCATGCAAATCGGGAACCTGATCCTGTTCACATCGCCCGGCGAGGTGTTCGCGCAGATGGCGGTGGACGTTAAGGCGGCGGCGAAAAAAAAATTCCCCTGCGTCATGGTGGCGGAATTGACCAACGGCCATGCCGGCTATATCCCCACGCCGGAGGCGTTCGGTCCGGGCGGCGGCGGTTACGAGCCGAAATTCGGCGGCGGCAGTTTCCTGGAAACCGGGGCATTTGAAAAAATCCGGGAAAAATTCCTGGGCATGCTGGCCGGCTTCCAGCCCGAGCGCGCTCCGGCCAAACCGGACAAAATCGGCAAGCCTTGGATGGCATACCAGCCGGACGAGTTGTAAGACATGAACCCCCATCCCCTTTATTGGTTTTCGCGCAAGAGGCTATTTCTCCTCCCGTTGGTTTCCCCGCGCTGGCGTAAATGGCCTAGCGACGATGGGATGACGCCCAGTTTGGATTTGATCAACCGGGATAAAATTGCCGGGTCGGAAAAACCGTGCTCGTAGGCCAGCGCCTTGATGGAAACATCGCGGGTTTGCAATTCCCGCGCCGCTTTGCGCGCGCGGCAATAAAGCAGATAATCGTGCGGCGCCATGCCGACGGCCGCGCGGAACCGGCGGCGGAAATGGGTGTAGGATACCCCGGCTTGGCGGGCGTGTTCGTGGAAGTCCCAGGGGCGGAACGGGTGCTCTGCGATTTCCAGCGACAGCCGGTGCCAGGCCGGCTGGTCTGTTTCCGACAGAATTTGGTTCCGGCAGGTATCATATACCAGCCCCACCAAGGTTTCAAGATGCACGGCAATTTTAAAAGCGGCGGTCGGGTCATCCGACAGGTACACCCGGATCATTTCATCGAAAATCATGCCGAATTCATCCGGATCGGCCAACGGTATAAAATTTTTCGGCTCGAGCCGGTCCAGCGCCAAGCCGATCCGGCGGGCGCGCGCGCCCGCGAAGTCCGCCCAGGAATGATCGCGGCTTCTGCCGGGTGCAACCCGGTAGGCATAGGTCTTGCCGGGGACATTCCAGAACACCACCGGCGCGCGCAGGTCATATGCGCGCCCGTTGACTACGTAACACATGCCGCCGGCGCGCAGCAATTCGAGCGAGGCCCGGTCTGGGTGCCGATAAGGCGCCAGACTGAGCGCGCATTGCCGGCGGCGCGCCACGTTCAGGAATTGGACGTCGTTGAAATATCCGTGCATGAACAAATCCGTCATGCCTTTGGTCAAATATGACCTTTACTGTATATCAACTCGGAGTAATATACAACTAACTTTGAGTAATTTTCACCATCCTTTGCGACATGGCGGACCGCCATGCGGCGGCATAGAGGTGTCAAGGCTTTTTAAATGCCTGGGAAGCAATATGTCCGAACCAATTATTAAAACACTGGATGAACATCGGGAATATGTGGAAAAAATGGCGCGCCTGTCGTTTTATTTCGCGCGCCGGCTGAAGGATAAAATGCCCGAAAGCCCGGTCGGCGAATTGGTGCGCGACCGTACGCCCCTTTTTTTTCACGTCTTGAATTACCGGGATTACCAGACCAGGTGGGACAATCCGGATTGCCGGCCGATTGTCGCCCGCGCGAATGAACAGGGCGGTCTGCCGCCGGATGAATTCGAGGAGCGGATGTTCGCCGAAATCCGCGATTTGGCCCTGGCGCGCGCGGAAGAATTTTACCCCAAAAGCGTCGGCATGCCCGGTTACCTGCCGCCGGAGTGGAACGTGCGCAGCCTGAAATACGATCCGCCCCGGCCCAACCTGCAGCCGAACTGGTGCTGCTTCCATATCGCCAACGCGCTGTCGCCCCGCTCCATTTATGACGATCCGCGCCATTTGCCGGATTGTTTCATGGAGTTGATGGAGCGCAGCGCCAGGGAATACGGCTATGACACGCTTTACACCGGCACCTGGCTCAACGATCATCCGCGCTGGCTGGCATTGTTCCCGGAGGAATGGCATAAAAATCTTTCCGAACGCAAAGACAACACCGGCTGGAGTTTCGGCAACTGGGGGCAGTTGGTGACTTCCCGGGGGACGTTTAACGATAAGGCCGGCCAGTACGCGCGCGAGCATGTGACCTTGAAATACAAGGCGCGCAGTTCGCATTGCGCGTTCGACGCCATGCGTTCGCATCTGCGGGGAATATTGTCAAATTTACCGAGCTGAATTTGGCGATTTACCCATCGCGCAAATTTAACGCTCATGTTTTTGGATATTGCAAGGTTCAAGGTTTTCAGGTGTTACGCCAGAACCCTGAACACCGCACACTCAAATTCAAACCTAACGGAAAGGGGCGGCATGAAAACTATGTTTGTCCGCGGTTTAAGTCCGGCGCTGATTGCTGTTGGATTGTGGCTGCCGTCGGTGTTGGCGCCCGCCCAAGCCACCTGGTTTGTGACCACCAACGGGACGGGCGCGGGGTCCAAGTGGGAGGATCCCACCAACAGTATCCAGGGCGCCATTAACGCCGCCGGCGCCGGCGACACGGTGCTGGTCTCCAACGGCCTCTATTTTGTAACCAATCAAATCACGATTGGCGAGGCGATCTTTGTCCGCGGACTGAATCCGCCGGCCGGCGTGACGATTACCCGCGATCCGGCTTACGACACACGCCTGGTGTATCTCAATGACCCCGGGGCGGTATTGGACGGATTCACCTTGACCAATGGATATGCTCCCAACGCTACCGGTGGAATTAATGGCGGCGGAATAAACCTTAATTCCGGGCTGGCGACCAATTGCAATGTTTTTTACTGCAAGGCTTCACATCGCGGCGGCGGGTTGTATCTGGCGTCCGCCAATGCCATTGCCGACAATTGCCGGGTGGTTTCCAATGAGGTCATGTTGGCCACCATTGGCGGCGGCGGAGTATTTTTTGCCGGTGGCGCGGCGTTATTGAACAGCACGGTAGCCGACAACACCAGCGCCGGTCCAGGCGGCGGAATCCAGTTTCGGAATTCGTCCGGCAGCCTGGCCGTCCTGTCCAACTGTGTGATTTCCGGGAATGGGCATGCCGGCGCGTTAAAGCGCGGGGCGGGGATATCGATTGTTGGGTCTGCAGGACAGCGCGCGTTGTTACAGGATTGCATCATCAGCAATAATTCCTTCTATGCCTATGTCGGCGGCATTGCCGTGGAAGACGCAGAACTGGAACTCATTGGCAGCACGGTGACGCACAACAAAGGCACGGTGTGCGGCGGGCTGACTACCTATGCGGAAGGGAGCGCGTTGATCAGCAATTGCGTTTTCACCTTTAACGAAGCAGGTACGTATGGCGGGGGGATTTTACACGGGTATAACCAAGGGAATGTCGGCGCCATTACCGTCACACATTCGCGGATTGCCGGTAATCTTGCTGTTGACAATGAAGGCGGCGGGATATATTTCAGGACTAACGGGGTCATGGAATATTGTGAAATTGTTTCCAACAGCGCCTGGCGTTCCGGCGGCGGAGTATACGTCGCCCCGCAATCGCAAACCCAAATCCGCAATTGCCTGATCGTGGGCAATGTGACGACATCTTCTACGGCAACATATCATGGCGGCGGCATTTACATCGGCGTGGATGGAACGAACACGGTGGAGTCCTGCACGGTCGCGGGCAATCAGACCCTGGGCGGCGGCGGCGGACTGGCCCTGGCGGCGGTGGCCAGCAATCTCGTTTTCAATTGCATTGTCTATTCCAATTCCGCCGGGGTTGGCGATCAGGACTTGTATCTGCCCGGCACTGACAGCACCAACGCGTTCCACTTTTCCTGCAGTCCGGTATTGCCCCAGGGGGTCCGGGGCAATCTTGCCGTTGATCCGTTGTTTGCGGCGCCGGGAGCGGGTTACGGCTTGAGCCTGGCAGGCGGCGATTACCGCCTGGCGCATGGTTCGCCCTGCGTCAATGCCGGCACCAATTTTGCATGGATGGCAGCGGCCATGGATTTGGATGGACGTCCCCGGCGGGATTATTTTGTCCGGCAGGCCGACATGGGGTGTTACGAATTGATTTTAAGCGGAACGTTGTTCCAGGTGCGGTGATTCAACAGAAATAACAGGGATGGGGTTTTAATGCGAGGCAAACTTTGGTGCGGTTTGACGGCGTTCACGGCGGTCGGGTGCGGACTGGTTACAATGGCGGCGGCTTTGCCGCCGGTTGAAATACCCGCCTGCGGCCAGCCGCCCATGCTAGACGGCCAACTTGATGATCCGGCCTGGCGATCAGCCGCCAAAATAGCAAACCTGTATCAAATCAACAGCGATATCCCGGCGCCGGAAACTGAAATTTTACTGTTACGCGACAACACCTGGCTGTATCTGGGGGTGCGGTGCCGGAATCCCCAGATGGAACATGTAACCCAAAAAGCCGCGAAAAACGAAGGGCAAGTGAATCGCGACGAATCCGTGGAATTATTTATCCGGCCATCCACCAATTCGACAACTTATTGCCATTTCATGTTGAGCTTTGCCAATGTCCGGGCGGACAGGCTGTGTACGGAATCCGGACGCGATGCCGGTTGGAATTCGTTGTGGCGCACCGTGACCACGCGGCAGGCTGATGGCTGGGCGGCGGAAGCGGCGATCCCCCTTATTTCCATGGATGGCGATGATTTGAGCAGCGCCCAGATAAACATTTTAAGAAATTATGTTGAAATCGGCCTGGATGACATGGGGGCGGTGCTGGAGGAAAAGCGCGTTTATCACGTCTTGAAACCGGGCCATAAGGGCAGCGTTCAAAGTTTTCGAAATTATTTTGAATTGCGCGGGCTTGGCGGATTCAAGCCGGAGGTCCCATTCGCGCCGATAATCCCAAAAGCGGCTATCACTGGAGTCCGGCGGGACGCCGGTACGAATTTTTATTGCCTGGCTTTGACCTTGGCAACCGCAACGCCAAAAACCGGTGCGGCGCAATTAAAAATCATCGAAAATTTCGGGCAGGGCGCTGTCACAACTTACACGCAGCCGGTAGCATTGAGCGGCGTTTTGGATTTATTTCCAATGGTGCCGGTCGGGACATGGCGGGAGCGTAATATTACCGTTGTGCTGGAAGATCCGCAGAACGGCAATCGACTGGCATCGTTTGCCATTGCCGATACCTCGGCGTTAAATGTATTGAAACGAGTTTACGCCGGCCGCAGTTATTATACTTCCGAAGAATCGGCTGATATCCGGGTCGAATTGGGATTGCCGGAAAGTATGCTGCGGACGGCAAAGTTGAGCCTGGAGCTGGCAGGCGCGATGATGGTGGAATTGAATGGCTTGAGCCCGGTGATCACTCCGGCAATTCCTCTGTCAAAACTGGGGCAGGGGGTTAACGAGGTCAAAATCAGCATTCTCATGGATGGAAATGAATTGGCCCAGCAAACGGTGAACATAGTGCGATTGGATTCGCGGCCGGGGTTTGAAACCAAGGCGGATTTTATTAAAGGCATTGTATTGAAGGATGGACAGCCTTTTTTCCCGGTTGGTTTATACGGGCATACCCTCCAACGCCGTTTGGGCGTCAATGGCAGCAAGGAGGATGATGAAGAATTATTCCGGTTCCTGGCCGAGGATATCGGCCTGAATACCATCATCAGGTCAAAAAGCGCCACCAATACGGTTGCCTTCATGCACCTGGCTGAAAAATACGGATTAAACGTGATTACCTGGACCTCGCCCCAACCGCATCCGATCGGCTGGAAACCCGGGATGTGGCCGCCGCCACCCTGTGATTTGCCTTTGGCTGAGCGACTGGCCATCCAGCAAAAGGAGTATGATGCGGCAGAGCCGGAGATTATTGCCGACACCAGGATTTTGCGCGATTACAAAAATTTTGTCGCCTATTACAACGTGGATGAACCTAATCTGGTCAACCCCGAGGAAAGAATTGCCGGTGCGGAACGGTATTGGAACACCATTACGCCTTTGGATCCATATCGCCCGCAACTCATGGTGTATTCAGCGTATATTCCACCCGGCGATGATTGGACGCGTTGGTGTGATATCCTGGGATATGATATCTATCCGAAATTGTTCAGGCCGGATGCCGGGATCAGAATTGAGCCCGGGTTGAGCACGGCTTATTACGCATGGCAATTGCGCGAGCGTTGCCGGCAGGATAACAAGATCATGTGGTTCGTGCCCATCGCCAGCCAGCAGGATACGTCGCGCACTCCCATCGGCATGAATAAATCCCGCATGCTCTGCCAGGCTTGGACGGCTATCATTTACGGTTCGCGGGGGTTGCTTTATTTTGCCTTGAGTTGCGTGGTCGGGCCGGATCCCTGGGATGCCCTGCGCACGATCAGCGCCCAAATCAAGGAAATGTCGCCAGCGCTGGTCAATGGCGACGTAGCACAAAAAATAAAATATACACCTGATAATTTTCAGCCCGATGAACAGAAATTTCCAATGGTCAACGCGGCGGTGTTCCAGTATCCGGACGGCGATTACCTGCTGCTGGCGGTTAATATCATGCCGCATGCGGTGGATACGAAGTTCCAGGTTGGCGGACTGGAACGCGCGGCGCGGATGTTTTGTGATGATAAACATGCGGAATTCTCTCACAAAGACACAAAGGCACAAAGGATATTGGCGTTGGATGGTGAAGCGTTTAAGGACAAGATTGAGCCTTACGGCACGCGGGCCTATCGGATGAAACTGTCCCGTTCGTCCGTTCCGGTGCAAGTGGCGCTGGAAATGACTCCGGTGAAGGATGAAATTGCCAATTCCGTGGATGTGGCCGGCATTGTGCGGCAGTTGATGCTGGGAAAAAATCATGTCCCCAACCCCTGCTTTGAACGGCAGTTCAATCCCGGCATTCCCGATTTCTTCCGGCCGTATTTCTGCCTGAGCACCGAACCTGCGGTCGGGCAGAAGGGCTCGTCGTGGTTTGTTGATAAGGAGGTGACTTGGAATGGCCATCCGTCCTTAAGAATGTTCAAGCGCCCATTTGCCGAGCGCGGATACAAAACGCGCGGAACTTTTGGCGTGTTTTATCCGCCGGCTTCCGACAAGCCGGTGGAAATGACCTTCTCGCTTTATGCGCGCGGCGAAAAGCCGGGCGCCACTTTGACTGTCGGGATTGAAAGCGCGAAGAAAAATTTTAAATTGACGGAAACATGGCAGCGGTACCATTATTCTTTTAATTTGCCGCCGGGCGGGAAATCGAATTTGGGCGCGCGTAGAATCTTAATGACGCCCGGTGATGGCGCGGCCGTGCGGGTCAGCGGCCTCCAGGTCGAGCAGGGCGGCGCCCCGACGGAGTTTCAGGATGACTCTATCGTTGTCAAAAAAGCAGCCTGTGATCCGCTTAACTTGCTGCCCAAATAGGCTGTTCGCCACAGGCGCCCCTATCGTCAATTGCCGCGCCAGGTAGCGGCGACGTACTGCCGGTAGCCGGTGCTGGACAGCAAAACCCGCCAGACCCCCGTCGAGGTGTTGTACATACCCAGGTCAGCCCGGCCATCTCCGTCACAATCACTTACCACCGGAGTAAATCCAGTGAAGCCGAAGTAACGGTAGGTGTACTTGGCATATCCGCGCGTGGATAAAAGGATATACCAGTACTTATCCGACGTGTTATAGGCGATCAGATCGCCGAAGCGGTCGCCGTCATAGTCCGCGCAGAATGGTATCCAGTTCGCTCCGCCCCATTCGAGCCAGGCGTAAGTCCCGTAGTTGTAACTGCTCAGCAGCACATACCATGTTTTTTCAGTAGGATCGTAGCCAACCAGGTCGGCATATCCATCGCCATCCGCATCCCCGGCGCTGTTGCGCAGGCCGGCCCAGTACCACGTTTGTTTAAGGTAATAGGCCTTGTATCCTCTGCGTGACGAATAGTACCTGTATTGCCGGCGGGAGCGGTCCAAGACGGCCGGATCGGCAAAGCCATCGCCGTCGAAATCGCCGGGCATGGGCTGGTATTGGGCGCCTTTGTACCCAGTGGTGACGCCGAGCGCGCCATAACCGCGGCTGGAAAGGATGGAACGGAATTTACCGTCGGTCCAGTACAGCGCCGGTTCGGCGCGCCGGTCGCCGTCATAATCCGCCAGAACGGGTATGCCCGCCGTTGGCGGGGGCGGAGGCGGCGGGGGTGGGGGCGGCGGCGGGGGAGGCGGCGGGGGCGGGGGCGATCCCGTGCCGGTCAAAGCCTTGATGCAGACGTTGGCGCTGCGGTCATAACCGGTCATATCCGACCAGGCAGAACCGTTGGAACTGTAAAAGCTCTGTCCCGGGCTGGCAGTAGCGCGGCTGCTGTACCCGTTGATGGCGCATTCATAGGGCAGGGGATAATTATATCCCGGCGTCTCAAACTTGATTACCACGGAAAACCGCTGTCCGGACGCGAGGTTGACGGCAGTATTCAAGTTTAAAGTATGATAACCACGATAGGCCAGCGTGGCGCTCTGGGTAGTGCGGAGCGAACCGCTCCGTGGACTGTTGGCGGCGCAGCCGGTGTATATGTAAACCGTAACCTTCGAGTTGGCAATCGGCGTATGGAAACTGACAGCGCGCAGGGATTCCGTGGCGGCGGCGGCAAAAATATTGGCGCCCCAGCAGGTCTGGTTGCCGTACCCGAACCAGCGCACCGCGCCCAGCGGATCGTATTGGTAGATGCGGGAATAATTGCTGACGGCTTCCACCCGTGGCACCACGGCGCTATGTTCGGCCACCCTGGTATCGTAATATGAAATGTAAAAATAGCCCGCTTTGCCCCAGCCCTTGCCCCAACTGTTCTTGACAATGAAGGCGCCATTGCCGGGCGGTTTGATCAGGAAATTGTCGCGGCTGAAGTTGTCATCCCAGCCGGCGATAGTAACGGCGTGATTGCAATCCTGATTGCCGTTGTAATAATAGCCGGCGGTGCTTTCTTGAAGACAACCGGACTGCGAACTCATGACCGTAAACACCGCGCCATAGTCCAAAATCGCCTGCTTGATCAGCGAATTGGCGGTGTAACCGGTCCGCTTCGGCAAAATATAAACTCGCTGCGTGTGTTTAACCGGCGCCCGGCTGGCGCTTTGGCCCGGGCGCGGATAAGGGTCTTCGCTTTCGCGGACCGGGCCGTTCCAGCGGGCCAGGTAGGCGGTAGACATATCGATGTTCCCTCCGGCGCTGAATCCCCAGTCAAATCCGGAAAGATTGACCAGGTTGTTTTCTGAAAAATCCCATGTCTCCGCCGTCAGCAGGCAGGATTCCATCGAACCGAAGGTGGCGAAGGCCCAGCAGGCGCCCTCGTTGCCCTGGTCGCGCACAGGGGTCATTTTGCCGGCATTGCGCAGGTCGTAATAAGCGGCAAAAGTTTTGTGCTGATCAGTTTCCTCCTTAACCGGCGGCGCTGGTGGAATCGGATTCAGCAGCGGTATGAGCCCGTAATTTTTATCCGCGCCGGCCAAATACAGGTCGAAGGCCGCCTGTTTCTGCTTCTCCACGTAACGGATGAACTCTGGGTTCAGTGGCGCGCTTTCGGGTTCGACTGCCGGAACAGCTTTCGCAAACACCAAGGCAATCATGGCGGCGATAAATTTCAAGCGGTTCATTTTCCCCCCTGTTTTGGGATTAATTTGCAGGCATCGTCTGGCGCTGGCATCATAATGGATTCTGGTTGAAGTATAAAGCCGAACGCGAGTTTGTCAAAATCATTTTCTGCTTATATTATTTGCCTGCTGGACGCGCAAGGAAGGGGGTAGAGGCGCAGAGGCCCAAAGGGGCAGAGGACAGAGGGAAGAGAGGCTGCAAAATTTCGCATTTGTGACAATCCGGAGGAAGGGCCTGCATGCCTGCCCTGAACTTTGTCGAAGGGCTGCGCGCTTTTTGATGGCCAGGCCTGCGGCTGGCGGCAGGGGTATTGACTTCACTCCGTCAACGGTGTAGATTTTTCCGGCAGCGGCTGCATGGCCATCGCACCGCCCTCTTCTAACAATTTGCCCGGGCGGCGTTGCCCGCCCTGGAAAGACCAGGAATTATGCCGATACGCCTTACCGGAGGGGCCGCGCGCGGGCGGCAATTGCGGGTGCCGGCCGGGCCGGTGCGTCCGACCCAGGACCGCGTGCGCGCGGCGATCTTTTCCATGCTGATCGGGCGGCTGGACCGCGCCCGCGTGCTGGACCTTTACGCCGGCACGGGCGCCCTGGGATTGGAAGCCTGGAGCCGGGGCGCATCGCTGGTGGTGTGGGTGGAACGTGACCGGCTGATTTACGCCAATCTGCGGAGGAATGTTGAAGCGTTGACCGGCGGCGGCCCCGGCGCCGTCTGTGTCTGCGATGACGTCCTGCGTTTTCTGGCCGGCCGCCCGGGGCGGGGCGCCATGATGTTCGACCTGGTTTTGGCCGATCCGCCGTATGATCGGAGCGGCGCCAGCGTTAAAAAACTCTTGCCAGCGCTGGCGCAAGGGGGTATGCTGGACTCCAACGCTTGGCTGGTATTGGAACAAGCGCGCGGGCTGGAGCCGGTAGGGTCTCCGGATTGGAGCTTGATGCGCGATCGCTGTTACGGC
This sequence comes from Kiritimatiellia bacterium, assembly GCA_040767085.1. Classification (GTDB taxonomy): domain Bacteria; phylum Verrucomicrobiota; class Kiritimatiellia; order JAAZAB01; family JAAZAB01; genus JAXGPF01. Next base: position 57,995 of record JAXGPF010000015.1, on the reverse strand, counting down.
GAGACGCGTATTTGCATATATCGGCGCGCCGGCGCCGGGGAGTGAGAGTTTGCGCGGGTTGGCTATATATCCGGGAACGTTCGATCCCTTGACCCTGGGCCATTTGGATCTTTTGCGCCGTGCGTTGCGTTTGTTCGAGCGCGTAGTGATGGCGGTTTCCGCCGGCACCCACAAAAGCCCCCTTTTCAGCGTCGCCGAGCGAGTCGCCATGGCGCGCGAGCTGCTGCCGGAAATGCCCGCGCTGGAAGTCGAACCGTTCGAGGGACTGCTGATGGATTACGCCCGCCGCCGCGGCGCGCGCGCGGTGATCCGCGGCGTGCGGGCCTTCTCCGATTTCGAATACGAATTCCAGATGGCCTTGACCAACCGCAAGCTGGCGCCGGATATCGAAACCATCTTTTTAATGCCGGCGGAAACCTACAGCTATGTCAGTTCCAGCACGGTGCGTGAAGTCGCGGCCCTGGGCGGCGACACCAGCCTGTTTGTGCCGGATTTTGTGCAAACCGCCCTGCAACGGAAGTTCCATGATGCTTGAGCCCGCAGCCCTGCGCAAACGCCCGCAGCAATTGCGCGGCGAAATTGACGCGCTGGACCTGGAATTGGAGACGATTCCGTTTATCCGGCCCGGCCCCGCGCTGCATTACGACTTGCGCGCCGAATGCCTGGGCGATGAATTGCTGGTGCGCGGCCGCCTGACGCTGGACCTGGAGTGCCTCTGCGCGCGTTGCGGGGCCTGGTTTCACCGGCGCCAGGCGGCCCCGGATTTTACCCGCGTTTTTCAATTGACCGCCGATGACACCGCAATTGACTTGACCCCGGATATCCGTGAAGATATGATGCTGAGCTTTCCTTCGAATTGGCTTTGCCGGAATGATTGCCGGGGCTTGTGCCCCGGCTGCGGAGCCGATTTGAATCATGCGCCCTGCCGCTGTACCCGGCCGCGCCGCGCGGATACCGGCGGCGTATGGGCGGCGCTGGAACGCATTTCCCCGGGAGCGTTAAAACCTGGCGGCGGCGCGCGGACGGACCGCAAACAAGACAGTATGGAGGATACATCCAATGGCAATGCCAAAACGCAGGAAGTCGAAAAGCAAGGTAAGAATGTGCAAACGGGCGCATAAAAGCGTGCTCCCCGCTCCCAAGCCTTGTCCTAATTGCGGCGACGCGCATCAGCCGCACCGGGTCTGCCCGGCCTGCGGCTACTACCGGGGACGCCAGGTTCTGACCATCAACGCCGATTGACCAAGGCTTGCCCGATGAAAATTGCCGTTGATGCCATGGGAGGCGATTTTGCCCCGTCCGCCGTGGTCGCCGGCGCTGTGGATGCCGCCCGGCGTTTGCAGGGGATCGAACGCCTGGTGCTGGTCGGCGATGAAACCGCCATCCGCCGGGAATTGGCCGTCCAGCGCGGGGCTGTTCCCGGGTCGGTGGAAATTTACCACTGTGCCGAGGTGATCGGTATGGAGGAAACGCCGGTTCAGGCGGTGCGGCGCAAGAAGGATTCATCCATCAACCGCGCGATCGATCTCGTCAAGTCCGGCGCGGTGCAAGGCATGATTTCCGCCGGCAACACCGGCGCGGTCGTCGCCTCCGCCACCTTGAAGTTGCGCACCCTGGCCGGGATCGACCGCCCGGCCATCGCCACGGTGATGCCCACACCGCGCAAACCCTTTGTCCTCATTGACGCCGGCGCCAATACCGATTGCACGGCGCGCATGCTCGTGCAATTTGCGGTCATGGGCACACTCTACGCCCGGGAAATTCTCCGGAGCGCCAACCCGCTGGTCGGCCTGATGAGCGTTGGCACCGAGGACAGCAAGGGCAACGAAACTACCAAGGAAGCCTTCAAGCTGCTGCACGAAGCGCCGCTGATGAATTTCCGCGGGAACATTGAAGGGCACGATCTGTTTGAAGGCGAGATCGATGTGGCCGTTTGCGACGGTTTCGTCGGCAACGTCATTCTCAAGACCAGTGAAAGCGTGGCGCATGCCGTGGGGCATTGGATCAAGCAGGAATTCCGCCGCAATCCCGTGCGCCTGGCCGGCGCGGCGCTGCTCAGCGGCGCCTTGCGCGCCCTGCGCGCCAACATGAACCCGGAAATGTACGGCGGCGCGCCGCTGCTGGGCGTCAATGGCGTCTGCATCATCTCTCACGGCGCCTCCTCGCCCTGCGCCATCTTTCATGCGATCCGCGTGGCGTGCGATTCGGTGAAACTCAATTTGAACGAACATATCATCCGGGCTGTGGGAGAAGGCCATGCATCATAAAGCAGACAACAACGGCGGGCGCGACCTTCCCGCGGTGGCCTTGGTGGCCACCGGGTCGTATCTGCCGGAAAAAATCCTGACCAACGCCGATCTAGCAAAGATGGTGGATACTTCCGACGAATGGATCACCACCCGCACCGGCATCCGGGAACGCCACATCGCCGCTGCCGGCCAGGCCACTTCCGACATGGCGGCGCAGGCCGCCTTGCGCGCCCTGCAGCAAGCCGGGTTGTCCGCCCGGGATTTGGACCTGATTCTCGTGGGTACGATCACCCCGGACATGTTTTTCCCCAGCACTGCCTGCTATGTCCAGAAAGCGATCGGTGCGGAACGCGCGGTATGCTTCGACCTCGTAGCCGCCTGTTCCGGTTTCATTTTCGCCATGGAAACCGGGCGCCGGTTCATTCAAACCGGCGGCTACCGTAACGTCATGGTCATCGGCGCTGAGAAACTCAGTTCCATCACCGACTGGGAAGACCGCTCCACCTGTGTGCTCTTCGGCGACGGCGCCGGGGCGGCGATCCTGCAGGCGCGTCCCGGCGCGCGGGGCATCATGTCCACCGTGATGGCCACCGACGGCAATCTCTCCGAACTGCTGAACATGCCGGCCGGCGGCAGCCGTAACCCGGCCTCTCCGGAGACCTTGCGCGACCGCCTGCATTACATCAAAATGGCCGGACGGGAAGTTTTCAAGCACGCCGTCAGTTCCATGCTCAACGCTTCGCAGGAGGCGCTGCAGCGCAGCGGCGTCAGCATTGACGAGATTGCCTGTATCATCCCGCACCAGGCCAACCTGCGGATCATTCAGGCCATCGGCCAGCGATTGGGCGCGCCGCAGGAGAAATACTATGTCAACCTGGAGCATTGCGGCAATATGTCCGCCGCCTCTGTGCCGGTGGCGCTGGATGAGGCCGTGCGCGCGGGACGCATCCGCCGGGGCGACCTGGTGCTGCTGATAGCGTTCGGCGGCGGATTTACCTGGGCGGCCTCAGTGCTGGAATGGTAAAAAGGGGAGGGCGGGGCGATGGCGGAATCGAATCGAACAGCCTGGGTCTGCGCGGGGCAGGGCGCCCAGTTCGTGGGCATGGGGCGCGACCTGGCTGAAACTTTGCCTGCCTGCCGCGCCATGTTCGAACAGGCCAACGCGGTGCTGGGTTTTGACCTGGCGCGCTTGTGTTTCGAAGGGCCGGAAGCGGAATTGATTAAATCCAATATCTGCCAGCCGGCGATTTTCGCCGTTACCGCGGTTTGCGCCGCCGCCCTGCGCGCCCGCCTGCCGGACGGCGCGGGCCGGCCCGCGGGACTGGCCGGCCTAAGCCTGGGGGAATGGACGGCCCTGCACCTGGCCGGCGCGGTCCGGTATGAAGATGGATTGAAAATCCTCGAAGCCCGCGGCCGGTTCATGCAGGAGGCCTGCGAAGCCCAGGCCGGCGGCATGCTGAGCGTGATCGGCTTGGAGGCCGGCCGCGTAGTCGAAATCGCCGCCGCCGCCGGGGTGGAAGTGGCCAACTACAACTCGCCCGGTCAGACCGTGCTTTCGGGCCGGCGCGCCGCTCTGCCGGCGGCGGAAAAAATGGCCAAAGATGCCGGCGCCAAGCGCGTGGTGCCTTTGAGCGTCGCCGGCGCCTACCATTCCTCGCTGATGCAGCCGGCGGCGGAAAAACTCGCCCGTTTGCTGGAAAGCGTGCCCCTGCAGGAGCCGGCGGAGCCGGTGATGTCCAATGTCACCGGCCGCGCGCATGGCGCGCCGGATGAAATCCGGCGGCTGATGGTGCGCCAGGTGACTTCGCCGGTCAATTGGATCGCCTGCGTCCAGTCGCTGGAACAAACCGGCGCGCAGCGGTACGTCGAGTGCGGCCCCGGCCGCGTATTATCCGGCCTGATCAAGCGCATCGCGGCAGGCGCCGCCCTGGTCAATGTCCAGGATGCGCCCTCGCTGGAACGCGCGGCCGCGGAACTGGCCGGCTGAACTGCCGGCGTTACGCGCCCGCGCGGAAAAGCAGCTCAATGCCTCGCAGCGCCGCCAGCATCAGCAGGAAGTATAACAGCAACGCCAACTGGTAATGGCCCCAATGCCGGCGGTAGTTGAATTGCCGGCGCCGGTCGCGCTGGAAGACCAGTTGCGCTATGGCGGCGGGCGTTCGCCGCGATTGGAAGAAACGGCTGCCGCCATACCCCGCCGCGCAAGTCAGCAGGCAGCCGCTGACATTCCACCAGAGCCAGGATACTCCTGGCAGAAACATCCACGTCAGGCAATTGCCGGCGAACCCGGCTGCGATGCCGATGACCGCGCCCCCGTCATTGGTGCGGCGGGTGAGTGTTGCGAGCAAAAAAGTTCCCAGGATGGGCCCATTGACCAGCGAACCGATTTTGTTAATGGATTCAATGATGGAGACGGAGATATCCCCCACGACGAATGCGAAGGCCATGCAGAGCACGCCCCAGAAGACGGTGGTCAGCCGGGCCCAGATTATTTGCCGGCGGCCGGCCAGGCTGCTTCGGAGCAGGAAGCGTTCGATAATATCCCGCATGGTCACAGCGGAGAGGGAATTGATCGTGGAGTCCAGGGATGACATGGCCGCGGCGAATAGCGCCACCATGACCAGGCCGATCACGCCGTGGGGCAGATAACGCACGCAAAACGCCGGCACGGCCAGGTTGTAGTCCGCGGCGCCGGTGGCGGGATGGGTCAGCAGTGCTGTGAATTCCGGGTGCCGGACGGCGTAAGCGCCGATGGCTACTCCCAGCAGGCAATAGGTCAGCACCAACGGGAAACGCAGGATGCCGTTCAGGAACAAGGACATGTTGGCGGCATCCACATCCCGCGCGGAAAGTTCGCGCTGCACCTGGGTCTGGTCGCAGCCGTAGTAACTCAAATACAGAAAAAAGCCGCCGAGCAACATCGGCCAGAAGGCAAAGTTGCGCCCATCGGACAGACCCCATCCTGAAAAATCAAGCGTCCGCGCCTGCGCGGTGGGGAAGAGGCGCAGCACTTCGGCCCAGCCGCCGGTGCGGTTGACGGCGTAAAACAGGCAGACGGCGATACCGGCATAGAGGACCGCCATTTGCAGCACATCCGAGAAAATCACGGCGCGGATGCCGCCCAGGAAATCATAGACGATGGTGATGCCGCCGATCAACAGCACCGCGCCCCAGAAGGGCAGGCCGGTGAGGCTGGCGATCACCAGCGAAATGCCGTACACCGTCACCCCCGTGGAAAACGCCCGTAAAAACTGGAACAGCAGCGAGAGCAGGGTGCGGCTGGCGGGGCCGAACCGGCGTTCCAGGTATTCATAAACGGAGACCACCCGCTGCTGGCGGAAAAACGGCAGGAGGAACAGCATGCAGGCGATCATGGCCAGGGGCACGGCCAGTTCATACTGCAGCCAGAGCAAGCCGCCCACGGCGATGACGAAGGCCGGGGCGCCCAGGAGGCTGTTGGTGGAACATTGCGTGGCCATTGTTGACAAAGCAATGGCCAGCGTGCCGATGCGGTAGCCGCCGACATAATAATCCCGGGCATCGCGTTGGCGCCGGCCCAGCCAGGCCGACATGGCCAACATGCCGAGCATGTACCCGGCCACTACCATCCAGTCCAGCCAGTTCATTTCCGTCAGTTTCCCTGGCGCCCGGCGGGCGCTGGCCTGGGGTTGAAAAGCGCCGGGTCGGCCGGCGGCTTCCAGCCGGGCCGGAGCGATAGAGTGCCGGCGCTTATTGCCATAACCGCGCCGGATAATGTCCCCGGGCGATCAATTGCCGGATGCCGGCGGCCACCACGGGCTTGTCTTCCTTGTAAGTCACGCCAAACCATTTTTCGGATGTTTCCAGCACCTGCAGGGTGGCGCGCTTTTCCCGGATCAGTTCGTCGGCGATGGCCGGCATCAGGAATTCCGCCTTGGGATTGGCGCGGGCGCCTGCCAGAAAATCCGGCAGTTTGCGCTCCAACTCCGGGAACAGAGCGGGGGTGAAGCCGAACATGTTCATGGAAGCGATCTCGCCGCCGCGCAAGTGATGCCATTGCCCGTGTTCGTCCTCGTACCGGGCGCCGGCGGGCGTTTTTTCAATTTTGAATCGTTCCTTGACGCTGCGCAGCATGCGGTTCGCGTCCACTTCGCAAATGCCGCGGGTGACGTGCCCATGGTCGGAAAGCGTGTTGGCCAGGGCGAATCCGACCATGGCGTAATCGGTGCTTTCCACCGTCTTGCGCGACAGGTATTCCGCCAGGACGCGGTAGGAGTCCCGGCCGTAAAAATCGTCGGCATTGATCACGCCGAACGGTTCGCGCACATCATCCCGGCAGCATAGGATCGCGTGCCCTGTGCCCCAGGGTTTCCGGCGGTCGTCCGGCACGGCATACCCGGGCGGCAGGCAGGCGTCTTTTTCCTGGAAAACATAGCCAATCTCGATCCTGCCGGTGAAATGCGCCCCGATGGCCTCCTTGAAATCTTTTTCAATATCGCGCCGGATGATGAAGACCACCTTGCCGAATCCGGCGCGGATGGCGTCAAACACCGAATAATCCAGCATGATTTCGCCGGACGGCCCGACCGGTTCGATCTGTTTCAATCCCCCGAAACGGCTGCCGACGCCGGCCGCCATGACTGCTAATGTTGGTTGCATATAATCCTTTCCAATTTTTATTTTACCAGCCGTTTGAATCCGCCATGGGCCGGCGGCCCGTGGAGGAATTTTTCCGGGTGGCCTGCGGCCTGGTATGCCGCCAGTTTTCCGAAAACCGCGTCAATGGCGGCGGCATATTTATCTACCAGTTCCGGCGTGTGCGCCATGGTGGGATAAAATGCGGCGCCGGCCAGGAATCCCTGCGCCAGCATCTCCTGAGTAAATAATGTGCGCATGATGTTATTTGGATCGTTTTCAAATGTCAACTGGGCCAGGCAGGCGAAAGCGTCCGGCGCTGAGGCCGGCACGCCGTGTTTGCGCGCGGCCTGGCGCCATATTTCCTGCACGGCTTTGCCTATGCGGCTGACATGGGCGGGCACATCGGTTTCCCGCATTTGCCGCAGGACGGCCAGGGCCGCCGCCGGGCCGACCCGCTCAGTCCAGAAAGTGCTGCTGATGAAGGATGAATGCGCCCCGGCCATGGCGGCGCGCGTGCCGATGACGGCGCCGATGGGATGTCCATTGCCCAGGGCCTTGGCGAAGACGGCGATGTCGGGATGGACTCCCAACATCATATGCACGCCGCCGAAATACATCCGCCAGCCGATGGTGATTTCATCGAAAATCAGCAGCGCGCCGCAAGCCTGTGTCCGCGCCCGGACATGTTCCAGGTATCCCGGCGGGGGGGTATGATGCCGGCAGGGCTCCATCACCACCGCTGCCAGCCGGCGGCCGTGTTTTTCCATGACCGCGTCAAACGCTGCCGGATCGCCGTGGTCGAAAGGTATGGCGGTGCCGCGCAATTCGCGCGGCACGCCGCGCGGTTCAAGCCCGGGCAGCAGCATGCCGCGCAAGGCGTCGTTATCGCCCAGGTTGGCGGCCAGATACCAGTCGTGCCAGCCGTGGTAGCCGGCGATGGCCACCGCCGAACGGTCGGTGGTGGCGCGGGCGATGCGGACGGCCACGGCCATGGATTCGCCGCCGGCCCTGGTAAACCGGGCGTTTTCCGCCCAGGGATGGATGGCCAGCAGTTGTTCGGCCAGTTCCACCTCTTCCGGCGGGTTCAGGGACGACATGCAGCCGTCCTTGATCACGCGCATTACCGCCTGCGTGATGTCAGGGTGGGCGTAGCCCAGCAGGCATGCCCCCACATTGTTGTGCGAAAAATCGTAATAATGCCGGCCATCCAAATCCCATATTTCACAACCGGCGGCGCGGGAAAAATAAGCCGGCCATTGAGCCGGGGCGAATATCTCCGGCCGTTTGCTCAAGAGTTGGCCGCCGCCGGGGATCAGGTCAATGGCACTCTGGTATCGCTGTGATGTCTTGTCATGCATGAACCGGGCGACTCCTTGGTAGAACTCCCTCCGCTGACCGCTGAATTTCAAGACAACGGAGACAAGCGTTTATTAAGATTTATCCTAAGTTTTGGGCGGTGTCAAATTTTTTATGTGAACGATTGCGGAACCGCCCAGGGCTGCGTCATTCTCAGAACAGACGGCTCGGTACGGCTTGCCCTGCATAGCGCAGCACGCAGGGAGAACTCACCCTGCCTGGGAAATCTGCTGGAGGTAGGGCGACGTCTCCGACGGAGCCGTCCGGCAAAGCCGGAGTCGGAGAGCTCGCCCCACCTGGGAAATCTGCTGAAGGGCGAGACCCCGCTCAAAGCGGGGTAAACCTCCGGCTTGTCCCGCCTGGCGCGGGAGCGAGCCGCCGAGAATGACACAGCCCTTTGGAACCGCCGCGCGTTTTCCGCCGTTAAACGGCGCTTGGCCGGCAGGATTCAAACCATGGTTTGAAAAAAGGCATGAGCATTGCCGGCGAACACTTTTTCAATGTCAGTCTTAGCCAATCCCAGCATTTCCGCGGCGCGTTTCTGTTGCAGCAATTGTTCGTAAATCACCGGCACCGGCCGCGCATCGCAGTGTTCCAGCGGCGCGCGGCCGTCGTACATCAGCCAGGCGCGGGCATAAGTGATATATTTTCCATGGGCGCAGCCGGCCAGCACATTGTCCGAACCGAACATGATGCGATGGATGTCTTCGTGTTTTAAAAGCAGGTAATGGGCGTACAAGTCGTTAACGGCCGATGTGTCGTACCACAAGTTAGGGATATGCTTGAGTTCGTGGATGGATTTCTCCAGCAGGCAGGCGTTGAATCCGCGCGCGCAGTGCGCCAGAATCCACCTGATACGGGGATAGCGCGCGGTGTATGCCCGCAAATCATTCAGGTTGGCAGGATCGGCCGGCCCCTGTTTAAGCGATAGGTGCAGCGTTACCGCCTTGCCGCGGCTGTCCAGAACTTCCATCTGGCTTTCCGGCAGGAAATCGCGGATGCGCGCCTCCGCCGGCGCCGCCGCGAAGGAACGATATGGTTTGACGCCGATGCAACTGTGCCGGGCAAGCATGGCATCCAGTTGTTCCGGCGGGATTTGCGGGGCGACCGCGATGCTGCAGCGGGATGCCGGGTCGCCGGCGGCCTGCCGGCTCAGCCAGGCGTTGTTAGCCGGGATATCCATGCCGGGGTTAGGAGTTGCCAGCAGGTGATAATGGCATTCGCGGCCAGGAAACATATGGGCCGACCACGCTTGCAATGCCGCCAAATCCACTTCCATGCGCAAATGCCCGCCCGGGGCCGGCGGCGGCAGGTGGCCCTGCCCGGCTTCCGTCCATAAATGCGCATGCGCGTCAAAGATACGCGCCGGCAGAAAGTCATCCAGTTCCTGCCGCCAGAAATCGCGGTCATAACGGTTGTATTCGAAATCGCCCTGTTGATGCAGCGTTGGCATGTCTGGCTTTCAGAAGGATGCGGCGTGGATGCAAAAACGGCAGCTTACTTCGCGGTGTAGCCGCCATCCACCGGGATGTTGGCCCCGGTGATGTAGCTTGAGGCGTCCGAGCCCAGGAACACGATGATGCCCTTCAAATCCGTTTCGTTGGCCATGCGGCCCAACTGGGTGCGTTCGCTGTATTGCTTGACGAACCGGGCGGGATGTTCCGGCATCCAGAACCCCCCGGGCGACACGCAATTCACCCGCACATTATGCGGCCCCAGCAGGCTGGCGGCCCAGCGCGTGAAATTGATCATGCCGCCTTTCTCGTAGGAATAGATGGGCGAGGGGTTGCGCCCCATGTCGGTGCCCTTGTAATTGCCGAATTCGACGCCCACCATCCCCATCATGGACGCGATGTTGATAATCGAGCCGGCGCGCTGCTTTTGCATTTCCCCGGCGAACAAGCTGGTTAGCAGGAAGAGGGCCGAGGCGTTGATATGCAGGCTTCGATCATACGCTGCCAGCGGCTGGTCCCAGCCCTCGGTCGCGCACCGGGTGACGGCGTTGTTGACCAGCACGTCAATCCGTCCGGCGCGCCGCATGATTTCGGCATGCAGGGCGCGGATGGAGGTTTCGTCGGCCAGGTCGAGTCTCAGCGCGTGGACGTTGAAGCCGCGGGCGCGCTCTTCCGCCGCCGCCTGCTCCAACGCTTCCAGGCCGCGGGCGGCGATGTAAGTTTCCGCGCCGGCTTCCGCCAGCGCGGCAGTCATCTGCCGCCCGAACAATCCGGCGCCGCCGGTCAGCAGCGCCACTTTCCCCTTCAGGGACAGGCTCTCCAGCACATCCATCGCGTCTCCTTTCCACTGGCTGCGCCAGGTGGGTTTGCTGCTCCGCCAGGCGTCCGGCGGCGCGCCTTTATACCGGCGATTGCCGGCGGCTTCAGACGGCCGGGACGATATCGTCCAGTTGTATCGGCTGGCCGCCGCTGGCCCGGCTTTCGCTGCCGCCGATCACCAGTTTCATCAACTCCTCGGTTTCCGCGAAAGGGAAGGGGTATTGTCCCGTCCGCAGGAAATCGACGTAAGCCTGCAATTGCGCCTTGAAGGCATAAAAGGTGTCGCCATCCGCCACGGTGACGTTGCCTTTGACCCCCGCCAGGCGCAACGCGCCGCCGTACTGCACGTCCCGGATGCAGGCGATCACGATATCGATGCCGCGCCGATGGGTCATATGTACGATATTGCGTTCAAAGGTGCCGGTATTGCGGATTGTCTCGAATCCCGGACCCACGATGGCGTAGATGCCCTCCAAAGCGTGAATGCCGTAAGTTTCCCATTGCTTGGACATGGTGATCGAAACGAAACGCAGCGGTCCCAGTTCGTTGGTGGAAAGGCGGTATGGCAGGAACCCCTTGGCATAGCGCATACAGCTGGACGACAGGATGGGGCGTTTTTCAACGGCAATCCAGCGGTGAAAGCGCGCCAGGTCGGCGCGATTGTCGCATAACGGCTTGTCAATAAAAAGGGGGAGGCCGGCTTCGACGAACGGGCGGGCTCGTTCTACATGTTCGGACCCGATATCGGTGGCGATGATCACGGCATCCACCGCCCCGATCAGTTCCTCCGGCGCATCCACCACGTTGGGAATCAGGGCGCACCGCGCCACCTGTTCGGCGTCCCGGCGGCAGTTGCAGTAAATGTGGGTCACCTGCGCGCCCCGGATCGGCAGGGTGTCCGGGGGCTCCTTGTTGAGATATTCCGGAATGCCGGCAAAAGGGCATTCGGCGGTCATGCGCTCCCGGTCATAACCGTTGAAGATGGCGCTCCAGGAATACGGATGGCCGTTGCCCTCCGTCATGCCGATCATGCCCAGACTGATCTTCCCGGGATGCTTTACCAGACTCACGCATTCCTCCTGGCGGCAGTCCGCGGCGCGGGCGCCGCTCAAAATGATTTGCGCTGCATCCATGCAGCGGCAGAGTTTTTACCATCATCGCAAGACGCTTGGCAATGAAAAACTGATTTTTCAAGCCAATCAGGGTGTAAGACAAATTTGTTGGCAATTTGAATTAACTTTAATTTTACGGCGGATTTCAGCGCGATTTATGAGTCCGTTATTGATACAATCCTGTAAATTCCGAAAATTTCGGCCAGGTTAGACCATCCTGCACGAAATTGAGCCATCACGTTGCGAATTCCGCTCCCCGTGCTTTTCAAACGGAATGCGCTAGGCATCCCTGCTGCCGCACTACCGCAACAAATTTGGCTTACATCCAGCCAATTCTGGCGGCGCTGGATTTAGCCTTGCCAGCCTGCCGCTTTTAATCCACTATGTGCCGCGGCCGATGGAGGTATGTCCGCCTGGCGCCGCGAAGATGTTAAGGGAGGAAACAAGTATGCTGCCTTTGAAACTGGACCGCCCGCTGGCGGTGCTTGACCTTGAGACCACCGGTTTGAATCCGCGCGTTGACCGCGTCGTGGAGATGGCAATATTGAAACTGATGCCGGATGGACGGCGCGAGGATCATGTGTTCCGGATTAATCCAGGCATCCCCATTCCGCCGGTGGTGACGGCCATCCATGGCATCACCGACGCGGATGTAGCCGGCCAGCCGTCCTTTGCCGAACTGGCGCCCCGCATCTGGGAATTGCTGGATGGGTGCGACTTGGCGGGTTTCGGAATTGTGCGGTACGATGTCCTGATGTTGCGCGAGGAATTCGCCCGGTGCGCCATGACTTTCCAGGAGGACGGCCGGCGCCTGCTCGACGCCCAGCGCATTTTCCACAAAAAAGAGCCGCGGGATTTGACCGCCGCCCTGGCGTTCTATTGCAACGAGGCGCACGTAGGCGCCCACGGCGCCAGGGCGGATTGCGAGGCGGCGTTGAAGGTGCTCGCTGCCCAATTGCAAAAATATTCCGATCTGCCTTCTGATTTGGACGCCTTGGACGATTATTGCAGCCTGCGCCAGCCGGACTGGGCGGATCAAACCGGCAAGTTGCGCTGGGTGGATGGCGAAATCGTGGTCAATTTCGGCAAACAATGCCTGGGGCAGAAACTGCGCGACCTGGCGCGGGATAATCAGAAATTCCTGCGCTGGCTGCTGAAAAGCGATTTCCCCTGCGACACCAAGGAAATTGTCAGCGACGCGCTGGAAGGCCGCTTCCCGGCACCGCCGGCCACCGCCGCCGCGGAATAAAAACCGGCCCGGTCAAATCGGATCGATCAGGTCGAGGATTTCCTTCTTCGGGGCATCCGAAGCGGGCGCCGGCGAGGGCGGCCCATCCGGCGTCGCGGCGTCCGGCGGTTGCTTTTCGCCATTGCCGTTGGTATTGGCGGAATTGCGGCGCGGCGGCCGGGCCGGCCGGCGGTTGTCGCGGGATTCGCGGTTTTCCAGCGCCTTTTTAAAAGTGCCGATACGCATGCACTCGGCGCCCTGGGCGGCGGCCATCCGCTCCAGCTCGGCGTCGGCCGTCACGACCACGGCTTTCCCGCTGCCCTGGCCTTGCAGCAATTGCAGGATGGTCTTACGGCAGGCGGAGGTGTTTTCCGCGTAATGCACCGTGACGTTTTTGTAGCTGTCGCCTTCCGCGGCCTCGCGCAGGGGGCGTCCAGTCAGCACTGCCGTCAGGCGCAAGCCTTCCTGCGCGGCAAACTGCGTCAGGAGTTTCAAGGTTTCGAAATTATCCCGCGGGGTGGCCCCGCCTGCGTTTTTCGCTCCAGCCTCGGCCAGTTTGCTGGCATCGAAAATATACATCCGGGATTCCGGCGAAAATTTGAAATCCGGCTGGGCGGCGGCGCCCCCAAACCAGCGCGTTAAAATACCCATTACTTCAGACTCCTTTTTTTGGCGCGGCGGCGCCGGCCGTCCCGAATGGCCGGCCGGTTATTGATTTACCGCATGGATGAAACAAACTCGTATTTATATCCGATCGTCCGCCGCGCCGCAAGCTCTTTTTGCGGTCACAGTATATCGGCAAAATGGCCGCGGAGCCGGCGGAACATCAGGGCGCCGGCCCAGGCGATGATGCCTGCTTCCAGCCAGAAGACGGCCGCCGGCATGCCCAGTTCCGGCATGGCGGAGAGCGCCAGGCAGCGGCGGTAGCCGTCCACAATGTAATACATGGGGTTGAGGCAGGCCAGTTGCCGCAGGGCGCCCTCCGGGAGCATCTCCGGACTCCAGAAAACCGGCGTCAGCCAGAAGCCGAATTGCAGGAAGATGTTGACCGCATGCCCGACATCCCGCGCCAGCGCATGCAGCGATGCGGTGATCCAGGCCAGGCCGGCCAGCAGCGACAGCAGTCCGGCCGTGTAATACGGGAGCCAAAGCATCTGCCAGCCCGGCCGGACTCCCTGCATCGCCAGCACAACCGCGGTTAATCCCAGGAAAACCAGGTGGACTGCCAGGGCCGATAGAATCTTAACCGGCGGCAGCAGGATGATCGGGAAGCGCACTTTTTTCACCAGAAATGCATATTCCTGCAGTACCAGCGTGCCGGCATTCAGAGCTTCCGCGAAAAAACTCCAGGCGGCCATGCCGGGTAAAATCCATGCCAGGCCGGGCAGGCCGCCGATGCGGCTGGTCCGCATGCCGTATCCGATCACCACCCAGAGAATCAGCGCCATCACCAGCGGCTGGACGACGCTCCAGATCAAGCCCAGCGCGGCGCCGGCATAACGCGCATGCAGGTCGTGCCAGGCCATCTGCCCCAAGGTTTTCCACCAGGGCGCGGCCTGGCCGGCCGCGCCGGCGGGCGGGAGGCTGGCTGTGGAGGGTGTCTTCATGGTGGGGACAGGTTTTTGGTTGCGCCGGCAGTGTAACAGAGGCTAGAATGGTCCGCAAGTCAAATGCCCGGGGGGCTGCATGCAGGTGTTTTTAATGGGCGGTTTTTTATGGTTGATGGCCGGCTGCGCTGCCTGGCGGGTGGCGCGCCGCCTGCCGCCGGCCCTGGGTGGCCGCGCCGGTGTTTGGTTATGGACGGCCATGCTGGCCCTGGCCGCGGTCCTGATGTTCCGGCCGCATGAGGATATTTTCGGCGGTGAGGATCCCGGCGCCTACTTGAATGCCGGCGTGACTTATGGCCGGCAGGGCCGTTTTTTTTACGTGGACGATCTCCTGTCGCTGGTGCAGCCGGAGTTGCGGCCGGAGTTTTACTTCGGCCATTCCGGTTACGGCCCCACCAAGGATGCCTGCCTTTGGGTATGCAATGAACACCTGGCGCTGATCGGTCCGCATTTCCAGCCGGCTTATTCCCTGCTGGTGGCCGTTGCAACGCGCCTGGCGGGCACGCCCGATGCGGCACTCTATGTCGTGCCCATCTTCGCCCTGCTGGGAGCGCTGGCCCTGAGCGCACTGGCCGGCGGCCTCCTGCCATGGCGCTGGTGCGGCCTCGCGGCTTTCTGGCTGTTTTTGTTGAACCCGTTGACGGTCTGGCATGGACGCGCGCCGCGCCCGGAAATCATCGCCGCCGGCATGTTGTTTGCCGGATTGGCCCTGTTGGCCGGGCCGGCGCCGCGCGCCCGGCGCCGGCCCGGCCCGGATGTCTGGCTGGGCGCCGCCTGCCTCATGCTGGCGCCGTTTTTTCACATCACCGCCTGGTATGCCCTCGCTCCGGCAATAGCGCTGATCGTCGCCGGGGTTGGGGCAGGGCGCCGGGACTGGCTGCCCGTGCTGCTGGTGGCAGCGGTGGCGCTTCTTGCGTTGGATTACCAGGCGCGGCGGATCACCGATTATTACGGGCTGGGGCATCTGATGTGGCGGATGTTGGGCGATCCGCGGGGCTGGTTGGCCGGCGCGGCCGCGGCGGTCGGTTTGTTGGCCGCCGGACGGGCGGCGCAACGCCTGTGGACTGCGCCATCCGCGGCTTCCTGGTTGCGTGCCGCCGCCTGGCTGATCGGAGCGGCCGGCGTGTTGCTGCCGTTTTTTTATTATTTCCGGCGTGATGCCTCGGGCAGTTTGCCGCTGCTGGGCAGGCCCCTGGAGCATTTTTTGTACATGACCGACTTCCAGGCGCTGGCCAACATGGTTTCGGGCCCGACGGCCTGCGCCGGCCTGGCCGGCTGGCTGGTTTGGTGCGTCTGGCCGCCTGCCGGACGACTTCGCGGGATGACCGCCCGCCAGTCCTTGGCGCGACTGGCGGTGGCGGCAGCGGTTTTACCCGGCATTCTGTTTGCCGGCCGCATCAACGATTTCATGATGACTCGCTACCTGGCGGTGACGGCGGTTCCCATGCTGGCCTTGTGCTTAAGCGCCCTGGCGGGCGCCGCCGGCGCCCTGGCCGTCCGGCTGCTGCCGGTCATGCCGGCGGTCCGCCGCCGCCTGATGCCGGCGGGCGTGCTGGTCCTGGCGGCGCTGCTGGCCGGCGCGGGCCTGCGGGGGCGCATGCACCTTTTGAAGCTGACGGAATACCGCGGCTTCGCAAGCTTTTTACGGCCCTTTGCGCAGTTGGTGCGCGCATCGGAGGGCGCATTGGTGGTGGAATATTCGCGGCTGGCAGCTCCGTTTGACCACTACTTCAACCTGCCGGTGTTGGGAATCGACAATGAACGGCGCGCGAATTATGAGCGGATTGAGGCGGAATTGGAACGCTTGATGCGCGAATTTCCCGCGGTGCCGGTTTATTTTATCACGCCCTTCCACGCGCCGGTCAGCGCCGGCTTTGTTTTCACGCCCGTGCTGCAAGGCACATGGGAATACCGGAGGCTGCGGCAGGCTGGCCGCCGCCTGCCGGTGGAGGTGCGCCGCAATGCCATGACCCTGGGCATGTATCGCATGCGTCTGGCTGACAAGGCGCCGGCCGGCTGCCGCGATTGGGCCGAACCTTACCGCGCGCAGCTCGATGCCGGCAACATGGGGTTGCGCCGGTTTGCTAACCTGCGGCACGGCGCATGGCGCATCCGCTGCGCCGGGTGGAACGCTCTTCGCGCGGCCTGGCCGGCGGCCGCGCCCGCGGAGGAACTGCTTATACTGACTATGGACGGCGTAAATCCGGCGCGTTCCGCCCGGGGGATAAGCCAGCTACTCGATCGGGATTGGCGCGTCCTGCGCCTGCCGGTGAGCCAGGCCCCCGCCGGTGGGGATGGGCTTGACGCAGTTGCGGGATGCAACTTGTGGAGCGGCCAGCGTCTGACGCTGGATTTACTCGCGGCGGCGCCGCCGGAAGCGCTGGCAGAGCGGGATATGCCTCCCCTGGACGCCCGGTGGACGCGCGCGGGAGCTGCCATCCTGCTGCCGCGGCCGCCGGCGCCAACCGGCCGCTTGCTGCTCCTGGCGCGCGCTCCGCCGTGCGGCACGCATTTGACGCTGACGGCGGCAGGAGACTGCCTGTGGTCCGGCCGGCTGCCGGCGATGGAATGGCAGTGGGTGGCGGCCCCTTTTCACCGCCGGCTGGATGAGCCCGAATGGGTCTGGGTGGAAATGCAGGTTCAGCCGGCCTGGGATTCGGGCGCCGCCGGCTTCCCGGACGACCTGGGGCTGTTGGCCGGCATGATTTCCGTTGTGCCCTAAAATGCCGGGCACGGCTGGGTCATTTTCGGCGGCTCGCTCCCGCGCCAGGCGGGACAAGCCGGAGGTTTACCCCGCTTTGAGCGGGGTCTCGCCCTTCAGCAGATTTCCCAGGTGGGGCGAGCTCTCCGAGTCCGGCTTTGCCGGACGGCTCCGTCGGAGACGTCGCCCTACCTCCAGCAGATTTCCCAGGCAGGGTGAGTTCTCCCTGCGTGCTGCGCTATGCAGGGCAAGCCGTACCGAGCCGTCTGTTCTGAGAATGACGCAGCCCTGCAATGTCGGGCGAACAGCCTGGTTTTTTGCTGGCCAATTTGCCGGTGTTATGCCATATTTGCAGTAGCCAGGCATGCCGGCCGGGCCATGCCGCGGAGGAATTTTAAATGGATCGCGGATCGTTAAGCAATAAAATTGCCACCATTCTGCTGCGGCGCCAGGCAATTGACGCGGAAACTTTGAACAAAGCCCTGGAAGCATCCCAGGCGGAAGGCCGCCGCCTGGAAGAATATCTCTTTGCCAACCAGCTGGTTTCGGATACCAATATTACCCTCGCCATCGCCGAATACCTGGGTTTGCGTCCAATCACCCTGGCGCATTTCACGCCTGACAGCCAACTGCTGGGACTGATCCCTGCCGAACGCCTGAAAAGCTTGTTGGCCGTGCCGGTTGCCAAGATCGGGCGCGTGCTGACGGTGGCGCTGGGCGACCCCTTCAACATGGGATCAATCGAGGAATTACAGGCCATCACCGATCTGACCGTCGTGCCGCTGGCGGCGGCGGAAAAAGAAGTCAAGGACCTGCTGCAAAAGTTTCTGGAACAGACGTCGCCCAACCTGGAAGACATTATCAAAAACATGGTGGACGACGATGATGTTGAAGTCGGGCATGAAAAGAAAGAGGATGTCAGCATCGACGAAATGCTGGAAAGCGCCGAGGGCGCGCCGGTGATCCGCATCGTCAATTCAATCCTGGTGGAAGCCTTGAGGCGGCGCGCCAGCGATATCCACATCGAGCCGATGGAGCGCGCGCTGCGCCTGCGTTACCGGGTGGACGGCGAATTGTACGAGGTGCCGAGCCCCCCTAAAAACCTGCAGTCGGCCATTACTTCCCGCATCAAGATCATGTCGGACATGAACATCGCCGAGCGGCGCATCCCCCAGGATGGACGCTTTAAAATCCGGGCCCTGGGCAAGGAAGTGGATTTACGCGTGAACGTTCTGCCGATGGTGCATGGCGAAAAAATTGTCATGCGTATCCTCGACCGCAGCAACCTGGCGCCCACGCTCTCCGCCCTGGGGTTGGACCAGAAAGCCTACGAAGCCCTGGTGTTCGCCATCAACCAACCGCATGGCATCATTCTGGTTACCGGCCCCACCGGCAGCGGCAAGACCACCACCTTGTATTCCTGCCTGCAGGATCTGAACAAGCCGAATGTCAACATCGTCACCACCGAGGATCCGGTGGAATACCAGTTGTCCGGCATCAACCAGGTGCAGATCAACGATGATGTCGGCTTGACTTTCGCCAATGCCTTGCGCGCCATTCTGCGCCAAGACCCCGACATTGTCATGGTGGGGGAAATCCGCGACCAGGAAACCGCCGCCATTGCCGTCAAGGCGGCCTTGACCGGCCACCTGGTATTGAGCACGCTCCACACCAACGACGCCGCCGGCGCGATCACGCGCATGCGCGACATGGGGCTGGAGGCGTTCTTGCTGGCATCCTCCGTGATCATGGCGCAAGCCCAGCGCCTGTTTAAAAAGTTATGCGTGGCCTGCAAGAAGCCGGCGGAAATTTCGCCGGATTATCTCCGGATCAACAACCTGGATCCCGCCTTGCTGGAAGGGGCGCAGATTTTTGCTGCGCATGGCTGTCCCAAGTGCGCCAACACCGGTTTCAAGGGCCGCAGTTCGCTGATGGAAGTGCTGATTGTGGACGATGCCATCCGCCAGTTGATTCTGGCGAACGCCAACGCCGGGGCCCTGACCGAGCAGGCTGTGGCGAACGGCATGCTGACCCTGCGGATGATCGGCCTGGAAAAAGTCAAGCAAGGGATCTCCAGCCTGGAGGAAATCCTGAGCGTAACCGGCGGCGGCGAATGAACCTGCGCTGCCGCGGCAGCGCTTGAGAAAGATTGATCATCATGGCTGTAGTGAGAAATGACTTCAGGAAATCCCGCGACGGCGCGGCCGGCGCGCGCGGCGCCGGCCGTCCGGCCGGCGAAGCGGCCAGCCGGGCGCGGAGGAGTCACCGTGGCGCCGGCCGGGTGGCGGGCGCCAAAAAAATCCGCAACAAGGAATTGCCGGCTTTTTCGCGCCAGCTCTCCGCCATGCTGCTGGCGGGGATGCCGCTGATCCAGTCGCTGGACGCGCTGGAAGACCAGACCAGCGACAAGAACATGAAAATGGTGATCTTGGGGTTGAAAAACCACCTCCAGGCCGGTTCGTCCTTTGCGGAATCGCTGGCGAATTACCCGAGTGTTTTCGATCAGTTGTATGTCAATATGATCCGGGCCGGCGAATCGGGCGGGCAATTGGGCGAAACCGCCGCCCGCCTGGCGACTTTCCTGGAAGCTTCCGCCAAGCTGGCGCGCAAGGTAAAATCCGCCATGAGTTATCCGGTGATTGTTCTCTGCATCGCACTGGGCATTGCCACCGCCATGATTTTATTCATCGTGCCCGTGTTCGCGGAAATGTTCGCTGAATTCGGCGCGGAATTGCCGGGGTTGACCCAGGTGATGGTGGATTTAAGCGGGCTCATGCGCCGCTACGGCATCTTCCTTGTGCTGGCGCTGGGGGCCGGCGTCTTCGCCTTGCGCAAGTGGATGAAAACGCCCGCAGGCGCCTACCAGCTTTCCGCGTTTGCCCTGCGCTTCCCCGTGATCGGCGAATTGAACCGCAAGGTCGCCACCAGCCGGTTTGCCCGCACTTTCGCCCAACTGCTCCGCAGCGGTGTGCCGATCCTGAGCGCCCTGGAGATTGTGTCCGGGGCCACGGGCAACAAGGTGTTTGAAAAAGTGGTGCTGCAGGCGCGGTACACGGTGGAGCAGGGCGATCCCCTGTCCTCGGCCTTGATCAAGCATCCCTGTTTCCCCAAGCTGCTGGTGCACATGATGGCCGCCGGCGAGAAAACCGGTAAGATTGACGAAATGATGCAGAATATCGCCGATTTCTACGATGACGAGGTGGAGGCCATGCTGGACAGCCTGACCGCCATGATCGAGCCCCTGCTGATGGTGTTCCTGGGGGTGGTGATCGGCGGCATTGTCATTTCCATGTTCCTGCCGATCTTCAAAATGGGCGAAGTTGTCAGCATGTAGGGAAACAAGGAGAGCGGCATGAGTTGCGTTTTCGGTCCGGTGCCTTCCCGGCGTCTTGGACGCTCGCTGGGGATCGATCTGGCGCCTTTCAAGGCGTGCAGCTACGATTGCGTTTACTGCCAACTCGGCTGCACGACCAATCACACGCTCGTCCGCCGCCCCTGGCAGGCACCGGCCGCGATTCTGCGCGAGTTGGCGGCCCGCCTGGCCTGCGCGCCGGATTACATCACCCTGGGCGGTTCCGGAGAACCGACGCTGTATGCGGGCCTGGGCGAGTTGATCGCCGGCATCAAGCGCCTGACGGAAATCCCGGTGGCGGTCATCACCAATGGGTCTTTGCTCTGGCGGCCGGACGTCCGCGGCGAATTGCTGGCGGCGGACCTGGTGGCGCCTTCACTCGACGCTGGCGACGCGGAAACGTTCCGCCGCATCAACCGCCCGTGCTCCGGCATTGATTTTGAGGTTATGGCCCGAGGCCTGGCGGATTTCCGGCGTGAATTTCGCGGCCGGTATTGGCTGGAAATCTTCCTGGTGAAAAACCTGAATGACAGTCTGGAGAGCCTGGCGGCCTTGCGGGCCTGGGCGGAACGCATCGCGCCGGACCGCGTGCAGCTCAACACCGTGGCGCGTCCGCCGGCGGAGGCCGGCCTGCTGCCGGTGCCGCTGGAAGAATTGACGGAGATTGCCCGCAGTTTCCATCCGCCGGCTGAAGTCATTGCCGAGTATCACCCGCGGGCAACAACGCTGCTGCGCGCCGCCAACGCGGATGATATGCTGGCCATGCTGCAGCGACATCCCGGCACGGCGGACGATGTCGCTGCCGGCTTGAGCCTGGCGCCGGCGGATGCCGCGCGCGTCCTGGAACAACTGCTCCAGGATGGACGGTTGACGGTGCGCGAATGCGATGGGCGCCGTTTTTACACCGTGCGGGAAGGCGCCGGCCATGCCTGAATTCCGCGTGGTGCTGCTGAAAATAATGGCCATGTTCCTGGTCATGGCCGTCGGCTGGTGGGCGCGCCGCCGGGCTTACATCAACGCCGCCGCCGTGCGCATCCTGAGCCGCCTGGTAGTGGACCTGGTTTTTCCATGCCTCGTGCTGACCCAGATGCTGCGCACGGTGGATCCCGGCGTTTTGCGCCAGGGATGGTTCGTCCCGCTGCTGGGCGGCGGGGTGATCTTGACCTCGATCCTGGCGGGATGGGCCGTGCTGCCGTGGTTCTGCCCGCGGCCGCGCCTGCCGACGGCGGTGTTCCTGGCCGGTTTGCCCAACTGGATCTTTCTGCCGCTGCCGATCGCCGAAGCCCTTTTCGGCGATGCCGGCGTGCGGGACGTCCTGCTGTTCAACGTCGGCGCGCAGTTGGCCCTGTGGTCCCTTGGCGTTTGGACCCTGCAGGGCGCGGCGCCCAGCCTGGCGGCCGTGAAAAATCTTTTCAGGAATCCCGGCTTGCTGGCCACGGCGGCGGGCATTCTCCTGGCCCTGATCTGGCCCGCGGCGCGCGCCCTGGAAACGTCCGCCGCCGCGGCCATGACCCCGGGGCCGTTTGCGGCCGCGGCGGCGGTGCAGGCCATGAGCATGCTGGGCAGTCTGACCATTCCCCTGTCCTTGCTCATCACCGGCGCGCAACTGGGCGCGCTGACCGCCGCCGGCGCGCGGCCGCCGCCCGGGGAACTGGCGGCGGTGCTCGCGGCGCGCTTGATCGGCGGCCCCTGCCTGGCCGTGGCGGCCGTCTGGATTCTGGCATGGGCGGGGTTTTCTGTGCCGGACGCCACGCGCCAGATTTATTACCTGATCGCCGCCATGCCGGTGGCGATCAGCGCCAGCATCATGTCCGAACGTTTTAACGGTGACAACCTGCTGAGCGCACGGGCCATTTTCTGGTCAACCGTTTTAAGCATGGCGACCGTGCCGGCCTTTTACTGGCTGACGCAAAACCGGGGGTGGTAAATGCCGGAGGGAATCGGGCCGTGGCTGGTGGGATTGGCGGCGGGATTGCTGGCGGGGCTGGCGAAGACCGGCGTGCCGGGCGTGGGCGTGCTGGCCATGGCGCTGCTGGCGGAAATCCTGCCGGCGCGGATGGCGGTGGGCGCCTTGCTGCCGCTGCTGATCATGGGCGATTTGTTCGCCCTCGGATATTACCGGCGGAATGCGGATTGGGTGCGGCTGTGGGCGCTGTTTCCCTGCGTCCTTCTGGGCATCGCCGCGGGCTTCTGGTTCCTGCGGACGGTCAATGACGTGCAATTGAAGTTCATGCTCGGGGCGCTGGTCCTGGCCTTGACCCTGTTGGAGTGGGGCCGCCAGCGGTTGGGCTGGAGCAATTTTCCGCGGCGGCCCTGGTTTACCGTGGGGATGGGTTCCCTGGCCGGGTTCGCCACCACCGTCGGCAATGTCGCCGGGCCGATCATGAATATTTACCTGCTCAGCCGCGGATTCGACAAACTGCGCTTCATGGGCACCGCAGCCTGGTATTTTTTTATTTTCAACTGCATTAAAGTTCCATTATATTGCCACCTGGGCATGATCGATCGTGGCACCCTGCTGCTGGACCTGGCCTGCGCGCCGGCGGTAGCCGCGGGCGCGCTGTTGGGGAGGGAAATTTTAAAGCGCCTTTCCCCGGTGTTCTTCCGGCGCATGGTGCTGGCATTGGCGCTGGCGGCGGCGTTGCGCTTGATAACGAGTTAAACCTGGCGTAGTTGGGAGTCGGATAATGACGGATGACATGGCCGCGGATGCCGGACAATTGCAGCCGGGCGGCACGGTGGCGCCGCTTTGCCTGCTGGCGCGGGGATTTACCGCGGTGGGCTGGGGCGTGCTGGCGACCGCGGCGTTGCACGGCGCGCGCGCGTTTTTGTCATGCGATGCAATTGACCTCCGGGCGCCGGCATATGTCCTGGGATCGCTGCTGACGGGTTGGGGGGTTTTATGCCTCTATGAATACCTGGAATTGTCAGGCGGCGACTTGCGCCCGGCCCGCGCGGCGGGATTGATGCTGGCGGCGCAATTGTACATGGCGCCGTTCGCGGTCTGGCACCGGGCGCGGCCGCTGGAACCGTTTCTCATCGGCAATTACAACGCCTTGACGGTGGCGCTGCTGATGGGCATGCTGCTGCTGAATCTGATGTCCGCCCAATTGCTGCAGCGGCTGGGCGCTTGCGCCGCCAGCCGCTGGGCGGCGGCGCAATCCGGCGCGATCCTGATCTACGGCGCGGTGCTGCTGGGACTGTTGGCGCAAGCCGCCGGCGGGGACGTGGCGTCCGGCGCGGCGGCGGGCATGCTGGCGGTCAATCGGACCTGGGGCGCCTGGGGCGTCACGGCGGCGGCGCTGGGCACCGTGTTGTTTTGCCGCTATGGCCGCGCCTGCGCTCTGGCCCGGCTGGCCGAACCCGCCCCCGCCGCCGCGCAGTCGCCCCCCGCGGAGGAGAATGCATGATCGGCGGATTTTTACGTCAATTTTCGGGCGCGGCGCTTTATGCCGTCAAGGTGGCTGCCCGCCGGCCATTAAGCCTGCTGCTGGTGGCCATCACGCTCGGCCTGATGCTGCTGCTGCCATCCCTCGTGGCGTTCAACTTGGGGGATGAAAACCGCCTGGCGCGCGATGGCGCCCTGGCGCTGTTTGCCGTCAGCGGCATGTTCCTGGCCCTGGCCGTCCCCGCCGCGGCCGCTTACGAGCCGGCTTCCGCGGGCGTGCTGGCCCTGAATATCTGCACCCCGGCCGGCCGGACGGTGCTGCTGCTGGGGCGTTACGCCGGGTTGGCGGCGTTGATCCTCTGGCACAGCCTGATTGCCATGGCGGGCGTCTTGCTGGCCGACCGCATCGCGCTGCCGGCCCCGCGATTTGACGCCGCCATCCTGCTGGCCGTCGCCGCCGCCGCGGCGGCAGCGGCCGTGTGCGCCGCCTGGCTGAATTTCCGCGGCCGGGCTTCCTTCCCCGGCGCGGCCCTGGCGGCGTTGTTGCCCGCCATGCTGCTGGCGCTGGCCGTGGCCGCGTGCATTCATCCCGGCGGTGGTTGGTGCCGGTTTGGCGTTTTCCTGAACTGGCGGCTGCTGCCGGCGGGCGGCTTGATTACGCTGGCCTTGCTGGTCATGACGGCCCTGACGGTGCTTTTGACCGTGCGCTGGCCGCTGCACCTGGCCGCCGTGGCGTACCTGGGCATGCTGGCCGCCGGAGCCCTGGTGGATTACCTGGCGCAGCGCGCCCCGGTCGGGTCCGGCCTGAGGGCGCTGCTGAGCCTGTTGCCCGCCTGGCAGGATTTCTGGGTGGTGGAAGCTCTGGCGGGCGGCGGCGGCATTTCCCTGGCATATTGCGCGGCGGTGGCGGTGTACGCCGGTTTGTACATTGCCGCCCTGTTATGCGGCGCCCTCTGCCTGTTCCGGCGCTGGGAACCGCGATGAAGCGGCGCTGGCGGCAGGGCGGCTGGGCGTGGACCGCCGGGACAGGATGATCCTGCTGCGGGATATCGAGCAGGCGCTGCGCCGCATCATGGCGGACGATCCGCGGCTGGAGTTTTCAGGATTGACGGCTGGTTTTTGCTTGACCGCGCCCGCTGGAAAAGGCACGATGGCAGGCTATGAATGCAAATCCTGAAGAGCAACCCCGGGTGGCGATGGACGCGCTGGTATCGCTGTGCAAGCGGCGCGGATTCATCTTCCAGGGGTCGGAAATCTACGAGGGGCTTAACGGTTTCTGGGATTACGGACCGCTGGGCTGCGAACTGAAACGGAACATCCGCGAAGCCTGGTGGCGCGACATCGTCCAGACGCGCGAGGACGTGGTCGGGCTGGATTGCGCCATCATCATGAATCCCCGGGTCTGGGAAGCTTCGGGCCATACCGCCGGCTTCGTGGATCCGATGGTGGATTGCCGCGCCTGCCGTAAACGCTTCCGCGCGGACATGCTCTGCGAGGAACAGGGCGCGCAACTGGTCAAAACCGAAGGCGGTTTCGCCCTGCCGCCAGGCATGCGGTGTCCGGCCTGCAAATCCGCGGAGTTGACCCAGCCGCGCGCCTTTAACCTGATGTTCAAGACGTTCATCGGGCCGGTGGAGGAGGCTTCATCGGCAACTTACCTGCGCCCGGAAACGGCCCAGGGAATCTTCGTCCAATTCCAGAATGTGCTGGCGGTATCGCGTCAGAAGGTGCCCTTCGGCATCGCCCAGGTCGGCAAGGCGTTCCGCAACGAAATCAACCCGCGTAATTTCACCTTCCGTTCGCGCGAATTCGAGCAGATGGAACTGGAATATTTCATCAAGCCCGGCACGGATCAGGAATGGCACGCATACTGGGTTGCCCGGCGCATGGAGTGGTACCAGCGCATCGGGCTGCCGGCGGGCCGCCTGCGCCAGTATGTGTACCCCCCCGGCGAACTGGCCCACTATGCCAGCGCCTGCGTGGATATCATGTACGCCTTCCCGTTTGGGGTGCAGGAATTGGAAGGCATTGCTGCGCGCGGCGACTACGATCTCCGCCGGCACCAGGAATACAGCGGCAAGTCCATGGAGTATTTCGACCAGGAAACCAAGGAAAAATACATTCCCCACGTGGTGGAGCCGTCCGCCGGCGTTGATCGCATCGCCTTGGCGGCGCTGTGCGAAGCCTACGCCGAGGAGTGGGTTCCCGCCGGCGGCGCGGGCGAACCGCGTCCGGCCACGCACGGGCAGCCGCCGCCCGCCGGCCATGAATTGCGGACGGTCATGCGTTTTGCCCCGGTGCTGGCCCCGATCAAGGCGGCCGTATTTCCGCTCGTCAAGAACAAGCCGGAACTGGTCGGCAAGGCCCGCGAGGTGTTTGAAATGCTGCGCGGCTCCTGGCCTTGTTTCTGGGATCAGACCGGCGCCATCGGCCGCCGCTACCGCCGCCAGGATGAAATCGGCACACCTTACGGCGTGACGGTGGATTTCGATACGCTGGCGGACAACACCGTCACTCTGCGCGACCGCGATACCATGCGCCAAATCCGCTTGCCAATCGCCGAATTACCAGCGCGGCTGGCCGCCGGCATGGCCGGCGCCGCTGTTTTTAATCAATAAAATAACCGCCGCAAACGCAAAGGAAAGCAAGATGATCAAGATCGCTATTATCGGGATCGACACCAGCCACAGCGTAGCTTATCCCTCCGTCCTGCAAGGGCCGGACCGCGCGCTGACGGGCATGCGCGCGGTTTCCTGCCTGAGTTTCCCGACGCCATTCACCAACCGGCAGACAATGGAAACCCGCCGGGCGCAGTTGACGGCTTTGGGCGTCAAGGTTACCGAAAACCTGGACGAGGCCCTGGCTGGCTGCGACGCCATCATGCTGGAAATCAACGACGGCAGTTATCACCTGGAATATTTTCGCAAGGTGGCGGGACTGGGCAAGCCGGTTTTCCTGGATAAACCCCTGGCCTGCAGCCTGGCGGACGGCCGCGCCATTTTGCGCCTGGCGCAAAAACACCGCACGCGCGTCTGGTCCGGCTCGTCCATCCCGTTCCTGCCGGACATCGTGCGCGCCCGCGCGGCCGTTCCGGAGGTCCGCCTGGCCCATCTCTTCGGGCCGCTGGGAATTGCCCCGGCCGGCGATTCGCTGATCTGGTATGGCGTGCACGTGGTCGAAGCCCTGCAGAGTTTGATGGGGCCCGGCCCGCAGTCCGTCCAGGCCATGGAAACGGCCAACGGGATCGTGGCGGCGGTGGATTACGGCCAGGAACGCCAGGGCTTGCTGGAGATCGTGAAAAAATGCGGCAGCTACGGCGGCCGCGTTCAGGGCGGATTCAAGGGCGAAAGCAGGGTGCATCAATTTGTCTGCGATACCAGTGTGAACAAGCAGGCAATCATGCGCGTTATGAAAAAGTTTTTCAACGGCGGGCCCGCGCCGGTGACGCTGCGGACTACCTTTGAAGGCCTGGCCATCATGGCGGCCGCCCGCCGTTCCATCGAGACCGGCCGCGCCGAACGCGTGGCGGCCGCCTCCTGACCATGGATTTGAAGACACTACTGGAGCAGGTGGCGCGTGGGGATTTGACTGCGGCGGAAGCGCAGCAGATACTGTCCGGCGCTGCCGCCCGGGACCTGGGGTTCGCCCAGGTGGATCTGGACCGCTGGCGCCGTTGCCGCATTCCCGAAGTGGTTTACTGCCCGGGTAAAACCGGCGCGCAAATCGCGGCGGTCATGCGCGCCCTGCATGACGCGGGACAGCCGGCCCTGGCCACTCGCGCTTCGGCCGAACAGTACGCCGAGACACGCCGGCGCCTGCCGTCCGCCGTTTTCCATGAGGCGGCCCGCGCGATTACCGTCCCGCCTGCCGATGCGCCCGCGCCGGCCGGCTGCGTGGCGGTCGTTTGCGCCGGCACGGTGGATATACCCGTGGCGGAAGAAGCCGCCGTGACAGCGGAATGGATGGGCGCGCGCGTGGAACGCGCGTATGACATCGGTGTGGCCGGCCTGCATCGCCTGTTGGGGCGGCTGGACCAATTGCGCCGGGCCCGGGCACTGGTAGCCGTGGCAGGCATGGAAGGCGCCCTGCCTTCGGTGCTTGCCGGCCTGGTGGCCTGCCCGGTCATTGCCGTGCCTGCCAGCACCGGCTACGGCGCGGGACTACAGGGGCTGGCCGCGCTGCTGGCAATGCTGAATTCCTGTGTGCCCGGGGTGACGGTGGTGAACATTGACAACGGCTTCGGCGCCGGCGTGGCTGCCGGCATGATCAACAGGACGCCGGCATGAATATCCTGGAATTTCAAAGCGTGGGCGGCGCCAGCGGCGACATGATCCTGGCAGCCTTGATCGATCTGGGCGCCGGCCGGGACGAATTGCAGCAGCGTCTGCGGACGCTGGATATCGGCGAGTTCGCCATCGACGCCGTCGCCGGTGTCTTCGGCGGATTCCAGGGAACCCAGGTGCGCGTGCGGGTAGGGGCGGATGCGGCCAGCGCGCGCGATCATGGACATGATCACGACCATGATCATGGACATGATCACGGCCATGAACATGTCCATGGCCATGCGCCGCACCGCGGCCTCCCGGAGATCCGCCGGATCGTAGCGGCCGCCGATTTGCCGCCGGCGGTCCGCGCCATGAGCCTGCGCGTTTTTGAAAGCCTGGCCCTGGCAGAAGCCAGGGTGCATGGAGTCGAGCCGGAACAAATCCACTTTCACGAAGTCGGCGCGGTCGATTCCATCGTGGATATCGTCGGCGCCTGCCTGGCGCGCGAGATGCTCGGCGTGGACGCGGTTGCCGTCGGACCATTGCCGCTGGGGTGCGGTACGATCCAGTGCGCCCACGGAGTGCTGCCTTCGCCCGCGCCAGCCACCGTGGAACTGCTGCGGGACTTCCCCACCGTGCCCACGGACGAACCGTTCGAATTGGTGACGCCCACCGGTGCGGCGCTGCTGACCGCGTGGCGTTCCCTGCCGCGGCCGCCAGCCGGCTGCATCCGCCGGTCCGGCTATGGTTTCGGCCACGCGCAACTGCGCGGGCGCCCGAACCTGTTGCGCGCCGTGTTACGCGACGGCGACGGCACGGAAGATGCCCCGGAAGATTGCCTGGAATTGCAGTGCAACCTGGATGACGCTTCACCCGAACTGTTGGGAGCGCTGGCCGGGCGGATTCTGGAACGGGGCGCACTGGATGTTTTTGTCACGCCGGTGCAGATGAAAAAACAGCGGCCGGGAGTTTTGTTGACGGTCCTGTGCCGGCTGGAGCAGCGCCTGGAGATGCTGAACGAAATCTTCCGGGAAAGCACCACTTTCGGCATCCGGGAACATCGCGTCCAGCGCACCGTCCTCGCGCGCCGGGCCGCCGAGGTCTGCACGCCCTATGGCCCGGTGCGGGTCAAGATCGGCGCCTGGCAGGGGCGGGAGATCAAGGCGGCCCCGGAATACGAGGATTGCCGCGCCCTCGCGGAGAAGCAGCATGCGCCGCTACCCGCCGTGTATGGCGCGGCTTGGGGCGCGGCGGCCGGGTTGATATCCGACGGCAGCCACCCCGCCGGCGACTGAGCCGGCCGGGCTGCTGGCGCGGCGCAAGCGCCGGCACCGGCAGAAATATTACGGACCGGAACAATCGCGGCATTTCACGGGCCGCATGTCAAGCGATGCGTTTACTGCTATACAACCTGCGTTACGGTACCGGCAGCGGCGGGCCTCTGCACCTGCCCTGGAGCGGTTACCTGGGCCGCACCGGCGGCAACATGGAGAATATCATCCGCTTCATTCGCAGCCAGGCGCCGGATGTAGTCGGGCTCATCGAGGTTGATGCCGGCTCATATCGCTCGCGCCGCTTAAATCAGGCGGCGATCATGGCCGAAGCCCTGGGGCATTACCATGTTTTTCAATCCAAATACGACCGGGCTTCCTGGGTCCAGCGTGTGCCGTTAATGCGCCAGCAAGCGAACGCCTTTTTGAGCAACTCCGCCATTCAGCGCCAGAAATTCCCTTATTTCACCAAAGGAGTCAAGCGCCTGGTCATCGAATTGGAGTTGGAACAGGTGGTGATTTTTCTCGTCCATCTCTCCCTGCGCTTCCGCACCAGGCATTTCCAGTTGAGCGATTTGTATGCGCTCGTGCGCCATACGTCCAAACCCTGTATCGTCGCCGGGGATTTCAACGCCTTCTGGGGCGACCGCGAAATACGCCTCTTCATGGCCGCCAGCGGTTTGGCCAGCGTTTTCCCGTTCGGCCAGCCTTCCTTCCCCAGCTGGGCGCCGCGCCGGCAACTGGATTTTATCCTGCATAGCCCTGAGATCGCCATTACCGATTTCAGCATCCCACGCGTCCTTTATTCCGACCATCTGCCACTCGTCTGTGATTTCAAAGTCAACCGGCGATAATTCCTGCCTTCACCACCCGTCCGCCATCGCTCCGCCCGCGGCATTCCGCCAGGGTTGCGTCATTCTCGGCGGCACGCTCACGCGCCTTGCGCGCCGTCCTGGATCAGAAGCGGCCAAGGACCCAGGCTTTGCCAAGGCTACGCCCGGCGAAGTCCGGCTTTGCCGGACTTAGCCGGGCAAGCTGGCCGCCCTACTGAAGCATGAATACGGATCCCTGAGGCAGGTCAAGGTCTCCCTGCGGGCTACGCTGAAGCTATGCAGGGCAAGCCGCACCGCGCCGTCTTTCAGAGAATGACGCGACGTTGGTAATCATTTCGGCGGGAAAGCGTCATAATGTCACTCTGCTTTTCTTAAATATTTTGATAAGAGCCAATATGACGCTATTAGTTGTTTGTTGAGGTTTTGATAATATATTGAAATACAAGGTATAATAAAAATATTGCGCTCATGGCATGGTATTTGCTTTTAAATTATGATGAAATTCGGGGGATTAACCCCCGGATGGTTAACAGGAGGGTTAGGCAATGTTATTCAACAGTATGTATGGATTGGATCCATTCAGCGATGTCAGGCGTTTACAGCGGGAAATGAATCGGTTGTTTGAAGGATATGGCGCGGAAGCGGATGAGTTTCCGGCTGTCAATGTCTGGAGCGGACAGGATGAAATGGTGGTGACGGCTGAGATTCCCGGGGTGGACCCCAAGGATCTGAGCATCAACGTCAACCAGGATGTCCTGACTTTGGAGGGCAAACGCCAGGCGGAGGATTTGCAGGAAGGCGTGGTCTGCCATCGCTGCGAACGCGGCCAGGGCAATTTCACGCGCAGTCTGCGATTGCCGTTCGAGGTTGAAGCCGCCGGCGTGAAAGCCCGGCATAAGCTGGGGGTGCTGACGATCCGCCTGCCGCGGGCGGAGGCCAGCAAGCCTAAAAAAATCGCCATCAGCGCGGGATAACTTAAAAACAAGCAGGAGAGGAGGGAATATCATGAATGAAGCCAAAGCCAAAAATCTTCCAGCGGAGCGTCCGCCGGCGCAGCCTGCGCCACAGGCGGAGATGACGCGCGATTTGCCGGTGTTTACGCCGGCCGCCGACATCTACGAGAAGGATGACGCCTTGCTGGTGGTTTGCGACATGCCCGGGGTGCCCGAAAGCGCCGTTGACATTGATCTTGAGGACGATGTGTTGACGATCACCGGGCAGCAGGCGGATTCGCCCCAGGAACATTGCCAGTTGGTTTACCGCGGCTACGCCACGGGCATTTACCGGCGGGCATTTACCCTGGTGACGGATATTGACCGCGAAAAAATCAAGGCGCGCCTGGTCAATGGCGTCTTGAGCATCACCCTGCCCAAGGCGGAATCGGCCCGGCCGCGCAAGATTAAAGTGGAGACTGCTTGACCGAAAATCCGCGTTGCCGTCCGTCGGGGCGGCAATGCGGATAAGGAGGCACAAGGAGGTGGAGTCAATGAAAAAAATTTCAAACATTATTCCCTGGCGCCGTAAATCAGCCGGTTTGCCCGGACCTCTTGCGCCCTTTGCCGGCTTGGAAACCCTGCACCGTCAGATCAACGATTTGTTTGATGCGGCTTTTGCAGGGCGGGACGATTGGGGCTGGCCCTGGCCTGCCGCCGGCCGGCAGAGCCATCTGCCCAGGTTGGATGTGGCCGAAACCGATAAGGCCGTGGAAGTCACCGCTGAATTGCCCGGTCTGGATGAGAAAGATATCCAGGTGACGCTTGACGGCCGGATGCTGCGAATCTGCGGCGAGAAAAAAAAGGAACGCGACGAACGCCGGAAAAGTTATTGTCTGTCGGAATTGAGCTGCGGGCGTTTTGAGCGGATGGTTCTGCTGCCGGCGGAGGTGGATTACAGCAAGGCCAAGGCGGTTTTCAAAAAGGGCGTTTTGCGCCTGGATTTGCCGAAATCCGCGGCGGCCAAATCGCAACGCAAACAAATTGCCATTGAGCCGGATTAATGTTATCTTGTTCAGCATGCAGAATGGCAGGTAAAATGCGCATGCTGCGGCCGGAGTTCGGCGTTTCAGCGGACGCCGGCTCCGGTTTTGTTTTGACGGCGGAGCAGGCCGGCACTTGCGCAAGCTTGGATTTCGATGTCAGCATGCGAATGGATTTAAGGAATAGTTGCCATGGCGGATAACGATGAACGTCGGAACAACTTGACGGATGAGCATGCGCCGGCGACCGAGCCCGGTCCGGCGACCGAGCCCGGTCCGGCGACGGAGGCATCCGATGCGGAGCTGGATGCGGCAGACATATCCGGGGCCGCTCCCGCGCCTGATACGCCGCCAGGACAGGCGGCCGATGACGCCGCCATTCCGGACGATGAAGCGGCGCGGCTGCGCGGTCAGTTGTTAAGGCTGCAGGCAGATTTTGACAATTACCGCAAACGCGTGATCCGCGATGACGCCGCCCGTGCGCGCCGCGCCACGGAAAACCTGATTGGTGATTTGCTGCCGGTCTTGGATCATTTCGAGATGGGATTGAAGGCGGCGCGGGCTGCCTTGCCGGCCGCCGTATATGAGGGACTGGCCCTGGTGCAGACCCAGTTGCTGGATGTCTTGAAAAAATCCGGCGTTGTGCCCATCGCGGCGGCCGGCGCGGTGTTCGACCCGCAGTGCCATGAATGCGTCGCCCACCTGCCATCGCTGGAATGCGCCGAGGGGATGATCATGGATGTCACCCGCAATGGATACTGGCTGGGCGATTACCTTTTGCGTCCGGCGCAGGTGGTGGTGTCCAGCGGCATACCGGCGGCGGCGGAGCCTGGTTTGACGGCCGACGCCGAAAATTCCATGGCCGGGCCGCTGGATTCGCCGGCCTGAGCGTTGGCGCGGTAGTGGACGATAAACGCAGGCAATCAAGATTGACACCATTTGCTAGTTTAAGATACGGTGCAAGTGCAGGCAACAGGTGCAGGCTTGTCCAGTAGCAACTGGATGCAGTCAGTCCGGCATAGCCGGACGGGGCGGATGATTCCGGATTGGCTCCGGATCAATCTACACTTTCACTTGTAGCTTGCACCGCCACACCGGAGGGCGGCAAGCTTTCGACGGCGGTCCGGCGGCTGCCGGCGGCCCATGGCTACTTGGGCTTGGCGGGGCTGTGTCCGCCGAAGCCTTGGCGCAGGAGGATGGCCGCAGGCCGCCTTGTTCAAGGGTAGCGTCAGATTAATCAAGTTCAGGAGGAACCTCATGCATGGTCTGAAATTGGATCGGATATTGCTCGCGGCGGGTACGGCCCTTTGGTTATGCGGCGTCGGCGCCGGAGCGGAAGCTGAGTTGCCGGCGCCGGTGAAACTCGAACAGCCGGATATGGCGCGCGGCCGGCCGTTGATGCAAGCGCTCCAGGCGCGCCAATCGCGCCGCAAAATGGACGCGCGTCCTTTATCCCGCCGTGATTTGAGCGATTTGCTCTGGGCAGCCTGCGGCGTGAATCGGCCCGGGGACGGCAAACGCACGGCGCCTTCGGCGGTGAATTGGCAGGAAATTGACGTTTATGCGGCGCTGCCGGAAGGCCTTTTCATGTACGATGCCGCTGCCCATCGCTTGCAGCCGGTTTTGGGAGAGGATGTCCGGCCGCTGGCTGGCCGGCAGCCGTTCGTCAGCCGGGCGCCGGTGGTCCTGATCTACGCGGCGGATTTGTCCCGCATGACCCGCGGCGATGCCGCAAGCAAGGCGTTTTATTCCAGCGTGGATACCGGGTTCATCAGCCAGAATGTTTACCTGTTCTGCGCTTCGGAGAACCTGGCCACGGTGGTGCTGGGCAATCTGGATAAAACGGCCCTGGGCCGGGCCATGCGGCTGCGTCCGGAGCAGCAAGTCATCCTGACGCAGCCGGTGGGATATCCGGCCGACTGACCGGCGCGGTTTTTAAAAACCGGCGCGGCCGCGGGACTGGCGCCGGGCTGCCAGCCGGCATAACTGGATGAGCAGCATTTCCAGGATCAAGGCGGGCGGGGTCCGGCTGGAAACCAGCTGCTGGCGCGCTGCCAGGATGTGGCGGCGCGCGCGCAGCAAGACCGCGGAACTGAATCCGGCTGCCTGTTGCGCCAGGATATTGCGCGTGTAAGGATTGACCATCCGGCGGTCGCCTTCGAAGACCCGGGCCAACTGGGGCGGCAGGGCCGCCTCCCCGTACGCTTTGCCGGCCCGGGGATTGATCCAGCCATTCTGCACGGCTTCCTGGAGGATCAACAGGTAGCGAAACCGCGCTTCCAGGGTGTTGACCAGGCGGATCGGGTCTTCCCGTTGAAACAGCAGCCGGCGCAGGATTGCCAGGGCTTCGCGCAAGTCGCCCTGGGCGGCGGCGTCCTCCAGGTCCCAGACAAAATAGTCCCGGGTGGCGGACGTAATGGCGTTGATATCCTCCGGCTCCACCTGCTTGCGGGCGCCCAGGTAAATGGATAGTTTAATGATTTCCTGGTGAAGCTGGCGCGTGTCGGCGCCGACACGCGCCACCAGTTTCGTCACGGTTGCCGGAGCGGCGGCCAGCCCGGCCTGCCGCAATTCCCGGGCTGCATGCGCCAGCGATTCCTCCTGCCGGCGCCAGGGCTTGGGGGCTTCCTGTTTCAGTAAGGCGCCGTGCTTGGCGAAGGCGTTGGTCAGGGGCGATTTGGCGGGCGCTTCGGCGGCGGTGACGATCAAATACTGCCCCGGCGGCAGACCGGCGGCGATCAGTTCGGCCAGGCCGGCCGTCAGCGGAATGATTTCCTTGCCGCGGCTGATGATTTTGTCGCCCAGGAATGAAGCATTCCGCGCCCAGACCAGGCGGCGCTCCGCGAACATGGTCGGGGTGCGCAGGGCGTCCAGCAGGCGGCGTATAACCGCGGCGGCCTCGGCGACCGTGCCCGCATCGGCATCGAAGGTTTCCAGTCCGAACGCCTGCTCGGCGGGCGGCAGCAACTGGTCGATTTGGCGGCGGGCCAGGATATCCATCTGGTAGTCGTCGGCGCCGGCGATCAGCCAGGCCTGGCAGTCCTGGCCGGGCCGGGGCGGCCGGGCGGGCGGGTGGTCGGGTTTGGCTTTGGCGCGTTTTGCGGGCATGTGATAAATATCCTGTTCGTAACAAGTCAAGTGTCCGCTTTTTGTAACAAGTGATCTGTCCGATTTGTTATTGTGTGTTGTTGCTCCTGGGGTGAGGATTTTCCTCCCCGCGGGGAGGAAAAGTTTATGCGACGTCCTCCAGCGACGCCGAAATGTTCAACGGTCCTTGGTAGCGGCCAACCACATGCGGGCCATAACGGATGGACACCGTGCCATCGAGGTGCTCGCAGACTTTAACCCGGCACTTGGCGAAGCTGAAACGCCATTTTGATGGTCCAATCTGCAAGCGGCGACTCCCGACAGCCACGGTATTGTCATTTTGAACCTCTCGCGCATGCTGCACACAGAAAATGCTGTCCAAATCCTGCTCACCGCAAGGCACGAAACACGTTCCTGTTTCCCGCGCCTTCACCTTCATGTTGCGATTGAAGGAAGGCAGAAACTGTTGTTGAATATAGACGTTGGCCTCGGCCATCGTCCGGATTCCCGCCTGCCTTAATTCCTGCGGCAGGCGCCCTTGCCAGGTCTTAAACATCCGCTCTATTCGCCCACGTCCCTGGGGGCTATAGCTCGGAATATGTTCGATCCCCAACTGTTGCAACGCCCGTCCAATTTGCGTCAATTGACGCCGGTCCACCGCCCCGCCTTCTTTGGGCGTATAAAAGAAATGACTGCCACGATCCGTGTACAGACTGCAGAAAACCCCATGTTTAATAATGACTTCTTTCAACCCCTTCATCACCGTTAATGTCCCTTCCTGGGGCACAAGATAGGCCGTGTAGACTTCGCTGGTGGCATCGTCCATCACCAGGATCGATCCTGCTTCTGGCCCGCCAGCAGGGGCAACCAGGCATGGGTGCTGCCATCCACCATCAACATCATCCCCGCCATTGGTCGCCGTTCCCGCTGCTGCCGATGCGGCCCTCGTTTCCGGGCCTTCGCCACCAACCCGGCCGTCTGCAAGGCGCTCTTGACCCACTGATAACTGAGCTCGATCCCATGCTCCGCCTGCAGCTTCTCGTGAAAATGCCTCACATTGAAATCCATGTATTCTTCTCGGTACAACCTCAGCACCTGCTTCACCGTCGCAAGGGGCACGCGCCGCGGCCCCGGTATCTTCCGCCGACGATCCAGCAGCCCGTCGTAACCATACCGCTCGTAGCGCCCTTTCCAGCGCCGCATGGTCCGGTAGCTCACACCTAGTATCTCCGCCGCCTCCCACCACATTAACCGCCCTTCAATCGCACGCAAGATCACTTCCTGTACCTTCATTGCCCGCTCCAGTGCTGCCTTCGGATATTCATCCATATAACCCCCTTTGAATGCACCATCCTGACAGCTTTAAGCGGACAAATCATTTGTTAATTATGCGGCCAAGTCATTTGTTTACGACACATGTGATAAATATCCTTGCCGGGACCGGCGATTAATGATAAATGTATCGGTCAGTTTATCAAAAAACGCCGTATGGGCAAGTTGATAATGACATGCAACGCATCTGGGCGCCTTGGCGCATGGAATATATTTTGAACTCCAACCAGCCGGGTTGTTTCCTGTGCGGGATTTTGCAGGGCGGAGCCGACCGGGAAAACCTGGTGCTGCGCCGCGGCCGGCATTGCGCCGTCCTGATGAATCGTTACCCTTATAACAACGGGCACCTGATGGTTGTGCCCTACCGCCACGTGGACGCGGTGGAAAGCATGCAGCCGGACGAGCATCGGGAAATGCTGGGCTGGACGGGGCAGGCATGCGGCTGGCTGCGGCAGGTCATGCATCCGGACGGATTCAACATCGGGATCAACCAGGGCGCGGCCGCGGGCGCCGGATTGAAGGAACACATCCATTTGCATATTGTGCCGCGCTGGAATGGAGACACGAATTTCATGCCGGTTCTGGCGGATGTCAAGGTAATCCCCCAGGCCCTGGATGAATTATGGGAGCGTTTGGCGGCGGCCGCGCGGGCGCCGGAGGACGCCGTTTAACATGCGCGCCCCCATCCACAATTCCAAAGCCGGCCTGATGCGGTACGGCATCCGCGAAATCGTGGAGCTTTCGTCCGAACTGGAGCGGCTCGATCCGGGGAAGAAATTTGCCTGGGAAAACATCGGCGACCCGGTCGCCAAGGGCTGGCATGTGCCGGAGTTTGTCCGCGGCATTCTCTGCGATTTGATCAACGGGGAAACGGAACAGGCTTTCAGTTACACGCATTCGCGCGGCAACATCGAGACGCGGCATTGGGTGGCGGCGCAATCCCGGCTGCTGGCGCCGTCCAGCGGGTTGGACGCCGAACATGTGATTTTTACCAACGGCTTGGGCGCCGGCATCGGCATTTTTTACCGCATGTTGGAGCAGGGCGCGCGGATCATTCAGCCGAATCCGGGCTACCCGGCGCATGTTTCCAGCGAGCGTTTTCCTGCCGGCAGCGCCTCCATCGGCTACCGCCTGGATCCCCGCCGGGGCTGGCAGCCGGACCTGGACCATCTGGAGTCGCAAATCAAGCGGCATCCGGAGGTAGTGGGCATTCTGTTGATCAATCCCAACAATCCCACCGGCGCGGTGTACAGCGCCGAGGTGTTGCAGGCGGCGGTGGAACTGGCGGAGCGCTACCGGCTGCTTTTGCTTTCGGACGAGGTTTATTTCCGCATGGTGTTTCCGCCGTTCCGCTACGTGCATATCACGGAACTGGCGGATGGCCGCGTACCCCTGGTGGTCATGCGCGGCTTGTCAAAGGATGTGCCCTGGCCGGGAGCGCGCTGCGGCTGGCTGGAGTTCCATAACACCAACCTGAACCGGTCGTTTGCGGCGTTTTTCGAGAGTTTCAAGCAAGCCATGATGCTGGAGGTGTGCGCCACCACCTTGCCGCAGATGGCGCTGCCGCGGATTTATGAACACCCCCGGTATGCCGCCTGGCTGGCGGAATACATCGCCGGTCTGCGGGAAACCAGCGATCAAATCTACGCTATTTTATCGGGCCAGCCGGGCTTGCTGGTCAATCCCATCCAGGGCGCATTTTACATGATGGCGCTGTTCAAGGATGGCGCGCTCAATCCCCGTCAGACATTGCCCATCCCCTGTGCGGCGGTGCGGCAACATATCGAACGGTTAACCGCTGTCCCGGGCCTGCCCCTGGATAAGCGTTTCGCCTTTTATCTGCTGGCGGCCACCGGCATTTGCGTTGTGCCGGCTTCGGATTTCGAGTCGCCCTGGCCCGGCTTCCGCGTCACCACCCTCGACCGCGATCCCGGCCGCCGCGTCGAAGTTTATCGCGCCCTGTCGCGCGCCATCGGCCAATACCTGGCATCCGCTTGAGCGGCGGCATTTACGCCGGCCTGAAAACTTGTGCAACCAGAGTAGCCTTCAAAAGTCAGATTTTTAATGCAGTGTTCTAGTGAGTGTATGACCTGGCAATGGATCAACCGGTTGGCGAAAAAGACCCGGCGGCGTCGGTCCGCGACGCCCCGCGGCGCCGAGCCGCAAGGCCTGCGCTTGTGGGAACGTTCCGGGTTCGGAATGTTTGCCTGGTGGCTGATCTGGCTGACGGTGATGGCCTTGCGGGTGTTGGATTTGCCCAAGTTGCCGGCGGAGATTGCGCCGGGCGTGCCGGCGCCGGCAACTGTGCGAGCGGCCGTTGATTTTGACGGTCCGGCCGGCGCGTCCGGCGCCGGCCGCCTGGCGGCCGGCCAATTGCTGGCCGTGCGCGGCAAGGTTTTGACCGTAGAAGACGCGGCGGTCTTGCGGTCTTACCAGCAAGCCTTGCAAACCCGCGCCGGACGCGTGCAGTGGCTGGTGCGCCGCGCCGGCGACGGCATGATGCTTCTATTTGCCG
This sequence comes from Kiritimatiellia bacterium, assembly GCA_040767085.1. Taxonomy (GTDB): domain Bacteria; phylum Verrucomicrobiota; class Kiritimatiellia; order JAAZAB01; family JAAZAB01; genus JAXGPF01. The sequence continues at coordinate 18,834 of JAXGPF010000015.1, read as the reverse complement.
TGATCGCGGCGGCTTTTTTCCTGCGCCTGGCGGCGCCCGTGTCTGATGCCGAAAGCAACCGGCGGGTTCTGCTGCTGTGGGTGCTGTCGCTATGTACCCTGGCCCCCGCGGCATGGCTGTTGGTGGCCGGCCGCAGTTCGCCGTGGCTGGCGCAGGGCGCGGTGGCGTTCATGTTGCCGCTGGCATTGACGCCCATGTTGTCCGCCATTTTGCTGGGCCCATTGCCGGCGGCGGTGGCGGGCGTCTGGACTGCCCTGGCGGCGGCGGTCTTGGCCGATTACAGCCTGCCGGTCTTTATCACCGGAGCTTTCCAGGGACTGGTGGTCGTCGGCTTGGCCCAGCGCGCGCGAACGCGGTTGGCGATTTTCCGCCTGGGTCTGCTGGCCGGACTGGCCGGTGTGGCCTGCGCCGCGGGGCTGGGATTGGCCGGCCACCAGTTGGGCGAGGTTTTAATCTGGAATTGCGTTTTCAGCCTGGCCGGCGGAGTGCTGGCCGCGCTGGCCACGCTGCTCCTGCTGCCCTTGTTGGAACTGGTGTTTAAAATCGCCACGGACATTTCCCTGCTGGAACTGGCGGACATGGAACACCCGCTTTTGAAACGCCTGGCCATGGAGGCGCCCGGCACCTATCAGCACAGCCTGATGGTGGCGAATCTCGCCCAGGCCGGCGCGGTGGCGGTGGGCGGCAATGCCTTGCGCGCCCGCATCACCGCCTATTTCCACGATATCGGCAAACTGGTGAAGCCGGGTTTCTTCGCGGAAAACATCCAGTTCCGCGGCAACCCCCATGATGACCTGACCCCGCGCATGAGTTGCCTGGTGATCATCTCCCATGTGAAGGAAGGCGTCAGCCTGGCTTTGCGCCACAAGTTGCCCCAGCCCGTGCTGGACGGCATCGAACAGCATCATGGCACGGGCATGGTTTCGTTTTTCTACCACAAGGCCGCCAGCAACGCCCCGGACGCCGGCCAGGCGCTGCCCGAGCCCGACGATTTCCGGTATCCCGGCCCGCGGCCGCGGGCGCGCGAGACGGCGGTGCTCTGTCTGGCCGACTCCATCGAGGCCGCCTCGCGCTCGCTGGCCAAGATCACGCCGGCCAGCATCGAGGGGCTGGTGCGCGACATCATGGAAGAACGGCTGCGTGACGGGCAGTTGGATGCCTGCGATTTGACCATGACGCAGTTGAAGCAATTACAGCGCGCCTTTGTTTTCACCCTGACCAACATGTTGCATGGGCGCATTTCTTACCCGACGGATGAAAATCGCAATAAACCAGACGCAAGCCGCGCGGCGGATCAGTTCAAGCCGGGTGCGCCGGCTGATGCAATACCTGATGGACCAAACCGCGCGCCTTAATCCGCGCCGGACGTGGCGGGGTGTGTCCGTGGTGTTGCTGGACGACAGCAGCATTGCCCGGATCAACCGTCTCTATCTCGATCGCACGCACGCGACCGATGTCATCAGTTTCGCCGCGCCCCTGGCGGCGCCCGGCGGCGGTTGGCAGGGCGAAATTTTCGTCAATGTCCAACGCGCTTGTGTAATCGGGACGGGGCGCCGCGGCGGCGCCGAAACCGAACTGGCGTTGTACCTTGCGCACGGAGCCGATCACCTGGCCGGCAGCGGCGATTATACCGACGCCGACCGTCGGCGCATGCGGCGCCGGGAATTGCGCTGGCTGGCCGGCGCGCGCGCCCAAGGCTTGCTCGAGCGCCTGCTGGCATGAGTCCGTCGAATTTAATGCATTTTTAATTGACGGGCGCCGCCGGCTTGTGATATTACTTATCGACATTTCCGTTATGCACCCGTGGTGAAATTGGCATACACGCAAGGTTCAGGTCCTTGTGGCCGCAAGGCCGTGGAGGTTCAACTCCTCTCGGGTGCACCATTTAGAGGCCGCAGCATCAACTCCGGTTGAGACTGCGGCCTTTTTTTGTCCGGCGGAATGGCGCGCCGGCGGCGCGGAGTCAGAGATATGTCTGGCGCAGGAGTTCCGCGGCGCCGGCGTCCAGCCGGTCGGCGCGGCGCAGTTCCTGGAACTTGTCCAGCAGGCGTTCCACGCGCAGGCGCTGTTTTTCCGCGCCGGCCGCCTCGAAGACGATCCGGCCGCGATGCATCATTACCAGGCGGGAACCGAGATTGACGGCTTGCTGCATGGAATGGGTTACCATGAGGGTGGTCAGGCGATCGCGCTGCACGATCTGGCTGGTCAGGCGGGCGATGTGGTCGGCGGTTTTGGGATCGAGCGCGGCAGTATGTTCATCCAGCAGCAGGAGTTGCGGCTTGCGCCAGACGGCCATGAGGAGCGTCAGGGCCTGGCGCTGGCCGCCTGAGAGCGCGCCGATTTCAGTGTCCAGCCGGTCTTCCAACCCGAGGTTTAACGCGCCCGCCCGCGCGCGGCATTCCTCCCGCAGCCTGCGGCTCAATGTCCGCCCCAGTCCGCGCGTCAGGCCGCGCCGGGAGGCCAGGGCCAGGTTTTCGGCGATCGTGAGATGCGGGGCGGTCCCGCTGAATGGATTCTGGAAGACGCGGCCGATCAGGCGCGCCCGGCGATGTTCCGGCCAGCTTGTAATGTCCCGGCCGTCCAGCCGGATGCGGCCGGCATCCGGGCGGAACACTCCGGCCGCGGTGTTGAGCAGTGTGGATTTGCCGGAGCCGTTAGTCCCGATAACCACGACGAATTCGCCGGCCGGCATGGACAGGGTGACGCCATCCAAGGCGCGGACGGCGTCGGGCGTGCCGGGATGGAAAGTTTTGACGATGGCTTCGATTTGCAGCATGATGTTGATTGCTCCGCAGCCGGCTGATCAGACGGGTCTTTTGGCCGGGCCGTTCCGCGTCAGCTTTAATTTCGGCAGCACCAACGCTGCCAACACGAAAATGGCGGTAATCAATTTTAAATCGTTGGGATTCAGCCCCCAGCGCAATGCTATGGCCACCAGCAGGCGGAAGAGCAGCGAACCCATGACGGCCCCGACAATCGCCGGCGCCAACCGCCGCGATTGCATCAACGATTCGCCGATGATCACGCTGGCCAGGCCCCACACCAGCATGCCCAGTCCCATCTGCACATCGGCGAATCCCTGGTATTGCGCCAGCAGTGCGCCGGAGATCGCAATGATGCCGTTCGACAGCGCCAATCCGATGATCGTCAGGCGGTTGGTATTTCCGCCCAGCGCGCGAATCATCTGGGGATTGTCGCCCGTGGCGCGCATGGCGCTGCCCAGGCGCGTGCGAAAAAACCACAGGAGCAGGCCGGCCATCAGCGCGGTGATGGCTGCGGCGGCGCAGAGCATGGCCAGGTCCTGGCGCGCCGCCAGCCAGCCGCCGAGATTGAATTCCGCGCGGCCGCCGAGGACGGCCGCCGCCAGCGCATCCACGTCCGTCATGAGGGTGCGGACGGACAGCAGCGGCAGGTTGCTGCGGCCCATGATGTGCAGGTTGACGGAATAGAGCGCCGTCATCACGAGGATGCCGGCCAGCAAGCCGTTGATCTTGAAGCGGGTATGCAGGACGCCCGTGGCCATGCCGGCCAGCAGTCCGGCCAGGGCGGCCAGTAACGTGGCCGGCAGGGGCGCCATGCCCGCGGTCAGCAGCCGGGCGGCAACGGCGGCGCCGAGCACGATCGAGCCGTCGGCGGTCATATCCGGGAAGGAAAAAATCCGGAAGGAAATATACACGCCCCAGGCCAGCAGGCTGAGGATCAAGCCGATGGTCAAAGATCCGAGCAGAAGGTTCATATCAGTTCATTCAATCAGCGGCCCGCACCAGACCATGCCATGTCGGAAGCGGCTGTCGCCCAGGCCGGTGGCCGGCCGGCTGTCATGGACCAGGTGGAGCACGGCGCGCAATTGCGATTGTTCCAGCAATTCCCGGAAAATTGCGGCGAAGGCCGGGGTGCCGGCCGGCAGGGCCCGATACGCAAACACGGCGGCATGCATATGCGTCAGCCAGTTGTGCTTGCCGCCCGCCGGCCGTAAAAAAGGCTGCCAGGCGCGGGATGGCGTTTCCTGGAACACCAACCCGACCGCCACGGCCAGGTCGCGGCCATATTCCGGTTCGGCGGTGTATTCCAGGTGTTCACGCAGGGCCGGGAAATCGAAAAAACCGCCCGCCGCCACAGCGGCCGGCGCGCGGATGGCGGCCGCGCCGACCAACCCGCCGATTTCAGCGATCATGGCAAAGCCCATGGCCGGCCAGGCCTGTCCGGCCAGCAAGGCGTGCAGCAAATCCGTCAGGGTCACATCCGCGTCATCCGCCGGCGGACGGAACCGGGCCAGGGCCGCAAACTTGCCGGTGAAACCGGCGGCGTACAACGCATGAATTTCCGGCCGCAGACGCGGTTGACTGATCATGTAATCGGGCACTTTGCTGTCAGCCGCCCGGGTGGCGGCCATGCCCGCGGCGCAGAGCAATTCGCCGACCCGGTTTTGGCACTCGTCCGGCGGACCGAAGGCGCCCAGGCCCACGCCGTAAAAATCTTCGTCCAGAGCCAGGCGTGTCAACGGCGCTGCTGCCGCCGGTTGGGCCAGTGCTTCCGGGAGCCCGGCGCGAAACCCTTTCAAATCGCCGCCGTCCAGCGTTGCAACTTCGAGTTGCACTCGCGGGGAGTGCAGCAGTCGGGGCCCGGCGGCGGCCGGGGGAGGGGCCTTCGCCGGTGCGGACGATACCGCCAGCAGTTCCGTCAGGCCGCTCAGGTCGAGGGTGGCTCGAATCACGGCGGCGGCGTCCACGATCGCCAAACTGCCGCCCAGTTTCATCAGCTGGCGGTGATAAGTCAACAGCGTACGGATGCCGGCCGAACTCAGGAAGGCCGTCTCCAGCAGCGAAAGCCGGATGCGGTAGCGGCCGGCGCGGATGGCTTCATCCATCTGATGCGCCAGGATTTCAGCTCCCGCGCCGTCCAGACGGGCGGGCGCGGCGATGTCCGTCAGCTTATGCATTGCGCGCTAATATAACATGCGGGGCGCCATGTCGGCAAATTCTTTTGGCTTCCCGCTGCCGTCGTGGGTCCGGGGCCGGCCGACCGCGGTTATCGCGCCTCAACGGTGGGGCGCCCAGCCGCGCCGATCACGCGGTCGGCGCGCCGGATGATTGCCGTGGGGATCGTCAGGCCGGCGGCCGCAGCCGCATCCAGATTGATCGTCAACCGCTTGCGCTGCACGGGGCGGTAGGGCAGTGAGGCCGGACTTTGTCCGCGCATGACGCGCGCGGCCAGCGCCGCCGCTTCCTGGCCTCCCGCGGCATGATCGTTCGCCAGGGTCAGCGCCGCGCCCATGTCCGCCAGCCCGGAACTGAAGGCGAAGACCGGCAGGCGGGCGCGGCGGGCGGCGGCGGCCAGCGCGGGGAAGGCGGCGTTGTTCAGGTTGTCGTTGATCTGGCAGATGGCGTCAATTTTCTGTTGGGCGAGGGCGGCAGCGGCATCGGCGGCCTCGCCCGCCGCGCTGACCGGCGTGGCGGTCAACTCCAGTCCGGCGCCGGCGGCAACGCGCGCCAACTCGTCGCGGAAGACAACGGAATTGATTTCGGCCGGGGCATACAGCGTGCCGATCCGGCGGGCGGACGGCATGACGGCGCGCAGGATTTGCAGCATGTCTTCGAACGGGCTGCGGTCAAAGACGCCGGTGACGTTGGCGCGGTGATTAGTATGGCTGCCCGAGTCGCCGATCAGCAGCGGGTCGAGCGACAATGCGAAAATCACCGGACGTGGTCCGATTTTGTCCTGCAGTTTCAGGACCGTCTGCAGGGCCGGCGTGGTGATGGTGATGAACATGTCCGCGCCGGCCGCGAGGCCGGCATCCACCAAACCAGGGAGGAGCGAGAGGTCGCCCTGGGCATTGCGGATGGCCAGGGAATAATCGCGCCCCTCCCGCAGGCCCGCTGCTGCCAGGCCGGCCAGGATGCCTGTGCGCGATTCTTCCACCGCCGGCGTGTCCACCTGCTGCAGCAGGCTGATTTTCCACGGCTTGACCGGCGGGCCGGCCAGGATGTCGGCCCCGGCCAGGAGCGCATCGTCCAGGCGAAGTCCGAGGCGCCGGGCCGGCTCCGGCTGCAGCGCCACCTGGCGGATGGCAACATTGCGGATCGGGATGGCGGCGGGTGCGGCGCCGCGCAGGACTTGCGCGGCCGGGGCGGCGGCGGCAAAACCTGAGTCGTACGGATTGAATCCGACAGCCGCCAGCGCGCCTTCCGCGAGCATGTCCAGGTCGTTGCAGATCAGGGGCAGGCGCTGGTCCCGGGCGGCTTTGGCAATTGCGGAGAAGCCGGAAATGGCGGTGTTGTCGCCGGTGATCCAAATGGCATCCACTCCGCGCTGGACCAGCGCGAGGGTCGCGGTGTGGAGTTCGGCGGAAGCGGCGACGGCGACGGCTTCCAGCGCCAGGCCCTGCGCTTGCAGCAGGATTTTGCCGGCGGCCACCGCGCGGCTGGAATTGATCTCGGCGGGATTGTAGAGCGTGCCAACCGTGGCGGCCTGCGGCGCCAGGCGCCGGATCAGGGCCATGGTTTCCGGCAAGGGCGGGAATGATCCGATGCCGGTCAGGCGGGGGAGGTGGTTGGTGAAATCAGTGCCCGCGCCGGCGGCAATCGGATCGTATACCAGGGTGAAGACAATGGGTGTGCGGCGCGCGCCGCTGATGGCGGCCGTCAGGCAAGGCGTGGTCATGGGCACCAGCAAATCCAGGCCGGCGCCGTCCATCTGCTGGATGACCTGCGGAATCTGGGAGATGTCGCTTTGGGCATGCCGGACCAGGAATTCCACTTCCGCGCCTTCCTGTAATCCTTCCCGCCGCAGGCCGTCTTTTAATCCAGCGATGCCGTTATCCACGAAGGGGTCAGGCCCGAAATACACCAACCCGACGCGGTAGGGAACGGCTTGCGCGCGCGGCGCCGGGGTAGCGGGCGTGTCCCCGGCCGCAGCGGAGCGGCGGCCGCGCGCGCGGTCCGGCGCAGCCGGCTCGCCGGCGGGCCCGAAAATCCGGGCGGCCTGAGCCAAAATTTCCGGCGGCGGCCGCCAGCGGTCCGGGTCGCGCAAGCGCGCCAGGATGTTGGTGTTGATCCATAACAGGGGCGGCACGACATTTTCAACGGGGATCGCCGCGGGCGAGCGGCCTTCCATCACATCCGCTGCCAGGTTGCCGACGGTGCGGCCGACCTGGTAGTAATCCGCTCCCAGCGCCAGGAGGGCGCCGTGCGCCGCATGGTCGGGGGCGTTGGCAAACACCGGCACGCCGGCCTGCAGCGCCAGTTCGATGACATTAGGCGCGGCCATTTCAACAATGTTGTCGCCGCCGATCCAGATGGCTTCGACGCCGCGGTTGAGCAGGGCGCGGACGGCGTCCGATATTTCCGTGGAGGCGCTGACCGGCATTTCCAGCAGCGTGACCTCCAGATCGGCGGCTGCTTCCCGCGCCAGGGCCGTGCAGGCTTCGGAACAGGTCTCCGCGGTGCACCAGACCACGCCGGCGGATTTCAGGCGCGGGTTGGTTCGATGCGCCAGGCGCCAGACTTCCCGGACGGGTTGAAACGTGCCGATGCCCGCCAGGTGCGGCGGCCTTTGTCCGGGATGGGCGCGCGACAGGCCGACGCCCGCCAGGTAGGGGTCGGTGACCGTGCCGAATAAGTGGATCAGTTTGCCGGCCTGGTTGGCGCCGGCCACGACCTGCAGGGCGGGTGTGCTGAAAGTCACGACCAGTCGGCAACCATCTTCCAGGATGGCGCGGGCGATGGCATTGGCCGTCGGGAGATCCGATTCGGCATTGTAAATCCGGGCGCGCAAGGTCTGGCCGTCGCGGTAGCCGCGGTCCGCCAAGCCGTCGAAGCAGCCGCGGACGCTTTCATCAAGGACGTTGCGGCTGGAAAATTGAAAAATTGAAACCGCGGGAATTTCGGCCGCGGGCTGCATCCGGCGGCGCCAGTCGGAAACCAGCAGAATGCCGCTGCAGACTGCCAGGAGCAAAAGTCCGCAAGCCATGCCCTTTAAAGTGCGCATATCTGTTCCTGAATCTTACGCGGCGTAAATTCCGGTGGTTAAATTATCACAGCTTGCATGCCGCGGCAATGATTTTGACGGGCGATGATTTTGATCCTTGCAAACCAGTCCCGAAAAGATACAATGTTTCGATTTCCATCGGTTTGGCGGGTGACTGGTTGTTTATGCGGGAGGAATTAAAGCAACATGCATTTTGTCGTTTGTATCAAACAGGTGCCGGACACGGCGGATGTCAAGATTGATCCCAAGACCAACACCTTGATCCGCGAAGGCGTGGCCTCGATCATCAACCCGTTCGATATGTATGCCATCGAAGAGGCGGTGCGCCTGAAGGAAAAGATGGGCGGGAAGGTGACCGCCCTGACCATGGGGCCGCCGCAGGCGGACAGCGCCCTGCGCGAGGCAATTTCCCTGGGCGTGGACCAGGGCATCCTGGTTTCCGACCGCGCCTTTGCCGGCAGCGATACCTGGGCCACAAGCTACACCCTGGCCATGGCCTTGCGCAAGATCGGCGATTTCAACCTGATCCTGTGCGGGAAGCAGGCGGCGGACGGCGATACGGCGCAGGTCGGACCGGGCATTGCCGCCCACCTGGACTTGCCGCAAATCACGTACGTTCGCCGGGTCGAGGAAATCGGCGCCGACCGCATCGTGGCCGAACGTCTGCTGGAAGACGGGTTCGAGGTGATTGAAAGCCCGCTGCCCTGCGTGCTGACCGTGGTCAAGGAGATCAACGAGCCGCGCCTGCCGTCGCTCAAGGGTAAACTGGCCGCCAAGAAGGCAGCGATTATCCAATGGAAGGCGGCCGACCTGGCCTGCGACGCCAACCGCCTGGGCTTGAACGGTTCGCCGACAAAGGTGGTTAAAATCTTCAACCCGCCCCCCCGCGGAGGCGGCGCAGTGTTTACCGGCGAGCCCGCGGAAATGGCCGCCAAGCTTGCCGAAAAACTCAAGGACGCCGTGATCGCGGCAGCGTCATAAAAATTTTACTGCAAAAGGAATTTACGGCATGGACCCGATTGTTGTCATTGCGGAAAAATGCGTCGGCTGCGGCCTCTGCATCAAGTCTTGCCCGTTTGGCGCCATCCAATTGCAGGAACGGCTGGCGGCCATTGACGTGGGCAAGTGCAATTTGTGCGGCGCCTGCGTCGAGGCCTGCAAGAAATTCAAGGCGATCGAAATCCGCAAGGTTGAAGCTCCCAAGAACGACTTGAGCGGCTACCGCAATGTTTGGGTGTTCGCCGAGCAGAAAGAGGGCGCGATCCAGTCCATTACTTACGAATTGTTGGGCGAGGGGCGCAAACTGGCGGACGCGTTGAACATGTCGCTCTGTGCCGTCCTGCTGGGTCATAATGTGCAGGCGCAGGCGGCGGAGCTGACGCAGCGCGGCGCCGACAGGGTGTACATGGCGGACCGCCCGGAATTGGCGTATTTTCAGGACGAGCCTTACGCCGCCGTGCTGGTGGACCTGATCCGGCGGCACAAGCCGGCAATCATGCTGTGCGGCGCCACCACCATCGGCCGCAGCCTGGTTTCGCGCGTGGCCGTGCCGGTCAATGCCGGCCTGACCGCGGATTGCACGGGCCTGGCGATCGATCCGGAAACCGGCAACCTGCTGCAGACCCGCCCGGCCTTCGGCGGCAACATCATGGCCACGATCATCAGTCCGAATCACCGTCCCCAGATGGCGACGGTCCGGCACAAAGTCATGAAGGAAGCCGTCGCGGTCCCGGGCCGCGCCGGGGAAACGGTGGTGGAGCAGATCGCCGCCGAACTGCTGCGCTCCCGGACGCGCCGGCTGCGTTTCGAGGCCGAGCGCGAGACCACGATGAACATCGCCGAGGCGAACATCATCGTCTCCGGCGGCCGCGGTCTGCAGGAGCCGGAAAATTTCGCCCTGGTGCGCGAACTGGCGGAAGTGCTCGGCGCGGGCGTCGGCTCTTCCCGCGCGGCCGTGGATGCGGGTTGGATTCCCTATTCCCACCAGGTCGGCCAGACCGGCAAGACGGTGTGCCCGAAAATTTATATCGCCTGCGGCATCAGCGGCCAGATTCAACACCTGGCGGGGATGTCCTCCGCCGATATCATTGTCGCCATCAACAAGGACAAGGATGCGCCGATTTTCAACGTGGCGACTTACGGTCTGGTCGGGGATTTGTTTAAAATTTTACCGCTGCTGACGCGCGAGTTTAAAAAAATCCTGAAGCGATAATGACTGACCCGGCAGACGAGTTTCCGCGGGTGGCCCTGGCGCATGACTGGCTGACCGGCATGCGCGGGGGAGAGCGCGTGCTGGAAACCCTCTGCCGCATGTTCCCCGCCGCGCCGATTTATACCCTGGTGTATGCGCCCGCGTCGGTCTCGGAACTGATCCGCGGCCATCCCGTGCATGTTTCGCCCCTGCAGCGCATTCCCGGCATCGCCCGGCGGTACCGCTGGTTCCTGCCGGCGTTCCCCGCCGCGGTGGAGCGGTTGCGGCTCGCGCCGGCGGACCTGGTCATCAGCACCAGCCACTGCGTGGCCAAGGGCGTGATACCGCCGGCCGGCGCGCGCCACCTGTGTTATTGCTTCACCCCGATGCGCTATGCCTGGGTGTTTTACGAGGAATATTTCGGGGCCAATCCCCTCAAGCGGATGCTGCTCCGGCCGGCGCTGGCGGGCTTGCGCCGGTGGGATTTGCGCGCCGGCGCCCGTGTGGACCGGTTCGTCACGCTCAGCCGGCATGTGCGCGCACGCATCCAGCGTTTCTACGGCCGCGAGGCCGACGTGGTTTATCCGCCGGTCAATACCGGATATTGGACCCCGGCCCCGGATGGCGTCGGCGGCCGCGGCGGGTATGACCTGGCTGTTTCCGCGCTGGTGCCGTACAAGCGTTTGGACCTGGCGGTGCGCGCTTATGCCCGGTCCGGCGCGCCCTTGAAGATTGCCGGCGCCGGTACGGAATATCGCGCCCTGCGGGACTTGGCCGGCGCCTGCCGCAATATCGAGTTCCTGGGGCGCGTGCCGGACGCCGACTTGCGCGAATTATACCGCGGCTGCCGCGCCTTGATCTTCCCCGGCGAGGAAGATTTCGGGTTGGTGCCGGTGGAAGCCCAGGCTTGCGGCCGGCCGGTGGTGGCTTTCGGCAAAGGCGGCGCGGCGGAAACGGTGGCGGATGGCCAGACCGGAGTGTTCTTCCGCGAACAAACGCCCGAGTCGCTCCAGGCCGCCGTGGATCAATGCGCCGCCATCCAGTGGGATTCGTCCGCGATATGCCGCCATGCCGGGCAATTCAGCGAAGCGAATTTTATTGCCGGCCTGCGCCGCAGTATTCAGGCCGTTCTTGCCCAGCCGCCCGCCCGCCGGTGATTTCGCGGCACGCGCCCGCCCGCAAGATGCTGGCCCGCCTAACGCATTAACCACGAAGGACACGAAGATCACGAAGGGCGGAAATATTCACCGCAAAGGAACGCAAAGAACGCGAAAGGACCAGATACTGCCCCTATATTTATATCTTGGGTAGGGCGGTCAGCTTGTCCGGTGTAGCCTTGGCAAAGCCTGGGTCCCTTGACCGCCTCCGCCTCGGCGCCCAAGGGACTGGGCGCCCTACCTCGGATTGATATTCCTATACATTGACATAGACGGATTGCTTCAGTTCTTCACTCCGCCCCTCTGCCCCTTTGTGCCTTTGCCCCTCTGATCCTTTGATCCTCTGCCCCTTTTCTGATTTAACCACGAAGGACACGAAGATCACGAAGGGAGGAATTCACCACAAAGGAACGCAAAGAACGCGAAAGGACCAGATACTGCCCTTTGCCCCTTTGGGATTTAACCACGAAGGACACGAAGATCACGAAGGGCGGAAATATTCACCGCAAAAGAACGCAAAGATCGCGAAGAAATGAAAAATCCGTGGTAGGGCGCGCAGTGCCGCCAGCGCGGCCCGCGCCTTGCGCGCCGTTCGGGAAATCGAAAATTTTAAACAGAAGGCGGAACAAGGTTTGCGGTTTTCCCGGTGAATTTCCCTGAGCCGCTTGCTCAGGCCTTCAGCAGGGCATTGATCGAGGCGGCGGCGCGCCGGCCTTCGCCCATGGCCAGGATTACCGTGGCGGCGCCCAGCACGATGTCGCCGCCGGCAAACACCCGGGGGATGGATGTCTGGCCGTTTTCGTCCACGATGATATTGCCCCACTTGGTGGTTTGCAGGCGCGGGGTGGTTTGCTTGATCAGCGGGTTGGAATCGTTGCCGATGGCGACGATGACCGTGTCCAAGTCCATCATGAATTCGCTGCCCTTGATTTCCACCGGGCGGCGCCGGCCGGAACTGTCCGGCTCACCCAGTTCATAGCGCAGGCATTCCATGCCTGTCACCCGGCCGTATTCGTCGCCGCGGATGCTTTTGGCGTTCTGCAGCAGGTGAAAGATGACGCCCTCTTCCTTGGCGTGGGCGACTTCTTCCACGCGCGCGGGCATTTCTTTTTCCGTGCGCCGGTAAACAATGTGCACTTCCGCGGCGCCCAGCCGCACGGCGGTGCGCGCGGCGTCCATGGCGACATTGCCCCCGCCCAGCACGGCCGCCTTGCGCGACCGGAAAATGGGGGTGTCGGCGTGTTCCGTGTCGTAAGCGCGCATCAGGTTGGCGCGGGTCAGGTATTCATTGGCGGAAAACACGCCCACCAGGTTCTCGCCGGGAATGTTCATGAATTTCGGCAGACCGGCGCCGGTGCCGATAAAGACTGCGTCAAAGCCGTCCTGGTTGAGCAGATCGTCCAAGCTGCGCGTGCGGCCGACGACGAAATTAGTCATGATCTTGACGCCCATGGCGCGCAGGGTATCAATTTCCATTTCAACAATTTGCTTGGGCAGGCGGAATTCCGGGATGCCGTACAGCAGGACTCCGCCCGGCCTGTGAAATGCTTCGAACATGGTCACGGCGTGGCCGGCCCGGCGGACATCGGCCGCCACGGTGATGCTGGCCGGCCCGCTGCCGATGACGGCCACCTTGCGGCCGGTGTCCGGCTGGATTTCCGGCGTTTCACGCCGGCTTTGGGCGCGTTCCCAGTCGGCCACGAACCGCTCCAGGCGTCCGATGGCGACGGCCCGGTCAACGTCCTTAAGCGAGCGGCCGACAGTGCATGGCGCCTGGCACTGGGTTTCCTGCGGGCATACCCGTCCGCACACCGCCGGCAGGAGGCTGTTGCGCTTGATGATGTCAATGGCAGACTGGTAATCGCCGTCGGCGACGGCCCGGACAAAGCCGGGGATGTCAATCCGCACCGGGCAGCCGGCGACGCATGGCGCGTTTTTGCATTGCAGGCAGCGCATGGCCTCCACGCGCGCCTGCTCGGGGGTATAGCCCAGGGCGACTTCCTGGATGTTTTGGCGGCGGATGGCCGGGTCTTGCGCCGGCATGATCTGCGATGGGATCGCCAGGCGCTCCCGCGGCGTGAGCGGGCGGTTCAGGGCCGTCAGGCGTTCCAATTCGCGGCGGGCTTCCGCCGCCAGTTCTTCGGGTGATTGATGGATGGACATAGGGTGTTAGGGTTTTAGGGTGTTAGGGTTTTAGGGTGTTAGGGTTTTAAGGTGTTAGGGTTTTAGGGTGTTAGGGTGTTAGGGTTTTAGGGTGTTAGGGTGATTATTTTGATTCCAGGGCTTCATCCAGGTGGCATTTGTGGTGCGCGGTTTCCTCCTGCGGACGGTAAGCCTTGAGGCGCTGCATCATGTTGTCGAAGTCCACCAGGTGGCCGTCGAATTCCGGGCCGTCTACGCAGACGAATTTGGTGGTGTTGCCGACGGTGACGCGGCAGCCGCCGCACATTCCCGTGCCGTCCACCATGATCGTATTCAACGACACGATCGTGGGGACCTTGAAAGGACGGGTGGTCTCGGCGCAGAATTTCATCATGATCGGCGGGCCGATGGCCACCGCCAGGTCGGGCGGAGGGACGCGCCGGCAGATTTCTTCGAGCGGCGCCGTGACCAGCCCTTTGCGGCCCTTGCTGCCGTCGTCGGTGCAGATGATGATCTCATCGGCGAGGGCGGTCATTTCCTGTTCCAGGATGATCAGGTCGCTGGTGCGCGCGCCCAGGATCAGGATCAGGCGGTTGCCGGCTTCCTTCATGGCGCGGGCGATGGGATGGAGCGGCGCGACACCGATGCCGCCGCCGACGCCGACAACCGTGCCGAATTTCTCGATATGTGTGGGACGCCCCAGCGGGCCGACCAGGTTGGCGATGGAAGCGCCGACGGGCAAATCCGCCAGCAGGTGGGTAGTGCGGCCGACCGTCTGGAAAATCAGGGTGATGGAGCCCTTGCGCTCGTCATAATCGGCGATGGTGAGCGGGATGCGCTCGCCGAAATTGGTGTCCAGTTGGACAATCACAAACTGGCCGGGGCGGCGTGCGGCGGCGATCATGGGCGCTTCCACCTCAATGCGGAATACTTCTTCGGAAAGTTGCTGCTTGGCGATAATTTTATTCATTTTTTTTGTGTTCATAACCGAGGGCAGTTCCTATGGCGCCAATTTGAGATAAAAAGACTATATATTTGCCAGATTTTCGCCCCGCCGTCAATCCCAAACCATCGCAAATTAACCGCGCCGGCGGGAAAAGCGAAAGCGGAAATCGGAATTTAACCACGAAGGACACGAAGATCACGAAGGAGGGGAGGAATTCACCGCAAAAGAACGCAAAGAACGCAAAAGCGGAAATTGGAATTTAACCACGAAGGACACGAAGATCACGAAGCGGGGGAATTTGCAAGTTTTAAGGTTTAACGTTTTATGGTTTTACGCCAGAATACTGAACACTTTGCCCCTTTGTGCCTTTGATCCTTTGCCCCTTTGCATTAAGGCGGAAAAAACTCTCCCAGTGTCGGCCCGCGGCTGCGCGCGGCCAGACGCCGGATATGGCCGGCGGTATTTTCACGGGCGTCATTCAGCGTGTTCAAAAAAATGCTGCAGGACATGACATTGGCGCCGGCCGCAGCCGCGGCTTCCAGGATCAGCCGGTCGGATGTCACCACCAGGATGCCGGCCGGGCGCGGTGCGGCGGCGACCATGGCTTCGATGAGGGCATCGGCGGACATGCCGGCGGGGCTGAACGCCGCTTCCACAAACGTTTTGCCCGTTTCCGGGATGGCGGAGCGCATGGCGCCGTCGAATACCAGCGTGATCCGGGGCGCCAGGGCGCCGGCGGATTGTTCCAGCCGCCGCAACAGCGCGGCGCGGCGCGCGGCCATATCCTTGCCGCCGCCCTGGCGGTAGAGGAGGTTGTATCCGTCAATAATGATCCATTCGGCCATGGTCCCGCGGCTTTCTTGCCTTGATTTTATGTTTGCCAAAATTATAGCTATTATATTATATTTACACGGGTTTGCAACGATCTGAATCCATGCAATCAGGCGTCAATGGAATCAATAACAAAAATAACGGTGGTGGCGCCGGTTTTCAATGAAATTGAATGCCTGCCGGAATTTTGCTGTCGTGTAGAAAAAGTCATGGAGGAGCAGGGCTGCGATTACCAGATTTTATTCGTGGATGACGGCAGCTCTGATGGTTCGGCGGAATGGCTGATGGAGCGGGAAAAAACCGATCGGCGGGTGCAGGCGCTGCTCCTGTCGCGTAATTTCGGCCATCAAATTGCCATTACCGCCGGGCTGGACCATGCCGATGGCAATGCCGTGATTATCCTTGACTCCGACTTGCAGGATCCGCCGGAAGTAATCCCGGATTTATTAGCGAAATGGCGGGAAGGATATGATGTCGTTTATGCTGTGCGCCGGTCGCGCCAGGGTGAGACCTGGTTGAAAAAATTTTTAGCAGCCGGTTTTTACAAAATATTCCGCGCCATGGCCAAAGTGGATGCCCCGCTCAATGCCGGCGATTTCCGGTTGCTGGACCGGTGCGCGGTGGATGCCGTGAAGGAATTGCGCGAAACGCACCGGTTTATGCGCGGGCTTACCTGCTGGGTCGGGTTCCGGCAGGGCGCGGTGCTGTATGACCGCGACTCACGTTATGCCGGCGCTACCAAATATCCCGTCTGGAAATCCGCGCGGTTAGCCTTTGACGCCATCACGTCTTTTTCCGCCGCCCCATTGCGCTGGACCATGGGCTTTGGCTTTTTGATCTGCCTGCTGGCCGGCGCTTGGGTCGTGCAAATCATGATTGGAGTTTATAAGGGACAAGGCGGCCTGGTACAAGGCTGGGCCTCCATTATAGCCGCTGTGATTTTCATGGGCGGGGTGCAGTTGATCTGCATCGGCATCCTGGGGCAGTATCTCGGGAGGACGTTCGAAGAAACCAAGCGCCGGCCTTTGTACTTTTTGCGGAATAATTTCCGTAATTCAACGAAAATATGTGGTTGACAAGCTTCTTCAGGGATTTACAGATCTGGCTGACGTTCCGTCACGGATTTACAGGCCGGCGTGGAGCAGACCTGCGCCTATTACCGGAAGTATGGAGTTAACTGTTGGCGCAGTTGATGCAGGCAACTTAAAAAGGCAAAACCATACATTTTTATGTGAGATAAGGCGTAGAGATAAAAGCCTTCACTTTTTAAAGCGGTCTTTTTTTTGATGAGCCATAAGTATTTCTATTTAAAAGCCGGGCTTGTTTGGATGCTAAACATCCCGCGGCGCGGCAAGCGGGAGTTTCTACTGCAGGGCAAGACATATACTTATTTCGACCATTTTTATAACCTAACCTGGCTGAATGAAAGGCGCGTAGAAATACCCATCATAATGGATGTTTTAAACCGCAATCCGGATGCTCGTGCATTGGAAGTCGGCAATGTTCTGTCTCACTACGATCATTCACTTAAACACACTGTTGTTGATAAATACGAAGACTCAAAGCGAGGACATTATTTTAAAGAAGATGCCGAAACGTTTTCAAGTGATGATCAATACGATATAATTGTCAGTATTTCAACACTAGAACATGTGGGATGGGACGAGTCGCCCCGCGATCCGGGAAAAATTTTCAGAACCATCCATAACCTGCGCGGTCTATTATCGGCAAAAGGAGCGTTGGTTTTTACAGCTCCAGTTGGATATAGTCAGCCTCTGGACCGGTTGATTGATGAAGGTGACGGATTTGTTGAACGTTTGTGCCTGCGCCGTGTCAATTCCATTAACGAATGGGAAGAAAGCGACTGGGTCACCGTTAGACGTTCAGCGTTTCACTCCCCTTACCCGTTTGCAAACGGACTGGTTGTGGCGCGAATCAAGCCGTGTTAATAAGGGCTTCAGGCTTTTGAATGCGCACACCTTACAGGTTGTGGTAATAGTGGCGGATGAATTTGCCTTGTTTGACTTGTATTTAAAAAGGTCAGTCTTTCACGCCAACTTTATGTTGGCCACGGATGAAAAGAAAGTTATTGGTATTTAGGCCGCAACTTTTGTTGGCAACCCAAGAATCTACGTCTTCTTCCTTGACCAGTATTCGCCTTGAGTCTGCGGTATATGCCTTGTAGTCATGCAGCCACATCAAATCAAATGTTTCTCTGTATTTGGGATTATCTCCATTAGGATGGTATTCGTTAAGGCATATTTCAATAAGCCAAGTTATTTGACCAGGATAATCGAGCGTATGAAGTGCACCGCTCAAAACTGAATGCTCTACACCTTCAACGTCAATTTTTACAAAAATACTCTGACCGGTGCTAACAGTTCGCATGATGTTATCAAGCGTATTGATTGGCACGATTTCTGAATACCTGTCAGAGTGACCGGCCCAACCTTTGAGCAATGATGCAGCAGTTCCGGTTGCACCGTACAGATTGAGTAAACCAGTTCTGTCGCTAAAACCAACAGGATAAACCTCACATTGACCATTTGCCCAATGGTTTATGGTTAGATTACGGAATAGAAGATCCAAGTTTTTCCGCTTTGGTTCAATCGCGATTACGTGCTTTCCCAATCCAAGGGCAATACATGAATAAAAACCAATATTCGCGCCAATATCTATAAAAAGGTCATATGATTGAAGGAATTCCCTGACCACAGACACTTCTTCTTGCTCAAATTTGCCAGTAAGCATTTCGCGATTAGCGGTGTAGCTACCGGAGATCAAGTCGAAACCAAAAGGCGTGCGTGATCGTTTTTCATGTTTATATACATATGTATGAAGCCACTCACGCGTTAAGTAGGCAAATCGTCTTGCGGTTGATGGACGTGTTGTCATGGTATTTTTGTTTTCGTATGGCTCAAGTTATTGATTAATAAAAGGCTGTGTCAACTGATTATTTGCAAGGCCGGCAATGGCACAATAAATTTTCCGCCGTTTTGCAAGAATGTACGTTCGCGGTCGATAAATTCAGTCATGAAGTGCCATGGCATAACAAACAGATAATCCGGCTTGCGTTTGCGCATCTCATCTTCGCTGATAATGGGAATCCAAGTCCCTGCGGTAAGCAATCCGAATTTTTGAGGTTGACGCTCAGCGATGGCTTCAATTAACTTTGGCGTTATTCCGTAATATTGCAACAGCGTATTGCCTTTGGTGCTGGCGCCATATCCAATAATCCGCTTGCCTTTTCCGGCCAAGGATGAAAGTAGTTCTATTGTTTCCGCTTTGAGCCTGTTAAGATGCCCCATGTAGTCTTGATACACATGCGGCTCGTCATAATGTTGATGCTTTTCATATGCAAGTGTGGATTGTACGCGGTATTGCCCAATGTCACGCAAAAAAATAGTCGCGTCTTTTCCGCCGAATCCTCTTTTGCAGATGACTACCCGGAAACTTCCGGAATTGGTGTCATTGAACTCAATATCTAAGATGTCTAGGTCAAATTGGTCAAGAAGATATTTTAGTGAAAGAAGAGTATAGTATTCGATGTGCTCGTGGCAAATATTATCAAACGCATTTTG
>JAXGPF010000014.1:0-147433 GCA_040767085.1 Kiritimatiellia bacterium | reverse complement strand
TATTTAATGATGATTTCCGCGCGCAGCCCGACGGCGCCGCGCCGCACGGCTGGGAGATCGAGCGCCATGCCGACCTGTTTCACGATCTGTCGGAGATTCGCGCCGGCGCCCTGCGGATACTGTTCCCCGGGAATCTGCACCTGCCCTTGATCCCGCCGTTGCGCACGGGCCGCCTGTTACTGACCGTGCGCAGCGATTTTTACAGCGCCCGGTGCGCCTTGCGGATTTTTTTCCGCTACGATCCCCGGGAGCGGACCGGCTATTGCATCAGCCATGATTGGGGCGAACACGGCATGCAAACGGCGTTCGGAATCTACCGCAACGGGGATTTTACCACATTGGATCGCCGGCAACATGCCCCGGACGGCCGGCGGGCGCCGGTGGCGGAGGATTGCCGGTTGTGTTTGGACATTGGCGACGGCAAATTCAAGCTGTATCACCAGGATCAATGCGTGGCGCAGTTTGCCGATCGGGCGCAAACGTTTGACCAGCCGGGCTTGATGGCGCTGGACCGCTCTTATATGCCGCAATTTTACGTGATGGATATCCCGCGGGTTCAAATTCTGTCTGCCGCGCCGGAACCCTCCGGGAAAATCTGGCCGGCGCGCGTCTTTGAGTTACCGGCCGATTTGAACGGCATTACCGATCCCTGGCGGTTCCGCGTCAGCGCCCGGCGCAGTCCGCGGCGCGCGCAATTGGAGGTGACGCTTGAGGGCGGGCCGATGCGGCGGCCGCCGTCGGTCTGCGATTTCCGGGACTTGCGCGGCAACTCGCGCTTAACCCGTCCGTATGTGCGGGTGGAATCCGGCGACCCGGCGGCGCCGCACTATCTGCACCTGGGCGCCCTGGGTCTCAAGGAACATTGGAATCCGCGGTCATCGGGCGATCTGCCGTGCGATGCGGAGGGTCCGGAGCGCCGCGAGTTGCGGTTGAAAACCTTGCCGGCGGACGCCTGGCTGGCGCTGGGGTATGAACATTACGAGGCGGAAGACCGCCTGGCGCTGGCCGGCGGACCGTCGGAAATGCTGGTCAGCCCCAAGACCGGCGCCGTCATTTATTCCGGGCCGGCCCTGGCGCCCGGCGCGGCCGTGCTGGAAATCCTGTCGCCGGCGGACAAGCGAATCGCCGGCATGATTTCCAGGACCGAAAAACGCCGGAAGCAGGCGCGGGCGTTTGCGCAGAACAACCACTTTTTCTTCGAGTCCGAGCCCGTCGCCTTTACGCTGCGATTACGGCATCGGCAACCCGCCTTGCGCGATCAGGATTTGTCGCTCCAGGTGACTTTGGAGGATGCCTTCCAAACGCCGCTGAACGAGCGGCGCAACCTTGGACTGTCCGCGCCATTCCCGGCCGCCGCGGGCGCTGACGCCCGATTAGCCGCAAAGCTGCACGCGCGCATGGGGGTTAAAACCCTGACATCCGCGCCGCTGAAATTTTCTGGTTTAAAAGTGGGCGTGTATCATATCCGCGCGGAATTGCGGCGCGGCGCGGACATCCTGATCGAGACCCGCCGCGCGTTCGAGGTGATGTCCGACGATCCGGCGGAAAAATGCCCGCCGCTGGCCTCCGGTCTGCCGGACTTGATCCCGGACATACCGGATTATGCCACGGAAACCGGCGCCTTCGATCCGTGGGTGGGGCGGGGGGTGGATGCCGCCCATTACCTGGCGAATAGCTGTCACCAGATTCTACCCGCCCGGCGCGACCGGATTTGGGACCTCGTGCATCTTTACCGGCGCAAGTGGGTGGTGGAACTCCACAGCCGCATGACGCCGAAAAAGGCTCCGGAAGAGAATGCCGATGTCCTGCCGCATGCCGACCGCATCTATTGGAACCAGCGGCATGATTTGTGGCACGGCGGTTACGACCAGGTGGTTTTGGAGGCGTTGCTGAAATTTTTGAGAAGTCCGGCCTTTCAAATGGATGCGGCGGGCACTTGCCTGGACGCGGCGGCCATTGAAAAAGACGGCAAATTAAGCATCGCGATGTATCGCGAATTGCTGACCCGGCATTGGAAAGCCTGGGTGGAATTTTTCAATCAATGGATGATTACCGCGCATATACCGGCCATGCATGCGCGCCTGCGCGCGGTCAATCCCCGGGCGGAATGGGTGAATTACAGCATTTACCCGCCCTACGGTTCGGCTTACAAGGGCGCGTATTTCGCGCGGTATACCGGCCGCGATCCGCGCAACCGGCTGGAGCGGTTTTACAACGGCCCGATGCTGCTGGAGGATTATCCCTACATGTGCGGTTACCCGCTCCAGCGCGCCGTGTTTATGCTCATAGCACTGAAACTGGAGGCGCCCGCCCTGAAGCAGTATCCGGAAGTTTACGGCGTGAACGGCTGCGCCAGCGATTTGCGGCCGGTTTACGGCATCCCGCCCTATGCCCATTCGCACACGCCGCCGGCCTTCTTCCGCAAAACGTTCTTTGAATACGCCTTCGCCGCGGCGTGGTTCGATGCGCGCGGATTCCATTACTGGGATGACGCCGGCTTTCAGGCCATGGCGTGGAACAGCGAGCATTACAACGAGATGCTCCGCTCCTGGCGCGTGATCAAAAAACACCCGCCGGCCAAACCGCTGCGGACGGCGGCTTTTGCCGTCAGCCGGGAGGCCTGCCTGGCGCATCCGGATATTTTCACCGAAACCCGGATCAATCCCGACTTTGAGTTGAAGCTTGAGTATCACGATGTCGTCAACACGGCCGAGGAAAATCCGGCATTCGCCTACGAACAGGCGCGTCTGGACGGCCAGCAGGCCGGGTTCGTGGCGGATTTGGCGGCGGTTGATAAACTCGATCCGGCCGATCTCCATACCCTGGTGTTGCCGCCGCTGACCGGCGTCTCCGCGGATGTCCAGGCGGCTGTCCGGCGCCTGCACGAACGCGGCGTCGCCCTGGTGGGGTTTGAAGAAGCCGGCGGGTTGGCCGACCTGTTCGGCGTCCGGCGTCTCGCGCAACCGCGCCAACTGCATGCCGTGCGGCCGGCGGCCGGCCGCGGCGGCGAATGGCGCGGCTTGCCCGATGGGATCGAAACCTGCGAAACGCCCAATTGTCGGGCGGCTTACGATGCCGCAACGGCCGCGGCGATAATTGACGGTTTGGATGCCGGCGGTAAAAAACTGGCGGCCGCGCTGGTATGCCGGCAGACCAAGTGGGGCCGGACGGCGTTCTTCACGATTCCGCCCACCATGGTCAAGCGCCTGGATTTGAAAACCCTGGTCTCTTATGGCAAGGAAAGCCGCAGTTGCCTGATGAACCGCGCCATGGCGTTGGCGCTGCGCTGGACCGGGCGCCCGGCGGCGGAGACCACCGCGGGCAAGGTGATCGCCTTCTACGACCGGCAGGGGCGGATCAATGTCATCGTCATGGAAGACGCCCATCCGGCGCCCGCGGCGGCGATCCGGCCGGTGCTGACCATCCGGCGGCCGGGTCTGAATCCGGCCGATGTCCAGTGTGATTGCGCCTGGAGCCTGGTGGAAAAGCATGCCGATTATTTGCGCCTCGGCCTGGCCTTGGCCCCGCATGCCAGCGCGCATTTGGTCATTGGCAGGCGCTTGTTCGATTAGTCTCTTGCGCAAAAATCTAACCTGAAATTGTACAAACGTTTCCCTTGGAGCCGGGGTGCCCTCACCCCGGCCGCAGACCGGGACGGGGGCGTCCCGGCTCCAGGAAGAGGCTGTTCGCCGATGGCGAACCTTATTTTCGCGGCGCGAAAACATCTAGTTTTCTTTCACAAAGTCACGCAGGCAGGTCTATCATTGCCCATCAATCATTCGGGTGGGTTTGCAGCCGTCTTGGTGCCTTTGCGGCTTCGTGAGAGAATCTTTCCCCGGTCCTAGCAGCCGGCCGCGCGGCGGGCCGCCCGCAGCGCCTGTGCCGCCTTTGCGGGCAGCGGCCGGACTTGTTTGCCGCCGCGGAGAATGATCTCGCAGGCCAGTTCGAAAAACTCGGCGTTCTGGATGGCATGATCCAGGTCGCGCGCAACCGTCACCTGGCCGTGATTGGCGAGCAGGACCAGGTCATGGCGGCGCATGGCCGCGATCACCGCCCGGGCCAGTTCGTCCGAGCCGGGCGGCAGGTAGGGAACCGTGGCCACCGGCCCAATGTAAAACGGGATTTCGGGGATCACAAAAAAATTGACCGCGCCCCGCCGCCGGCAGGCCAGCGTTGTGGCGCAGGGCGCCTGAAAATGCAGCACTACGTTCACGTCCGGCCGCGCCCGGAGTATGCCCGCGTGGAATCCCGTCTCGACGGATGCTTTTTTGCCCGCCAGCCGCGCGCCGTCGGCGATGCGGCAGACCGCCACGTCGGCGGGCGTCAGGTTGCCCAGCCAACTGCGCGAAGCGGTGACCAGCATGCGTCCGCCGGGAATCCGCAGGGACAGGTTGCCGCTGCTGGCCCGCACCAGGCCGCGCCGGCCCGCCGTGCGGCAGGCGCGGACGAATTGCGCGATTGCGGTTTGGGAGACAGCCGACATGCAAATAACATAAGCCGCCGTTGCCGATTGTCAAGCATCTTACGGCTGTGTCATTCTCGGAAAAGACGGCCATTCGGCAGGGCTCATGGCGGGCTCGGCCTGAGACATCGCCCTACCATTTTGGCCATAGCTGCCTGAGGTGGGGCGAACCGTCCCTGGTGAGCCGTAAGAATGACGCAGCCGTGTCAAGCATCGGGCGCATCTGCGATTAAGTGCAACGTGGAGCGGCCACACACAGAAACAGCCCGGCTCACCCGGAGGGTTCGCCCTACCGGCCGAACACCCGGCATGCAAGGTGGGGCGAACCGTCCCTGGTGAGCCGTAAGAATGACGCAGCCGTGTCAAGCATCGTCTGCCCCAACAAATCCTTGACTTGGGCGGCGGCTGTGCTAGATTTTCCGGTTTGTGCAATGTTGCACAATAATCAACCAATTGGGCCAGGACCGGCCCGGGCGCCGGGCCCGCGGCATTGAGGGAAAATGACCAGAAAAATCGCAATCGTTGGGTTCGGAGAAATGGGCAAACGGCATGGCAAGGACTTTGCCGAGTTAAGCCGCGGCTGCGTCCGGCTGCAGGCGGTAGTGGAGCCGGATGACACGCGCTATGCGGAAGGCTGCGAGTGGACCGGCTGCCAGCCGGCGCGTTACGACTCGGTCAAGGCCATGCTGGCCAGGGAACGGCCGGACGGCCTGATCATCGCTTCGCCCAACCATTGCCACCTGGACAATCTGCGCGACCTGGGCGCGTCCGCCATCCCGTTGCTGTTGGAGAAGCCGCTCGATTCGACGTTCGAAAAGATTTGCGAAGTGTTGCGGTTCGCGCGGCGCTACCCGGCGCCGATCATGGTGCATCATGTGATGCGCTATGCCCCGATCGTGCGCCAGGCGCGGGAATTGATTGCCAACGGGGCGCTGGGGCGCGTCTGCTCGGCAAACTTCACCCAGACCATCGGCGGCGGCATGTTCCATAATTTCCGGCGCAACATGCAGACTGGCGGCGGCCAGTTGATCGAGAAAGCGACGCACGACCTGGATGTCATGCTGTTCCTGATGGACCGCCGGCCGCTGCGCGTCTCGGCCCTGAGTTTCCAGCAGGCCTACGGGGGCGACAAGCCCGACACCCTGCGCTGCTGCGAATGCGCGGAACGTTTGACTTGCCCGGAATACAGCGCCCGGGGCGCTTCCAGCCGCGGCGGGTTGCGCGATGTGGCCTCGACGGACGATCTCTGCGTTTTCGCCAGGGCGGTGGACGTGCCGGACAACGAAACCTGCACCATCCAGATGGATCAGAACGCTTACGGCGTCTATTCGCATTGCTTTTTTACCCGCGGCCTGACCAGCCGGGAGTACCAGGTGATCGGCACGGAGGCCAGCCTGCGGATCATTTTCACCCAGGTGGACGGGCCGGTGGACGGCCGCATTGTCTTGACGCCGCGTTATCATGAAGCGCGGGGACGCATCCAGGAATTCCGGTTCGATTATGGCAAGCGGATTCATT
This sequence comes from Kiritimatiellia bacterium, assembly GCA_040767085.1. Classification (GTDB taxonomy): domain Bacteria; phylum Verrucomicrobiota; class Kiritimatiellia; order JAAZAB01; family JAAZAB01; genus JAXGPF01. The sequence continues at coordinate 141,453 of JAXGPF010000014.1, read as the reverse complement.
ATAACGGCGCGCCCGCCGTCGTGCGGCATTTTTGCGACGTGATGGATGGCGCCGCCCAACCCTTCACCACGGTGGAGCAGGCGTTTCTGGCGGAATTGATCGGCTGCGCCGCCTACCGCGTGCCCGGCGGCGCGTGGGTGGAACTCAAGGACATGTTGCCGCCGGACCTGGCGTCCACCTGAACGCCGCTCCGCGCGGGCGCAGGCTGTTTTTAAAACGCCGATGCGAGCGATGTAAATTTCAAAACTCATGTTTTGAATGAATGCAGGACTCAGAAGTCAGAATTCAGAATGATGGTTCCTCGCCAGAATATGTGGATTGAACGGGGAATTCACCACGGAGGCACTGAGGCACGGAGAGGAAAGGTATGGCGCGTTTTATGCCATGCTCCGGTACTCTCCCAGAACGAGTGTTCGCGAATTTGGCGCAGGGCGATCATTGTATCTAATCCATTCAGGCCAGGATGGCATGATCGCCCTGTGCCAAATTCGCGCAACGCCTCCACTGGAGCAAGGGAGGAGTATGGGGTAGACGGGGCTTCTCTGTGCCTCCTTGTCTCCGTGGTGAATCTGCTGCCGGTCAGCGGGGTGTTCGTTCGGATACCAATCTGATTTCAAGATCAATGTTTTGCATTGCGGTAAAATTGCAGGCGCCGAACACTGAACACTTTTGAAAGAGAATCGAGTGATGTTATGGCAAAAAAGTTTTTGGAAGTGGTGCTGTTCGGGGATTCGATGACGTGGTCCAGCCGCGCGCCCTACGGCAAACGCTACGCGGATTTCCTGGAAGCCGGCCTGCAAGCGCGGCTGGGCGATGACTGGGTGGCGGATGTGGCCGCTTGCGGCGAAGGCGGCAATACCGCCGCGGAAGGGCTGGCGCGCATCGCGCGCGATGTGCTGGCCTATGCGCCGGATGTCGTTGTCGTTAATTTCGGCGGCAACGACGCCGGCCGGGCGCCCAGCCGGGAAGCGTTCATGTCGGCCTATGCCGCCGTACTGGACACGATCCGCGCGCAGGCGCGGGCGGCCTGCGTGCTCGAGACGCTTCCCGGCCTGGATCCTGCCCGGCATGCGTGGCGGGACCGCGAAGACATCCTCCGCGGCGGCGGCCTCGAAGCCCACCTGGAAAAGTTTGCGCATACCTTCATCCGCGCGACGGCGGCTGCCGGGAAAATCCCGCTGCATGACCGGTTCGCCGATTTTCACGCCAGGCTGGCGCGGGACCCGGAGGCATGGGTCAGGCTCATCCGTCCGGATGGCGTGCATTTGACCTTGGAAGGGAACCGGGTCTTCGGCGAGACGCTGGCAGAGCTGGTCTTTTCAAACCTGCCCCCGGCTCCCGCGGCCGCGGGGGATCGGCCCGGCGCCGGGACGTGGTTGACGCGCGCCGTCAATAACGTGACATACCACGCCTGTCTGGAGCTGTTGACCGGCGGGCAGCCGCTGGATGAAATCGAGGAAGGCCGGGATGCCGCGCGGCTCATGCTGCAGCAATGCCGGTCGTTCGCCCGCCGCGCCGCCGCGCTGGCCGCGGACCCCGGCCTGGCCCGTTCGGCCTTGATTGTCGAGCGGCTGGCGGCCGGCTTGCTCGCCTGGATGCGGATGAAGAATCCGCATGCCGATGCCGCGATGGCCGGGGACACGCTGGCCTGGGCCCGCCGCCAGCTCCAGCCCATTGACCGTCATCCGCCGGCGGTGCGCCTGATGCACCTCCTGGAAACCGCGGCGCAGGCGCGCGGCGCCGGCGCCGCCGCCGGCTAAAGCGCGGCGAACATGGCGGCCAGGTTGGCCGGCCGGACGTCGGGCAAAATAGCCTCATGGCTGGGCGAGAACACCAGCCCGGTGGGGAACAGTTTCCGCAGCTTGCGCACTGCCGCCTTGACGGCCGCCGGCTGGGCATGCACCAGCAGTTCCTGGACGTCCACGCCGCCGCAGAAGGCCACCTGGCCGCCGAATTCGCGCGCGAGCTTTTCCGGCTGCATGTCCGCCGCCAGCGCCTGCATGGGATGGATGGCGTCCACGCCCAGCCGGATCAGGTCGGGAATCACCGGGCGCATCGCGCCGCAGGAATGGTGGATGACTTTCAAACCGTAACTTTTGGCCTGCGCCACTAGCTTGCCCGTGCCGGGGAAGACGAACTCGCGCAACTGGTCCGGCGCCACCATCAGCCCGCGTTGCGTGCCAAAATCGTTGCCGATCAGCACGGCGTCCAGGCGGTCCGCGGCGGCCCGGTAAAATATTTCGTTGGCCGCGAGGTAAAAATCCGTGATGCGGTCAATCACCGCCCGGTACACCGCCGGCGCGGTCAGCATCTTGACGAAGGCCTCCTCCATGCCGAAGGCCGCGCAGGCGTCCTGGAAATGCGCGGACCAGAGCATGCCCAGCGTGGCGTAGCCAGCGGGGACCTCGTCCAGGGCGCGCCGGCAGGCGTCGGAGTCAATGTGTTTTTCCGGATCGGGCCAGTCGAAATTGCGGATGTCCGCCGGATCGGCGGAGTCGGCGAAGCAGCCGCGGGCGGTCAGGGTGCGCTCCGCGGTCGTGCCGGCGCCGGGCGCCGCCTTGGCGAAATCGAAGGCGCAGGCGATGTGGTTGGCCGGCGGGTGGCGGTAAGGGACTTCCACCGGGAAAACATCGTCATCCAGCGCCGCCTTGAGTTCGACGATATCCTTGACTTTGAAATATCGCAGCAAGGCCGGCAGGGCATCCGGCACCGGCAACCCCAGCCAGGCGGCGGGGCGGTCCACCGGCCGCCGTTCCACTGTTGCCAGAAATCGTTCGCGATGATTCATCACACGCCTCCATGGAAAAGATATTCCGCCGCCACCGCCGGCCGATCGTCAAACGCCAGTTTGATGATGACCGCCTCCCGCGGCAGGTCGTTCAGGGGGATGCCGGAAATATGCAAAGCGGTTTTATGCCGTTTTTTGGCATGGTTCAAAAACATGCCTTTTTGGGTAACAGAAGGCAGTATACGCCTGTCACGCATGAATGCGCAAGAATTTGATCGGACTTGGGCGGGATTATGGTCGTTCAAGCCGCGCGCTTGAACATTTCAAACCCCAGCAATTCCAGCCAGTGCGGATGAGTTTTGCCGGATAGTAATTCGGCGGGACTTTTATCAACGCGCTCGGGATGTTCACTGCGCAGGAATCGCCGATGGTTGAAGAAGAAACGGAGTAGGTCCAGATAGCCGTTTCCGATCTGGCGGCGCAGGAAAAAGTAGCGCCGGAGACGGCTGTTGATGTTCTCAATAATGGAGCTGGCGCGGACAACGCCGGCGATGATTTTCCGGACGCTTTGCTCCGCGGCGCCTGATTGTTCATCTGATTGTTCACACGGAATATCATCAGCAATGTGGTCCTGGTCGGACGCGCGTTCCTTGATGCGCTGATTAAAGAGCCGGCGCATATCGGATGGATCCAAGTTGAGTTCGTTGGCGGATGCAATGAGCCTATCGTCTATTTCCTGCGCAAAGGCCAGGAGCAGGTCGCGTTGGTTTTCCAACATGACACGCACCGGCTGGATTCTGTGCGGACGCAGATGTTCTCTTTGCCGCAACGATTCAATCACGAAATCCAACAGTTGCCGGCGGGTGTCAACGTTGCCGCCCGCCAGAGAAAGAATATCGTTGCGCAGCCATCCGGCCAAGGTGCTTATATCATCGGCCAGATTGATAGCCGCGGCTTCGGCCTGACCGGCCACGGCGAGACGTTTCGAGTATTTGTTGCCATTGCCTTTTCTTTTTGCTTTGGTCATTTTTGCCTCCGTTTTTTCGAGAGCCGACATTGCGCCGAATGCGCGATTCTCCAGATATACCGTCAGTCGCCCCATATCCAAGAGTGCGTGAAACACATCTCCCCGGCATGGAATATCCGGCCATGCCAGCGTTTGCCCGGCTCGGAGTCCCAAGCCGCCGTCGGCAACAGTGTAATCCGGCTGAAGGCCTTTGTCGCCGAGCTCCATCAGCCGCAATGCCCATGTGTCGCCATCGCGCGAGTTTTCCAGACTCAAAAGATAGCAATATGTGGAATCAGCGTCCGCGCCGACCAATACCGGCTGCCGCGCCTGGAATATTTCATCATGGGCGCCGACTCTGACAGACTCCAAACGCTCGTTGGCGTTAACGGTTTTAGCTTTGCCAACGGCATCCATAAGCGTGTTATGCACGGAGCCAATGGAAATATCGAAGTCCAGCAGGTCGCGCATGAACTCCACCACGCCCCGGAATGAGCTGTGACAGATTAAAACCAGACCGAGAACGGCTTTACGGAGCCATGCCTTTGTCACCGGCAGATAAAACAAGACCTCCTCGTCGGGGAATTTGTCGTCGAACGCTTGGTCTAAAATATTGTTCGCTTTTGCCGATTGCCGATACACAAACTTCCGGCTGACACCGCTGGCGGCGGCCAGCCGTGAGACCGGTGTTTTCCGCGACAACGCCGCGACAGCCAATGCCTGGCGCGCGCGCGGCGGCAGATTTTTTGCGGAAGACGGACAATCTCTTGACGCAGTCAACATGGGCATGTCTCCTCAAGCGTGTGATTTGCGCCGTTGGCGCGATTTAGTTTTCACGGCAATTCCGCGACGGAACTTTTTCAGATTGGAATCTGAAATCCTCTGAACAAGTTTTTTCAACTTCCGATAATCCTCCGCCGCCCGGCGGGCTTCCGCTTCCATGCTTTTCGGCACGTGCAGCCCCATGCTCCGGCCTTTGTGCTTGTAGGTGAAAGTCAAAGCGGTATGGCGGAACCGAGAATTTTTAGCGCAGCGGCATGTGGGTTTGCCGCACTGGACACGGGTTTTGCAAAGCGAGGCTTTGATAAGGCCCTGGCAGGATGCCAGCGCCATGGCGCGGGATTTTGGTTTCGATTCGGCGATGCGTGTAGCGGACATGGGGCAACTCCTTTCTGATTAGATTATTACAACAAGACACAAGATACAAAAAAAACGCCGCGGCGTCAACATTTTTCTAAAAAAATATTAAATTTTTCTTCTTGTCGTAACCGATTGAATATCAACGAATTACCCCCCCCCGGTTTTCCGCGTTTTTTTTACTTGACAGCGGACGTCCAATGCGGCTATTCTTACGCCAGTTTTTTGGGGGAATTGTCTTTCAAAAAAACAGGTTGGAGAAACGCGGGGGTTCGGGGGAATGGCGGCAGCGCTCCCGGCGGAGCTTGGCAGTCCACAGCCTGAACAACCCGCATAAACGAATGGTGATTTTGCGGGAAACACCGGACGATTTTACCGGAAAAGTGTTACCCGAAAATGAACCAGGCCCAAAAAGGCAAAATAATCAGTTGACTTACTCGAAGGATGTGGTAATTTGGCAAAAACGTGAGAAAAATGTGTTGGTGACGGAGAATTTAGAAATGGGCCATTGAAAATCCGGCGATGGCTGATTGCAAAACACAATTCCGGAAAAATTAGCGTGACGGGCAAAGCCCGTCACGGATTCAGGTATCTGACCCCGTAGCCATATGCCCACGAATTCCTCGTATACTTTTACGGATGACTTTCTTTTTTATGGGCAGGGCGAACATCCTTGCGATTTGCTGGTGGAACGGCATACTGACCGGACGCACCTGCACGGCCGGGTGGAAAACGGCGCTTATCACATCCTCTGCCGGGGCAACAAGCACCTGCTCCTGACGCCGCCTCTGCGGGATTTTACCCTGTCATTGCAATGCCGCGGCGATGCCGGGGCGGCGGCCGCCGGCTGTTATGTCTTTTTCCGGTATGATTCCCGGCGGCAAACGGGATATTGCATCAAACGGCAATGGTCCGGCGCGGGCGGTGCGACGGTTTTGGGCGTCTGCGATCCCGCCGGGGACCGCGTGCTGGCATCGGCCTCCGATCCGGCTCAATATCCCGTAGCCGAATGGACGGAAATCAGGCTGGAAGTCCGGGGCGATATTTTCCGGGTGTTGCATAATGGTTCCCCCGTGGCCGGGTTTCGGGCCCGGAATCCCCGGCTGCCCGGCGCCGGTCAGATCGGGTTCGACCGCGACCGCCCCACGGAAAATGGCGCGCGCGGCCCGTTCTGGCTGCGGCACATCCACCTGACAACATCCCGCGCGCCGGCGCCGTCAGGATTATGGAAACCCCTGCGCATCAAATTCCCCGTGGAGCATAACGGAATTGTTTCGCCGTTTTTTTACGAACTGACGGCGGCGGCTTACGCCAACCACATCCAGATCACGGCGCGGCTGACCGGCGGCCCGGCCAAGCGCGATGACCCGGCGCTGCTGCGCGGGCGCGCCCCGGGCGGCATGCGCTGGCAGAACGAATGCCTGATCAACCCATATCTGCGTCTGGAACAGCCGGGCGGCGGCGACCTCGGCACCCATTACCTGTTCCGCGGATCGGTCGGCCTGAAGGAGCACTGGGATCGCCGGGCCACCGGGCTGCCGCCGTCGGATATCGAATGCCCCCTGGAACGAATTGTGCGTTTGCCCGCATTGCCGCCCCGGGTCAACGTGTTTGTCGGCTACGAATATTACGAAGCCGAGGAACGCAACTGGATGAAAGGCGGGCCGACTGAAGCCTGGATTGATCCGACGCGCGGCCGGATCATCGCTTCCGGCGCGCCTTTGAAGGCAAATGATGTCCTGCTCGAGATTGGTTCGCCGCCTGACAAGATGATATGCCGGATGATCCCGGCGCACACGCGGCGGAAAGCCGCGGCCATGGCGTTTGCCAGGGCCAACCATTATTTCATGGAAGACGAACGGGTGCGTTTCCACATCGCGGCGCGGCATCGCCGGCCGGAATGCCGCGCGCGCGACCTGCGGGTGGAATGGACGCTGGAAGACGTTTTCCGCCAACCGCTGCAGCCGGCGGTTGCACGCCCCCTGCAGCCGGCGCCCGATCCCGCGGCGCGGCGGTGGCGGCACGGATTAGGCGCTGCGTCGTTGACCGGACCGGCATGGTCGCCCGGCCGTCTGCCGCCGGGAGTTTACCATGTCGCCGCCCGGCTGCGCGAGGGCACACGTGTAATGGCGGAAGTCCGCCGCGCCTTTGAAGTGCTGTCCCGCGACCCCCGAGCGCCCGCGCCGCCGCTGATTTCCGGCCTGCCCGAACTGTTGTTTTACGAATCCAGCGATTTCGTTTCCGCGGCCGATGTCTTCGATCCGTGGATGGGGCGCGCGGTGGATGAAGGGCATTACGTTTCGCACAACGGATTCCGCTTGTCCTTTGCGGGGAAAAACCGTACCTGGGACCTGGTGCATCTGTACCGCCGGCAATGGTGGCTGCGGCTCTCTCAACCCCATGGCGATCCGGAAAATCACGCCCGGCTGATCCGCCATGCCGACATCTTGTATCCCGGCGCCTTGATGCGCCGGCTGGATTTGTGGCACCCAACCGCCTACCGCCGGCCGGCGGGCGGGCAACCAGGCGCAAGTGTTTTCGACGCGTTTTTGCAGTTTCTGCAAAGCCCGGCTTTCGCCGCCTGCGGCAGCCGCCGCCTGCAATATGATGACATCCACGCCGCCGGGGCGATTACCAAAGCACAATTTGTCGAACTGGTTGAAAACCATTGGAAATCCTGGCTGAAATTTTTCAACCGGTGGTACGCCCGGGTTTACATGCCGCGCGCGCGCGCCCGGCTGCAAGCTCTGGGGTTCCAGGGACGCTGGGGCTGGTTCGGGCCGTATCCGCCTTACGGGTCGGTGTACAAGTCCGCCTGGTTTGCGCACTACATGGGCCGCGATCTGCGGAGCGGCTGGACGCGTTATCTTGACGGTCCGCTGCGGTTCGAAAGTTATTCCCGGGTGTGCGGCTACCCCCTCCAGCGCGATGTGTTTCAACTCGCCGCCATGAAACTGGAAGCGCCGGAATTGCGGCTCTATCCGGAAGTGTATGGGTTAACCGGTATTCCCGCCGATTTTCATGTATTGCTGGGCAGCCCGCCCAACGCCCGGAACCGGCCGCCCGCCATCAGTTTCCGGAAATGTTTTTTTGAGTATGCCTATGCCGCCGCGTGGTTTGGCCGCCGGGGATTCGAATTCTGGAATGACAATGGGTTCCAGCCCAAGCATTGGGATCGGGACCATTTCGCCGAGTTTCTTTCGGCCTGGTCGGTCATCCGGCGGGTGCGCCCCAAAAAACCATTGCGCACCGCCGCATTCGTTTACAGCCGGCAAGCCTGCCTGGCGCATACCGACACCCTGGAACGCTACCCTGACCGTTATTACCAGGACGGCAAGGGCCCGGTGTTTTTCGGCGACATTTACAACACCGCCGAGGAATGCGTCGCCTACGCCTACGAACAGGCGCGCCTGGACGGGCAATGCGCCGGATTTCTGGCGGCTTTCGAGATGCTGGGCCGTTTATCACCAGCGGATGTCCATACCCTCGTATTGCCGCCGCTGCTCGGCCTGAGCGATGCCGACCGCGCCATGATCCGTCGGGCGCATGCCCGGGGCATTGCCCTGGTGGCTTTTGAATCAGTGCCCGGCCTGGAAGATTTGTTCGGCGTCGTTCCGCGGAAAAAGCCGGTGACGCTCCGCGGCATCCGGACTGCGCGCGCCATGGCGCGTCAGGCGCCCTGGCGGGAACTGGCCGGAGCATCGGAAGAGTTCGATCATCCACTGTGCCGCGCAGCCTACCAGTGCCGCGGGGCGCAGGCCGTGCTGGAGGGCGTGGACGGGCGCGGGCGCGTCCGGGCGCCGGCTTTGGCGATTCACCGGACACGCTGGGGGCGCACAGCGCTGTGGACCATCCCGCCGACGGTCATCCGGCGCGAAGCAGGCGACGCCGTCATCAGCTACGGCAAGGCCAGTCTGAGCCGGCTGGCCAACCGGGCCATGGCATTGGCCATGCGGTACGCGGGCGCCCCGGAGGCGGCAACCACGGCCGGGAAGTTGATCGGGTTCCGGGACGCGCAAGGCCTGGCGCGAATCGTGGTGGCGGAAGACAGCCACCCGGCGGAAGGCGGCGCTATCCAGCCGGAAATCACCATCCGATTGCCGCGGGTTAAACCGGACCGCATTCAATGCGACTGCGCCATCGAAGTTATGTCCGCCCGGCCGGGTTGTGTGCGGCTGCGCCTGGCCCTGCGCCGTGACGATTGCGCAATGATCACGGTGGATGACCGGGGTTAACCGCTGGGTCATGCGTCAAGCCGCCGGGAGTCCATCAGGTCGCGGGGGGGGTATCCCCCGCCGCGCAGCACGCAGATGCCGCGGCCCAGCACTGCCAGGCAATCGGCCTGGGCGCAGGTCAAACAAGTGGGCGCATCCCGGCCGGCCGCGCGCTTGGTCCCCATGAATTGCTCTCCGCAGCCGGCGCAAATTTCCGAATTGACGATCGGCGCATATTCCGGAAATTCCGGTGTTGCAGTCCGGATGTCGAACAATTCCTCCGCCGGCTTCGCCACGGTTTCAAAAGACTGTTCCTGAAACAGAATCCGCATCCGGCGCAGGCCGGCCGGATCATGCCGGCGCTCACGCACCAGCCGCTGGAAAAGTTCGGCGGCTTCCCGGTCGCCGCGGCGCAAAAGCTCATGTATGGCGCCGCGCGGGTGGTCGGCCGGCACCGGCGGCGTTTTCTGTTCCGTTGTGTTGGTGGTCATAAATATGGTCGTCTATCCTGTGCAATGCCTATGGTACAACTCCGCCTGTAATTTGCCGGCCGTCTGCCGGCCTTTCCCGGGGGATATGCCGTGCGCGGTCCAAACTAACATAATCCTTTTGTTCAGCAAGGCGAATTCCGCTGGAACAACGGAAGCCCGACGCCGGCGCGGCATATATCGGGCTTGCTTATGGCATTATTAAATGATATAAGTTGATTTCAACTTATTACCCATTGCGAAAGGATCGATATGTCCACTAAAAAAATCGAATTGCGTTCCAACTGCGCCACCGCCCTGCTCGTGCCCACCAGCATGGGGGTGCGCATCACGCCCGTCAACGGGCAGCCGGTGCATTGCAGCGACACCTTCCACATGCAGGCCACCAGCGCGGAAACCAACGTAGCCAGCGTGGCCGCCTACCTCGGTCTGCCGGTCAAGGTGCTGACCACCTTCGTCAAGGACAGCCCGATCGCCCGGTTCATCAAGGATAACCTGGCCGGCCGCCATATGTCCTACGAGGGGCCGGAAGTCCCCCAGGGCGGTCCCTGGGGTTACCGCCACCAATTCAACATTGCCGACAGCGGTTACGGTTCGCGCGGACCGCGCGTGCATAACGACCGCGCCGGCGAAGTCGGCCGGACCTTGAACGTCAAGGATTTCGATTTGGACCGGATTTTCGGACAGGAAGGCGTGCAAATCGTGCATCTCTCCGGCCTGATCGCCGCGCTTTCGCCGGAGACGGGCAATTTCTGCCTGGAGTTGGCGCGCGCGGCGAAAAAATACAGCACGCGGATTGCCTTCGATTTGAATTACCGGGCCACCTTCTGGAAAGGGCGCGAGACGGAACTGCGCCGCATCTTCGCGGAAATCGCCGGCGTGGCCGATTTCCTGGTCGGCAACGAGGAAGATTTTCAGCTTTGCCTTGGGATTGAAGGCCCCGAAGCCGGCGGCAAGGGGCTGGCGGCCAAGATTGACGGATTCAAGGGCATGATCGAGCGAGTCAAAAAGGCCTATCCCAACGCATCGGCCTTCGGCACGACGCTGCGCGAGGTGGTGAACGCCAACCGCCATCTCTGGGGCGCCATCATGTCCGCCGGATCGGCCTGGAATGTGGTCGAGCCGCGCGAGATCACCGTCCTGGACCGGATCGGCGGCGGCGATGGATTCGTCGGCGGGATGCTCTACGCAATTCTCAAGGGATGGGAGCCGGAGCAGTGGATTCAATTCGCATGGGCTTGCGGCGCGCTGGCCACCACGCACCTGACCGATTACGCCCAGCCGGCCGACGAAGACCAGGTCTGGAGCATCTGGAAAGGCAATGCCCGCGTTCAGCGCTGATTGCATATGCGCGACTCCATCCATGCCTTCATGGAGCAGATCCGGGCCCGCAATCCCGGCGAGCCGGAATTTCTCCAGGCCCTGCGCGAAGTGCTGGGCAGCATCATGCCGATCGTCGAGGCCACCCCCGCTTACAAGGCGGAAAAAATCCTCGAACGCCTGGTCGAACCCGAACGCGTCATTATGTTCCGCGTGCCGTGGGTGGACGACCAGGGCGCGGTGCAAATCAACCGCGGTTTCCGCGTGGAAATGAACTCCGCCCTCGGCCCCTACAAGGGCGGCTTGCGCTTCCACGCTTCGGTCAACCTGAGCATCCTGAAATTCCTGGCATTCGAACAGACCTTTAAAAATTCGCTCACCACCCTCCCCATGGGCGGCGGCAAAGGCGGCGCCGATTTCGACCCGCACGGCAAGAGCGACGGCGAAGTGATGCGGTTCTGCCAGTCGTTCATGAACGAACTTTTCCGCCACCTCGGACCCAATACCGACGTCCCGGCCGGCGACATCGGCGTGGGCGCCCGCGAAATCGGCTACCTGTTCGGCCAGTACAAGAAACTCACCCGCGATTTCAGCGGCGTGCTGACCGGCAAGGGCCTGGGCTGGGGCGGTTCGCTGGTCCGCAAGGAAGCCACCGGCTACGGCCTGGTGTATTTCGCCGCGGAAATGCTCGCGCTCCGCCACGAACAACTCGCCGGCAAAACCGCGCTGGTTTCCGGTTCCGGCAATGTGGCGCAATATACCATCGAAAAGCTTCTGCAAAACGGCGCCAGGGTGTTGACCATCTCCGATTCGGCCGGCACGATTTACGATCCGGACGGCATTGACGGGGAGAAACTGGCCTGGCTGATCGAATTGAAGAATATCCGGCGCGGGCGCGCGGCGGAATACGCGCAAAAATTTCCCCGCGCCCAATTCCTGGCCGGTCAAACGCCCTGGCGCATCCCCTGCCAACTGGCCTTCCCTTGCGCCACCCAGAACGAAATCACGGCAGATGACGCGCGGACGCTGGTCAAACAGGGCTGCGTGTGCGTGTGCGAAGGCGCCAACATGCCTACCTCCGCCGAGGGCGTGGATGTATTTTTGGCCGCCAGGATCATGTACGGCCCCGGCAAGGCCGCCAATGCCGGCGGGGTGGCGACTTCCGGACTGGAAATGTCGCAAAATGCCATGCATTTGTCCTGGCCGCGCGATGAGGTTGACCGCCGGCTTCAGGAAATCATGCGCGCCATCCACGCCGCTTGCGTGCAATACGGCAGGGCGGACGACGGCTGGGTGGACTACGTCAAGGGCGCCAATATCGCCGGCTTCAGGAAAGTCGCCAACGCCATGCTCGATCAGGGCGTGGTGTAGCCGTCATTACAGCGGCGTCAGCGCACAAGCGCTCCAGTGTCGCCAGTTTCCCTTCTTCCGTAGCGGCCGCACTGTGTGCGGCACCCGGCTCCCCTCTTCTGTAGTAGCCGAACGGTGTTCGGCATCCGGAATGCGCCACGCAGTGGCGCCACTACATCCGGATCCGATCCCTTCTTCTGTAGTAGCCGCACTGCGTGCGGCATCCGGAAATGCGCCACGCAGTGGCGCCACTACATCCGGATGTGCAGGCGTTCCGCCTGCCTTGCCGGATGGAGCCCGCCCCACCCAGGCCCTCCCGAACATCCGCAAGGACGCGTATTTTGCTTTGAAATACTCCTCCATTGCGATACACTACTTACAAATACGGCCGCATTTGACGCCGTTTACGCTTATGACGACAATGCAATATATTGCGCTCTGGTATATCTTCACCGGTTTGGCGGCTTACCTGGTCGGCGCCATCCCGTTCGGCTGGCTGATCGCCCGGCTCCGCGGCGTGGATATCCGCCGGGTCGGCAGCGGCAATATCGGGGCCACCAACGTATTTCGATCCATCGGCAAGGGCTGGGGCATCCTTACGTTCTTCTGCGATGCGCTGAAAGGATTTCTGCCGGCGTATTTTTTCCCGGCACTGGCAGCGCGCTTTAGCCCGGAGAATATTTCCATCGCCGGCCTGGCGATAGCCTGCGCCGGCCTGGCGGTAGCCGGCCATAACTGGCCGATTTACCTGAAGTTTAAAGGCGGCAAGGGCGTCGCCACCAGCGCGGGCGCGCTCCTGGCGTTGGCGCCCGCCGCCATCGGCGCGGGCTTGCTGACCTGGCTGCTGGTGTTCCTGGCCACGCGCTATGTATCCGTGGCTTCCATCGCCGCCGTCGGCGCAGCGGCCGGCGCCGGTTGGTTCCTGGCGGCCTGGCCGACGGCGCTGCTGCTGACCGTGCTGGGCGCGGTGATCATCTGGCGGCATAAATCTAACATCCAGCGCTTGCGCGCCGGCACGGAAAACCGGTTTCAATTCCGGAAATCAAAATGACCATGCAAAATATAACCATCATCGGCGATGGCGGTTGGGGCACGGCCCTGGGACTGCACCTGCACCAGCAGGGCCGGCACGTGCGCCTGTGGGGCCCCTTCCCCGAGGTCATTGGCAAAATACAAACAAGCGGCGAAAACCAGCTTTACCTGCCGGGCATTAAACTGCCGCCGGAATTGGCCTGGACCTCTGACATCGATGCCGCGGCTGCGGATGCCGACCTGATCGTGCTGGCGGTGCCGTCTAAATTCTGCCGCGCCGTCTTCGACCGCTTCCGCGGACGCTTGCCCGATGATTGCCCCTTGCTGAGCGTCAGCAAGGGACTGGACGCCGAAACCGGACGGCGCCTGACCGAGCTGGCCGCGGAATTTTTCCCGAACCACCCCCTGGCAGCCTTGTCCGGCCCCAGCCTGGCGGACGAAGTGGCGCGGCAAATGCCCACGGCCGCGGTGATCGCCGGCCCGGACCCGCTGGCCCGGAGGCTGCAAAAGGTCTTCATGGGGCCGCGGTTCCGGATTTATACTTCCAGCGACATCATCGGCGTGGAATTGGGCGGCGCGCTGAAGAACGTCATCGCCCTGGCGGTGGGCGCCGGCGATGGCCTGGGATTCGGCGATAACACCCGCGCGGCCCTGATTACCCGCGGCCTGGTGGAAATGACCCGGCTGGGCTGCGCCCTGGGCGCGCGCCGGGAAACATTTGCGGGGTTGAGCGGCATGGGCGACCTGATCGTCACCTGCACCAGCCGCCTGAGCCGCAACCGGACGGTGGGCGAACGCCTGGGCAAAGGCGAAACCATCCAGCAGATCACCGGCGGCATGGCCCAGGTGGCCGAGGGCGTTACAACCTGCGCCACGGCCCGCCGGCTGGGAAGGGAACACCGCGTCCGCACACCGATCATTGACGAAGTCCATGCCCTGATCCACGGGCAAACCACGCCCCGGGAAGCCGTCCGCAGTCTGCTGGAACGGGACGCGCGGCCGGAAAGTTGAACGGCGCCGGCATCAGGGAGAGCAGGCGCGCGCAATACGGATGCCGAGCTTTTTCATCCGCGACCGCAAAGTGCTGGGATTAATACCCAACATTTCCGCCGCCCCGCCCCGTCCTGCGACGCGCCCGCCGGCGGCGGCCAGCGTCCGCCGGATGTGTTCCGCCGCCACGGCATCCAACGTCAGCAACTGGTCCGGCGCCGGCGCCGCCACGCCCGCCGGCGGCGGCGCCAGGGGCGCGCCCAGCGGCGGGAAAAACAACGGTCCGCCCCGGTTTTGAATAATGGCCCGCTCGATGATGTTCTGCAGCTCGCGCACATTGCCCGGCCATTCATAGGCCTGCAGCCGCGCAATATCCGCGGGGGCGACCGGCGGCGTGCGGTCCAGATTCATTTCGCGGGCCTTGCGCTTCACGAAATGATGGATCAGCGGGGGAATGTCCTGGCGGCGCATGCGCAGCGGCGGAATTTGAATGGGGAAGACGTTCAGCCGGTACCACAAATCCTCGCGGAACCGTCCGGCCCGGACCATCTGCGCCAGGTCGCGGTGCGTCGCGGCGATCACCCGGACGTCGGCAGTCAGGGTTTCCGTGCCGCCGACGCGTTCGAATTGATGGTCCTGCAATACGCGCAGCATTTTGACTTGCGCTTCGGCCGATAACTCGCCGATTTCATCCAGGAAAATCGTGCCGCCAGCCGCGCGCTCAAAACGGCCCCGCTTGCGCTCGATGGCTCCGGTAAAAGCGCCCTTGTCATGGCCGAAAAGTTCGCTGTCCAGCAGCGTTTCCGGTATGGCCCCGCATTGCACCCGGACCATCGGCGCCTGGTTGCGCGGCGATAACAGATGGATGATATTGGCGATGACTTCCTTGCCTGTGCCCGTTTCGCCCAGCAGCAGCACCGGGCTGGTCATGGGCGCCACCCGCCGCGCCATTTCCATCACCTGCGCCAGGCCGAAATCGACGCCTACCACCTGCACCCCGGCCGCGCGCTCCATTTCCAGGGATAGCGCGCGGTTTTCCTCAGCCAACTGGTCCCGGAGCCGCTCCAACTCCCGAAACCGCCAGGCATTGCTCATGGCCAGCGAAATCGGCTCCTTGACCTGCCCCAGCAGAACGGCATGCCGGTCGGTGTACCGGTTGCGGCCTTCAGAGGAAAGCACCAAGCCGCCGATATTCTCATCCTTGATGCTTAAATGCAACCCGATCACCGAACGCGTAATCAAATGAGGAAAACAATTCCGCACCGAGGCCGGCAATGTTTCGGCGTTATTATTGATGGTGACCAGTTGATTGCTTTCACGCGCATGCTGGATCAACGCCTGGAACTCCGCATCTATCGGAAATTCCTGGAAATCCTCCTGCACCAGCTTCGCGGCGCCGCTGCGCGCCACTTCCGCGACGGCAAAAATGCTCCGGCGCTCCATGTCAATCCGATGCAGCCCGATGGTATCCACGGGAATAAACTGCTGCAGATAATCCAACAGATTCCGCAGCGCCTCCACTATGTCCAGGCTGCTGCTGACCCGCAAGGTCACCTCGCGGAAAAATTCATCACGATCAATTTCCATACTAACCGCTCCTTCGAACCAACCAAAACAAACTGCGATAAAAAACGTCAACGCGACTATTCGCCATACAAACGCGATATTTCGCATAACATATCACCGCCAGGCAGGCAAGTCAATTTCTGGTTAATGTCGTAAACAAATGACTTGGCCGCATAATTAACAAATGATTTGTCCGCTTAAAGCTGTCAGGATGGTGCATTCAAAGGGGGGTTATATGGATGAATATCCGAAGGCAGCACTGGAGCGGGCAATGAAGGTACAGGAAGTGATCTTGCGTGCGATTGAAGGGCGGTTAATGTGGTGGGAGGCGGCGGAGATACTAGGTGTGAGCTACCGGACCATGCGGCGCTGGAAAGGGCGCTACGAGCGGTATGGTTACGACGGGCTGCTGGATCGTCGGCGGAAGATACCGGGGCCGCGGCGCGTGCCCCTTGCGACGGTGAAGCAGGTGCTGAGGTTGTACCGAGAAGAATACATGGATTTCAATGTGAGGCATTTTCACGAGAAGCTGCAGGCGGAGCATGGGATCGAGCTCAGTTATCAGTGGGTCAAGAGCGCCTTGCAGACGGCCGGGTTGGTGGCGAAGGCCCGGAAACGAGGGCCGCATCGGCAGCAGCGGGAACGGCGACCAATGGCGGGGATGATGTTGATGGTGGATGGCAGCACCCATGCCTGGTTGCCCCTGCTGGCGGGCCAGAAGCAGGATCTGATCCTGGTGATGGACGATGCCACCAGCGAAGTCTACACGGCCTATCTTGTGCCCCAGGAAGGGACATTAACGGTGATGAAGGGGTTGAAAGAAGTCATTATTAAACATGGGGTTTTCTGCAGTCTGTACACGGATCGTGGCAGTCATTTCTTTTATACGCCCAAAGAAGGCGGGGCGGTGGACCGGCGTCAATTGACGCAAATTGGACGGGCGTTGCAACAGTTGGGGATCGAACATATTCCGAGCTATAGCCCCCAGGGACGTGGGCGAATAGAGCGGATGTTTAAGACCTGGCAAGGGCGCCTGCCGCAGGAATTAAGGCAGGCGGGAATCCGGACGATGGCCGAGGCCAACGTCTATATTCAACAACAGTTTCTGCCTTCCTTCAATCGCAACATGAAGGTGAAGGCGCGGGAAACAGGAACGTGTTTCGTGCCTTGCGGTGAGCAGGATTTGGACAGCATTTTCTGTGTGCAGCATGCGCGAGAGGTTCAAAATGACAATACCGTGGCTGTCGGGAGTCGCCGCTTGCAGATTGGACCATCAAAATGGCGTTTCAGCTTCGCCAAGTGCCGGGTTAAAGTCTGCGAGCACCTCGATGGCACGGTGTCCATCCGTTATGGCCCGCATGTGGTTGGCCGCTACCAAGGACCGTTGAACATTTCGGCGTCGCTGGAGGACGTCGCATAAACTTTTTCCTCCCCCGCGGGGGAGGAAAATCCTCACCCCAGGAGCAACAACACACAATAACAAATCGGACAGATCACTTGTTACAAAAAGCGGACACTTGACTTGTTACGAACAGTCAATTTCTGGTTAAAAAAAGAGCTGATTTCAAAAGTCGTCCCCTGCCACCTTGCGTGGCAGGAACGAAAGGTTATGCAAAAAATGCAAAACATTGGCCATCAACCAATGCCAGGGCTGCGTCATTCTCGGCGGCACGCTCCCGCGCCAGGCGGGACAAGCCGGAGGTTCACCCCGCTCTGAGCGGGGACGTACCAAAGGCAAAATTATAGAAAATGGTAGAAGGGCGCGGTCTCCATGCAGGCTACGTCCAGTTTTGACGGACTTCGCTGAAGCTATACAGGGCAAACTGCACCGCGCCGTCTTTCCCGTGAATGACGCAGTCGTGCCCGGCCGGCGCCGGCACTGGATTCCGATTTGGCATGCTAAATGCTTATAATCAATCTCCCTTGGAAGGAATTACCGGATGAAATGGCTGGAATTTGTGCATGTTCGCGCTTCAGCGGCAGGGATGGAATGGAACATTCCTGCCCTGAACGAGCAATTGGCTTTGTGCCGGGCGGAACAACTGGCCGGGGTGTCTGTCGTCAGGCATACGCTATACCCCGGCGACCTGGCGGTGATTCTTACCTGGCAAAACGACCGTCAGCCGGTCAAAACCCGTGAAGGGATGGCGATAGCGGAATATTTGAACCGCTTTGGGGCGGTGGAACACGGCGTATGGGAATATGTCGCCATGCATCAGCCGGACACGCCGGTTGCCGCCGGCCAGAGAGTGAAATCTTAATTTTTTCATATCGGTCTTGAAATGGAGTTTTATGCAAATACATAGTCACGCGATTGTTGATGCTGGCCGCCGGTTTTATCTTTTTTACCTGCCGGCGGTTTGCGGCCTGTTGCTGGCGGCGGGCGGCTGCCGGCCGCAGGGCGGCCCGCCGCCGCCGATGACACCGGAGGTGGCCGTCGCCGTCATACAACCGGAGCCGGTGGTGATGACAACCGAATTGCCGGGCCGCACCGCCGCCTTCCTGGTGGCGGAAATCCGCCCCCAGGTCAACGGTATTATTCAGAAACGCCTCTTTGAGGAAGGCTCGGAAGTCCAGGCTGGCCAGGTGCTTTACCAGATCGATCCCGATCCCTTCCAGGCGGCTTTGGACAACGCCAATGCGGCGCTGGCGCGGGCCCAGGCGGGACTGGCCGCCATCAAGGTGCGAGTGCAGCGTTACGAAGGGCTGCTGGCCGACAACGCCATCAGCCGCCAGGATTACGACGACGCCACGGCGGCTTTACAGCAGGCCGAGGCGGAAATCAAGTTCAACGAGGCGGCGGTGGAATCCTCCCGCATCAACCTGGAATATACGCGCGTGACCGCGCCGATTTCCGGCCGCATCGGCAAATCCAGCGTCACAGACGGCGCGCTGGTGGTGGCCTACCAGCCGCTGGCGTTGGCGACGATCCAGCAACTGGACCCGATTTACGTGGATGCGCCGCAATCCACCACCGAACTGCAGCGGCTGCGCCGCCGGCTGGCGGACGGCCGGCTGAACCATGGCAACGCCAATCAAAACAAGGTCAAACTGCTGCTCGATGAAGACAAGCCATACGCCCGGGAAGGCGAACTGCAATTCCAGGACATCACCGTGGATCCAACCACGGGCTCCGTGACCTTGCGCGCGGTATTCCCCAACCCGGACGGCGTGCTGCTGCCGGGCATGTTTGTCCGGATGGTCGCCACCACCGGGGTCAAGGAAACGGCAATCCTGGTGCCGCAGCAGAGCGTTTCCCGCAATCCGCGCGGGGAGCCTTACACGCTGATCGTGGATGCGGAAGACAAGGCGCAGCCGCGGCCGCTCCAGCTTGACCGGGCCATCGGCGACAAATGGCTGGTCACCGACGGGCTGGCGGCGGGCGACCGGGTAATCGTCGAAGGCATGCAGCGGGTGAGGCCCGGCATGACGGTCAAGCCGGCTCCGTTGAACGGCGGCGCCGGGCCGGCATCCGCCCAATCCGGCGCGCCGCCGGCGGAAAAATTGCACTAAACGGGACGCGCCATGTTTTCAAAATTCTTTCTTGCCCGCCCGGTCTTCGCCTGGGTCATCGCTATTTTTATCATGCTGCTCGGGTTGCTGGCGATTTACAATCTGCCGATCGCCCAGTACCCGAACATTGCCCCGCCCTCCATCGTGATCGACGCCTTCTACCCCGGCGCCTCGGCCGAAACGGTGGAAAACAGCGTCACCCAGATCATCGAGCAGAAAATGACCGGCTTGGACGGGATGCTTTACCTGTCGTCCACCAGCGATTCCGCCGGCAGCTCGCGGATTGAGTTGACTTTCGCGCCCGGTGTCGATCCGGACATCGCCTGGACCAAGGTGCAGAACAAGCTGCAGGCGGCGACGGCCAGCCTGCCGGAAGTGGTGCAGCGCACGGGAGTGACGGTCAACAAGGCCACCCGCAATTACCTGCTCATCGTCGGCCTGATATCCGAAGACGGCAGCATGGATTCGATTGACATCGGCAACTACGCCAAGTCCAACCTGGAAGGCGTGCTGGCGCGGGTGCCGGGCGTGGGCGAGGTAGAGCTCTTCGCCAAGGAATACGCCATGCGCGTCTGGCTGAATCCGGACAAGCTCGTTAATTACCGGCTGACGGTGGCGGATGTGATCGCGGCCCTGCGGGCGTACAACGTGGAAGTTTCGGCCGGACAGTTCGGCGGCGCGCCGGCGGTGGAAGGCCAGCGCCTGAATGCTTCGATTGTCGTGCAGAACCTGCTGCAGACGCCCGATGAATTCGCGGCCATTCCCTTGCGCGTCAATCCGGACGGCTCGATGGTGCGGGTTAAAGACGTGGGCCGCACGGAACTCGGCACCGCTTTTTACGATATTGAAGTCAATTACAACGGCCTGCCGACCGGCGCGCTGGCCATCCGCCAGACGCCGGGCGCCAACGCCCTGAACACCGCCAATGCCGTCAAGCGCAAGATGGCGGAGATGAGCGCCAATTTTCCCCGGGGATTGAAAGTCATTTATCCCTACGACACCACGCCGTTTGTCAAGGCGGCGATTTCCGAGGCGGTCAATTCGCTGTTTCAGGCCATCCTGCTGGTCTTCCTGGTGATGTGGCTGTTCATGGGCAATATCCGCGCGACGCTGATCCCCACTATTTCCGTGCCGGTGGTCTTGCTCGGCACCTGCGCCGTGCTCGGCGCGCTGGGTTACTCCGTCAACATGCTCACCATGTTCGGCATGGTGATTGCCATCGGCCTGCTGGTGGACGACACCATCGTGGTGGTGGAAAACGTCGAACGCCTGATGAGCACGGAAGGATTATCGCCCCGGGAGGCCACCGCCAAATCCATGGACCAGGTCACCGGCGCCTTGATCGGGTTTTGCCTGGTCTTGATCGCCCTCTTCGGCCCGATGGCGTTTTTCAGCGGCTCGACCGGCATCATTTACCGGCAGTTTTCCGTGACGGTCGTAACCTCCATGATTCTCTCGGTGCTGGTGGCGTTGATTCTGACGCCCGTGCTGTGCGCCAATATTCTCAAGCCGGTGGCCGCCGGGCATGAAGCGGCGGAAGTCGGCTGGCGTTTGCTGCGGCCGTTTTTCCTCTGGTTCGACCGCGGCTTCAATAAATTCCGCGACGGCTTCGTCACCCTGATCGGCTACGGGCTCGCCCGGAAGTTCCGTTTCGTTTTGATTTACCTGGTCA
Source organism: Kiritimatiellia bacterium (assembly GCA_040767085.1). Taxonomy (GTDB): domain Bacteria; phylum Verrucomicrobiota; class Kiritimatiellia; order JAAZAB01; family JAAZAB01; genus JAXGPF01. The sequence goes on along the minus strand of JAXGPF010000014.1, from coordinate 120,437 downwards.
TCTGCGCCGGACTCGGTTACATCGCGCTGCGCATGCCCACCAGTTACCTGCCGGATGAAGATCAGGGCATCATCTTTGCCCAGGTGATCCTGCCGACCGGCTCGACCATGGAGCAAACTCTGAAAGTGGCGGAGAAGGTGCGGCAGCATTTCACCGAAAACGAAGCGGATGTCGTGGAATCCTGCATGACCATCGCCGGCGTCGGCTTTTCCGGGCGGGCGCAGAACAACAGCATGGTGTTCGTCAAGCTCAAGGACTGGCACCTGCGCCAGCGCGCCGATCAGCGTGTCAAGGCCATCGCCGGCCGGGCCATGGCCCGGTTTTCCCAAATCCGGGAGGCGCTGGTCTTCGCCTTCCCGCCGCCCGCCATCGCCGAACTGGGCACTTCCATCGGCTTCGATTTCCAACTGGTGGACCGCGGCGGGAACGGCCACGCCGCCCTGATGCAGGCCCGCAACCAACTGCTCGGCATGGCGGCGCAAAGTCCGCGGCTGCGGAATGTGCGGCCCAACGGCCTGGAGGATGTGCCGGAATACCGGGTGGACGTGGACTGGGACAAGGCCGGGGCGCTGGGCTTGCCCATCAGTTCGATTCACAACACCATCGCCGCGGCGTTCGGCAGCGCCTATGTCAACGACTTTATCCAGGGCGGCCGGATCAAGCGCGTGTACGTGCAGGCGGACGCGCCCTACCGCATGCTGCCTTCGGACCTGGAAAAACTGTACGTGCGCAACCAGGCCGGCCGGATGGTGCCCTACGCCTCTTTTGCCGCCGGGCGCTGGACTTCCGGGTCGCCCCAGCTCGAACGGTTCAACGGGTTCCCGACGATCAACCTCTGGGGCGAACCGGCCCCGGGCCAAAGCTCGGGCGAAGCCATGCGGGAAATGGAGCAATTAACCGGTCGTCTGCCGCAGGGCTTCGGCTACGACTGGAACGGCTTGTCTTTCCAGGAAAAACAGGCGGAATCCCAGACCGGCATGCTCTATGCCTTTTCCATCCTGATCGTTTTCCTTTTCCTGGCGGCTTTGTACGGCAAGTGGGATATCCCCATCTCCGTGCTGCTGATCCTCCCGCTGGGCGTCGTCGGCGGCTACGCGGCTTCCATGGGGCGCGGCTTGTCGAGCGATGTGTATTTCCAGATCGGCCTGCTGAACACGCTCGGCCTGGCCACAAAAAACGCCATCCTGATTGTGCAGTTCGCCATGAATGAGGTCGCGCAGGGGGCCGGCCTAGCCGCCGCTGCCTTGCAGGCGGTGCGCTTGCGGCTCCGGCCGATCCTGATGACTTCCACCACCACCGGATTTGCCGTGCTGCCGATGGCTTTCAGCACCGGCGCCGGCGCCGGCGCCATGACCGCCATCGGCACGGTGGTGCTCGGCGGCATGGTCACCGGCACGATCCTGGTGGTGCTGTTCACCCCGCTGTTTTACGTGCTGATCGAAAATACTTTCGGAAAACACAAAAAGGCTTGAACCCATGCTGACCATTTCTGGCAAAAATCCGCTGGGCAACGATCGGCGCGCGCGCTGGCTGGGATGGCTGGCGCTGGCGGCGCTGCTGCCGGCCGGCTGCACCATGACCCCGGATTACTCCCGGCCGGACGCGCCCACGCCGCCGGTATGGCCGCGCGGCCCGTCGTACCAGGAGACCGCGATCCCGGCGGACGCCCCGGCCGCCGCGGAAATCCCCTGGCGCGATTTTTTCACCGACCCCAAACTGCAAGACTTGATTGACATCGCCCTCGCCAACAACCGCGACTTGCGCCTGGCGGCGCTGAATGTCGAGAAGGCGCACGCCCTTTACGGCCTGCAACGCGATGAATTATATCCCGTCATCAACGCCGCGGCCGGCGGATCGAAGCAGCAGGCCTCCGCGGATTTGACCGCCGCCGGTTCGCCCCGCACCACCCAGCGGTTTGACGTCAATCTCGGCGTGGCCTCCTGGGAAATCGATCTCTTCGGCCGCATCCGCAGCCTGAAGGAACAGGCGCTGCAGGAATACCTGGCCACGGCACAGGCCCAGCGCGGCGCGCAGATCGCGCTGATCTCCGAGACTGCCCGGGTTTACCTGATGCTGGGGGCCGACCTGGAAAAACTCGACCTGGCCCAAGCCACCCTGAAGATGCAGCAGGGCACTTATGATTTGATCCAGCGCCAATATGAAGCCCAACTCGCGGACGAAATTGACCTGCTCCGCGCCCGCACCCAGGTGGACACCGCCCGCGCCGATGCCGCGCGCTACACCCACCTGGCAGCCCAGACCCGCAACGCCCTGGACCTGCTCGCCGGCGCGTCCGTGTCGGACGAATTACTGCCTCCATCCCTGACCGCCATCAATCCGGTCCGGGAGGTTTTCGCGGGCGTGCCGTCGGAAACGCTGCTGCAACGCCCGGACATCATGGCCGCGGAACACCAGTTGCAGGCCGCCTACGCCCTGATCGGCGCGGCGCGCGCCGCCTTCTTCCCGCGCATCAGCTTGACCACGGCTATCGGCACGGCCAGCGATGAATTGTCCGGCCTGTTCGGCGCCGAATCGGGCGCGTGGAATTTCACCCCGCAGGTTATTCTGCCGATCTTCGATGCCCGGGTCTGGGCGGCGCACCGCGTCAGCAAAGTCCACCGGAAAATCCTGTTGACGCAGTACGAACGCGCCATCCAGGCGGCCTTCCGCGAAGTGGCCGACGCCCTGGCGGTGCGCGGCACGGCGGACCTCCAGGTGTCGGCGCAGCAGGCGGTGGTGGATTCCGCCCGGAAAATTTACGAGCTCTCGAACAAGCGTTATGCCAACGGCATTGACAGCTACCTGAGCGTGCTGGACGCCCAGCGGTCGCTCTACGGCGCGCAGCAGGCGCTGATTACTTTGCGCTTGTCAAAACTGGCCAACGACATTAAACTTTACTCAGCCTTGGGCGGCGGCGGCGCCCCGGCGCAGCCGCTCCCCGCGGAAACGAACGAATAATTGAAACAACTTTCGCACTTATCCAGTGCAGGAGGCGCCCGTGCAATTCTTCGTTAAACATGCCGCCGCGCGGTTTGTTTTGTACACCGCCATGTTTTTCCTGCTGGCGGGTTTCGTCAACCTGACGGCTAAGCACGGCGATCCGGATCAATTCCAGGAAGGCGGGGTGGTGGAGTATGTTCAGCTTTCGCTGACCGGGGCCGCCGCCTTGATGCTGCTGCTATCCGCCGGCCTGACCCCGGCGGCCGAACGGGGCCTTCCCCTGGCGCTGGCAGGCGTAATGAGTTTGGCGGTCATCCGCGAGTCCGACGCGTTTTTCTGCCGCCTGGTCCCGTTCCTGGAGCTGGAGTGGAAACTGCCCTTCGCCTTGATGGTCGGCGCCGTGGCCTGGACGATGTGGCATTGGCGCCAGTCCATCAAAACCCAGGCGGCGCCCTTCCTGGGCCACCCCGCCTGCGCGCTGTTCTGGGCGGGGATTTGCGCGGTCATTTACGCCCAAATGACCGGCCATGAACGTTACTGGCTGCCGCTGCTGAAGGAGTGTTTCATCCGCGACGTCAAACGCGTCAACGAGGAAACCATCGAAATCCTGGGGCACCTGTTCCTGTTCGCCGGCGGCCTGGAATACCTTGTCTCCACCCTGCGCCGGCGCGCAAGCGGCTGATTGCACGGCGGGGAGATTGGACACTTACATATAATCACATCGAAATATCATTTAATCTCAATTACCTGATAACATCCGAGGTGGCGCGACGTAACATATATTTCGAGGTATTCTCCTGCGCGCGACACCTTCAACGATTTTGCACAACGTGCAGAAGGCGCATGCATATATGCATGCTGCTTAGATGTGCGCACTGCAAAAACAATCTCATCCAAACCGCCAGGCAATTTATCTAAACGCGGGAACCGCAAGGGCGCGGGAATGGTCGCTTTTTTGGAGTCATCGGCCATCACGCCGGCAATATTCATGATGTGCAGCGCTAACCGTGCACCATGCTGATATAGCCCAACCGCAATGCGGCGCGGTTTTTCAGACATGCGTAATAACGGTTTCGGATTCAGTTCCTCCAAGACATGCCACATAACGCGCATCACCGCTGCATTGCGGCGATAAGCAATCGCGGCATAGCGTTGGCCATGGCGATCATAACGCCGGTGGCGATTCACGCACACAATCCGGCCCGGTTTTCCGGCAAAGAACACAACCTCGCCATTACCGTGCCGGACCCGGCCGATAGCAAGCGATTTACCGCCGACGCGCATCAATACTTCTACTCCGTTTTGTTCTCGCCAAACTACAATGGGAATTTTTGTGACTCGACAAATACTTAAGTCCCGGCGCCCCCCTGCCGGCACCCAATCTGAATCGCTTTCCCGCACCCCCCCATAAACCGCATGCAACAACCTCTCAAATGGATGCTTGGATTTCCATTTTCCAGTCTCATCTTTCATTCCGGTCTGATGCGTTATGATCAAGCGCCCGCCGCTGTGAACATAATATAACAATGCCTGCGTTACCCGATGCGACATACATACTACATTTGGTAAAACCAGCACTTTATAACGCATCCATTCATCGTTTTCTTCCATTTCGCGTTCGAGCAAAGTGTCAAAAGGCATGCCATGCAATAGAATTGTTTCGCACCAGCCAGCCCAGCAATCAGTGCTGGATGGATCGCTCATTATGATTGGATCGGGCGCAGCGTCCGCATCCCTGTGAAATAGTACTGTCCTGGCCGAATATACAATCCCTATTTCCGCAATTGATTCTGGACGTCCATAAAGCTCCGGATGGCTTTTTTCAAACCGGAAATAAGGCGACAGCATACGCGTCTCGGAATGTAATGTTAAAGCCGGATTAGTACCCCAATAATTCTGCCCCCATAATTTGGTCATACCCCAGCAGAATTCATTCTCCACTTTATTGTTTGGATAGAACAAACACATTGCTGGCGCCGCATTGCGCCGCGCCAGCGCGCTGCGTTGTGAAGCTTCCGCGCCAATGCGCAGCCAGCAATGCGCTTGCAAGTCATTCGCATTGACCTCGGTAAATATCGTGCTGAACAATCCATCCATCGCGGACAAAGAACTACCAACGCCCACAGGCCGATAGGAATTGGTATCAGAACTTGAATAGATAGGTCTTGCCAGTTCATATCCCCTTGATCGGAAATGCGCAAACAGGCGTTCTTGATGTTTGCGCTGCTGGCCGATCCTCCAGTCCAGCCACCGGCGATAAACAGCATTAGTAAAATTTCCGTAATAATCAGAATCATCTTGCCCATTTGGCGGCATCCGACAACCTGTTTCCTCCTCGAATAAACGACGGCAATGCAGACAACCGCACCCGTAACCCGATGGCCAGAACCCGATATCGTCGGTCATTATGCCATCAATCCCGCAAGCATATAGTTTCTCCAAATGCTCAAAATAAATCCGCTGCCAATCTGGATTATTGTAGCATAACGCCCAACCTTGATACGCCGTCCGGGCGTAACTGCCAGTCCGCGGATCTATTTGCCGCATATTTGATAATTTAACCCCGCTAAACTCATAGTCGCCGGTTTCCAACATGCGCAATACCAACGGATGCCGTTTCATTTCCACAGGAGAAGCATCAGTAACCCCGTTATTAAAATACTTCCCGACATCCGCCCATTCCCTTGCACCTATGGGAAAAGACTGTAATATTGCGCTATGATGTTCGACAACTCGTATTCCATGTTGATGACAGCTTTTGCATATTAATTTCAGCGTTTTTATTAATTGCGGCCACTCCGCAATGAAATTCCATCGAAAATGGAACCCGCCAAATGTTATCACTGCATTGATCCCCGCCCTGCGCAATGCCGAGGCCTTACGATTAAAATCCGCCGCGCTTGATTCAAACAACTCCCGATCTCCGTACCAGTAGCTGCTCCAGCGCGCATTCCATACCCAACGCGCTTCTTCCGGTAAATTATTTTTTGGCTTTGCGGCCGATCTTGCAGGCACTATTCCTGTTATTTTACAATCCATAAATTCCCTTCAGGCACATGCTCATAACAGCCAATATCAACCAGCCGGCTGAAACGATCCTGTCGCGCGCGTCCATCCAGATCAACGCTTTCAGCCATCGCCGGTTCGTTGGTTCCCCTGTTGATGCAAGGCGATCCAGGCTGCAAACGGTAATTACCAAACACATGGTTTGTCCCATAGTCAATACCCGCGTCAAGATATTTCGGATCTTCGGATATGCACCCGTTGCCAGTAAAACCCGCTCCGCATGAATAATATGCAGCGTAACCGCCGTCGTCTTCACCGGCGTCGCTGTGATTATTCCAGGAAATGGAATTATAGATGGAAGCTACATAACAAATCCCGCCATAATTCGACGCTGAATTCCCGCTGATGGTTGTGTTATAAATATTGCCGCTTCCGGGTTTTGTGTGGGTAGCCCCCATATGTAGTGGTGTCAGCATGCGAAAAGGCGGATCATTGGAGACGCGGGCGCTTTCGGCATGAGATCGAGTCCTCCACAATGAAAATAAATGGCTTTTTTATAGTGATCCCGGTTGCGGAAACCGCAGGCCATCCGTTTGACCTTTTCTATCTTGCTATTAAGGCTTTCGCCCATGGCGTTGGTAACGCGGAGTTTGGCAAAGGTGACGATGTTAGCCATATGTGCCATCAAGGTCTTCGCCGCCTTGACCATAGCAGGCAACCGGGAGTGTGTTGCCCAGTGATACCACCGCTTAAAGAACTTCCGCGCCCAGGCCACCGAACGATACGACCACAGATGCCGCAGATTCTCCTTGATCGCCCACGCCCGGCAAACCTTCAAATCTTGGGATTTGAGTTGTTCGAACTCCACACGACGCCAATCGGGAATATTTTCTTCATTCCAAAGCCAAAGATACTTCGTGTGTTTCAAATCCTCTCGGCCCACTTGCATCAATTGCCGGTGTTCGATCTTGCGAACCTCGTCGACTGCCTTGGAAACATAGGCTGTCACATGGTATCGATCAAAGACGATCTTCTGGTGGGCAGCGGAAATCCAAGCGCGTGTCGCCGCGATGTACGGATCCCACATGTCCATGGCCACGGCTTCCACCGCCGCGCGCTCTTCCAGCGTGAACTGTTTGTAATATCCTTCCAAGCTTCCCTGCTCCCGATTGTCGGCCACATATTCCACCGTCGCTTGCTCCAAATCATAGACCAGCGTCTCGTACTTGTGGCCTTTTGCAAACGATTTCTCGTCCACCCCGATCCGTGCCGGCAACTTATGTTCCTTGCGATCCCAGCCGCGCGCTACACCACGTTCCACCACCGCCCACGCCTGCTCCCAGCTAATCCCCGTCAATCGACTAGCTCCACTCAAGCTGCATTCCTCAAGCACTGTAATAATCTGTCGTTCAAAGGCATATGTCATCGGCGAACCATTCTCGCCAAACTCCGAAAGAATCTGCTTAACCCCGTGCCGAGCGCACTGCGCACGCGGCAGTCGCACATGCACATACGTCGCCATTTCACAACTGTTAAGATGCCGATATTCGCGTTCCGCCGTGTGGTCGTACACTGGCCCAAATTGCCCACATTCCGGACAGGCCACTTGCACTCCCGGTTCATGCTTAACCCATACGTCCACACGACGGGCACTCTCGTTCACCTCAACCCGACTAACCAACCAAGGCCCTCGCAATCCCAACAATTTCGCGTATAATGTATTTGCATTCATTCACCACTATTACCACAACCTGTAGGGGGTGCCCATTCAAAAGTCTGAAGCCCCTAAATATTGACCCACGTCGCGCCATACACTCCGCCGCCTTCCGTGCCAGCCTGATTCCCGGCAATCAGACAGTTATTAATAATTTTAATGCCTGAATAACAACACCCACCGCCAGCCTTTCCGGCCTGATTGCCGAACACCTTCGCATGAAACAAATCACTATTACGGACGCCACCCCCTTCGTTGGCTGCTGCATTGCTGGCAACCAGGCAGTTGTACAAAGCGCCACCATTGGCTCCACCGGCATTGTTTGTTGCATTGTTGCCGTTTAAAACGCAATTATATAGAATATATTCGGCGACTCCTCCGCCTGAACTAGATACCTCGTTTTCATTTATGATGCAATTTGTCATATAATATGCTGCATTTACGCCATAACCACCCCCGCCGCCATTTTCGGCCTTGTTTGATATTATTGCGGAGTCATAAACAAAACAACGGTTCACTCCGCCGCCATATGCATATGCATAATTACCTATCACTTTGCAACCATTCAACACGCCGTCATAGACACCGCCGCCGTTACTCGCAATATTATCAATAACATCGCAATTATATAGAGTGCCTCTGTATACCCCGCCACCGGCTTTATTGGGGCTCGTATTTCCAGTAATCAAGCAATTGGATATAATCACATTGGCAGAAGCGCAGCATATTCCGCCGCCATGGCCCGTCATTATATCCCCGTTTGTGATGGTAAAACCTATTAAACTGGAACCAGCCGCCATATACACTGGACGATACCCCGCTTCCCCCTTAATAATCGTTAAAGCTCGATTGTCGCCACTGCTGCGTACGGTAATTGCCTTGTTTATATACACCCTGTTTGTCACGCCGCTATAGACTGTTGCGCCTACAGCATACGTCCCATTGCTCACCCAGACAATATCGCCGACGCCACATACATCGACGGCAGCCTGAATTGTTGTGGCCGCGCCGGACCAACTCTGATAACCACCCGTAGTGTCGTTTGTGCCATACAATGAAACATATCTTTCAACCGACAAACAATAATTCGCCATAAATACCCATGACAACAGCACAACAATAGTCGAATGATGTTGAGCAGACATAATGTTACCTCGTTTAGTTTTGCCTTGTATTCCCAACTATCTCCCCCCGGCGGGGAAAATCTTTTTACAAATCTTTCGGTGATGAATGCCAGCAACTCTGAACGGTCTTTGCAGGTTGATTAATCCGGGGCGGCGGAATCTCCTTCTCCGGCTTAAACTCATTCATCATTTTCGACAGTATTTCCGTCACCTTGGCCGCGGCATCCACTGCCAACGCGGTGCCATTCAATTGCGGCTCGTAGCCGCCGCCATGCGGGCCAAAAGCGTCGGCCGTGGCCATGTAACCCAGCCAGTCATTGGTCAATCCCACCGGCATGGTGAAAGGAAATGGCGAGGTATTTTTGAGTTCCATTCCTGTTTTTGTAAAGGTTTCAGTCGGATTGGTGGCAATCACCAGATTGCCGATTTGAATGACATTCAGGTTGCATACTGCATGTGGATACAATCTGGATTTCCAATAATGCAAAACCACTCCCATGGGGAACCAGCAGCCGGGCACGCCGTGTTTTTCATTGTTCACCAGTTCCAGCGCCTGGCGGTATTTTTCATCGCTGATTGCCCGCCAGTTGAGCGGCAAATCAATTGAAGCATAGTTCAAAATATCAAATTCGCGCGCTGGTTCGCGCGACAAAATGTCAACCACGGGAAACGCCACCCGCTGCCCGAGTATTTTACACCATTGCTCGCCATAGCGATGCGGGTCAAGACTGATGTTGTCCACCTGTGTGACATCGCCGCAGCAGCCGTTAAGAAACACCGTGACGGCCAAGGGATTGATCATTTTATTTATGGTTTCACGCAAATAATACGGCCAATCGCCGGAACACCCCCCCTTCGGTCCGGCTACCGTGGCATGGCAGCCGTAATTGACAATTACTCCAATCACCTGGCCGCATTTATTCACTGCCCCCAGCACGGTGACTTCTTCGTCAATCGGCCCGGCATCTCCTATAATATCAGGATTGCCCTTGCCGGCATGGCTAAAGGTGCAGCCTTGCTTCATCTTCTGACGGCGGTTATGGCCGACATCATGGACAAGTTCCTTGCCGTTGATCAGGCGGACTTCTTCCATGCGCTTTTCGGCTGATACGACGGCGTCGACAATACGGTAAGGCAGCAAATCCAGGTATATCTGATTGACTTCCGGCGGCACAATCTCGCGCTTGTCACCGGGCCGGCGCATACTGTATACCCGCCTTCTCAGTTCCGGCTTGATATCTTTGATCTTTTCAACTTCTTCAAGGGGCAACACCCGATCCCGGATACCCGGCCCGGCGGAATGGGCGTGCGAAGCGGCGCAGATCAGGCCGTCATACCTGAATTTATTATACAATATATCGCGCGCCTTCTCCCATATCGGCCGCTGAATCGAGCAAATATCCATCCCCACGACGGCAATTTTCAAGTCCGCGGACTGCCAGACTCCGGCGGTCAATTTCGGTGGCGAGGCGATATTACCAAGTGATCCCAGATTGAAATCGACGCCAGACATCATGACGGAGGGACAAATATCTACTTCAAAAAAACCAGCTTTTATCATTTTATTTTACTTCTTTCGCAGTGATAAAATCCAGACTCATTCCGCAAAAACCATGAGACCCTGCCGCTCAAGATCATGCCAGTCGGCATTCCAACTCCAGGATGCGGCGGGACGCCGGTTGCCGGCATAGCCGCGGTGGAAATTGACTTTCCACCCCGCGCCGGGCGTGATAGCGGCATCCAGCGCATGCGCCGGCACCTTCATTTCCACGCTCCAGCCATGGTCATGCCGCGCGGCAACGGCCTCCCACTTGGCGTCAAAAATGTAATCCTTGCCGCCGGGTGTGCATTTCTGATCGAGCTTCACCCCGGCGGGGTTGACCGCCAACTGGTAATAGGTCGTTCCGCCGTCCGGCCGCAGAAACACCGCCGCCACATCGTCCCGGGATACGTCCAATTCATGCTTGGCTACGGATTTGATCCGGTCCGGCGATTGATCCCGGCAATCGAATGCAATGTATATATTTTCACCGTCATGCGCGAGATACACTTTGGTTTCATCCGCCGCCGCCTTTTTGTCGATGCCCATAAAACCTTGCAATGGCGTAATTGCCTGCCACAAGGCGTCATCCAGTTTGCCATCGAGCGCCGGCGCCGCATTGCCGTCGAGCCGGACAACCGTAACCGACCGGTCTTCCGCCAGTATCTTCTCAAAAGGCGCCTCGATCGCGGCGCGCGGTCCTTTCCGGAACACGGTATCCCAGAATTCGTCATTGATCAGCAACGACCAGGCCAACGCATAGCGGCCTTCCTGGAGTGCCTGCCCGGCCGATTCCGTTGTCCGGCGGATAAAGCCGTAATTGGGAAATTGCTTAAAGTCTTCATTCCGCAGCATTTTTCCCGCCGCATCAATTATCCCGCGCATATGCGCCAGGTCCGCTTCCGCCACCGGCTGGTTTTCACATCCGATAATTTCGGCGCCGGGCGCCTCCGCCTTGAATGCCGCCAATCCGTATGGTTTTAATTTCACCGGCACCGCGATCGTGCCGGCGGTGGATCCGGGCGCAGCGGCCACAACTTTTCCGGAAGCCAGGTCAATGATCTGACCGGCGCCGGCAACGATGACAGCGCCCTCAAGCGGCCAATATCCCGGATTGGCGGCGTAAAAATAATACCCGTCGTCCCGGCGCAGGCTGCGCACGGCGATATTGTTGGAAAAACCGGCGCCAAGCGCCGGCTCAAACGGCTCGGCGGGCAGACTCCTGAAAGCGGGGATAAACTCGCGCAACGGCTGCTCCTCGCCGGTATACAGCGTAGCATCGTTGAATCCGAACATGATGGTCTGCGGATCGAAGCCAATCATGGCCTGCGTGTAAGGCTCGCGGGCATAATCCGCACGCTGCTGGGTCATGCAGGTGGACTGGAACGGGCGGGGCCAGCCGGGCCGGAAGGGCAGCATGCCGGCCGCATGTTCCACCTCCACCCACCAATGCCGGAGCATGATCGAGCGATACGGCAGCATCTGAAACGCGGCGTAGAAATCCATATCCGCGTTCGCTTGCCAGGCGGCGGCGTAATTTTCAATCCGGCGCATATGCCCCCAGGTATAAGCCGGCACATATTCAGCCGCCGCGCAGGCCCAGGGGGTAAAACGGATTTCCGACGCATCGTCATACAAAGCGGCATCCCAGCCCCGGCCGCGGATGAAATCGGCAAACGGCTCCCGCGCCTTGCGCCATTCGATGAAAGTATCGTAATAAAAATGCGGGGAGGCATGGCATATCAAATCCGGGCGTTTGGCTTTCAGGACTTCCGCTACTTTCCGGAAAAACCGCTGGAACCGGCCGGCGCGCCATTGCAGCCAGACATCGCGGCGTTCCGGCGCGTTCAGATAATCCTGCCGCTTGAATCGCCGGTCCGGATCATCCGGACTGACTGGCACGGCCATCCCGGTTTCCTTTTCAAACGCGTCAATTTCGGCGTCATCGTATCCGGCGCAGGCATCGCCCTTTCTGTGGCAAGTATTGTGTTGGCCATATGCCGGAATCATCACGATCCCATCGGCGGTCCAGTTGATCCCCATGAAACCGGGTAAATATTTGAATTTCTCGCCCAATTCATCCGCCACCCGCAGCATTTCCCTTTCAACATCCGGATGCCGGAAATCGAAAACCGTGCTGCCCGCCATCAGCAGATTGGTCTCGCCGCGCTGACGCCGCGCCTTGAGTCCGGTAGTATGCATGAATTCCACCGAGGCCAGAAATGCAATGTCATTGACGTCAAATACCCGCGCGGCGAAATCGCGGAGGCAGGGCGTCAGCCGCGCGCTGCCGTCCGGCGACAGGTACGGAGTGTTTTCGTTATTATATTGCAGACACCCCATGACATGCAGGTTGAGGCCGGCAAACCGCATGTACTCGGCAAACCGCTCGCAGGATTCCTTGTATTTGGCGAGCAAAGCGCACATTTCGAGCACGGGCATGGCCTTGGCGCCCAAGGCGCGTCTATGTTGCGCGAAGACATCCGCGCGCTGCCAGGAACAGGCAAAATTCTTGTAAAATCCGCGCCCACTCATCAGGTACAGGTAATGATTGGGATGATTGGCATAGTCCGCCTCAGTCAGCTGCCCGATCTTGCGTTGTTGCGCCAGTGGTAGCGCCGGCGTTGCCAACGCCGGCAGCCGGCCCCGGACATGGTAGATTTTCAGCTGGGACGCCGCGGCGGCGCAACCGGGCTTGAGATTGATTAAATTTAGCGCATGGGCGCCCGGATCGGGCACATACAGCCATTTCAGATCGAGCATACGATTGCTGACCGGATATTTCCCGCCCGTCCACACGCCGGGGGCGCACTTGGAAGACAGATGATTGGGTATATTGTCATAAACGGCATTGGTCGGCTCCCGGTAAATATAAATTGATGGAATGCACGCCATGGCCATCCAGCGCTCGGCATCGTCGGGATATTCCAGCGCCAGCAGGTAAAAATCGCCCGGATGCTGGAATTCCACCAGGCAGGAAAACTGCGCCCAATTGTTGGTGGATGTTTCCCGGTATTTCAGGCCATGGCGTTCGACAATGGCGGGCGTCTCTACGGCGCTGATGAATTCCGATGACAACACATGGCGCTTGTGCATGGCGGTTTTAAGCAAATCTGGCGCGGCATCCGTCTCGATTGAGGGATGCGGATCCGCGGGATTGGTGAAATCAACGGTTGTTTCCAACTCCAAATCCATCCCCTGCTCGTAGCTGTCGCCCGCCACGGCCTCCATTTTCAACGGCGCCAGGAACACCAGCGGCTCCGGATCATTTTGTTCAACCAGCTTGCCGCCGCATTCCAGGGCCGCCTGCAAAAGGTATATCCCCGGCGGCAGAGCCGGCAATTCCAGGCGAAAGACCAGCGAATCATCCTGCCGGCTGAATTTATCCACCGCGTCCGCATGCGCGGGTTCCAACCGCGATTCTGAATGAACGTAATGCAGCAATTCCCATTTCACCTCCGGCTTGGCTCCGGCGTACCCGGATGGTATCCGGACGGCAACCGTCGCATTGGTTTCCGCGCGGAAGAACAGCTTGTTATCCGCCGGATGCTCCACAACCAGCCGGCCATCGGATGCCGGCCGGTCGTAAATTATCTTCGTGGTAAAACGCCTATCATTGCCGGCGGTCCCGGACGGCACATAGCCGGCAAGAGCGGGCTGGCCGCGATTCCAGACCGGCAACTCCGCCCATTCCGCTTGGCCATCCGCCCGCCATTTCCAGCCCGCGCCGCTGTCCAGCAATACCTGCCGGCCCGAATTCAACACCACCGCGCCCTGGAACCAGCCATAGGCAAACGCCTGATTGCCCGCCATGCGCACGCATAACTCAATGCTATTTGTCCCGGGCCGCAGCCAGGGCGCTATGTCCACGCGCTCAATATTATACTGGGTATGAAAGGTGAATTTGCGGACCAGCCCGGCCGGCGCCGCCTCCCGCCCGTTGATATAAAGGGTGTTGTTTCCGTAATATTGACCGCCCAGCGCTTCGACCGAGCCGATTGCCCGCCATACGGGGTCATCGGCGGGAAGGACCAATTCCCGGCGGAAATAGGCGCTCCACACATCGGCGCTGAACGATATTTTATCAATTTGCAGGGATTGCCCGGGCCTGGCCCCGCCGGCGCATTTGATTTGAATGCCGGCCGGGCAGGTAAAATTCACCGGTCGGCGCGCGGCGACCGTGTTGACGCCCTGCGTGAGGCTGAACGTAAATGCCGGGGAATAAATGATCTTATGGGAAGCCGCGTCCGGATGCGTCAGGCAAACTTCCACTGTCATATCGGCAGGGGCGGTAATGTCAATTTTGAACCAGAAGGGCAAAGTCACCCTGGCCGCGCGTTCCAGGCCGTCATGCCAGGGCCACACCTGGCCCGATTCCATGTTCCGCACCGCGATGACCGCATTGGTCTGTGCGATCTTAAACTCCAGGCGGCCATCATCTGAATTCGTCGCCGCGCAGGAGGCCCCTTTACACGCGCCGGGCGCGACCGCCAGCAGCGCGTGCTCCTCCCGTTGCACGCCCGGGATCATTTCCTGAGCACGGCTGAAAATTTCGTCCATGGGAGGCGAGCCCGGACCGGAATCGGCGGCTGCGCAGGCAGTGGCGGAAAAAACAACGGCCAAGGCAATTTTAATCATCGATCGCCACATGACTTGTGCTCCTATGTGTTTCCCGCATGGCGGGAAATGCGGATAAATTCCCGGCGCCAGCCCGGGCGTCCGACACCGCTCAACCCCAGTGAACCGCATCCACATCCGGCAGCCGGCGCCCGCGCGCCGCCGCCGCGGGACAAATATGCGATGGAATTTTTACAATCAAATATTGTTTGGTTTCTTGCTCTGTTTTTATTAATTATGAGTTAGCTTCAAGAAAGCATGTATATATTCTTGGCTGACTTGATGTGCTCAGGTTTTGCTTGATGCTTTCATGTACCTTGCTTCATTTAAGGTTTAGGACCTTTCCATTGGTTTTGCATCCATCTATTTCACAGTTTTCCAAAAATATATTTTCTAAACTACTCCGGTTAAAGCTCCAGTTCTGGCGATTATTCCGAAAGACACAATCTTTCATAAGCACTTGCCCGTATACATTTTCCAAAGCTGTTTCGCAATTGATAAAACAGCATGCATCTAGCGGTTTTTTCAAGTACCGATTGTCCCAATACCCCCGCATTCCTACTCCCATGTTTTCAAAGACCATATCATATACTCTATGATTCCACCCGCCGCCCATGACGCCGCGAATGCCATTTTGCACATCCGCAATGCGCGAACTCAGTAAATGCACAACACGCCCCCGCAAGTTAAGCCATCCCTGGATGCCGATCACCCGGCCGGTTTCCCCGGTAAATCCGGATATTTCGGCATTATGCACGTAAATTTCACCGGACCATTGTCTATTTCCTTCTTCCGGTCCGACCTGCAAGCCGCACCCCGGCGCAAACTGAATCCTTGGACGGATTTCCGGATTATCATGGCGCCCCAAGGTAAGCGCATTTACGCCAGACGTATCGTTCTGAGCCATGCGCGATTTATCGGTATGATTATATGGCAAATCCGGGCTAACGACAAGATTACCGTGCATTTTGATGGTTGCCTGCGGATGGGTATGGTCGCCAATCTGAAAATATGTATCACGCCCGTTGGCATCTCCAATATACACATGCGCCACAACTTCGTACAAATCTTCATTATAATTGTATGCTGTTCGTTTCCATTTATTTATGGTGTCCTGGCGCAATATATCATCCATAACACAAGGGCGCCACACCGGATAATCTGATACCCATATTATATTTCGTGCCGCATCATATTCAATCCCGGCCATACCTGGCGCCGGACACAATCCCGCCATTCCTAGCAGCCATATATATTTCAGGAACTGGCGCATTCATTATCTCTCCGTAAACTCTGTCGCTTTCTTGCCCTGTTCCATTTGTAAACCATTAATCCATACTGTTGCCCCGGGAAAAAGCCTTATTAAAACCGTTGTGCCAGGCCACCAATTCGACGGCGGCTTAAGCAGCCCTGCTAACTCATAACGCGCCCATTGATCGGTAAGCGTAATATTCTTGCTTGAAGCAAAGGCGCTCAAATAAACGCTGATTTTATCGCCATTATTGCCCCCTTTGGCATAAAACGACAGGACATATTCGGAAGGCGCCGGCATAATTTTCGGATATGCCACCAACGTAACACCGCTGAAAGCCAGAGAAACTGAATTTAATACGCCATATTCCTCCGTGGGGAGATCCCAACAATTGCCCGGCACGGCCACATGCCGGATATTCGCAAATGGCTCGGTCCAGCGCATGCATAGCGACGGATAGCCGCGCCAGGCATTGGAGGCGTCCAAAAACCATCCCGATTCGGGCGTGCCAAGATTCGGCAACATTGCGGACACCGGACGCATGAAATCCGGAAATTGCGCATACATACGGCGTTTTTTAAATACCGGATTAGGCATATGATTTTTTTGCTTTTCGATTTCAGCAACTTCGGGACGCAACATAATTCGCGGGCGCCGCCGGCTTTCATCCGCTTGCATGTTTACGGTTAGCTTAACTGTCCCGCGCAAATTGCCGGTGTCGATCCGGTAAGCGCGTGTGCCGTAACTATCGATTTCGTCATCATACCTGTTGGTCTTAACGTCATATTTCTTCTGATCGCCGAATATTCTACTCACCGTCGCTGAATCGGGCAAATCATCAATCACGTATTGGACGTGGACCGGATTTTCCGAACAGCTTACTGCCAGCAATACATATCCGCCGTCTGGATGAGAAAACAGACGCGTATGCAGCATTGGGAAACGCAATTGAGCGGCGTCATAATGTCCAGGACAATAAACAATTTCCTGTCTCGGCTCAGGCGCCAATAATGATGGAGCAAGAATGCTTATTTCCTTGGCTAACGCAGCAAGAGTTTCCCACATTTCTCCGGCATAAATGTTCGACCAGCAAAAATATATCAATCCCTTTGCGCCATATATCAACGCGGCGTAGGTCTGGGCCCTTTGGTCGCTCACAGAAAGCGGCAAGGGCGTACGGACCGGATCCACGGCCGTAACCAGCGGCGCTACTATCATGGCTTTGTGTCGCGCCCTTGTCGCCGCGCGCAGTTCTGATGTGTATTTGGCCATTTGTTTGACCGGATCGTTTGCCCACCCCCCCCAACCTGGATATGTATATATATCATAGGTATAAATATCCCCAACCTTGAACGCGCTTGATACATCCGGTATCTGCCGCGCAAATAAAGTATATACCGGATGATAATAATCGAGTTCGCTCGCGGTCCTATAAAAATATTCCGCAACAATCATCCGGATATTCCAGTTTAACAGATTAGGTTCATCCACATTCTTGTGGAAGAGAAAATTTGGATATCGAGACATTATTTTCAGCTCGCGTTCCACTCCAGGCAGTATGCGCTCATAATCGGCGCGGCATATCTCTTCCTGCTCCGCCATGCTTGCCGATGAATTATTTTTTGGCTCAACCCCATACCATTCGGACACCATCAAATTGTGTTTTAGCGCAAGCTCCATGTATTTATCCGCTCTGCTTTCCGGCATTGCATGCCCCTTGACGGCCCGCACCATCAAATTAAACCCTTTGTCCGCAACCATTTGAAATATTTCTTCATGCCAATGCGTAACGCCATGCATATAAATCCCCACCGGAAATATCGCTTGGCCATCTTTAACCAAGGTTTGGTTAAATTGATCAATTTTAACTTCATGGCCGGGACGCGGAGCGCGCTTCCAATATTCAAAAGGTTCCTTAAACAAATATGTGCCTTCCTGATCCTCAAGCGCTAACATATAATTGTGCGCACCATTCGTCACGTTGGCGATTGCAAAAGACACAAATGATCTTTGCGCCGGAGCTGCGCACGCCGCGATGCACCTCTCCTTCTCGTCAAAGACTTTCAGCCGCATATTTGCTAATTCATCCGCCGGCAGCCCCAACTGGCATTCGACCACTGCTTCCGGCTCGTCCGTGTAATAATTACGACTGACCCCTATATGCGTTACCAGTGTCAACGCCGTCATGTCCAATTTATCTGTCCAAGCTAATATTTCTCCGGTTGCTGAATCCTCGAGACGCACGCGCGCCGTACGACGGGTATAATCTTCAACCTTGACCTCCATCCGGAATGGTACCTGTCCATGGCCATCTAAGTTGATATCCTTGGTTATTTCCGACACATTATCAGTCAAAGCTGAACATTCCTCAACAACAAGCTTTACCGCTCCGCTTACACATGAATAATTGCGCACCATTCCGGAGACTGCATAATTGCGTCTTTTTTCCCTAATGTTAAACGGCTCAACACGCACCTGGTCCAAAGCGGCCAAGAAAGGCGTTTCTATCGGTTTATCGCCCAATCCCAGCAATCTGCCGAAATTGTCCGGTTCATGCGGCGAGCTGATAGCTGAACTCCATGTATACGTCATGCGTTCCCTGCCAAGCAACGCGCCGTAATCATCCATCGCAATCTTGATTTGATTGTAGAGAATATTTATCCGGATTTTATCCAATGCGCCATATCCGGCACATATCGTAAGCGGAATCGCCATTTCTGACGTCCAATGATCCGCATAGCGGCGCGTTGCCGAGCGCCAGGGAATAAACCACGCTTTGTCGCGTCCGCGTTGTTCGCCCTGCACATTATCAGCGCTCAACACAAAGTGGTAATAAAATTTGCCTTCCGTCCCAGGATCAAGATAATATTCCACCGATTCATCGCGTTGCGCATCCATGTCGCGATCCGTTACCATGAAATCGACATGCGACATAGCCGCATTGGAAAAATATCCGGCCAGATATAACCAATGCCGATCACGATACATGAGCATCCGCGCATTACCGATATTTTCCCTGGTTTTTAAATTGACAAAGCCGTCTGCTTTAGCCGCGGTATCCCAGACCGGCTCGTCCGGAACGCCGTCTATTAGCGGCGGCTGGTCAACAAACGGCAGGCTTAGCTCAGGGAGGCTGGACGCCTCGGCGATCATCACCATGGCTGCTATACTGATGCAGACAGGTAAATGCTTGATCATTATCATTCTATCTCCTTAAACGCCAATCCGCCGATCATGCGCGCCGTCACGGATTACCAGCCCGTTCAACGGCACAAGTGGCGCTGACAAAATAATGGTCGCTGGGATATTTCCCGTCCACTGCCGTTGTAATCACGGCGGCGCTCGTTGCCGATATTTTGCCGCGCATGAAAATCCAATCTATTTTGCCGACCTCGGACCGGCAGGTCGCGCCCAGATAATCGTGTCTGGTATGGCCGGCATATTCCGCCTGATGCACGGCCGCATAAGTATCCACCCAACCGCCCCGCTTCAGATTGCCAATGGCGGCGTTGCGGAAATCGCAGTTCATGTCACCCGTTAACAATTGCGGATACGCCCGCGGATAAGCGCCGGCATCGGCGACAATGATTTCCGCCTGTTTCTCGCGCGCCAACTGGCTGTCGCAATCCAAGTGCGTATTGACCACTCTGAATTCCGTTCCCGCCCGCCGGTCAAACAGACGCACCCAGTTCGCAAAGCGGATACACGCGCTGTTCCAGGATTTCGTCCCCGCCAAATGCGGAGTTTCAGACAACCAGTAGCCGCCCGCCGCGACTTGCACATAAGCCGCCTGGCGGTAAAATATGCAATTTTGCGGGCGTGTGCCGCAGGGCTCATCGGTCATGGCAAAAGCATTGTATTCGGGGAAAGATGACGAAAGGTATCCGAACTGATCCGCCGTCATTTCCTGGAAACAAACAATGTCGGCATTCTGTTCCCGGAGCACAGCCGCCAACCGGGATTTGCGGCACAACCATGCATTCTCGCCATCGCGCCTGGCCAGAGAAGTGCGAATATTGCATGTCATGATCTTCATGGAAGAATTTTATCCTCCTCGCCCTCATAAATATCGGCGCCCATTTTAAAATAATGTTCAACCAAGAACGGCCCGATCTCTGGACGGTATTTTGCACGGCAACGTCCCAGGCCGGCGAAATGGACTTCATAATATCCAAGGTCGCGTTGACGCGAGAACACATCCGGATGCGCGCGAAAGACACGGGGCGGCGGGATATAGCGCAAATTGTCATTGGCAATGCTGGCCAGCATTGCCTGCCGGCCCGGGCTATGTTCAAGTATTTCACGGCCCAACTCATTGAAAGGCTCGCCGCCGACGGCATGAATCAGCAACTCGCCGATACGCAAGACTTGTAAATCCGTGGTAACGCTCAAATCCGCGCCGCGTTCCGCCATCAGCGCCATTTCTTCCAGACGGTTGGCTTGATAATCCACGCGGTTATCGGCATCCGGCAGTTCCCGCGTCCTGAGCTTGGCGGCCGTTTCACGCAACTCGGAAGGACTGGCCGGGTCGGACGGCAATTTCACCTTTTTCAGCAGCGCCCGCACGGGAACCGCTGCAACCCCCGCCCCGACGGACATGCCCGCCTTTAAGCTTTCCAGGTAAATATCGGCAATTCTGGCAAGTTCCTTTTCCCCATCCGCCAGCGACAGACAACAGGGCGGACCAGAGTTAATATCCCCGGCGGCACCCTGCAAAAACACAACATGTTGCGCATATTGACGCTCAATCAAAGCGCCATTGACCGCGCCGGGCCAATCCGCCGATACTTGCTTCATGCTCCGGCCGAACACCACCCCATGCATGGCATGGTTGTGCAGCAGCAACTTGACCACCCCATCGGCCGCGCGGAAGGCCGCCCAGCGTATTTCCGGATCAGTGGGGCCGTCCGGCCAGACCCGGTTATATCCCAATTTGCCGGTCAATGCCGCCGCGCCGCATGCCAGCGCCGCGGGCGTCTCATCCGCAATCGCCGCCAGCGCCGTCCGACAGGCGGTATCCTGCCAGTTGCTGACAAATACCGGGTCAACTTCCCCCCACCCGATCCCCTGCGATATGGTCGGCCCGGCATGTGTATGGCTGCCGCAAAGCATGATATTTTCGGCGGGGATTTGACCGGAAGATGCGATTTTCCCGCGCACCTCCCACGCGCGCTCCGGATCCATGGTCACCAAGTCATTGCTGATGATCAATATGCGCGTGCGCCCATCGCTGAAACTGGCACAGCGGCAATAAAGCGGATCGTGCACCCCGCGATTCCGGCGCGCAATAAAAGGGCCATAGCCATAAAGTTCGGTAAATAACGGCGCATCTATGACGGATTCCGAACAACCGACCTTGATTTCCGCATCATGTGTTTTGCTTGTTGACATATTATTCTACGATGCAAACATCATCGCGCATGTGCCTGCATCCCTTATCCGTCACCATGTAACCGGCAGTTTCCCTGTCGCTTCGTTCAGCCCGGCCAGGGTTTCCACCGCCGCC
Source organism: Kiritimatiellia bacterium (assembly GCA_040767085.1). Taxonomy (GTDB): domain Bacteria; phylum Verrucomicrobiota; class Kiritimatiellia; order JAAZAB01; family JAAZAB01; genus JAXGPF01. Next base: position 98,738 of record JAXGPF010000014.1, on the reverse strand, counting down.
TGTTCGGCGCAGCCGCCCCAGTAAGGGAACATCATCCGGGGCAATGGCGGCAAATGCCGCGCCGCGAATGGATTGCCGAAGAGCACCAGGCAGTCCAGCTTGTGCGCCAGCCCGCCGATCATCGCCAGCAAAGGCCGGCTCAGGTCCGCCGTCCCTTTGTAAGAATGGAACATGGCATAGGCGATAAATACGATATGCCGGTAATTGAGCGCCTGGTCCAGCGTGTGTTCCATATCCACGGGAGTGGGGTTGTCGCTGATGTTCAACCGCGGGCATTGCGGGAAATGCTTTTGCAGGTGTTCTTCCAGGTGAAACCTGGCCTGGTTGGCCAGCTCAGTCAGAACTTCCGGCACGTTGCCCTCCCGGGCGATGATGAACAACGTCTGCCCCGGCGCTGCGCGGCATGGCAGGGGAGCGGAAAAATCGCCTTGCAAGGTAACCGCGCGCCGGCTCATTGCCAGCGAGGCGGCCTGATGCGCGAGGCGCTCCGGCGCGGGCGGCGTGTGGCGGGCAATCTGGAGCTTGGCGCGCAGGATGCGCCGAACCGACGCGTCTATCATGCACTCGGGCACGCGGCCGGACGTCACCGTCTCCAGCAATTCCTGGAACTGCTGTTCCGGCGGCTGGGCGTAGTCAATCAGGATCAGGTCATGGCCGGAAGCAAGCACCGCCGGCAGCAACGCTTCCTTCCGGATGAACGACCGGATGCCTTTCATGGCGAGCGAATCGGTCATCAGCACGCCGTCAAATCCCTGGGCGCGCAATGCCTGCACCAGGATTGCGGAGGTGGTGGCCATATGCTGAGGGTCGAGCGCCGGGACAAGCACGTGGCCCGACATCACGCCGGACAGGTTGGCGCGCTGGACCAGTTCGCGATGCACGCGCAACTCTTCGTTTTCGAAAGTATGGCGGTCGCAATTCAGGATTCCCTGCTGGATGTGATTGTCAACTTCCGGCCTTCCGGCGGCGTTGGGATAATGCTTGGCCGAAACCAGCATGCCGTTATCCTGATAGCCGCGGATCATGGCGGCGCCCAGCCGGATCACCAGGTCCGGGTCACTGCCGAGCAGCCGGATATTTCCCATGGGGTTTTCGGGATTGGTGGCAAAATCCACCACTGGACCGTAAACCATGTTGACGCCGTACGCGCGCGCTTCGCGCGCCGCCAGGGCCGCCCAGTCATAGGCCGCCTGCTCGTCATCCAGCGCGCCCATGGCCAGCGCGTTGGGCATGGCCGTGCCCGGCAGGAATGCGCCGGCAAAGCCCCACTCCATATCCGCGCCCACCAACAGGGGTAATGCCAGGGAATGCTGGATTTCGGCCAGTTTGCGCGGCTCATCCGGGCCGATGCCGGCCTGGATGCCGCCCATGCGCCCGGACTTGATCATGGCCATGACTTCATCGGGGAACCGGCACAGGCCGCGGCCCATGACCAGGTGGCCGATCTTTTGTTCAAGCGATAATCCTGAAAGAATCGTCTTTATTTCAGGCGTGAAGTCATTTGACCTGCTTGATTGATTATCCGGTTGTGGGCTGATAATCTTGTTTGTTAAAACCATTGTTCACCGTTTATGTTTCACGTCCATTTAAGGAATTCATTTCTTCATGCAGCGCTTGCTATAGGCTTTTTCGAAGGCATAACCATCATACCCAGGATCACTACCAGGGATTTCAGAAAGCATGATTTGGATACCGGCGCGCTCGCGCGATATGCGCCCCGCCAGCATGATTTTAACTGATTCCGTCAAAGCAGGAACCCGGGCCATACATTCTTCATTGTTTTCAATCGCATCGCAAATCCGGTCAACCAATGTGCTATAAAGCTGTTTTACATTTACTCTGAATTGGAAGGTTGTTTTGCTGGTCATAATCACAACCTCAAACGGATGGCTGCATCCTGGCGCTATATTATAGATTGCTGTGGCCCCGTTGGCGTATTGAACATAATAATGCTCGCAATCGAACCCCGGCGTCTGCGCCCGGCCCAGAAAACGGCAGGATTGCGCGCCAGTCCCAAGCAATGCCCCAAATAACTCTACAATATGCACGGCATAATTAAATTCATCCGAACCGACCGTGCCGAAGACCGTCATAATCCGGCCGCGCTCTTCTTCCGGTTTGGCCATAAACTCGCTTACTTCACGGCAATAACGCAACGAGGAGCTGCCATATATTTTTGCCCCTTTTGCGGCAAGCGCTTCCAGTTCAAGGCATTCGGCAAGTGAACCTGCAATCGGCTTATCAATGAAAACAGGTTTGTTTTTTCGGATAAACGGCAGGGCAAGCTGAATATTTTTATTCCAATTGCAGCTATGGATAAATCCCACATCTACCTTGTCAGCCAGTTCTTCCAAAGATGCGCATCTTTCGGCAATCTTATACTTGCCCATGAATTGATTGACCATTTCATCGGTCCGAAAACCATCATTATAAACTGCCGTATAGCGGATACGCTGGCCTTGAAGCATATATGCGCCAAAGCTACCCGGATGTGATGTGTCGATATTAATACAACCGGCCTTTATCATGACATTCCCTTTTTCAACATGTAATCTTTTTCACTGATCCGGATTGGCTGTCCGGACGCGATGGACTCGTTGACCATAAAACTGATCAGCGCTGCGCGCGCGGCTTGCGCCACCCCATTCGGACTGGCAGTATCGTTTATAATGGCATCGGCAAAAAGATCTATTTCGATTTGCTGGCCTTTATCAGAGACAGGAACAGACATGCTGCGGCTGATCGCGCCTTCAAACCCATGCCAGGATAGTTCCTTGAAATCATTGATAATAATGGCTCGACCATCGCAATATATTTCCGTAGCCTCCTTGGGAAATGTTTTGCAACCGGCGCTTGCGATCAATGTTGTTCCAACGGATCCATCCGCGAAGGCAATAGTAATAATCCCGCTGTCCGGTATGTTGACCTTCCCCGGATCCAAAAATATTCCGCCGGCTGCATAAACAGATACTGGAGGCGCTTCGATCAGTTCGCATAACAAATCGAATATATGGCACCCCTCTCCGACAAAACGGCCGCCGCCTACTTTGGGATCATGTGTCCAGCTATTTGCTGGAAAGGCCGCCTGCAATCGATGATAAATCATTTTTTTGCCGGAAATCCGGCGCAACAGTATTTTAGCCTCTTGCACCATCGGCGCCAAGTTGCGGTTATAACCAACTGTATATTTGACCCCATATTCAGCGATTGCCTCCGCAACGGCTCGGCACTCATCCCGGTTTAAGCCCATGGGTTTTTCACAGAGAACATGTTTGCCGGCAGCGGCAGCCTGAACTGTCAGGGCCGCATGCGAATCGTGGCGCGTAGTGATCAAGACCGCGTGAATGTCCTTATCGGCAAATATTTTATTAACGTCATTCGTGGCATAAGCGGCGCCGGTATCCTGCGCCATTTTTTCCGCCGCTTGGGGATTAATATCCATAACAGCGTGAATTTTATACTTGATATTCTTTTTCAGGTTGGGCGCGTGCATTACACGTGCAAACATTCCGCATCCGATCATCCCGACATTTATTTTGTCCATGGTTCCTCCTATGGCATAAATCTATATCAGGCCACGGGAAAAGCTCAATGAACGATCGCGCATATTTATTATACTATCTTGCATGAGATATTTTACGATAATAAGCGCGCGGCGAGGCACGATAACGTTTTTTGAACTGCCGGCAAAAATAATATGGACAATTAAAGCCAACCGCATCAGCCACCGCGCTGATTTTTAAACGGGGGTCGCCCAGCAGCACAGCCGCCTGCGATAGACGGTAATTGATCAGATAATTAATCGGAGCAAGCCCGGTTACCAATCGGAATTCGTGGCTTAAAGCGCTGACCGACATGCCGACATGCGCGGCAATATCTTTTAAACCTAATGATTCGCCATAATGATTGTGCAAATAACTGATGGCTTGATTGATTTTCGTCCGCCGTAGCGTTTTTGCCCTATCGTAAGTTCTGCTTATTATTCCGCGCCGGTATCCGCTCGCCATTTCCTCCGCCATCAACAACACCAATTGGGCCAGCAATAGACGTAGAGCGGTTTCACGGCAATACCGCTGGCTATAATACTCGTTTAACATTTGCTGAAAGAGCGTCAACCACTGCTGTGGCGCCTGAACCATCATCATGACCGGGAATTGAAATCTCGGCTTACGCGATAAATAAAACTTGGTCTGCGCAAGCTCAAAGCGCTCACGCTCATCAGGTCGGCAGGAATAATGCAAAGTATTCGGAGGAATCCATATAACACGTCCCGGGCAAACACGACAACGTTGGCCGTCAATTACCACATCACATCGCCCGCTGATAACATAACTCATCTGATAATGTTCCGGATGTCTATGCCCCTTGCCGAAAAACGTGCCAACATAAATCGTGTGATTGACAACGTCAAATCTCGCACTATCGACAATAAGGCGCACAATATTGTCGACATTATTCGCCCGCGGACTGTTAATTACTGGGTTCATCTTATGCCATCATGTGCCCGTGATCCTGATAATCCGCAATTGGGCAAAATATTTATTCCGGAATTCTTATTTGTTATCATGCATATGTATAGTTATCAGCGCGCATTCATTGCGGCCAAGCTCCAAGCGTAAACATGCTTCCCCGCCGTCTTGTTTTATAAGGTCATATTGATGCGCAGATTCTATATTATCGATTGTGTGCTTTGGAATTCGTATTGTCACAAACGCTTCATGCGGAGCAATGGATTCCGGAGCGCCGGCCTCCTCCACAATAATACGCAATGCTTTTTGCGTATCCCAAAATGCGATTAATATGCCGGATGTGGTTTCGACTATCGGCGAACCCAGTTGGCGCAATATTAAAGCCAGGGCGCGATTAATCAGCTGGCTTATACTGGCGCTGCCATAAGTATACACTCCAGCGCCATCTTCGCGGCGGACTACGGTCGGCGGAATTGTAAACAAGGCGGTTGAACCAAACGGGGTCTGATTGAACGTCAAAACAGGAATAGTATTTCCACATGAAGATATGCCGTTTAATATAATCCGGCACCCGTTTGATTGATAATGCGCCCGGCAAAGGGAATGCGCCGCATGTTCTCGATATCCGGCTAATTCATGCCACCGTTTATCCGAGCTATACTCCGGCGCAACAAATATTTCGTTGACCGCCACGGAATCTGTTGATACCACGCCAAACACATCTTCCAGGCCGTTGACCTCCTCGAATGCCAGCAAATTCATGCCATTCTCATGGCAACGGCGGATCATACCTATACTTTCTACCGGCAAGCCGCTCAATGGAGGCAATACCAGCGTATCCACATCTTCCGGGTCAAGCGTAGCTAAATGCCTCAATTCCGTGACAAATCCGGCGGATTGTCCGTCCAACCGAGCTTTTTCATAGGCAAACGCAATTGCCTCTTCCGCCGTATTAAAAACGTCATCGGGCATAGCGGAACGACCATTATAAGTCGGGTTGCGGCGATCATGGAAATCTGGGTGTCGGATGCAAGCGGCACGGCTGTAAACAAAAGCTGTTGTGCGCGCCGGCTTTAGGGGCCGTACCTCGCGAATGGTCGGCCAGGCAGCAAGCAAGGCGGCAAAATGATCGCGCGCCCAATGCGTCGGTTGAAATCCGTTATCCTGCCAATATCGAAATTCTGAGCCGTCATGCCACACGGCGGCATAGGCATATTCATAAAAACGTTTCGTCAAGGAAGCGCCTGGCGTCCGGATACGGCCGTAAGGCGGGCTGCCTTTCATTACATGGCCGTCGGTCGGACAGGCCACCAGCCCGTATATTTCGGGATACAACCGCATTTCCGGCGCCTCCATTTTCATGGAAGCAAGCATAAAGACATCGCGTTGAACAGGATAATCGCAAATATACGGATAACTTTCAAATCGCAGCGGGCCCTGCAATGCCTTATGCCAGTTTAGGGTAAGATCACGGCCCATATAACGCGCGAAATATGCGGATTTGTATATGGACCCATATGGCGGATACGGCCCAAACCATCCCCATTGCGATTTTGGCGCCAGAGCCTTCATGCGCTGGCATTCAACCGGCGCATAAACATTAGAATACCAACGATTAAAATATTCCAGCCATATTTTCCAATGTTGATCAACCAGAATTGAGAATTCTTCTTCCGTTATACTGCCCCGCGATTCCACGATTTCAGCCGACAATACGGAATGATTCGATTTTAAAAATACAGGACTGCGCAAAAATTCCAAAAAACATTCAAAAAAACGCGGATCGCACGACAAACTCCACCCGCCTTTACGGCACGCGTAAGTGCTCCGCCGCCATAAATCAAACCGGAGCATAATCCCGGCTGAATAAATTAAATCTGCTTCCGCAAGAAAATCTTTATACAACTCAGGATTGACGCCTTCCGGCATCCACGGGAACAGCCACAACATGCAGCGTCTTCGATACAAGCGCAATACACGCCGCGTTTTGTTCCGCCTGGCAAACGCGCCGTCAAACACATTATGCGAGACATAATGATATTCATCAACATCACGACCAACCCATGGGTCGAATCCGGCCGCCGGCGATTGACACTCAAAGAATTCCGCGCACAATAATTCAGGCAAACCGGAAGCCAACGGCGCCGGGATAGCTTCTTGATCAACCGGCATCACTTCAAACGCGCGCACAAGCGAAGCAATTGTTGAATCAGCCAATTGCAAACGCAGTTCCGCATGATAAACTCCTACAGGACGGTTGCCCCAGTCCAACCTGGCTGTAAATGTATTAAAACCCATGCGCAACAAAATATCCGCGTTTGCGTTATTTTCTCCATCTATGGGCAAATGGCGCCAACTTCCTACCGGCCTGGCAAACACATCCAGTAAACGCGCCGATATTTTAATCTTCTTGATTATTGCCGGATTATCCCCGTGGTTCCTGCAATAAGCCGAGATTTGAAAAACAACCGGTTCTGATGTATAAAAATAATGATTATTTTCGGCAAATGCCAGGGCCTCCGCGTAACGCGGTTCATCACCGGGAATAAGCGCGCAGATTTGTTTTTGGCCGCCCGATCGGATTTCAATGTAATATTTGCGGTTTTCGAGAGCTGGCCCGCCATGTAAAACGGCACCAGTTTTCGGATCTATAATTATTTCTGTCGGACCCCCTTTTAAAATTTGCCGTTCTTCGGCCTCATAACAGTCGTATCCGAAAATCAGATTAGCGTCCGCCGGCAATGCCGGGAGCATAAAAGTCCTTTCGATCGGACACTCATGCTGCGCCGGGGGCAAAGCTGTGGCCTGACGATCCCAATTGGCATTCAGGCCAACCGTCCCGCGGCACAGGTAAAACTTACCAAGGGATCGACCGGAGCCGTTTTCAATCCGCAGATAGGGCCCGGTCATCAGCTCGTTCATCCAATGACGCGCTTTTTTATAATCATCAAAAGATGTGTCGTGACGTTCTGCCGGTCCACCTGTCAAACGCGCCTTCAACTCGAAACAACCTGGTAAAGCCGACGATTGCAAGTGAAAATTATAAGGCGAAACCATGCCGTTGTAACTCGAAGGGAAAAGGATCGATATCGGCTGCCAGACGGGCCGGCGGCCAATCGCATCGTCAGAGGAAATACGCACATTTTTCAGCCAAATCATTCCTCGATCAGGCGCACGCGCATGTGGCCGGTCAAAAGCAATTTTCCCGGCGCCGTTAAGCGCGCGTTGCGTATCTTTAAAAACTCCGGCATTAACATCATTGTGATAAAACGCAAATAAGTTTCCTCTTACTTCCAGGCGCAGCCGATTATCCGCACCGGCGGGATCCGCCGTAAAGACTAAATCTTTCTCATATTTGTCGATGAGCAGCGGGATATTGTTATGAATCAAACCAAACTCTGTCACTGCACTCTGCCGGTTCCAAAGATACTTGAGAAAATAACCGGTCAATATCTCCGGATCATAGCGGAAGAACACGTAAACCGCGGCTTCCGTCACGCCAGGATCTCCGTGACAATTGCATGTTAGAATAAAATCGCACAGCGGCGGCATGCAAGGCATGTGTTTGTTGTCGCGTAAAAGCAATGCATATGCGCCATTATGCACACAACCATGCCGATGCGAATGCGCTGTATGCTCTTCAACCAACCAACTAATCGGGTGTTCGCCTTCCGAATAAACGGCAAAATCATCATAAAACTCGTAACTCATGAAACATTTCCGGTATTGTTGCTTGTTATCTCCATACGACGCCGTTGTTAATTCAAGACAGAAACAACAGGATGGATCAGATGCATAAGAGAAAAATTGCTTTAAATCAAACCGTTCACCATCAACAGGCATTGCCCGCGACATTCCGCGATGTGGTATCTGCTGTTCCGCGCTTCACCTTCAGGACGAAGCCCGCGGCTATTTGCAAACTAGCGGTGACACCGGCATCAACGCAATTGGATCAGGGTGCCCGGCGGCGCGTATTCATAACCCCCCATATCCACCACGCCGGTCACCCAATCCAGCCGGCGGTGGCCGGCCAGGTCCACCGCGCCCCGCATCCAGGGATGGGTTTGGCCGGCATTGATGCAGGGCGATGGCGCTTGCAGCCGGTAGTCGCCTGCCTCATCCATAAACAATGGCGGCGTATTGATATTGCCATACGCGGGATCATCGAGGTGAAAATCCGCGGAGGTGGAGCCCACGCAGTTATTGGATATCGCCATGGTTCCGGAACCCCGGTAGTAATTACTGTAAGTTCCATTGGGGGCGTCATTCATCCAGACGATATTGTTTTCCAGGCTGACCAACCCTTCGGCTAGAGTTATCTGGATGCCGCCCGTCAAGCCATTGCTGTTGACATTATTCACTACCGTGCAATTTTGCATCATGCCGTCCTGGGAAAAGTAAATCGCCGGTTCAACATCGCTGCGATTGCCTTCAATCAAACAATTGCGCAGCAATCCGCCATAATACATGCGTACACCGGATACTTTATAGGCATAATTGCTTGCTATCACGCAATTGCGCGCTTCAGCGGTTTTTGATAAGGTCATCCCGCCGCCTAAACCGTTGTTAGCATTGGTGCTGGGCGCCTGGTTCCACGCGATCAAGCAGCCGGTGAAAACGCCCCGGGCGGCATATAATCCGCCGCCTTGCGTTCCGCCGCACAGATTATGGACAATCCGGCTGTTTACAATCTCCACCGCATGCTCTCCATCATCGCTCCCATCGATATAAACGCCGCCGCCGGTTCCGCCGGTGCTGCCGCCCAGGGTGTCGGTATCCGTGACATTGTTCGAAATGACGCAATTGCTGATAGACGCCGCGGAAGCGGCGCAAACATATACTCCGCCGCCGCGGCCGCTACTGGAGTTGGTTCTTCCCGCGGCATTGCCGGTGATCAGGCAATCCCGCACCGCGCCGCCATTGGTGATGAGCACGCCGCCGCCATAACGATAGGCCTGGCTGCCGCCGACGGCCAGGCCGCGCGTGATGGTGAATCCTTCCAGCACCGCTTCGGGATGGCCCAGATAAACCACCGTGTTTTCCCTTGTCGGCGCATTGCCGTCCAGGACTGTTTCCTCACGGCCGTCCAGGCTGCGCACGGCAATCCCGTTGGTGATATTCAGCATGGCGCGATTGCCCATGGCGCCGGTGGAAATGTAAATCCCGTTGCTGACCAGCACCGTATCGCCGCCCGCCGCCGCGCGGATCGCGCCCGGCAGGCTGTTGGTGGCCTCCGGCCAGCCCCCCGTTCCCCCGCCGGCGCCATTGGTCGCCACATACCAGGTGGTCTGCGCCAACACCGCCGGGGCGCCGGCCAGCGCGCCGGCGCCTAAAACCGCCAGCCAAACTTTTAATTTCCGATATTTTAACATGTCATACCTCGCTGGTTGAATTCCCGCCCCCGCCGCCTCACTCAAAATGCAGCCAGCCGAACTGTTCCGGCTGGTTGTATCCGCCGCTCAAAAAAGACCAGGCCGCGCCATAACGCTCCGGCGCGGCCGCCGCATGATAGGTGCGGCAGAAATTGCCGCTCCAGACATCGCCGGAAGCCGGGGCGTTCCGCCCCAGGGACTCGAAAGGAATGGCGACTTCCAGCGTCCAATATCCCGGGCCGCCGCCGGCCGCGGCGGAAAATTCCGCGATGCTTTCCGTTTTATAATTGCCCTGATAATTGATGCCCAGCCGCTCCGGCGCGGCCGCGGGATTCCGGAAATCCGGCCGCAGATATATTTCCACGCTGTCGTCCCGCAAGGCGGCGTCGTCATAAACATTTTGCGCCGCCGGTTCAACTTCCTGCTTATTCCCGCCATTATTAAAATTACCGCAATGGAAGGCAAGATATAAATGCTTTTGGTCATAACCCAGCCGGACCTGCGTATCCGGGTCCGGCGCGCCCGTGCGCGCGCGCCGGAAGCCCGGCAACAAAACCGCCGCTGCCCATTCGGCATCCTGCAGCTTGCCGTCCAGCTTGGGCGGTTGCCGCAGAAAGGGCACGCGCGCCGTGGGCGAGAAGTGTATGCCGCAACGCTGATTCTCCAGCACTTTTGCGTCCCGCTGCAGTTCCAGTTGGCCGCTGGCCAGGGTGTTGATGGCGTTGGATCCGCCGGTAATGCTGAATTCCCCGATGAATTCGCCCGCGGGCGCAATGTGCAGTTCATGTTGGGCGGGCGCCACCGGCCAGGCCTGGTTATGCGGCGTCAAACGGGCCAGCCCCTGGAAGTCACGGCTGGCGCTGTTGTTGATAACCCGCAATTCGTAACGGCATTGGCCCGGCGCGGCCGGCGGCAGACGGGTTAACCGGCTTATAACCGGATTATGCATGCGTAAAAGCCATGCCTTTTCGGCATGAAAAGTTCCAGCCGCCGGGGTTGGGATGACCGCCGATCCGTTCAACATGAGCACATCGCCCTCCGTTGCGGCCAACTCCACGAGCTTAAAAACGCCGGGCGTCGCTTGTTCCGCCGCCACCGGTTGCACCATGCCCGGGCGGCTGACCACGGTCAAATCCGCCTGCAGCGCAAACTCCGCGCCGGCATGATTTGCGCCCGCGGCATCGGCCGCCGTCAGTTTCAGTTCCACGTTTTCCCCGATAAACGCCTTGTTTGACGGACTCGGCCGCGCCTCCAGGTAGATATTGTTCAACAATTGCGCCGCGCGTCCGGCGGCCAGCCGCGCGAATCGCAAACGTCCATCGAGAAAATAATGATCATGGGCATGCAGACGCACCACGTCGAATTTCAACTTTGCGCCAGGCTGGCCGGCCAGGCGGCCGCGCAAAAAACGCAAGTCCGGCCGGCCGATGACCAATTCCCCGGCGCGGTTGTTTTCCGGTTCCGGCAGGTAAAACCAATTGGTTGCGCCATCCGCCCCTCTGCCGAACACCGCGCGCCGCGCGCTGCCCGGCGCAGTTACCCCCGTCATGTGCGCGACCTCAATCCAGGCGCCGGGGACGGGCCCGCTTGTGTTTTCCAGGCCGATTTCCAGCGATAACACCGGGGAGCCTTGATGCAGCGCGGCCATGACGGTCAAATCCGGATGCTCCTCCTCAACCGGACCGGCGGCGGGTGGTTCCAGGGCATACCGCAGCAACACGTTTTGTTCCCGGGCGGAACCGGCAAGTTTTTCGATGCTTTTTAAGCGGCCTTGCGTCATGCTGATGGTTTTATTGTCCGGCGCGGAAATGCTCGCTTGAAACCGCAGAGCGGATACCTGCGGATACACCAGCCATTCCGTCGGGCGTTCGGCGGAACAGCAGACATGCCCGACGGGCGCCGAACCATAGTTATGGAAGGCATCCGCGCCGTAATTCAAATGCGGCTCAAAACTGTAGGCCGCGCCGGCCGAACGCAAAATGGCATATCGCGCCTCGCCGCTTTCCCATATTTCCGGCGGGGACAACCGGCTGTCCGGCGCGGCCAGCAATTTGCGGACGGCATCGCCATCCAGGCTGTCCCCGGCGGCGCATAGCTGCGCCCCGGGCTCGTCCAGAAAATCGGCCGGCGACAATTCCGCCAGGCGCATGGTCAAACGGTTAAAATCCTCCGCCTTGATCTCCAGGGGCTCGGCCGGCAACGCTCCGATGGCCCGGCGTAAATCCGCCAGGATTTCAAAAGCAGGCCCTTGCTTGAATTGCGGATTGGACAAGCTTGAGTTGTCGCGCAGATATTGATAAACCGCTTCCAATTGCCCGCGCAATTCCGCGAGTTCGTTCCGCAGCGCGTCCGCGCGGGACACAATGATCCGCCCGGCATAAAACGGCAGGCGCATGGAAACCGCGCCATCCCCGGCCGCGTCCAGCGGGCGGCCGGAAAACAAATCCACCGCCGGCAGTTCCAGGTGCCGCACCGAAAAAGTTATCTCCTGTTCCTCCAGCGTGGGATTAATGACCAGGCAGGCCTTTTCGAAAGCCTGGCTGCCATGGTTGGCGGTGATTACCGGCGGCGCCAGGGGCGCGCCGATGCCCCGCCATTGGCGATACAGGGCGCGCAACGCGGACATGCCGGGCAAGCGCCCCCACCGGCGCCCGTGGGGATACGGCCCTTTAATGCCTGCTCCCCACTGGTTGTAGCCGATCATCCGCGCAAAGACAAAAGAATAAAAAAGATGGCTCCTAACCAGAATTTGTGGGTAAAAAACAGGTTTTAAAGTTTAAGAAGTTCTCCAAGCAATGGCGCCCAAAGATGGTGGAGTTATTAACAGCCTGCCGCTTTGGGCGTTTGGCGGCCCCGCAGCAGCCTGATTAATAACTCCTGATTGGCGCGATGGCGGAACGGAGATAAAGCGGCGGCAAAAAAATAGGCTGGCCTTTCCGTAATCCATTGCGTATGCAATGGGTGAACACAAAAAAAGGAGGACCAGCCCAAGGTGAAACTTAAAACAATTTTGAATCGTTTGCAACCTTTGAAACGTTTTATTTATCAGGAAACTTGTATGGTTTTGGATCGTCGCGGCCAATGGAAAGTGGATATAAGCATTCGTCCGCATCGCCAACGCGCGGCATGCTGCTCGCGTTGCGGGCGACCGCTGGCGACATACGACACTCTGCCTGAACGGATATGGGCGTTTGTGCCCATTTTGAATGTGCCGGCTTTTTTGCATTATAGTCCGCGCCGGGTAAATTGCCCCGAACATGGCGTGGTGGTGGAAGCGCTGCCTTGGAGCGATGGCAAACGACCCTACAGCAAGGCGCTGATGCTTTTTTTGGGGAACTGGGCGCGGAGGTTGTCCTGGAAAGAGACGGCGCTGATTTTCAAAGTCAGTTGGCAGGCGGTTTATCGGTCGGTCGAGTGGATGGTGGAATGGGGCTTGGCGCACCGGGAATTGGCCAATATAACGGCGATTGGTGTTGATGAACTCCACGTAGGCAACGGTAAAAAGAGCAAGAACTATCTGACCTTGATCTATCAGATTGATGCGCAATGCCGCCGATTGCTCTGGGTCGGCCAAACCCGCCGGGCCGCGCGCTGCGTAAAGGGTTGCAATCTTTGGGAAAACCCGTGCTGGCCGGCATTCGACATATATGTAGCGATATGTGGCGACCTTATCTGAAAGTCATTGCTGCGAGCCTCAGCCACGGTTGCCACATGATTGACCGCTTCCATGTCGTGCAAACCTTGAATGCCGCCGTGGACGAGGTCCGGCGCCGGGATATGGCGGCGATGACAGCGCGTCCGGCGGCCAAGCAAAAACTCAAGAAAATGCGCTGGACCTTGCTGCGCCGCAAACCGCGTGCGCGGCAAAGCTCGCGAAATGCTTGATCGGATATTGGGCACAAGACTGCAAACCGGCCGCGCCTATTTGTTCAAGGAAAGCTTTCAGCATTTTTGGAGCTATCACAGCCCAACCTGGGCGCGTAATTATCTCCAGGCATGGGTCAAGCGCGCCTGTCGTAGCCGCATTGCGCCAATCATTAAGGCGGCTAAAACCATTGCTAAACACGAGGAGCTGCTTTTGAACTGGATCAGAGCCAGAAACGAGGTTTTTACTGGCGCAACCGAGGGCTTGAACAATAAAGCTCGAGTGGTTACCAAACGATCTTATGGCTTCAGAACTTTTCATGGCGCGGAAATGGCGCTATATCATACCCTTGGGCAATTGCCCGAACCGGTAATCACCCACAAATTCTGGTGAGGAAACAAAAAGATTTTCGTGCGCGGAGCAAACATCGCCGGCGGTGGTGGAGGTGAACACATCTGTTTGGTAGCGGGCCTGGTATTCCTGCAACTGCTGATGGATGGTCCAGAACCGGCGCCAGTTCAAATGGCGGTGATCCAACTCGGAATAATCGGGAGGAATATTGCCGCGGTATCCCGCAAGGGGCAATTGCAGAACGTTTTCATGCATGCTGAGGTCGCCGTTGCCGCCATACACATCCAGCATGCCGGCATTGATGAAAACCAGGAAATCCGGGTCCGCCGCCTTGGCCCGGGCATACATGTTGCTTAATGTCGCCAGGTAATAATCAAATTGATCCTGGCCGCCGTCCGGATGTTGATGTTTTCCCAGGGCCGGACCGGAACACGGCAGGGCATTATGCCGGTATTCCGAAACATTATCCACGAACACTCCTCCCGCGCCGTCTTCCAGCAGATTTAAAACGCCGCGGGTGATCGCTGCGCGGTAGCCGGCCTGGTAATGGCAGCCAAGCTTGAAATACGGATAATAATTCATCGCATATTCCGCCTCCCGTCCGCTGCCGTCGCGATGCCAGGCCTGCCATTCCGGGTGGCGCACCACGTCTATTTCCCTCCAGAAATGATGCCGGAGCACGCATGGCCCCCAGGGGCCTGCGTCGCTTTTGGCGACCTTGATGGCGGAGACGTACGGCAGAATACGCATGCCGTATTTGCGCGCCGCCGCATACATTTCCGGGTGCGGCGGCACATGCGTCAAGGCCGTGATGCCGGCGGATTGCATTTCCGCCAGGGTCATGCGGTCGGCGCCGCATTTAAAAGACGCGTCCACATACGGCTCGGCGCGGTGCGCGGCCAATTCTCCGGCGCTCAGGCAAAAATCATCCAGCCAGACCGCACCGTTATTGCGATAATCACCAATGATCACGGAAATATATTCCGTTGCCGGCGGCACGCTGAAATCGCGCGCGTAACGCCGCCAATCGGTGTCGCCATGATCCAGCCCGAAGGCTTCCTGGGCGATGACCTTGTCGCCGGTGTCATGCATGCGCAGCGTGGCATAGGCGTGCCACCCCGGGTTGCCTTCATCCGGAATCAGGTCCCTGCCGCGCGCCTCGAAGCCGAACTCGTATGGCCGATCAGGCGCAAACGGGCCTGGAATCTTCTGGCGGGCAATGACATGCTGGGGGTATCCCTGGAAATGCAAACGCAAGGCATGCCGGCCGGAGCGCTGATCGTTGGTGTCAATCGCGACCGTGATCTGATCCTGTCCGGAGATGTCCCAGGCGGCGGGCAGGCCGGCCGGGTCAACTTCTTCAAACCCGGGGTTGCGGATCAGGTTTGTTGAAGCGGCCGCCGGAATTGCGGCTGATAAACTGAGGCTGGCGGCGATGAAAAAAGCGCTTTTCATGAATGTATGCATATCGGGTTTCCTTGTTTTACTGGATGCACTCCGCCGCCTGGAGGATCAATCCCGCGTTTGTGGCGGGCTTTACGGTCGCGCAATTATATCCGGAACATTAAGATCATAGATCGGTGCAGATACTGCACAGATACTGCAATAGGTTATTCCATGCTGGCCGTCCTGGCAATGTTGTAAATTGACTAATTTGTGTAAAATAATTGCCGTGCTCTGAAAAGGTATGCAAACTGGCGCCGCCGGACATGAAGCTCCCTGCCCCTTGGCGCCGGAGTTTCCTGAAAACACGTGCTTTTTGATTAAAAACATGTTAAGTTATGGCAAAGCCTGGCGTATGTGGCGCAGGATAACCATGAAACATATTCCTCCGGCAAGAACGCCGATTAATTTCACCTATTCGCCGCAACTGCATTTGCTGTATTGCGAGCAGCGCAGCCTTCTGAGCAAATGGCGCGCGCAAAATATCCGGGGGGGATTCTGGCGCCTCTATTGGAACGATCGGCCGGGAGCTTTTTTATATTCGGCGACCGCGCGTTATTCCATTGAGCCAGGCACCTGTACGCTCGTGGCTCCGAACACCATCCTTTCCTCCGATCTGGCGGCGCCGACGGCGCATTTTCACGCGCACTTTACCGCCGGGTTGCCATATGCCCTCTTGCACTCATGCGTGCATCAGTTTCCCGTTCAATCCTGGCAAATCGCAATCATGCGGAAATACTATCCGCATTACCCAACCAGCGGCAACACTCCCCGCCAGGACGATCCCTGGCGCGTAGCCGCCGTCATGACCCTCTGCTGGCACGCACTGCTGACTTTGCCGCAACACCTGTCGCACTTGATGGAGATCGAGCCGCGCCTTAACCTGCTGCTGCGCTGGTGGGAAGCGCAGGGGTGGACTAATCTTCCCAACAGCGCGCTGGCGCGGCAGATCGGCATGGAAAAAACGGCGTTTTGCCGTTATTTTCACCGGCTGCTGGGGCAACCGCCGCATATATACGGTCTGCATAAGCGGCTGGACCGCGCCAGTATCATGTTGCGTTATTCAACGTCCGGCATCAAGGAAATTGCCGCCGCCGCGGGATTTTGCGACCACTACCACTTTTCACGGACGTTTAAACGGGTTTACAAAATAAATCCTTCCGTTTTTCGCCGGCCAGCCGGTGTTTTAAGCGAAAATTGAAGTCAGCGCCGGCTCCACATTGCATTCCGTTTGCAGCGGACGCGGTTTTCTGATATTGATTAATCATCGTTCGCGGGCGCGGCGCAAGGTTTTTTTCTTTCGTTCCGGCAATGCGAGGTTTTCATGCATGCTTTGTCTGGTCTGGATTGGCTGGTGGTCGGATTGTATTTTGCGGGGTTGGCGGCGGTGGTCTGGTGGTCGGCGCGGCGGCAGCGGACCTCGGAGGATTATTTTCTGGCCGGACGCAACATCGGCTGGTTCGCGGTGGGCGCCTCGCTCTTCGCCTCCAACATCGGCTCGGAACACCTGGTGGGGCTGGCCGGCGCCGGGGCCAAGAGCGGCGTGGCCATGGCGCATTACGAACTCCATGCCTGGTGCCTGCTGGTGCTGGGCTGGGTGCTGGTCCCCTTCTATTACCGCGCGCGCGTCTTCACCATGCCGGAATTTCTGGAACGCCGGTACAACCCCGCCTGCCGCTGGATGCTGTCGCTGGTCAGCCTGGTCTCCTATGTCTTCACCAAGGTCAGCGTAACGGTCTTCGCGGGCGGCATGGTCTGCCGGACGCTGATGCCGGATTTAACCTTCGCCGGACTGGACAGTTTCTGGACCGGCGCCATGGCCACGGTGGTGCTGACCGGCATTTACACGCTCTTCGGCGGCTTGCGCGCGGTGGTTTACACCGACGCCCTGCAGGCCATAGTGTTGATTGCCGGTTCGCTCTGCATCACGGTCATCGGCCTGCGGCTCCTGGGCGGGTGGTCGGAGCTGCGCGCGCAATGCGGCAGCGCCTTCTTCAACCTGTGGCGGCCGGCCAGCGACCCGGAGTTCCCGTGGCCCGGGATGCTCTTCGCCGCGCCGATTGTCGGCCTCTGGTACTGGTGCACCGATCAATACATCGTCCAGCGGACATTGGCCGCGCGCAACCTGAGTTGCGCGCGGCGCGGCACGATCTTCGGGGCCTACCTCAAGCTGACGCCCGTGTTCATCTTCATCGTGCCCGGCATGATCGCTTTCGCCCTCGCCCGCAAAAACCTCCTGGTCATGGCTTCGCCGGACCAAGCCTACCCCGCGCTGGTGCAGCAATTGCTGCCGGCGGGATTGCGCGGCCTGGTGGTGGCCGGCTTGCTGGCAGCGCTGATGAGTTCGCTTTCCTCCCTGTTCAATTCCTGTTCCACCCTGTTTACGGTGGATATTTACCGCAAAATCAAGCCCGGCGCACCGGAACGCGAACTGGTGGCCGTCGGCCGGATCGCCACCGGCGTGGTGGTCCTGTTGGGCCTGGCCTGGATTCCCGTGATGAAGCTGGTCTCCGGCGCGCTCTATGAATACCTGCAAAGCGTGCAGGCTTACCTGGCGCCGCCGATGACGGCGGTGTTCTTCCTCGGCGTCTTCTGGCCCCGGCTGAACGGCAAGGGCGCCCTGGCGGCGCTCGGCGCGGGATTTGTGCTCGGTTTGAGCAAGCTGGCCTGCCAGATTTACGCCGGCATGCTGCCGGCGGACGCCGTTCCCGGCGGCCTGGCCGGCATCCTGGCCTATTACGGCCGGATCAATTTCCTGGTGTTCTGCGTGTATCTCTTCCTGGCCAGTTGCCTGATCCTGGCGGCCGTCAGCCTGCTGACCGCGGCGCCCGCGCGCGAAAAAATCAGCGGCTTGACTTATGCCACTGTCACGGGCGACGGGCGCCGTGAAATCCGCGGCAGTTGGAACCGCTGGGATGTGATCAACACCGTCCTGATCTTCCTGCTGATTATCAGCGTGTACCTGTATTTCACCGGCTGACCGGCCGGCGGGTGAAATCCCGCGCGGCCGCGACGGTTAATCATAACTACAACCAAATGATTACTATTGACAGCACACACCCGGAACATTATACTTTTATCAATCAATGTGGAAGCGGGATGCCTAATCCTGGGCAAGCATATGGCGCAGGCTCCCAAATATATTCCGGGGCTGTATAATCCGCCGGCGGGCGGGCCGGGACGCATCCTGGCGGCGGTGCTCGCCCTCTGGCTGTCGGTGACGGCGGGGGCCGCGCAGGAGGCGGCCGGCCCGCCGCTGCGTTCGGGGTGCGAGGTGGATTACCCGCCCTTCTGCATCGTCCACGAGGACGGCCGCGCGGATGGTTTCGCCGTCGAGCTGATGCGCGCAGCGCTGGGTAAGATGATGCGCGAAGTCAGTTTCCGCACCGGCCCCTGGACAGAAGTCAGCGCCTGGCTCCAGCGCGGCGAGATCGATTGCCTGCCGCTGGTCGGGCGCACACCGGAACGCGAGCCTTTGTTCGATTTCACCGTCCCCTACCTGACCATGCACGGGGCCATCGTCGTGCGCCGTGATACGACGGGCATCCAGACCCTCGCCGACCTGCGCGGGCGCACCGTCGGCGTGATGCAAGGCGACAACGCCGAGGAATTCCTGCGGCGCAAGGATCGCGGCCTGGAGATTCGGCCGGCGCCCACCTTCCCGGACGCGCTGCGCATTCTCGCGGACGGCGGGTGCGACGCGGTTTTTATCCAGCGGCTTGTGGCCATGCGCCTGCTCGCGGAAACGGGCTTGTCCGGCCGGCTGCGCATCGTCGAACAGCCGGTACTGGAATTCCCGCAGGACTTCTGCTTCGCGGTGCAGGAGGGCGACCGCGCGACGCTGGCGCTGCTCAACGAGGGGCTGGCGCTCTGCATGTCCGACGGCACCTACCGCCGCCTGCACGCAAAATGGTTTGCGCATCTGGAACTGCCGTCGGGCCGCCCCATCGTGATTGGCGGCGACCACCAATATCCGCCCTTCGAGTTTCTCGATGAGCGGGGCCGCCCCGCCGGCTTCACGGTTGATCTGACCCGCGCCATCGCCCGCGAAATGGGCATGGATGTGCAAATCCGGCTCGCTCCCTGGGAGGACACGGTGGCGTCGCTGCGCGAGGGCCGGATTGATGCCATCCAGGGGATGTTTTATTCGTCCGAAAGGGACCGCCTCTTCGATTTCTCGCCCCGCTACCTGGTGCTCCACTGTGTCAGCATGGTGCGCCGCGGCTCAGGTGCTCCGCCGGCCGCCATCGAAGAGCTGGCGGGGCGCGACATCGTGGTTCAGGCCGAGGATGCCATCCTCGACGAGCTGGCGGAACGCGGCATCGAGACGCGCGTCAGCACGGTCGCCACGCAGGAGGACGTGGTCCGCGCGGTGGCGGAAGGCCGGCATGATTGCGGCCTCGCCACGCGTTATGGCGCCCTCTACGCCATCCGCAAGCATGGCTGGACGAATATCGTGCTCGGCGATCGGGCCTTCTACTCCGGTCAGTACGGCTATGCCGTGCCCAAAGGCCAGGAGGCCCTGCTGGCCGAATTCACCGAAGGCCTGCGCCTGCTCAAGGACTCCGGCGAATATCGGCGTCTGCACGAGAAATGGATGGGGGTCTACGAAGAGCATTTCGTGTGGAGCGACCTGCTGAGGATCGTCGCCCTGGTTGCCGGGCCGTTGATCCTGATCGTCCTGCTGGCGCTGCTCTGGTCGTGGATTCTGGGCCGGCAAGTGGCGGTTAAAACGCGCGAACTGCGCGAAGAGCGGGCCTTCTTCCGCAACGTCCTGGACAACTTGCCCGTCGGGGTGGCCGTCAATGCGCGGGATGATGCGGCGCCCCTGGAGTACATGAACGACCTTTTCCCGCATTTCTACCGCACGACGCGCGCGGCGCTCTCGTCGGTCGGGGCGTTCTGGCGCGAAGTCTATCCGGACCCGGAACTCCGGCAACGCCTCCGCGCGCGCGTGGAGGCGGACTGCGCCAGCGGCGATCCGGAACGAATGTACTGGCCGGATGTGCCCATCGCCAGGGCGGGCGAAGCAACGCGTTACATTACCGCGCGGAACACGCCCGTGCCGGGCTCCGACCGCATGATCTCCATCGTCTGGGATGTCACCGAGCGCAAGGCGCAGGAAGAAGCCATCCGCGCCAGCGAACAACGCTACCGGCTGCTGGCTGACAATACGCTGGACGTGATTTGGACGATGAGTCTCGATCTGGAGTTCACCTACGTCAATCCCGCCATCGAGCAGTTCACGGGGTACACCCCGCGGGAATGGATCGGATCGCGCCTGTCCGACCACTGCGATCAGGCGCATTTTGCCCGGCTGGCGCAGATCATCCGGCAGGAGCTTGCCCGGGGCCCGGCAAAACAGGGCCTGGTTTTCGAGACCGAGATGCGCCGCAAAGACGGCGGCCCGGTTGCGGTGGAGATTCATTCCAAGGCGGTGTTTGACCAGACGGGCGCGCCCTTGCATCTGCAGGGTGTCGCGCGCGATATCAGCGACCGCAAACGGCATGAAGCGCACGTTATGCATTTGAACCGGGTGCTGCGCGCCATCCGCGATGTGAACCATCTCATCACCCACGAAGACAACCGCGACGCGCTCCTGCAACGCGCGTGCGAAACCCTCATCTCGACGCGCGGCTACCTCAGCGCCTGGGTCGCGCTGCGCGAAGCAGACGGGCGGATGGCGGTTTTGGCTCAAAGCGGCATCGGCGACGAGTTTGAAGCGGTGCGCCAGGAAATTGAACGCGGCGTCTGGCCCGCATGTTGCCGGCGAGCCACGCAAAGTCCGGATGGCATCGCTGTCGTGCTCAATTCCGCAACCGACTGCCCGACCTGCCCTCTGTTCAGCACGTATCGCGACACAGCGGCTCTCGCCGGCGCTCTGCGCCACGGCGATCGCGAGTTCGGCGCCCTCGTCGTCGCCTTGCCAGCCGGCCTGGCCGACGACCCGGAGGAACAGTCGCTGTTCCGCGAGTTGGTCGGCGACGTCGCCTACGCGCTGCACGCCCTGGAGACCGCGCAGCGCCGGCGCGAGGAGGAAACCAGGTTCCGGTCGTATGTCGAGCATGCGCCCTACGGCATCTTCATTACCGACCGGGCCGGACGCTATGTCGATGTCAATCCTGCCGCCTCCGCCATCACCGGCTACTCCCGGGAAGAATTGCTGGCCATGCACATTGCCGATTCGCTCGCCCCGGAGGATCGCGAGAAGGGCGCGCGGCATTTCCAGGCCGTCCTCGAATCCGGACGCAGCGCGGGCGAGTTAAATTACGTCCGGAAGGATGGCGCGCGCCGGCGGTGGCATGTGCTGGCGGTGGCGCTGAGCGGGGAACGCTTTCTCGGATTCGTGCAGGACGTCACGGAACGCGACTCGCTCGAAGCGCAATTGCGCCAGTCACAGAAGATCGAATCCGTGGGCCGACTGGCCGGCGGCGTGGCGCACGATTTCAACAACCTGCTCATGGGGATCATGGGGTATGCCGAGATGTGCCGCGAGGAAGTCGGCGAAAACCATCCGATCCGCCCATGGCTGGACGAGATCACGCGTGAAGCCGAGCGCTCGGCTGACCTGACGCGGCAACTGCTGGCCTTCGCCCGCCGGCAGACCATCGCTCCGAAAATTCTCGATCTCAACGATGCGGTAGCCAATATACTGAAGATGCTGCGCCGGCTGATCGGCGAGGACATTGATCTGGCCTGGGAGCCCGGCGCGAAGCTGTGGCCCGTCAAAATAGATCCCAGCCAGGTGGACCAGATGCTCGCCAACCTCTGCGTTAACGCGCGCGACGCCATCGCAGGGGCCGGCAAGGTTACCATCGAGACCGAAAACACGGCCATTGAAGCCGCATGCTGCGCGCAGCAACCTGACGCGCGGCCGGGCCAGTACGTCATGCTGGCGGTCAGCGACAATGGCTGCGGCATCGCCCCGGAAGTCCGCGACAACATCTTCGATCCGTTCTTCACCACCAAGGAGCTCGGCCATGGCACAGGGCTCGGACTGGCCACGGTTTACGGGATCGTCAAGCAGAACGAGGGCTTCATCTGCGTGGACAGCGCGGTGGGCAAAGGCGCGACTTTCCGCATCTACCTGCCGCGCGCCGCGGCGGGACCGAGACCATCCTGCTGGTCGAGGATGAAAAACCGCTGCGCGTCACGTTAAGCCGGGGCCTGCAACGCCTCGGTTATACCGTGCTGGCGGCGGAATCGCCGGAGGCGGCGCAGCGCATGGCAGCCGATGCCGCGGGCGGAATTGACCTGCTTTTGACGGACGTGGTCATGCCCGGCATGAGCGGCCGCGAGCTGGCCCAACACCTGACGCGGGAGTACCCGGCGCTGAAGGTGCTTTACATGTCCGGCTACACCGCCGACGTCATCGCCCACCGCGGCATTCTCGAACAGGGCGTGCACTTCCTCAGCAAGCCGATCACCCGCGATGAACTTGCCCGCAAGCTGCGGGAAATCCTGGACGGCGGGTAGAGCCCGCGGCGCGTAAAAACACAAGTCAGTCCGCCGGCCGGCCCAGGAAGGCCCGCACCTGCGCCAGCAGCGCCGGCAGAATTTGCGCTTCCGGCACCGTGGCGATGTGCCGGCCGGCGACATACAACGCGGCCCGGCCCTTGCCGCCGGCGACCGCGATATCGGCGTCCCGCGCTTCGCCGGGACCGTTGACCATGCACCCCATCACGGCCACGGTGGGCCAGGCGGCCTTGGGGAACTCCGCCGCCAGTTTTTCCAGCGCGGCTTCCACCGCGTGGGCCAGGGCGGAGGCGTCAATCTCCACCCGGCCGCAGGTGGGGCAGGCAATCACCATCGGCCCCGGCGGCCGCAAGGCCAGGCTGCGCAGGAGCGCCAGCCCGGCGCGCACTTCCGCGGCCGGCGGCTCGGAGAGCGACACGCGGATGGTATCGCCGATGCCATCGGCCAGCAGCAGACCCAGCGCCACGCTGGAGCGCACGGCGCCGGGCAGCAGCGTGCCGGCTTCCGTCAGGCCAAGATGCAGGGGATAATCCGTCTGCTCCGCCAATTGGCGGTAAGCCTGCACCGTGCGCGCCACGTCCGAGGCCTTGACGGAAATCTTGATTTCGCGGTAGTCCAGGTCTTCCAGGATACGCACATGGCGCAGGGCGCTTTCGACCAGCGCCGCGGCGGTGGCCGCGCCATGCCGGGCCAAAACATCCTTGTCCAGCGAGCCGGCATTGACGCCGATGCGGATGGGGACCCGGCGCTCGGCGGCGGCGCGCACCACTTCCCGCACCCGGCTGACCGCGCCGATATTGCCCGGATTGATCCGCAGACCGTCCATGCCGGCCTGCAAGGCCAGCAGCGCCAGCCGATGGTCAAAATGGATATCCGCCACCAGCGGCACATTCACGGCCGGGCGGATTTGCGCGAGCGCGCGGGCCGCCGCCTCGTCCGGCACGGCCAGGCGGACAATGTCGCAGCCGGCGGCCGCCAACTCGCGGATCTGGGCGATGGTGGCGGGAACGTCGCGGGTGTCCGTCTTGGTCATGCTCTGCACGGAAACCGGAGCATCGCCGCCGACCGCCACCCGGCCGACCCGGACCTGCCGGGTAAGGCGCCGCGGTTTGAGGATTGCATCGCGATCGGCCATGGTGCTAACGCCTGTTTCAGGGTGTTTCATCCGGCGCGGCCGCCGGCGCATTGGCGGGCGCCGGCTCCGCCGCGGGCGGGTGGAACAGGCGGGAAATGCGGTACACGCGCTGCACATCGCGCCAGGTCAGCAGGACAAACAAGGCGATGAACAGGAAGAAAAACACCTGGCTGATCCAGCCGAGGGCGCGGGCGGAAAGCGGCCGGCCGCGCACCCATTCCAGCAGGGCGAACATGACATGGCCGCCATCCAGCACCGGCAGCGGCAACAGGTTCAGGATGGCCAGATTGACATTCAGGAAACAGGTGAACCACAGGGCCACGACCAACCCCTTGCGCACCATGTCCTGAAACATGTAGATGATCATCAGCGGCCCGCCCAGCCCCTCCGCCGTGCCGCGCGCTTCGCGCGGAGTAACCAGCCGGCGCAAAATCCGGAAAATGCCGGTGGCATGCGCGCGCAACTGCGTCAGCGGCGGGATATGCACAACCTTGTCATATTCCACCGCCATCGGGTCGAACCGGATGCCGATCCGCGCCCGGCCCAGTTCCGGGTCAAGCCGCGGCGTAACTTCCATGGCCACGGGCGCGCCGTCGCGTTCCACCGCCAGGGCGGCCGGCATGCCGGCCCGCGCCGCCACCAGGGTGACCAGGTGTTCGACGCTCAAGACACGCTCGCCGTCGAACCCGACAATCAGGTCGCCCGAACGCAAGCCCGCCTGCGCGGCGCTGGACTCCGGCTCCACGGCCATCACCCGGCAGAGGCTGATTTCGCGCAAGCCCGGCACGATGCGGAAGCCCAGCATGCTGCGCTCGGTGGGCAAGGCGACGCTCAAGTTGCCGGTGGGCGTCCGGACTTCCATCTGCGCCGCGTCGCCCATGGCATTTTCCTGGAGCACATCCTGCCAGTTGGCCACCGGCCGGCCGTTGACGCTCAGGATTTCGTCGCCGGGCCGAAGCCCGGCGGCGTAAGCCACGCTGTTGGATTCGACAAAACCGATCACCGCGCACCGCTCGGCCGGCATGGAAGGCTTGCCCATCAGGTACACCGCCCATGCCAGCAGAAAAGCCAGCACAATGTTGCCCGCGCCGCCGGCCAGCGAAACGATGATCTTACGCGGCGGCGTGGTCGGCGGCATGGGCGCCGGCGGTTCCCCGGCATCCTTGTCCTTCAGCGCGGCGGCGTCGGCTTGCTCGGGGGAGGCGCCGTCCGACGGGTCCATTTGCGGCAAAGCCACGTAGCCGCCCAGCGGCAGCGCGCCGATTTTGTACCAGATGCCGCGGATTTTGCGCCGCCATAGCGCCGGGCCAAACCCGATGGAAAAAACTTCCACCACCATGCCGCACAGGCGCGCGGCGATGAAGTGGCCTAATTCATGGGCAAAAATCGTGGCGCCAAACAACACCACGACCGCCGCAATCACGTACAAGGCATAACCGATCATCGAGCCGCTCCATTCCCGGCCGGACTGCGGGCCGGTTTGTATTATTTCTTTTTAACATTCACTTGCCGCCGTCTGACTTTCCGGCCGGCGTTCCATGCCCCGCCCGCTCCCGCGCCGCACCGCGGGCCCAGCGGTCCGCCTCCATGATGTCCGGCAGGTTCGGGTTCGGCTGCATACGATGCGCCGCCATGGTCTGCTCCACCACGCGCCAGATGCCGGCGAAAGGCAGGCGGCCCGCCAGGAACGCCTCGACCGCCACTTCATTGGCGGCGTTCAACACCGCCGGCATGGTGCCGCCGGCGCAGGCGGCGGCGCGGGCCAGCGCCAGGCAGGGGAAGCGCTGCGCATCCGGCAGGCTGAAATGCAGGGCGCCCAGCCGGGCCAGGTCCAGCGGCGGCAACTGCCCGTCCAGGCGCTGCGGCCAGGTCAAGGCATACTGGATGGCAAAGCGCATATCGGAAACGCTGAGCTGTGCCAGCAGGCTGCCATCCGTCAACTCCACCATGGAATGTACAATGCTTTCCGGATGCAGCATGACTTCGATGCGGTCCAAGTCCACGCCGAACAGCCAGCGGGCCTCCATGATTTCCAATCCCTTGTTCATCATCGTGGCGGAATCCACGCTGACTTTGCGGCCCATATTCCAGCGCGGATGCCGCAGCGCGGCGGCCACGGTGACTGTGTTCCAGTCCAGGTCCGGCTGGCCCGCGAACGGCCCGCCGGAGGCTGTCAGGATCAGTTTGCGCACATGGTCCGCCGGGCGCCCTTCCAGGCATTGGAAGATGGCGCTATGCTCGCTGTCCACCGGCAGCAGCCGCGCGCCGCTCCGCCGGCGCGCCGCCATGACCTGCGCCCCGGCCACCACCAGGGTTTCCTTGGTGGCCAGCGCCACATCCACGCCCAGTTCCAGCGCGCGCAGCACCGGCGGCAAGCCCGCCATGCCGACAATGGCCGCGAGGACCATGTCCGTCCCCGGCTGGGCCACCAGTTCCAGCAAGCCTTCCGGGCCGGACAGCACCTTGACGCCGCCGGCGGCCGCCGCCGCGCGGCGCGCCGCCGCGGGGTCGGCCACGGCAACCAGAGGCACGCGGAATTCCCGCGCCTGCCGCAGCGCTTCCTCCTCCTGGCGATGCACCGCCAGACCCAGCACCCGGAATTGTTCCGGCAAGGCCTGCACCACACGCAACGCGCTCCGGCCGATCGAGCCGGTGCTGCCCAGAATCACCAGGTTGCGCGGCGCCGCGGTCATACAAACCACCTTAAATAGAAAAACATCACCGGCGCCGCAAACAGCAGGCTGTCGAACACGTCGAGCATGCCGCCCAGGCCGGGGAAGCAACTGCTGGAATCCTTGGCGCCGGCGGCGCGTTTCAACATCGATTCCACCAGGTCGCCGATGACGCCCGCCGCCGGCAGGAGCAAGCCCAGCAGCCAGGCATCGCCGGCGGATAGACGCAGGACGCCGAACTGGCCCTGCCAGACCCGGTGCCAGATCAGGCTGGCCGCCAGCCCTACAGCCAATCCGCCGATCAATCCTTCCACCGTTTTACCCGGGGATATCCGCGGCATCAATTTATGCCGGCCCAGGCGGCTGCCGATGAAATAGGCCCCGACATCGGTCAGCTTGACGATGGCCAACAGGTAAATGAAAATCCGGCGGCCGGTCTCGCCGAGAGGCGCCTCGATTGAGGGCGTTTCCCATCCATAAGCCAGCCGGAGGAAAAAAGTGAACAGGAACGGCACATACATGATCCCCAACAGCGTGCAGGAAAGGGTAATCAGGGGCTGCGGGTCGTTTTTCCGGGGCAATTGCCGGGTACATAGCACTGCCACCGCCAGAAACAGCGCCAAGGCTTCGAATTCCCAGTCCACCGCCCCGCCGCCCAGGAGGTAAGCCAGCCAGACGCCGACGGCCAGGCACGCCCCCGACACCAGCCCGATGGCGCGGAAGGACGGTATGCCGGCTTGGTGCAAAAACTTGTAAAACTCCAACTGGGCCGGGATGACGATCAGCGGAATGACAAATCCCACCGCCCAACCGGGCAGGTACAGCATGCCCACCCCGGCCGCGGCCAGGATCACGCCGCTGACGATGCGTTTGCGCAGGACCGGGCTCATGCGGCGCCTCCCGGTTGAGCGTCGGCGTCCCGCACGCCGCCGAAACGCCGCTGCCGCCGGCTGTATTCCTGGAGCGCCGCCTGGAATTCCGCCTCCCGGAAGTCCGGCCACAACACATCGGTGAAATATAATTCCGCGTAGGACAGTTGCCAGAGCAGGAAATTGCTCAGCCGCAACTCCCCGCTGGTGCGGATCAGCAAGTCGGGGTCCGGCACATCCGGGGCATAGAGATGGGCGGATATCATCGCTTCATCCACCGCCTCCGGCCGGATGGCGCCGGCGGCAGCCTGCCGGGCGATCTCGCGCGCGGCGCGGGTGATTTCATCGCGGCCGCCGTAGCTCAGGGCCAGGATCAACTGCCCGGCCGTGTGTCCGGCGGTGGCCTGCATGGCGCGGCGCAGGGCGTTGCGCACCGCCAGCGGCAAATCGTCCAGCCGGCCGATGACCCGCAGGCGGATGTCGTGCTTGTGCATTTCCGCGGTGTGTGAGCGCAGAAACTTTTCCAGCAGCCGCATCAAGCCGGCGACCTCGGCGGGGGTGCGCGACCAGTTTTCCGTGCTGAAGGCATACAAGGTCAGGTATTGCACGCCGGCTTCCCGGCAGGCGCGGACCATGGCTTCCACGGACTTGACTCCCTCGGCATGGCCCGCCAGCCGGGACAGCCCGCGCTGCTGCGCCCAGCGGCCGTTGCCGTCCATGATCACGGCCACGTGCCTGGGTATGCCGGCCGGGGACGTCATTGCCCTGCCTCCAGGACGGCCCGCGCAACGTATTCCACCTGCTCGGGGCGCAATTCCGGGTAAACTGGCAGCGCCAGCACTTCCGCGGCCGCTTTTTCGCTGACTGGAAAATCGCCGGCCCGGTAGCCCAGCGATCTGAAACATTCCTGCAGGTGCAGCGGCAAGGGATAATACACCGCGCTGCCCACGCCGGCATCCTGCAGCCGCCGCCGCACCTCGTCCCGGCGCGGCACGCGGATGACATACTGATTATAGATATGCCCGCGCGGCAGGTCCGGGTAGGCCGCGGCGGGGGTCACCACACAACTGCCGCGGAAAGCGCGATTGTAAAACCCGGCATGGTCCCGCCGCGCCGCGTGCCACCGATCCAGGTGCCGCAGTTTGACGCGCAGCACCGCGGCCTGCAGGGCATCCAGGCGGAAATTGCCGCCCACCTGCCGGTGGTAATAGGTTTCCACGGCGCCGTGCATCCGCAGCGAACGCAGGGTTTCCGCCAGCCGGGCGTCGTTGGTGGTCACCAGCCCGCCATCGCCGAAACCGCCGAGATTCTTGGACGGGAAAAAGCTGAAACAGCCCATGGCGCCCATGGCGCCCGCGCGCCGGACGCGCTCCGGCGGGGGATATTCCGCGCCCACGGCCTGGGCCGCATCCTCGATGACCGGGCAGCCATGCTCGCCGGCCAGCGCCAGCAGCGCGTCCATGTCGGCGCATTGCCCGAACAAGTGCACCGGTATTAACGCCGCGGGACGCCGGCCGCGCAGGTAGTCCGGCGGATTCTCGAACAGGCGGCGCGCCTGCGCCGGGTCCAGGTTGAACGTCACCGGGTCAATATCCGCGAACACCGGCCGCGCGCCCACGCGCGCGATGGCGCCGGCCGTGGCAAAAAAAGTGAAGGGCGTGGTCACCACGGCGTCGCCCGGCCCGATCCCCAGCGCCATCAAGGCGGCCAGCAGCGCGTCCGTGCCGGAAGAAACGCCGACGGCATAACGCGCGCCGCAATACGCGGCGGTTTCCTCCTCGAAGCGCTGGACCACGGGGCCCAGCACGAATTGCTGCGCGTCGCAGACTTCATCCATGGCCCGGCGGATTTCTTCCCGCAAAGCCTGGTACTGCGCCTTCAAATCCAACAATGGCACTTGCATGCAATTACCTCGGGGAAACCGGTTTTCAATCAGACCTGCCCGCAATTATGCCGATATCCGCGGGCACAATCAACTTTAAATTCGGGCAATGCGCCACGGGGGGGGCAGGGCTGCTAAACGGTAGGGCGCCCAGTCCCTTGGGCGCCGAGGCGGAGGGGTGGCTACACGCCCTACCATCCAATTAATCGGTAGGGCGCCCAGTCCCTTGGGCGCCGAGGCGGGCGGGCGGCTACACGCCGATGGCGCGGCGGATGAATGCGCGGCTGATCCGTAAATCCTCCAGCGGATCGCGCTGGTGGTGATCGTGCTCGATGTGCAGCCAGCCATCCCAGCCCGTCTCGCGCAGGGCATGCAATACCTGCGCGTTATCCAAGCCGTTATTGCCGGCGCCCAGTTCGCAGAAGCGGTAATCCGGCCGGCCATCGTCGCGCGTCTGCCCGGTCAATAAAACATCCTTCAAGTGCATGACGGCGATGCGTTGATGGTACTTGCGGACAATGGCCGCCGGATCGCCGCCGGCCATGGAAAGATGGCCGGTATCCAGCACTATGCCGGCATCCGGCACGGCCTGTAGAAAATCCTCCAGCTCCTGCTGGCTTTCAATCCGCTGGTACATGTGGTTGTGGATGGCGGCGGTCAATCCCCAGCGCCGGCAACTGCGCGCCAGCGCCTTCGCCCGCCGGCAGAAAACATCCAGCGGCACCTTGCGGCTGGTATCCCCGGGCGTCATCCAGATGTAATCCTTGCCCAGGGCGGCGGTCCACTCGATGTTGGTTTGGACGTCCGGCCCGCGGCAGGTGCTGAAATCCATGCCCAGCCGGCGGTACAGCCCGGCCTTGAGCAGGGCATCCGAAGGCGACACCGCCGCCAGCCGTTCGGTGCCGTCAAATCCGATCGCCTTCAAAGACAGCAACCGTTCCTCGATATCGAATAATCCGCCATCCCAGACGTTCATCCCGTAATCAGCTACGCCAACTTTCATGATTTCCCCCGATTAACCGCGCGCCTTGACCAGGCCGCCATGACCGCGCCGCAGGCGGAACGGTCAATTCCCGGCGGGCTTGTATTCATCCAGCAGTTTTTTCAAAGTTTCGGCAGCATTCCCCAAAAACAAGTGCACGCCCTGGGGGCGCTGGTAAAGCGGGTTTTCCACCCCGGCATAACCCGGCCGCAGGTCATAGTTGAAGATGAAGATCTCTTTGCAGGCATCCACATTCAGCACCGGCATGCCGTAAATCGGCGTGCCTTCCGCCGCGCGCGCCGCGGGATTCATCACGTCATTGGCGCCGACGGCAATCGCCAGGTCCGCCCCGGCAAACTCCGGATTCAAATCGTCCATTTCGAACAAATCATCGTAATCCACGTTGGCTTCCGCCAATAATACGTTCATGTGGCCGGGCATGCGCCCTGCCACCGGGTGGATGGCATAACGCACCTGCGCCCCGCCGGCGCGCAGCCGGTCCGCCAGTTCCTTCACCAGGTGCTGCGCCTGGGCCAGGGCCATGCCGTAACCCGGGACGATGATGACGTTCCGGGCGCGCTGCAGCACTGCCAGCGGATCGGAGGCGGCAGCCGGCGGCGGGTGGGCAGCGGGCGCCGCCGGCCCGGACTCGGGTGCCAGCCCGGACCCGGGTGCCGGCCCGGACTCGGGCGCCGGTTTGGACTTACCGGCCGCGCGCGTCGAGCCCAGCAGGATGTCAAACAGCCGGCGATTCATGGCCCGGCACATGATCTGGGTTAGCAACAGGCCGGAAGCCCCCACAATCCCGCCGACGGCCACCAGCAGCACATCGCCGATGGCCAGGCCGGAAATCGCGCCGGCGACGCCGGACAGGCTGTTGAGCAGCGAAATCGTAATCGGCATATCCGCCCCGCCGATTTTAATGGTAAAGACCACGCCGAACACCGCCGCGGCCGCGGCGGCCGCCGCCAGCAGCCCGGCTGCCGGCCAGCCGACAAACTGCGGCGCCAGGGCCAGCAGCAGGCAGAGCGCGCAGGCCGTGCCGGTCCACCACTGGTGTCGCGGCAGCGTCAGCGGCGCTTGCGGCAGCAGGCGGTGCAGCTTGCCCGCCGCAACCAGGCTGCCGCAAAATGTCAGAACCCCGACCTCCAGGGCCAGCACGGCGGCCAGCGTGCTGAAACGGTCTCCGGCGGCCCCGATGCCCATCCAGGCGTACCCGCCCACGATGGCCGAGGCCAGGCCGCCAAGACTGTTCAACAATGCCACCATCTGCGGCATTTCGATCATTTTGACCCGGTAAGCCAGGAGGAGGCCCAGGGCCGCGCCCACTGCCAGGCAGGGATACAGCATCCAGGCCTGCAGCAGGTTGTACTTGACCAGGGTGAGGATGACGCCGGCCGCCATGGCGGCGGCGCTGAGCAGGTTGCCCAGGCGCGCGGTCTGCACCCGGCTCATCAGGTGAATCCCGTAAAGCACCACGCCGGCCAAAATGGCGGCCAGGAGGTAATAGCCATTGTCGGGAATCGTCATGCCCAGCGCGCCGGCCAGCCAGAATGGGTTATTCACGATGGCTTTCCTTCCGCGAAAACATCTTGAGCATCCGGTCCGTCACGCAGAAACCGCCGACCAGGTTGATCATGGCCACGATGATCGCCAGGGCGCCGGCGGCGCCGGCCAGCGCCGGGCGCGTCCCGGAAAAAGCGATGGCCGCCGCCAGCAACGCTCCCAGGAGCGTCACGCCGGACAGCGCGTTCATGCCCGACATCAGCGGCGTATGCAGCAAGGACGGCACCTGGTTGATCAGGCGGTAACCCGCGATGGTGGCGGCGGCGAACACCCCCAGCAAAATCCATTGCAACAGCGTCATCACCGGATCCCCTTCTCTGTGGCGGAATTTTAGTTCAAGCCCATGGCTTCCAGGGCGCCGGCATGCACCAGGCGGCCGTCGCGGCAAATCAAAATCGAAGCCGTAATTTCATCCGACAGGTCCAGCTTGATCCCGCCGTCCCGGGTCAGGTATTTCAAAAGGTTGTAGATATTATGGGCGAACATCCACGTGGAGCTTTGCGGGAGCAAGCCGGGAATGTTTTTACAGCCATCCACCAGGACTCCGTTCAGCACCGTCTTTTCGCCGGGCCGCGTCGCCTCGCAGTTGCCGCCCTGGTCAATCGAAATATCCATGATGCAACTGCCCGGCCGCATCGTCCGCACCATGTCGGCCGTCAGGAGCGTCGGCGCCTTCTTGCCCAGCAGCAGCGCGGAAAGGAAAATTATGTCCGCCGCCGCCACGGCTGGCTGCAGTTGCCGCCGCTCCGTTTCCAGCCAGCTATCCGCCAGCTTGTTGGCATGCTTGCCGTCCGGGCTGACGGCGATTTCGGGCGGCACGCCAGTGTCCACGATTTTCGCGCCCAGCGATTTCGCCTGCTCGCTGGCTTCCGGCCGGATATCCGCCGCATACACCACCGCGCCCAGGCTCTTGGCGGTGGCGATGGCGCGCAGGCCGGCCACCCCGGCGCCGATCACCAGGGCCGTGGCCGGCTTGATCATCCCGACGGCCGACCCGATCATCGGCATGAACTTGGCGATGCTGTCGGCGGCCATGAGCATGCCCTTGTATCCGGCGCAGGAGCTCATCGAGGAAAGCGCGTCCATGGCTTGCGCCCGGCTGATGCGCGGGATGCCGTCCAACGTCAACCCGATCACACCCGCGGCGGCGAGCTGCTTGATCATGGCATGGTTCACCGGCGACGCCGGATGGAAGAAAGTAATGACCACCTGGCCCGGATGCATCATCTCCACTTCATGCTTCTGCAGGGTGTGGTTGAATTGCGGCTCCTTGACCTTCAGGATGACATCCGCCTGGGCGTAGATGGCTTGGGGATCGGCCACCAGGCTGGCGCCCGCCGCGGCGTAATCCTCGTCATGGTAAAACGCGCCGTTGCCCGCGCCGGTTTGCACGAGGATTTTGCATCCATCGGCGGTCATTTTTTTCACGGTTTCGGGGATGGCGGCCACCCGGTTTTCGCCGCTCATGATTTCTTTGGGTATTCCCACTATCATAGCCTGACTCCCATGCACTGGTTGAACAGAAAACGCCTGCCTGCCAAAAAGCGGAGGAATGCGCCAGGATGCGGCGCAAAGTCAACCGGCGGATGCTTCCATATCCCAACCGGCGTGTCAAGCGCATAAATTTTACCGGCATGAAACAATTGACGCTGGCGGATACAGCGGCTATAATCCGCTCCGCGTATATTAAATACGCTGCCGGCGCGGAGCGCCGGCGGGCAAACTCCAACCAGAAAGGATGCCAATGAAGAAGAACGAAGTCTATCAATGCCGGCCAGGCGTAACCGTGGAAGTGCTGGGCAACGCCGATTGCGGGGAATTGACCTGCTGCGGCAAGCCCATGGACCTCCTCCAGCCCAAATCCGCGGCCCAGGAAGGCAAGGAAAAACATGTGCCGGTGGTCAGTATGGGTCAAATCGGGGTGAAAGTCGCCGTCGGCTCCGTCCCCCACCCGATGCTGCCGGAACATCATATCCAGTGGATTGAAGTCATTAACGGCGATTACGTCACCCGCAAGTACCTGGCGCCCGGCCAGAAGCCGGAAGCCGAGTTTTATGTGCCCATGCAGCCGGGCCTGGTCGTGCGCGAATACTGCAACCTCCACGGTCTCTGGGAAACCCGGTAAAGCATACCGGCGTTTTTTCAACCGGGTTGCCGCGGGCGTAAACGTCCGCGGACAACCCGGGCTTTTTAACACAATCTTCTCCTTCTCCATGCATATCCTGGTTACGGGCGGCGCCGGCTTCATCGGCAGCAATTTCATCCATCACCTGCTGGGTTCCGACCCTGACGCGCAGGTGGTTAATTTCGATCTTTTGACCTACGCCGGCAACCTGGAAAGCCTGCGCGCACTGGAAAAAAACCCGCGCTACCGGTTCGTCAAGGGCGATATCGCCGAGCCAGCCGACCTGGAACCGGTGCTGGCGGACACGCGGTTCGACGCCATCGCGCACTTCGCCGCCGAAAGCCACGTGGACCGCAGCCTGCACCTGGGTGTCGAGGCTTTTATCCGGACCAACATCCTCGGCACGCAGCGCCTGCTGGATTTCGCCCGACAATACAAAGTGCCGCGCTTCATGCATGTCTCCACCGACGAAGTTTACGGCAGCCTGGGCCGCCAGGGCCAATTCACGGAAAATTCGCCCATCCAGCCCAATAATCCTTACGCCGCCACCAAGGCTGCCGCCGATTTCCTGGTGCGCGCGGCCGTTAATTCGCATAAACTCAACGCCGTCACCACCCGCTGTTCCAACAATTACGGGCCGTATCAATTCCCGGAGAAACTCATCCCCCTGATGATCGCTAACGCCTTGGAAGACAAGCCTTTGCCGGTGTACGGTGACGGCCTGCAAGTGCGGGACTGGATTTACGTGGCCGACCATTGTCGCGGCGTCGACCTGGTCATGCGCCGCGGCCAGACCGGCGCCGTGTATAATCTTGGCGGTTTGCACGATGTGCCCAACCTGGAAGTGGTGCAGCAAATCCTGGCCCTGCTCGGCAAACCCGCCAGCTTGATCAAACACGTGCCCGACCGCCCCGGACACGACCGGCGGTATGCCATGGACACCGCCAAAATCCGGGCGGAACTGGGTTGGGAACCGCAATATGACTTCCGCGGCGGACTGAAACGCACGGTGGAATGGTACCTCGCCAACCGCGACTGGTGGGAACGCATCCGCAGCGGCGCTTATCGTGAATATTACGACAAGATTTACCGGGATCGCGGCTGACAGAGGCTACACCAAACACCATGCAAACAATCAATACTCTTGAAATCCGCCCATATCAATTGCTTTGCCTGGTGTGCCGGCAAGGACGCAAGAATCCGGCGGCTGAACCGTATTTCATGGAAGCGCAGTTGGACCGGATTCAGGCGGCCGTCCGCGCCGACCCGACCCTGCCGTTGACCCTGCGGTGCAATACAGCTTCCGTATTTCGCTACCAGAACCCGGGCCGCGCGGACGACACTCCCGAAGGTCCGCTTTACAATGACTTGCGCGACTTGACCATCCTGCAGCGGCTGGGCCTGACCCCCGGCGCCAACCGGCCGGCGATTGACTGCTTCAGCGGCATTCCTGACGCCATCCCCGCCTGCCTGGGCGTCTGCGCTTACCCCGCCCAGGAAGCGCCCGGCTGGCCGGCCTGCCGGTATGCTGCCAGCGGCAATTACGAGCGCGGCCTGGCGGCCGGTCTGGATCGGATTGTGCCGCAGCGCACCGAATCGGAAAAGCAGGCCGTGAAGCGCGAATCCGCCCAGGTTGTCGCCGCCGCCGCCCGCCTGCGCATCCGCCCCCACCATCTGCTCTGCATGGTCTGCTTCCATGCCGGCCGACCGGCCGCGGAAATTGACCCCATCCCCGCCGACAACCTGGCGGAAGCCATCGCCGCCATACAGCGCAACCCGGAGCTTCCCGTCGAATTGATCCAGGGCCCCTGCATGATCTGCCCGCCCTGCTCGGCGTATGATGCGCCATCCAACCTGTGCCTCGGCAATAAAAGCATGAGCCTGCGGGATGAAAAAAAAGACCTCGATACCCTGCGCCGCATCGGGCTGAAATACGGCGATGTCCGGCCTGCCCGGGAACTTTTCCAGCGGGTTTTGGACGCAATCCGCGCCACTACCGAAGTCTGCGGATTCGGCGACGGCCAGGAGCGCGCCCGCGAATGGCGGGTTTGCGGGGGCGCCGGCGGCAAGACGGTTTACCGCCAGGCCCGCCAGGTTGGACTCGGCATCCCCGGCGTGAAAATTTCTGATTAACGGCTTGACAAAAGCAGGCCGGACGGCAAAACTTCCCGGATTAACGCCAAACCATCCTTGATTGTAATTTGGTTTGCATGTGTTCTCGGGAGATTTACATGCAAAAATTAATCGGTCCCGCCGGCTTCTTGGCCGCAGCTCTGCTGGCCGTCTCGGCTTCCGCCCAGTTGCCTATCAATGCCTGCCCCCTGCCTAAGAACCGGGACAGCATGCCGCTGGCCGAGTTCCCGCCGTATATCATATTACCAGGCAACAACTTAACATACACGGCGGCCAAGTATAACGACTTCGCCGCCGCCATGCTGTTAAATCGTTCACCAGCAGGGCGCGGCCGCCCGTCTGCGCCAGGCTTCGGCGAGGCACGCCGGACGAGCCGTCCCGATCGCGAGAACACACCCCCTGATTCAGCCCGATTCTGGACCATGACTCCCGTCCAGAAGCGCGTAGGCCTGTTCCTGCGGGCGGTGCCCCGGTTGAAGCAGATTTTTTCCGATGAAGGCGTGCCGGAACACCTGGTCTGGCTGGCGGAAGTGGAATCCGCCTTCGATCATAACGCTGAAAGCCGCTCCGGCGCGGTCGGATTATTCCAGTTGATGCCGGAAACCGCGCTGCGGTTCGGCCTGCAACTTAAACCGTTGGACGAACGCAAGTTGCCTGAAAAAAGCGCACGCGCCGCCGCGCAATATTTGAAGCAACTATACCGGCAATTTCAATGCTGGGAATTGGCGCTGGCAGCCTACAATGCCGGCGAAGGCCTCGTGGATCGCGCCATGCAGGATTACAATTTGACGACTTTTGCCGAATTGGCCCCTTACCTGCCCGAGGAAACCCGCTCGTACGTGCCCCGGGTTTGCGCGGTGGCCAATGCACGTGAAGGACGCGCCATGGAATTGTCCCGCCTGTGACAGGCGATGTCCTGTATTCCGGTAAAATAACCTGCGCAAATCTGCGTAATCTGTGGATAAAAATAATCCGCGGATGACTCAGATGAGAGGGAAGAATTAAATTGGGGTGCGGGTTTGCGCCTGCCTTGGGAGTATTTTTCGATGAAAGCCATTCTGAAAAAAGAACGGGCGCCGGGGTTGCACCTGGAAGACGTCCCCATGCCGTCGGTCGGCATCAACGATGTCCTGGTCAAGGTCAAGCGTACGGCCATCTGCGGCACCGATGTGCATATCTTCAACTGGGACGATTGGGCGCAGAAAACCATCCCGGCGCCCATGGTGATCGGGCATGAATTCGCGGGCGTGGTGGAAAAAGTCGGCACTAACGTCGTGGATTTCCATCCCGGCGATATCGTCAGCGGCGAAGGCCATATTGTCTGCGGCCGCTGCCGTAACTGCCTGGCCGGCCGGCGGCATTTGTGCATGAAGACCAGCGGCGTGGGCGTCAACCGGCCGGGCGCGTTTGCCGAGTACATCAGCATTCCCGTCACCAACGTCTGGTATGCCGATCCGAAACTTCCGCTTGATACCCTGGCCATTTTCGATCCGCTGGGCAATGCCGTGCATTCCTCCCTGTCCTTCAGCGTGCTGGGCGAAGATGTCCTGATCACGGGCGCCGGCCCGATCGGCATCATGTCGGTCGCCATCGCCAGGCATGCCGGCGCGCGCTACGTGGTGATTACGGACGTCAACCCCTACCGCCTGGAGCTGGCGCGCAAAATGGGCGCAACACTGGCGCTGGACGTGCGCACGGAAAAACTGGCGGACGCCCAGAAAAAACTCGGGATGAAGGAAGGATTTGACGTCGGCCTGGAAATGTCCGGTAATGCCTCCGCTTTTCAGAACATGCTCGCCAGCATGTGCCATGGCGGCAAGATTGCCCTGCTGGGCATCCTGGGGCCGGAAACGAAAATCGACTGGAACACGGTGATTTTCAACGGCTTGATGATCAAGGGGATATACGGCCGCGAAATGTATGAAACCTGGTACAAGATGACCGCCATGCTGCAAAGCGGGCTGGATATTTCCCGGATTATCACCCACCGGTTCCACTACACCGAATTCGCCCAGGCCTTCGAAATCATGCGCTCGGGCAATTCCGGCAAGGTGATTCTGAACTGGGATTGACTCCTGCCGCCCGCCGGCCGCCGCTTATGCGCGGTTCCGCGCCGATGCCGACCAGGCTATTTCAGGAACAGTTCCACCACCGGGATTTCCACGGATGGCTGCACCGGCGGAATATCCAGAACGGCATAGCCCTTGGGCCAGTGCTGGTCAAACTGCTTGTCGCTCATCCGGGTCGGTTTCGGCGGCCGTTCAGTTGTCAGCTTGACCTCGCTGGCATCGTGCAGGAACTGCGCGTATTCGACTTTATCCGCCAGCCCTTCCAGGAACAGGTTTTTTAACGGCCAGTTCAGGATGTGCAGATACAGCCGCTTGCCGTTCCAGGTGTAACGGCAATCCGGCGGCGGCGTGAAGGGCGCGGCCGTACAGCCGTAAATCGCCCGGTTGTGGTATTTCATCCACTGGCCGATGCTCTCCAGCCGGTCCATTGCCCGCTGGTCAATGTAGCCGCGCGCCGTCGGCCCGACGTTCAACAGCAGGTTGCCGCTCTTGCTCACGGAATCCACCAGCATCGTCAACAGCAGTTTGACGCTCTTCCAGGTCTGCTCGTCCCGGTGATACCCCCAGGCGCCCGAAAAGGTCTGGCAGGCTTCCCACAGCGTGGGCTTGCCCTCGGCATCCACCACCCACCCGAGCGGCTGGTATTGCTCGGGGGTGATGATGTCGCCGGAGCCCGGCAGGTCCAGGCGGTCGTCCACCAGGATATCCGGGCGCAGCTTGCGCACCAGCCGGATCAGCTTTTCCGATTCCCAATCGTCGCGGCCCTTGCCGTCTTTGACGGGATAGGAATAATCGAACCAGAGCACATCCACATCGCCGAACTTGGTGAGCAATTCGGTGACCTGGTGGCGCATGTAAGCGGCGTATTTCTTGATGTCGCGCTGCTGGTTCCTGGCCCGCGCCTCGGGCTCATCGCGCCGGGGATGGAGGCAGTCCACGGTAAATTCCGGGTGATGCCAGTCGATCAGGGAGTAGTAAAATCCGACCCGGATGCCGGCCTCGCGGAACGCCTTGACCATGGGCTTGAGCAAATCCTTGCCGTAAGGCGTGTTGGTGGCCTTGTAATCGGTGTACTTGGTGTCCCAGAGGCAGAATCCTTCGTGGTGCTTGGTGGTGATGACAAAATACTTCATCCCGGCCTGCTTGGCGGCGCGCGCCCACTCCGCCGGATTGTACATGTCCGGATTGAAATGGTCGAAATAACGCTGGTAGGCAGCCTCGCCGATTTTCTCCCGGCACTTCACCCATTCATGCCGGGCGGCGGCCGCGTACGTGCCCCAGTGAATGAACATACCGAACCGATCATGCACGAACCACTTCGAATTCCCCGCGCCATACGGACGTTGCTTGCTCATATTTTTCACCTTAAATCCTGCCGCTTTAATGCGATCCCCCGGCCTTTAACCTAAATCCGGCAGTTGGCAAGTTTGCCGCGGATGCGCGGCGGCAAGGGTGACGGTGTATTAGTATACTCCGAACCCTTGCCAACAAAGCAGATGCGGTAAAATCGCCAACCAATTTCCGGTTTGAAATTCAAAAATTTCCCACACCTAAAAGATGTTTGCGACAGAAATCCTACATTCCGTATTTTAAATTGCATATGACAATTTTTGAATTTCAAATGCCGGATTTAGGCTCAAATGTATATAAGCGGGCATGGTATCACTCGTCCCTTTAAAAACAATGGACGCGCGCATTTATTTTGTGTATTTTTCTCGCATGGGACGGCAACGCCGCCGGATTGAGATGATTGCAAATCAAGATTGATTGTGATTGCCCCGACATGCCCATCCTGGAACAGCAAATTCCCGAACCATGCGCGCGCATCCTGGTCTGCGCCCGGCAGACGCTACGCCCCGGCGCCTGGAATTACGCCAATCTCAGCGCGCCGTTCTGGCGCTTGTATTGGAATGCCGGGCCGGGTGCCTTCATCCGGGTCGGCCGCTCCGAAACCCGCATGACGCCGGCCAAGGCCTACGCCCTGCCGCCCAATACGCCGTTTGCCGCGCGCAATCCGCGGCCGGTGGACCATTTTTACCTGCACTTCCTCGCCAGCGCGCCTTATACGGCGGTGGCGCCGGGCATCTATGCCTTCCATGCGGGCCGGTCGGCCGTCGCCGCCATCGCCGCCATTTCCGAGGCGCTGCGGCGCCTGCGCCACGACCCGGCGGCCGCGCGCGAGGCCATGGCCGTCCCGGCCCACCTGCTGGCCTACCTGGCGCTGCAGGCCGTGCCGGCGGATAAATTCCGATCCCCGCGCTCCCACCCGCGCATCGGCCGCATCCTGGCGGAAATGGAAGCGCGCCTGGACCGGGAAATGCGCAATGACCAGTTGGCAGCGCTGGTCGGCATGAATACCAACGCCTTTATCCGGCTCTTCAAACAGGCCATGGGCATGACCCCGCAGGAACATCTCCGGCACAAACGCATTGAACAAGCCTGCCTGCTCCTGCGTTATACCGATAAGACAATCGAAGGCATTGCCGCCGAAACCGGGTTCTGCGACCGCTACCACCTGACCCGCGTCTTTCACCGGCTGCGCGGGCTGGGGCCCGCGGCTTTCCGGAAAATCCGGGCTTGAACCAGGCCTGCCTATGCTGACATTTTTACTAAATCCCGAAACCTGGCCGATCTGGGTTGCCATGCTGGCAATCATCAGCCTCGAGGGCGACCCGGCTCCGCCCGTGCCGGGCCCGCCCGCGAATCCCGCGCCGCCGCCGCCCGCGCCTGCACCGCCGCCTACCGGCCTGGCATATGTCCCGGCCTGCCTGGAACACGAGACCGGACCGGACCATCCCGAACAACCCGGCCGACTGCGGGCGGTCATCGGCGGATTGGAAATGGCGGGGCTCATGGAGCGCCTGCTGCCGCTGCCGGTCGCGCCCGCTCCCTTCGAGGCCCTGGCTGACGTGCATAGCCCCGAATACATCGCCGAAGTCCAACAGGCCTGCCGCTCCGGCGCCAGCTACCTGCATGCCCCGGATACTCCCGTCTCGCCGCGGTCATATGACGCGGCGCGCCTGGCCGCCGGCGGCGTGATCGCGGCAATTGATGCCATCATGGTCGGCCGGGCAGCCAATGCCTTCTGCGCCGCGCGGCCGCCGGGCCACCACGCCTCCCGCAGCCGGGCCATGGGATTTTGCCTTTTCAACAACGCCGCTGTCGGCGCCCGGTACGCGCAGCAGCGTTATGGCCTGCAACGCATCTTGATCGTGGATTGGGATGTGCATCATGGCAATGGCACCCAGGCGATCTTTCTGAACGATCCGACGGTCTTGTGCTTCTCCGTGCATCAATATCCGTTTTACCCCGGCACCGGCGCGGCTTCGGAAACCGGCGCCGGCCCCGGCCGCGGTTACACCATCAACGCCCCCTTGCCCGCCGCCAGCGGCGACGCGGAATACCTCCAGGTGTTCGAAACCCTGCTCCGCCCGCGCGCCCTGGACTTTGCGCCGGACATGATCCTGGTATCCGCCGGGTTTGACGCCCTGGCGCACGATCCCC
Source organism: Kiritimatiellia bacterium (assembly GCA_040767085.1). Lineage (GTDB taxonomy): Bacteria > Verrucomicrobiota > Kiritimatiellia > JAAZAB01 > JAAZAB01 > JAXGPF01. The sequence goes on along the minus strand of JAXGPF010000014.1, from coordinate 56,825 downwards.
TGGGCGGCATGAACGTCACCGTGGCCGGCTTCGCCCAGATGACCCGGATTGTCCGGCAAATCGCCGCGCAGACCTGCGGGGGCCGGCTGGTGTCGCTCCTGGAAGGCGGCTACCGGCTGGACGGTTTGGGCGCCGCCGTCGCGGCGCACGTCGCGGAACTGATCCCGCCGGGATGAGTGCCGCGTAAAATTCAGGAGAAAATATAATGAGCAGATTCATCGCCTTGATGATGGTCGGATGTTTATGTCCGCTCGCAGAGACTGCGGCCGCGACAACGGCGCCCGGCGGCTTTTCCATGGCGCTGAGCGTGAATGGCTGCGCCAACTCGCCGCCGCTGCCGGCAACTTCCAGCGTAGCCGTGGCGGTCAGCGTCACCCCGGGCCCGTATTACGGCGTCATGGCTGATTGGTGGGTTGCGGCGCATGGCCCCCAGGGATGGTATTGCCTGACGCCGGACGGCTGGCTCCAGGTATTTGACATTGCCGCCTTGCAGCCGGCCGTCCGGATGCCTTTAAGCTATCTTCAGGATGCGTTGATTTTTGCCGGGGCCGATCTGCCGGCCGGCCGCTATGTGTTTTACTTCGGCCTGGGCGAGCCGGGCGCCTGGCCGGCCCAGGTTGTCAGCCTGGAGTTTGAAATAGTGCCGGTATCATCCTGGACGGTGTTGTGTTACATGGATGCCGACAATAATCTCGAACCGGATTTCCTGGCCAAATTCGTTGAGCTCGCCCAGGGCGAAAGCGGCAGCAATGTCGCTTTGCTGGCCCAACTCGACCGCGGCGGATACTCCACCAATTTCAACGCCTGGACCGGATGCGAGCGGTTCGTCATCACCAACGGCATCCAGCCCGTGCAAGCCTCCGCCATAGCGGACTGGGGCGATGGCCGCGGCGGCCGGGAAGTCAACATGGCCGATCCGGCCACGCTGCAATCCTTTATAAAATGGGGCATGGAACGGTATCCAAGCCGGCATTACATCCTGATCACGGGCGATCATGGTTTCGGCTGGCGCGGACTATGTGTTGACGATTCGCATGGTTCGCAGACCTTGTTCCTGGCCGACCTGGGCGCGGTGCTGGCCGCAGCCCCCGCCCAGGTGGATATTGTCCTGCTGGACAACTGCCTGATGCAGACCGTGGAGACCCTGTATGACCTGGCGCAGGGCGGCGCCGCCTACGCGCTTGGCTCGCAGAATTACAGCGAGTCGGACTGGCCTTACCGGACCATGTTGTCCGGGCTCTTTGCCAATCCGGACTGGCCGGCCGGCGTGGCCGCCCGGGACATTCATAGCCGGCTGGCTGCACACTATGCCGCCGTCCCCGGCATCACCCTCGCTCTTTCGGACCTGGCACACATGCCGGTCCTGGCGTCGAACCTGCTGGCATTGTCGGACGCCATGCTGCAACCGGCGCTGCCTTTCGCCGCCCTGCAGGCGCGCGCGCAATCAGTCATGGAAGCGATTGACCGGACGGTCATCGCGGAATATCACGGCGCAAACTGGACCGGCAAGGTGCATGGTGTTTCCATATATTTCCCCGAACGGGAATTTGATCTGGTCTGGCATGCTCCGGATGCCTTTGATTTCTATACCCCGGCGATTTGCTCCTGGGCCGGCACAGCCTGGCACGATTTGCTCGGTTTGTATTTCACCGGCATGGAAGATATGTCCGGGCACATAATCCGCTATGAAGTAATTGATATCCACCGGGAGATCACCGCTTACTTCGACCTGCAGCAGGAGCAACTCGATCTTTACGATTTCTGCGCCCGCATCGTCAGCGCCGATTATTAATCCCGCCGCGGCTGGCCAATGTTACCGCCACTCGTGTTTGGGGTAGCGGCCGCGCAAATCCTTTTTGGCCTGCTGGTATCCATGGGCCCAGAAGGACGCTAGGTCGTCGGTGATCTGGACCGGGCGGTGATTGGGCGCCAGGATCATTACCCGGGGCCGCGCTTTTCCCAGGGCGATCGCCGGGCATTCCGGCGCGTCGTACAATTCCTGAATCCGCGCGGAAAATACCGGCGCCTGGCCGGCCTCATACGTCAGTTTGAACGCGCGGCCATTGGCCAGCTTGATCCGCTCCGGAGCGTATTTTTCGAGCAAGGCCTGCTGGGCGGCGCTCAGCCAGGCCCGCAGGGTCGGCATGACCGGGCGCTCTTTGATCTCGCTCGCGCTGAAGGCGCCATGGCAGATTTGCTCGATCAGATGCCGGCGTTCATCCGGGCCGATCGCCGGCAACCCCAGCTCCGGGCTCCAGCCGGCCAGGCTGTTCAACCGCAACACCCATTGCTCCGCCGCCGCCGTCCATTGTTTCAAAACCAGCCGGCCGGCCAGAACTTCCGCCGCCAGGCTGCCGGCGGCTTCGTCTGCCGACGGCTTCTCCGCGCGGCCGGCGGCCATGACCAAATCGTGGTAAAACAGGTCGTTGCGCGCAATCACCCGGCGCTGCACCGGGTCAAATTCCACCCGGCGGCGGCGCGCGATGGATTCCGGAAACAATTCCTCCAGCCATTCCGGCGCAATGGCCGAGGCCAGGGTGATCCGGGTTTCAATTTCACCGCGGCGTGCTTCCAGACGCCGGATTTCAGGGGCGACCAGCAACGCGGCATGCCGCACCGCGCTCTCCGGCGCCAGGCTGCCGCGCCGCCCGTGCACCAGTTCCACCCGGGCGCTCCCGGCGCTGACGCGCCGGGCGACCTGGTCGGGGAACGCGGCCAGCAGGCATTTTAAGATGCTGATCGCCGGCGCGCCGCCGCCGGCCGCGGCGGCGCCCGTCAATTCCATCCGCTCGGCGATGCGCAGGAACTGGCCGCGCATTTCCTCCACGCGGCGGCAGGCGCCGGCATGCAATCCCAGCTCGCCGCATGCCGCGGATGAGAAATTTTCCGCGGCGGCCGCCTGCCACAAATGCAGGCGCAGCAGTAAATCCGATTCCCATTCCGGATCGGCCAATTCCTCCCGCCGGGCCCGGATTTCCCGGTCCAGGTCCGACTGGCGCAGGCTGCCCTGGCGGCTGGACCGGCGCGCGGCGGCGGCGGGGGCAGCCGGGCGCCCCGGCGCTCCCGCCTGCGCCAGCATGCCGCGCTCCTGGGCCAGCGCGGCCAGCAGCGCCGCTTCCGCCACGCAGCCGTATTCCGCGGCCGTGAGCAGCAGCCTGCCCCAGCGCGGATGCACGGGAAAATCCAGCAGACGCCGGCCCAGCGCCGTGACGGCGCCATCCGCCGGACGCAGCGCGCCGATCTCCTTTAAAAATTCTTCCGTGTAGCGCAGCCGTTCCGCCGCCGGGGGTTCCACCCAGCGGAACGCCGTCAGGTCCGCCACGCCCAGCGCCCGCAAACTCAGTACCACTTCGCTTAAATCCAGGCGCGCCACTTCCGGAATTTCCGACGCCGACCGGCGTTCATGTTCCTCCGCCGACCAGAGCCGCAGGCAAACCCCGGGCGCGGTCCGGCCGGCGCGGCCGGCGCGCTGCTCGGCCGCCGCGCGGCTGATCTTCTCCACCAGCAAAGTGTTAATCCCATGCTCGGGATCGTAGCCCGCCCGCCGCGCCAGCCCGCTGTCAATCACCAGCGTCACGCCGTCAATAGTCACGGAAGTTTCGGCAATGTTGGTGGCCACGATAATTTTCGGGACGCGGTCCGGCGCCACCGCCGCATCCTGCGCCGCCGGCGTGAGTTCGCCGTAAAGCGGGAAAATCCGCTGCGCGGACGCGCCGGCCAGTTGCAAGGCCGACACTGTGCGCCGGATTTCATGGGCGCCGGGCATGAAAATCAAGGTATGCCCGCCGCCGGCCGCCGCGCGCGACTGCGCCCAAACCTGCGCTGCCTGCTCCCAGACCGGCGGCGGCCGCGCCGACCGTTCTCCATGATACCGGATATCCACCGGGTAACACCGGCCGCCAGCCTGCACCCGGGCGCAAGGCGCGAGGAATTGTTCCAGCGGCGCGGCTTCCAGGGTGGCGGACATGACCACGATTTTCAAATCCGGCCGGCGCGCCGCCTGCAGCGTCAAGGCCAGGCCCAGCAGGATATCGCCATACAGGTGCCGCTCGTGGAATTCGTCAAAGACAATCGCACCGACCCGGCGCAAGTCGGGATCGCGCCGCAGTTCCTGAAGCAGGATGCCGTCGGTCTCGTAAACAATCCGGGTGGCCGGCCCCATGCGCCAGTCGAACCGCACGCGATACCCGACCTCGCCGCCCAGCGCCGCGCCGCGTTCCCCCGCCACGCGCCGCGCCAGCATCCGCGCCGCCAGGCGGCGGGGCTGCAGACAGACCACCTGCCCGCCGCCGGGCAAGACCTCATCGGCCAGGAACCCGGGAACCCGGGTGGATTTGCCCGACCCGGTGGGCGCGGTTACGATGATCCGGTTATGTCCGGCGCAGGCTTGCACCAATTCCGCGCGGATATCGTTAATGGGAAGGCTGGCAGGCACAGTCAACGTTTGCCTCCCTCAGCAGTGGCATAGGCACAGAGGATCAAAGGATCATAGACAGATTGTTTCACCTCTTCACTCTGCCCCTCTCCGCCTTTTCTGATTTAACCACGAAGCTCACGAAGGACACGAAGGGGGAGCGGAAATTATGTGTGTGGGTAGGCACGGACCTGATCCCCTGGAGGTCGAACCTGGGCGGTGTAAGTTTTAAGGTTTACCGTTTTATAGTTTTATGCCTGAAAAAGTAACACTCTGCCCCTTTGTGCCTTTGCCCCTTTGATCCTCTGCCCCTCTCCGCCTGCCCCTCTGTGCCTTTTCTGATTTAACCACGAAGCTCACGAAGGACACGAAGGGGGAGCGGAAATTATATGTGTGGGTAGGCACGGACCTGATCCCCTGGAGGTCGAACCTGGGCGGTGTAAGTTTTAAGGTTTACCGTTTTATAGTTTTATGCCTGAAAAAGTAACACTCTTCCCCTTTGCTCCTTTGCCCCTTTGATCCTTTGCCCCTTTCCGCGCCCCTTCCGCCAGCATCACTCCCGCCCGCCCAGCAGGCGCAGGAGTGTGATGGTATCGTCTTTCTCCATGCGCATGGCCCAGCGCAAAGGCGTGGCGCCGGTGACATCGCGGAGATTCATCTGCGCGCCGCGGTCAGCCAGCAGCCGGATGACGCCCTGATGGCCGCGGGCCGCGGCAATATGCAATGGCGACACCCGGTTGGCGCCTTCCGTCAGGACATTCACATTCACGCCGTCATCCAGCAAGGCCTCCACCGCCTCCAGCGAGCCGGCTTCCGCCGCCTTGTGCAGCGGCGTCAGCCGGATGGCTCCATAACCCAGGCCCATGGCGTAGGGATCGGCGCCTCGCGCGAGCAGCCGCTGGACCATGTCGGCCCGGTTGAAAATCGCGGCCGAATGCAGGGCCGTCATCCCATGCCGGTCGCCGGCATCCAAATCCGCGCCGCGCTCGATGAGCAATTCCAGGATTGCCGGCTGATTGGCCACCACCGCCCATTGCACGGCGCCGGCGCGATGGTGGTCGTCGCGGGCGTTCAGCAATTCCGGGTGCGCGGACAGCATTTTTTCCACCCGCGTGACGTTTCCAGCGCGCACTGCACGGATCATGCGGGCGCTGCCGCGGTAGCGCTTCCATACCATAGGCGGCGCGAATACAACCACGCTGATCGCCAGAATCAGCATCCATTGCTTGGCCGACAGTTTAGGCATGGCGCCGCTCCTTTCCGCTGATTAATCATTGCCGGGGCCACTGCCGCCGGTTAGAATAACCCCTCGTATTCATTCCGTCAATCACTATGGACATGGTTACAGGAAGATTATTTTGCTAAATGTATCGGTATTAAATCCCTTGGCTCTATTTCCGGTAATTTCGACGATGACTCTGCCAGCGTCCCCGTCGAAATTGGTGCACCGCGTGGTGAATTCCGCTGCTGCATTTGAAAAAGCAAGGCAAGTTTGGGGTGGATGCGTGGGCGCAGGTGATGGCGCTAATCTCTCGATTGCGCCATCGTCTGCAACCACGCCCGCAGGGTCCGCGCAGCGGACAGACGCCCCGAAATCGCCACTGCCTTTTTCAAACGGAATTCACCACGCACGTCAACAAGCATAATCATGTCAAAACATTTGCCTTACAACCCATGGACCTGGCATTCCACACCATCTCAGCCGCCTGGCTGGCCCACCGGCTCGGCGAACGCCGCCGCGCGCAACTCCTGCTGGCGGCGTTGATCGGCATCCTGCCGGATATCCTGGCGCTGGCCGGACGGCTGAGCGGCTGGACCTACGCCTACCGCTGGTCGCATTCCCTGGCCTTTAACCTGCCCCTGCTGCTGCTCCTCCTGTGGCGCCGGCCGCGGATCGCCTGGGGCGCGCTGCTGCACATCGGCGTGGACGTCTTCACCCACGGATATGCCACCCGCTGGCTGCTTTACCCGTTCGCCAGCGTGTTCATTCCCGTCGGCCTTACATTGCACCGCTGGCCGGGGCAACTGCTATGGCTGGGGTTATGGCTGGGGCTGCTGGCGCTGATCCGGCGGGAGCACCGGCGCGCCATACTTCGCTGATCCGGTCGGCGAAAGTCATGTTGATGCGCACTTGCCCCAAGCCATGCTCCGCCAGAATGTTCCCGACCGTGTGGGCGGCCAATTCCGGCAGGTTGCAATCGGCGCTGATATGCGCCAGGAACACCTGTTCCAGTTCGGCCCCGGCGATTTCCGCCAGCATTTCGGCGGCATGCCGGTTGGAAAGATGGCCCTGCCGGCCCCGGATGCGCTGCTTCAGGTACTCCGGGCGCCGGGCATCGGACAGCATTTCCTCGTCGTGGTTCGACTCCAGCACCACCACCCGGCAGCCGCGCAGGCGTTCCCGCACCAGGTGCGTGCCGACCCCGATATCCGTCACCACGCCCGCGCGCGTGCCGGCGCCGGTCAGGATAAATCCCACCGGCTCGTAGGCGTCGTGGGAAACGGAAAACGGCTCGATCGCCAGTTCGCCGATCTGAAATGGCGCGCCGGTGGTGAAGACATTCCAGGCCAGGTCGCCGCGGCGTTCATCGCGCCGCAGGGCATCCACCGTGCCGCGGTTGGCATACAACGCCATGTGATGCCGCGAATACAACACCGGCAGGCCGGCGACATGGTCGCTGTGTTCGTGCGTCAGGCAGATGGCCTGGATTGCATCGGGCTGCACGCCGATCTGCTCCAGCCGCCGTTCCGTCTCCCGTCCGCTCAATCCCGCATCAATCAATATCTGCGTGGCGCCAGCCCGGACATAGATGCAATTGCCCGAGCTGCCGCTGGCTAATACGCAAAGCTGCATGTGCTCCTCCCCGCGGGGCGGTTCGCCGCGGCCGCTGGTTTGAATCCCGCCGTCCGTCACCCCGATTTGCATTTTTGTTTCCTCACCAGAATTTGTGGGTGATTACCGGTTCGGGCAATTGCCCAAGGGTATGATATAGCGCCATTTCCGCGCCATGAAAAGTTCTGAAGCCATAAGATCGTTTGGTAACCACTCGAGCTTTATTGTTCAAGCCCTCGGTTGCGCCAGTAAAAACCTCGTTTCTGGCTCTGATCCAGTTCAAAAGCAGCTCCTCGTGTTTAGCAATGGTTTTAGCCGCCTTAATGATTGGCGCAATGCGGCTACGACAGGCGCGCTTGACCCATGCCTGGAGATAATTACGCGCCCAGGTTGGGCTGTGATAGCTCCAAAAATGCTGAAAGCTTTCCTTGAACAAATAGGCGCGGCCGGTTTGCAGTCTTGTGCCCAATATCCGATCAAGCATTTCGCGAGCTTTGCCGCGCACGCGGGTTTTGCGGCGCAGCAAGGTCCAGCGCATTTTCTTGAGTTTTTGCTTGGCCGCCGGACGCGCTGTCATCGCCGCCATATCCCGGCGCCGGACCTCGTCCACGGCGGCATTCAAGGTTTGCACGACATGGAAGCGGTCAATCATGTGGCAACCGTGGCTGAGGCTCGCAGCAATGACTTTCAGATAAGGTCGCCACATATCGCTACATATATGTCGAATGCCGGCCAGCACGGGTTTTCCCAAAGATTGCAACCCTTTACGCAGCGCGGCCGCCCGGCGGGTTTGGCCGACCCAGAGCAATCGGCGGCATTGCGCATCAATCTGATAGATCAAGGTCAGATAGTTCTTGCTCTTTTTACCGTTGCCTACGTGGAGTTCATCAACACCAATCGCCGTTATATTGGCCAATTCCCGGTGCGCCAAGCCCCATTCCACCATCCACTCGACCGACCGATAAACCGCCTGCCAACTGACTTTGAAAATCAGCGCCGTCTCTTTCCAGGACAACCTCCGCGCCCAGTTCCCCAAAAAAAGCATCAGCGCCTTGCTGTAGGGTCGTTTGCCATCGCTCCAAGGCAGCGCTTCCACCACCACGCCATGTTCGGGGCAATTTACCCGGCGCGGACTATAATGCAAAAAAGCCGGCACATTCAAAATGGGCACAAACGCCCATATCCGTTCAGGCAGAGTGTCGTATGTCGCCAGCGGTCGCCCGCAACGCGAGCAGCATGCCGCGCGTTGGCGATGCGGACGAATGCTTATATCCACTTTCCATTGGCCGCGACGATCCAAAACCATACAAGTTTCCTGATAAATAAAACGTTTCAAAGGTTGCAAACGATTCAAAATTGTTTTAAGTTTCACCTTGGGCTGGTCCTCCTTTTTTTGTGTTCACCCATTGCATACGCAATGGATTACGGAAAGGCCAGCCTATTTTTTTGCCGCCGCTTTATCTCCGTTCCGCCATCGCGCCAATCAGGAGTTATTAATCAGGCTGCTGCGGGGCCGCCAAACGCCCAAAGCGGCAGGCTGTTAATAACTCCACCATCTTTTGGCGCCATTGCTTGGAGAACTTCTTAAACTTTAAAACCTGTTTTTTACCCACAAATTCTGGTTAGGAGCCGCATTTTTTTAACGCAAATCCGCGTGATATGCAATCCGGAAGTGTGCGGGATTTACGCTGCGAGGATTAGCCCGGCAATCCAAAATTACCGCCTGGACCGCCGCGGAGGCATCATTTCCGATCGCAATTCCCGGGAGGGCGGCCAGTGCCGCCAGCGCGGCCCGCCCGGGGATTGCCAGCCGCGGCGCCGGAATCCCAGCCGGCGGATCAAAGCGCCTTGCTCGGCGGCGCCCGGCTCCAGTTTAATGGACATAAAACAAAGTGCCCGGCCCGACAAAGTATTCAAAGGCGCCCATGTCAACATTGGTGCCGAAAATGGCGATAATCCGCGGGTTGCCATCCAGGTCCACGGCGGCGGCCATCCATTCCTGGTTGGATCCGGCGTTGACGCAGGACGATCCGCGGCCGAGGCGGTAATCCTGGGCGCCGGGATTTTTAAAGAGCGGGTTGTTGGTGATATTGCCGTAAACCGAACCCCCGTTGGTATACCCCACCCCGCAGCTATGGAAAGCCAGAGGTTGATAATCAACCATGTTGTTATCCCATGAAATGCAGTTGTAATTGGTGCCGCGAAATGTTCCCCCGCCGGAAGTTAGCGCCGTATTGGAGACAACCGTGCAATTATACAGGAGACTATAGCGCGCGCCGACACCGCCGTTGCCGAAATTGCCGGACACCAGGCAGTTATACGCGGTGCACTCCTCCATCGCCTGGTTGGAATTGCCCGTAAAGATGGAGTTGTACGCCACCCCGTACCGCAAGCCGCCGCCGCCGTTCGGCGCCCTATTGCCGGCGACCAGGCAATTATACAGCGTCACGCTTTGCGCCCCGCCGCCATAAGTCACATTCGAGCAAGCGCTGATAATGCAGTTGGACACCACCGCGGTTTTATCCGCATTCCCCAGGATCCCCGCGCCATACCAGCCATTCGTGCTGGCCCGGCCATTATAAATCGTGAAGCCGACCAGGGTGGAACTCGAAACCATGCCGACGCATTTGACATCCGGGGCGGTTTGGCCGGCGATAATCGTGTTCGCCGGGTCGTTGTCGGCGCTTCTGACCGTAATGGCCTTGTCCAGCACAATCCGGAAAGTTTCCGGCGATGCCCTGATCGTCGCCGTTTTTGTCCCGGTATCATAAACGCCGTTGGATACCCAGACCGTATCGCCCACCGATGATATATCAATGGCATTCTGGATATTCGTGGCCGCGTTCGCCCAGTTGGTGAAGGGCGAAACGGGGTCCGGGCTATTGGTCGCCACGTAGCGGTTCGTGGCGCACGCCGCGCCGCCGGCCAGCGCCAGCAGCATGATACACCCCATGATTTTAGCATGCATGCGATACCTCCTCGTCAGACATATCCTTTCTTTCCGCCTGAATTATGCGCGAATATCGCAGTTCACCCGATTTAAATTTGCGCCGCGCAAGTTTATTCGAAATTCACCCCGCCGAAATATTCGTAGCTATGAACCCCGGAAGCGGGGCTCCAGAATCCGCCTTCCACGGCATTATAGCGGAACGCACGGAAAAAATTAACGCTCATCTTTTCCGGCGGCCGATTCCAGGCCCATGGCTTTCCATGGAATCCTCACCTCGGCCAGCCAGTATTGCGGATGGACGGTCGAGGCGAATTGCCATTCCGGGCGGTAGTCGTCATATAGCGCCTTGCCGCCGATGATTACCTTCTGGTCAAAGCGGGCCCGCTTCGAATTAAACCCGAACTGATAGTAACACCCCTGCTCCCGCGGATACAGCAGAATTCCCAGGGCATCGTCGCCCGCCCATAAATTCCGCTCCCCGCTGGCGGACGCCTCAAGCCGGGCCGTATCCGGATCGGCGCAGACCAGCGCCAGGTAAAGCGCCTGATCGTCGAACTGCGCGGTTACGCCAGTTTCGACCAGCGCGTTGGTTTGCCGCTCCCAATCCCAAAAAGCGGAGTTGAAAACGGCGTCCTGCCAATCGGCTTCAGCCAGGACGCCATCGGCCTTGATCGGGCCGGCAGCGCGCTTGACGGTCAGCACCCGCGGCTGGCCATCCGGCGGCTCTGCCCGCTTGAAATCCGGGGGTAAGGCCGCCGGCTTGTCCGTCAGGTAATTCCGCAGCAGCGCTTTCCTGATCCTGGCTTCGCAGGATGGTTCATAGATGTAATACTGCCACATTTCCGGATCGGTCAACCGGACCCAAGCCAGGGCGTATTCGCCCCTGGCAATGGTTGCTTCAATCGCCTGGATTTCCGCTTCCAAGGCGGCTGTTTTGGCGTCCGAAAACTGCGCGGCATTGTCTTTGATAAAAGTCCGTATGGCGTGCATCACCCCCGCCAGCCGCTCCAGCCATTCCGGAGCGAGCGGTTCGGTCCGATACCCGGTGATCTGACAGGCCACCGAATCGGACTTGAAAGCCAGGACGCCAAACGGCTCGAGGTTTATTGGCAGCGTCGCCGGATTTTGCCCGGCGTTTTCCCCGTCCGGCACGGTCCGGATGTTCCCGCCATGCTCGAGCGCAAGGACGCCTTGGACCGGCCACTGGCAGGGATTGGCCACGTAAAACCAGGTGGCATCGGCGCGCTGGAGCCGGCGGATCGCCAGGTTGGTGTCCAGCCGCGTCTTCAGGACGGGGCTGAACAATTCCGCGGGCAGGGCGGTAATGACGCGCGCGATGCTGCGCAGCGCCTGCTCATGCCCGATCGGCAGCGCCAGGTCGGAGAAGCCGTGCGCCATGATATCCGGATCGCCGGTAATCAGCGCGTGCGTGACCGGCTCCCGCGCGTTCAGTCCGCCAAATTGACTATGGCAGCGGACAAGTTGGCGGGACATGATCCAGTCCGAGCCGTCTTCCAAGCCGGGAATTTTGGAGGCATCCCGCTTTTTGCCGCCGGGCCCGTTGAACCAGCTCTCATTCCAATCAGCAAAGAGCATGACATACCGGTGCGCCGGCGCGCCGCGGTTGAACAGGTCGGTATATTTGCCGGCCGTCTGCCCCAGCCAGGTGTATGCATCCTGGGTGGAATTGTAAGGATTGGTCTTGCTGCGCAGCCAGCCGATGGCCCAGCGCCCGACGAAGACACCCGGGATGGCGTTCAAGTCCGGCAGGCTGATGCCGAAACTTTTCAGGTACTCGTCCAGCCCGATTTGCTTTAACTCCAACTCCTCAAACAATACCGGCACGCGGTTGCTGCGCATGAAGAGCGTCAGCGCCGGCACCATGGCCAGGGACAAATCCGCGCGCTGCCGCCGGATGGCGGCGGCGGCTTCGGTGAAAAATCCGGTCAGTTTGGCGCCGCGCCAGGCCAGGAACTCCGCCCGCAGCGCGGCATCTCGCTCCAGCCGGCCCGCGCGTTTGCGGAAGCGGTCCGGGTCCTGCGGAGCCGCGCCGGTCCGGGCCCCGGTTTCCCGCTCAAAGAGCCCGAAGGTGACATCGTCATAGCTGGAATAGAGGGCGTCCATCTGCCCGTCATGCGGGGCAAAACCCGGAATATTCCAGATCACGGCGCGCGGCCCCAGCCCCGTGTGCACGCCCCGGCAGGCTTTTAAATCGCCAAATGACCGCATCAGGTCGCTCATCAATTCCATGTATTTTTCTTTGACCAGCGGGTGCAGCCAGTTATACGTGGCCACCTGGTCGCCCTCCCGGTTAACCATGTGCAGCGTGTCGGCGCCCGCGGCGATTTCCGGGTTGGTCGCATCGGGATGGTCAATCGCCGGCGGCTCGACCCAGTCCACCTCGGTGAAAAATTCCATGCCGTTCTTGTCCATGAACTGCGCCAGCATCCGGCGCCAGCACTGGCTGATGCGCGCGGTCTGGTATTCCGGCGCCGGCAAATACATGGCGGTCTTAGCGCTGTATTGATAGCACCCCATCAGCAGCAGGTTGCGGCCGCAGAACTTGTTGTATTGCATGTACCGGTCAAACACATCGTAAAACCATTCCAGGTACTTGATGTGCCAGGCCGTCAGCGGCAGGGTCATTTCGGCCGGGAAATCGGGATTATCCGCGGAACCGATCCGGCCCACTCCGAATACATTCCCCACGCCGCCATACGACTTGACATTCTCCGTGTATTGACCGAACGCGCGGCTGCGCCCGGCGGCCAGCTCCGGCAGACGCCCCTTGACCCGGTAGATGTTCAGGCGGCTGGCCGCGCACTTTTCATGATTGCGGTGATTGACAATATCCACCGAATGGACGCCCGGATCGGCCACGTGCAGCCACTGGAGCTTTTCCATTTTGCCGGTTGGCAGGGAACGCCCCCCCGTCTCCGCGCCGCTGGCGGACTGGCAATTGTTCCACACCCCGGTTTGCTTGCCGTTGATCATCACCTCGATCAGCCGCTTGGCGTCATTCGGATATTCCACCTCCATCAGGTAAAAATCACCCGGATGCTTGAACTCGATGCGGTACGAAAAGCCCGCTTCGCGCCGCCAGCTTGACACTTCCCGGTAACGCAACCCCGGCTTGCTGACAATCACCGGGGTTTTAATCTCGCCCTCCGCCGGGCAGGATTCAAAGTTGGGATGCGGATCTTTGGCGTCCGTAAAATCAATCGTGTCCTCCAGTTCCAAATCCAGGCCCTCGGTGTAGTCTCGGCCGGTTATGATTTTGCCCCGGGCGTTGGGAATAACGAGGAACGGTTCGCGCGCGCGCGTCTCCACCGCATTCCCGGCTCGATCCAGGAGCGCCAGGGCGATGACATGAACGCCGCCGGCCAGCCGGCCGAGGTCAATCCGGAAAACGGCGTCGAGGCCATCCGCCGCGCACTCGGACACCCGGCCTTCCTTCAGCAGGGTAACCCGGCCGCCCCGGCAAAGCCCCGCGCGATAGCCAACCGCCGGGTGCGTTTCCCGCAGGCCAATGGGAATGCAGACTTCCATGACGACATTGCTGGTTTCGGCAAAGGCCAATTCGCGGCCGGCGGGATTGGCCAGCACCAGGCGGCCCTGGTATTCCGGCATCCAGAAATCCGTCCGCCCCCCCTTCAATCCCTGCTTCATTTGCGCGCGGGTCAGCGCCGTCGTCTGCGTGGCCGCCAGCCAGCCCGCCGCGTCGAATCCCGGCCGGCTCCAGCCCTCCGGCGCCGTAAAGCTGTATTGCCACCCCGGCCCGGTGGTCACCTCCACCAGTTCGCCGGAGTCCATCACGATTCTGGTTTGAAAGTGGAAAGACGGCTGCAAGACATGTTGTTCCACATACCCGCCTACCACATTGGTTCCGGGAACCAGCCACGGCGTTATGTCCAGCGTATGCCCGTTCATCCGGTGGATGGCCGGCACGGGCAACCTGACCTCGTGGCCATTCACGTAAAAACTGGCCTGGTTCCTGGTATGGCCGTAAAATGCCGCGCCGGCCACATCCGCGATCGCGCGCCAGATTTTCCCCGGGGGCACGACAAATTCATGCCGCGCGAAAACCTTGTGCAGCGGCTCCACAATTTCGGCGGATGTAATTTCTATCCGGGTCCCCGCCGGACCCCGGATGGTGAATTCCAGGCTGCCGGTGCCCGCCACCGCGGCGGCCAGCGCGTTTTTCTTGCTGTCATAACGCCGCTTCCCGGTGGAAGTCACATTTTCAAACACCAGCCCCTGCCCGTCCTTGAACGGCTTGCCCGCGATGGGCGCGCCATTGACGCTGGCCAGCGTCGGATCGCGGTAAACGCAAGTCCAGGCGCAGGCCGCCGACTGGCGCGCCGCCAGGTTGACCGTGAAATACCCGGGATAGGTCTGGATTTTGAAATCCGGCCGGGATTGATCGTGTTTCCCCCACGCCAGGACGGCCTGGTCCGCCACCAGCGTAAAAGTCAGCGTCCCCTCCCGGACGGCGAGATTGGTTACCCCGGTAAACCCGGAAAATTCCGCCATGTTTTCCCCGGCTTTAAAGGCCGTGACCGGGAAGGCGGCCGCGGCATTCAGGAGCAGGGATTGGCCGATAAATGTTTCGTTGAGCGGCGGATCGTCCTGGATGTTTTGCGCCCGGGCTGAAATGGCGGCCGCCGCGCAGACGCTGGCGATTATCCTGATGAAACCAGGGCTTTTTTTCATAACTTGATTATTTTCCCGATGGGTGCTACTTTCCAAATGCAATCCTTGTTCATTATGCCGCTTTTATCGCTAAATGCAATCCCCGGGTATTGTCTGTTCCGTCTGAAAGATTGTCTTTAACTCCGAACTCCGAACACCGAACGCTGAACACCGAATGCCGAACACTGAACACCCAACTCCGACTCCTGACCCCCGAACACCGAACACCCAACCCCCACCCCCGAACTCCGATCACTGAACACCGAACTCCGACCCCTGAACACCGAACGCTGACCCTCCCACACCGAACACTGAACACTCAATCCCGAACACTGAACACCGAACACTGAACACTACCTGCTGAACACTATCTGCTGAACACTACCTGCTGAACCCTGCTTGCGACACCTGACTTTTGGAAACAACTCTAACGCCGGGCTTTTTGCGAGGCTCCGCCGATGGATACCTTGACGCATGCCGTCCGATTTGATCATCACCTGGACGCCGCCAATCCGTTCAATGTCCGCTGCGTAAAATACCGGCAGCCAACCCCCGCATTTTCCGCGGACAGCCATTATGATCTGCAAATCGGCGTTGTCTTGCGCGGGTGCGAGGAAATTGCTTACCCGAACCACCGCCTGAGCGCGGGACCGGGGCAATTCTGGCTGACCTCCTGCTGGGAGCCGCACGCCACCCGGCTGACCAAGCCGGCCAAACGCATTGTCATCACCATTTCGCCGGAATTCATCGGCCATGCCGCGCCCTTCGGGGAAGTGGACTGGCTGGCGCCGTTTTTCGCGTCTCCCGCCGAACGGCCGCGCGCCAGCTCGCCCGCTCTCCGCCAGCAGGTTGTCCGGATCGGAGAAATGATTTTTCAAACCGCAAGAACGCACCCGCCGGCGCGTGGCCAACAATCGCTCCTCTGGCTGAAGATCCACGAGTTGCTGCTGCTAATGATCGCCAACTGGCAGAGCCCGGCCGGCCGGCCGGAAACGGCGCCGCGGTTGCAAAACCTGCAGCGCATTGTTCCCGCGCTCAAGCGCCTGAAATGCCAGCCCGCGGCGCGCTATCTCCTGAACGAGGCGGCCCGGGATTGCGGGCTGAGCCCCAGCCGGTTCCGCTATGTTTTTTCCCGGACCATGGGCCTTAATTTCCGGCAATTCACGCTCCAGGCCAGGATTTCGCGCGCCGCCTGGCTGCTGCGGTCGACCGGCGAGCCGATCAAGCGCATCGGGATGGATTGCGGCTTCGCCAATTTGCAGCATTTCTACCACGTTTTCAGCCACCATTTTCATTGCGCCCCATCGCATTATCGCGACCAGTCCATGGGGCCCGCGCAACGGCTTTGGAGTGCGCAGGCTTGACTGCGCTTTTTCTTCTCAATTGTCTCGGCAATTGAGAATTTTGGTAGGGCGGTCAGTCCCTTGACCGCCTGGCCCGCACCGCCAGCGCGGCCAGCGCCTTGGCCGCCATTCCCTGGAGCATGGTCCGGATAGCAAAACAATTAACTTTTAATTTCAGGGCCGACCCTGGGTGTTGTGGCCCCTCCCCTCGGCCAGACCCTCGGTCAGGGGGACATTTTTAAAGAGTTACGGCGTTTGGAATTAATTTTATTGCCGTTTGCTCTGGATTGACTTATCCTGAAAATCAGCACAAGCATTTTGCTCTAAAGTGCGATACTGAACCATGGATCACCTGGACGCCCAGACCCTTAACTATTACTCCACCCATAGCCAGCAGCTGGCCGGCCGCTATCTGTCGGTAAATGGTGGTGTTTCTGATTATTTTGCAGATGCGTTCAATGGGTTTGGGAAGATTCTGGACATCGGCTGTGGATCAGGCCGGGACCTCGCGCGGTTGCGGCAGCTTGGCCATGACGTTGCCGGGATCGATGCCTGCCAGGCAATGCTTGATATCGCAGCGCAGACTTGCCGAACGGCGGGGTTCGCTGCCGAAGGATCCCTCGCGCTGGACTGCTTGCCGGAATTGAAATCATGCAGCGATTCCTCGTTTGATGGTTTGTTGTGTTCGGCGGTTTTGATGCACCTGCCGGAAGAATATCTGTTCGATGCAATCTACGGCATGCGCCGCGTCTTGCGGCCAGGCGGACGCCTATTGCTTTCAATTCCCGCCCGCCGACCTGACATTGACCCCAAAACCCGGCGGGATCCGCATGATCGCTACTTTGCCGATCTGCCGCCGGCAAAATTGAAGCTCCTCCTGGAACGGGTTGGGTTTCGCTTGTTATGGGAAAAAGAAACCGCCGACGCCCAAGACCGGCCGGGAACATTTTGGGCCACGTTTCTTTTCCAGAGGTTTGGCGATGATGCCGGCCGGCCGCTGGATTTGGTTGAGAGCATCTTGAATCGCGACAAGAAAGACGCCACATATAAACTCGCCTTGTTTCGCGCATTGTCGGAGATTGCCCAGACGCAGTATAACCTCGCCACTTACGACCTGCCCGGCCAGGTCGGGATCCCCATACGGACGCTGGCCGAACGGTGGCTGGTCTATTACTGGCCGCTGATTGCTTCGGAAAAATTCATCGCCCAGAAATACGGGGAAACACAGGATGGCTCAAAACCAATTGCCATTCGCGCCCCGATAGGCAAAGTGATCAATTCCTTCAGTGAGGGCGGCGGATTGCCGGCCTTCCTGGTCGCGCTCAAGAACAACGGTTTGCCGGCTGATGTGCAAGAATATTATCGCATGGCGATACGGAAAATTGAAAGCACGATCTGGAATATGCCGGTGCGTTATGCGGGCGGCGGTGCGGATTTCTCGGTTTTCGGCTTTGATAAAACAACCCGGCAAGTCACCATGCCCCTTGAACTCTGGCGCGAACTGACAATGACCGGCAACTGGATTCAGGACGCAACAATATTGCGCTGGGCGGAATTGACGGAACGCCTGTCCAGGGGCGCGACAAGTTTAAGCGCCATCGTGGAGAAACTGCTTTCGATATCCGACCCTGAACGTGAAACTCGCGATGCGCGGCTGCTGTTCGAACAAACGGGCGTTTCCGAGTGTGTCTGGTCAGGCAGGCCTATCCGGGCGTCCCGCTTTGACATGGACCATGTCATTCCATTTGCGCTCTGGCACAACAACGACCTCTGGAACCTTTTGCCGTGCCATCCGGAAATTAACAACAATAAACGCGACGCTTTACCGTCCAATGGGCTGCTGCATCGCCGCCGGGATGAGATAATTGGATGCTGGGAAGTTTTGCGGGAGTCCCTTTCTGAAAGATTTGAACGGGAAGCAACGGGATTTTGCGGGAATTTACCACTGCAACGTAATAAATGGCAAATACAGCTCTTCTCGCGCCTGGTGGAAGCCGTGGAACTCACCGCCTTCCGGCGCTGCGTGCCGCGATGGGAACCGCCGGCACAATCCGCCGCTGTCCGTATGCCGTCATCGGCCAGGGGCAAGCGCGCCAATTCAAACGCCTTTCCGGCACAATCTCACATGAATCAGCCTGCTGCAGGGCCGGGCGCCAGGCTGGTTGAGCAAGAAAGCGCATTTGAAATCCGCAACTACGCCGACATACGCGGAGAGGCTTTTGTAAGATATTTACCAGTTATTGGGACGCTGGCAGCCGGGGCGGCATACACCGGCTTCGATATTTCCGACCTGAAATATGCCACGGAATGTCCATGGATCATAGTGCCTGACCGCCTGGCCGGCCGGAATCGGTTTGTAGTGCGAATTGCCGGAAATTCGATGGAACCGGAACTGAATATCGGCGATAGAATAATATTTGAATATCACCGGGCGCCGCGCAAGCCGAATCAAATCGTTATCGCAAATCTTACTGAATTGGGGATTACGAGCGATTTAACCACTGAACATGCCGTCAAACGCCTGATCCAGTCTCCCGACTATTGGATTTTCCGTTCAACCAATCCCGCTTATAAAGACATATGCGTTCCCAAGGCTGACTGCGCCTACCCCATACTCGGCATTATGGTTGGAAAATTAAACCCGCCGACCTCTAATTCCCTTAAAATCACAAAACAACTTGAATGACGCCCTATTTCCAAATATCACCCTTGTTTATCCGGAAAATACCTCGCCCGCACGGATCTCCACCTGCCTTGAATGCTATCTGATCCTCGGTGTTTGAAGCGGATGTGCTTTGCGCACTCCGACGCGTCTTTTCATGGAAGGCGGAGAAATGAAGTTGTCGGCGGCGGCGTTGAATGCCGCCCGTTTCCAGTCCTGTTTCGTTCCAATATTTCTGTCTGATTTGTCTTTCTCTTTCCGTGCCAATCTGATAAAAGTGCTCTAAATTAAATTGAAAGTTGACGGTTGATATTATGCCAGAAAACAAGCGACATAGGAAAAGCCCGATCAAAGACCTGCCTGTTCGAATGCCAGGACAGTCGATCAGGGAACGTATTGAATACTTGTTCGATGAAGTGGCCGTGCCTTGGATTTTCGCCGCGTTCTGCATGATCGTGGTCGCCTTTCTCGAGTGGATCGCCGTGTTGTTCCATCCCCAAAGATCACCCTGGCTATACACCATAATGGCCGCCTTGACCGTCACGTTAGCCGGGGTGAAGCTGTGGCGGACGAAAAAGAAAATAAAGTCGCTCCACCTGGGGCAAATCGGCGAAGAGGCTGTTGGTCAGTACCTGGAGGAAAAGCTGCGCCCGGCCGGGTATCAGGTGCTGCATGACATCCATTCCGACAGCTTCAACGTGGACCACGTGCTGGTCGGCCCTGGCGGGATCTATGCCATCGAGACCAAGACCCACAGCAAGCCCGTTAATGGGCCGTGCATGGTCACGTACGATGGCGAAAAGGTAAAGGTTAACGGCTTCCAGCCCGACCGTGACCCCGTGATCCAAGCCCTGTCAGAAGCCCGATGGCTGCGCGACCTCATAGAGTCCAGCACCGGCAAGGAATTCAAAGTCCAGCCCGTGGTGCTGTATCCTGGCTGGTTCGTAAAGGCAACCGTCGATTGGCCCGAGGTGTGGTTGATGAACCATCTGTCCTTCACCAAGGCGATGGCTAAACGGCACGCCCAGATCGACGACGCGGACGTCCATCTGATAACATATCACCTCAAGCGCTATGTGATAGCCATGGAAAACCAAGCGAAGGCGGCCAGGTAGGCGGCGAGCAGTGCCAGAATGCATGCATTACTATGTCTTATAGATAGGCAATAATATTAGCTGTAGATGAACGATGAACAGCGCATCATCCATCGATATTCAGGTGCGAAATGCAGCTTTCGATTTCCTGCGTAATGCTACCCAGTTTCATGGGGATGTCCTACCCAGGGCGCTGCTTGCTAAAGGCTTCGAGTTTCAAGGCCGGCGGGTGCCGTTGATTGGACCCCAGGGCATTTTCAAACCAGCCGTCTTAGAATTACCGCTATCCATCACGACAGCACCTGAAGTCGAAGGCAAGGCACGTCCTTATGAGGATGGATTCGATTATAATGATCTGTTGTGCTACCGATACCGTGGCACCGATCCCAGCCATAGGGATAACGTAGGACTCAGACTGGCGATGCAGCATAAGATACCGCTTATATATTTGTTTGGTGTTGTGAAAGGTTTGTATCAGCCTTTCTGGCCCGTGTTCATTGTCAATGATGAACCGGATAAATTAAGTTTCTCCGTGGCCGTCGATGAAGCCAAGGTTGGAATAACTCCCGCCGGTGTAGCTGAGCAGGATATTTTCGGCCGCCGCCTTTACAAGACCATTGAGGCCAGGCAACGAATGCACCAGCAGTCATTCCGGATACGTGTTTTGCTGGCTTACCACGAACGCTGTGCTATATGCCGCTTAAAGCATCAGGAGCTACTTGAAGCTGCCCATATTCTTCCGGACAGTCATCCGAAAGGATTACCTTTGGTTTCAAATGGTTTGGCTCTTTGCAGCCTGCACCACGGAGCTTTTGACCGGCAAATCTTAGGGATACGCCCTGATTACATCATCGAAGTTCGAAAAGACGTTCTCAATGAAACTGACGGCCCGATGCTGAAGCATGGACTGCAGGGCTTTCACGGCCAAACAATCATGGTTCCTAAACCAGATCAGTTAAAACCAGATCAGGCGGCCCTGGAAGAACGTTTTGAACTTTTCAAGAAGGCAATCTAAGCAGATTTGTGCCTAACCATGCCAGGATACCAAGATAATCCGTAATTCTTATCAAGTATTTGTTACTTATTTAGGGCGTGTTGCCCAAATCCACAACATAAAGAATCCGCGGTTACCGAACGCGGCTTATAGTAAAGAAACGCTAATTTTCCGACTGTAGCCGCCCGCGGTGAGGGCGGCTCCGGTTTGGGCAACACGCCCTTTAGGTCTGACCCTGGGTGTTTTTGACCCTTATCTATTATTATCTACTTATCTAGCCTGGCGTAGTCGTTTCCGATTCGTCTCCCGCATGGATAGACTCGAATATCTCCTTCGCGAGAATCGGGAAGGCAGAGTTCTGGAACTCCTGATCGTCCATGTATCGCGTTACGATCTTGTCGTTGTCGGCCATGCGTTGAATCATGAGGTCTTCGATCAGTTTGCGGATGCCAAGTTGGAACTTATCGAGCGGATTGGCACGGGCCGTCCGGATGACCTTCTCGTTCTTGATCGCCTTTTCTTTGATCTGCTCAAAGAACAACCGGTCTTCTTCGGTGAAGTTGGTTCCAAAACGGTCGTTGAGTACCTGGATAATTTCGGATAACGGGACCTTCTCGTCCTTTGCCTTGCCGGTGCCGACATCCGTCGGGCTCTTTACGCCTTCAGGCGGCCCCTCGCGGACTTGAATTGCGCCGGATGACACGCGTTCCAGCCGGTAGTATTGGAGGCCGACTTCATCCCCGAGTTTCAAGACCGTGGTGTCTCGCTCAAGCGGCAGGTGCGGAAGCAGGAAGCGGCCGTAACTGTAGAGCATTTCCTGTTCAGAGTCCACATAGGGGACAACTTGGCTCAGGAATGCGTAAATCTGAACATAACCGCTCAACTTCTCCCTGAATGCTGTCCGCGTCTCCTCTTCCGGGATTGCCTTGAAACGGTCCACTGCCGGTTGCAGGTGTTGCTGCATGCGGGCATGGTCGCCGGCATTCTGTTTCTCCAAAGGGCGATAGAAGATTTGCGCGAACGCCTCCACCTCGCTCCAGAAGTAGACTTGGGCTTGGTCCAGTTCGTGTTTCAATGTCTCCAGCTTGGAAGGATCGGATGCCTCCTGAAGACTCGTGGCGTCGTAGTACGGTTTGAACGCGCGGTAGATGTCTTCGGGTGAGTTTACAAAATCGAGTATGAACGGTTCGCTTTTGCCGGGAATCTTCCGATTCAGACGGGATAGAGTCTGCACGGCCTGGACGCCGTCCAATCGTTTATCCACGTACATGGTGTGAAGCAAAGGTTGGTCGTAACCGGTCTGGTACTTGTTGGCGACCAGCAAGACCTGGTAGTCGGGGGAGTCTAAGCGATCCGGCAACTGCGACTCGCTGATCGGTTTGCCGGTCACAACATCTGGATTCATGCTCGGTTCTGTGTACTCAAGGCCGGTCTCCGGGTCTTTGACTGTTCCGCTGAACGCCACCAGGGGCCTCACGTCGGTATAGCCGTTCGCGGCAATGTAGCGCTCAAACGCCAGTTTGTAGCGCACTGCGTGCAGGCGGGATGAAGTCACTACCATGGCCTTGGCCCGCCCGCCAATCTGGTTCTTCACATGTAGCCGGAAGTGTTCAACCATAACCTCGGTCTTCTGCTCAATGTTGTGCGGATGCAGACTCATGAACTTCGCCAGTGCACGCGCCGCCTTGTGCTTCGGGACATTCGGGTCCTCCTCCACCGCCTTGACGAGCCGGAAATACGTGTCATACGAGGTGTAGTTCTGAAGTACGTCCAGAATGAACTCCTCCTCGATAGCCTGCCGCATACTGTAGGCGTGAAAAGCCTCCGGTGTGCCATTGGCTCCGGGCCGGCCGAATAATTCAAGGGTCTTCCCCTTGGGCGTGGCGGTGAACGCGAAGAAGCTCAGATTGGGTTGCCGCCCCCGCGACTGCATGATCTGGTTCAAGCGGTCTTCCCAGTCCGGTTCGGCGTCTTCCGGTTCTGGCGCAGCGTTCGCTCCGAGAATGGCTTTCAGTTCCCGCGCTGTCTCGCCGGTCTGGCTGGAATGAGCCTCGTCCACGATCACCGCGTACTTTCGGGCGGCGATGGCGGCTTCCCATTCCTTAGCCTGCCGTTTCTCATCGTCGGTTGCCTGATCTTGGTTCTCGGCACCAGCGGTGTGCAACAGACCGCGCAACACGAACGGGAACTTCTGCAAGGTGGTAATGACGATCTTCGTGCCGTCAATCAGCGCCGCCGCGAGTTGCTTGGCGTCCTGATCAATCGCCTTTACCACGCCCTGTGAGTGCTCAATCTGATAGATGGCGTCCTGCAACTGCTGGTCGAGGATGCGGCGGTCCGTAATGACGACGACGCAATCATACGTCTTCTCGTCTTTTTCGTTGTGCAGACTCGCCAATCGGTGTGAAAGCCAGGAAATACTGTTGGTCTTCCCGCTTCCCGCCGAATGTTGAATGAGATAGTTGCGGCCAGCGCCTTCTCTGCGGGCGGTTGCCACGAGTTTTCGCACGGCGTCGAGTTGGTGGTAACGCGGAAAGATGACCGTCTCCGTTGTCACCCGAATCTTTCCGCCCTTGCCATCATCTTTCTTCTGATCGCGTTTCTCGACGAACATGAAGTGACCGAGAATGTCCAAGAAACTGTCACGCTGAAGGACATCCTCCCAGAAATAGCCCGTCCGATAGCCGGATGGATGCAGCGGATTGCCCGCGCCACACTGGATTTCGCCCGGATGACTCCCCCTGTTGAAGGGTAGGAAGTGCGACCGCTCATTCGCCAGTCGCGTGGTCATGTGGACTTCGTCCGGGTCGGCGGCGAAGTGAACTAAAGCCCTGTTCTTGAACTGGAACAACGGCGCGCGCGGATCGCGATCCTCGCGGTACTGATTGACCGCCTTGCGCCAACTCTGGCCAGTTCCGGGATTCTTCAATTCACATGTGGCGACCGGCATACCGTTGACGGCAAACACCATGTCCACAGTGGAATTGTCGGCCGGATGGCAGGGTGTCTGGCGGGTAATCGTAAGTTGATTCTTATTGAATAGGTCAATGATCTCGTAATTCAGCCCGTGCGCCGGTTTGAAATATGCCGACCGAAACGTCTTGCCGTAGAACTTGAAGCCGTGCCGAAGCACATGCAGCATGCCCTTAATGTCGAGTTCCTTAACCAGCGCCGCGATGAGCATGGACTCAAGACCGGGGCCGTGAAGTCCACGCATCTCCTCCCACAACTTCGCCTGTGTGTCTTGCAGAAAGGCGAAGATACGCGCTGGGAACAGCGCCCGCTCCTTATCCCACTCGGCATTCGTGCCGGATTTCCAGCCCGACTGTCCGAGGAGAAGTTCCTCCACGTGGGTTTCAAACGCGTGCTCTGTTGTTGTCTTCATTCTGAGCGACTTCTCACAAATTGTTCAGCGCATCATTGAGCATGTCTCGTTCAAATCCTGACATCTTCAGGCTGGCAACATCGACTCTCGGCAAATTGCTCAGAATAGTGTCCACGTCATCTCCAAGCGGAAGACGCTCTTCGAGTTTCATGGACAGTTGGTATGGGATTCCATACTCCTCCAACACCGTTGCGGACAAGGGCATGAAGAGTTGCTTCACTGCCGCACAGTAGGGTTCGTAGTTTCCACCTTGATGGCCGGCTCGCTCAAACACGCTTCGTTGGATCTTGTCCAATGCACCAAGGTATCTTGGAAAATGAAATTCCCCCCATCTCCGGAGGAACATCAAGACCTCTTCAACAGCGTCGGAAGGTCCAGCAATCTGATTGTTTTCGCGCAACTCAGCCCGGATCAATCCATCTATGGTCTTGATCTTCGCGAACCGTGACATCTTGAACCATAACTGCTTCCCACCGAACACACCGTCTTTGCCGGTCCCGCCCATCAGGTAGTCGAAGATAAGCCCGCACACAGTAAACAGTTGTTCGGACTGCGGGAAACCTCTCCAGGACAGAAGTGGGTGGTACTTCGCTATGTTGGCGTCGATTTCACGTGCGACATCTAATTGTTGCTCTGGCGCGATACCAGCGTTCTCTCGGATGACTTCAATAGGCAGGTCTTTCTGCGCATGAAGGTAACGCAAACGTTCAAGAGAGTGTTCAGAGAGATCGCTGTCGTCCATTTGAACAAGGAGAGACTCCGGAGTGTCATCCGGCTGAGTAATTGAAGGCACATCGACCAAAGGCAGTTCCGGCTGCGGTTCATTGTGCAGCACGTACACATGGCCGACGAAATGCTTGAACATGCGGCCCGCCCGACCCTTTATGTTGTTGAATGTGAACTGATCAAACTTTTTCGTAGCAATCTTGTTGTCATAGATAATGATGCTCTTGGCTGTGGTATTCACACCCTCGATGATTGTCGAAGTGCAGAGAAGAAATCGGATTGCGCCTTCGTTGAACAGGCGCAGAAAGTGATATGCAACGGACCTTGGCAATGCTCCATGGTGCACCGCAAGACCATCTTTAAGCAAGTCCGCAAGGACCCAGTCAGGGTGGTAGTTCTCGCGCAACCATTGGGCGGCATCGTGCAGGGCTTCGGAGGGTGCAGAGACCCCTTCCCCTCTCAAGAACTGCCCGAGTTTGTAGGCGCTTGCCGCAGACTTGCAGAAGATTAGTGTCGGTTCTGACAGGCCACGGCATACCTTCAAGGCATTCTGTTCAGGTTCACCATCCCCCATAAAGATGACTTCCGCGGCGACAGTGCTGAAATTAGTTCCGAAAAAGCGAAAGTTAAGATGGGTCTGGTCGATTGTGATGGCCTGAATATTAGGACCGATTAGAAAAAACTGCGCGCCTGACTTCAAGAGCCGATAGAAAGCGTGATTCAGTACAAACGTCCGGTCGTCGCCGCGATTGGGACTCAACTTGTAGAACTCGTCGATCACGAAGAAATCTGGTTCAAGGGCGTTTGCGAACTCGACAAACCTCTCTTGTGTCAGCACGTAGATGCATTTCTTTGCGGGCCTCTGTGAAGGATGCGTAATAACCTTAAACTCAGACCCAAAACGCGCGGCAAACCGGCGCCGCGTTTCATCAATAAGCGAAATCGTCGGCACGATGACCACAATGCAAACGAACCGGCGCGATGCGATCATCGCATCAATTAACAGACTTTTCCCGAAACTCGTCGGAGCACTCAAGATTACGTTGGCCCCATCCATCAGAGCTCGATAGACGCGGCCTTGCATGGAGTGGAGAACGATCCCGTCAAGCCCGTCGGCTGTGTGGAACTCCAAATTGAGAATCTCATCGGTAGATAGGGCGTCAGAATCACCGGTATACGGGTAGAGGCCTGCCTTCTGCACAAGACTAGTGAGGACGGGGCGAAATGCTGAGAAACTGCCGCTGTACTCAAGGGCGCGAATCAAGAGGTCACGGCCATCATTCTCGTTAATACTGAGAAGACGGGCGATCTCGGATAGAACGACAAACGGGTAGTCGCGCATGAAGGCAGGATCTGCAAGCCGTCTTAAATCGAGAGGGGTCATCGCTGCAACCCCTCCAATTTGCACTGAAGGATCGAAACAAGATTGTCCTTACTCTTAAGCGGCATGAGGAACAAGTGGACGCGCACCGGCGGAAGTTGGCATTCAGCGAACTTCTCGTATATCTCCTGGAGTTCCTTGGTCAAGGCAGCGGTGTACTGCGCATTAGCTTCCGTGTAACTGGCGACGCAGGTGCTCTCATAGGTGAGCAGAATGGGGATACATATTCTCGCAAACACCTTGTCCAAGGATGTTCTGCTGCTGATCAGACTCTTCAGCGTTTCCGCATACTGCCACCGGGGGTCTAGCTTCGAAGTGATTAAGATGAACTCGTTACGCAGATAATATTGGCTCATGTGGGCCGTGATTTCCGCAGTCACATCGCGGATAGCGGCGTCAATGTCCTTGTAGAATTTCACCTCCCCCAGCCAGAGTTCTAATTTCCCACCGTTGTCGACTACATGAACGGCGTCAAACCCTTTGACTGTGTCATTGGTTGCTGATTTGTAGTAAATCTTGCTGATAGCGGGTTCCGAAGCAAACACGTCCCTAATCAATGCGTGCAGCAAGAGCTCCCCGAACTCACCTCTCTTCTGGTATTTCGACGTCGTGAAGACCGTCTTGGCCGCCCGCCTGATGAGGTACATCGCTGTGCCCGAGTTCAAGTCCTCAAGTTCGGAGTATTTGAGTGCAAATTCGGGCAGCCAGTCGAAAAGGTAATTCGCCATCTCATCGTATCGCCACTCGCCTGCTTCATAACCGGCAGAGGCCCCCGTAAGGCCCGGAGCGCGAAGGATATCGTGGACAACCAGATCAAAGAAGGGATCCGGTTTGTGTTTGAATAGATTCATGAGGCAGCCTCTCGCACATCAATCTTCCCTATCACCGCCGCCGTGATCAATGCCGCGCGATATTCCTGCAGCCGCTCTATGGCATCCTCCACCTTCGACGCTAGCCGGTCAATCTTGCCGGTCTCCCGGTCGAGAAAGTCGGCAATGGCGCGTTGCTCGGGGAGGGCTGGGAGACCCAGGAGGATGTCGGCAATCTCCCCTTGATCGAGGATTGGCAGTGTTGCGCTGGGGGCTATGGCGCGCAGCGTGGATTCCAGCCGCTTGATTTGGTAGGTCGCAAAGCGTGGAAAGACCCGTCGTTCATCATACTCCACAACCGTAATCTGCTGATTGCAGGAGGCCGGTGTCACGAGGGAACTTACCTTACCCAGTGTCGCCCCTATTGTCACAATCATTGTTGCCCCGCGCCCGAATATGCGAGCCGCACCTTCCGTCACAACACATGCGTTGAGTAACTTCACCGGACGCGTAAGGACGATCTGGTCGTCGAAAGAACCCGGTCCGAACCACGGGATTGTGCCATCTTCGTAATACCGCTCTTCTACTGTTGGCGGCGTCCCTCCGGTTTGGATCCGCCGGGCGCGACGGCGAAGGCGAACCGCATCCCACGTTTCCGGCAGATTACCTAGCCATTCGACGCCGCTGGGTTTGAGTTTGGCGTCCGGGTTCAGGCCGCGGGTGACGGTGCGGGTAATGATGGCGGCGCGCTCCTCTTTCAACTTCTCGATCAACTCCCGTTTCTTCGCCACCAGCCGGTCAATCTTCCCAGTCTCCCGGTCGAGGAAGGCCGCGATGGCATCTTGTTCTGGACGCTCTGGAAGTGGCAATCGACATTGCGCATACTTCTGTCCATTGACATTGCCGATAGTCGAGGCGATCACCTGCGTCTGCAACCAATCCGAGAAGCAGATGCTCTTTGTGAAGTAGAAGAAATATCGCGCATTCAAACGGCCAGATGGGACAAAACGAACGAGATAGCCGGCGTATGCGCACTCCGGATGTTGCTTCAAAGAATACACAAAAGAGCGGCCAATTGTCCCGCTTCGTGAGAGAAGGATGTCTTCATCGGCAAGGATATAGTCTTGTGCTTGGTCGCGAGAGATGAAGACGCCTTCGGTCTGGAGGTCTCCGTAGTTATCAATGTCGGTTGTTCTTAAAAGGCGCACACCTTCCCGTGCATAATCGTCTGAAGGTATATTTGCGCCATAGAGTGCGTACCGACGACACCGATGCTTCAGCGCCGCCACAACCCATTCTTCCGGCAAGTCGCCCAGCCATTCGACGCTGGAGGGTTTGTAGGCAGGATATGGCTTCCAACCCTCCTTTGCTGAAGTTACGGAGGGCAAGGTGTGGGGAGTCTGGCTGCCGCCCTTTCCCGCAGATTGGACAACGGTCATGAAGCGGCCTCCTTTTTCAGGCGGTCGGGGCTCCATACGGTCTCGGCGATGCGGCGGTAAAGGGTCTGCCGGGCGTCGAGGTCCTTCTTCTTAAACTCCTCGTGCGCCTTGAACTTCAGTCCGGTTTGCCTAACGAACCGGACAAAGCCGGGGTTGTGGGTGTAACTATCCGGATGTAGAGAGCGGGCGAGCATATTCGGGCCGTTCTGCTTGAGATATTGCGGCAGTTTCTTCGCATAGGGCAAATCGCCGTAACTGGCGTTGAACTTCTTCGGCAGAAGGAGTAGGCCGCCGATCCTGCTGCGGTATTCGTCGAAGTCGGCAGGATGCCCGAACTCGTCTATATGCCGCTCGGGATGGTTTGCCCAGATGTGTTCAACTTCGTAACGGTCCTTGCCCTCGGCAACGAATTCGGCGAAGCGCGAAGGCTGGCCAGACCCGACCTCCACGAAATCGGTGATGCGGGCAAGCAATTGGTGGATGAAGTACCGATTCTGTTGGTGCATCCGCAAACGGTCGTTGCCGGCGAAAGTCTCCTCGATGTTGATAAGATGCTTCGTGAGCTTGTCCACGAGTTGGGCCACGGTGCAGCGGCGGATGTCACGGATGACAAGGAACATGGCATATTGCATGGTGCTGTAGGCGATCAACCGGAAGTTCCAGAGGCGGCGGGCGAGCCAGATGTCGAGAAATGCCGAAGTCACCCGGAGTTTCCGTAGAATCGTCTGTTCGCTATCGTCCGGGGCCAAGGGCGACAGCAGAACGGGATATTGAAGGGTGAACTCGTAGCGAGCGATGTAATACACGGTCGGTAGTTCGGGGGTGAATTGTTCGGCGGCGTTGCGGAGTCGTAAGTACTGGTTGGTGTAGAACGCCATGTCGGTTTCGATGAATCGGGCGAAGTCACTGCCTTTCTTCAGCCCGATGCGCTTCTCGTTGTCGCGCACCCACCGATGAAACTCGGTCCCCAGGCGGTCGAAGTCCATCGGCTGCGCGCCTTTCTTCCGTTCGCGGATGGAATCGGCGTACTGACTGCGGAGCCATGACTTGAAGGCGTCTGCGTCCTCGTCTTTCCCCAATTCCGCCAGGGCGGCGACTTGCTGCTTCCATGTCGCGCCGGCGTGGAGCCGGGCCTTTTCGTCCGTGATGTTGGCAAGCAGGAAGCCTTTCAGCATGTCGAGGGGCGAGAGGGAAAGGCCCCGGTCGTTCATGGTCTCAAAGATCACGTAGGCGTCATCATCGGAATAGGCGGAAATTTCCACAAGGTGGACATTCTCGATGAGCCAGTCTGCAAAGAGCGGAAGGGCTTCTTCCCCGATCTCGTCCGGGAAAAGGTTCTGGATGTCGGCGTAACGGTCGCAAATGTTGCGGATGGATTCGGGTTGCCGGGTCGAATCGAACGCCTCGCCTTTGAACAGGGCCTCCATGCAGGGCGTCCGTTCATCCACGGAGAGATTGAAGGCGCTTCGGCCATGTACTCGCGAAAGGATAAGGTCTTGCAGGGTTGCTTTGTCTTCCGTGTTGGATAGATGGTTTCGTAGGTGGATAAGCAGAAGCGTCAGCGTGGTAAGACGCTGCTGACCGTCCACAACGAAAGACTGCCCGTTCTTCTTGCTGAGAATGATGGAGCCGAGGAAATAGTGCCCGTAGCCGGCCACGGCGGAACGTTCATCGGTGGCTTTGAAGTGTTCAAGGAAACGGTCGCCCAGATCCTCAAGCAGTTCACGGACCTGTTTCGTCTGCCACTTGTACTCGCGTTGATAGTAGTCAATGGCGTAGCGGGTGCCGCCGAGAAGTTGGCGGATCGTCTTGGCTTCTCCGCGAATCTCTCTCATTTCGCCACCTCCCCGAGCATTTCCATTATCTCGCCTTCCAGCTTCCGGATATCGGCCTGAATCGCTTCCAGCGGGCGCGGGGGTTCGTAGCGGTAGAAGTGACGATTTAGCGGGATTTCATAGCCCACCTTCGTCTTGCTCTCGTCAATCCACGCGTCGGGCACATGCGGCAGGACTTCGCGCTTAAAGTATGCCTCGATGCTTTCTTTGAGCGGGACATTCTCCGTGTCGCGCAACTCCGCGTCCGGTTCGGGGTCGCCGGAGCGGGCGCGGCAAATTTCGGCGGTCTCGTCGCGCTCGCCCAGTGCGTTCAGCACAGCTTTGATTTCCGACACATTCAGATGAACGTCGCGCTCAAGGTCAATAGCCTTTAGATCGATCAGGAATTCCTTGCGGTCCTTGTAGAGTTTGTGTCCGTTCTTCCCGCTAAAGACTCTCAACAGCTCACGGATGGTCTCTTGCCGTTTCTGGCCGGCTTCGATTTCCTTCTGCCGGAGTTCCTCGTTCTTCTTGGCGCTGGTGGCCAAGTTCTTGAAGCCGGATTCCTCGTCGAGCAGGGCGATACGCTCGCCAGTTGCCTGGAAGTTCAAGCGGAGTGGCCGCTCGATGGTGATCTTGTTGAATCCAAAATCCTCATTATCAAAAACCTTGCTTACCACAAGTGTCTTTTCCTGACCGTCAATGTTGAAGGGGCGCGTCTCTCCGTCCTTGAACGCGCCGTGAATCCGGGCGATCTCGGCGATATGGTCGGCGTCGCCCTCATCCGGGTCGCCGATACGGTGGCGTTTATTACCGAGACTCTTCTTCATCTGCACCCAGAAGTTGCGGGCGTCCATGAGTTGAATCTTACCCTTGCGTTCTCGCTCCTTGCGGTTCGTGAGCACCCAGATGTACGTAGAAATGCCGGTGTTGTAGAAGAGTTGGTCCGGCAACGCGACGACCGCTTCAAGCCAGTCGTTTTCGATGATCCAGCGGCGGATTTCCGATTCGCCCTGGCCAGCGTCGCCGGTGAAAAGGGGCGAGCCATTGAACACGATGCCGATGCGGCTCCCCCCGTCCTTCGGCGCACGGCGTTTGTCGAGCATATGCTGAAGGAAGAGCAGCGCCCCGTCGTTGATTCGTGGCAGTCCGGCCCCAAAACGGCCTTCATAACCGAGGGTGTCGCATTCTTGCTCGATGTACTTCTGCTGTTGTTTCCACTCCACCCCGAATGGCGGATTCGCCAGCATATAGTCAAAGGTCCATTTCTTCCCGTCGCGATCCCGCGCAAATCCGTCTTTGGTGAAGGTGTCGCCTTGGGCAATGTTGTCGGCGTCTTCACCTTTGATCAGCATGTCGGACTTGCAGACAGCCCATGCCTCATCATTCCAGTCTTGGCCGTAGACCATTGGGTTTGCTTCGGTATTGAGTTTACGGATGTATTGCTCGGCCACTGAGAGCATCCCACCAGTACCGCAAGCCGGGTCGTAGATTGTCTTCACAACATGGCTGCGGGCCAAATCCTTCTCGGGAGAGAGTAACAGGTTCACCATGAGCTTGATGACTTCACGAGGCGTGAAATGCTCTCCGGCCTCCTCGTTCGATTGCTCTGCGCCGATCCGAATCAGTTCCTCGAAGACGTAGCCCATCTGGACGTTGTCAACCTTTTCTATACCAAGGTCTATCTTTGCGAATGCCTTGATGACTTCATAAAGCAGGTTCTTCTCGGCCATACGTGTGATCTGCTGATCGAACGCGAAGCGCTCCATGATGTCGCGAACGTTCTTTGAGAAACCGTTGATGTAACTGTTGAGATTCGGTGCCAGGTTGTTCGGGTCGTTCAACAGGGAATATTGGGCGTCCTTGTCGAACTGCATCTTCGATAGATTGTAGAACGGCCGGCCAGTGATACGGGTAAGGAGGCTGCGCTGTACAGTCTCGGGCTTGGTCTTGATGGCTTTGAATTCCTCCAAGACCTGATCCTTTGTCGGAGCAAGTAGGCAGTCGAAACGGCGAAGGACCGTCAGGGGGAGGATGACCTTACGATATTCATTCCGTTTGTAGGGACCTCGGAGCAAATTACAAATACTCCAGATGAAGTTCGCAATTTGTGAATGCGTTTCAGCCGTCATTCCAATCCTCTCTCGTCTGGGAGCATGGGGTCAGGGAGCATGGGGTCAGTCCTATAAATTGATAATTATCATCTGGGCCGGCATCCATAACGCCATTTCACCCGGGGCCAAGAGAGTAATTGAATTAATCATTAACTCACCATCCACATCAAGCAGGACGATATTGTGAAAACGGGATGACGTATAATGAATTTCCTATCATTTAATTATCACGTTATCCCCTTTATGTCCACTATGTTTTGCGGAAACATTTTTTGTCCCACTCCTCGCCGTCTGAAGACAAGAGAAGATAAGAGGCATGTCTAAATTTGTAATATTTCCAATACAGTCTGCCAGCCTTTCCTTCATGCCCGGCACAGGCAGGTGGATGGCGCCCTGGGCGCATCTGCAATTCCGGGATGACGCTCCGAATTTTTTATGATATAAAACCGGCATGAATGCGAATACGCCGGAACCTGCGCCCCCACCCCATCCGCCGGAACCGGTATTGCCGCCTCCACGGCGGCCGTTTAACGAAATCTCCGTGCTGTTCCCCTTGCTGGCGTTTTATACGGTCGCCTACCTGGGGCTGACGGTGGCGGATTTCGCGCTCCAGCAAACGCTGGAACTGCCGGACGGCATGATGCCGCTCTATATCGCCTTGCTCGGCGCGTATGCGGCGGACAAGGAAGTCCGGCGCTGGCTGGGCACGCCGGAACCCCCGCGTAAGGGCACGGTTTTCGTCTATCTCTGGCTGTTGCTGTTTCTGGCTTTTTATATGATCCACGTATTCCAGCCGGATTTACGGCTGCCGGGTCACCTGCTGCCAGTCTGCCTCCAGGTATTGGGGATTTTCTTCGGCAGCAAGGCTTCCAAGCATATCTTTGCCGGCCAGACCAGCCGCGGCGCGAAGAATTCCGAACAGGAACGCCAGATTTTGGAGTTGCTGGCCGCCAGGGGCAAGCTGACCCGGAAGATGTTGGCCGACGAACTGGGGATTTCAGCCGTCAGCGCCTGGCGGATTTTAAACGGCCTCGTCAATAGCGGATTGCTGGTCAAGCAAGGGACCGGCAGGGGAACATATTATGCCCGGCCGGGCGCACCAACGCCCGGCGCTTGATCCCCATTCGTTTCAAATACGTTTCATTTTCGTTTCAGTAGCATCCCATAGAAAACCGCTTGATTATCTCGCAAAGCCGCAAAGAAGATGCGGATAATTTACCACGGAACCTTTTTTATCCACAGATTACGCAGATTTTCGGCCACAAAGAAGATGGGAATTGTTTACCACAGAGACGGATGAGCGGATGGAGGGATTGGCCACCCGCCTTCGCTCAAGTTACGGCGGGCACGTACATGTACAGGATGTAATCGAATTATGGGACAAATTGAATGGGATGCCGCGCTGTCCGCTAGGCGGACATGGATCGGCTGATATTCTGATACATGAATTGATTCGCGTATCAGCATGTCATCCGATCCGTCAGACCGGCAGATGCCGGTCCGACGCGGCAATTGGCTATGGATCTCATAATTTGGTGTGTTTTGTGCATTTTGTGGCTAAATTTATTCTGCTTTGTGTCCCTAGCGAGGACTATGCCATTACCCAATAAACCGGCACTGATGATTTACGCCAAACTCCAATTTCCTTAAAGAATATTGCCGTTTTCAGGTGATAAACCGTATCTATGGGATGATAGTGTTTTCGTTTCATTTGCGTTTCAATACGTTTCATTTGCGTTTCATTGCGTTTCATTGCGTTTCATTGCGTTTCATTGCGTTTCATTGCGTTTCATTGCGTTTCAAATACGTTTCATTACGTTTCAGCGCGTTTCAACGCAAGGAGGAGCAGAATAGGGTCAGCCCCGTATCCCACGATCCGGGGCGCGGTCAAGGTCGCCTGAGAAAGCGATGCGCGGGCGCATTGATGGGCTGGTGCCTGGAGCACACCATTTCCGCATTTCCTATTGATGGCGTAAATCAAGCTTGACTTTGCCAAAATACCATTTAAGCTATCAAGCAATGAATGGTAAATTGATTGAAAAACCATCAGTGGCGGCAGGCTCGATTCTGCCAAGTCTTCAATTTGACAGCAAGGAGCCGTTGCTGTCACAAATCGCTAATTTTTATCGCCGCCAGATTCAAGATGGGATTGTACGATCTGGCGCGTTTTTGCCCACCTGCCTGGAACTCGGGCGTCAATTGGGCGTAACCGGCTATACCGTGAACCGCGCCTACGAGCTGCTCGAGCGCGAAGGGCTGGTTTGCCGCCGCCGCGCGCTGGGCACAATCGTGAACGCCCCTGCCGGCGCGCGCGGAACAACGTCGTCCGCGGCCGTCCCCTCTCAGCGCTGCCGGCCGTTGCTCCAGCCGGTTTGCCTGGCCATGCGCCGGCAGGCTGACCAAGGCCTGAACCAAAGTCTTTTGCCGGATTATATCAATGGGCTGATGGAAGGCTTCAATGCGTTGAAGTGCCGCTTCGAAGTCGCCTTTTTCGAGGAGGGGCAGACCCTGCTGGAGTTTGTTCAGGCCTTGGTCGAGAATGGCCAGACCCGCGGATTCATCGGCTTGGATATGGATGCCGCCACGATCGATTACCTGATCGCGCGGCAGTTTCCAATGGTCGCGCTGGGCGTTGATTTGTCGCAGCGCGGGGTGGCCAGCGTGGTGGCGGACGAAGTGCATGGATACAGCGAAGCGTGGAAATTCGCGGCGGCTCGCGGACATCGGCGCGCCGCTTTCCTGGCGACCCCGGGGCGTGATGCCCAGCCGCGGCGATACCGCGAGTGCGCGGCCGCCCTGCATTTGCTGGGATTGCCGCAAGAGTTGGCCCCGCCGATCGTTGCCGCGATCGAGGATGACGGCGACGATATCTGGCCGCTGATCGAGGCGCGGTTTGGCCCCTTCCAGGCGGGCGGCGACTGGCCGACCCTTTTCTTCACGCACAACGACATGATCGCCATGCGCTTGATCCGCGTCCTAACCGGCCATGGCATCCAGGTGCCCGGCGCGGTTTCGGTCATCGGGATAGACGATGCCGCCGTTGCGCAGAATTTTCATCCCGCGCTCACCACGCTGCACAAGCCCCGCTACGCCATGGCCCGGGCGGCGGCGCATCTGCTGGTTGATTTGCTGGCCCGGCGCCCCGGGAGCGCCGGGCGGCTGCAGGTGTTTCCCCTGCGCCTGATTGAACGTGAAACCTGCGCGGCGGCGGGCGCGCCGCGTGTCTCGGAGGTCAGTGTATGATTTTCAACCGATATCCGCGTTGCCGGTCCGTTTTAAAACTTCCGGCCTGGTCCCTGGCGATCTATGCGGCGGGCGGATTGCTCGCCAGCGCCGGCGGAGCGCCCGCGCCCGGGCAAACCAACATCCAGGTCAGCGTGACCCCGGATCGCCGGGATGCGCTGTATCAGCCGGATGAGCCGGCCGTCTTTGCCATCAGCGTTTGCCGGGCCGACGGCGCGGCCATCCGCCTCGGGCAACTCGAGGCGGTGTTGACTTTGGACGGCGGGCGGCAAATCGCGCGCCAAGTCATGGCGCTGGAACAACAACCCGTAACCATCAGCGGCACACTGGCTGAGCCGGGTTTTTTAAGATGCACGGCCGCCTATACGCAGGATGGGCAGACCTACACCGGCATGGGCGCGGCCGGGTTTGCGCCCGACCGGATCGCGCCGGCCGCGGAGCTGCCGGATGATTTCGACGCTTTCTGGGAACAAGGGCGCCGGGAATGCGCGGCGCTTCCGCTGGACCTGCAACTGTCCCCGCTGCCGCAATTTTCATCCGCGCAGGCGGATTGCTTTGCCTTGAGTTTCGCCCATCTCGGCCACACGCGCATGTACGGGTATATCAGTGTTCCCAAGGGTAAAACGCCGCCCTACCCGGCCATTGTCACCGTGCCTTCCGCCGGCATCGGCAAGCCCCGCCAGCCGGATGTTGCCTGGGCCGCGCGCGGGGCCTTGGCGCTGGATATCGGCGTGCATGCCGTTGAGCTGGGGCAGCCCTGGGCAAAATACGCCGAGTATGCTCGTCAATTCGCGCCGTCATACACGGCCCATGGCATCCCCGACCGGGAAAAATATTATTATTACCGCGTCATCCTGGGGGTGGACCGCGCCATCGCCTGGCTGGCGGCGCGGCCGGATTTCGATCAAAAACACCTGGTGCTGACCGGCTCCAGCCAGGGCGGGGGGCTGTCCATCATCATGGCCGGGCTGAACCGCCGGGTGACGGCCGTGGCCGCGTCGGTGCCGGCGCTCTGCGATCATCGCGGGGCGGAGGCCGGCCGCAAACCCGGCTGGCCGGGCCTGTCGTACGTTACGGATGCGGAGGTCCGGCGGCAGGCGCTGGCGATGTTCATGTATTACGACGCGGTGAATTTTGCGCGTCGCATCCCGGCGTCGGTTCCAGTGATCGTCGGGGTGGGATTTATTGATACCACCTGCTGCCCCAGCAGCGTCTATGCCGCGTATAATGTCATCCGCGGTCCGAAGCGCATTTATAACGCCCCCGGCGTCGGCCATGCCGCCGGGCCGGAATATACGGCGGCGGCCACGCCTTGGATCAAACAGCAATTGGGTTTGTAAAACTACCTGGCGGAGGGCGGAAAAGTGCCGGCAAATGTATTGTTGATCGGCGGAACGGGATTCCTGGGCCCGGCGATCCTGGAGGCGTTTGCGCGCGCGGGCCATGCTGCGCTCTACACCTTGAACCGCGGGACGCGCCCGCCCCCGGCCGGCGCGGCGGAACAGATCAATTGCGATAAAAACGACCGCCAGGCTTTTGCCGCCGCGCTGCGCCAGCGCTCCTGGGACATTGTCGTGGATACGATTCTGACCGAGCAAGACATCGAATTTGTCGTGGAAACCGCCGGGGCGCATATCGGCCGCTTGATTCATGCCGGCTCGTTCGGCGTTTACGGCGACGCCCGCCGGCTGCCGGCGTCGGAAGCGCTGCCGCTCCGGGAAGGCCGGGGGCCGGTGGTAGTATTCAATCACAAACTTCGCCAGGATCAGGCCATCCTGCGGGCCTTCCAGGAACGCGGCTTCCCGGGCACGATTTTGCGCCTGAGCTACATCTATGGGCCGGGCAAGGTCCCGCTGGACGGCTGGGGCGGGCGCGCGCCGGAATTTTTCCGCCTGCTGCGCGACGGCCGGCCAATCGCGCTCCCCAACGACGGCCGGGCCCTGCTCCAGCCGGGCCATGTGCGCGACTTGGGCCGCGCCTTTCCGCTTGCAGCCGCCTGTCCGGCCGCCTGCGGCCAGGTTTATAACATCGGCGGCGCGCAGTCGCTGATGATGCGGGATTATATTTCCCTGGTCGCCGATGCCATGGGCGTGCCGCTGCGGCTGGAGTTTGCCGCACCGGATGAAATTCTCGCCCGGTACCCGGGGCTGATTGACGCCGCCGGGATGCAGTTCGCCTGCCAGCACATGTGCGCTGACTGCGCCAAGGCCGGCCGCGACCTGGGCTGGCGGCCGGCAATCGCCCTGGAAGAGGGGCTGCGCGAAACTGTCGCGTGGATGCGGGACGAAAAAATCATTTAAACTTGATCCAAATTCAGTAGCATCCCACAGTAAATCGCTTGATGCTCTCACAAAGCCGCCAAGCCGCAAAGAAGATGCAGATAATTTACCACGGAACCTTTTTTATCCACAGATTACGCAGATTTTCGGCCACAAAGAAGATGGGAATTGTTTACCACAGAGACGGATGAGCGGATGGAGGGATTGGCCACCCGCCTTCGCTCAAGTTACGGCGGGCACGCACACATGTACAGGATGTTTCAGGAGCCAGGATCCAGAATTCAG
The DNA here is from genome assembly GCA_040767085.1 of Kiritimatiellia bacterium. Taxonomy (GTDB): domain Bacteria; phylum Verrucomicrobiota; class Kiritimatiellia; order JAAZAB01; family JAAZAB01; genus JAXGPF01. The sequence goes on along the minus strand of JAXGPF010000014.1, from coordinate 18,368 downwards.
AATAAAAGCAAACGATTTAAGATCAACATTATGCAATTCTGGCTGCTGATAACTGGTTACTGATAACTGATATTAATGTTCGCATAATAGACAGGACGTTGATTGATGGATAGGTAGGGCGGCCAGTCCCTTGGCCGCCGCGGCGCGCAAGGCGCGGGCCGCGCTGGCGGCACTGCGCGCCCTACCGATGCAAGATTACGTTCAATGAATGTCTATATTATTTTAAGAACCTTAATAACTGACGGCTGGATAGGGAATACTGCTTTCAAAGGTTGACTTTTGAAAGCGGCTCACTTGGGCGGATGATGCCGATGAATAAAGTTTATGATTTTCAAGCCGGATGCCTGCCGGCGGAGATTTTGCCGGAAACCATCGGGCATGTTTTTGCCGATGGGTGTTTATGCGGCGGCGCCAATACCCTGCTCCGCGTTCCGGCGGCGGCCCGCCCCGGAGCGGCCCTGGCGGTTGAGGCGGACTTGTCTTTTACCGCGCCTTCCAACATCCTTTGCGGCGACCGGACTTTCACCCTCATCGCCGAACCGGGCCTGGGCCGGTACCGGTTGCAGCATTCCGGCCAGATGCCGCTGGCCGAGGTCCGCATCCCGGCGGCCGACCCCGGGCAGCCCATCCGGGTGGGATTTTTGCTGCGGGCGGATTCGTGGGAAATCCTGGTCAATGGCGCCAGCGTGCTGGCCGCCGCCATCCCGCCCGCCGCCCCGCCCGCCGCTTTGCTGGACCTGGGGTTTACCCATGATTGCCGGGTGCGCGCCATCCGCCTGTCGGGATGCGCCGCGCCGGAACCGGTCTGCCCGCCGCGGCCGGCGTCCAGTTTCCACCTGGAAGTGGCGGTGGATTTTCCGGATGACCTGATGCATGCGCCATACGACCGCGGGATGTTTGCCCGGCTTTTCGACGAATTCGCCGGCTGGGGCGTGCGGCGGTGCCACTGGATTCATTACGGCGGGCCGGCGGACGGCTGGTGGCGGCATTGCCACTGCGGCGGCGAAGCGGCCGCCAACCATGCCGCCAAAACCTTCGCCAACGTTGGGGATTTCCTGGCCGCCGCGGTGACGGCGGCGCATGCGCGCGGCATTGAACTCTATGGTTTGATCAAGCCCTTCGACATGGGTTTCCAATACAGCCTCGGCGAAAACACTGCCGCGGCCGCCGCGCGCGGCCGGCTGGCGCGCATTGGCGGGCCGGTGGATTGGATCGCGGACTTTGTGGCGGAAAACCGGCATTTGACCATGGCGCGCAAACCATCCGCCCTGGCTGCGCCGCCGCCCGTGTTCACCCGGATTGACCTGGTGAAAAATGACGCCGCGCCCGCCGCCTTCACCGCGGCGGATGTCGAACTGTGGGTGAGCGACGACAATGCGCATTACCGGCCATACGCCGGTCCGCTCCAGCGCGAGGAGGCGGTCATGGATTACCCGCGCTGGGAGCATACTCCTTCCGGCGGCCGCCCGGCCGGCGCCGCCGCGCGCGTCCGGGTGATCCGGCTGCAAGATCTGCGGCTGGACTCCCCGTACTGCGCCTTGCGGGTCCGCGGCCGGGCCGCTTCGTTTGCCAACGATCTGCTTAACCTGGTGCATGTCTGGGGGCCGGCCGGGCCGGTGCGGACCTGGACCATCGGCCTGGCGCCGCGCCTGGCGCATGTCCAACCGGACGGCGCCGCCGCCATCCGCCGGCGCGGCGACTTTTGCGAAGTCGGCGTGGAATTCGATTGCGTGGCCGATAAAACCCCAACCGCGGTTTTCCCGGGGTACAACCATTGGCAACTCCCGCATGCGCTGGACGCCGGCCATGGCTTCCTGGCCATCGCCCGCGGCCGCAATCCCGACGTGCTGGCGGCGCTTTCCCCGAGTTATCCCGCCGCCCGCGACTGGTGGCTGGCGCTGGTCCGGCAATGCCTGGCGGCCGGCGCCGATGGCGTGGAATTACGCGTCCGCAACCACCATGCTCCGCTGGCCTGGTCGGAATTCGGCTTCGAGCCGCCCGTGCGGGATGCCTTCCTGGCGCGCCATGGCGTGGACCTCTGGGCCACGGACGATTTCGACCGCGCCGCCTGGCGCCGCCTGCGCGGCGCGGCTTATACCGAATTTTACCGCGCCGCCCGGCAATTGGTCCGGGAATACGGCCGCAAACTGGGGCTGCACGTCAGCCAGACCATGTGCCTGGAGCCCGACGTGGCCGCCGCCATGGAAATCCAATGGGACTGGCGGACCTGGCTGACGGAAGGATTGGCCGACAGCGTCACCATGAAGGAAGTCTGGCCGGGCAGCCGGTTCGCGGAAGAAGTGCTGGCCGTCGCCCGCCCCCGCCGGATCCCGGTGATCTTTGCGCCTTACGCCAACACGCTTTGGAACCAGCCGGGCGGCGTGGAAATTTGCGACCGGCGCATCCGCCTGGCCCGCGAGCGCGGGTATGACGGTTTCCAGTTTTACGAATGCGCGGCCGTGGTGCAGGGACAGCCGGATGGCCGGGTAGTGATGCGGCAGCCGGATTTGCGCGCCTTGCTGCAAAGTCATTTCGCCGGCCGGCCGGCAAAATAGCCGGTTTTTGTCAAAGCCCGGGACAGTATCCCGGGCGTCAAAATAAAAATGACAGGAGGAGGCATCATGCAATGGCGTTTGGCAGCTAATGCGGGATGGGCTTGGATGCTTTTGTTCGCCGCCTTGTCCGCCGGCGGCCGGGAGATTTACGTTTCCCCGGATGGCGGCAATGTTTCCCCGTACACCAACTGGGCGGATGCGGCCACGGAGATTCAATGGGCCGTGAATGTCGCCACCAACGGCGAGACCGTCTGGGTGTCCAACGGCACCTATGTGCTGACCAACCAGATCACGATTAACCGGAATATCAATATAATCGGGACCGGCGGCGTGGCGGTGGTGGATGGCAACAACACCTTCCGGTGTTTTTATGCCAGCGTCGACATGGGCGAAATGCGCAATCTTTTGATCACCCGGGGCGCGGCCGGCGGGGTCAACGTCGGCGGCGGCGCGTCATTATACGGGGTGACTTTGTCGAACTGCACCTTTACGAGCAACCAAGCCTACCGGGGCGGCGGGATATTTTTTTACAACGACGCGGCCGCGCCCATCGTGCGGGATTGCGCTTTTATTGCCAACAATTCCAGCGATGATGGCGGGGGCATTTATTCGATCGCGGGTTCCGCCATCGTTGAAAATTGCGTGTTTTCAAATAACGTTTCGTCCGCCATGGGCGGCGGCGGCGCCTGGCGGATCGGGGCATATCCGGCGGTGCGCGACTGCCGATTTTACGGCAATACGGCCGTGAGCGCCGCCGGGGCGTATGCCACGGCCGTTTCCTCGCGCTTCGAAAACTGCGTGTTTGAAACGAATAACGCGCTGAGTTCCGGCGGGGGCTTGTCGGTTTACGATGCCCTCGCGGTTACCGGCTGCGACTTCCTGGCCAACAGCGCCCGGATGCAAGGCGGTGGAATCTATGCCACAGCAACCCTTGGGACCCTGACGACACTGGTCGCGAATTGCAGCTTTATCGGCAACACGGTTTACAGCAATGCCACCAGCGCGGGCGGCGGCGGGCACCTGGCGAACAATATCCTGGCCAGCAATTGTTACGCCAGCGATAATGAAGCCTTTTTGGATGGCGGCGGCTTTAACCTGACGGGCGGCGCGATGATCCGGAATTCCCGGATCACCGGCAACCGGACAGTGCATAATATTGGCAATGTCGGCGGGGCCGGCGTTTCCATGCGCGTCAACGCCAAGCACAAAATATGGGACAGCGTGATCACCAGCAACTATTCCGCCCGGTCCGGCGGCGGCATTTTCCTGGAAACCGGCGGCACCATTCAAAACTGCCTGATTGCCAACAACACCGCAGTGACCGGCGGCGGCGGCATCCACTTCCGCAACGCGAGCGGCACCAGCCTGGTCAGCTCCTGTACGATTGTCAGCAACGATACCGGCAATGCCGGCGGCGGCATCAATGATAACAGCGCCAGCACCGTCTTGTGCGTTGAAAACAGCATCATCTATTTCAACACCGCCGTGCTGGCCGGCTCCAGCAATTATTATACAGCCATCGCGCATACCAACGCCTACACCAACTGCTGCCTGGCGCCGGAACTGACCGGCTTTTCCGCGGCTAATTCCACCAACAACCTGGCGGTCGATCCGGGGATGGCGGCGCCGGAATCGGGCAATTATCGCTTAAGCAGCGGCTCCCCCTGCATCAATGCCGGCGTTTACCGGGACTGGATGGCCGGCGCGGCGGACCTGGACGGGCGGCCGCGCCTGGATAAATTCAGCCGCCTGGCGGACATGGGCTGTTACGAAAGCGTGCCGATCGGCTCGATGTATTCCATCCATTAAAAACCGGAGATGCAAATTATGGCTCGCGGGATAATGCGCTGGTTGTGGCTGGCAATGGGGTCGGGAGCGCTGGCGGCGCCGGCCTTGCTGGATAACCTGGAGTTCCGGCCGGCCAAGCCGGATGACGGCCGGCCCCTGGTTTGTCTGCCGCGGGCCGCGGCGCCGCCGGCGATTGACGGCATCGTCAACGATGCGGCCTGGCAACAATCCTGGCGCTCCGGGCGGTTCCTTGCCGATGACGGCCGGGATGCGCCCCAGGCGACGGCGATCAGCGCCGCTTACGATGCCACCAACCTTTACCTTGCCATGCAATGCGCGGCGGCGGATCCGGCCGCGCTGAAAACCGTGTTCAACGCCGGCGCCCGCAATCCCGGGGCCTGGGGGGATGATTGCGTGGAAATCAAGCTTTCCCCGGATAATGGCCGGACGGAGTACCAGTTCATTGTCACCCCCCGGGGCGCGTTCGACGAGCGCAAAAACGGCGCCGCGGACTGGGATCCGGCCTGGCGCTGCGCCGCCAAAATCGGGGCGTCCGGCTACGCGGTGGAAATGGCCCTGCCTTTGCAGGCGCTGGGCCTGGCCGGCGCGCCCCTGGGCGCGCCGCTGCTGTTCAATGCCGGCCGGGTGGACCGCGCGGGCAAGGCCGCCGTCTGCGCGGCGCTGGCGGCGCCATACATCAACCTGGACCGGGCGCCGGTGATCGTGCTGGGGTCGGAGGCCGAATACCGGGCCCTGGTTTCCGGGGTGGCGACCTTGAGCAGCGCGCAGCTTGCCATCTACCTGGACCGGGAACAATACCCGTCATTCCAGCCATCGGCCGCCGGCCGCATCCGGATACTGCCCGGCGCGCCGGGCCAGCGGCTTGGGGCGGAACCCGCGTTGGTGGTGGCGCTGCGCCAATCCGGGCGCGAGATTGCCGTCCAGCGCATTGCCCCGTTGGCGGGATTGAAACTGGATTTTGACCTGCCGCTGGGCGCATTGGCGCCGGGAACTTATACGTTGCATGCCAGCCTGGTGTCCGGCGAAAACGTCCTGCAGACCCAGGCGCGGGAGTTGCGGATTGTGGAAGAACAGGCCGTCCGGGAAGGCCGCCTCAGCATCACCATCCCCGCGGCGCCGGCAGCCATGCCGGCTTGGCCGGTGACCTTTGGCGTGCCGTTCCCGGCCGGGGCGCTGGATGACCCCGAGCGCGTCCGGTTGCTGGATGACGCCGGCCGGGAATTGCCGGTCCAGGCGCAGGTGACGGGGCGCTGGTCGAAAAATGGCAGCGTGCGCTGGCTGCTGTTGGATACGCTCGCCGCCGTCGGCCCGGCGCCGGTCAAGCTGACCCTGATGTACGGGCCGGCGGCGCGGCGGCCGGCGGCAGACGCGGGGCTGCGGGTCGCGGAGGATGCCGCCCAAATCACGGTGGATACCGGGGCGGCCCGGTTTGTCTTCCCGAAACGCAACACGCCGGGCTTGGGGGAAGTGTACCTGGATCGGAATCATGACGGCATTTATCAGCCGGCGGAATTGGTGATGCGGGCGGACCAGACCGATGGCCCCTGCCTCGTGGACGAGGCGGGCCAAAAATTCCTGGGCGGCAACGATGCGGCGGTGGCGGTGGCCTTGGAATCGGCCGGGCCGGTGAAGGCGTGCGTGCGGGTCGCGGGCTGGCATGTGGCGGAGTCCGGCGCGCGGCAGGGGCAGTATGAAATGCGTTATTACGCCTATGCCGGGCTGCCGTATCTGCGGGTCTACCACACGTTCATCATCACCGCCGGCTCCAACGCCGAGTCCGGCGGCTCGCCGGAGGAGGTGCGTTACCGCGACATCGCCTACAGCCTGCCGGCCCCGGGCCCCGCTTACTTCTTCGGCACGCCGAAGGTCAATGCCGGCCGGCTGGCCGCCGGAGATGCCGGCGCCTATCTGCTCCAGCAGGATGACCGGCTGTGCCGGATTTATTCCCAGGGCGTCCGCCAGGATGATTGCGCCCGGGCGGAAGGCTGGATGAGCGTCGGGCAGGCGGGCAAAATGCTGACCATGTCGGTCCGGGATTTCTGGCAGAATTACCCCAAGGAGTTTGAAGTGACGCCGCAAAAAGCCGTCATCCATTTCTGGCCGGCGCACGGCGAAGATGGCGGCCATGGCGGGAGCAACATCTCCGTCCGCACGGTTTACCGCAACTGGTTTGCGCATGAGGGCAAGCTGCTGGATTTCAAGATTCCGGGCGAGGTCCTGGCCTGCGTACTGGCAGATACCGGCAAGGATAGCGAAGAAAGCCAGGGGGCGCCGGTGGCGAATGCGGTGGGCCTGGCCAAGACGCACGAATTATGGCTCCATTTCCACGAAGCCGACTGGGAACAGGCGCGGGCCCGTTCCACGCACCGCGTGTTTCAGGCCAACCTGACGGGCGTCTGCGATCCGGAATGGGTCTGCGCCAGTTCCGTTTTCGGGCCGATGGCCGCGCGCGATCCGGCTCGGTACCCCGGGATCGAACGCGCGCTGGATGCGGTCATCGCCGGCATCTTCCGCCAGCATGAACAGGACCGCGATTACGGCATGTTCAACTTCGGCGATGCGCACCATAACTGGAATTGGGCGGAGCGCCGGTGGGATTTGCACCGCATCTGGCGCAACACGCATCACGGCTGGACGCGCTGGCCGTGGCTGATGTACGCCCGGAGCGGCGACCAGGCCGTGTTCGCCTATGCCGACCGCAACGCGCGGCACGTGGCGGATGCGGATCACTGCCATTATGCGCCCAAGGAGTTGACCGCCCTGGCCTGGCCGCGCGGCAAGATCAAGGGCGGGATCTGCGATTACAAGGGTTTCGTGCATTGGGCCTCCGGCAACCGCCTGTGTTACAATTCGGTGGCCGACAGCCTGCTCTGGCATTATTACTTCACCGGCGACGAGCGCAGCCGGACTACGGCAATGGAGCATGGCGCCGCGTTGCTGGCCGATGGCCGCGCCCAGCAGCACCGCGAAGGCAGCGGCCGGGCCACCAGCGCCTGTGAATTGTATTTTCATACCTGGGACAACGATTACCTGGATTTCCTCGAACGCACCGTGGAGCGCCTGCTGAACACCCAGGCGGAGGACGGCCGGTTCCCGCAGTGGGAGAATTTTGCGCCGTTCCTGGAGCGCTATATCGGGTTGACCCGGAGCCGCCGCGCCATGCAGGCCATGGCCCGTTGGTCCGGCATCAAACTCAACCCCAACAGCGGGGGCTACCACCAGGAAATCAATGTCCGCGCCTTCGCCTATCTGTACACCGGCGATGCGTCGCATCTCGGCAAGGCGGCCTTCAGCGTCCGCGAATTTATCGAAAATCAATACCTGGGCGAAGATCCCCGGTATCAGGGTATGTTCATCCGGAATACCTACAACAGCAACTTGAACCAGAGTTATTTTATGCAATGGATGCCGTATTACCTGTATGCGGCGAACCGGCATGGCGGCGAACCGGCGCCTGTATCCGACGAGGAGGTCGATTCATCCCTCCGTCCCATGCGCCAAGCGGTTGGCGGGACCAATCTTTATGTGCTGCGAGCCCGCTTGAAACAGGCGGCGGACCAGCCGTTCACGCTGACGGTGAAAACCCGGGGCGGCACGAAATCGGTCTATACCGCCGCCATCAAGCCGCTGGGCGGGCGGCCCATTGAAGTCACGGCGCCATCCTTCCAGGTGAACCGGCTGGCCGGGGCGGCGGAACTGAAACTGAACGTGCCCGCCGACGGCGCCGTGGAATACGATCTGTCGGTGGCCAGCACCAACGATTTCTTCATGAATATTCCCATCACCGGCCCGGCGGACGGCATGGGGGAGGTGTATCGCCTGGCGCCGGAAGGCCTGGCCGTGGGCGATGGCCAGTATTTTTATTTCAATGTGCCGGCCGATGCGGAGCAGTTTGCCATCCTGTATCGGCCCCGTAACCTGCCCCAGAAAGCGGCGGTATTCGATCCCGCCGGCGCGGTGGTCCGCGAGGATGCCTGGATCGGCGGCAACAACCTGGAGGTGCATTCCCTGGGTATCGCCAAAATCCGGGAAAGGGCCGGGTGGTCGTTCAAGTTCTACGGCAAAGGCCATCTGATGGGCGTGACCTCCGTGCCGGCAATGCCGGACCGCCCTTTTTACTTCACGGTGCAGAAGGAAAAATTATTCGCGCCCAGCCCGGAGGAATGACGCCGGCATGCAGGCCAGGGTGATCGCCAGGGATATCTTCGTCAAATCGCCCGCCCCGGGGGTGGCCGTGCATGCGGCGACCGCCTGCGCCGCGCGCGCCGGCGCGCATTTGATGAGCATCCATACCTGCACCAGCCGCAGCGACACCTGCGATGCGGCGTCCATCCGGTTTTCCCGCGACAACGGCCGGACCTGGAGCGCTCCGCGGAGCTGGCCGACAAGGTTTACAGATCCGGCCGGCACCGGCCGCCGGCACCCGCGCGGCGGTTACCTGGACCCCGCCACCGGCCGCTTCATCACGCTTTGGACCGAAGGCGTGTTGCCGACCGATACCCCGCTGGAAGGGATGCGGCAATTTAAATTGCATTATGCCGTGATCGCGCCCGACACGGGCGCCGAGCTGGTGAACGAGCAAATCATCCACGCCGGCGCGGAATTTGACGCCACCCACCCCCTGCCCGGCGTCACGGTGGGGAAGAACTGCGTGATGATCGGCGATTTTACCTGCCGCCCCCTGGCGCGGCGCGACGGGGTCATCCTGGTGCCGGCGCAAAGCAGCCCGGTCGGACCGGATGGCGCCTACCATAATCCCGCTGGCGGCTTGACCTATACCGATTGCCTGTTGTTGATGGGCCGGTGGCGGGCGGACGGGCGGCTGGCGTGGACCGTGTCCGACCGGATCGCCGGCGATTGCCGCCGGACCTCGCGCGGCTTGATCGAGCCCACCATCGCCGAACTGGCGGATGGCCGGCTGCTGGTAGTCATGCGCGGGAGCAACGACCGCTGCCCCGACCAGCCCGGGTGGCGCTGGTGCGCGACTTCCGCGGATGGCGGCCGGACTTTCAGCAAGCCGGCGCCCTGGACGTTCACCGATGGCGCGTCGTTTTATTCCCCGAGTTCCTGTTCGCAGCTCGTGCCCTATTCCGATGGGCGCCTGTTCTGGATGGGTAACGTTACCCCGGCCAATCCCCGGGGCAACCGGCCGCGCTACCCGCTGGTCCTGGGGGAAGTGGATCGTCAGACCGGGTTGCTGGTCCGCGAGACGCTGGCGGTGATTGATGACCGCCAGCCCGGCGAGAGCGAACGGCTGACCCTGTCGAACTTCCTCGTCCGCGAAGACCCTGAAACCGGCCACCTGCTGTTGCACCTGACCCGCCTCTTTGCCCGCGAAGGTCTGCCGGACGCGCCGCCGGGCTGGACCGCCGACGCTCTGCTCTATCGCATCGCGGTGGATTGACGATCCGTGATTGACTTTGCCGGGATATTCGGATTATAAACCGCCAGGCACGCCAAGAGCGGGAAGATAAGGCCGGATGGAATCCGGAGGATAAACCGCCAAGGACGCCAAGAAAAGAAAATGCGACTTGTTTTCCAGGATGATTTTGCCCAATGCCGGGATGGCGCCTATCCCGACGGGTGGATTTGCGAACAAGGCTGTGAACTGCCGTTTTCGCAGGGCCTGGTACAGGGCGGGATGTTCCACATCTGCCCGGTCAGCCACACCAACAAGCACCTGCCGTTGATCCCGGTCCTGGCGGATTGCCGGCTGGAATTGGAGATGGCCGGCAACCAGTTTTTCTCCAACGCCGGCCTGGATTTGCATTTCCGGTATGACCGGGCAACGCGCCGGGGATTGCTGCTGCGGTATGCCTGGGGCATCTGCGGCGGCCAAACGCATTATGCGCAAAAGCCGGCGCCGGAATATGTTTGCAAGCTGCTGGCCTATGACGGCCTCCGGCGCACGGGGAAATACCGCCTGCTGGCGGAAAGCAAGACCGGCGGCTTTTTGCCGGATTTAAGCCGGTCCCAGACGCTGGCCTTGTCCGTCCGTGATCAGCGGGTGGTGTTGGAACATGACGGCGTCACGGTCTTTGCCGGCGCGCTGCCCGATGATCCGGGCCTCCCGCGGCGGGGCCTGGCGGCGCTGGGCCGCTCCGACAATGGCGGCGATATGGCGATAAAAAAAATCCGGATTTACGGCGATGCCGCCGGGAAAACCGCCGCAATCCGCCAGGAAACCAGAACGGAATTTCCGCCCGACCTGCATGGAATCATCTCGCCCTTTTATTTCCACGTCGCGGCCGACCGGGAATCGGGCCGGGTGGCGTTGCGCCTGCAACTGACGGGCGGCCCGTCCAAGACGCCGGTTTATCCGGACATTGACCGGCAACGGTTCAACGAGAAGATGATCAACCCCTATGTGCGCATCGAGGATGCCGCCGGGGTGGAATTGGGCAAATACCTGATCTTCCGCGGCGCGGTTGGTCTGGACGCCTTTCATTGGAATACCGCCTGTTCGGTCTGGGAACCGGCGGATGCCGCCTGCCCGCTGTCCCGGGAAGTTTTCCTGGAAGACCTGCCGGACGAGGCGGTGTTTTTTATCGGCTACGAGCATTACATGGCCGAGGATTCCATCTGCAATCAGGGCGGGCCGGCGGAAGCGCGTTTGGATGCCGCGGGCAAGGTAACGTGGCGCGGGCGCGCCTTGCCGCCGGGCGCGGTGCAGGCGGAAATCGTTTCGCCGGCCGGGAAAGCCATCTGCCGGCGCATTCCGAAGCATATTCACGACTACGAAGGCGCGCTGGAATTTGCGCGCCGCAACCATTTTTTCATCGAGGGCGAATCCGTCCGGTTCCACGCGCGCGTTTACAGCCGGGATGCCACGCTGGAACCATCCATGCTCCGGGCGTCGTTCCAACTGGAAAATGTCTTTGGCGAACCGCTGGGCCGGCCGGTGAAGGCCGCGTTCCGCCGGGTGCAGCCGCTGCCCGGGTTTCCCGGCGCCATGGAATATGCCACGGACGGGATGCAGTTTCCCGGCCTGGGCGTGGGGGTTTATCACATCCGGGCGCGCATGGCCGGCGCGGGCGGCCGGCCGGAAGTCCGCCGCGCTTTCGAGGTCATGCCCGCGGACCCTGCCGCCAAGCCGGCGCCGCTGGTTTCCGGTTTGCCGGAACTGTACCCCAACATCCTTTCCGGGATCAAGAACGAACACTTTCATCCCTGGGGCGGGATGGTCGTGGATACCGCGCATTACAACAGCGGCGGGAACAATTATTTCAAAGTCGCGCGGCTTTGGAATGCGCCGGATTTACTGCATGCCTACGGCCGGAAATTCAACTGCTGGCTGAAACCCTGGTGCAATGTTTTCGAGGAAAAAGGCATCGAACCCAACCGCGACTTGATTGCGAAGAGCGATGGCGCGCATATCACGCTTTCACGCTTCCGGGATGGGGATTTGTGGGGCATCCAGCGATACCGCGACCCGCGCCGCCGGGCAATGTTGATTGAGTTCCTGCGCGGCGGCCATGGCCGCCGCGCGCCGGGCGGCGTCCTGGACGCCGATATCCTGCAATCCCGCGATCCGGCGGCCGGACTGACCGAGCCGGAATATGACGAACTGATCCGGCACTACTGGAAGGATTGGATGCTCTATTGCTGCGAAAAGGCCGCGGAGGAATACCGCCGCCGCTATGCGCAAATCAAGGCCATCAATCCCCGCTGCGAACCGTTTGTGCATGGCGGGACATACCCCGCCTATGCCTGCGGTTACAAGCTGGGCTATTTTCCCCTGAATTCCGGGTATGACCTGCGCGGCGATATTCCCCGTACCATCACCGGCCCGAATTCCTTCGAGGATTATCCGCTGTCGTCCGGCTATCCGATTGCCCGGGGCATCTGCCATCTGGCCGCTTCCAAACTGGAGGCGCCGCATCTGCGCCTGTTGCCGGAATTTTTCGGCATCAACGGCGAGACGCGCGACGGCCGGGTGGTGCTGGCCAATCCGCCTTATGGCCGTTCCGACCCGCCCCGCGGATTTTTCACCAAGATGTTTTACGAATACTGTTTCGCCGCGGTCTGGTTCGATTCCCGAAACTACCGGTTCTGGAACGACCACGGCTATCACCCGAAAACCTGGGATCGCGAAAATTATGAAGAGATGCTGAAGGCGTATGCTTTCATTTCCCGGGTCGCGCCCGCCAAGCCTTTGCGGACGACGGCCTTCTGCTACAGCCGGGCGGCCTGCCTGGCGCATCCCGAATACCATGAGGCGGATGACGATTTTCACTTTCCCGGCGTGACCATGGTCAACCCGGCCGAGGAAGCCCCCGCCTATGCCTGCGAACAGGCGCGGGCGGCGGGACAGCAGAACGGATTCCTGATGCGCCTGGAGGATTGCGCCGGCCTGAATCCGGCCGACGTGGATTTGCTGGTGATTCCGCCGCTGGGCGGTGTGGCTGAAGAAACAAAAACGCAAATCCGGAATCTGCACAAACAGGGTGTCGCCATTTTGGGTTTTTGGGATGCAGGCGGGCTGGAGGACATTTTCGGCGTTGAAGCTGCGCCCGCCGTCCAGGCGTCCCGGATCGCCCCGGTCGGCCCGGCGCGCGCCGCGTTGGGCGACCTGAGCGAGCCGACCAACCATGAGCTTTGCGTCATCCGGCATCGGGCGACGACGGCTACGGCGCTGCTGGCCGACGCCTCCGGCGCGCCGGCGCTGGTCATGAACACGACGCCCCATGGGCGGACGGCTTTTTTCACGCTGCCGCCGATGTTTGTGCAGCGTTCGCGGACGGCCATGGTTTACGGGCAGCGGAGCAACAGTCCGCTGCTGAACCGCTCGGCCGCCTGGATTCAGGAGCTTTTGGGGAAGAAGGCGGTCGCAACCTCGGCCGGCACGCTGATTGCATTTCAGGATCAGGCGCAAGCCGTCCACATCATCGTCGCCGAAGATCGGTGCCCGTCGCCCGGGCAGCCGATCCGGCCCTTGGTCAGGATCAACTTGCCGGGGCTGACGGCCCGGCGGATATCCGCGGACAAGGATTTTGAAATTGTCCGCATCCGCAAACAATATGCGCTGCTGCGTTTGGCGCTCGACGCCTACGCATCGGCGCGCATCCGGATCGCGCCGGCCTGATCCCCGGGGACATTATTCCCCCTCCCCCCAAAAAAAGGAATTTATACACGTGGTCCAGGGATGCCGTGGTTTATATTGACGCACTGCAAATGGACTCGCCAGTCACAAGTTCTCGCGTCTCTCTGACAGCAGTCAGAGATCGGCATCACGCTTGATCAATTCCATGTTTAGGATAGTCATTTCCTCAACGATGGCAAGTAATCTCTTGTAGTTCTTGGAATATTCCCGAGCGAGGTCCACGCGTTTTTGCCCGAGGTAAATCAGGCGCGTGTGCTTGTCCTTGTTGAGCGAGAAGTAGGGTTGCTTATTGCGCGTTCCGATCACCACCACCGAACCACGCATCACGGGGCCCAGTCGCCCTAATTCCTCTTGAAGTTTTCGTACCGTCCGCAGCATTGAACCCACTGATTTTGACATAAAACCTCCTTGCATTAATAGACTATGCCATGTAGCATAGATTACACCAGGGACATTGTCAACAACAAAGTGGAGTTTTTTTATGATGGGTTATCTGGAAGGGTTGCTCCGGGCGCTTCGTCCGGCGTTCACGCGGGAGGCGACCTTCGCTTGGTTCGTGGTGGCGTTTGCCGGCGTGGTAACGCGCCAGGAAGTTTACGGCGTCACTTCCATCGTCCGGGCGCTGAGCCTGGCGCCGGTATATTATCCGGCATTGCTGCATTTTTTTCATTCCACGGCATGGACCGCCGAAAGCCTCTATCGCCAATGGGAAGCATGGCTGATCGGGCAACCGTCCGTTGAGCAAGTGGCCGGCCGCATCGTGTTGCTGGGCGACCATACCAAACAACCCAAGGACGGGCGACGCATGCCGGGCGTAACGACGCTGCATCAAGACTCCGAAACCTCCAGCAAGCCGTCATTCTTCCGGGGTCATCACTGGGGCTGCCTGAGCCTGCTCGCTAAAGCGCACGGCAAACGTTTTGCCCTGCCATTATGGGCTGAAATCCACCCCGACGATTCCCAAGATTCGCGCGCCACGCGCTTGGTGAATATCGCCGCCGAGATCGGTTTGCGATGGGGGATGTCTATCTTTCTTGTGTTGGACGCCTTCTTTGCCGTTGGACCGGTCTTTGCTGTGGCGGCCGCTTCAAAAGGCGCCTTGCATATCCTCACACGCGCCAAGAAAAATGTCGTCGCGTTCCAGCAACCGCCGCCGCCGCGCCCTCACTGCAAGGGGCGACGGCGGATGTATGGGCGCAAGCTCAAGCTGATGAAGCTATTCGATACACGGCCGCAGGATTTTCTGTCTGCAAAGACGATCATCTACAGCAAGCAAGAAACCGTCCGCTATCTCGTCTTGGATCTGGTGTGGAAGCCGGTCAAGGGACTGGTCCGATTCATCTTGATCGAATCCTCACGCGGCCGGATCATCCTGATGAGTTCCGACCTGACGATCGAGCCGCTCATTGCCATGAATCTCTACACGGCCCGCGTACGTATCGAATCGCTCTTTGCTTCACTGAAAAATCTGCTTGGCGGCCTGGCATATCACTTCTGGTCAAAATATCTCACTCCCGTTTCCAGACGCCCACGCCGCGGATCGCATCCCGCCCCCGTGTCGTCCCATCCCGACCGCACCGCCAACACACTTGCCGCCATCCAGAAGTTCATGGCGCTGCACTTGATCGTTCTCGGCTCGCTTCAACTCTTGGCCGCCACTTTCGGTGCCGCCGTGCGCGAGCATGCCCGATGCTGGCTGCGTACGCCCAGTGGCGCCATGCCTTCTGACTTCATCAGCCGTACCGCGCTCGCCAATCTACTCCATGAGTATTTACGCACTGTCGCGAAAAACCCCGTAATCGCAATAATTCGGCGCAAACAAAACCAACACCAAAAAAACCGTGCCAAAACCGTTGACAAACAACGGGAGGTGGCCTAGACTTCACAAAGAACGTTCAACTGTAGAGAAATGGAAAAGGGCAATACGGCCGCGGAATTGACACGGGAGCAACCAGGTCTATGCATAATATAATCAAAGTTCCGGAGCGGGAATTCGGTCCGGCGCCGTGGTGGGGGTGGATGGGGAATGTCACGGAGCAGGGGATAGATGAAGACCTTGG
The DNA here is from genome assembly GCA_040767085.1 of Kiritimatiellia bacterium. GTDB lineage: Bacteria > Verrucomicrobiota > Kiritimatiellia > JAAZAB01 > JAAZAB01 > JAXGPF01. The sequence goes on along the minus strand of JAXGPF010000014.1, from coordinate 2,841 downwards.
CCGTTTCCTTGGGATGAATATATATGAAATCATCGTTATCCCGCTTTACGGCCTGAAACAGGAATACCTGGGGCCGGAATATTTTCGGCTTTACCGGCATCTCTGTCAACGCTGCCGTGAGTGGGGGCTGAAATTATGGATTTACGATGAGTTCAACTGGCCCAGCGGCACCGCGGCGGGTGAAGTTCTGGAAAAATATCCGTCGGCAAAACAGCGCGTGATTAAATTTTCCTGGCCGCATGACGATTATTCCGCCCTGCCGGCATGGGAAATAACTGAATATGCCGGCCACGATCTGGCGGCCTATGGTTCGGAATGGTCGCGCTGGTCATCCGGGTACCTGGATGTGCTTGACCGCGAGGCCGTTGGCAGTTTTATTAACTTAACCCATGAAGCCTATAAGCGCGAGCTGGGAGAATATTTTGGCGATGTTATCGTCGGGTTTTTCACGGATGAGCCGGTCGTCAACAAGGCTGCGGGGATGAGTTTCCCATATACGGCCGCGTTGTTCAGGCTGTTCCATGATAAATATGGATATGAACTGGAATCGAATCTGCTTGCGCTGGTCAAGGATATCGGTGAGTTTCACCGGATCAGACGCGATTACTGGTCTTTAATCAGCGAATTATTCAAAAATAATTATTTCCGGCAGATCGCGGATTGGTGCGCCGCCAATCAATTGAAATTAACCGGGCATCTGCTCTTTGAGGAAATCCTGGCTGGTAATACCGGTAAAAATGGCGATGTCTATGATATGCTGGCCGCCATGCAGGTGCCCGCGATTGATGTTCTGATGGGCGACGACAGTTTCAACAAAAATCCCACCGGCTGTTACGCAAGCGCTTTCGGCAATGCGAAATGTCTGGATGTCAGCGGTAAAATTCTCGAAAGCGTCACTTTCTTTGCCGGGAAAGAACGTAATCTTTGCGAGGCTTTCGGTTGCGCCTTGCCCAGCAGTACCGCCAGGTTCTATAAACGCGCCTCCGATTTTCTGTTGCATCATGGCGTGAATATGATCAATGACAATCTTTTCACCGATTCCAATGCCAGCTTCCGTAAACTCACCGCTTGCCATACATTCTGGACGCCATGGGTCAGGCATTACGGCGCATTATCACAACACATTGCCACGATGAGTTTTCTCAATGCGCAGTCGCGTCTGGTTACCAACTTAGGGATTTATTACCCCGGAACGGATATCCAGGCACGGTTTGGCCCCCCGGACACTATCTTCGGCATTGCCGGCCTGAAAACACCGGCAAATGAGGATTGGCGCCGGACACAGAATACCATCCATGAACTGTGCCACGGGCTGATAACGCGGCAATGGGATTATTATTTGATGTTCGATCAGGTCATTGAGCAGGCTGAACTTCAGGACGGCGCTCTATGTCATGCGGGATTTACCTGCAAAGTCCTGGTTTTTCCGGCAATTCATTTCATTTCGACGGAGGTTGCACGGAAAATATCCGGTTTGCTGGCGTCCGGCGGCGCGATTATTTGTGTCGGTTGCATTCCCCGCGTTCTTGATAATAACGGCAAGATTACAAAACTGCAATTTACCGGCGGGAATGCATTGCTTGTGCCTGAAAGCGGCGCGGCGGCTACCGATGCGACCGTGAAAATACTGACGGGTATTTTAAAACGCGATTTGGAGATTTCCGGGAATAATATTGACGATATTCTGGTCACTCACCGGCACTCCCGGATGGGCGAGTTGGCGTTTGTTACCAATTTCGGCGATACCACGACCGTATTCAATCATAATTTCAGCGCGGAATGGCGGGAGCTTGACACTATCCGGCGCGCGGTTGGGGGCATGATCGAACAACCCTGTAAAATGGAGCCGGATGAGTCGCGCCTGTTTATTAAAACAGGCGGCGCCGGTGATGCCGGATCAATTTACACATCGCAAAATATCGTGGAACTTGATGGAGCCTGGCGATTACGCCCTGCGGTGAAAAACACATTGCCCTTGCCTTTAAGTGTGTACCGGCAAATCGGCGTGCAATGTATTGAATCTTTAAATATGAACCCGGCGGCATGGCATGCGGCAGGTCTGGAGGTTGCGCCGGTGGAATTTATTCCGGGAAAGACCTATTGGTTGCGTTGCGTGATAAACATGCCGGTAATTCCGGAGCTGTTAACCATAACCGCCGACGGCGTTGATGCGATTGAAATTTATGCCGCCCGTCTGCCGGTCAGGCATCCAACCGGCATGCTGGTCTGGGATGATGATAATATCAGTTATGATCTTAAAAACATGGTTAAGGCCGGCGAAAATGAAATATTGATTAAATATGTTCCGGCGCGCGACCGGCAATATTTTCAACAAATCCCCGCCTGGGGGTCTAAAACCAAGGATGACTTGCCGCTGATCGTTTTGTCCGGTGATTTTGCCGCGAGTTCCGCCGGAGATACTCCTGAATTAAATCGTGCGCCGGATGAGATACATGCCGGAAGTCTGTCCGACCAAGGCTTCCCGCATTTTTACGGCGAACTGGCGTTTGAACGTAAATTCAGCTTGAACGAAAGCGTGCAAGACGCAATACTGGATTTAAGGCGTCAAAACGACACGTTTGAAGTAGAGGTCAACGGAACCCCCGCCGGGATATTATGCTGGCCGCCATATCGTTTGAATATCGGACATCGGTTGCGCCGCGGTGAAAATACGATAATGCTGCGGCTGTTCACCGCCCGCGCCGGTTTGACAACAAGGTTTTATATGAGCAGGGAAAAGGATATTCCTTCTATGGGATTGCTGGATACGCCCATCATCCATATTCAATAAATGCGGCAGCGCTGCCGGGTTGCGCCCAAGAGGCTTAAGAAACAAAATAA
>JAXGPF010000013.1:0-193092 GCA_040767085.1 Kiritimatiellia bacterium | reverse complement strand
GTTACCACGCCGGCAAACGCCACCACAAACCATGCGAAGGTCGCCTTCCGCGTGAATGCCGGACGCAACGCCCGGAGCAATCCTTCCAGATAACCCATCATAAAAAAAACTCGAGATATAACCGAAAGTTGTGGATTTAAAAAAAAGAGCGTATCCTTCTGATGAAGAAAAAACCGGGACATCCGGAAACAGAAAGGATACGCTCCATGGATAAATATATAGGCAATGCCGGCAGGACACAAGAAAACAATGAAGTAAAATCGGCTTTGGAAGAGGTGTTGCGCGAAGGGGCGCGGAAGATGTTGGAAGTGATGATCCTCAATGAAGTCGAGGAATTTGTTGATAATCATCATGATATACGTGATGATCAGGGTCGGCGAGCGGTGGTTCGCAATGGATACATGCCGGAACGGGAGCTGATCACAGGGATGGGGCGGATTAAAGTCCGACAACCGCGGGTTCGTGATCGTAGGCCAGGACATAAATTTACCAGCAGTATTTTGCCGCCATTCATGCGGCGTGTGCCCAGTGTGGACGCTTTGATTCCATGTTTGTACCTGAAGGGTATTTCGACGGGCGATTTCAGCGAAGCCTTGGAAGGCATCTTGGGGGCGCAGGCTGCCGGATTGTCTGCCACTAACATTGTGCGATTGAAGGAAACGTGGAAAAGAGAATATGAGGAATGGCGGCGGCGCGACCTGAGCGACAAGCATTACGTGTATATCTGGGCGGATGGCATTCATTTTAATGTTCGCTTGGATGACGAGCGTGCCTGCATGCTGGTCATTATCGGCGCTACGCCGGATGGCCACAAAGAACTGTTGGCGGTCCATGATGGATTCCGCGAAAGCAAACTGTCGTGGTTGGAGGTGTTAAGGGATTTAAAGCAGCGCGGATTCAAACAAAACCCTGTCCTGGCGGTTGGCGATGGCGCGCTGGGGTTCTGGGCGGCCGCCGCCGAGGAGTTTCCCCGTATGCGCCGGCAACGTTGTTGGGTACACAAGACCGCAAATATCCTGGATAAAATGCCAAAAAGCATGCAAAGCAAGGCCAAGCAATCCATTCACGATATGTATATGGCGGCCACGAAAAATGATGCATTAAAAGCATTCAGGGAATTCCTGGATCTCTACCAAGCCAAATTCCCGAAAGCATGTGAATGTCTGGAAAAAGATCAGGAGGATTTGTTCACATTTTATGATTTTCCGGCGGAGCATTGGGTCCACATCCGAACCACCAATCCCATCGAATCCACTTTTGCCACCGTGCGGCTGCGGACAACTCGCACCAAAGGCTGTGGCTCACATATCGCCACCCTGACCATGGTATTCAAATTAGTTCAGCAAGCAGAAAAACACTGGCGGAGATTAAATAAACACGAATTTATGCCAATGGTAATTCAAGGGGTTAAATTTATTGATGGCATACTTGCTCAAGCCGCTTGATCAAGTAAAAAGGATGCGCTCTGATAATTTTTATACACAACTCTTGACAATATCTCGCGACCTTAGGCAATGAAGTTGAGATCGGCAGTTTCCAGACTCGTCTGACGCGGCGCGCGTAGAGCAAGTACTGGAAGGAATCATGATCCGATTCCGCTCGATCTAGTGTGTCGGTCTGCGCCCGCTGAGCTTCGTCTCCGGTCAACCGGACACGCTTTCCGCCCCGAACGCAAAACCCGTCTATGTAGTCCTCATCCCCTTCATGGAATCCCCACGCCCTTACATCGAAGGAAAACGGCAAGGGGTACGGCATACACGGCGCGCCACATTGTGGTTGACGGTCTATCTGCCACTCACCTTCTGACTGGCTGTAGTGCCGCAAGAACTCCGGCGGGGCGTACTCTTTCTCAAAGACCCTGACTGCGTCAGCTAGTCCCTCGACTCTTTTGTTGAAGTCCTGTAGTGGCACATGGAACTCGGGCAACACCTGCTTCAGAATAATGCCTCTGTCGTTGTGCTCGTTAGACGCGAGCAAACCGTAGTATGCGCCCAGTACAACGGTTATTTCGTCGAACGTGCGTGACGCCAACCACCGATAGAGTTCAAGTGGAATAGCCACTACGTATGCGTTCTCTAGTGCCGCATCAAGTGGAAAGACCTGCTTGTGTACTGCATTGTGCAAGTTCTGTAGCAGGGCGAGGTCTGGGTAGTCAGTGATATACCAGGAAAGCGAAAAGGAATGGAAGAATCGGAGATTATCAACTGCATGGAAAATAGTTCTCCCGCCAAGCTTGGCAGCACAGGCGTGTGTTCCGAGTATGCTGGAGAAGGCCCGACTTACCGGCACTCCGTTTCCATTGCACATATTCTGTTGTCCTTCTGTTACTCGCCGAACGCTCACGTTGAGATTCCTCCGATGGCGCGTACGCGCGCCCCAGGAGGTAAGCTCCGACGTGTTGTCGCATTGTGTTGCTCATGCTGCAATCCACATCCAGACACCCGTGATTGGTATCACTAGGCATGCAATGAGAGAAGGCGTCCAGAGGCCACACATCAGGTGCGTCGCCGTGACAACGGCTACGGCAGTCCCGATCGAAACGACAAGGAGAATGACATGGTAGTACCACACTGTCTGGAATCCTAGGTAGATCAGGAACGCCCATCGCATCGGGCGCATCAGGAAGAGGAACAACTTCGTGAATGCGGAGAGCGGTGGATCAACCCACAGCTTCAGATACAGAGGGGCCTGCTCAAGCGGGCTGGCTTTGAGGGTCAGATCCATGTACAGCACCTGGATTTCCTCAAACGCGTTGAAGACGAGGTAGAGGATGCCAGGCAGGAGCGAGAATGGCATGTTGACCTCCTTCTTTCCAATGCGAACAGTGTTCTTGAACATACTTCGTTTTATTCCCAGCCCCAATTCAATTTATAAATTGTATCCCTCCTGGGATTTGCTGTCAATTGCAATACCTGCCTGAATTTCAATCCGCCTGAATTTCAATCCGCCTGAGTTTCAATCCGCCTGAGTTTCAATCGCTTTTTATAAATTACTTGTTTTTGCTTGCCTGCGATGCTGACTTCATGCATAACTTGAGGCACGTTTTTATATTTTTATTTGCACGCTCTATTTGCTTCAAATCGTTTCAACGCAAATATTCGTGTAAGATTCAGGGATCAATGCACACCCCTAACAATCCTCAATTCCGCCCGCCGGCGGAAGCCGATAGCCTGATCCTGCAGGTGGATGAAGGCTGTCCCTACAACGCCTGCGACTTCTGCGGGATGTACCGCGGAATGCGCTACCGGCGCCGGCCTTTGCCGGAAATTGAGGCGATGATCGCCGCCGAAGCCCGCGCCTGGCCGGATGCCCGCCGGGTGTTTCTGGCCGATGGCGACGCCTTACGCCGCGATTTTGACGAATTTTCAGCAATCCTGCGCTGTCTGGCCGCACACCTGCCGGAGCTGGCGCGGGTCAACACCTACGCCACCGGCAGCGCAATTGAAGCCAAAACCGACGCGCAACTCTCCTCCTTGCGCGCACTTAAATTACACACCCTCTACCTGGGCCTGGAAAGCGGCGACGAGGATATCCTCAGGCAAATGCACAAAGGCGAAACCGCCGCCTTGATGATCCGCGCCGGCCAACGCGCCGCCCAAGCCGGCCTGCGCATATCCGTCATGGTCCTGCTGGGGCTGGGCGGGCCGGCGGATTCCACGCGGCACGCCCGCCAATCCGCCCTGGCGCTTAACGCCATGCAGCCGGCATTGTTGTCGTTTTTAAGGGTCATACCCGTGCCCGGTACGCCCCTGTGGCAACGCGCCCAAGCCGGAACGTTCGGTTTGTTAAGCGAATACGACTGCGTGGCTGAATTGCGGGAGATGGTGGCGGGATTGGAATTGGACCATACCGTCCTGCGCACCAATCACACATCCAACATCGTTCCGCTGGAAGGCCGTCTGCCTAAGGATAAACCGCGCCTGCTGGCGGAATTGGACGGCTTGCTCCGCGGCGGAGAATTACGCCGCGATTCACCCGGCCCGTTACCGCTGTTTTTATGAGTTGTTAAAGAGCAGAGGGGCAAAGGGGCAAAGTGTTCAGGCGTAAAACCCTAAAACCGTAAACCTTAAAACCTTTTGCCGCCCAGGTTCGCCCTCCAAACGGCGGCCAGGGACTGGCCGCCCTACCTTTTCGTTTCCTTTTGTTTAAATCCCGGAATCCCCCTTCGTGCTCTTCGTGTACTTCGTGGTGAATCAGAAAAGGAGCAAAGGTGAAGCTAAAAACAGGGTTCGGTGTTCTATGGAATTGGGTCTGGCGAAATACCTTAAAACCTTTTGCCGCCCGCCTCTTGTCAGATTCGCCCTCCAGGGATATCACATACCCACACTTTAACATCTTCGCTCCCTTCCGTTCCCTAAAATGTTCCTGTGCCCCTTCGCATAAATCCCGCCCATCCGTTTACTGAATGTTTCCTTTCTTTTCCCGTTATCGTAAACGTTCCCGTGCATGTCTCGCCCCCCCTACCCGTCAGGCTAATAATTCACCTTATTAATTATTACTAAATAATATCGCTTATTCTTTTGCAAAGGCGCATAGAATTAATACCGGGCTTCAACGCGGCACGCACAAAATGTTTGCCTCTGACAGCGGGCGTATCATTGATTCCTACCCATGGCGCTTGCCCTCGTAACAACGGGCTTTTTCGATTCGATGCCAAGATCGCATGCGTATTCTCGCTGGCGCATAGGATAGGTTTTCTTCAGGATATTTCGCATCATTTTTTATAGATAACTACCCGTTTGCGCAAGTCGCATGGTATGGCTCCAAATATTTTCCAAAATATTTTTATTATTTTATTGACATTTTCTTTTTAATATGAAATTTTCCCCGGTTAATTGTTGGGTTGTCATCAATGATGCAACAAACGACATATCTAAAGCACACGCATACGCAAAGCATATCCTGCGCCTGCCCGTCATACTTTGAACGGACATTCCCCGCCACCACAATCATCGGGCACATGCAATATCCGATGATTGCCCTGCTGATCGATACACGTGTTTACTTCCTGAACCGTCATCCCGCACAATAACAATTCCGACTGAACAGCGGTTTTCCAACATCAATCCGAATACGCTTTGGAAGCTTGGCCGGGGCTCATTCATCCTGCCTCGCACCCTTATGAATACCAATATATGGCCATTTCGCGGCAATTATTCGCCCCAGACAGGCGCGCCGCTCAAGGGCGCAGCCGATGCGAGCGGCGGTTGAAGCCGATTGAGGGATGGACGTCTTCGGGAAATTCACCATGATAATCGCAGATTAACCGGACGGGGCAGCAAAGGTAGAGGATGCGGACACATCCTTGATTGAAGTATAAACATCTGCCATTGATCGGAAGGAGGAAGCGAGATGGGGTAAGAATCATTATTACCTGCTGTGCCATAAGCTTGACGGTTTTTGTTCATATGTTGTCCGGCGCCACGCACTACGTAACACCTGATAATCCCTATGCGGCTGATCCCTACACCAACAAAGCCACGGCCGGCACCAGTATATTGAAGGTAGTGGAAGCCGCCCTGGCAGCCCCCCCGCCCAGGGTAGTTTTAATATCCCCGGGTGAATACCATGAGCCCGATACGATTATCCTGACCGATGACATTACGGTCTGCGGAACGAATGGTCGCGTTTCCACCGTCATCATCGGCGAGAGCCAAGCGCGGGTTTTCGATATTACCGGCGGAAGAGGCGTAATTGACTCCCTGACCATCCGTGACGGCGGCGGGATTGCCATCGGATCGGTCTCCGGGATGCTGACAAACTGTCTCGTGGTAAACAACCGTAAAACCAAGCCCTCATCATCCGCCGGCGGCGGCGTGTATTTGTCCGCGGCCGGCACTGTGACGGAATGCAGCATTATCAGCAATGCATGCAATTGCAGCGGCGGCGGCGTATATCTCAGTCCCGGCGCGTGCTTGCTCAATTCGTATATTATCGGAAATGCCAGCATCAAAAATTACTCCGGCGGCGGGGTTTACAACGAGGGCGGTGTGGTCTCGAACTGCCATCTGGTTGATAATTATTCCAAAGCCGGCGGCGGCGGCATCTATGTTCTGGGAGGCGGCATGCTGGTTGACAGCCGTATTTGCTCAAACCGCTGCGGTTCCGGGCAAGGGTGCGGCATTTTATGCGCTGACGCAATGGTTGCATGCTGCACGATCATCTACAACATAAATACCGATAGCGCGGATAATGGCGGGGGCATACTCGGACAAGGAAATGCCATTATCAGAAACTGCACTATTACTGACAATCGTAACAGATATGGCGGTGGAATCGGCCTGACCGGCCCGTCCAACCTTGTGCGGAATTGTTTGATAATTTCAAACAGCGCCACATCAGGCGGAAGCGGCGCTGGTCTTTACGCCGCGGGCACCATGGCAACGCTTGATAATTGCACGATAATCCGCAACACATCCGGCGGATATGGCGGCGGTGTAGCCGCTTGCAGCAAATCTTCCATCATTATCAACAATTGCATCATTTTTACCAATCAATCCAGCCCGTCGGACAACACCGCCAATTGGTATAAGGAAAAATCGGCAACAATTGTCATGAATGGTTCCTGCAGCATGCCGACGAATGATCTGCCAGGCGCTGGGAATATCACCAATTGGCCGAACTTCGTCAACTTCTCTAATAATAATTATCGTTTAGCATCTTGCTCTCCCTGCGTCAATCGGGGAGTGAATGACAGCTGGATGATCGAGTCCTGCGATTTAGACGGACTTGCGCGGATTGACAAATGTTCCCGGGCAGTGGATATGGGATGTTATGAACATTGTTGTCACGGCACATTAATTTCAGTGTTTCTGCACCGCTAGCCCCACGGAACCGGGATAATTTTATCTGTGGGATGCCAGTGTCCTTCCTGGTGAATCAGCAGAGGGGCAAAGGGGCAGAGGATCAAAGCCAGACTCGGCGCCGCCCGCCCGTGTTGGATCAATTTTGCATTGACTTGGCCGGGAGGGTGTATCACTATGGCATACTTGTGGCTGGTTTATCAATCAAGCGGGCGGGATGGGAGTGTTTAGCTTATGAAATGCCGTAAACGTTACGCGCAAGTGGGCACGGGCGGGCGGGGCCGTTGTTTCCGCGACGCCATTTACAAGGACTGGAGCAAGCATTGCGAACTGGTGGCTTTGTGCGATAACAATCCCGGCCGCATGGCGCTGTATAACCGCGAAATCACCGGACAACTGGGCGGCCAGGCGCTCCCGACCTATTCCGACCGCGAATTCGACAAAATGGTCCGGACGCACCGCCCGGACGTGGTCATCGTCACCACCCGCGATTGTTTTCACGACAAGTATATCGTCCGCGCCATGGAACTGGGCTGCGACGTCATCACGGAAAAGCCAATGACCATGACAGCCCGGAAATGCCAGGGCATCCTCGACACCGCCAAGCGCACCGGCCGCCATGTGCGGGTTACGTTCAATTACCGTTACTCGCCCCCGCGCACCCAGGTCAAGGACCTGCTGATGCGCGGCGTTATCGGCCGGGTGCTGTCGGTGGAATTCCAGTGGATGCTCAACACCCGGCATGGCGCGGACTATTTCCGGCGCTGGCACCGTCAGAAGCAAAATTCCGGCGGGCTGCTGGTGCACAAGGCCACCCACCATTTCGACCTGGTGAACTGGTGGCTCTCCGCGCATCCGGAAGAGGTGTTCGCCATGGGCGGGCGCAACTTTTACGGCCATGCAAACGGCATGGCGGAGCGCTACGGATTCAAGGGACACGCGGAACGCTGCCTGGAATGCCGTTACATCAAGCGCTGCCCGTTTGCCCTGGACATGCGCGCTTCGCCCAACATGCGCGACTTGTATCTCGACTGCGAAAAATACGACGGGTACCACCGCGACCAATGCGTCTTCGGCAAGGGCATTGACATCGAGGACTCGATGAATGTCGTCGTACGCTACAACACCGGCGCTTTCATGTCATACTCGCTGAATGCCTTCCTGCCATGGGAAGGCTACCGGATCGCCTTTAACGGCACCAAGGGCCGCCTGGAACATGACTGCGTCGAAAGCGTTTATGTCAGCGGCGACGGCAATGTCCAGGGCGCCACCATCCCGCGCGGCACCAAAATCCGCCTGTATCCCCACTTCAAGCCGGCGCGCGATATCCCCGTGAAAGTCGCCAAGGGCGGCCATGGCGGCGGCGACTCGCCATTGATGACGGATGTCTTTTCGCCGCGCCCGCCCAAGGACAAATACCTGCGCGCCGCCGGTGTGGCGGATGGCGCCATGAGCATCCTGACGGGCATCGGCGCCAACGAGAGCATACGGACCGGCAAGCCGGTGCAGATCAGCCGGCTGGTCCGGGGACTCCCGTGCCCGCAGGGCACGAAGATGAAGGAATGGTAAGCTATGCAAGGTTGTCCGGCGGCGTCCACCGCAATGATTACGGCGGACGACCTTAATCCAGCGGAATTCATGCCCATCGCCGCCGAAGCGGACGCGGCAGCCGTCCGGCGCGCCCTGTGCGCGGCGCAGCCCGGCCCGGCCGAATTCGCGGCGCTGATCTCCCCCGCCGCCGGCGCCGGGCTGGAAACCCTGGCGCAGCGGGCCCGCGGCCTGACCATGCGGCATTTCGGCAGAAACATTTCCCTGTATGTGCCGCTTTACATTTCCAACCATTGCTCCAACGGCTGTGCTTACTGCGGGTTTGCGGCCGACCGCCGCTACCCTCGCCGGCACATGGCGCCGGAAGAAATCCGCCGGGAATTGACGGCCATCCGTCGGATGGGTTTCGATGAAATCCTGCTGCTGACCGGCGAACGCGATCCGCGGGCGGATTTCGAGTACCTGCGCGCCGCGGTCGAAATGGCCGCCGCGGATTTTCACATGGTTACGGTGGAAGCCTTCCCGATGGAACGCGCGGAGTACCGCGCCTTGGCCCTGGCCGGCTGCCAGGGCATCACCGTTTACCAGGAAACCTATGAGCGGGAAACTTATCTCCAGGTTCACCGCTGGGGGCCGAAACGTGATTACCAGCGGCGCTTGAATACCCCCGAAGCCGCGTTGGCCGCGGGCATGCGGACCGTTGGACTGGGCGCGTTGCTGGGGCTGGTGGACCCGCGCCGCGACGCCATCAGCCTCTTCCTGCATATCCGCGAATTGCAGCGCCGGTTCTGGCGGGCCGGGTTTTCCGTCTCCTTCCCACGGCTGCGGCCGGAAGCGGGCGGTTACACGCCTCCCCACCCCGTCCATGACCGCTTCCTGGCGCAATTGATTTACGCTTTCCGCATCTGCCTGCCGGACGTGTCTTTGACGCTTTCCACGCGGGAGGCGCCGGCATTCCGCGACGGCATGGCCGGGGTCGGCATCAACAAAATGAGCATCGCCAGCCGCACCACCGTCGGCGGCTACAATACCAGCGAAACGCATGAGGACAACGGCGCGCAATTCCAGATCAGCGATCACCGCGAAATTGACGAGTTCACCCGCATGCTGCAGGGCAAGGGACTGGAACCGGTGTTTAAAAACTGGGACCGCACTTATTGCATGCCCCAGCCGGCGACAGACGGCGGAGAGCTGCGCGTTGATGGCCCATGATTTTAATTATTCCGGGAGGCGCTGATGCAGACCACACCCTTGTCCGGCGGTATCCATGCCCAAAGGCTGCGCCGGCTGCGCCAGGCCGGCATTTACCTGGTGACCTCTCAAACGCTTTCCGCCGGACGCACCACCCTGGAAATCGCCCGGACCGCGCTGGCCGGCGGCATCCGCCTGATCCAACTCCGGGAAAAGGAACTTCCCGCCAGCGCCTTCCTACGCCTGGCGGAGCAAATGCGTAAAATCACCGCCGAGGCCGGCGCCCTGCTGATCATCAATGACCGGCTGGATGTGGCGCTGGCTGTCGGCGCGGATGGTGTCCACCTTGGACAGGATGACTTGCCGATCGCCGCCGCGCGGCGCCTGGCGCCCGGCCTGATCATCGGCGCCTCCACCCACTCCATCGCCGAAGCCCGGCAGGCGGAAAAGGATGGCGCGTCCTACATCAATATCGGCCCGCTCTTCCCCACCCAGACCAAGCAATGGACCGGCGAGTTTCTCGGGTTGGACGGTTTGCGGCGCATTGCCGCCGCCGTCTCACTGCCCTTCACCGTCATGGGCGGCATCAAGCCGGCCCATATTCCGGAGCTGCGGCGCGCCGGCGCGCAGATCATCGCCGTCGTCACCGCCATCACCGCCGCGCCCGACCCGGAACGCGCCGCGCGCGACTTGTTAGACATGATGCATGATAAACCGGTATAATCTGCCGGCATGATCATCCCGGCCTGGCCGGAAGCGTAAATTACGGAAACGACCATGCACAAATGGGGCCTTGGCAGTGTTGGCGCCGCGCTGATCCTGGCCGGCCTGGCCTGGCGCGCGGTTTGGTTCGACGCCGGCGCGCGGCATTTGCCGGTATCCTCCGATGAAAGCCTGACCGTGCTGCAAGCCAAGCATATCCGCGCCGGCGATATGCAGCTTTTCTTCATGGGCCAGCCCTACATCTTCCCCATCGAATCCTACCTGCAAGCGCCGCTGGTTAACCGCCTGCCGCGTACCCCGCGCGGCGCGCGGCTGCCGGCTTTACTGCTAGGTTTGGCCGGATTGGGATGCTCGCTGGCCATCCTGTTTCGTTTGCATCCCGGCCCCGGCTGCTGGCCAGGCGCCCTCCTGCTGCTGTTTCCCTCATCCTACCTGCTCCTGCACCAGGCCGTGTATGCCATGCCGGGCTACCCCGCGCTCCTTTTTTGCGGCAGCGCCAGCATCCTGGCGGCGCTGTATGCCGGGCATTGGAAGTGGTGCGCGCCGGCCGCCGGCTTGATTGCCGGCGCCGGATTCAGCGCGCACGCGTTAATGTTTCCGGCGCTGCTGACGGCGGGGTATTTCTGCCTCTGCCCGCCGGCGCCTTGTTCCGCCCGGCGCGGCGCCGGCCCCGGCCCGTCCGCACCCAGGCTGGCGCCGATCCTGCTCTTCGCCGGCGGCGTCCTGGCGGGCCTGCTGCCATGGCTGCTGGGGCTCTGGCTGCACCCCGGACACCACGGCGCAGTCTTCGGCCGCTGGGACGCCCTGACGGCATTGCGCCGGGTATGGTCGCCGGCCATCCGTTACACTCTGCCCGCGGCCATGGGCATTGCGCCGGTCCCATTCCCCGACAATGCGGAATTGCATCCCTGGCCCATTCTGGAAACAATTTTTTTGGCGGTCTGGATTCTGCTGGTGCTGGGCGGTTTGGCGGTGTTGACGGCGGGAGCGATCCGCCGGCGGCGCGCCCGGCGGCCTGACGCGCCCGTCATGGAGGCAGCGGCCGCGCCGTTTTATGGGATAACGCTGCTGACGCTGGTTCTTTTCGCCTTCAGCCGGCGCGCTGATTCCGGCAGCTTCCGCTACCTGCTGCCGCTGGTCTGGTGTTTTCCGTTTATTATCCAGCACTGGTTTGCCGCCGGACCGCGCCGGCTCCGGCCGGTCATCGGCCTGCTGACGGCAGGGCTGGCGCTGTTGAATATCGCGTCAGCCGGCGTGATGGCCAGCGCATGGCGCGCGGAAAACTTTACCGCAGAAGCCGGATTTCCGGATTTACGGCCGGCGCTGGATTTCCTGCGCCGCCATAATTTCCAGCACTGCGTAGCTTCCTACGGCGCCGCCTACCGCATCAACTTTTTAACGGATGAAGCCATCCTCTGCAGCCAGCCGGTCAACGAGCGTTTCCCGGAATGGCCCATACCATACAAGGCCACCGTGGACGCCGCTCCGCGGGCGGCCTACGCGCTGACCAGCCGCATCCGGTTCCTCAAGCCCGAGGTTTTCGAGCGGCATCTGCGCCTGATGCATGTCGGGTGCGAGCGTGCGCAATGCGGCGATTTTGAAATCTATTACGATTTCCGTGAACTCCCGCGCGACCCGCCGTCCATCCCGGCGCCCGCCGGCGAATTGACCATTACCGCCAGCCATAATCCTGCGCAGGCGGCGCGCCTGGCGCGGGCGGAGCAGGCCGGAGGCTGGACGTCGCAGACGCCGCAGGCGCCGGGGATGCGGCTGGAACTGCAATGGCCGGAAACGCTGCCCGTCCACCGCGTCGAGTTGATACAAACCAACGACAACCATTGTACGCCGGCAACCCTGGATGTCAGCGTCTGGCGAAGCAATCAATGGCAAACCGTGTTAATGGATGCCGAGCCGGAATGGGGCAAATTCGTCTTCCGTAACGGCCGCCCGGTTTACGGGATCGAACCGCGGATACTGCAATGGCCGCCGGCGCAGACCGACCGTCTGCGCCTGGAAATCCGCCGCCCCCACAGCAATCAGCCGTGGGTGATTGACGCCATCCGCATCTTTCACATGCCGCAGCGCCCGGCGCCATGAACGGCCATTTTATTTCCGGGATTTGGCGCGTTTGCCGGCTTTGTTCACGGCAAGCTTGCGCCGCACGGCGGCCCGCTGCGCCGGACGTTTGCGCGCCGGCGGGGCGGCGGGCAGATCCACGGGAACATTCTGGAACAGGGCGATCACGCTGTCCGGATGCCTGCCTTTGATCAACGCCGACGGTTCATCGCCCATAGCGCGGAACCTTTTAATCATCTCGAACGGCGCCTGCAACGGAATGATGCCGAATTTTTCCTGCTGGAACCGGCGCAGGGCGCGTTCCGCGCCGATACGGATTTTTTCGCGCGCGCGCACGGGATGCAGGTGGATGGCGCCGACATTGCGGGCGGCGTATTGTTCGGCGTCGCATTCATCGCCGCGCCCCAACTTGGTGCCGCGCTTGACTTCCACCGTTTCAATGCCCGGCACCAGGGCCTGTGCTTCGGCGCAGAAGGCGCGGTCGCCGGAGCCGAAGATCGAGCGCACGCCCAGTTCGCTGGCGCACATGGCCAACTGCCCAAATTCGCCAACGGGGATGCCATTGACGGTATATTCGAATTTGCGCATGGAGCCGGTATGCGCCAGGTGCGCCTCCGGCGTGCGCGACATGGCATGCTGGCCTACCCAGGCGATGGCGTCAAAAGTCTTGTCCAACTCATACGGATAGCCGTTCACCAGGCCGCGCAATAATTCCGCGCGTTCATCCAGGAGCATGGGATTGATGGCCCCGGGGCCGTGTCCGTCGCAGACCAGGAATTCACTGGCGCCGGCGGCAGCGAATCCGACGATGGCGGCATTGACTTCCTGGGTTAGCAATTCCTTGGCCACATCGTAATACCTTCCGGTCGCGTGCCCCCAGTCCTTGGAATTCAACACCCCCGCCACGCCTTCGCAATCCGTCATGATGTAAATTTTCATGCTATCCCGGCTCCTTGATTAATGTCCAAACGCAATTGTTAAAATTATCATTTGGCTGAATAAAAGCAAGGAATTTAGCAGAGGATCAGAGGGGCAAAGGAGCAAAGGCACAGAGGGGCAGAATCTGGTTCTTTCGCGTTCCTTGTGTTCTTTTGTGGATAATTCCTTCCCTTCGTGCTCTTCGTGTCCTTCGTGGTGAATCAGGAAAGGGGCAGAGGGGGCAAAGCCGGGAAGCGATGCGCCATGCCGCTTTAAATTTTACGCAGCAGTTTCAGGTTTTCCGCCACCAGCGCATCGTCAATATTGTCCGCCAGCAGGTAAGCGCCGCAGGCCCGTCCGACCCAGGTTTCGTAGCCGCCGCGATGGCGCGCTTCGCGCGCTGGCAGGTAAGCCAGTGATCCGTTAGTAACGCTGCAGCACAACGTGTACTGGAACGGACTGCCGTCGCGGATGCGCAGGCTGATGCCGGAAAACATCTCGCCCGGCATCGGCACAACGGCCAGCGGTCCGATGGCGGTGATGGTCTGGCTGAACTTCCGGCCTGGCAGCGGGGACCGGCCATGCGCTTCAATCACCGCCTGGTTGTAGCGGTATTCGCACATCGGGGAGCCCCACTTGTCCTTTTGCGGCGCCCATTGCTCCAGGTCGCGCTGGGCGTCCGCCAATGGTTTGAGGGGAGCATAAGGCAAAAATATTTCCTCGACCAGCACCCGCAGCCGCAGGTCACTCCGCCATTCCCGGATGGAAAGCAAGGCCCGGATGGCATCGGTGGCGGCGCGGTACCCGACCTCGCGCACGGCATGCACGCCGTCGCCCTGCCCGGCCGACAGGCGGTTGCCAACCCGGCGGTTGGTGCGCGGGCCGACATCGCCGATGGCGCCGTTGAAAAACGCCGCCGGCACGTCAAACTGTGATTCAATCCGGTCCTTCATCACGCCGCACCAATCCCGCGATACCATCCGGTTGCACCCCATGGCCGTGCCATGCGCGCCGTAATGCGCCAGGATGCCGATATCTTTGCCCGCAGGATCCTTGAAATGCGCCACCGTCAGCGTCGGATCGAAAAATCCGCGCGGATCGCCCGTAAAGTTAACCCGGCCATCCTCCAGGGTCCCGCGGCGGTTTACTCCGGCCAGGCACTCCGTCGCGGCAAACCCCACCTGCGCCGGCTGTAAAGCCGCATGGGCCAGCGCCACCGACTCCACGATGGCGGGCAACACCGCATCAATATAAGCCTGTTCCGCCTCGCCCCAGCCCCAGAAATTCAGGGTGTTCGGCACGGAATGGCTGTGAGTGGCCGCCACAGTGATATGCTGCTCCGGAATGCCGGTGCGCCGCTGGACTTCCCGGCGGATATCCGCCACCACGTTTTCCTCGACGCAAATCCAGTCCAGGTTGATCAACGCCGCCTGCAGCCCGTCCTGCTCAAAAACTACCGCGGTGGCATGCAACCGGTCCAAAATCTCTTCCGCCGGCCGCTCCTTGACCCCGTACCCGCCCAAGCGCACGCCCAGTTGCGGGGTTACATCTTGCCGTCCGAAACCAACTTTTAACGGTTGCATTCTATTTCTCCATGGTTCGCGCAATTCAGCATGCACAAATTCATTGCACCGCCTTGTACGGCTGCGTCCAGGCCGTCTGCACGAGGGGGTGAAATGGCGGCGTGATGCGGGCGGGCAGACTTGACTCCACCCGCGCGCGGACATAAAGATCATCCTCCGCCAGGCGATATTCCGCTTCCAAGCCTGCGACTGTCTTCACGACGCAGCCGATGCTATCCGAGTAAATCGGGATGGTCCGGGCCGGGCGTTTTTTCTCGGCCGGAGCAGCAAGCGGCGACACCGTCCGGTCAAAATCCCGTTTGGTGGTGATGAAGTGTATCCGGTATTGTGCGCCCGGCGCCGCTTGGACCCGCACCCGCAGGGTTTGGTCGGAAGGCGAAAAAGCGACGTCCTCCAAGAGCACGCCGCAGGTGGCGTAAAAATCTCCGGCCTGCATGGCCGCGAGCAAATGTTCCGGGGTCAGTTCCGCCGCCCGCACCATCACCCAGGCATCGCCCACGCCATTCTTCCCATGGATGCGCGCCGCATCGTAATAATGCGCGTCATCCGACCCGACGCCGTACAGCAAATCCTGCCCCGCCGCGCAGCGGAAGGCGTTGACCGCATCCCAGAATTTGTCCGGTGTGACGCCGGCCGCCGCCGGATCAGGCGCGAAATCCGCGCCACTATTGCAGATTTCAAAAAACCGGATGGCCGGGCATTCCAGCAAATGCGCGGGCACAATATCATGGAAGCGCCAGAAAGGATGATTCAGCATGAGAACATACGGCCGGCGCATCCCGGCGGCCGCCTGGGCCGCTTCGGCCGCGTTCAAAGTCAGCAAGCCGCCGACAGTTTGCGGCGGGTGAACTTTTTTGATCAGTTGGGCATCCTGGATACAAGGCAACACCCGCGGCAAATTGATGTAATTCAAATGCACGTGAAGATCGCCGAGTTTCTGGGTCAACTCCACGCCGGGCAAGAGGATGAATTTCCCCGGCTGCTCGAATCGGGCCTGGAGTTCCGGGAAGGTCTTCAACCGCACCAAGGCCACCGCTCCATCCGGCCTGGTTTTAACATCCACCCCGGCCGGGCCAAAATCGCGGATATAGTTTTCGTAAATGGCGCGCAAGACTTTCGGCGGCCAGCCGCCCTCCTTGTCGGCCACCTCGCGCCAGGTATTCGTATCACCCGCAAAACGGTTATGATCGCTGATGCACAGGAAATCAAAACCGCTTTGCTGATAAGCCGCGACGGCCTGCTCGGGGAAACCCCGGCCATCCGACCAATAGGTATGGGCGTGCAACTGGCCGCGAAACCACCGCAAGCCATCGGCCGGTTGCGCGGGTTGCCCCGCCAACGCCAAACACGCCGGCACCACCCCGGCAATCACGGCTTTTATCCGTAATTTGATTAATATTTTCATTTAAATGCCGCAATAGCCGAACTCAGGTTCAGGGGCCGCCGCCTGTTATCCGGTAGTTGTGCCCATATTCATTCCCGGGCTTGCTATCCGGCCCCAACCCGACCTGTTTCAGGCAATGCATAATACGATAGACTTCGCCGGCTTGGTATGCGCCAGCTTCGCTTGGCGCACGCATGGTTTTATCCTTTTACCATGGATGATTGCATCAGACATGCACGGAAAGCGCCAAACGGCGCACACCATCAACCACAACATCTTCCACCGCAGCATCGAATTGCCCGACCTCGCGGACCAGGCCGCGATTTTCATAGCCGCCCTCGCGGACAATGTCGGCGTTAGGCAGGTAGCCGAATACTTCGTCGCAGTAACCAGCCACCCACAGTCGATCCGGATTGACGATTTCCTCCATCCGGACAGCGTATCCCGACACCGTCTCGCCCGGCAAGGCCACGAGCGTCAAATCATTGCCAAATCGCCAAAGTCCGACCATCGCGCGGTGGCTGACCGGCGGGATTTCGCCGCGGTTAATCAGTTCCATGATTCTGCGGGCATTTGCTTGCGCCACCGAACTCGGCCCTTTTAAGCCCGCCTCCAATTCCTGCCGGGATTGTTGGAGCAAAGGCAAATCCAGCCATTCCTTGCCCGCGCCAATCGGGCCCCTGACGGGCGCCAGGGGCCCGGCCATAACGCGGTCAACCTCATCGGCAAGTTCGCGGCCGTGACGCCGGGCCCATTCCATTTGATCCGGCGTGGCGCGCGGATAAGTATTGGCATCCGCGCCGCACCCCTGCACAAACAGCGGTACGGCGTGCGGATGCCGCTCCGCGAGATCATGCTTGGCGAAAGCGGGATAATCGCCGCAGAGCATGAGATTTTTAGGACCGAGCGTTACGGCGTGACATGCCAGGGAGCTAATTATGCCGCGGATCGTTCCGTCGGGGTCCGTAACCCGTAAAACTGTTACACGGGGATCGCTGTAACCGTCAGGATTGGCCCCCATACCCGCGTAGCGTCCATCTTCGCCATACTTGCGCCGATTGCGCACGAAACTCACACGGCCCCTGCCCCAACTGACCTCCGCCGGCCGCAAATCCGCCAGCGCCTTCGCGGCTGACTCCGCGACACGCTCAATCAACCAGTGCGTGTATTCCGCAATCCTGCTCTGCATGACAGGCGGCAAAGGGTACCGTTGCGGGTCTTCGGTGCCGATCATCGGGCCGGAATGGGTATGCGACAGGTTGATTAGAATTCTTTCCGGGGGCAAGCCCGTCCGGTTCATCAAACGCGCCATGACCTGTTCCGCCTCGCGCTTGCGCATCACGCAAAGATCAAGCGTGACGAGGACCACCCGGCCGCCGGCGGCATCTTCGCATGCCATGGCGTTGACATATAGATCGTGTATTTTGCCGGCATAGGGCTGCTGGCGCTGCGGAGAGGCATACCCATACAGCCAGACCGGTTCGGCAGGTGTAATCGTGATGGATGAAAATCCGACGCGCAAATCGGATCCGGCGTTCATCGCCGTATTTTTCGAATCGTTTTCGGTTGCCATTTTCAGTGAGTCTCTTTCAAAAATGTCCGGGTTCCGGGGAAATTTGTTCCGGCATAAAACTTTAGAACCGTACCCCTTCACCCTTTAAACTTTAGTGTGTAATTTGCTAACTTATTGAATTGAAATGCTGCAATAGCCGAACTCAGGTTGCGGCGGCCGCCGCCGCAACCCTCATCTGCCGGATTGGACGGCTGCGGCGGCGGCTTGCTGCTTGGCGATGATTTTACGGGCTTGGGGAAGTCTATCATTCACCTTGCGCACGGCCAAGAGCAAATTATCGAGATAGGACTGATCGCCCAGCAAATGCCTATGCATCAGCACCAACCCCGTCGCATGCACCGCGCGTTCCACGCCGGGGAGTTTCAATTCGCGATAATTCTGCGTTATTTTCGGATCGCGATACGGCACGGGGCTGGTGGCGGCATAGAGATTCAACAGCGGATTGGCATACACCGCGGAGTAGGTGTTCCCCACGCCGCAGCCTTCGGCAGCCAGGACCTTGATATAATCGTCCTTGGAAAGGCCGCCGGCCTGTTGCGGATTGAACTTCAAAGTCATGGCATAATAGGCCTGGCGAGTGACGCGCGGATCGCGCGGGACCGCCTGCAACGGCCCGCCCATGGCCGCCAGTTTCTCCGCCAAATACGCCGCGCTCTCCTCGCGTTTCCAAGTCTGTTCCGGCAGACGCTGCAATCCGCCACGCAGTAATACCGCCTGCATTTCGGTGATCCGGTAGTTGTGCCCATATTCGTTCCCGGGCTTGCTATCCGGCCCCCACCCGACCTGTTTCAGACAATGCACAATACGATAGACTTCATCGTCATTGGTCGTCACCGCGCCGCCTTCGCCGCAGGTCAACGGTTTGCTCTGCTGGAACGAAAAGCTGCCGGCATCGCCGATGGCGCCGGCGCCCTGGTTCCGCCAGCGGCTGCCATGCTGATGCGCCACGTCCTCCACCACCTTCAGGCTATGCCGGCGCGCAATCGCCATGATGGCATCCATATCGCACATGCAGCCATACAAATGCACCGGAATCACCGCGCGGGTGCGCGGCGTGACGGCTTTTTCAAATGCGCCCGGATCCAGGCAAAGCGTTTCCGGATTGATATCCGCCAGCACCACATTCGCGCCAATATCCATGGCCGCCTGCGCCGTGGCCACCCAGGTCAAACCCGGCACAATCACCTCATCGCCCGGTTTGACTCCCACCGCCTGCAAAGCGCATTGCAGGGTCACCGTGCCATTGGCCAGGCACAGGCAATGCCGGCTGCCGATAAAACTTTTGTATTCCTGACAAAACGCCGTCTCATGCGGCCCCATCCAACTCCACTTGCCGCTGCGCACCACGCCTTCCATCCAGGCTACTTCCAAGTCACCCGCCATCGGCCAGGCCGGGGCTTGGGCGCGCACCGCCGGCGCGCCGCCGGCCAGCGCCAATGCGTGCTGAGTCAGCTTCGATTGCCGCCGCGGAACTGTTCCTGATTTTTTTTGCATAAAAACCATCCTTCAATCCATTTTACGCGATCCGGGCCAACTGGCGCCGGCCGCTTCGATCTACCGGGAATCATCCTGGCAAACCATGGTTTTTTCTGCAAGCGCTCATCATTGCGATTAGTTGAAAGAAATTGCGGTTTTTTTGACAGGAATGGAGCCGGCGAAAAGCGGAAATTGACACGGGATTATCGCTGGAGTATGGTTCTGCCATTAAATTTTAAGGATTTATTTTCTGAAGAGTTAATCATGCGCCAATTCCTGCGATATCCAGCAATCCGCCGGGTATTAACCACCCCGGCTACATGGCGCTTGATTTATCATGGATGCGATACGCTGCCCACCGCCAATCCGGCGCCGGCGCTGAAGAACTGGTTGCGCACCCATCTGCACGAACATTCCTGCCTGGACATCATGATGGTGCTGCGCGGGCGCGGGGGGTATGGCCTGGACGGCAAAGTCTTCCGTTGCCGTCCGGGAACAATTTTCATATTCTTACCCCGCCAACCGCACCCCTGCGGCTATCCGCCTGACCATGGCGATTTTGAACATCTCTGGATCGGAGTCATGCAAGGCAAGGTGCTGGCGCGCGCGCTCACCGGCCGCCATAACCGTGTCAGTTACAGTGGCCGCGTGAACAGCATGATCACCTTGGAACAGTGCGGATTGCCCTGCCCCTTGCCGCTGCCTGCCGAACATATGCCGGCGGCGGAATTACGCCTGCGCCTCACGGCGCTGGTGGCCGCCCTGCTGGCGGGCTTGATAGCCGACAACTCACAGCGCGCGGAAAAACTACCGGATCGCCAGATGTTGCTCGCCCGTAAAATCGCCGCCATCCGGCGGCATATTCTGGATACCGGCGGGCGCAACGCCAACCTTGACCACCTGGCGCACCTGGCCGGCTACAGCAAATTCCATTTTCTGCGCCTGTTCAAACAGGAAACCCATCAGACCGTCCACACCTACGTCAACCAATGCCGGCGGCGCAAAGCGAATGCGTTGCGCGCCAACGGCCTCAGTCTGAAGGAAATATCCGATCAATTAGGCTTCGCCTCGCCCTCGGCGTTTTCACACTGGCTCAATGATCGCAAACGTTAGCGCCGGTGGTCAGGGTTCCGGCCAGGTAAGCCGCCGCCAATGTTTCCGGCGCATCCGCCGGATCAAGGCGGACCGGGCGGTCCGACCTTAGAACTCAAACGTTGCCCCGGCACCCGCGGCGGCGCAGCACCCCGGGAAGGCGTTCCATAAAGCAGCCGACGCCGGGAGCCCGGTGCAATGCATGGGCAGAAGCTGCCGCGGCTGCCATTTCCGCAACTCGGCGATGGTCCACGCCAGGCGCGCCGGCGAGGCCGCGCCCAGGTGCAGGCCGCCCAGCAAGGCCCGGAGCGGGCGATCCCCGGCCAGGCTCCTGATATGTTCCAGGGTATTGATCACACCGGCATGGGCGCAGCCCAGCACCACGACCAGGCCGTCCGGCGTATCCAGCCACAAGGCCTGGTCGTCTTCAATCGGATCGGGCTGAACGCCGGCGGCATCCAGGAAAAACGGTCCGCCGGTATCTTCCAATTCGCTTTTCCGCGGAACAAAACCGGTTACGCGCACGCCGGGGAGAATCTCGGCCGGCTGCGCCGTCTGCTCCAGGCGGCGGCCGCAGTTCTGCAAAGCGGCGCGGGCATCTTCCGGCATGCCGATCGCGCGCGGGCGGCCGCCGTGGCGGCTGAACCGCGGCAGCAGCGCGGCGGGATGCAGACAGACGCGCGCGGACGCGGCGGCGGCCAGCGTCCAGGCCAGGCCGCCGGTATGGTCCGAATGGCCATGGCTCAAAACCACGGCATCGGCCTGTTCCAGCGGGATGCCCAAAGCGCCGATATTATGCCGGAACGAAAGCGCCTGGCCGGCGTCAAACAGCACCCGCCCCGCGGGTGTTTCGATCCAGAAAGCCAGCCCATGCTCGCCCAGCACATCCGCCCGCGCGGCGGTATTTTCAGCAATAACCGTGATTTTGATCATGAATGCTTGCCTGCCGCCCTTTCAAGGATTGCCCGTCCCGGCGTCAATGCGCGCCACCACCGTTTCGCCGGCGCGGACCTTGTCGCCCAGCGCCACCCCCACTTCCACGGCGTCCTCCGGAAAGTACATATCCAGGCGCGAGCCGAATTTCATCATGCCGAAACGGTCGCCCTGCCGGAGCGGCACGGGCCGGTCATGGTCCGGCCAATAGACCACCCGCCGGCAGACCGGCCCGACGATCTGGGTAATCAGGCAGCGGGTATGCCGGCCTTCGATCAGGATTTTATTATGCTGGTTGACATCCGATGACTTCTCCTGGAAGGTGAACAGGTGCCGCCCGGGGAAATACCCCAGGAAACTGGACTGGCCGGCAATCGGCGCGCGGTTGACATGCACATCAAACAAGCTGAGGAAAATGCTGATCCGCACGCAGTTGGTCTGCAGGTATTGCCCCTCGTAAACATTGGTAATGGCGGCGATGACGCCGTCGGCAGCGGCAACGGCAATATCATCGCGGCCGGGCGACAGGCGTTCCGGGTCGCGGAAGAAATACAACAAATACGCCAGGCTGACGAATTCCAGGATGCCGACGGCAAGCCACACCGCCGCGCGGCGCCGGCCCCGGCGCGCCAGGATCAGCCCCAGCGTTCCGAAGAACAGCGAAACAATCAAAATAAACGGCCAGACTTCCGGTCGGATGCTCATGTTTGTCCTTTCCGGCGGGTTCGCCGCCGATTAATCCTGTTCCACTATATCCTGAAATTGCATACCTGAATTTTGCACGAGTATTGGCGTCATATTGATTTAAAGCAAGAATAGAACGTGCAAATTAAAATTTACACAGTTACTTGCTGTCACCTATATGATTACGCGAACATAGTTTCAGAAAACGCCAATATTCGTGCAATATTCAGGGATCAAGACAGTTCAAATGAGGAGCATGCGCAGCAAGCCGCCAACAATCAGCGACGTCAAGATCATGACGGCTAAGGCTTTCAGCATATCTTTGATGCCCAGTTCCTTGAGCAGGACAACGAACGTGGCCACACAGGGGAAGTACAAAGTAAGCACCGTCACGGCGATGGTCAGTTGGGCGGGAGTCAGCGCCAAAGGCACAAGCATCCCCACGGCTAAATCCTTGCGTAAAAAACCGCTTAACAAAGCCGGCGCCGCCGCGCCGGGCAGGCCAAACCAGGCTTGCATAAACGGCGTTAAAAAACGGGAGAGATGACCTATGACGCCAAAAGCGTTCAGGATGCCCATTGCCAGGATTCCCAGGAAAAGGAATGGCACCGCTTCCGACACAAACCAACGGACCCGCATCCAGGTTTTCTTGGCAACCGCTGACAGGCTCGGCCAGCGATACGGCGGAATATCCAAAAACAGTTCCGGACATTCGCCTTGCGCTGTTTTATTGAGCGCCAGCCCGACCAGAATGAACACGGCCGCCAACACTCCATAAACCAGCAGGATGTAGCGCAAACCATAATGGCCGAGCACGCCGAAAATCATGGCGCTTTGCGCCATGCAGGGCACGGTCACGCTGACGAGGGTGGCAGCAATAAAACGCTGCTTGCGCGTCTCCAGAATGCGCGCGGACAACACGCCGGGAACGTTGCAGCCTAAGCCCAGCAAGACAGGAATAATACCGTGGCCATGCAACCCCAATTTATGAAACAGGTTGTCGGTCACCGTGGCCAGCCGCGGCAGATACCCGGAATCCTCCAGCACGGCCAGGGCCAGATAAAACGCGATGATATAGGGCAGCACCATGCCCAACGGCACAAAAAGACCGGTGGTGAGAATACCCATGGACTGGACATAATCAATTTGCCCGTCAATCAAGATTCCAATTAAAAGGTCATGCATCCAGCCGGCACCGAGCCAGCGGCTCAAGGCGGCCACCGGCACGCGATACAACTCAAACACCGGCTCAACACCATAGCGAATGAGGCCCTCGCCGACGATGCGGACCAGCCAAAAGAGCGCCAGCAACACCACCGCTGCCGCCAGCCAGCCGGTATAGGATTGCACCGTGGCATCCGTCAACCGGTCCCAGATGCTATGATGACGCGGGGTGACGGTCTGCACCTGGCGGACAATACGCCCGATTTCCGTCCAGACCTGATCGTCGCCTTCCGGTTGATGACATTTGGAAATCCTCGCCGCGCCCAGTTTTTGGACCAGTTCCTTCACACCTTCGGCAGTAATGGCTACCGTGGGCACGACGGGCACTTGCAGAACATTTTCTAATTCGCGGACATCAATATGGATGCCCAAGTGCTGGGCTTCATCCCACATGTTCAGCGCCACGACAACCGGCTTGCGCTTGGCCAGCAGTTCCACCGTCAGGAGCAAGCAGCGCTCAAGGCTTGTGGCATCAACGACATTCACGATCAGATCGGCTTGATCCAGCAGCGAAACAGCGACGGTCTCCGCCTTGTTGGTCGTTTCCAACGAATAGACGCCCGGGGCATCAATAATTTCCACGGATTCCCCGTGAAGATTCATCCGCCCCTTCAGGTAGTCCACCGTCGTGCCGGGATAATTTGAAGCAATCACGTCCGCGCCCGTCAACCGGGAAAAGAGGACGCTCTTGCCGACATTGGGGTCGCCGATCAGGAGAATGGTTTTCATTGCGCCGGCGCAACGGTAATTTTCCGGGCCATGCCGCGCCCGATGGTGATATGGCGCCGGTTCAGTTCGACGACCAAGGGGCCGGCAAAGTGATGTTTGGCCACCACGCGGATCAGCTTACCCTCTTGCAGACCCAAGCTCCGGACTCGACGTTGAAAGCCGCTACCACCTTGCAGGGCGATGACCGTTGCCCGGTCATCCTGATTCAAGAACGCAAGTATTGTTTCACTCATAAAGTGAAACAAAACATATCATATGCCTTCTGACATTTCAAGGAATTATGCGCCAGCTATGCGCAGCCATCCAAGTCATTTATTCCGCCGCGTTCTTTATCGCCGCAACCGCTTCAATTTCCACCAGCGCGTCCCGGGGTAGCGCAGCGACCTGGATACAACTTCTTGCCGGAAACGGTTCATGGAAGAATCCAGCATAGACACTGTTGAAGGACTGGAAGTCCCGCATATCCTTTAAAAACACCTGGGTCTTGATCACGGTGTTGATGCCGGCCCCGCCGGCAACAAGCACAGCTTGCAGGTTCAGGAGGGCCTGGCGGGCGGCAGTGGCAATATCACTATTGCGTAGTTCACCCGTGACCGGGTCAAGGGGCAGTTGCCCGGACGTAAAAAGCAAGGCGCCCTCCGCGATTGCCTGGCTGTATGGACCGATTGCCGCCGGGGCTTCAGCGGTGCGGATGGCTTTCATATACATTCCTTCCCGTTGTTTGTGGACATGACAAATAAGATCAATTTCAACAACCAAGTTTCGAGCAACGCCAAACCTGGCGCAGTGCAAAATTCAGGCGTAAACAACGCGATTTTCAAACACTGTTTTAATGGTCACAGACATTGGTTCCGGAAACAAGGCTTCCGTCAAGATAGGATATGACCAATTTGTCCGGCGTATCGCCGGATGCGCCCACAACTACCTTGATGCCATGCTCCGCGAACAGGGATTGAGCGCGTTGCCCCATCCCGCCGGCGATGATCATGTTCGCGCCCTGTTCATGCAGCCATTTGGGCAGCACCCCCGGCTCATGCGGCGGCGGCGTCAGGTCTTTGCGCCCGATGATTTTTTTGGACTGCGGATCGGCTTCAATCAGGGCAAACTGTTCGCAATGACCGAAATGCAGGCACAGTTTTCCATCAGCCATTGGAATGGCAATTTTCATGTTGTCTTGCTCCCCATTGTTAATTTGCGTTTCCGAGTTTTTGTTTGAACCATTTTCGGACAGCGCCAGGACCGGCGCAATCACCCGCTCAAAGGCCTTGGCCGTTTCCGTGCGGCTGTAATGATAGACAAACGGCGCGCCGGCATCGCACGCCAGGCCGACGTTGGCGTCAATGGGAATGCGCCCCAGAAACGGGACTTGCATGGCTTCGGCCATTTTCTCCCCGCCGCCGGAGTTGAAAATATAAGACACTTCCCCGCATTTCGGGCAGACGAATCCGCTCATGTTTTCCACCACGCCCAGCACCGGCATTTTCAATTGCCGGCAAAAATTGATGGACTTGCGCACATCGGCGGTGGCCACGCTCTGGGGCGTGGTGACGATCACCGCGCCGGTCACCGGCGCCGCCAGTTGCGCCACTGACAGCGGCTCATCGCCCGTGCCCGGCGGCGAATCAATGATCAGGTAATCCAGGTCGCCCCAGGCCACATCCTTAAGGAATTGCTTGATGACGCTCATCTTCAGCGGGCCGCGCCAGATCACCGCGTCATCCCGGTTATTCAAGAGAAACCCGAGGGACATGACCTTCAACCCGGCATGCGCTACCGGCTGCAAACCGTCGCCATCCGACTGCACCCGTGCGTCTTCCAGGTGCAGCATCTGCGGAATGCTGGGCCCGTGAATATCCACATCCAGGATGCCGACCCGGCGGCCGGCCAATCCCAGCGACACCGCCAGGTTGACCGCCACCGTGCTCTTGCCAACCCCGCCTTTGCCGGACATCACCATGATTTTATGGCGAATCCTGCCCAGGCGTTCCCGCAGCTGTTCATGCTCCAAAAATTCATCCAGGGTTTTGGCGTCCGCGCCGGGAGCTGGGCGCTGCTTCTGGGCGCAGGCGCCCGTATTATTCTTACATCCGTCAATCATGATTGTATCCTTTTATTTCAATGAATCGCTAAACTCAAAACACACGCCCGCGCCGCCCGCAAGACAACGTCCCGGCAGGGCCTGCCACAAAGCGGCGACCGCCGGCAAACCCGTACAGTGCATGGGCGACAATTGCCGCGGCAGTAATTTCTGCAATGCCTTGACGGTCCAATCCAGGCGGTCGGGCGAGGCCGCGCCCAGGTGCATGCCGCCCAGCAATGCTCGCACCGGGCGCCCCGGGGCCATACTCCGGATATATTCAACGGTATTGATCACGCCGGCATGCGCGCATCCCAGCACCACGATCAGGCCGGAGGGAGTTTCAAGCCAGAGCGCCTGATCGTCGGAAATCGGATCAGGTTGTGTGCCGCCGGCATCCAGGAAAAACGGCCCGCCCGTATCCTCCAACTCGCTTTTGCGCGGAATGGCCCCGGTGACATGAATGCCCGCGGCAATTTTCGCGGGGCGCGCTGTCCAAACCAGGCTGCTTGCACGCGCCTTGAGAGCGCCGCGGGCATCGGCCGGCATGCCGATGGGATGCGCTTGCCCGCGCAGGCTGAAGCGCGGCTGCAAGGCGTCGGGATGCAGAAATATCTTTGCATCCGGCATCCGGGGCAACGCCCATGACAAGCCGCCGGTATGATCATCATGGCCGTGGCTGAGCACCACCGCATCCGCCCGGCCCAGGGGAATCCCCAGCGCGCCGGCATTATGCCGGAACGACAGCGCCGGGCCGGCGTCAAAGAGCAACCGCGCCGCCGGCGTTTCAATCCAGAAACTCAAGCCATGCTCGCCCAGTACGCCCGCCCGGGCGGCGGTATTTTCGGCCACGATGGTGATCTTGATCATTTGGGAATCTTTTCCCCGCGGGCGGCGATGCGCGCAATGATGGTCTCGCCGGCGCGGACCTGTTCACCCAGCGCCACCGCCACTTCCACGTCATCCTTGGGGAAATACATATCCAGGCGCGAACCGAATTTCATCATGCCGATACGGTCGCCCTGCTGCAAGGCGACCGCCCGCTCATGATCCGGCCAGTAAACCACCCGCCGGCACACCGGGCCGACGATCTGGGTGATCAGGCATCGGGTCTTTTCCCCCTCGATCAAAATCTTGTTATGCTGGTTGACATCCGATGATTTTTCCTGGAAGGTGAACAGATGCCGCCCGGGAAAATACCCGAGGAACGTTGACTGGCCGGCAATGGGCGCGCGGTTGACATGCACATCAAACAAACTGAGGAAAATACTGATGCGCACGCAATTGGTTTGCAGGTATTCCCCCTCAACCACATCCTTGATGGCTGCAATGCGGCCATCGGCGCCCGCGACCACGAGATCATTGCGCCCGGGCGGTGTGCGCTCGGGATCGCGGAAGAAATACAAGAAATACGCCAAGCCGACGAGTTCCAGGATGCCGCAGACGATCAGGACAGCGGTGCGTTTCCTGGCGCGCCGCGCCAGGATCATGGCAACCACGCCAAAGAACAGCGACACGGCCACGAGAAACGGCCAAACTTCCGGTCTGATGCTCATATATTTTCCTCCATTAAAAAGTCAACACCTTGTCGCTCTCCGCCACCCATGCCGCCAATTCCGCCATGGTGGATTTGGCCGCGCCGTCAAAATACGGCTGGTTTTTATAAATGCCGCAACGCGCCATGCAGGTGCCGCAGACCTTGACCGGCACACCCTGCGCGGTCAATTCCTTCAGGATGGCGGACAAATCCTGGTCGTACCCGGCCGTTGGGCGGCAGGCGTCCCGCGCGAGGTCAACGGCGTCGTTCATCAGAAAAATCCGCACTGCGTGTCCATTGCGCTGCAATTGCCCGGCCAGCCGCAGACCATTCCAGGTTACATCCGTGCCGTCATAGGGTTCGCGGTTAAAAACTATCAGGATGGTCATGCGCGCGGTCTCCTGTTTGATCTGGTTTTCCGCACCCGGCGTCCGGCATCCGGCGATCCGGGATAAAACCAGTCGCCGTCATGGAATTTCTGATCGTGCCAGCGTTGATATTCTTCCCAGATCTGCTGGTAATCCAGCAACGGCGCGGCGCGGCGGCCCGTCATCCTCAGGATCAATGCCGCATTCGCCAGCAACGGAATTTTTGAAATTTTACCTGCCAGCAGCAATTCGCAGGCTTCATTGATCAGCTTGAATTTAACGGCATCGCCGCCCCGGACATCCGGGTGATGGAGTTTCGCCAACCGCCGGAACGCCCGGTTGATTTCCGCCGGCGTGCGCCCCAGGGTGGCCAGCACCATTTGCGCCCGCTCCTTTAAAGTGGCGCCCTTAACGGCGTCAACCGATGCGGAAGTTGTGCTCAGGGATGTCATGTTTCCGGAAAGATCATGGATTCGGCGAACACCATTTGAAATTCCGGGTCGCGCGACAAATCCACATGTTCGGCCTGGCGGGCCAGCGTTTCGGCGCGTTTGCGGGCGGCGACGCTCAAAAGCGCCCACTGTGCGCCGCTGAGCGAGGCGTTGCCGACGTAAACGATTTTTTCATGGGCAACCCCCTGGGGCAGCAGCCCGATGCGCTGGGCATGGTTGCGCCGGATAAAATTGCCAAATCCGCCCGCCAGCAGCACCGTCTTCAACGCTTCCGCCTCGATGCCCGCATGTTTCAGCAGGATGGCGACGCCGGCGCGGATAGCGCCCGCGCCAAGTTGCACCTCGCGCACATCGCGCTGCGTCAGCACCACCGGCTCCTCGGCCTGGCCGCGGGCGCGCGCGGCCAGCAGAAACTCCGCCGCGCCGTCGCCATTGACGCGCACGCGCCGGGCCAGGTTTTTCGGCAGGCCGGCGGGCAATTCCGCCGGCGCGCAGATCAGGCCTTCCGGGGTAATGATGCCCGCATTCAGCAACTCGGCGACCAGGTCGATCAGCCCGCTGCCGCAGATGCCGCTGGGCGGCGCCTGGCCGATGACGCCCAACTGGACATCGTCATTAAAGACGACTTTTTCAATGGCGCCGCGCGCGGCCCGCATGCCGCAGGCGATGCGCGCGCCTTCAAAGGCGGGTCCGGCGGCGGTGGAGGCGCACCACATCCGGCCCGCATGGGCCAGGACGATTTCGCCGTTGGTGCCGATATCCACCATCAGCACCGGCCCTTCGCGTTCCAGGATGCGGGTCACCAGGATGCCGGCGGTGGTGTCGCCGCCGACAAAGCCGCCGATGACGGGGAAGACATAGACCATCCCGCACGGCGCAACGGGAAACCCGATGTCGCGCGCCGGGAAAAGCAGACCGCGGGCGTGCGACGCCACGAATGGCACCTCGCCCAGGGCGCGGGAATCTATGCCGCAGAAAATCTGCTGCATGGCCGTGTTGCCGGCGACGGCCACTTCATACACATGCCGGCGTTCCACGCCGGCCTCGCGGCAGAGCGTTTCCAGAATGGTGGACATCTCATGCGTCACGGCCTTCTGGACATCTTCCAGGCACTCGGCGCAGGAGGAGGCATGCCGGATGCGGGAAAGCACATCATCGCCGAACCGGATCTGCGGGTTCATGCGCGAGACCACCGCGCGCTGCTGCCCGGTGTTCAAATCCAGCATGGCGCCGACCAGCGTGGTTGTCCCCAGGTCGAAGGCCGCGCCATACACCTGCGCCGCGGTGTTGCCCGGCTCGAAATCAATCAGCAAATTATCGGCCAGCACCGCCGTGCCCTTGAAATCGCATCCGCGCAAACGCGCCGGAAGTTGGCGCAGCACGCGCATGTCGGTTTTGAAGGCGCCGGCGGATTTTTCCAGCCGCAGCAGGTCCGGCGTGGGGTCTTCCAGCGAGGGCGCCGCCAATTCCAGGTAACGCTTGCGGATGGCCGGCGCGACTTCGATGGTGCCGCCGGCGGCGGTCGCGAGAATCTGGTGCTGATCGGCAAACAATGACGAGTCCGGAACATCCACGGTCAAATCGCTCTGCACGCGCAACTGGCAGGCCAGCCGCCAGCCGTCCGCCAGTTCCGCGGGGGTGAACGTCTTGATATCTGCGCCCGCCGGGGCCGCGGTTCCAGCAGTCACCCGCACGCGGCATTTGCCGCAGGTGCCGGCCCCGCCGCACGGCGTATCCAGCACCACGCCGCTGCCGGCGACGGCTTCCAAAAGGATTGTGCCCGGCAGCACATACACATGTCTGCCCTGGGGTTGAATGGCCACGCGGTATTGTTTGTTTTTCATAATTTATCCACCCGCGCCGCGATCAGGGCGCCGGCCGCTGAAGTTCCGGCGCGCCGGCCCGCGCCCGGCCGGCCGTTGTTTTCCATGGAGATGCCGATGGTCACATTGCCGAATTGCCCCAGGAATTGCTGGAGCTCGGCCAGCGTGAACATGTGCGCCGAGGCGAACGGCTCGGCCCCGGCGGCGGCGCGCTGTCGGTTGATCGCCGCCAGGCGGTTCAACGCGCCGACCACCATGCAGCCGCCGGGCTTCAGGCAGCGCAAAACTTCCTCGCAGGCCTTTTGCACGTCCGGTACGAATTCCATCACCGTAATCGCGCAGGCGACATTGAACCGGCCATCCTTGTAAGGCAGGCGCATGACATCCCCCACGCTGAACCGGCAATTAGCCGCCTGCCGCGCCCGCGCCGCTGCGATCATTTTCCGCGAAAGGTCGATGCCAGCCACACGAAACCCCAGTTCCCCGAAAAACACGCTCCAATGGCCGGTGCCGCAGCCGGCATCCAGCAATTGCCGGCCGGCCCCGGCATCCGGCAGCAGGCGGCCGATCAACTGTTTCTGGGCGGCATCCTGGCGCCGCCCGGCCGCGGTGGCATACCAGGTGTCGTAAGTGTCCGCCATCCGGTCAAAATCGAAACGCGTTTCGCTCATAAATCACCATATCGCCCGCATCGGCGCCGACATGCCCGCCCACCAGCGGGCATTTGATCCGCAGCAGGAAAAATATATGCTTATCAGTGTCGCTGAGGCTCTCGTAGTTGCCCTGGCCTTTGGCGATGATCAAATCGCTGTCCGCATAAATCCGCTGAAATTCCTCAGAACAATCCGACAGGATTGTTCCCGGCACATCGGAGCCGTTGTCAAGCACCGGGACGATTTCCGGCAACCCGGCCGTTTCGGCATCCGCCATCAGGGCGTCATTGATGATG
The DNA here is from genome assembly GCA_040767085.1 of Kiritimatiellia bacterium. Taxonomy (GTDB): domain Bacteria; phylum Verrucomicrobiota; class Kiritimatiellia; order JAAZAB01; family JAAZAB01; genus JAXGPF01. The sequence goes on along the minus strand of JAXGPF010000013.1, from coordinate 161,949 downwards.
GGGCGGCCGCGCACGGCGACAAACATTTTCTCCGCCGGCAACAGTTCGATCAGCATGCGGTCAAAAATTATTTCTCCGGCATTATCGGCCAGAAAAAGAATCTGGCGCGCCAGCCCGGCGGCGCGCAGCAACGCCGGCACACTGCCGCGCAGACGGTCATGAAACACCCGGTCCATGGCGGCGCGGACTTCCGCGTCGGTCAGCGATGTTTTGGCGCCCGAATCGAGCAGGTTGCCGGCAATGGCGACCCGCACCGCCGCTTCGGCGGGATCCGGCTGTTGCGCCGCCTGGCGGCGCAATTCCGGCAACAATTCCAACGCCAGTCGGTTCATGCGATCCTTCACGGTCAAATACGGATCGGGGCGCTGCACCAACTCCCGTATCCGGCGGTGCAAACGCTGGGCCAGCGCCACGGGCGCGACCTGCCAATCGCTATCCGCCAGTTCGCGCAGCAAACCGCGCATGATTTCCGCACCCCGCGCCTCTTCCACGCCGCAAAGCGCCATGGCCTCGTTGATCTGACGCACGAAACAGGGGATACATGCCAAGGTGGTTTGCATGGAAATTAAAAACCGCCGGTCTTCAACAGCACCAGGGTGCAGGCTTGCACGACTTCGATCCCCGCCGCCTGCAATTGCGCCGCCAACTCCGGATTTTCCGCGCCGGGATTGAAAATCACCCGCCGTGGCCGCGCCGTCAGAATCTCCGCCGCCAGCGCATTGGAACGCTCCGCGCCCAGGTATACCGTCACGGTATCAATGGGCGCCCGAATATCGCCCAGTCTGGCAAAAACCCTGATGCCGTCAATATCCGGCAAAGCGGGGTTGACCGGGAAAACCGCATGCCCATTTTGTTGAAGCAACTTGACGGCCATGTTGCTGTAACGCTCCGGTTTATTGCTGGCGCCGAGGACTGCAACGTTCATAACCCAATTATTCCCGTTTAATAAAATTCCAAACCATGCTCTCAACGGCGGCGTGTGAATGCCAAATCCTGGCGGGAATTTTCTGGAACAGGCAAAACCCCGCCATTTCGATTTCACGCGCCACTTCATCGGCGGTCATCTCCGCGAAAAACCGCCCGGGCTCATCACCCTTGACATGCTTGAGATGGACCGACAGCCGCCCTTTTCCCCCCAGGATGCCGCGCGCTCCCGCATATAAAGCGCGGCGGGCGGGCCCGTCCAGGAAGTGCAGCATATCGTAAAACAGGATAAAATTGCAAGGCTGGCCGTTGAGTTGTTCCGCCGCCGAAGGTAAACTGGCTGCCGTACGCAGGTTAGGCAAATTGAACGCGGCGGCCTGCCGCCGGACTTGACGCAATACCCGCGGATTTTTATCCACCGCATAAACACAACCCTCAGCCCCGACCACCCGGGCGGCAGGCAGGCAAAAATAGCCCGGTCCGCAGCCGAAATCCAGCAGGACATCTCCCGGGGTAACGCCGATTTGCAGCAGAAACTCCGGCCCTTCCGCTTCATGCCAATGGACAGATTTCCGGCGCGATGCCGGGTGCAATGCATGAAAAGCGTGCAAATACTCCCGTCGCACCCAGCGTATTATCGGATTCTTGATCATCAATTATCAATCCGTCATCAGCGCTCGCGGCTGGGCGTCAAACAATCCGGTCCGCGCCGGAATAAATCGTTTCCGCCTGCAACGCCGCGGCGGCACGCCCGGGATGTTTCGGCGAATTCCATTTTTTCATGCTGTCAAATACCGGTCCGGACTGGTGATATTCCAGGCCCCCTTTGACCTGATACGCCTTGCGCTGTTTGGTCATGAACAGCAGGGCGGCCTTACTGCCGCGCAGGATGTTTTTGCGGGTCTTGTCGAAATAATTATCGGCCACCACAATGCGGTCATCGCCAAACATGCCTACGGCGCTGGCATAAATTATGTTGGGCGTACCATCCGCGTCAACCGTCGCCAGAATTGCCGGACCATCCCGGTCCGCCCACGCCTGCCGCACTTTTTCAGGTAATGCTGCCATTGTTGATTCCTCCCTTGTTTTAGAACCGCAAATCCCGCTTTTCTTCATTCTGCATGCGTTGCAAATTATCGCGCACCTTGCCGGCCATTTCCGGCAGGCGCTGATCCAGCCAAGCCAGATATGCCGGCAAAACGCGTTCGGTTCCCATCCACCGCACGGTATCGGACGCATAGTCCAACAGATATTCCTGAAAAGTCAAAATACCGTTGGCAATGCAAAATTTTTTCACCGTAGCGTGCTTGGCCAGCGGCATGAAATTTGCCCCGGTGCGTCCTTCCCGGTAACCGGCGGTGCAGAAAGAAGGCAGATAGCCGTCCTGGCACAAATCCCGGATGAAATCGTCCAGGCTGCGCGTATCGCCGAGGATGAATTGTTGCCGGTCAGGCAAGTGTTCCTGCTCCATTTGCGAATACCCGCCTACCCCAATGCGGGATCCGGCGTCCATTTGAGAAACGCCGCCCAAGCGCATGACCTCCCGGCGCAGTTCCGGCCGCTCGCGGGCGGTGAGTATGGACCCGGTATACGGACACATCAAGCGGATCACCGCGACAATCTTGCGGAAATCATCATCGCTGACCCGCCAGGAAGAATTGGTGGCAAACGGCGTGCCGACCGCCGGCTCCATGCGCGGATATGAAATGGTATGCGGGCCGATGCCGAATTCCCGCTCCAACGCCGCGGCATGCGCCAAAAGCCCCAACAACTCGAACCGCCAATCATACAAGCCGAACAAAACACCCAATCCTACATCATCAATCCCCGCCGATTGCGCCCGATGCATCGCCAGAAGCCGCCAATCATATTCGCCCTTAAGCGTCCCGCGCGGGTGTAAGTTCTCATAAGTCGGACGATGGTAGGTCTCCTGGAATATCTGGTAGGTGCCGATGCCCTCGGATTTGACCATCCGGTATTCATTCTCGAACAACGGCGCCGCATTGATGTTAACGCGCCGAATATCGCCGTGTCCCAGTTTTATGGCGTAAGTCTCCCTCACCGTCCGGCAAATGAATTCATGATCGCTGTCGGGATGTTCCCCATAAACCAATATCAGGCGTTTATGTCCCACTTTCAACAATTCGCGCAATTCACAGCGCAATTCTTCCGGTGACAGGATGCGCTTGACCACATCGGGATTGCCGGCCCGGAAACCGCAATAAAGGCAATTATTGACGCAAACGCTGGAAATGTAAAGCGGCGCGAACAGCACGATCCGATTGCCGTAAACCATGCGTTTAATTCGGTTGGCCGCATCGAACACGGCTTCCCAGACCTGCGGATCGCGGGAATTAACCAAGATCGCCGTATCCTCCGCGCTGAGCAAGGTTCCAAAATGGGCGTTATGCAGCGATTTTTCCACTATTTCCATAGCCTCCCGGACATCCGGATTCCGTTTCCGCTCCAAAAGCGCAAGAATGGAGTCATGATCCACGAAATCGGCGTATTTACGTCCGTTTTCCCATTCCCTGATCCGTTTCAAACGGATTTCCTGCCATTTTTTTTCTCTTTCAGTCATTGCAACAGCTCAAACTAATAATTTTACCGTAAACACCCGGAACCTGCCCGAAGCGCGCGCCAATTTCAATCAACTTTTCTCCTTACGCCGCCCAGGACAGCATTCGTGAACGAACAGCAGAGGAAAAATAATGTCGCTGGCGCAGCAAGGCAGCAGAACCGCCAGGAACAGAAAAACGGCGATAATGGACATGGATATCGGGGCAATCTGTATTTGAATTGCCATGGACATGTGAAACAGGGACGCCCATGTGCTGAGCCATACATGGCCGGCATGCGGCAGCCGGGTCTTGGGCCATGGATACGCAAGGGCAATACCAAGCAGCGCCAGGGGATTGACAAGCCACCATTTCTCAATGAAACCCACATGCCATTCCCGATTGGGCATTTGGAGCATCCATTCGCCAAAAAACGGAATGATCGAATCGCTCAAAGTCGCAATACCTACCGATCCGACATAACCGATGATAAATGTCGGAACAATCCCGCCCCGGGCGTGCATGCGATACATTGAGGCGGTAACATACGCGCTCAAGAGCACATGCAGGGGATGCGCGAACCAGAACAGCCCCTCGGAAACCGTCTGTGGAACCCGGAACAACGCCAGCAGCGCCATGATCACGACTCCGGACAAAGTGCCCAGCGCCGTGTAAGGAGCATGCCGCCGCAATTCTAAAATAACATGTCTGAACATTAAAGCCTGCCACCGGCCGAATTCCCGCCGGAGCTTCGCGACCGGGCGCGGATTTGATAATAAGCCTTACAACCCACCCGCTGCTCTTCCACCCTGTGATCGGTCAGTAAATGCTCAAGCAATTTGCCCGCCTGCGTTGAATGCAAATTCAACCCATCAGCAATATCCTTCAGTGTGCAGGGACGGCGCGCCAGCATTGTCATAACGGCTGCTTCATCCCCCGCGCCGGCCACCGGCCCGGCTGGCGCCCGATAATCAGCAATCACCGCCGCGCGCCGGCCGAACAGCCGGCGCAGATTAAGCATGCGCGCCCGCGGGACAGGAAACGCGAATTCTTCCGCCGGCGGGCGCGTGACCGTATTGAGTTGGATGCGGTCAGCCCGGATGCGCCGCGCAATTTTGGCGATCTTGGCCGCCTCGGAATCAATGGCCGTCATACCGCCCAGGATGAAAACTTCCAGCCAGAGCGTCCCGCGGTAAACCTCCCGGAACTGGATCAATCCCTCAACCATCCGGTCAAAAGCAATGTCCGGATGCGGCCGGTTGACATTCTGGAAAGCGGCGTCATCGCCGGCATCCAGCGACGGCACCACCAAATCGGCTGAAAGCAGTTCCCGCCGCACCGCCGGTTGCCACAGCAGGGAACCGTTGGTCAAAACCGCCACGGGAATTTTCGTCAGTTGCTTGATCCCGCCGATCAACCGATCCAGCGGCCGGTAAAGCGTCGGCTCGCCGGACCCGGACAGGGTGATGTAATCCGGACGGCATTCCTCCAACTTGCGGCGCAATTCCGCAAGGATCGAACGCAGCGGCACAAAGGTCCGGCGCTCGATCGTCTTGCGGGTGGTGCGCCCCAGTTGGCAATAAATGCAATCGTAGGAACAATGCTTGAAGGGCACCAGGTCCACGCCCAACGAACGACCCAAGCGCCGCGAGGGCACCGGCCCGAAAACATATTTATATCGCTTATGCATCAACATCACTCTCAATTCCAGTAAATCCGGAAATAATCCACAGCGCCCAATCAATCCGCGCACCGCGGCGTATCGCAGCGGGACGCGCGGCCGCAGCAAGTCCGTCCGGTTGATTCCAGGGGGCAAGCGGCGCCGGCGCCATCATCCGTGGCATGGAAACCGCCGCCCTTGAAAATCACGCCCGCGCCGCGGCCGATCAGACGCCGGACCGCTTGGCCGCATTCGGGGCATTTTTTAATCTGGGCCGCCGACATTGCCTGGAACTTTTCAAAATGATGCCCGCAACTTTTACATTCATATTCATAAGTCGGCATGCTGAATCATCCCTTCTTCTGCTGTATTATCGGATGGTTGTCGCCGCCAACCAGCACCACCGCCGGCTGGCGCGCGGCGGCTTCGGCGTCATCCATCAAGCCAAAAGCCATTATGATCACCAGGTCGCCCGGCTGCCCCAGGCGGGCGGCGGCGCCGCGCAGGCCGATCCGATTTTCCACGCCGGCAATGGCGTAAGTTTCGAACCGGGCGCCGTTGTTCAAATTAACCACCAGCACTTTTTCCCGGGGCAGAATATCGGCAGCGCGTAACAAGTCCGGATCGCAGGCGATGCTGCCCTCGTAATTGAGTGCGACGTCGGTGATAACCGCGCGATGGATTTTGCTTTTTAGCATTTGCCGCAACATGTTTGCCTCCTAGCACCGGCGCATACGGGCGATGGCCATTTCAGCCGCATTGACAAGATGATAGGCGATGGGCGAGGCCGTCAATGCAGGATGTGTGCCCATCTGGAAGGTGGCGATGTCCTCGGCCAGCATGCGTTTCTGGATGCAGGCGGCGATGATATTGATGATCTCCCCGGCGGAAGCATTGCCCCGCACCTGACCGCCCAGCAAAGTTCCGGTATGCCTTTCAAAAACCAGTTTCAATTTAGTGGGCGCGGCGCCTGGCATGCCGCCCGGATGCCGGTTGGGACCTTCCACCTCCACGGATACGCAATCGTAGCCATTTTGCTGCGCCGCCCCTTCTGTAAATCCAGCCGTGCCCATGGCCAAATCGCCGATGGCGGTTGACCAAACCCCCACCGTCCCGTCGTGTTCGCGCCGGGTGCTGAACAGATTGGCGCCGGCAATGCGCGCTTCCAAAGTGGCAATAGACGCCAAGCGCAAGGGGCTGGGACGCCCGCTGAAAAAAGATATCTTTTCCGCGCAATCGCCGCAGGCGAACACATTTTTATGCGAGGCGCGCATGGCGCGATCAACGGCAATGGCGCCGGTCGGACCAAGCTTCAGGCCGGCGGTCCTGGCCATTTCAACATTCGGCACCGCCCCCACGCCAAAAATCACCACATCCGCCGGAATAACTTCGCCGCTGGTCAATTTCACCGATTCAACCCGCTCCGCGCCTTGGATCGCGGCAACTTTGGCATTGGTGCGCACATCAATGCCCCGGGATTTTATCAACGCCTGCATTTCCGCGCAAAACTCCTCGTCGTACGCGAGGCTCAGGCAATAAGGGGCAATCTCCAGCACGGTGATTTTCTTGCCGCCCAGTTTGTTGATTTCATCGGCAAACTCAATCCCGATGAAACCGCAACCAATCACCACCACATTGGCGGCTGACTGTAATCTTTTTTGCAATGCGGCAAGATGGTCAACATCCTTCAAGATGGGAAATGCGCCATCCAGATCGAACCCCGGCACCGGCAAGCTCCCAGGCATGGATCCGGCGGCCCAAACCAACCGTTCACAGCCAATCTCGCCCTTGTCCGTAGTTACCACCAACTTGACGGCATCAAGTTTTTCAACCGTTTCAATCGCAATCTTGACGCCATCCCTGGTCAGCATGGCGTCGGGAATGATGTTCTTTGACGGATCGCCCAAAGTGCCGAAAATATAGGGAATTCCGCAGGGAATCAGCACTTTTTCCTCCTTGCGGACCAACAAGACTTCCTTGTCCGGGTAATGCCGCCGGGCGGTGACGGCCGCCGTGGCGCCGGCCGCGCTGCCGCCAACAATCAAAACATCCGTTTTACGCATTTTTCGCTCCTGTTAATCCGCGGTTTGACGATAAAAGTTACGGCGCCAGCAAGTAATCAGCGATTGCCCGATACAAGGCGCTGACCGCCAGAATGGCGCAATGCCGTCCGGCCGCCGGCTCGCATTCCCCGGAACGGATGATTTCCCCGGCGCTGATTGAAAGGGCGTCGGTGATTTTGCGTCCCTGCGCCCGGCGGGCGACGGCGCGGCCGCAATTCCGGGTGTTGCCGCATCCCTGCGTGTAGTATTTAACGTCTGCGATAAGGTCGTTGCGGATCGCCAGGTAAAATTCCATTGTGTCGCCGCACGGCCCCGTGAGCGACGCCGAAGCCACCGGGTCGTTCATCCGCCCGAAATACGAGTCGTCCTGATCCATGTTTTGAGTCATATATTGCCAATCTCCGTCTTCCAAGCCGGCCGGCCGCCATGTGCGCGGCACCAGGCATGCGCCCGGACCTCAACGCCGCGTTTCAACCGCCGCGCAACTGCGCCAGTTCCGCCTCCAATGCATGCCAGACAGCGCGCAAGGCGTCAGCGGCCGGGCTGGAGCCATGGGCAATGACGGTTTTACCCGCCATCAAGGCGTCGTTGACCGCGCGGTCGAATGGTATGCGGCCAATCACCCGCGCATTATGCTCCCGCGCAATTTTTTCGATGCGGCCGGCCTGTTCCGCGTTCAAGTCCGCCTTGTTGATCACCACCGCTGCCGGCACCTGGAAATGCCGCGTCAGTTGGAGCACCCGCTCCATGTCATGGACGCCGGAGACTGTCGGCTCGGTAACGATTAACACCAGGTCGGCGCCGGAGACCGAGGCGATCACCGGGCAGCCCGTGCCCGGAGGGCCATCGCCCAGGATCAAACTCTGCTTCAATTTGCCGGCCAGTTCCGCGGCGCGCCGGCGCACCTGCGCCACCAGCCGCCCGGAATTTTCCTCGGCCATGCCCAGGCGGGCGTGGACCATCGGGCCGAAATCCGTGCTGGAGATATACCATTGACCGGTGACATTCGGCGTTTTGCGGATCGCCTCAACCGGGCAAACCATGGGACACAGCCCGCAACCTTCGCAGGCCAGGGGGTCAATCCGGTATGTCAAACCGACAATGTCATTGGCGGAGCCGTCAAAATGGATCGCGTCGAAATGGCAAACTTGCGCGCATTTACCGCAGCCGATGCACTTGTCGGAGATGATCTCCGCCTTGGCGCTACCGATAAAATCATGCTGCTCGCGCACTACCGGGGTCAGCAGCAGATGCAAATCGGCGGCATCCACATCATTATCAGCCATAATCTTGTTATGCGCCAGATGGGCCAAGGATGCCACCACCGTGGTTTTCCCCGTGCCGCCCTTGCCGCTGATGACGGTGATCTCCCGGTAATCATCCGCATTGCCCGCAGCTAACGGCGGCGGAATGCCAGGGGAGACGGCAAACGGCTCTTCCGCCGGCGCCGGGGGGGTGGCGGTCGCCAGGCGATCGAAAATCTGCAGCAGGTTGGCGCGCAATTCCGGGAACGTTTCCACCAGGATCCCGCCGCCGGAATAGGCTTCGGCGTATTCCCGTTTGAATGGAATGCGCCCTGCGATCGGCAATCCGACGCGCCGGGCATAGTCGGCAATAATGGCATCCTTGCCGTCCGAACGATTTACCAGAATGCCTGTCGGCACCCCCATTTTCAAAGTCAAGCCCACGGCGAGTTTCAAATCGTTCAAACCGAACGGCGTAGGTTCGGTCACCAGCAATACACAATCGGCGCCGCCGACGGCCGCCACCACCGGGCATGCCGTGCCCGGCGCGGCATCGAGGATGTTGATCGCCTGCGGATCAATATGTTTTTTAACCGCGCGGACGACATTGGGCGCCAGCGCCTCGCCGATGTTCAACTTTCCATGCGCGAACCCAAACGGGTGATGATCCAACGCCGCTTCCACTTCCCCAATTTCAGCGTCCCGTTCCGACAAGGCGTCACACGGACAGACAAACGAGCACGCGCCGCAGGAATGGCACAGTTCGTTGAATATCAAAACCTTGTTTTTAACCACCGCAATCGCGTTATAATTGCAGGCGGCGGCGCATTTGCCGCAGGCATCGCATTTGGATGAATCCCAGACCGGTTTCAGCGCCATGACCGGATTCCGGGCGGTGAATTTTGGCCGGACAAACAAGTGGTCGTTCGGTTCCTCGACATCGCAATCCAAAAGTCTGACCCGTTCTCCCCTTTGGGCAAGCGCATAGGCCAGATTAACGGCAAAGGTTGTCTTGCCGGTCCCGCCCTTGCCGCTGGCAATCGCTAAAATCATGATGGATTTCTTTAGGTTGAAATTTAAAGACAATTTTTATGCGTAGCGCTGCGCGAAGCATGGGGGCATGTGTGGTTTGAATTCGGGCGCCCGCAGGGATTCTAAAAGACAAGGCAAGCTTGCCCCAGATGCGGGCGCTCCGGGAGCGGGGCTAACCTTGCGGTTGCCCATCTTCCGGGAAGCCCGCCCGTAGGGACGCCCGTCAGCAGACGGCAGATGGGGCAAGATCGCCGCCGTTCTTTTCGAACCGAATTCAAGCCACAACGGTGGAATGGATGATAGCATGCATTGGGCTGTGGGCAAAGCCTGGTTTGTAGATCGCGTCATTGCGCACGAGTCATCGCCGTCCCACAGGCCGGACACTGCATCTGCGAGCAGGGCGCGCCGCGCTCATGGGGCGCCGTTTTGCCGCACTTCGGGCAAACGCAATTCCCGCCGGCGCCGAGTCCAAAACCGCCCATGCGCCCGCGGCCCGCGCCCATGCCGCCGCCCATACCACTGCCCCGGCCGGTGCCGGGGCCGCCACCCATTGGTCCAGTTCCATCTCCCCTGGGCATAAACACCTCACATTCAGCGGGCCGCACGCCATGTTCCAGACATGGCGTGCGGCATGATTTTACTTGTCTGACTTTTCCGCTTCCAGTTCTTCCATGCGTTTCCGAAGATCCTTCAAGGCATCCTCGAAATACGACGCCTGGCCTTTCATGGCGTCAAGCTGCTGCTCGCGGGTGGGCGCAACGCCATACGGCGCAACCGGCGCGGTCGGAACTCCGCCCCACACGGGTGCTCCATATCCTGCGCGCTGCCATCCGGTTAACCCGGTGGCGTAATAGCGGTTGCGGCAACCGCGGCCTCCGCCGCGGCCCCAGAATCCGCCGCCGCGGCCATACCCCGCGCCGAAACCGCGTCCCGGCACGGGATTCATGTACCCGGGCATGCCGTAGCCGGCGCAATAGCCAGCCGCGCGTCCGGTCATAGGGCCCATTCCCATCGGTCCAGTTCCATCTCCTGCAGGCATAACTGCCTCCTTTCGCTGATTTTATTATCCTTCACTTACGCGCTGTGCTTCCAATCCGCTCACATCCAGTGCCCCGCGACATTGGCGGCGTCAACTTCCTTCAATTCCCCAGCCTTGAACCGCCGGATCGCCTCCGCGACCGTGGCGCGCTCGCACAGGTAAACCTTGATGCCGGCGGCGTTCAACACCTGAAAAGCCTTGGGCCCGACATTGCCGGAAATCACCGCCGCCACGCCCAGATTTGACACATTTTGCGCAGCCTGGATACCCGCCCCCTGCGCTGCATTCAAATTCTGCGTATTGTCGTGCGCCTCCACCGCGTCCGACTCCGTATCGGCCACCAAAAAATACTTGGCGCGCCCGAACCGGGGATCCAGGTTGGAATTAACATCATTACCCGCCGCTGGTATTGCGATTTTCATTTCAAAGCCTTCTTTCTATTACCTGAATTTTGCACCGCGCAAGTTTGGCGCAGGGCGCGGCGCGAGGGGTGCCGCTGTATAAATATACCGCAAAACCCCGAGCAACAAAGCCCTGCGCCAAAATCGCGCGGCCGGCTGCAGGCGAATATTGGTGTTTCCGGACACTATGCTTGTGTAACCATATGGTTGATAATAAATAACGGTGCAATTTTAATTTGCACGCATTATGATTGCTTAAAATAATTTCAATACCAATATTCGTGCAAAATTCAGGTATTATGTGTGCCAATCAACCAATACGAACCATATTGCCGCCGTCACTGAGCCACCGGTTAAAAACATCTCCTTCCGCCACGGCCCCGCGCCGGGCCGCATCCAAACCCGCGCCGGCGCCGGCCGCAACACCCGGGCATGGCCAGCCCCGGGCTTGCCAGCGACCCGTCCAGCCAAGCCTGAAGCACTGTCTCCGTTTCACCGGCCACAAACGGCAGCACCTGCATCGGCAAGCCTGCCAGCAAAGCCACCATTGCCTGCGAGATGGCGCCGCAAATCAAAACCTGCGGCGCCAGCGCCGCCAGCCGCTCAACTTGAGCCGGCGGAGAAACACCGGGCAGCAATTCCTCCCGCCGGTCCGACACCCGCCCATCTTCCACCTCCACCAGCAACAACCGGCGCGCCACATCCAGCACCGGCGAAATCCGCCCATTCCAAATTGTCAATCCAAGTTGCACGTTCCTTTATAATGCAGAAATCGTGCCAAACAACGAATTTAAACCAAATATTTACTTTAAATATTCTCCATCAATGACATAAGCATTGTTTTGCAAAAATGTTGACCGCGTTTACAGTAGCTTTATTGCACTTATACAAGCACTAACAGCAGCATTATCGCAACTTTTACGCCAGTACCTTGAACCGCGGATTGCACCGCACGCTGCCACCGGCATGGCAATAACGCATCCGGCTTAGAGGTCCATTGCCGCTAACGCGTAAGGTGTTTCAGGCAAGCTGGATTTATTAGTGAGATGAACCGCAAAAGAATAATATGACCGGCGCCAAATGCCCCCTGCCAGCAGAAGGCGGACGGGGTAATGATCACGCCCGGAAATGAACCGTTTGGGGGTAGATTTTTCCCGGGGGAGGATTTCCGTAGCATTAATTGTCGGGGCGGCGCCGGCGCGCGCGGCCATCCGTTCGAGGCAAGTCCAATCCTAATTGCCGGATTTTACGGAACAAGGTGGTTTTATGCACGCCCAGTTCGCGAGCGGCTGCCAGGCGATTGTAATGGTTGCGCTCCAGCGCCGCGCGGATGGCCTGCGCCTCGACGGCATGTTTCTGCACAGCCATGGCGGCGCCCGCGGTCGGCGCGGCCCCGGCGGCCGCGCTCCACGCAACGAGTTCCGGCGGCAAATGCCGCGGTTCGATTTTGCCGGCCGGGCACAGCACCAGAGCGCGCTCGATAATGTTTTCCAATTCCCGCACATTACCAGGATAATCATGCGCCATTAAAATCGCCATGACTTCCGGCATCACGCCGCCAACGGTTCTGCCGTCCCGGCGGTTATACCGCGCGATAAAATGGTCCACCAGCAGCGGCAAATCCTCCTTACGCCGGCGCAAGGGCGGCAAATCCAGGCTGATGACATTCAGCCGGTAAAACAAATCCTCGCGGAAATGTCCTTTGCGGATTTGCGCCGGCAGATCGCGATGCGTGGCGGCAAGCACCCGGACATTGGCGTTAATGGGCTGGATTCCGCCAAGCGGCTCAAAGGTTTTTTCCTGCAGCACGCGCAGCAGCCGGACCTGCAACGCCGGGCTGATGTCGCCGATTTCATCCAAGAACACCGTGCCACCTTCGGCCAGGGCAAAACGGCCGGGCTTGTCGGCCGCGGCCCCGGTAAAGGCGCCCTTGACGTAACCAAAGAGTTCCGATTCCAGGAGCGTATCGGGCAAGGCGCCGCAGTTCACCGCCACGAACGGCCGGGCATGCCGCCGGCTTTCCGCATGAATGGCGCGGGCTAAAAGTTCCTTGCCGGTGCCGGTTTCGCCCAGGATCAACACCGTCGCATCGCTGGCCGCCACCTGGGGCAGGATTTCGAAAATACGGCGCATGAGCGGGCTGCAACTCACCAGGTCGCCCATGTGAAACCGGCCGGCCAATTCCTTGCGCAATTCCTCCACGAGGCTCAAATCGCGGAACGTTTCCGCACCGCCGGTGATTTTACCGCGGGCATCGCGCAGCAAGGCGGTGGAGACGGAAATGGGTATGCGCCGCCCGGCGGCGGTGACGATAAAGGCGGACTTGTTGACCATCGGCTTGCCGGTCTTGACGGTCTGCCGGAGCGCGCAATCCGCCTCGCACATATTGGAGCGGAACACCTCGGCGCACGGCCGCCCCAGGGCTTCGCGCCGCCGGATGCCGGTGATCTTTTCCGCGGCGCGGTTAAACGAGGAAATGCGCCAATCAGCGTCCACCGTGAAGACTCCGTCGGAAATGCTTTCCAAAATGCTTTCCGCACCGGCGCGGAGCAGGCTTGCTTCCTTGCCTGATAATATCCTTGAAATCCGCGTTTTCATCAGTTATGCACAATAATTTAGCCGGACGGCCGTGTCAAGCGCAACGCCATGCTGTTATTTCTGCTGTTATTTTTTGCTGTTAATTTTGCTTGACAAATCCGCCGGCTTGGTTTTATATCCCTCCCGTATTAATTCACATTGTTCTTTGGCAGAATTTTTCGTGGGAAACAAACGGAAATCCGTGCAAATCGGATACGGTCGCGCCACTGTGACCGGCTATCACGCAATCCCGCTGCGCCTGCGCGCGCGAGGAACGTGACCGCTTATCCCGATCCGCCCTTGGCGCTCGGGATGACGCGGCGAAACTTCATTGGCCACCCCGCTTTGAATGGCGGGGGAAGGCGAAGGATTAGGCTGGAAGCCGGAAGTCAGGAGACGTTGTTTAACACGCTGTTATTGGGCGGCGCTTGGCGCCGCCGCGGCTCCTTCGCATGAAAGGAGAATGACAGGCGCGCAGTGTTCTCAATGCCTTCAGACTCTTTCACGGGAGCCTGGAGGTTTTTTTATGCGCGCCGCGGCAAAGCGGACAATCAAATTTTACCTGGCCGGCATGGCCGGCATTGCCGGCCTGATGGGTTGCGCCTGCCTGCTCTCGGGCAACTTCAGCCAGGGCGCCGGCGCCGGCCCGGTTTTGCCAGCGGATGCATCGGCGGGCGCCGGCGGCTTGCCGGATGAAATATCCACCCTGGAGCGCACCGCCGCCCAAACTCTTTCCAGCGCGCCGGACCAGGCCGCGGCTGTGCCGGCCGCACCTGCGGCCAAAAATCCCGATGGCGGCGCATTTCCGCCGGAAGTTTCCAATGCCCCGGCAATGCAACTTCAGGCGGAGGCCGGCGGACTCCCGTTGGAGGAGCCGGCCAAGGAAGCCGCCATCCGTGAACGGTTCGGCGCCATCCGCCGTGGCGGCAAATGGATTCCAACCGTCGGCGGCGGCACCAATCTTGTGTACATTACCACCGGCGCCCTGCCGCCGGGCCGGGTGAACGAGCCCTACTCCGTTCAATTCGCGGCTGCCAGCGGCCAACCGCCGTACCAGTGGCAAATCGCCGCCGGCACGCTGCCGCCGGGATTGGCGCTGGATATCAGCGGCCGCCTGACCGGGATCGCCGACACTCCGGCATCGGCGGTTTTCCGCCTGGCGGTAGCCGACAGCCGCGGCGCCGGCGACATGGCGGAATACGTCCTGACCATTGCGCCGGAGAATCCGCTCGAGATTCTGACGCCTATCCTGCCGGCGGCCGCGCCGGGCGGATATTATTGCTGCCAACTTGAAGCGGCGGGCGGCATCCCGCCGTACACCTGGAGCGCCGAGGGCGATTTGTCAACCTGGGGCGCCTTCATCCTGAACCAAATTACCGGCGAAATTTTCGGGGAAATTGACAGCAACGCCCCGCCTGCCGATATGCCGGTCATGGTCTGGCTGCACGATGCCCAGCAAAGCGTTGCCCGGGAATTTACTCTGCGCGTCCGCGCCGCCCCCGATATCCTGGAAGTCCCGGCCGCGCCCATCCGCCAAGGCCAATCGTTCGCGTATGCCTTCCAGGCAGCGGGCGGCCTTGAACCCTACACCTGGAGCATTGCCGGAGCGCCGCCGCCCGGACTCTGGTTCTCACCGGATGGCGCTTTCGCGGGCGAACCCTCCGCCGTCGGCGCCTACGAAATTGCTGTCAGCGTGCAAGACGCCGCGGGTCAGTCCGACGCCGTGCAATTCATCCTGCAGGTACTGCCGGCCACGCCGGGCAGAATATCCAATCTGACAGCTTTTTTGAGCCGCACCCGCGTGGCGCTGACCTGGGACTTGCCGGAAAACAGCATTAACGCCGCAGCCCGGATTGTCAGAAGCGCCGGCGCGCCCCCGCTGCAGCCAACGGACGGCGTTGCCATCTATTACGGCGCCGGAACAGAATGCCTGGACGAGAATCTCGCCGCGGGCGTCTATTATTACACTGCTTTCCTCGAAGAATCCGGCCTGGCAGTCACCGGGGCGCCGCCGCCGATCCTGCAAGTCCGCCTGCCGCCGGACGCCGAACCATTCGCCGACCGCGTGGCGGACGCGCGATTGCTCCACCCCAATGCCTTCCGGGCCGCCGAACTCCCGGGCATCGTCCTGGGCGCGCCCCGCGGCGCGGGATTGGCGCACGGCTCGGCGGATATCGTCTCGCTGGGCGCCGCCAGCAACGATGACGGCGGCGCCGCCGCTCCGTATGGCGGAGTCATCACGCTGGAATTCGCCGACAATACCGTGTGGAATGGGCCGGGCGCCGATTTCACCATTTTTGAAAACGTGTTCTATGTCAACGGCGCGGCCGGCGCGCTCGATCCGACCACCCGGTTCATGGAGCCGGCCCTGGTGTCGGTCAGCCAGGATGGCCTGGCCTGGCATCAATTCCCCGCCGATTTTTCGCCGCGGTACGATCCGGCCACCGGCCAACTCAACCTCCGCCATCCTTATTGCTATCACACCGGTTTCGCCGGCGTTAATCCCGTCATGAGCAACGGCCTGGACCCGGACCCCACGGACCCCGCCGTCTCGGGCGGCGATTCTTTCGATATCGGGGAACTGGGTCTGGATTGGATTCGCTTTGTGCGCATTCAATCCACCGGCAACCGCTGGCTGGCGGATGCCGATGGCGATCTGATTCATCATCCCGAGGAAATGAACGCCGCCGACCGCGGCGACGCCAAGGCCGGCTTCGACCTGGACGCCGCGGCGTCCATCTGGTTGGACCGGATAACCGCGGATTGATTCACCGGACAGACCATAGTTAAGTCCAAGAAGGAGGGAACGCAGGACCAGACACAAACCGCAGCCAACGCCTATTAAATTGATTGCCGCACAATCCGTAAAACACACAGGGAATCCGTAAAACATGAAGCAAGCGATCAAGTGGTTCGTCAGTATTGGGCTGGCCGCGCAGGCCGGCATGGTTTGCGCAGCATTCATCCCCGGGATTGGCTATCAAGCTGAATCCTATTACGCCAATCCCCACCCCGATGCCGCCCTGGTATCTTTCGACTGGGACGCCGCCAGCAACCTGTTTTACTCCACCCGCCACCCTTTCTGGGACCTGGGATTTGCCGTTTACCGTTATGACGGCGCCGCGGCGGAAATATTGTATCAGGACACCAACTCCTTTTCCGGCTCGCGGGTCACCGCCATCGGCGGGATGATCTACTTCAACGACGGCGGCAATTACGACAACTGGAATTACAATTATTTCCGGTATAACCCGGCGGGCGCCGAAGCGCCAACCAACCTGGGCATTGCCGCCGACCTCTGGGGCCTGGAAACGCGCGATGGCAGCGACTTCTGGGCCGCGGGCGGCACCGATGCCGCGATTTACCAGAGCGCGCTGGACGCTAACGGCGACCTGGTCAACAACCCGCCAGTCAACCTCGGCATCATCGGCAATGCCAGCGGCCCGCTGGCTTTCGACGCAGATGGCAATCTTTTCTACACGGAGGGGTATAACACCGCCGGACCCACGCTGTATCGCTGGAGCGCCGCGGAAGTCGCCGCCGCCCTGGCCGATCCCTCGGGCGCGCCCTTGCAGCCCGACGGCCATCGCTGGACACTGCTGGCGGCCGGCGACGGCTGCACCGGCATCCAGGCCGATCCCGATGGACACATCCTGTCCGCCGCCACTTCCTTTGCCGCTCCCAGCGAATTGCACCGGCTGCTGGTGTTGAACGGCCTTTGCATCGGCTACGAGGTAGTGGCCCGCGCGGATGAGCGCCTGGACACCGTGCGCCTGCGTGACGGCGCAATTTACGCCAGCACGTCGGAGGGCGTCTTTGCCATCAACGCCGCGCGCACACTGCGCCTGATCGCCCAGGCCGGCCCGGGCGGCGCCCTGACGCTCATCGGACTGAACGATCAAGGCCAGACCCTGCGCCTGGCCGCGGTGACGGACAGCGCGCCCGGCTGGGTTGTCCGCGGCATTGACGGCAACCGGCTGCTGGCGCAGGCCGGCGACGGCGGCGCGGTCGCCATCGTCGAACTGGATGCCAACAGCCAACCCGCCAACATCGTCATGCTGGCCAATGCCGTGCCGGGCTGGATCGCCCGCGCGCTGGACGGCAACCGGATCCTGGCGCAGGCCGGCGACGGCGGCATGGTGGGCATCCAGGCATTCGGCCCCGGCTATGCGCTGGGTGATTTTATCATGGTAGCCGATGCGGTGCCGGGCTGGATTGCGCGGGACCTGGACGGCAACCGGCTGCTGGCGCAGGCCGGCGACGGCGGCGCGGCCGCGATCGCGCAATTAGACGGCGCCGGGCATCTGGCCGGCTACACCGTGGTTGCCGATGCCATCCCCGGCTGGATTGTTCGCAGCCTGGCGGGCAACCTGCTGCTCGCGCAGGCCGGCGATGGCGGCGCCAGCATGGTCATGGAATTAACAGACGCCGAGGAGCCAGCGGGGGAACGGCTGGTGTTGAACCCGGCGCCGGGACAGGCGCTGCTTGGGCTGGACCTCAAATAACCGGCTGGACCTCGAATAACCGTTGTCCAAAGGCAGGCGCCCGGAAGCGCGGGCGCCTGCCGCAACCCCCTACCTGCCCGCGCGGTCGGACCGGGTCAGCATGATCCACAGGAAAAACGGCCCGCCCAGCAGCGCGGTGATCACACCCACGGGGATTTCCAGCGGCGCCACCATGGTGCGCGCCAATGTATCGCAAATCACCAGGAAGATGCCGCCGGCCAGCAAGGCCCCCGGCAACAGAAACCGGTGGTCATGCCCCAGCAGCATCCGGCAGGCATGCGGCGCCATCATCCCGACAAACCCGATCGGACCGCATACCGCCACCACTCCGCCGACCATGAGCGAGGCGGCGAAAAAAACCAATTGCTTCACGCGGTTCACATCCACCCCGCGGCTGGCAGCCAAGTCGTCGCCCAGCGCCAGCAGATTCAATTCCCGGCAGAGCAGGAAGATGATGGCCGCGCCCGGCAGGATAAACGGTAATAATCCCAATACCGGCGCAAAGCCGGCGGTCTCCACCGACCCCATCATCCACCGCATGATCCGGAAGGAATGGCCCAGGCCGCTGATGTATTGGACGAAAATTATCAGACTGGAAAAGAAAAAACTCACCGCCACACCCGCCAGCAGCAACGTGGCCGTGGAAAACCCGCGCCGCAGCCGGGTCAGGCCGTAAACCAACCCGATGGCCAGCAGGCTGCCGGCGAAGGCGGCCAGGGCGACGCCATTCACGCCGGCCGGTAGAATTTTTGACCCGAGCCGGATATACATGGCGCTGCCGAACGCCGCGCCGGAAGCCACCCCCAGGGTGAACGGCGTGGCCAGCGGATTGCGGAACATGCTTTGAAACGCCGCCCCGCTCAATGCCAGCGCGCTGCCGACGCAGAAGGCGGTCAAAACGCGCGACAGGCGGATATCGCGGAGCACCGACGCCGCCAGGCTTTCCGGCGCGGTCAGCAAGGTATGCAGCGGTATGAAATCCATGCCCAGCATGGGCGCCGCGCAGATGACACCCGCCGCCATCAGCCCCAGCAAGATCAGAATCCACAGGCGGGACATTGGTTTCACGAAACATCCTCCACTACGGCCAGCGGCCGGCCGTCCGGCAGCCGGGCAAAACTGAACGGAGCATCGTAAACCGCGCGCAACGCTTCCGGCTGGAGCAAATCGGCCGGCGGCGTACAGGACACCAGCCGACCGCCCCGCAAGGCGGCCACCCGCGCGCTCCAGCGGCAGGCGGCATTGATGTCATGCAGCGCGGCAATCACCGTCAAACCGCGCCGGCGGTTCAAATCGCCCAGCAGTTGCAATACCTGGCGCTGATGTTGGTAGTCCAGAAAGGCCGTGGGCTCGTCCAGCAGCATCAGCTCCGCGCCTTGCGCCAGCGCGGCGGCAATCATCGCCATCCGGCGTTCGCCGCCGCTGAGCGTGTCCAGCCGGCGGTCGCGCAGATGCTGCATGCCGGTCAATGCCAGGGCTTGCGCGGCCAATTCACGGTCGGCCGCGCGCAAGGTGGTGAACGGCGACAAATGCGGGTAGCGCGACATCAGAACGAATTCCAGGCAGGTGAATGGGATGTCTGCCTCTTCCGCCTGGGAAACGCAACTGATCCGGCAAGCCAGCGCGCGGCGGCTGTACCGGCGCAAATTCCGGCCGGACAGCATGATCTCGCCGCTCCAGGCGCGATGCAGGCCGGCCAGGCACTTGATCAGGCTGGTTTTGCCGGCGCCATTCGGGCCAACCAGCGCCAGGAATTCGCCCGGCCAGACCTCGAGGTCAAGCGCCTGGAGGATATCTTTGCCGTCAAGCCGCAGGCCCAAGCCGCGTATTTGCACCAGGGGCGCGGTCATGGCGCCTCCTCCGGCGCACCGCCGGGATAGATGGCCGCCGCCAGGTCCGCCAGGGTCCGGGCAATACGCGGCCCCGGGATGCAGACATAATCGCCACCCAGCACATATACCCGGCGCTGCTTGACGGCCGGCACGGAGGTCAGCTTGTTCCAATCGGCTTGGAATTGCGCGCGGGCAGCGGCATTGGTAATGTTCAAATCCGGGGCCAGATCAATAATCACGTCCGGGTTCATCCGCAAAATGCCCTCCCGCCCGACCTGGGCGTAAGCCAGGCGGCCTTGATAGACATTGCGCGCCCCGAGCAATTGCAGCATTTCGCCGTAAATCGTGCCCGGCCCGGCCAGGTACACATCCGACAGCCCGCCTGTCCCCATGTTGCGGCCAATGCAAACCAGGACTGCCGGCGCCGGCGCGCCGGGGGGAATCCGGGCGCGAACGGCATCCATCCGCGCCTGAACGTCATCCGCCAGCGCTGCCGCCGGTGCCGCGGCATGGCACAGTTCGCCCGCCCGGCGGATGGACGCCATGATATCCGGCAATGACAAGAGCGACAACGCCTGGCACTCCAGCCCCAGCGCCTGCAGGTTTTGCGCCGCCGCTTCATGCTCGATGGTGTGCAGCACCAGGTCCGGCCGGAGCGACATCACCAATTCGTAATTGGTATCGTAAAACCCGCCGACTTTCGGCAGCGCCGCGGCCGCCGGCGGATATTTGCAAAACGAGGTGACGCCAACCACCCACTCGCCGCAGCCGATGGCGAACAATATTTCCGTGATGGCAGGCGAGAGCGAGACGATGCGCCGCGGCGCCTGCGCCGGCGCCGCGCGGGAGCGCGGCGGCGAGGCCGGCCGGCAGGCGGCCAACATGGCCAGGGCCAGCATCATGGCCAGGCATCCGGACCAGCGCTTTTTGGCGCTTGTAATCATTATTAAATCAGCGCTGCCTTCAGGCGCCCAGGCGTTCGCGCGTGCTCCACAATCCCGCCGACGGCGTGGCAATGTAATACACCGTCTCGCCGTCCGGCATGGTGTTGAATCCGTATTTCATCCGGTCCGGATGATACCGCGCCTGCATAGCGGCCAGGTCGGCGTATTCATACCCCACGCCATGGATTTCATCGGCGGTCAGGTGTCCCGGCGCGTAGGTGATTTTGAACCGGCCCTCGGACGAACCGTGAATGAGGTGGGCGGTGCCATGGGTCAGGTCCTGCAGCACGGGTTCGGTTTTCCATAACTGCATGATGCGCGGCGTGCCGCGGTAGCCGTATCGGCGGATCAGGGCGTCCACATCCGGCTGCTCGCCGAACCGTTGCAAGCCCGGCGCGATGATGAGCAGTTCCCCGCCATCGGCCATGGCCATGCGGGTGCGGTAAATCGCCTTGTTGGCCACCCAGGTGCTGTGGAACTCGTCGCCCTGCATCACGGCCACCACCTTTTGCAGCGGCGGCGTCACGGTTATGTTCTGTTGCCGCGATGCCTGCGCGCCGCGCAAATAGGTTTCCACGTCGTCGCCGACATACACGCCGGTGTGGTTCAAACGCCCCTCTTGATTGTAGGCCATGACCACCTGGAAGAACAGGTCGGGTAAATGGCCGAGATAATCCGCCTCGGCCTTGTTGTAACAGGCGCGCAAGGGGGTGGTGATCCGGCCCAGGTTGTTTTCAATGCCGCAGCATGCCGCCATGATATGCGAGGCGCAGATCATGTCCTTGCCGCCCAGGCCGATAAAGTAGTTTTTATTGTGGTTGGCGAATCCCAGCACCTCGTGCGGAACGATATGCCCGATATTGACGATCAAGTCCCACTTGCCCTCCAAAAGCATCCGGTTCAGCGAGACCGGGATCGGCCAATCGGCCTTGCCCCGGGAAACATCCTTCACGAACCCGGCCGGGACTTCGCCGATGACTTTCGACCCGGAACGCCAGTCGTGGGCGTGGATGCGTTCTTCAGGGATATCGCCGAACATCCAGGCATTCTGTTCCGGGGTATGCGGCACATGCTGCCCCAGCGTCGGAATCAGGTGCACTTCCGCCATTTGGGCGAAAATGTGGTAAAACCGGTTGGTAATCCAGCCGGCGCCGCAATGCGCGCGGGTAATGTCCGGCGGAAGCAGCAAAACGCGTTTCGGGTTGGGGCAGATCCGGCGCAACGCCTCCGCCGCCGCCCGCTCCGCCAGATCCAGCATTTCAGCCTTGGATACCGATTCCTTTTCGACGACAAACCACGGCATGACTTACTCCTTCCAAAAGAAAGAACACACAGACACACAGCCCAAAACGATATCCGGCATGCGGGGCGAGTCAAGATAATTAATCGGCTGGACTTCAAGTATTGCTTGCTTAACCGCGCCCGCGCGCTTTATAATACAAGCTATGGACAATTACGTCATCGTGCGGCCGGAACACTTGAACCACCAGGGATTCCTTTTCGGAGGGGCGCTCTTGAAGTGGGTGGATGAATTCGCCTGGATCGCCGCTTCGCTGGATTTCCCCGGGTGCGTCCTGGTGACCATCGCCATGGACCGGATTGTCTTCCGGCAACGCGTCGAGAACGGCGGCATCCTGCGGTTCCGCTCCGCCCATGTCCGCACCGGCACCACCTCGACTTCCTACAGCGTGGATGTGTTTGAAGTCGCGGCGGGCGACCGGCCCGAACGCCATATTTTCAGCACCGCCATCACCTTCGTGCGCCTGGACGAAGCAGGCGTCAAGAAGCCCCTGCCGCCGCGACGCGAGGCATAAACCCGCCCGCCGCCGGCCGGGACCAGCAGTTAAAATCAGGACTGCGTCATTTTCGGCGGCTCGCCCGGAGGTCTCGCCCTACCCACGACAAATGCTTGTGAACCGGTAGGGCGGCCAGTCCTTTGATCCGATGGTAGGGCGAGGTCTCCGTACCGATCCGTCTGTTCTGAAAATGACGCAGCCCACCCGTTAAAATTCGCATAAACATTTTTTAGCTTGCTATTTGCAGCGGAAAATGGCAGGTTTTCCAGTTTAGCCGGAAATTATTGGGCTGTTTCCGCCTGGAGCTTAACTCATTATCAACCAAGCCCGCAAACCAAGCAAAGCAATCAAACATGGAATCGGCAACCGCAACCCCCACCAAAACCCGCATTAACTTCGATCTCGATCAATTCGGCGGCGACAAGCAGGAAGCTCTGGCCAAGCTTTACGAAGACACCCTGAAGAATTTCACCGCCGGCTCCATTGTCAAGGGGCGGGTGGTGGAAGTCCGCTCCAACGAAGTGCTGGTGGATATCGGCTACAAATCCGAAGGGGCCGTCAGCCGCGAAGAATTCCAGGACATGCCCGAAGTCAAGCCCGGCGACGAGGTGGAAGTGTTGCTGGAGCAGTTGGAAGACGAAGACGGCAAGGTGGTGCTCAGCAAGACCAAGGCCGAACAGCAGCGCATGTGGGACAACGTCCTCTCATCCAGCAGCGAAGGCAGCGTGCTGGAAGGCGAAATCAAGAGCCGGATCAAGGGCGGGATGATCGTGGATATCAACGGCGTGAAAGGATTTCTGCCCGGGTCGCAGATTGACGTCATGCCCGTGCGCAACATGGACGACTACATGGGCAAGCGCTTCGAATTCAAGGTCATGAAAATTGACCGGGATCGGCGCAACATCGTCCTGTCGCGCCGGGAATTGATCGAGCAGCGCCGCCGGGAGAAGAAACGCCAACTGATGTCCGAGATCAAAATCGGCCAATTGCGCGCCGGCATTGTCAAAAACATCACCGATTTCGGCGCTTTCATCGACCTGGGCGGGCTGGACGGCCTGCTGCACATCACCGATATGAGTTGGGGCCGCGTCAGCCACCCCTCCAAGGTGGTCAAGGTCGGCGACAATATCGAAGTGATGATCCTGGATATCGATTTCGAAAAAGAACGGGTTTCGCTGGGCCTGAAACAGAAACTTGCGAATCCCTGGGACAATATCGAGCAGAAATACCCCGTCGGCACCCGCATCCACGGCAAGGTGGTCAACCTGGTGCCCTACGGCGCTTTCGTGGAAATCGAGGCGGGCGTCGAAGGCCTGGTGCATGTCTCCGAAATTTCCTGGGTCCAGCGCGTCAACCGCGCTTCGGACGTGCTCAGCCTAGGCCAGGAAGTGGACGCCGTAGTGCTGAACATCAACTCCACAGACCAGAAAATCTCGCTGGGCATCCGCCAGACCACCCAGAATCCCTGGGAACTGGTGCGCGACCGTTACCCGGTCGGCGCGCGCGTTTCCGGCACGGTGCGCAACTTCACATCCTATGGCGCTTTCGTGGAACTGGAAGAAGGCATTGACGGCATGATCCATGTTTCCGACATGTCCTGGACCCGCAAGGTCAACCATCCCTCCGACGTCCTCAAGAAGGGCGACAAGGTGGATGTGGTCATCCTGGAAGTCTCGCCCGAGAACCAGCGCATCAGCCTGGGCCTGAAACAAGCCCAGGAAGATCCCTGGACCTCCATCGCCGCTAATTACAAAATCGGCCAGGTGGTCACCGGCAAGGTCAGCAAGCTGGCGTCCTTCGGGGCCTTCGTCGGCCTGGAAGATGGCATTGACGGCCTGGTGCACATCTCGCAAATCGGCGAAGATCACGTGGAAAAAGTCCGCGATGTCCTGAAAGTCGGCCAGGAAATCACTGCGCGCGTCGTGAAAATCGACCAGGCGGAACGCCGCATCGGGTTGAGCATCAAGGCAGCCGCCTTGCCGGATGAAGATTTTGTGGTGCAGGAAGACATGCTGACCGGATTGCGCCCGGGCGAAGACCTGGTGGACCTGGCCGGCGCTTTCAACGAAGCCTTCGGCCTGGCAGCCGGCGAGGAATGGCGGCCGGGCGAGGGCAAGAAGAAACCCGACCAGGACGCCCAGTCAGAATCCGCCGGCGAAAACAAGCAATAATACCGCTGCCCGGCATGGCAATGGACCGCCATCCCGGCGGCCCATTGCCGGCAGGCAAGCGCGGCCTGGCGGCCGGCCATTCTGTGCGCTGGATAACACCTGAATCCGTGATGAGGCCAGTATGCCGCATCCCGCTGGAAGCGGGACAAGGATGCGCGGCGCGAAGGATGAAGCTGTATAAACATATCCCGCTATAGCGGGACAAGCCGCAAGTTTATCCCGCAAAGCGGGATCCTTCGCAACAAAGCAGATGCGGCACAATGGCCTCACCCGCAGGGCGGTCTTTTCAGTCAAACAACGCCGCACATCTTTGGTGATATTGTAAAACTTCATAAATTGTTGTTTATTCAGACATTGTCTTAACAACATAAAATCCCGTCACGGATTAAGGTGACAGTCTTGATCCTGCGCGCCACGCCATGGAAATCGATCAACAACTGGACATCATCACGGACCGGGCTGTAGACCTGGTCTCCCGCGACGAGTTGCGCCGCAAACTGGAACAGGCCCGCGCCGCTAACCGGCCATTGCGCGTCAAATACGGGGCCGACCCCTCCGCGCCGGATATCCACCTGGGGCACGTGGTGGGGCTGAACAAACTCCGCGAATTCCAGGACCTGGGGCACCTGGTGGTCTTCATCATCGGCGATTTCACCGGCATGATCGGCGATCCTTCCGGACGCTCCGATACCCGTCCGCCCCTGACGCGCGCACAAGTCCAGGACAATGCCCGCAGTTACCAGGAACAGGTTTTTAAAATCCTCGATCCGCGGCGCACGGAAGTCCGTTTTAATTCCGAATGGTGCGCGCCCCTGAAATTCGAAGATATCCTGCGTCTGACCGCTAAAATTACCGTTGCCCGCATGCTGGCGCGGGAGGATTTTCAAAAAAGGATGCAGGCGAATTTCCCGGTGTCGCTGGTGGAACTGCTCTACCCCCTGGTGCAGGGATACGATTCGGTGATGGTTGACGCCGATGTCGAAATCGGCGGCACCGACCAGTTGTTTAACCTGCTGGTCGGCCGCGACCTGCAAAAGGCTTTCGGCAAGGAACAGCAGTCCGTGCTGACCCTGCCGCTGCTGGAAGGCTTGGACGGCAACCGTAAAATGAGCAAAAGCCTCGGCAACTACGTCGGGGTGACGGAACCGCCCGACGCCATGTACGGCAAATTGATGTCCATCCCCGACGAGTTGATGTGGCGGTACTTCGAACTGGTCCTGTGCCGGCCGGCCTCTGAAACTGTCAGCCGACAACAGGCCCTGGCCGCGGGAAAACTGCATCCCCGCGATCTCAAGGACGAATTGGCGCAGGCCGTGACCGGCAAGTTCCACGGCGCGGAGGCGGCCGCGGCCGCCGCAGTGGAATTCAAAAGGGTTTTCGCCGAACATCAACTGCCCAAGGATATGCCCGAAGTGGTCCTGCCAGCCGACCAATTCAAGGATAATCGCATCTGGGTGGCCGCCCTCATCGTAGCCGCCGGCCTGGCGGAAAGCAACGCCGCCGCCCGGCGCCTGGTCCAGCAGGGCGCCGTCCGCCTGGGCGACCAGAAAATAACCGACCCCCGGGCCGACGTGGAAGTTGCCACGGGCTGCATCTTGCAGGTCGGCAAGCGGGGCTTTGCCCGCCTGACCCGCTAGGAATCGATTCGCCCATTTTTTCATTTCCGCACATTTTCGACATCTTCCGTAACATCAACTACATTTTTGTACTATTGATGATTTGATATTACATATTTGTATTTTAAGAAGCGTTCCGTGTCCGTTGTTCATAAAACCTTAATTTTTTAACTTTTTGCTCCTCGCCAGAAACCGGCGGCCGGATAAGGATTTAACCACAGAGATCAGAGGAGCACAGGCGAGACCGGATTGCCCTGCGCCTCCGCGTCTCCGTAGTGAATCTGCTGTAGTAGCCGAACGGCGTTCGGCATCTGATGTGCTTACTGAATATTGCTTTCAAAACCTGACTTCTGAAATAAATTCGAATTATTTCAGCAACCTTGGCACGATAAATGCTAAAACAAGAAATTGGTTTTGAGTTCGTTCTGGTCAGGCATGCAAGATTGCTGCATGACCGGGGTTTATCGGAATCAGGTATCAACAAATTATACAGGAGCCACAATGGACGGTATTAAGCACCCCGCGGATGTAGTCAGTTTGATTAAACGCGAGCAGATTGAAGTGGTGGATTTCCGGTTCATGGATTTTCCGGGACTTTGGCAGCATTTTTCCGTGCCGGCGGCGGCGGTGGACGAGGATACTTTCGAACGGGGGCTGGGCTTTGACGGGTCCAGCATCCGCGGCTGGCAGGCAATCAACGAGTCCGACATGCTGGTGAAACCGCAATCCGAGACGGCATTCATTGACCCGTTTTTCAAAGCCAAAACCCTGGTGATGATCTGTAATATCTGCGATCCCATCACCGGCGAAGATTACACCCGGGACCCGCGCAATATCGCCCGCAAGGCGGAAGCCTACCTGCGCCGGACCGGCCTCGCCGACACGGGTTACTTCGGCCCGGAGGCGGAATTTTTCATTTTTGACGATGTCCGCTTCGACCAGAATGCCCATGAAGGCTATTACTACCTGGATTCCGTGGAAGGTCA
The DNA here is from genome assembly GCA_040767085.1 of Kiritimatiellia bacterium. Taxonomy (GTDB): domain Bacteria; phylum Verrucomicrobiota; class Kiritimatiellia; order JAAZAB01; family JAAZAB01; genus JAXGPF01. Next base: position 134,601 of record JAXGPF010000013.1, on the reverse strand, counting down.
ATGGAACAGCGGCCGCGTGGAAAATCCCAACCTGGGCTACAAGACGCGCTACAAGGAAGGCTATTTTCCCGTCCCCCCGAGCGACACCCTCCAGGACATCCGCAGCGAGATGATGCTGACCCTGGAACGCATCGGCGTGCCGATTGAAGCCCAGCACCACGAAGTCGCCACCGGCGGGCAATGCGAAATTGACATGCGCTACAATTCCCTGGTGAACATCGCCGACAACCTTTTGAAATACAAATATGTAATCAAGAACGTCGCGCTGGCCCACAACAAAACGGCGACTTTCATGCCCAAGCCGCTCTTTAACGACAATGGCAGCGGCATGCATGTGCACATGTCGCTCTGGAAGAACGATCGGAACCTGTTCGCCGGCGACGGCTACGCGGGCATGTCGGAAATGGCGATGTTCGCCATCGGCGGCATTCTCAAGCATGCGCCGTCGCTCCTGGCGTTCGTCAGCCCGACCACCAACAGTTACAAACGGCTGGTGCCGGGCTATGAGGCGCCGGTCAACCTGGCTTATTCGCGGCGCAACCGCAGCGCGGCCGTGCGCCTGCCGATGTATTCGCCGTCGGACAAGGCCAAGCGCGTCGAATTCCGGTGTCCCGATCCAAGCTGCAACCCCTACCTGGCGATGTCGGCAATCCTGATGGCGGCGCTGGACGGCATCCTGAACAAGATTCATCCCGGCGAGCCGCTGGACAAGGATATTTACGATTTGCCGCCAGAGGAAGCCGCCCAGGTGCCGCAGACGCCCGGCTCGCTGCGGGAGGCGTTGAAGGCGCTGGCCGCCGATCAGGATTACCTGTTGAAAGGCGACGTCTTCACCCCGGACGTGGTGGATACCTGGATCAACTACAAGATGAAAAACGAGGTGATGGCGCTGGATTTGCGGCCCCACCCCTGGGAATTCGCCCTGTACTACGACATCTGAGCCGCTCCATGGCGGCATGCTGTTGACCCATCATGCCGCCATGGAATCGGGCATATTGCTGCAAGCGGGCCGGCGCCGGCCGGGTGCCGGGAGAATCAATGACAAATCCATGGGGCATGACCCTGCTGGTGGGTTTGGGCGGTTTTGCCGGATCGGCGGCCCGGTACGGGTTGAGTGTCGCCACGCAGCGCTTCGCGCTGTCTTGGCCCTGCGGCACCCTGGCAGCCAACGTCCTCGGCTGCCTGTTGATCGGCATGCTCACCGGACTTTCGGCCCGCGGCGCCACCCTGCCCCCGGAAATCCGCCTGGCCCTTGCCACCGGGTTCTGCGGGGGATTCACCACCATGTCATCCATGATCTATGAAACCGCGGAAATGGTGCGCGCCAGCGAATATCTGTATGCAACAATCTACGCCGCCGGGACTTTCCTGCTCTCCATGCTGGCTTTTATCGCCGGAGACATGGCTGTGCGAATCCTCGTTAAAACCGGAGGTGGATTATGGAGTTGAAAGAAGATGCGAAACTTTTGCGCATTTTTCTGGGCGAGTCCGACAAGGTCAATCACACCTCTCTCTACGAAGTGATCGTCAAGGAAGCGCGAAAATTCGGGCTGGCGGGGGCAACCGCCTGGAGAGGTGTGATGGGGTTCGGCCGTAACAGCCGCATCCGAACAGCCAAAATTCTTGATCTTTCGACGGACCTCCCCATTGTTGTCGAAATTTCCGACGAGGAGGAAAAAATTAACCGCTTCCTGCCCGTGCTGGATGCCCTTTTTGAAGAGGCCCAATCCGGAGGATTGATCACGCTGGAAAAGATCAAAATCATCAAATACAGCCACGGTAAAGAGAAGAATCCGATCCGCCAGCCGGATGACCGCGCCTAGCGCGCCGCGCCGTGATAATCAAGGCGGGCAAGGGACTGCCCGCCCTACCGAAGACTGTCAACGCCGGTTTGAAACGATTCTTCTTCCGCCGGTTTTAAAATGACCTTTTGCTTCATCCTTTTCCCGGCGCACGGCAGAACCGCGGATTGACATGGAGTCCTGGCATGGTATGATGAGGCCTCACTAACCCCAACCAGGATTCACGCTCTGCGCCATGCCATGCCCGCCAGCAAACTCAATCCCAGCATTGCCCTGCCCGACCAGCTAGGCCTGATCGCCGGGCGCGGCGCCTACCCGCTGCTGCTGGCGGAATCCGCCCGGCGCCAGGGAGTCCAACGCCTGGTGGCCGTGGCCTTCAAGAAAGAAACCGATCCGTCCATCGCCAAACTGGCGGATGAAGTCCACTGGCTGAATTTCGGCCAACTGGAGGCCATGCTGACATTGCTCCGCCGCGCCGGCATCCGCCAGGCGGTGATGGCCGGCCAGATCACCCCTACCAGCCTTTTCCGCCTGCGCCCGGACCGCCGGGCCCTGCAAATCCTGGCCGGCTTGCGGGCGCGCAATGCCCATACTATTTTCGGCGCCGTCAGCGCCGAGTTGCAAACCGCGGGGGTGACCTTGCTGCCGGCCTGGCTGTTCATGGAGCAGGCCATGCCGGCGCCCGGCCAATTGAGCGCGCGCGCGCCGACCGCGCGCGAACAAAGCGATATTGAACTGGGTCTGCGCGTGGCCAAAACCATCAGCAGCCTGGAAATCGGCCAGACGGTGGCCGTCAAGGAAGGCGTCATCCTCGCCGTCGAAGCGTTTGAGGGCACGGATGCCGCCTTGCTGCGAGCCGGCAAACTGGGCGGCCTGGGCCTGGTAGCGGTGAAAGTCGCCAAGCAAGGGCATGACATGCGCTTCGATATCCCGGTGGTGGGTCTGAAAACCATGGCCATCCTCAAGAAAGCCGGCGCCGGCGCGCTGGCCGTGGAAGCTGGCCGCACAATTTTGCTGGAGCGCGAGAAAGTGATCCAGGCGGCGGATCGCATGCAATTGGCCATGGTGGCGGTGGCGGGGGACCATGGCGCAAATTGACTTCGAACGCGAATTGAACCCGGAACAATTGGCCGCGGTGACCGCCCCGGATGGCCCCCTGTTTATCCTGGCCGCCGCCGGCACCGGCAAAACCCGCACCCTGGTTTACCGGGTGGCCTACCTGCTCAGCCGGGGCGCGGACCCGCGCCGCCTGCTGCTGCTGACTTTCACCAACCGCGCGGCCAAGGAAATGCTCGCGCGGGCCGAGGCCCTGGTCAGCCAGGGCGTGGGCGGGATGTGGGGCGGCACTTTCCACCACATGGCCAACCGCATTCTGCGCCGCACCGCCCACCTCATCGGCTACACCGCCGATTTCACCATCCTGGACGCCGATGACAGCCGCACCCTCATGCGCGAATGCCTGGCCGATTTGAAGTTGAAAAGCCGCGAATTCCCCAAGCCGGAAGTCCTGCTGGCATTGTTCAGCGCCGCCGCCAACCGGCGCCTGGTCATCGAGGAGCTGATCCGGGAGCGCTTTGAAAACCACCCGGTGGACGAAACCGACGTGCTGAAGGTTTACCGCAGATACCAAGACAAAAAAACCAAACAAAACCTGATGGATTTCGACGACCTGCTCCTCAACAGCCTGCGACTCTTCCACGAGCAGCCGGCGGCGCTGGCGCATTACCGCGAGCACTTCCTGTACACCATGGTGGATGAATACCAGGATACCAATTCCGTCCAGGCCGAATTGGTGGACCTGCTGGCCGCCCAGCATCGCAACCTGCTGGTGGTGGGCGACGATTTCCAGAGCATCTATGCCTGGCGCGGCGCGGATTACCGCAATATCATGTCCTTCCCCGACCGCTATCCCGACGCCAAAATGTTCAAGCTGGAAACCAACTACCGCAGCGTTCCGGAAATCCTGGAAGTGGCCAACTGCTGCATTGCCGGCAATCCCAAGCAATTCAGCAAGGTGCTCCGCCCTACCCGGCCGGCGCACCGCAAGCCGGTGCTGGCCCTGCTGCGCGACGGCGACCACCAGGCCCGCTATGTCGTGGACCAGTTGCGCCGGCGCCGCCAGGCCGGCGGCGCCTGGCGCGACATGGCCATCCTTTACCGCGCCCACCACCACGCCATGGAACTGCAAATGGTGCTGGCGCGGGAACATATCCCCTATATCGTCACCTCCGGCGTGCGGTTCTTCGAACAAGCCCATATCAAGGATGCCTGCGCCTTCCTGCGCGTCCTGCACAATCCCAGCGACATCCTGGCCTTCAAACGCCTGCTGGGCATGTTCCCCGGCGTGGGGCCGAAGACCGCCGAACGCTTGTGGCATAAACTCGGCGACCGCTGCGAGGTCAAGGATCCCGCCGCCCGCGCGGCGCTGCTCAACCTGCTGCCGGAAGGCGCCCGCCCGCCCTGGCGGGCAGTGCAGCCGGTGCTGGAAAAATATTTCGACGAAGCACTCGCCGACGACCCGGGCGAAGCGATCGGACTATTCGTCAAGGCATTTTACGAGAAATACGCCCTGGACACCTACGAGGATGCCCGGCGGCGCCTGGACGATATCCGCGAGATGATTCTCTTCACCGCCGACTTCGAATCCACCGCCGATTTTCTGAACGAGGTGGCGCTGGTGACCAACGTGGACGCGGAAAACGACGTCGCCGCCGGCCGGGACCGCGATTGCCTGCGCCTGAGCACCGTGCACCAGGCTAAGGGCCTGGAATGGCAAACGGTGTTCATCATCTGGGCGGCCGACGGCATGTTTCCCTCCATGCGCTCCATGGAGGATGCCGACGGCGAGGAGGAAGAGCGCCGCCTGTTCTACGTCGCCGTCACCCGCGCGAAGGACGACCTGACCCTGTGCGCTCCCGAAACCCGCCGGTCTTTTGACGGCGGCATGAATTTCTTCATGCCCTCGCGGTTCATCCGCGAAATCCCCGAGGAAAAACTTAACTGCCAGCGCATCGGGTTCGTCTGACGCGAATTTGCCATTACCAGACCAAACACAGGAATCGAAAAAATGAAAACCGCCCGATTAGGTCCGCTGTTGGCTTGCCTTTCCATGATCCTGACGGTTTACCCGGCTATGGGCCAGCGGCCGGACGCCGTGCTGGCGCGCGTGGAGGCGATGGATCGGGTGGACCGGCTGGGACTGCCGGTCCATGCCCATTTGTCCGACGCCGGCGGACGTGAGTATGTTCTGGCCGTGGCGACCGCGGCCGAACTGGAGCAGGCCGGATGGCCTTTCACCGTGCTGGCGCACAACCCGGATATTGCCGCGCTCTCGCTGGCCATCGAGCGCCTGCCTGGCGCGCTGGCGCGGGGTCGGAAGCAAATCGCCGCCTTGTATGACGACGGCCGCCGGCTGATCGTGACGCCTTCCCCCGCGCAAAAGGCGGAGCTCATGGGGATGGGCCTGGCAATCGTTCAAATCAACACGCCGCTGGTATGGCCAGCGGGCCCGGCGGATTCCGTTCCGCCGGCACGCAACGCCGCCATAGCCAAACCTATCATCTCCAACCTGATCCATCAGGTGTACCAGGACACGCTGTCAAATCTTACCGCGCAACTCTCCGGGGCGGTCCCGGCCATGATCGGCGGCGAACCTTACACCATCCTGACCCGCGGCACTTCGTCGGGCACGCCCATACGGAAGGCAAACCAGTTCGCTTACGAACAGATGCAGGCGGCGGGGCTGGAAGTTTCATACCAGGATTGGAGTTTGAACGACGGGACCTACAGCGGACAAAATATCGTGGGAATCAAGCGGGGCACCACCCGCTCCAACGAGATTGTGCTCATCACGGCCCACATTGACAACATGCCTGACGATGGGACCCGCGCCCCCGGCGCGGATGACAATGCCAGCGGCTGCGTGGGAGTCATGGCGGCAGCGAATATCCTGCAGGGGTGTTTCACGGAACGGACTATCCAATTCGTCTGTTTCGGCGGCGAGGAGCAAGGGCTGCTGGGCTCCGCGGCGTATGCCCAGACCCTCCAGGATGCGGGCGAAACTAACGTCACCGTGTTCAACATGGACATGATCGCCTATAGCTCGCGCGCCTCCCGCGATTTGAGCCTCCACACCCGCCTGGCGACCGCGCCCGGTTATGCGGCGGACATGGCCGTGGCGACCACGTTCGAGAACGTGCTCGCCAACTACGGCCTGGATGACAGGCTGACCCTGGGAATCGTGTCGGACGGCGTCGAAGCGAGCGACCATTACAGCTTCTGGCAGAAGGGATACCCCGGCGTGCTGCTCATAGAAAGCGATTCCGACTTCAATCCTTACTATCATACCAACCAGGACACGCTGGCCCATATGAACATGGAGTATTTCACCGACCTCGTCCGGGCCTCAGTCGGAACGGTCGCGCACCTGGCTGGTGTTCCCGCCACGCCCCCGACCGCCGGCCCGCTGATCACCGCCAACGAACTGATGGGCGAGGTGCGTCTTGGCAGCGGCGATGCCGTTACGATCGCCGTTCAGATGATGAATACAGGGCCATATGCCGGCGTGGAAGTTGACTGGTGGGTTGTGGCCTACGCACATTCCGGCGCATGGTTTTACTTGAACAGCGCCATGCAATGGACGCCTTTTGACGGTAATTTGGCGTTCTGCCAGCCGGTTTACCAGGGGCCGCTGGGCGACCTGCCCGCCACAAAGGTATTAGACGGATTTCGTCTGCCCAGCGGCGCCTATGACTTCTGGTTCGCCATTGATTACCCCATGGACGGCATCCTGGACCTGAGCGGCACAATCCTGTATGACCAGGCCACCGTCGTGGTGGACTGAACGGGTGTTATACGAACGCCGCGCTGCAGATGATTCTGGGGATCGCCCTGTCGGATCGGCTCCTCGCAGTTAACTCGCCGACTTCCGATATGTGGCGGCAAAGATCGAATCGCTGAGCCACTTGCAAAAACTCTCGTTGTCCTGGAACTGTTTAAAGAGTTCCATATGGTCGGCAAGGCAGGCGAGAATGTGGTCGCGCAACACCCGCGTGACCCAGAGGCGGAACTGGGTGCCGCGCTTGGAGTTGACGCGGTAGCCGACTGAGATCGCCGCATCAAGGTTGTAGAACTCCACCTGGTAGGTCTTTCCGTCGGCGGCAGTATGTGCAAAAAATGCACATACTGAACCGCGATCCAACTCTCCGGATTGGAAGATGTTGCGCAAGTGCTTGGTGATCACACTGCGCTCGGTGGCGAACAACTCAGACATCTGCTTCTGCGTCCAGCCAGACCGTCTCCCGCTCCAGCCGCACGTCAAGCGACACCGTCCCGTCCGGAGCGCGGTACAGCACGATCTCGCCGCCCGGCCCGCCATAGAAGGCGGGCGTTTCGCGCGCCGCCCGGCATTCCGGCCGCGTGTTACGCTTCGACGTCATCGGCGGCCTCCTCTTGTGGATCGTCGGACGGGGTGGACTCTGAGGGCGGAGCGAATGGCGATTCCGGCGGCAGATCCGGCAGCGTGGCGGCGACAGCTCTCACGTCCACCTTCCCCGTGACAACGTCGGCAATCAGACGGGTCCGGTACTCGCGCATGAGGGCGATCTGGCGGGTGGCGCGGGAAAGGGCGGTGTCGAGGCGTGCGGTTTCATTCTCGATCCTCATCACAAGTGCGCTCTGTTCATGGTGTGGCGGGAGGAGCAGCAGGTAGTTCTTCACATCATCGAGCGAGAGGCCTTGTTTCGTCCCGCCATACATGCAGAGAGATCCATGGGTTTGCCCGATCGGGGAAAGGAGAACGTAGCCGAGCCACTTGTGATTGGCCACCCCAGGAAGGAGTCGGCAGCACGCAACGTGTTGGCTAACGTAGGCTTCCTCAAAATTATCTGGAACGACTGCAACTGAGCCGATATATGCCGTTATCCGCATCTTCTTTGCGGCTTTGTGAGAGAATCAAGCGGTTTTCTATGGGATGCTACTTCAACTGCACCCGCGCCGAAATTCCCATAATTAATTATCACTTTAGACGCCTGATGTCCATTGCCTTTTTCTGGCGGCGGCGCCTTTGAACGACGCCAACGGCACTGCGGTTTGGAACAGGTTTAAGCAAAGGGGTATGTTCAAACCGGCGGAAGGCAAACCGGCGTTGACAAATAAACGCCCCAGAAACGCCCCGGGAACGGCTCAAAACGCCCCATTAACGCCCCAAAACGCCCCAGAAACGTTTCAAGCCAGCGGGGCGTTTTGGATTTCGCCACCTGAATTTTGCACCGCGTAAGTTTGGCGCAGGGCGCGGCGCGAGGGGTGCCGCTGTATAAGTATATCCCGCAAAGCGGGACAAGCCGCAAAGTTTATCCCACGGAGCGGGATTTATCCCGCGAAGCGGGACCCCGAGCAACAAAGCCCTGCGCCAAAATCGCGCGGCCGGCTGCCGATGAATATTGGTGTTTCTGGAAACCGTGCTTATTTAACCATATGGGTGATAACAAATAACTGTGCAAATTTTAATTTGCACGCTCGTTAATTGCTTCAAATCAATTCAACACCAATATTCGTGCAAAATTCAAGGGTCAAGTTCCGGGATGGCAATATAATGCGCCCCGCGGCCTTCGCCCACCAGCCGGATCAGCCCCTGCTCCTGCATGCGCGCCAACAGCCGGTTGGCAGTGCTCTTGGATATGCCTAAAAGCGCCATGGCGTCCGACCGCGTCAATTTGCCCGCAGCCCGCAGCCGCTCCATCAGCCTGGACTGAGCCTCGGGATCGTCCGTGACAGTATCCAGACGCCGTTCATGGACATATTTGGAAGTCTTGGATCCAAAGAAAATGCCCAGCACTTGCAGCACCACCTTGCCCAAATCGCCGGGCAATGGGAAATCAGCCCGGAAATAATTTATTATCACCATGACTAAAAACAGCAGCAACCAGGCATAGACAAACAGCGAGCCCTGGCGGGGCGGCTCGGGCGTGCCAACCCAGCGCCGAATTTCCTTGTCCGCGGCATAGGCGCCCAGCAAGGCGATGTAAACCGGCAACATCAGGGCCGGCGTCCGCAAGGCGCCTTGCAGGAAGAATTCAGACGCGACCATGGCCAGGTATGCCACAGTGCACAAAGCAAGGATCGGGAACAGCACCGAAACCTCGTTGAATGGAGGACGTTTCACCGGCACAACAGGGTCCACGGCGGGCGGCTGTTCGGGCATGGCGATCATCTCCAGATTGTGCTGTATGTGTTGTTTTTGGCAAACATATCGCAATGTGATAATACCGAACAGCTTACATCCAGTTGCTACTGGACAAACCTGCATCCGGCGGCCGCCGGACCGCCGCCGAAAGCTTGCCGCCCTCCGGTGTGGCGGTGCAAGCTGCAAGCTTGCCATCCTCCCGTGAGGTGGTGAAAGCTTGCCAAGCTTTGCTTGGTAGTTTGATCCGGAGCCAATCCGGAATCATCCGTCCCCGTCCGGCTATGCCGGACTGACTGCATCCAGTTGCTTCTGGACAAGCCTGTACTTGTTGCCTGCACTTGCACCGTGCCTTAAACTTCAGCACCTGCCCTCCGATTTTCTTGTTTTTTTTGGCAGGTGCTGTGGTTTAAGGCACCAATGCTCACTCCCACTGCCGCGGCTGGCCGGTGGCGGCAATCACGCTGTTCCACATCGGCCGGGCGGGATTGAGATTGCGCTTCTGGGCCACTGCCATGGCAATCGGCACGTGGATGAAATAGCTGGACCAGTGCCCCACCAGCATGTCGGTTTTGCCGGCCAGGGCGGCATGCACCGCCTGGCGCGCAAATTGATCGCACAGCAGGCTGTCCTCGGCATCGGCCGGCACGCTGCGGATGAAATACCCCGGCTCCATGTATTTCATGTTAATGGGAATTTTCTGCTCCCGGAAATACTCCAGGATCCGGTCGCGCAGGAATGTCCCGATATCCTTTTGCAGCTTGTTGCCCGAGGCGTCGAAAGCTGCCGCGCCAGCCGCCAGCAGGTCCTGCCCGGCGCCTTCCGCCACCACGATCACGGCATGCTGGCGCGTCAGGATACGGCGGCGCAGCACATTTAAAAAGCCCTGCTCGCCTTCCAGCCGGAAGGGCACTTCGGGAATGATGGTAAAGTTGACCTCCTGGCTGGCCAGCGTGGCGCCGGCGGCAATGAAGCCGGCATCGCGCCCCATAAGTTTCACCAGGCCGATGCCGTTCGGCGCGCCTTTGGCCTCATTATGCGCGCAGGCCAGCACTTCGCGCGCTTTCTCGATCGCCGTGAAGTAACCGAAACTCTGGCGGACAAAGCAGATGTCGTTATCAATCGTCTTGGGCACGCCGACCACCGCCAGCGGCAGGCCGCGCTTGCGGGCTTCCACGGCAATGGCATTGGCGCCGCGCTGTGTGCCGTCGCCGCCTACGCATAGCAGGATGTTGATTTTTTCGCGTTCCAGGAAATCTACCATGGTCCCGATCGGTTGCTGCCCGCGGGACGAGCCCAGCGCTGTGCCGCCATCGGTATGGATGTCATCCACGAAATCCGTGGTCAACTTAATGGGCGGGGCCGCGGTGTCCGGGTTCAGTCCCTGGTAGCCGTACCGGATGCCCAGCACATCCGGCACGCCGTAATTATGGTGCAATTCCAGGAAGGCCGACCGGATGACATTGTTCAATCCCGGGCAGAGTCCGCCGCAGGTTACAATCGCCGCCCGCGTGCGCGCCGGCTCGAAAAAGATTTTGGCGCGCGGGCCGGCCTTCTCAAACAGCAAATCCGGATCGTCATGGCCGGTGTTGATCTCGGCCTGGAGCCCGCACGCGGGCGGCTTCGGGGACAAAATTGCATATACTTTCATTGCAATCCACCGCCAGGCGCAGCGGCGAAGCATGCATCGGCGCGCCTAATACGGCAATCTCTGTGTTCTGATTCATCGTTCCTTGTCTCCCATGGTAAGCCCACAAAATCCTTTAAATGCGGGCGATCACAGCCTCCACCACCTCCGCGGTGGTGGCCGTGCCGCCCAAGTCCGGCGTGCGGATTTGGCGCTCCGCCAGGACGCCGCCCATGGCCGCCATCAAACGATCTGCCAGTTCTGGTTCCGCCAAATGTTCCAGCATTAAAGCCGTGGACCACAGGGCGCCGACGGGATTGGCGATGCCCTTGCCGGCAATATCCGGCGCGGAGCCATGCACCGGCTCGAACATGCTGGGGAATTTTTTCTCGGGGTTGATATTGGCGGAAGGCGAGATGCCGATGCCGCCCAGCATGGCCGACCCCAGGTCCGTCAGGATGTCGCCGAACAGGTTGCTGGCCACCACCACCCGCAGGATTTGCGGTTTCAGGATGAAGAGCCCGGCCAGCGCGTCCACATGGACGCAACGGCCGTGGATGCCGGGGTAGCCGGCCTGGATTTCCTTGAAAATTCCGTCCCAGAACACCATGGAATGGTTAAGCGCGTTGGACTTGGTGGCGCTGACGACATCCGTCAACCCGTTGCGCCTGGCGTATTCAAAAGCATAACGGATGATGCGGGCGGTGCCGTGCCGGCTGAAGTGCGCCTCCTGCACCACTGACGGACCCTTGGCCGGATCGTCGTAGGTATGGCCGCGGCCGCAATATTCGCCCTCGGTATTCTCGCGGATGACCACAAAATCAATATCGCGGTTGGATTTGACCTTCAGGGGGGAATCCAGTCCTTCCAGCAGTTTCACCGGGCGGAAATTGACGTACTGATCGAATTGCTGGCGGATGGGGAGGAGCAGTTGCAGCGAGACATGGTCCGGCACGCCCGGGAACCCCACGGCGCCCAGCAGGATGGCGTCGCAATCGGCCAGGATTTTCAGGCCGTCGTCCGGCAGCATGCGGCCGTGCTCCAGGTAATACCCGCAGCCCCAGGGCATGGTGTCGATCTTAAATCGCACTCCGCCGTGCTTATCCGCCAGGCATTCCAATACCCGCCGCGCCTCGTTAATCACATCCACGCCGATGCCGTCGCCGGGAATCAATTTTAAATGAATTTGCCGCATAATCTCAGTTCCGTCCCCTTGCCAGTCATGCCAGCCGCGCCCCATGCCCGGCCATGTCAGTCAAAGATACATTTCCGGCGGATATTTATCAAGTAAACGTTGGACAAGGCGGTGTGGGCAGCCGGGCTCGCCATTGCAGGATGTAAGATAAATTTGTTGGGGTAGTGCGGCGGTGGGGGTGCGTAGCGAATTCCGTTCGAAAAGCACGGCGGCGAGTGCGAGCCGCACAGGCGTTCTTTGGGGCGTCTGTCCGCTGCGCGGACCCTGCGGGCGGGCTTGCCGGGAGCGGGGCAATCACCAGATTAGCCCCGCCCACCTGCGCCCACGCATCCACCCCAAACTTGCCTTGTCTTTTCGAACCCCTCGACAAGCTCGGGGAGCGGAATTCGCAACGCGGTGGCCCAATTTCGGCCAGGATGGTGTAACCTGGCCGAAATTACCGGAATTTACAGAATTGTATCTATGGCGAGATCATATATCACACTGAAATCCGCCGTGAAATTAAAGTTTATTCGAATCACCACCAAATTTGTCGTACATCCCCCATTGCATCATCCATGGAAATAAGATTGACTCAGCGGGATATTTCTGCCAGTTTAACCGGTGTAGAGAGACGTATTGCGGGAGTAATTCAGTGGTAGAATGTTTACCCCGCTCTTTGGCGGGGTCAGCTTCCCAATCCCGCCAGGAAGGCGGGACAGGGCTGAACGCTTGCCCCGCTCTGCGGAGGGGTTTACCCTGCTCTGCGGCGGGGTCGCCGATTAGAATTGAGTTTTGCGGGAGTAATTCAGTGGTAGAATGTCAGCTTCCCAAGCTGAACGTCGCCGGTTCGATCCCGGTCTCCCGCTCCACTTTTAAGGGACAAGGCTGAACGCTTGCCCCGCTCTGCGGCGGGGTCGCCGGTTCGATCCCGGTCTCCCGCTCCACTTTCCTACATGGATGTTTACGTCTACATCCTGTATTCAAAATCCCTCGGCCGTTTTTATGTCGGCATATCGAAGCATCTTGCGCGCAGGCTGAAACAACACTTGCAGGGCCGAAGCAAGTGGACGGCTCGCGCTCACGACTGGCAACTTGTTTTTCATACGACCGTGGACAGCTACACTGTTGCGCGCGGGATAGAAAAGAAAATCAAGGCCGCAGGTGTTAAAGATTTCCTGCGTAATCTACCCGCTTCCCAATCCCGCCAGGAGGCGGGACAAGGCTGAACGCTTGCCCCGCTACGTGGCGGGGTTTACCCCGCTCCCTGGCGGGGCTTGTCCCGCCGCTGCGGCGGGATCGCCGGTTCGATCCCGGTCTCCTGCAAGGGGCAAGGGGGGCAAGGGGGCAAGGGGTCAGTCCGTGATTCTTGGCATTTTTCCCGCTACTTTGCGCAGAATATTCGTATCCGTCCGGGGAAGTACCCCCCATGCCGGGGCGCCGGGATATGATAGACCGGTCGGCATGAAGGCCAAACAATGCGGAGATAATTTGACGCCGATATTCACCTAAATTTCAGAAAATAACATCTTGTCGCGGACCGGCTTTACTTACCGCCTTCATTTTCTCCGGCGGAGTCCGGCAAGTTCAGCAAGGAATCCGGGGAGATTCCATGATGCGCTGTCGGGTAACGGATCAGACCCAAGCACAGATGGGGTGCATGCCGCTGTTTTCGGCCCTGAAAATGGAGGTTTAAGGCCCGAAAACACCCCCTCTTGGAACTTATCACTATGATTTACAACAAGTTGCTGTGGTCCGACCCCGATGGCCCCTGACCGAACCTTAAAGGGCGCCGTCCGCGGCGGCCTTTAAGGGTACGTGTCCAGGCGGCTTGTTCGACCTCTTGATCATTGTTCTCGCCAGAGCTATGGCCGCAAGACTGATTGTCAGCGTGATCCAGAGCGAGCACGGCATGCAGGCAATGCTGACAAGGACCACGCAGAGGGCAAACGCAGACAGAGAGAGTATGGCCATACATCCCCCAAGTACCACAACGCCCTTGGATCGCCATGGACGATTGCGCATCGCAAAGATGATGGGTAGCGAGATGAGGATGCCGAAAATGCAATGGGATATGGGGCGAGTCCAGAGCCACACGAAGGGCGAGATGGCTACATGGATGGCGCTGTCGTCTTCCTCCAGTCCGGCGGCGCCGAAACGCCAGACCCGCGAAGCGAACAAGCTGAACGGAGTACGGAAGTGATAGGCGTGGAATGCGTTCTTCTCGAATGATACGATGGATGTGTTCCACGCGTAGTCTGTGGTTGCAACAAGGTTAGTACCGGAATACGCAGCGAACCGGATGGGATCGCTGAACAGGATTCCGTCGATATACCCCTCTCGAATCTCCACACGACCGTTCGGCGTGTCGATAGAGCCGATTATGTGCTCGTACGGTGGATGTGCGTACGCCGTAGAGCAAGCAAGCAAAACGAGTATGATCCACAGTCTCATATTCTCACTGGTCGAACGCCCCTGACCTGATCACGGATTCAGGGGGTTTTTAACCCCGCCCCGGCCAGGCATGCGCGGCATCGCGCATGGCGTAAAAATTTGCCAATGGCACATCCTCGGTGATGTTATGGCTGGAAGCGCAAATGTAACCCCCGCCCTCGGACAAGCGCGCAGCATGTTCCCAGACATCCCGGCGCACTTCCTCTGGGGTGCCATTCACCAGCACCCCGCTGAGGTCAATATTGCCATGCAGGGCAATCCGGCTCCCGTAAAGTTTTTTGTATTCGTAAATGTCCTGGGCGCCGTCGCAGGTTTCAATGGGGTTGAAGACTTCGATGCCGATGTCTATCAACTCCGGCATGATGGCCGAATGGTTGCCGTCGAAATGGCCGCTGACCACCACGCCTTTGGCCTTGGCCAGCCGCACCCGCCGCCGCAGGCTGGGGTATTCAAATTCTTCGCGCATGGCGCGGGAAAACATCGGCCCGTTTTTCGCGCACAGCACCGCGCCGAACTGCACGGCATCCACGGGATAGCTCAAGACCATTTCCAGTTCCCGCAGGCAATGTTCCTCGACGATTTTCTGGAATTCGTGGATGAAACCGGGATTGCTGATCATGGCTTCGTAGTAATCGGCATAGCCCATGGCTGTGGTCACGATGAAGGGCGCCTGGCTGGGCGTATATATCAACCCCATCCCCGTGCCGTCCAAGGCGTTCAACACCGATTCCAGGCGCCGGCGCAGGGCCTCCATGTCCGGGTAGGCGATGTTTTTCAGGTCGGCGGCGGTTTTCATGGTGCCGTCCACATAGTGTTTGCGCCCGGCAGCGTCGATCATGTTTTTGCGGCCAAGTTCCCAGATGTTCAACAGAAAGACCATGTCATTGCCGCAGCGCCGGTTGAGTTCCACCAGGTCGGCCGGCGGCAGGTCGAAGGAATGGTGGACAGCGACCGGCCGGCCCAGGATGCTGGCGACGACGCTGGGCTCAATTTCATCTTCCTGGAACGAAAGTTCCCGGCACGGGATGCGCCGCGCGGCGCGCAGATAGCGTTGTTTGTCGGGATTGCGCATGGCGTGCCGCCAACGGTTTTAAGCCGGGGATGGTCCGGCCGGCAGATCAATGCCGCGTTCCAGTTCGCCCTGCCGGCGCAATGCGCGCTTCAATATCTTACCGGCCGCGCTTTTGGGCAGGCTTTCCATGAAACACACCTTGCGCGGCACTTCATGCCGGCCCAGATTGTCGCGGCAATAGGCACGGAGGCCGTTGCCGGAGGCCGTCAATCCGGGTTTCAACGATATATAAACCACGGGGATTTCCCCATGCAGGGGATGCGGCTCCCCGACTACGGCCGCCTCGCGCACCGCGGGATGGTGCATCAACACTTCCTCGATAATCCGGGGATACACATTCATGCCATTGACTATGATCATGTCCTTCTTGCGGTCCACGATGCTGAAGTAGCCCTCATCGTCAACATGTCCCAGGTCGCCCGTCCGGAACCAATCCCCGAAAAAGGAGGCGCGCGTGTCCGCCGGACGATTCCAATACCCGCGCATGACATTCGGGCCCCGCACGCATATTTCCCCGACTTCCCCGCGCGGCTTTTCCCGGCCAGCGTCATCCATGATCTTCATTTCGACATCCGGTATGGGCAAGCCCACCGTACCGGCCTTGCGCTTGCCGCCGATCGGGTTGACGCAGGTCACCGGCGAACATTCGGTCGGCCCGTCGCCTTCGTAAATCAATTTGCCGAATTTGTCTTCGAATTGCCGCAGCACCGCCTGCGGCAGCGCCGCGCCGCCGGAAACGCAGAAGCGGAGCGATGCGAACTGGTCCCGGGCGGCGGCCGGGAGATGCAGCAGCGCGATGTACATGCTCGGCACGGCCATGAAAATCGTGGCCTTGCTCCGCGCGACCGCCGCGGCGACCTGGAACGGATCGAACTTCGGCAGCGGCACGATGCAGCAGCCGTTCAGCAGCGGCAGCAACATGCCGGCGGTGGCTGCAAACGCGTGAAACATCGGCAGGACCACCAGCACCCTTTCCCGGCCCGGCTCGATTTTCAGGGCCCGCGCCGAGCTACCGACGTTGGCGGCCAGGTTGCGGTGCGAAAGCATGGCGCCTTTCGGATGCCCCGTGGTGCCGGCGGTGTAAAGAATGGCCGCCAGGTCGGCATCCGGTTCCAATTCAATGGTTGGCGCCGAGTCCGCGCAGGCGATGGCTTCCGTCCAGGCGTCGTCGGATGGCGCGGCCTGGTTCCCGCCGATGCATAAAAACAATTCCAGGCAAGGAGTTGCCGGACGCAAAGCCGCCACCGCCGGCGCGAACGCTTCAAAATAGATCAAGGCCCGTGCGCCGGCATCCTGGAGGATGTAGGATATTTCCTTCGGGTTGAGCAGCAGGTTGACCGGCACGACCACCGCGCCGGCCTTGAGAATGCCGAAGTAAGCAATGGCAAAGAAGTCCGAGTTGACGCAATACAGCCCCACCCGATCGCCCCGGACAATGCCGCGGCGCGCCAGCCAGGCGGCCAGGCGGTCGCTCTGCCGGTTGACTTCCCTGAAATCGAGCGTGCGTTCAAAAAACGCGACTGCCGGCAGATGCGGATGGCGGGCCGCCACCTCCCGCAACAATTCGGGCAACGATTGCACATTCACAGCGGCTGAATGTAATGGTTTTGCCCGGAAAATGCCAGCAAATTTCGAGGCTTAACGGGTCGGACCCAGGCAACATATTATTGCGGGACAATGAATAAAGAGAAAAAGACGGGGATTGCAGCGCCTAGAATACGGTTTGCTTTCCTGAAACCAATGATGAAAGGTTCCGTCTTTCCCGGAGCGAATCAATATTTAACAACCTTTGTCTTCAGCGGGATAAACCCGCCGGGGGACTTTTGAAATTGGCTCAGATGCCTTCAAAGAGCGCGGTGGAAAGGTAACGCTCTCCGGCATCCGGCAGGATCACCACGATGACTTTGCCGGCCCATTCTTCCCGGAACGCGTAACGGCAGGCGGCGGCCACCGCCGCTCCGCTGGAGATGCCGGCCAGAATGCCCTCCTCGCGGATCAGCCGCTGCGCGTATGCGATAGCTTCGACGCTGTCAACCTGTTCCGCGCGGTCAACCAGCGAAAGGTCCAGCGTTTCGGGAATAAAGCCGGCGCCCAATCCCTGAATCTTGTGGGGGCCCGGTTTGAGTTCCTGCCCCGCGAGTTTCTGCGAGATGACCGGGCTTTCCCTGGGCTCGACGGCCACGGACAGCATCTGGTGGCCCCGCCCTTTTTTAACGAACCGGGAAATGCCGGTAATGGTTCCGCCCGTGCCCACCCCCGAGATCAGGATGTCAATGGCGCCGTCCGTATCGGCCCATATTTCGGGGCCGGTGGTTTTCTCGTGAATTTCCGGATTGGCGGGATTCTTGAATTGCTGGGGCATGAAATATTTCCGGGGATCGGAGGCGACAATCGCATCGGCTCTTTGGATGGCGCCTTTCATGCCATCCGCTCCGGCGGTCAACTCCAGCCTGGCGCCAAAAGCGGTAAGCACCTTGCGCCGTTCGATACTCATGGTTTCCGGCATGGTCAGGGTCAACTTGTATCCGCGCGCAGCCGCTACATAAGCCAGGGCGATCCCGGTATTGCCGCTGGTCGGCTCCACGATTTCCACCCCAGTCTTCAATAATCCGCGGCGTTCGGCATCCCAGATCATGGCCGCGCCAATCCGGCATTTGACCGAATAAGCGGGATTGCGACCCTCAATCTTGGCCAGCACGGCGGCATGGCTCCCCTTGACGATGCGGTTCAGTTTCACCAAGGGCGTATGGCCGATCGAAGCTGCGTTGTTTTCGTAGATGGCGCTCATGTTTCTTCTCCTTTTTTGTGCGCGGCAAAATATCGCCGGTGCGGTTACTTACAGATCTACAATCAGACAGCCAACGGCATGCGGCAGCCGCGGCGGAAATCCTCACCCAATGGTCTGTGCCAGGGCCTGATCGATGTCGGCCTGGATGTCCTCGATATCCTCCAGACCGACGGAAAGCCGGATATAGTCCTCGGTCACGCCCGTCGCCTGCTGCTCGGCGGGAGTCAATTGCTGATGAGTCGTCGAGGCCGGATGTATGACTAAGCTCTTGGAGTCGCCTATGTTCGCGAGGTGGGACAACAGTTTGACCGAGTCAATGAACTTCTGCCCGGCGACCCGCCCGCCTTTAATGCCGAACCCCACCAATCCGCCGAATCCTTGTTTCAGGTATCGGGCCGCCACTTGATGGCCGGGGTCGTCTTCCAGGCCGGGATAGGCCACCCAGCTTACCCGCGGATGTTGCCGCAGCCAGCGGGCGATGGCCAGCGCGTTTTCGGAATGGCGGCGTTGCCGCAACGGCAGCGTTTCCAACCCGAGCAGGAACTGGTGCGCGTTAAAAGGACTCAACGCCGCGCCCATGTCCCGCAGCAGGGTGACGCGGATTTTAACGGCGAGCGCCACGTTGCCAAGCCCGGGCACATTGCTCAAGGCATCCCAGAACACCAGGCCATGGTAACTCGGGTCCGGTTCCGTGAACTCCGGGAATTTACCGTTGTTCCATTGAAATTTACCGGAATCCACGATCACGCCGCCGATGGAGGTCCCGTGGCCGCCAATATATTTGGTGGCCGAGGTGGCCAGGATGTCCGCGCCAAAATCAATGGGACGCACCAGCCCGACGCCGACGGTGTTGTCCACGACCAGGGGAATCCCGGCCGCGTGGGCAATGCCGGCGAGCGCTTCGAAGTCCGGCACGTCCAGCTTGGGATTGCCGATCGTTTCCGCATAAATCGCCCGGGTTTTCGCGGTGATCGCCGTTCGGAAAGCGCCGGGATCGCGGGAATCGACAAACCGGACCGTGCGGCCCAATTTCGGGAAAGTATGGTGGAACAACTGGTAGGTGCCGCCATACAGGTTGTTCGCCGCGACGATTTCATCTCCCAGCCGGGTCACCGCCAGCAACGCATTCGAGATGGCCGCCTGGCCGGAGGCGACAGCCAAGGCGCCCGTGCCGCCTTCCAGCGCGGCAACGCGCTGCTCGAAAACGTCATTGGTAGGATTCATCAAACGCGTGTAGATGTTGCCGAATTCTTTCAGGGCAAAGAGATTGGCCGCATGCTGCGTGCTTTTGAAAACATAAGAGGTTGTCTGATAAATCGGAACCGCGCGCGCCCCCGTGGTCGGGTCCGGTCGCTGCCCGGCGTGCAAGGCCGCCGTGTTTAGTCCTGTTCTGGTCATGGTTCTGTTCCTCCTGAATCCGTGACGGGATTTTATGTTGTCAAAATAACGTTCGAGCAAACAACAATTTATGGCATTTTACATTATCACCAAAAATGCACGGCTCTGTTTGACGGGAAAGACCGCCCTGTGGGTGAGGCCATTACGCCGCACCTGCTTTGTTGCGAAGGACTCGCGGTATGTTTATACAGCTTCATCCTTCGCGCCGCGCATCTGCGGCATACTGACCTCATCACGGATTCAGGTTCCTTTAATATTGAATCCGATCTTCAACAATTATTTCCAGCCCGACCCGGCGATAACTACGCCGACGCTTTTAAATCGTGTAAGCAATCGGCGCCACCGCCGCGAGGTCCGCTTGTTTCCGTATTATATCGCTCAAAGTCATTGATGTCAGCACTTCGTTTATTTTAGCGCTGAGTTCGCGCCAAACTATCTGCGATACGCACGAACCGCTCCGCCGGCAAACAGACGACCTGGCAACGCAGGGAACCAGATGGAAGTCCCCCTCCAGCGTCTCCAGAATCTCCGCCAGAGTGATTGCGTCGGGAGACTTCGCCAACGCATATCCTCCATAAGCGCCTGGAATAGCATGGATCAATCCGGCCGACTTAAGTCGGCTGGCAATCTGCCAAAGGTACTTTGCCGAGATTCCCTGACGCTCGGCCGCATGGTTCAAGGATACCTTGCCATGCGACTGTCCATTGGCGGCCAGATCAATCATAAACCGCAATCCGTAACGACCTTTAGTTGACATTTTCATAAATTTCGAGTATTACTATCAAATTGCTGGTATTTAACCCGAGGATATGGAATATGTCAACAGAAAAAACAAAAAATATTTACGGCCTTGCCGCATCAATTTTGCAAATGTTTGAAGCCGAAAATGATGCGCTTAAAAAATTATACCGCCAAGCGGATTCGGTCCGACGCCATTGGATGGGTGATGCTGTTTTTATTCGAGGGATACTGGAGTTTTCCAATATCTGTGCGAATGATTGCCTGTATTGCGGGTTGCGCCGTTCCAATCGGAAAGTCAGGCGCTATGCGATGACCGCGGAGGCCATCATGGAGGTTGCGCGGCAAATGGCCGGAACTTATCAAACCACGATCGTCATGCAATCCGGCGAAGGCCAGGGCCTGCAAGACAAAACGCTTGGAGAAATTATCAGCCGCATCAAGGCTGAAACCAATCTGGCCGTAACGCTGTCGGCCGGCAATCGTCCCCGGGAAACCTATCAATATTGGCGGGATTGCGGCATGGATCGTTACCTGCTGCGATTTGAAACCAGCGACGCGGATTTATTTCGACGGATACACCCCGATTGCACGCTGGCGGAACGGCTCGATTGTCTGCGAATGCTTCGAGCGACGGGGGTTCAGGTGGGCAGCGGTTTCATGATCGGTCTGCCGGGCGAAACGCGGGATACACTGGCGAACAATATCTTATTATGCCGGGAGCTGAATCTCGATATGATCGGCATCGGCCCGTTTATTCCGCATCCCGATACCCCCCTGGCGCATGAGAAAAACGCCTATGCAGGCAATGATGAAATCTTCTTCAAGGCGCTGGCGGTTTTGCGAATATTCAATCCGCGGGCGCACATTCCCGCCACCACGGCTTACGACGCGGTTTTCCCGGGTTATGGCCGGAACCTGGCCTTGCAGCGAGGCGCCAACATTTTCATGCCAAACAGTTCCCCTGCTCAATACCGGAAAGATTACCTCATATATCCCGGCAAGCCCTGTATTGACGAATCGCCCGAAAGATGCGCGGCTTGTGTCGTCGCCAGAATCCATGGCCTTGGCCGACATGTCGGCCGGGGCCCCGGGCATGCCAGGGGCTGGGAAGGGCGGCCGCAGCCTGCGTAATCCAAAGCCGCTGCGCGGCCAAAGGCTGTGCGCAAGCAACCAATCGCGTTGCCGGCGCCTGGTTGCCTGCAACGAATCGCAGATGCGCCCGCTTGGGCGCGGCGGTTGGATTGGCCTTGAATTTCCAAGCCGCCCCGTTACAATGAAGAGCCGAAAACTGCAGCCCCTTCCGGCTGCGCGGACAATGCGGAACTTGAATCTGACAGGAGAAGCAGGCAATGTTTTTCGATCCGTTATATTTCATGATGCTGCTGCCGGCCATGGCGCTGGCGGGGCTGGCTTCCTGGTACACCCACAGCACTTTTAAAAAATACTCTCGCGTGGGCGTGGCCTCCGGCGTTACCGGCGCGGAGGCGGCGCGCCGCCTGCTGGAAAGCGAAGGCATCCCCCGCGTGCGCATCGAGCGGGTGGACGGTTTTCTGAGCGACCATTACGATCCCATCTCGCGCACATTGCGCCTGTCGTCCAAGGTGTACGACTCGCCCTCGCTCTCGGCGGTCGGCGTTGCCTGCCATGAAGCGGGCCATGCCATCCAGCATGCGGCGCATTACACGCCGCTTTACCTGCGTTCGGCGCTGGTGCCGGCAACCCAGTTCGGCAGCCATGCGTCCTACATCATTTTTATCCTGGGGATGCTTTTCAACTTCCCCGCCCTGCTGATGCTGGGCATTGCCCTGTTCGGCCTGGTGGTGATTTTCTCCATCGTCACCCTGCCGGTGGAATGGAACGCCACCGCCCGCGCCAAGCGGCTGATGGTGACGGCCGGGATCGTCACGCCATCCGAGCAGGCGCACGCGGGCAAGGTCTTGAACGCGGCGTTTCTGACTTACGTAGCCGCCGTGGTGTCGGCCCTGATGACCCTGCTCTATTACCTGGTCCGCTCGGGGCTGCTGGGCGGACGGCGGGACTGACCATCAGATGAACAGCAGCAGGCTCAGGGCCATGACCGCCATGCCGCTGACCAGTCCGTAGATGGAGAGGTGGTGCTCGCCGTATTTCTGGGCGGAAGGCAGCAACTGGTCCAGCGAGATGAAAACCATGATGCCGGCGACCGCGGCAAACAAGATGCCAAACACTGCTTCCGACATGAAAGGCATGAGCAGCGCCACGCCCGCGATAGCGCCCAGGGGTTCCGACAAGCCGGACAACAGGGAATAAATCAGCGCGCGCCGGCGGCTGCCGGTGGCGTAATAAATCGGAATCGAGACGGCAATCCCCTCGGGGATATTGTGCAGGGCAATTGCCACGGCAATGGTCAAGCCCAGGGCGGGATCGCGCAACGCCACGACGAAAGTCGCCAGGCCTTCCGGAAAATTATGGACGGTGATCGCCACGGCCGTCAGGATGCCCAGGCGGAGCATGCGCGCCGCGACGGGCGCCGCCTGGCGCCGCCGCGGATGGTCGCCCCGGGACGTGTCCAACTCCTCCACCCCATGCATTTCATGGGGATTCTCCCAGTCGGGAATCAGTTTGTCGATCAATCCAATCAGCAGCATGCCGCCGAAAAAAGCGCCCGCCGCCGCCCAACTGCCCGGACGCGTTCCCAGGGCCGCCACCAGCGCTTCGCGGCCCTTGAAAAAGATTTCCACCATCGAAACGTAAATCATCACGCCCGCGGAAAAACCAAGGGCCACGGCCAGGAAGCGGCGGTTGGTTTGATTGGTGAAAAAAGCCAGCAGGCTCCCGATGCCGGTAGCCAGGCCGGCCAGCATGGTCAGCCCGAAGGCGAACCAGACAGGGCTGGCATGCCAGGACAAGGGGGAAATGGCGTCAGTCATGGTATGGAACGGACCAGCGCAGGCGCATGGTGGGCCGTACAGGATTTGAACCTGTGACTTCTACCGTGTGAGGATAGCACTCTCCCGCTGAGTTAACGGCCCAAATCGGCACCCCGGAAGTTGCGCCATCAAACTCCCGTGCGAAATGTCGTGTTACCCTATCATATTCCGGCGGCATGTCAAGCCTTGGCAAGTGCAAACACCGATAAAATTTCACCGGTAAAATTAACTGTTCGTAACAAGTCAAGTGTCCGCTTTTTGTAACAAGTGATCTGTCCGATTTGTTATTGTGTGTTGTTGCTCCTGGGGTGAGGATTTTCCTCCCCCGCGGGGGAGGAAAAAGTTTATGCGACGTCCTCCAGCGACGCCGAAATGTTCAACGGTCCTTGGTAGCGGCCAACCACATGCGGGCCATAACGGATGGACACCGTGCCATCGAGGTGCTCGCAGACTTTAACCCGGCACTTGGCGAAGCTGAAACGCCATTTTGATGGTCCAATCTGCAAGCGGCGACTCCCGACAGCCACGGTATTGTCATTTTGAACCTCTCGCGCATGCTGCACACAGAAAATGCTGTCCAAATCCTGCTCACCGCAAGGCACGAAACACGTTCCTGTTTCCCGCGCCTTCACCTTCATGTTGCGATTGAAGGAAGGCAGAAACTGTTGTTGAATATAGACGTTGGCCTCGGCCATCGTCCGGATTCCCGCCTGCCTTAATTCCTGCGGCAGGCGCCCTTGCCAGGTCTTAAACATCCGCTCTATTCGCCCACGTCCCTGGGGGCTATAGCTCGGAATATGTTCGATCCCCAACTGTTGCAACGCCCGTCCAATTTGCGTCAATTGACGCCGGTCCACCGCCCCGCCTTCTTTGGGCGTATAAAAGAAATGACTGCCACGATCCGTGTACAGACTGCAGAAAACCCCATGTTTAATAATGACTTCTTTCAACCCCTTCATCACCGTTAATGTCCCTTCCTGGGGCACAAGATAGGCCGTGTAGACTTCGCTGGTGGCATCGTCCATCACCAGGATCAGATCCTGCTTCTGGCCCGCCAGCAGGGGCAACCAGGCATGGGTGCTGCCATCCACCATCAACATCATCCCCGCCATTGGTCGCCGTTCCCGCTGCTGCCGATGCGGCCCTCGTTTCCGGGCCTTCGCCACCAACCCGGCCGTCTGCAAGGCGCTCTTGACCCACTGATAACTGAGCTCGATCCCATGCTCCGCCTGCAGCTTCTCGTGAAAATGCCTCACATTGAAATCCATGTATTCTTCTCGGTACAACCTCAGCACCTGCTTCACCGTCGCAAGGGGCACGCGCCGCGGCCCCGGTATCTTCCGCCGACGATCCAGCAGCCCGTCGTAACCATACCGCTCGTAGCGCCCTTTCCAGCGCCGCATGGTCCGGTAGCTCACACCTAGTATCTCCGCCGCCTCCCACCACATTAACCGCCCTTCAATCGCACGCAAGATCACTTCCTGTACCTTCATTGCCCGCTCCAGTGCTGCCTTCGGATATTCATCCATATAACCCCCCTTTGAATGCACCATCCTGACAGCTTTAAGCGGACAAATCATTTGTTAATTATGCGGCCAAGTCATTTGTTTACGACACACCGGTAAAATTAACTTGCTCATCCTGGGCGCTTTTGATATACGCGGGACATAAGCAGAGGTTATGTCCCGGATGGGGCATCCCCTGGTTTTGTTTTCTGCTCCGGTCGGCCTCCCGCGCCGGAGCGGCCAAAGTTGATGGCGCAGCCGTTCGGCACCAGCGGGAGCAAGGGAGGCGGCATGCAAGCATTAATGCGTTGGATGCGGCAGGCGCTGTTGTGCGCGGTTTGTTGCTTGCCCATGATCGCGGGAGCGAAGCCGTCCCATATCGGCGATCATTATGTCATCTGCGTGGACGTCAAGTACGATTACCCGGAAGCCGGCCAGTCCACCTGGTTTTACATGGTTGAATCGCACGGGCCGCCGGCCATCAGCCATTACGTGCTGGGGCTGGCCTGCGAAACCATCCTGATTCTCGATGCCGGCGTATGGGATGGCGTTGATCCCGAATCCCGCATTGCCGGCGGCGGCAAGCCGGAGCCGGGATCGTTCCCCGCCCGGCCAAAGCGGGACCCGACCACCGGCGTCTCCGGGCTGAAATTCGACAAGGGATTCCAGGATATTGAAACCCGGTATTATTACATGACCGTCAACGGCAATTATGCCGCGGACGATATAACCTTCGCCGTCAAGGCCGGACAACAGATTACCACCGGCCTCGTCACCGGGCCCAGCGACGACTGCGACACTGCGCTGAACGCCGCGATTTCCCTGATCAAGACCGGCGCCACGGTTTACCGCCCGGTACAGATCTGCGATGTTTTCGGCCTGGCCCACGCATTTAACGCATTGATTTTCGGCGATTTCTTGGCCATGGGCGGCGATACTGAAAACAGGCTGGCGGTGGGCGGTACGGCCCGTTTCGAAGTCGGCTACAGCGTGGGCATTCCCCTGGTCGGCCAGCCCATCCCCGTCAATTACGGCGATGCCGTGGACATGCTGATTGTCGGCGGCGACCTTTACGACGGAGTTTTCAACGTCAACGGCAACATCGTTTACGGGGGCACACGCTTCGGCCCCCCGCGGATCATGCCGAATGGGAATGTCCTGCGCCATGTCATGCCGGTGACGTTCGACGCCCAGGGCAATGCGCCGTATGACGGCAGCGGCATGAGCTTTGCCGAACTGCAGTCGCTGCTGACCGGACGCAGCGCCATTCTCGGCCATTTCGCCGACCGCGGCGTAGCGGTCAAGGACACTTCGCAGCCTTACTTCATCACCCTGACGGGCAACGATCCGGCACTGAACGTGTTCAACCTGACCGTGCCGCCCGGCGCCGTCATCAACGTCTACCTTGACATTACCGCGCCGCCGGAATCGTCCGTCCTGGTAAACATCCATGGCGCCGAGGTGCATTATCAAAACTCCACCATGAACATAAGCGGCGTCACACGCGAAAAAGTGCTTTTCAACTACGTGGATGCCACCAATATCGTCAGTTCCGGGTTCACCCACACCTGTTCCGTGCTGGCGCCCCACGCCTCAGCGGATTTATCCGGCGGATCGATCGAAGGCCGCGCGGTGTTCGGCGGCGACGTCAAGACTTACCGGGGATTTGAGTTTCATAACTACCCGTTTACCGGCAAAATCTGCTTTGACAGTCCCAGCACTTACGCGGCCTTCATCGTTTACACTTTTACCATCCGCAACGAGGGCGATGTGACGCTGACCAATGTCACGGTCAGCGATCCGATCATAACCGTTGCCGGCAATCCGATGACCCTGGCGCCGGGCGAAGTGGACAAAACCACCTTCAGCGGCGTCTATCTCATCGCTCCCGCCGACCTGGCTGCCGGCGTGTTTTCCAACACCGCCACCGTCACGGGGCAGACGCCGGCCGGCGCGGCAGTCAGCGACAGCGATACCGACGTGCAGGTGTTTCTGCCGCCGGCGCCGTCGATCCTGGCCAACGGCCACAGCGGCGCGCTGACCGTGGAACCAGGCGAACCGGTCACCATTACCGCCACCATGTTTTCCGGATTCTATGCCGGTTTGCCCGCCGATTGGTGGATGGTGGTGATTCCGGATTACGGGGACTACTGGTTTGGCCTGAACGAGGCCGGCATCTGGACGCCGTTTCCGGCCGGGGATTTCGACCAGTGCCGCCCCGTTTACCAGGGACAACTGATGGACATGCCCTCGCCCGTCACCCTGATTGAAGGCGCGCTGCTGGCGCCCGGGCATTACACGCTGTTTTTCGCCATTGACGCCCTGGATGGCATCCTGAATTACCCCGGCGGCCCGATCGTTTACGACACCCTGGCATTGACCGTGCTGGAGTAAACGGCGGCGTGCCGGATGGCCGTCAGGGCCTGACCAACCCTGCCTGTAGCATTTACGGCGGCGGCGGCGCGGCGTGAGGGCCTTGCACGCAGGTTTCCTGCACCGCCTGCTGCATGATGTCATGGTTGACCTGCCGGACATTGGCGGCAAATCCCAGCATCAGCGCTACATCGCAAATGTTGTTGATCAGCCGCGGAATGCCCCGGGCCGGGGCCAGGGCGTCCAACGCGGCGGCATCGAAGATCCAGATATCGCCGCCGGCCACGCGGATGCGGTGCTGGACGTATTCCACAACCTGCCGGGGATTGAGCGGCTCCAGATTCCAGACGATTTGCAGCCGCTGGCGGATGGATTCCCGGCTCATCACCGCCTGATGCAGATCGCTGGCCCCGGCCAGGATGAGGGTAAACGCCGGCGACAGGCCATGCTGGCGGTCGGTGATGGTAATATTCGTCAGCAACTGCAGGAAGTAATAAACCTCCGGATCCGCGATGGACTGGGCCTCGTCTATCGCCAGCACGGTATGCTTGACCTGCGTGTTTTTCTGGCGCAAAAAGGCAATGACGTCGAACGGCTCCTGCAAGGACTGCGCCTGCTCGGCGTAATTCATCAGCGCCAGGATGTGACGGGCCAGCGTAATCGGCTTGCCGGGCAGATAATCCATGCCGATGAATTGCGATGTGTTGTCGCGGCGCACTTCCTGGGCCAGCAACTCCAGCACCATAGACTTTCCGATGCCGTAGGGCCCGGCCAGCACGCCGCCGAGTTTGCGGTTCTGCACCAGGTACACCAACCTGGCCAATCCTTCATGATGCTGCTCGCACAAATAGGCAAAACGCGGATCGGCCACATTTTGAAAAGGCGGTTCGCGCAGATTCCAAAACTCTAAATACATTGATAATTCAACCTGGTGTGGCCTGGTCAAGCCGCGATTTTTTTGACGCGGCATTCGGCGTCCAAACCGCCGAAAACCGCAGTTTGCCATTGCTGGGCGGCGGGGAAGGCGGCCGTGGCGCAGGAGTTTCCCCGGCTTTTGGCGCGGGATTGGCCGGTTCAGCAGCGCCGATCCACCCGGCGCTGGCAAAGGCGTCCTGCAACCGGGCTGGTGGTATGGCAGATGGCATGGCCTGGGGTTGGGCAGCCGGCGCGGGCAATGGCGCGGGCAATGGCGTCAGTTTTCGCGCGGCGGAAAGTTTCAATCCGGACGCCGGCGGAACGGCGGGCGCCGGCGGTTCCGCCGGCAACTGGCCGCTGGAAGGTGCGTACCGGCTAACGCCCTCCCCCGTCTTGATTTCATACGGCACGGGCGGCGCCAGTTTCGCCGCACCCAGGTATTTCACCACCTGGAACGTATAGCAGGCAGGCGCATCCGTAGTGTTCAGCAAAATTGAAATCGGCAGGGTGGCTTCCAGGGCGTTTTTAAGCCGGATGGCCATGGGCGAAACCGGCTTGGGCATCGTCATCAGGGTGGTTACGCCCAAGCGGTCAAAAGAGCGCATAAAGGAATAGATGTGTTCATTTATGCGCGTGGGCGGATTCACCGCCACCAGCGGCACAATCGTGTCAATCACCACCCGTTGAATCATATGGGAATCAATAATTTCCCGCAACTGGTTGAAGCCTTCGGGCGGCAGCATGCCCGTCCCGGAGTCGCCGTTGAAATTGCTGCATTCCAGTAGAATCAGACGCCCGGCATTGACGTGCGCCGCGAGCGAGAAACCCAGCGTATCGGCGTAAATATCGAGATTATTCGCCGGCAGGGTGCTCAGCATCAGGCAGCACTCATCCTGCAGCAGGCCCTGACGCAGAAATTGCAGACCCATGGCGGTTTTGCCAAGGCCCTGGCGGCCCGTAATCAGCAACGGACGGCCGCGGTAAACACCGCCGTAATGCTCATCGAAGAAATCAATGCCGAGCAATGTCTTGGTAATCATAAAATCAAGCCGGCGCGGCATCCAACAGGCGTTGAATAATCACGGGCAAAAAAGACAATTCAAAAGGCTTGGTCAAAAATTCGCTGGCGCCCAATTTCTGGCACTCGTCAATGATTTCCGGCGTGGAAAAACCGGAAATTACTATCACCGGCAATTCCGGGCGCAAGCTTTTCAACTTTTTGAGCAAATTGGTTTTTTCCAGGCCGCCGGGAATGCAGAAATCCATGATTATAATTTTAACTTCCGGATCCTGGGCCATCTGGCAGCCTTCCATGCTGTTGGAGGCGCCGGCGACCTCGCTTTGCAACTTGCTCTGAATGCGCTTGAAATACCCCAGAATGGTCTGATCGTCGTCAATGATTAAAATCTTGGCCATAACACACCTGCAACCTATCGCAAAATTTTAAATATTCAAAATCAAATGGATACGCGCCTTTGCGTCCTCTACCTTTTGAAAGGGTAACGGCAGACATTCAGGAAGTCAATGCATATTTTTCGTTTCCCCAACACCTTGTCATGCCGGAAGTAGGGAAAATTTAGCTTGACGCACCCCCGTTTTATTCTATCATGCGCTTGTAAGGATAAAAGCATGAATGACAGCTTCTTAACCGTAACCGGCGTCACCGCCACCATTCTCAGCTTGATTTTTGCCGCCGCCGCCATCTGGAACTCCCACGTCCGGCGCAAAAATCTGGAGGAAATACATTCCGAAAAAAAGCCCGCCGCGCCGGCCCGCGCCGAAAAATTCGTCATGCCGGTTGACGCCCCGCCCGCGCCGTCGGCGCCCCAACCGCAAGCCGCACTGCCGTCCGCGGCTGTGCCGCCAAAGCCGCAACCGCAGGCTCTGTTCCGTAAAATCATTCCAGACGGAGCGCAGGCTGATGCCGGCGATACCTCCAAGAAGGATAATCCTTATGTCTGGGAATAATGCCGGCGCGCTGCGGGCGTTGACATTATGGATCGCGTGCGCGGTTTGCCGGCCGGTGTTATGCGCCGATATCCCTTTACTGCCGGAGGCCGTTTCCGCGTGGCAACCCGGCCCGGGCGCGCCGCCGGCGGAAGCCGGAGCGGATGGCCAATGTTTTGTATGCCCGTTTCCGGATGGCGCCGACCGGCATTATTGGGATTATGATAATCAACTGGATTTAAGCGAGGCCGACGGGCTGGAGTTGGAGTACACCTGCGACAATCCCGGCGCTTTTCAATCCGCCACCTGGTACTTCCGCGCCGGCCAAGGCTGGCGGGCGGCGGCTTTGCCGATCCGCCAGGGACGCGTCCGCCATTGGATTCCCAAGGCTGATTTTGAATCCCTGGATACGCCGGCCGAATGGCGCGCAACGTCGGGTTTCCGTATATCCCCCTGGTCGGCCAAACGCGGCCCCGGACGCTTGATGCTGCATGCGGCACGGGCCAGGACGGCGGCAATTGCGGTGGCCCGGCCCGGTCCGGCGGTGTTTGCCAATCCCGGCGAACGGGCTTTCGGAGCCAGGGCCGCCGATTGGATCGGGACGCAATTGACGGCAATGGGCGCACCCTACGCCATGCTGTCCGACACGGACCTGGAATCCCGGCACGTGCTGGGGCGGCGCCGGATTCTGATCCTGCCATGCCATCCGCATCTTAACGCCGCGATGTTGAAAAATATTCAACGCCACCTTGACCGCCAGGGGCGCCTGGTAGTCTGCTACAACAGCGACGCCAAACTGGGCAAACTCATGGGCGTGCAACCCGGCGCTTATGCCGCCGCCGGACAGCCGGGCCGGTGGCATGCCATGTGCTTCCCTCCGACATCCGACTGGGCGGGTCCGCCCCAGGTCTTCCAAGGCGCCACCGCCAACCTGATCACGGCGGCCGCGGCCAGCAAGGAAACCAAAACTTTAGCCTGGTGGTGCGACGCCCAGGGACGCCGGCAGCCGGAAGCCGCCTGCCTGCGTTCCCCGCAAGGCGTCTGGATGACTCATGTCCTGCAGGAAGACGACGCGGCGGCGCAACGCCGCATGCTGGCCGTCCTGCTCGATCAATTTGAGCCAGGCATCCTGGCCGGCGCGGTCCGCCAAACGCTCGACAACATCCTGTCCGAAAGCGCGCCGGACTGGGAACATGCCGCGGACGGCGCCGCCCTGCGCCATTTGCGGGACCAAGCCCGCGCCGTCCTGGCGTCAGGCGAATCCGCCGCCGCCTGGAGCCTGGCGGACAAGTTGTCGGCGGCGCTGGACGCCCGCGCCGCCGCGCGCATGCCGGAGTCAGGCCAAGGCTGGCGCGGCATCTGGGTGGGCGCGGAAATGCAGGCCGACGACTGGCGCCGGTTGGCGCCGGAATTAGCCGCCGCCGGCCTGACGGATGTCTTCATTAACGTTCCGCGGTCCGGCATGCCGGATCAAGACGCTTTCGAAGCCTGCCGACGCCATGGTCTGCGGGCGCACATCTGGCATATCTGCTGGAACCTGGACGGTTTGGCGCCAGCGCAACTCCGGGAGCTGGAACAAGCCGGCCGCCTGCAGCAAGCCGTGGATGGCGCCGCAGCCGCCTGGCTGTGTCCCGCCCAAATCCAGAACCGCGAACAGGAGTTGGCGCGCCTGGAAGAATTAGCGGATGCCGTGGAGGCGGCCGGCATGCACCTGGATTACGTGCGTTATCCCGATAGCCGGCACTGTTTCTGCCCGGCTTGCCGCAAGGCTTTTCTGGCGGCAGCCGGCGCGCCGGCAACGGATGACTGGCCCGCAGCGGCCTATACCGGCGCGCTGGCGGAACAATACCGCGCCTGGCGGGCGCGGCAAATCAGCGATTTTGTCAATGCCGGCGCGCAACGGCTCCGCCGGCGACATCCCGGCCGCAAAATTTCCGCCGCCGTTTACCCCCGCTACCCGGACTGCATCGCAACGGAAGGGCAGGACTGGGGACAATGGCTGCGGGAAGATGCGCTTGATTTCGTTTGCCCGATGAACTACACTGCCAACCCGGGTGAATTTACCGCCTGGACGGCGGCCCAGACCGCGATGCCCGGCGCCGCCGGCCGGGTGGCCCCGGGCATCGGCGCGGCTTCCGGCGCCAGCCGCCTGACGCCGCTGCAGACGCTGGGCCAGGCCCGGGACGCCATGCGGTCCGGCGCGGCCGGGTATGTGATTTATGCCCTGAACCACGGCCTGCGCCGTGATTTACTGGCGGTTTTAAAGGCGGCCAATCAGCCGCGGCCGGCGCCGGCTGAAGACGCCGCGGCCACCAAGCATGCTCAAGAGTAAAGCCATATTGATGCGCGCGGCCGTCCGGCTGTTATGTGCCGGGCTGGCCATGCGCCTGGCCGGCGCCGAGCAGGAAACCGCCCCGCCGGCCGCGGCCGTGGAGAACGCGGCCGCGCCGCGCGCGCTGCAAGCCGGCCAGACGATTTCCAATCTCTCCGGCGCGGCGGGCTCGTTCCAGCAATTCATCATTGCCGTGCCAACCGGGCAGGTCCGTCTGGCGATTGCGATGGACGGGGGCGAGGGCGACGCGGACTTGTACCTGCGCCATGCCGCCCCGCCTACGCTGCATGCCTACGATTGCCGCCCTTTTGTGCTGGGCAACGCGGAGGACATTCAACTGGACCAGCCGGCGGCCGGCACCTGGCATCTGCTGGTCCACGGGCACGAAAGCTACACCGGCGCCTGGATCAGGGCGGCCGTTACCGCCGCCCTGCCGCCTTCCGACGGCGGCACCGCCGAACCCTACCGCGACATGGAACTGGCGTTGTATTATGAATTATGCGGCTTTACCAGCTCCAATGAAACCTGGACCACCGAGCTAAGGGCGCAGGGTCTGCGCCAGGAAGGATGGAACGCCTTCAACGCCGGCGATTTCACCAATGCGATCAAAGTCTGGAAGCAATGGCATGAACTGGAGCCGGAAAACACCGATGCCCTGTCGCTGATCGGCGACGTCCACCTGCACACCGGTAATATCGAGCAGGCCATGGAATGTTACCGCCTGAGCCTGCGCATCTACCCGGGTCAAATCGAACTGGCCACGCGCTGCGCGCGCCTGCTGGATAACGCCGCCGGGCAATCCGGACCGGCGCGCGACCTGCTCAATTTTTACGCGCGGATTTTCCCGAACAACTCCATGGTGACACTGGCCCAGGCCGCCTGGCTGGTGCGGCGGCACCGCTACGATGAGGCCCGCGCCCTGGCCAAACAGGTGATTAACGGCGGCATGGACAAGTCCGACTCCGACAAGCTGCAGGCCCGAACCCTGCTGCACGGCTTGCTGCCCAGCATGCGCGAGCGGTTCGACAACATGCGCGCCATGCTGGCGACGGCCGAACGTCCGGGCATGGCATCGGCACTGGCGTCCAATATCCGCGAACACGACTTGCTGATCCACCCGGAATCCTGGATGCTGTTGAATTTCATCGCGCAGGCGGCCGACCAGGCGGCATCTCCCGAACAGCGCCAGTTTTTCTCCGCCCTCCTGCCCCGCCAGACCCTGGCGATCGAGGAATTCCGGCACGGCCGCATGTCGCGCGACTGGGAGGCGTCGAAGGATGAAAATCTGCTGCAGGACGGCCGCCTGATCCTGAACACCGCCCTCAAGCAATCGGAGGTGGCCCTGCGCCTGGTCCGTTCGGAGTCCATGCCCAACGGTTTCATCGAAACGCTGATCGAAAGCAACCGGGGGTTTTTCTGGATTTACGCCCGCCGCGGATCGGGCAACATGACGCGGTTCGGCTTTGACGAAGACGGACGGATTTACCTGCAGAACTGGATCAACGGCCAATTGCAGGTCAATTACAGCCGCGTCTGGTACCGCCAGCCCGGCATGGCCCGGCTGCGCCTGGAACTGCGCGGCGACGGCGCCTTCGGTTTCGTGGATGGCGCGCCCGCCTTTACGGCACCCCTCTCGATCCCGCATGACATGGGCCTGGGCTGGTGGGGCTTCGCGCCCTGGAGCCAGCAGCCGGGGACGGCCGGCGCCATCGTCCGCCAGCTGCAGGGCGGGCCCTTGCCGGTGCGCATCGGCATGCTCGCCGCCGCCCCGGATGACTCGGACGTCTTGCCGGAAGACAAAATCCAGCGGCTGAAAAGCCGCATGCACGAACTCAGCGCGCTGGCGCCGGCCTGGTACCGCCAGCAACCGGACGGCGCCATCGCCGAAATCAAAACAAATGCGAATCTGGATTTGCGGCTGCTGTGCCGGTATTACCGCGTACGCCTGCTGCCATCCGTGGCAGTCGGCGACCCGCGCCGGTTGGAACTCGGTCAGTTGATCGCACTGGCGCACTCCAACCGCACCGACGGCTTGACGCTCCTGGTGCAGAAGATGCCGGACCCGGCCTGGCTGGCCGCCGCCGAGCAAACCCTGCTGAATACCACCCTGACGCTGATGATCGTCCTGCTGGACGAAAACCAGCCATCCGCCCTCGTGCGGGAGATTTGCGCGCATGTCGGCTTGTTCCCCGCCCCGCGGCGCACCCGCATGCTGCCTGCGATCGAACCGCCGGCGACATCCGCGGTGGAGGAAAATTCGCCCATTGATCCTGAAGCGCCAAACGCCGTATTGCTTTTATGACTTCTTTCATCCGCCAGCCTGGCAACCATTCGGGATCGGCCGGAACGGCCGGAGCCACCGGCATCAAAGCCCGATGCCCCGCCTGCCGGCTCTCGATCAGCGTCATCGAGGCGCCGGCGCCGGCGGTCTGTCCTTTCTGCCGCGGCGCGCTAGCCTTTTCCACATTCACGCCTCCGCCCCCCGTCGAACTGGCCCAGGAAGCCCACGCGGACGAGCGCCGTAAATTTCTATATAACAAGCCGCCCATCTGGGTGGTGTTGGGCCTCGGCCTGATCTGCACCCTGCTGCTGACCGCGGCGGTGTACATTCAAATCACCAACCTGGAGCATTACTGGTACGCGCCCACAGTCAATATCTACAGCTTGGCCGTCGGCATCTTCATTGTTTCCCGCTTCATTTTCGCCGCCTTTTATACGCCGCCGCCCCGCGTGGGGTTCCAGCCGGCCACCACCGTGGCCATCCCCTGCATGAACGAGGAAAAAGCCATCGCGCGCTCGATCGCCCGGGTTTACGCCGAGGGCTACCCCGCGGATTTGCTGGAAGTCATCGCCGTCAATGACGGCTCCACCGACCGCACCCTGGAGGAAATGATGCGCGCCCAGGCGCGTTTCCCGCGCCTGGTGGTGGTGGATTTCGAGTTTAACCGCGGCCTGTCCTACGGCATGTCCTGCGCCGCCCTGCTGGCGCGCGGCGATATCATCGTTTTCGTGGATTCCGACACCTTCCTGATGCCCGGCGCCGTCAGCAAACTGGTGCAGGGCTTCATTGACCCGATGGTGGGCGGCATTGCCGGACATACGGACGTGGAAAATGCCCGCGTCAACGTGCTGACCAAGATGCAGGATGTGCGCTATTTCTTCTCGTATAAAATCATGAAAGCATCTGAAAGCATCTTCGGCATGGTCAGTTGCCTGCCGGGCTGCTTCTCCGCCTACCGCCGCGTCTGCGTCCTGCACGTGATGGAGGAGTGGATGAACGAAAAGGTATTCGGCGTGGAAGGCCGCTACGGCGACGACCGCAGCCTGACCAACCTGGTGCTGCGCGATTACCGGATCCTGTACGACGACGACGCCCTGGCCACCACCATTGTCCCCGAAAATTGGCGGCAATACACCCGGCAGCAGGCGCGCTGGATGCGCTCCTCCCTGCGCGGCATGGCCGCCGCCACGAAATTCATCTGGCGCAAGCATCCCGTGCCGGCGATGTCCTGGTACGCCATGATGTTTTTGCCGGTAATCGAGCCGTTTATCATCCTGCAGGCCCTCGTCTTCGCGCCGCTGGCGACCGGCGGCGTGACGCTTTCATACGCCGTCGGCGTGCTGGCCATGACGCTGATTTGGTCGCTTTACCACCTGCAGAAAACAGGCCGCACGCATTGGTGGGCGGGATTCGTGTTTACGCTCACCTATGTCGCATTTTTCAGTTGGCAGATTTATTACGCCTTGATCACCCTTTCCCATGGCAAATGGGGCACGCGGGGGGCCGGATGAAACTCGAAAGCAATCGCAGCGACGAACAGGCAAACCCGGGGCACCCGCCCAGGTTTGCCGACAAATTGCCGATCGCCCCGGCGCGCGTCCAGGCGCTGAAAGCCAGTTACCGGCAAGCCTGGCTGTATTTCCTGCTGGCCATCTGCCTGGCGGTCGCCTGGTGGGTGCCCCTCCGCTACGCCTTGACGCGTTTCCTGATGTTCCGACCGGCGGATGCCGGCCCGCGCGATGCGCACGAGTTCGTAGCGCTGGCTTACGAGGGCATTTCCACCATTCCCGGCGAAGTTACCCCCGAGCGTTTCCGCATGCAAATGGCGGCCTTACAGACCGCCGGGTACCACCCGATCACGCTGCGGGACATCACGGCGTTTTACCGCGAAAACCGGCCTCTGCCCCGCAAGGCCATCCTGATGACGTTCGACCACTCCCGCAAATCATCGTATTTCGATGCGCGCCGCGTTCTGCAGCGCGCCGGCTGGACGGCTGTCATGTTCCTGTGGACCAAGCCCATCCTCGATGAGGATCCCTCGGCGCTGCGCTGGCCGTATGTCCGCGCCATGCTGCGCGGCGGCGCCTGGGAAGCCGGCGCCCAGAGCCACCAGGGTTTCGAAACGGTCCTGGCCAACAGCGCCGGCGAGCGTCGGAATTTCATGACCACCCCGCGCTGGTTTCCCGGAGAAATGCGCTACGAAACGCCGGAAGCTTTCCGCCAGCGCCTGCTGGACGATCACCAGCAATGCCGCAAAATCATCTCCGGCGAACTTGGCCTCCAACCTGCCGCCTACGCCTTCCCCTACGGCGATTTCGGGCAGTACGACGAACGCGCGGTGTTTACCCGCCGGCTGAACCTGGACCTGATATCCCATTTCTATGACCTGGGCTTCATCCACGGCAACACTGCCCTGAACACCCGGTACAACGATCCCCGGCGCTTGAACCGCCTGTTGGTGCATTCGGACTGGACGGCGGACGACCTGCTGCAGCGGCTGGAA
This sequence comes from Kiritimatiellia bacterium, assembly GCA_040767085.1. Lineage (GTDB taxonomy): Bacteria > Verrucomicrobiota > Kiritimatiellia > JAAZAB01 > JAAZAB01 > JAXGPF01. The sequence continues at coordinate 97,600 of JAXGPF010000013.1, read as the reverse complement.
CATGCCTGGCCCAGGAAGACCGGTTACGCCAGCCCGCAAATCATGGAGACCCCTCTTGCCTGGCTGCTGGATTGGGGGGATTTCAAGCTCACGGGGAACTCCGCCGTCCTGCAAGCCCGGCCCGACACGACCGGCGCCAAGGTCTGGCTGAACGGCAGCGACCTCTACAATGACTTTCACCTGCGCCTGCAGGTGCGCATCACGGCCGGACAGTTCGGCATGTTTTTCCGCGCCTCGCCTGACGGCGAATCATACCTGTACCTCGTGCTGACCCCGGAAGGAGAAGCCTGGCTCCGCCAGAAACACGCCGGCATGCAGCCCTTCACCCTGGGCGCCGGGCGCTATACCCCCCGGCCGGACGGCGAAGCGCAACTGGATGTTTATCTGCGAGACCGCCTGTTTTTCGCCACGGCCGGCGGCCACCCGATCTTCCAGGAAATCATTTTCACCCGCGGGGACATCCGCCCCGGCATGGTCGGCTGCAGCCTCTGGCATCCCCGGCGCGGGCATGCCAGCGCGGAAATCGCCGCCCTGGACCTCGCGCCGGCCGCACCGGCGTTAATCACCTTCAACCCGGCCGGCAGCCGCGACACCGCCCTGGCCTACTGGCTCAGCCGCAACGCCTTCCGTTACACGCATTTTTCCCCTCCCTGGTTAAGGGTGTTTGCCAGCGGCCATGCCGAACAATTCGGCTGGGATGCCGAATTTTACAGCACCGTCGCCCGGATTCATCGCCTGGAATTCCAGCCGGAAATCGTCATGGAAAACCTGGATGGCTTCGAAAACGGCCTGTCCGGCGAAATTGCCGGCGCCGCCGCCGGCCTGCCGGCGCAGGGCGTGCTATGCAATCTCAGCCAACTGGATGAAGCCGTGCCGCTTTCCCGGATCACCACCTGGCTGCAGTTGTTCAGCCAGGCCTTGGATGAACGCGGCCTGACCTTGATCGCGCGCTTACCGCCCATTTGGGAAAAAGCGCCCGCGCTGGCGTCACTGTTCCAGGGCCTGAGCAACTTGTCGGTGGCGGTGGCGGCCGACTCGCCCCTGCTGCAAACGTCGCGCACCAATGGCTTCAGCCGGTTGATCGCGGCCGCCACGGCCGCCCCCGGCCAGGGCGACCGCCGGGTTGTCTTCCATGAACTGACCGGCGGCGACGCCGTGGACCCCCGCGCGGCGGATGATGCCAGCGCCACGCTCCTGCGCGAGGAAGGCTACGCCGCACTGCAGCGGGGCGACTTCGACAACGCCGTCAAAATCTGGCGGCAATGGGCCGCGCTGGACCCGCGCAATGCCGAACCGATGGCCCTGATCGGCGATGTCTACCTGCAACAGAATGAAATCGGCCTCGCGATCGACGCTTATAGCGCCAGCCTGGAACAGAATCCCGGCCAGATCGATCTGGTGGTGCGTTGTGCGCGCCTGCTGTATGACAAGGCGCAGCGCGGGGACGAGGCCCGGGAAATGCTGGATTTGTACGAGCGCCTGTTCCCCGATAACCCGGATATCATCCTGGCGCAGGCGGAACGGCTGATTTTTCACAAGCAACCGGCGGCCGCGACGGAAAAAATCCGGCGGCTTATACGCGACAACCCGGGCGACCTGGACGCGCGCGGCCTGATGCACCGCCTGCTGCCGACGCCGGCGGATCGTTTCGACAACCTCCGGGAAATCATCAAGATCGGCGCTAACCCCGTCATGGAGCGCCAAATGCTCCAGACCATCGAACGCTGGAACCTGCTGCGCTGGCCGGAATCATGGCCGCTCATGAACTATCTCGACGACTTGGCCATACAATCATCCAATGCCGCGCAGCGCGCTGCCGCCGCCGCGCTGCTGCCGCGCGCCGCTCCCGCCCGCGAAGAATTCAACGCCAGCCGCATCTCGGACGATTGGATCGTCTTCGGCGACCCCGCCGATCGTGAGGATCAAGCGCCGCTGCTGACCGCCGCGCCGGCCCAGACGGAAGCGGTGCTGCGGCTGATCGGCTCCGACACGATGCACAGCGGTTTCATCGAGGCCCTCCTGGAAGACGCGCGCGGATTTTTCTGGCTCTATGCCCGGCGGGGGGACGGCAACATGATCCGCTTCGGTTACGAACAAGTGGGCCAGCTTTACCTGCAAATCTGGCGCAACGGCCAGACGGTCGCCAACCAGACTCGCGTTTGGACCAAGCCGCCGGGAAGCGTGCGGCTGCGACTGGAATTGCGCGGCGGCGGCGCGTCGGGTTACATCAACAACCAGGCGGCCTTCGGCGCGCCCCTGTCGATCCCGCCGGAGCTCGGTTTGGGCTGGTGGGGTCTGGCGCCCTGGTCACCCCAATTCGGCGTGGCACAAGCCCATCTCCGGGAAGTCGCCGGCGGACCGCTGCCGGCCCGCGTGGGAGTATTCCAACCCCGGGAACAAACCTGGACCGATGCCGATTGCATTCAAGCCCTGCAGCCATGGACGCGCGCCATGAACGCCATCGCCCCGCCCTGGTTCGCACAGGAGGAAGACGGCGCGATCCGGCGTGAAATCACCGGCGATTTCACGGACTTGCGGATTCTCTGCCGCTATTACCAGATTCGCCTGCTGCCCTGCGTGCGCGCGGCCGTGCTGCGTACGCTGAAAATACCGGACATGCTCGCCGTGGCGCAAGGGTTGGAGCTGAACGGCTTTACCCTGTTGGTCAGCCGGATGCCGGGCGCGGAATGGTGCGAGCAACTCGAACGCCGCCTGCTGGGCACCGGCCTGACCATCATGGTCATGCGCATTGACAAAGACCAGGGCATGGCCGAAGTCCGGGAATTCTGCCCGTTCAGCGGCATGTTTGCCGGGCCCCGCCGCATGCGGACCCTGCCGCTGATCGCTCCGGCAGCCGCCGGGCAGGCGGAAGCGGCGGCGGACACCGCTTCCGCTGAAAACGCCCAAGACGGCATAGTGCTGTTTGAGTAATGGCAACTCAAAACCGGTACATCAGCCGGCCGCCCAGCGTGTGTTCGGTGTAATCGCGGATGGCATTCACGGAGAATTCCGCGGTCAAATCCCAGCCGCTGGCCCACCGGCGCGAGAGGGTTACGCCCAAGCCCAGCAGCGAAGCCCAATCCTGCTGGGGATTGCTGCCGGGATACCAGCCGCCCTTCTCGGCGCTGGCCTTGGCGGTGTTGTAGGCATCCAAGTCTTCCTGGCGCGCCTTGTCTTTCTGCAAACCCAGATGAAACCGCACGGCGCCGGTGTAATTCGGATAGCTCTGGCTCAGCCGCAGCACCAGGTAATGCCGCTGGTCCCAGTAGGGTGTCCAGTACAAATCGCTTTTCCGGTCCACCGTATCCACGGAGTCATGCAAGCCGAACCAGACATTGTGCCGGGGCGACATCCGCCAGAGGTTTTCAATATTGGCGTGCAGGTGCGAATTATCATCCTCAAAGACGGAAAAAGCGCCCAGCGCGCTGGCATGCCACCAATCCTGAATCCGCCAGATCGCCCGCAGGGCGAACCCGTCGTATTCCAGCAGTTCGCGCGCCGAGGGCACGAGGTCATGCTGGTAGCGCACGGAAGTGTCGAACGCGGGCACCGGGCGCCACTGGTGCTCCAGGGCGCCGGCCACGGCGCCGGTGTTGTCCTCGAATTCGTCGCCCTTGAAAGAGCGGTAGCGCAAATCCATGATGGTGTTCGCGCCATGGGCGTGAATGTAATTCAGCGCGGCGCCGATCATTTGCTCGTCCGCCTTGTATTTGTATTCGGTGACCTTGTTGGATTGCAGCATGACCGTGGTGATTGTGGTGCTGTATTGCTGCTGTTGTGATGTCTCGCCGTCGGTGATGATCGTGATATCGGAATAGGACGAAGACTCGCTGGTCTGCTCGACTTTCACCACCATGTTGGATTTTACGGTTTGCTTGATGCCGCCGACGCCGGCGCGCACTTCCAGGCTCAACCGCGGGTTCACATTCAAACCGGCGGCGGCGCCGCCATGCCAGGATTCGATCATCACGTTCGCCTTGGTGTAGTCCCCTTCGGCCGCCAGGAAAGGTTCCCGCGGCTCCAGGAACGCCTCTTTGTGGATGTCATGACCCGGTGCGGTTTCGGGCGGGGGCATCAGGCGGGCGACATGCTTCTGCACCAAGGCGTTAATTACCGCCAGGTCTTCCTCGGGGTAGCCATCGCGCTTCAGCAGTTGCACCATTTCCTGCGCCAGGTGTAATTGGCCGCTCAGAGCGGCGATTTCCGCCCGCATCCGGCGCGCGCAGAAAACGGGATGGTTGCGCATGGCCGCCCGGTACACTTCGCGGCCGGTGGTAAAGCGCTTCGGTTCATAGCGCTTGTAAAGCATGGGATTGTCGGAGGGCATGGAATAGCCAAACTCGTCCTGGATAAAGCCCATGCGGTAGCTAACCTCGGCCTCGTTCAGAATCACTTCCGGGACGTTGAACACGTCAATATTGCAGGAAGTCTCCTGGCCGATGTCGCCGACCGGGTAAGCCACGGCGTTGAGGGCGGATTCTTCCAAACCCAGTTCGCGCGCCAGAATCCGCCGCGAATCGCGGAATTCATGCCGCAACCGGGCGTGGTACTCGCGCAGGGATTCCTGCCGTTTTTTTTCCGGCAGCCAGATGAGATTCGGCAGGGGATTGACCTCCCGCCCCTGCCGGTTGGTCATCGCGGTATAGCTGGCCTGCATGAGATGGCTTTGCAGTTCCCACAGCCCCGACGCCTGGTACTCCCGGATTTCCTGGAACGAAGCCGTGTAGGTGTCGTGTTTCAGGACGTTGCCCACCGGCAAAAACATGGTCAGCGGCACCTGCAATTCCTCCGCCACAAAGTTGCCGTAACGCAGGGAATTGCGGAGCGCATCGTCCATCGTCACGCAAACCGTCAGGTCCGGTGTATAATCGGACAGGCGCGGAGTCGTCTCCGTCCGCTGGCCGCTCCAGGCGTGGCGCAGGCCCTGTACGGCGCGGTTCAGCAGCGGCCGCGGCTCTTCCACCGGCGGCGGCTTGGCATGTTTGGCGAAGTAATCGTCGAATTGGGACGGGGTGATGAACTTGAATCCCGCGCGCCGCAGCACCATCAAGTGCTCGCGGAACTGGCGGACCGACGGCACATCCCCCCATTCGCTGGGCGAAATCCCGTGGTACAACAAGGTGAAGACCGCGCCCGCGGACCCTTCGCGCTCCAGGCGCTCCAGGGCGTCCATGGCGGCGGGGGTATTGCCGCGGGCAAAATGCAACTGCGCCCAGAACAGGTGCCGGTAAGGATTGTTGGCATTGAACAGGCGGAGATTGTCGTTCATCTTTTTCTCCGCCGCATCGAGTTGCATGCGCGCCAGCAGGATTTGCACCAGGTCCGTGTGGGCGCGGAGGTTGAAAGGATTGTTCTCGCGGAGCACTGACTGGAAAATTTCTTCGGCGGGGCCGAATTGGCGGTCGGCGGTCATGAGTTCGCCATAAAACAGTTTGACGGAAACATTCTCCGGGTCCAGTTGATATGCGTCGCGGGCGGCTTCCAGGCATTGTGCCAGGGTAAAAACGGTCTTATCCGTGTCATACACGGCTTTCATGTAATTCGCGATTTGCAGCGCCACCCGGGCCCGGGCATCGTCTTTTTTAGCCAGATCGTATACCTTGCGCAAAGCGTCCACCGCTTCCTCGGGGCGGCGCGCGCGCATGGCCAGGTTCGCCAGCAGGTTGAAAGCGTCCCGGTTGTCCGGATCGATTTCCAGAATGCGGCGGGCTTCGCTTTCGGCTTCCGTCAGCGACCCGATCAACAGCAGGACTTGCGCGCGCGCCACCATGTAGCCGGGCTGATCGGGCACGACCTCGTTGATGTGGTTCCAGACATCCAGCACATCCTCGTATTCCTCGTTGGCGTACATGGCCCAGGCCAGGTCGATTTCCACGTCCAGCCGGTCAGGATCTTCATCCAGCAGGCGGCGCAAATCCTTGCTGGCCTGCCCGGTTTTACCGCTCCACAGCAAAACGCGCGCCAGGGATATGCGCATTTCATACTGGTCGGGATTAAGCGCCAGGCTTTTGCGGTAAAGCTCTTCGGCGCGCGAGAGATCGCCGTCATGCACGGCGACCTGGGCCATCAGGCTGTAGCCCATCGGCTCGTTGGGCGCTATGTTCACCAGGCGCTGCCAGAGCGCCGCCGCCTCCTTTTTGCGGTCCAGGGCCCAGTAAGCCCAGCCTAGCGTGGACCAGGCTTCCAGCAGGGTTGGGTCTTCCGTGATCACCGCCTCCAGCTTGGGGATGGCCGCCTCGTACTGCTTGTCCTGCACGTTGAGCATGGCCTCGTACAGCTTGGCGCGCATCCGGCCGCCGGCATCGATGGCGCTCACCGGCGCCAGGTTGGTCGGCGCGGCGGCAACCGCGGGCCCGCCGGCGGCCGCGGCCGCTTCGGTGGCGATTGCCGGAGGGGGATTGGAGGACGGCGCGGCGGCGTCCTGCGCCAGCGCGGCCGGCGCCGCGGCGGCGCCAAACCAGCCCAGACAGGCCCAAATCCACCGCGGGCCCATCCGCAAAATTTTACCGGCCCTGACTTGTCCCGGCGTCCGTCGCTGTTCCATAGATTGCCTTAACGATATGTTCCGCCAGGCGGTCGGCGCCGGCGCGATTCAAATGCATGCCATCCGGATCCCGCACCTGGACCGGCAAGCCTTTGGTTCCGATGACGTACGGCGTGAACTTGCCGGGGCGGTGCCCCAGGATCGCCCGCGTGCCGAAAAACTCCACCGGCGGACGCTTGGCGGCTTCTTCCTGAACCAGGCGGTTGATCAGCAGCACATCCGCTTGAATTTTTTCATCGCGCATATCGGGCAATTCCAGCCACAGTATGCGGGCTGCGGGGCGCGCGATGATCAAGTCCATCAAGGCGCCCACCCGCCGGGCGTACTCCTGCTCCCATTCCGCGTCTTCCACCTTGACGATGCGGTCGGCGGTCTGCATGGGTTGGCGGTCGTTGGTGCCAAAGCAGACCAGGGTGATATCCGGGTTGAATTCCTGCTGCAGGGTCCGGGTTTTTTCCATCCAATCGAACGAATCCAAGCGGGCCAGCCCGGTGCCAATGGAGGTGTAGGCGCGCGTCGTCACACCCGCGCGTCCCGCCAACGCCAGCTCGATCGCATGCGCCGGCAGTTTCATCATCGAATCGCCGATGATCAAAACGCGCGCGGGAGCAGCCGGCGCCTCCGCCGGCGCGGCCCACATTGCTGTAGCGGCGGTCCACGCCGCCAACCATACCGCCCATTGTCCCGCCATGCTCGTTTTCATGCCGCTGCTCCTATGTTAATCCCTCAGATGTTCCAACATCGCACGGAACCGGTCCGCGCCAAGCGCAACGGAGAGACTGCGCGCCGGCGCCAGCGCTGCCAGCCAGATATCCCGCACGCGCCCGTAGGGGCGCCTTTCCGCCGCCTCGTACAAATGCCGGCCGTTCAAAATCCCGGCGACCAGGTAAAACACCAGCAAGGCCGCAGCCAGGCGGCGCAGCGAAACGCCCGCCTGCGCTTCCGCCCTCATTTCACCGATATCCCGCCGGTCATCCGGTTTAACGTTTTGCGCCATCCTGGTCTCCTGCGCTATCCGGCGCGCGCCGGCGGCCGCGCCGCCGTCCCGAGCTGATTTAGTAAATTTACCATGTAGAAGTTAAAATTGGAAATAAATAAATGGCTCCTAACCAGAATTTGTGGGTAAAAAACAGGTTTTAAAGTTTAAGAAGTTCTCCAAGCAATGGCGCCAAAAGATGGTGGAGTTATTAACAGCCTGCCGCTTTGGGCGTTTGGCGGCCCCGCAGCAGCCTGATTAATAACTCCTGATTGGCGCGATGGCGGAACGGAGATAAAGCGGCGGCAAAAAAATAGGCTGGCCTTTCCGTAATCCATTGCGTATGCAATGGGTGAACACAAAAAAAGGAGGACCAGCCCAAGGTGAAACTTAAAACAATTTTGAATCGTTTGCAACCTTTGAAACGTTTTATTTATCAGGAAACTTGTATGGTTTTGGATCGTCGCGGCCAATGGAAAGTGGATATAAGCATTCGTCCGCATCGCCAACGCGCGGCATGCTGCTCGCGTTGCGGGCGACCGCTGGCGACATACGACACTCTGCCTGAACGGATATGGGCGTTTGTGCCCATTTTGAATGTGCCGGCTTTTTTGCATTATAGTCCGCGCCGGGTAAATTGCCCCGAACATGGCGTGGTGGTGGAAGCGCTGCCTTGGAGCGATGGCAAACGACCCTACAGCAAGGCGCTGATGCTTTTTTTGGGGAACTGGGCGCGGAGGTTGTCCTGGAAAGAGACGGCGCTGATTTTCAAAGTCAGTTGGCAGGCGGTTTATCGGTCGGTCGAGTGGATGGTGGAATGGGGCTTGGCGCACCGGGAATTGGCCAATATAACGGCGATTGGTGTTGATGAACTCCACGTAGGCAACGGTAAAAAGAGCAAGAACTATCTGACCTTGATCTATCAGATTGATGCGCAATGCCGCCGATTGCTCTGGGTCGGCCAAACCCGCCGGGCGGCCGCGCTGCGTAAAGGGTTGCAATCTTTGGGAAAACCCGTGCTGGCCGGCATTCGACATATATGTAGCGATATGTGGCGACCTTATCTGAAAGTCATTGCTGCGAGCCTCAGCCACGGTTGCCACATGATTGACCGCTTCCATGTCGTGCAAACCTTGAATGCCGCCGTGGACGAGGTCCGGCGCCGGGATATGGCGGCGATGACAGCGCGTCCGGCGGCCAAGCAAAAACTCAAGAAAATGCGCTGGACCTTGCTGCGCCGCAAAACCCGCGTGCGCGGCAAAGCTCGCGAAATGCTTGATCGGATATTGGGCACAAGACTGCAAACCGGCCGCGCCTATTTGTTCAAGGAAAGCTTTCAGCATTTTTGGAGCTATCACAGCCCAACCTGGGCGCGTAATTATCTCCAGGCATGGGTCAAGCGCGCCTGTCGTAGCCGCATTGCGCCAATCATTAAGGCGGCTAAAACCATTGCTAAACACGAGGAGCTGCTTTTGAACTGGATCAGAGCCAGAAACGAGGTTTTTACTGGCGCAACCGAGGGCTTGAACAATAAAGCTCGAGTGGTTACCAAACGATCTTATGGCTTCAGAACTTTTCATGGCGCGGAAATGGCGCTATATCATACCCTTGGGCAATTGCCCGAACCGGTAATCACCCACAAATTCTGGTGAGGAAACAAATAAATGGGGCGACGCCCTTGGGGCCCAGCCCCAGGATCAAAGTCAACACCGCCGCGGCCGCCGCGCCCTGCCAGAGCGGATGCCAGCGCCCGAAAACGTTCCACCACCGCTCGCAGCGCCGGCCGTCAAGCAATTGCGTCAGGTATCCGACCGCAATCACCGCCAGGACCATGCCGCTGACGCATTCCACCGGCTGCCGCCAGCGCGCCAGGGCCTGCAGCATGGCCGCCGCGCCGCCGAAACTCTGGCAACGGAAAAACAGCCAGGAAAAGCAGACCAGGTGCCAGACGGCCAGCCCCCGCAGGATGCCGGCGCCGGCGCCGGACCAGTTCCGGCCGCACCGGGCCAGCAACTGACCGCCCAGCCGTTCCACCACCAGGTAAAAACCGTGCAAGGCGCCCCAGATAATAAAGGTCCAGCCCGCGCCATGCCAGAGCCCGCCCAGCAGGAACGTCACCATCAGGTTGATGCAGGTGCGCGCCTCGCTGCAGCGCGACCCGCCCAGGGGGATATAGAGGTAATCGCGCAGGAAAGAGGAGAGCGATATATGCCAGCGCCGCCAGAATTTCTGGATGGAGCCGGCCAGGTACGGCGCATCGAAATTCAAGGGAATATGAAATCCCAGCAGGAGGCAAAAGCCGATGGCCATGTCCGAATAAGCCGAAAAATCGCAGTAAATCTGGATGGCATAAGCGTACACCGCCACGATGGTATCCCAGGCGCCGTACAAATCCGGCCGCGCAAACACCGGGTCCACTATTTTTTCCGCCAGGTAATTGGCCACCACGATTTTCTTGAACAGCCCGCCCAGGATCATCGACGCGGCGCGGCCGAGATCCAGCCGCCGCGGCGTCAGCGGCACGGCCAACTGCCCCATCAAGTCGCGGGCTCGCACGATCGGGCCGGCGACCAGTTGCGGGAAAAACGCCAGGTACAGCGCAAAATCCATCCAGCAGCGGGCTGGCGCCATCTGCCGGCGGTAAACATCAAGGACGTAGCTCAAGGCCTGGAAGGTGAAGAAGGAAATGCCGACCGGCAGGATGATGCTGCCGAGGTAGTTGAACAGCGGCAGCCATTGTTCCACGCTGGCGTTGGCGAACAAGCGGTGCTGCATCCAAAAGGCCTGCTGCGCGAAAAAGGCGGCATACTTGAAAAACACCAGTACGCCCAGATTGAGCGTCACCGCCGCGGCCAGCGCCAGGCGACGCACGCCCGCTCGGAGCGCACGGTCAATCCACAGCGCCAGCAGGTGATTGGCCGCGCTGGACCCAACCAGCAATCCGACAAACCGCCAATCCCAATAGCCGTAAAAGAAGTAGCTGGCGGCCAGCATGCTCCATTTCCAAATCGCCGAGCGCCGGCGCAGCCACCAGCATGCAACGAAGACGATCAGAAAAAACAGGGCAAAATCAATGGTGGGAAACAACATAAATCAGAGTGACTTTCTCGAACTTCAGCCGCCGCCCGCCTTGCCGGCCAGTCTGCATGTCTGGGCACAAAATGTAGCATTTAGCGCCGCACAGGTCAATGCAAACGGCGGGGACCGCTCTCCAGCCAAGCCGCGGCCAGGTGGCACCGGCACCAGCGGCCCGGCGCCAATTCCGTCAACGGGGGCATCTGCGCACGGCAGACCTCCACGGCGTAAGCACAGCGCGGATGGAACGGACAACCGGCGATCGCGGCGCCCGCCGCGGGTGTTTCGCCCTGCAGCACCCGGCGCGGAGAACGGGCGGCAGCGGACTCCACCGAAGGCACGGCCGCCAGCAACGCCTCGGCATAAGGATGCGCCGGCCGGCGGAAGAGTTCGTTGGCGGGTCCCGATTCCATAATCCGGCCGAAGTACATGATATACACCCGCTGGCACATGTAATTGACGACCGCCAGGTCATGCGCGATAAACAGCCAGGCCAGGCCGGCAGCGCGCTGCAAGTCGCGCATCAGGCGCAGAATCTGCGCCTGCACGGAAACGTCCAGGGCCGACACCGGCTCATCGGCAATAATCAATTCCGGCCCCAGCGCCAGGGCCCGGGCAATCCCGACCCGCTGCCGCTGCCCGCCGCTTAATTCGTGCGGATAGCGCCGGGCGTAATCCGGTTCCAACCCGGTTTGCCGCAGCAATTCCGCCACCCGCTCCCGGCGGACGCCGCGGCGGCCGCGGCGATGCACCGCCAGCACCTCGTCCAGCGCCGCGCCGATGGTCAGACGCGGATTCAAAGAGCCGTATGGATCCTGGAAAATCATTTGCGCCCGCTGGCGGAATGAGTTTAACGCACGCCCGCGCAAATCCGCCACCGGCCGGCCGTCGAAAAGCACGCTGCCGCCGCTGGCCGGCGCCAGGCGCAGGATGGCATTGCCTAACGTGCTCTTGCCGCAGCCGCTTTCGCCGACCAGGCCGACGCTTTCGCCGGCCGCCAGCGTCAGCGACACCCCGTCCACCGCCGCGATCCAGCGGCGGTGGCCGGCGGGATACCGCACCTGCAAATCGTTTACTTCCAATAGGGGCATCGCACCAGGTGTCCTTCTCCCGCCGCGTTTAATTCCGGTTCGCAGCGCCGGCATGCCGGCCGCGCCTGCGGGCAGCGCGGATGGAATTTGCAGCCGGCCGGCAACCGCGCCGGGTGCGGCACGGCGCCGGGTATGCCCGTCAATTCCACGCCGGCGGCGCCCAGGCGCGGCACCGCGTCCAGCAGACCGCGGGTGTAGGGATGGGCCGGCGCGCGCAAAACCGCCGCCGCCGGCCCCGCTTCCACGATGCGGCCGGCGTACATGACGTTCACCCGGGCCGCCACCCCGGCCACCAAACCCAGGTTATGCGTGATCAACAGCACCGCCATGCCCAGTTCCGCCTGCAGCCGCACCAGCAACTCCAGAATCTGGGCCTGCACGGTCACATCCAGCGCCGTGGTCGGCTCGTCGGCCACCAGCAGGCGCGGCCGGCAGGCCAGGGCCATGGCGAGCATCACCCGCTGCTGCATACCCCCGCTCAATTCGTGCGGATATGCGCGCCAGCAACGCTCCGGGTCCGCCAGCCCCACCATCTGAAACAAATGCAGCGTTTCGGCCCGCGCGTCCAGGCCGCGCCGATGCAGCCGCAACGCTTCCGCCACCTGCCAGCCGGCGCGGAACACGGGATTGAGCGAGGTGGACGGTTCCTGGAAGACATACGATATCGCCGCGCCGCGCAGCCGCCGCAACTCGTCCGGCGGCAGCCGGACCAGGTCGCGCCCGTCAAACCATACCCGCCCGCCCGCGAAGTAACCGGCGCCGCCCGCCAGCCGCGCCAGGGACAGGGCGGTGACGCTCTTGCCCGATCCGCTCTCGCCGACCAGCGCCACGGTTTCGCCGGCCGCCACATCGAACGAGACGCCGTCCACGGCCCGGATCGGCGCGCGCGCCGCGCGGAAGTAAAACCGCAAATCTTCCACGGCCAGCAGGGGCGCCGCGCCGGAGTTTGGCAGATTGGAAATCATAGTACTGCGTATCCGCCGGCCAGCAGCGCGGGCAATTCCTTGAGGGAGTTTACAAACACATCCGCCGCCAGACCGGGCGGCGGCGACTGGCCGTTGGTCAGGAAAAAAGTCACGGCGCCGGCCTGGCGGCCGGCTTCGATGTCAAAGCGGTAATCGCCCACCACCGCCAGCGCCGCGGCCGGCAGGCGCAGGCGCGCCGCGGCCAGGTGTACGCCTTCGGGGTGGGGTTTGGGCCGGGCGACGTCGGCGCGCGTGACGATCACGGCGAAATCCTCCAGCGCCACGCGGGCGAAGTTGGCCAGCGCGGCCCGCACCGAAGCACGGCTGTTGCGCGTCAGCAAGCCCATGGGCATGCCGCGGCCGCGTAGCCAGTCAATCAAATCTTCCGCGCCTTCGTTGGGCTGCGCGGCGGCGGCCGCATCGGCCTCGTAACGCTCCAGCACGACCTGCGCCCGCCGCCGCGGTTCACCCGGCAATTCTTCCAGGAATTCCAGGATGGACACCGGCGGCGGGCAGCCGATGTCGCGCTTGATGGCGGCGAAGTCAATGCCGCCGGGGCGCGTCAGCGTCCCGTCGAAGTCGAACAACACGGCGGCAATGCCCGTTTTCAGACGTTCAGCCACGGCCGCGCACTCCTTCCATGAAACTCGTGTTATTCCGCCGAGCGCAGGCGCGGATCAAGCGCGTCGCGCAGGGCGTCGCCCAGCAGGTTAAACGCCAGCACGATCAGGAAAATCGCCAGCGTGACGAAAGTCAGCTCCCACCACATGCCCTGCCACAGCCGCAGGCGCGCGTTGCTGATCATGATGCCCCAGGACGGCTCACCCTGGACGCCGATGCCCAGGAAACTCATGAACACTTCGGTGGAGATGGCGGCAGGGAACCGCAGGGAAAAGGTAATGATGACCACGTGAAAAATATTGGGTAGAATATGGCGGAACATGATCCTGGCGTGGCTCATGCCCAGGGCCTGCGCCGCCAGGACGTAGGGCCGGCGCTTATGCTTAAGCACCTCGCCGCGGATCAGCCGCGACAATCCCACCCAGGTGGTCAGACCGATGCCGAGATAGACCCCGGCCAAACCGCGGCCCGCCACCATGGCAATCGCCAGGATGAACAGCAGGCCGGGGATGGAAGCGAAAGTGGAATAAATCCAGACGATGCAATCATCCACCCGCCCGCCGAAATACCCGGCCAGGCTGCCGAGCAAAACGCCAATCGGAATGGCAATGCAGGAGGTGATAATCCCCACCAGGAAGGCAATGCGGGCGCCCTGGATGATGCGCTGCAACACATCACGGCCGAGATTGTCCGTGCCCAGCGGATGTTGCAGCAGGCGCCGCGCCGCCTGCAGAGGCGCGCGCCAGGCCGGCGCGCCGGGCTCCGCCGGCGGCGTCCAGGGGCGGCGGCAGAAGCTGGGCGGCAGGTACGCTTGTTCCAGCGCCACGGCCTGGTACGGCGGGGTGCAGTCGCGCCAGCGGTAAAAACGGTACACCGCTTCGCCATAAACCGCCAGCGCCGCGTAGCCCACGATCACCGCCAGCGACCACCGGGCCAGGCGCCGGCCGCGCAGCCGGCCCCAGGCGTCGCGCCACAGCGACAAGGGCGCTGCCATGGATTGTGGATGATCATGCATATCGATCTGTTTTAACTCAGTTTGACCCGCGGATCCACCAGGGCATAGGCGATATCCGTCAGCAGGTTCGCGAAGACATACAACACCGCGCCGATGAAAACCACCGCGCGCACCACGTCCACGTCAGAGTAATTCAAGGCATTGATGCTCATGCCGCCCAAACCGGGAATCCCGAAAAATCCCTCCAGCAACAGGCTGCCGGTGTAGAGAAACGGTATGGCAATCACCACATTGGTCAGGATGGGGATCATGGCATTTTTCAACACGTGCCGGAACAGCACGCCGCGCCGGCTGACGCCCTTGGCGAAGGCCGTGCGGACGTAATCCCGGTAGAGTTCATCCAGCATGATCGTCCGGTAAAACCGGATGTTTTCACCCAGTCCGCTGACGATGCCGATGACCACTGGCAGGACCAGGTAATGCCACGATTCATAGCCCCAGATGGGAAACCAGCCCGCGCGGTAAGCCAGCAGGTACTGGCCGAAAATAATCCAAACCAGGTAGTTCAGACTCATCAGCATCACCGCCGCCACCACGATCCCGCGGTCCAGCCAGGTATCGCGGAAGAACGCGCAGACCAGCGCGGTCAGAATTGACGCCAGCAGACTGCCGCAGAAAATCGGCACGGTCAAGGTCAGCGACGGGAGAATGCCTTCGCGCAGCATCTGCGACACCCGCTGGTTGGAATAATTGGAGACGCCGAAATCCAGCCGGGCCAGTTGCCGGAGATAAAAAAAGAACTGGGAGTCCAGCCAGCCGCGGTTGGCGCGCTCGAGGCGCAGGGCGGCAATTTCCAGCGGCGCTTCCGCCGCCCGCAGCAGCAGGACCGCCGGCAGGGCGGGATTGGTGAAGACCAGCGCGCGCGACGTCCAGTCCCGGGCCGGCGGCAGCGCGCCCAGCACAGCGGGATTCCCCCCGCCCGCCGGCGGCGCCGCCAGCAGTTCCGCCCGGCCCGCCGCCAGGCGGTAGCGCAACCGCCAGCGCAACATGCCGCCCGCCGGCGGGGGAAAATTCATGGGGATGGCGGCAGCCTGCCCCGGCGCCAGGCGGACCAGGCCCGGCGCACCGGCCGCCGGCGGCTGGTACACGGCTTCCGGCACGGCGCGCCAGGCCCCGGCATGCTGCCGGAAATCCGCCGCGGGATAAGCGCGGGTGCCGGACCAGCGCCCCCACAACAACGGCTTATTGAAGCCGCGCTGCTCGTCAAAATCTTCCAATGCCTTGGGGGAAATGTTTTTCCCCAGCGTCATGGCGGCAGGGCTGCCCCCGACCACATTGAAGAGGATGAAGGTGATGATGATCACGCCCAGCACGGTGGGGATCATCTGCAATACGCGGCGGAGAATAAAACCGGTCATAGGCTGACGAACATGGTTATTCCGCCCCGACCGGAAGATATCCCGGCGCTCCCCACAAAGTCTTGGGCAGAATCGTGCCGCGCGTCAGCGAACGCACCTGCCAATTGCCGGTGGCGCGTTCGTACAGGGCCAAATCCCAGCAGCCGTCGCCGTCATAATCGCCGGGCACCGGCGTCAGGCCATTGCCGCCCCACCGGTAATTCCGGATTATTTCCACGCCTTGCACGGTTTGAATGTGCCAGATGGCCGTGGATTCGCGGTAAACCGCCAGGTCAAACACGCCGTCGCCGTCGTAATCGCCCATGACCGGCTGGTAACCCGGGCCGCCCCAGGCGCGCTCCCATAAAAGCAAGGCGCCATCCAGCCGGCGGCTGTACCACCAACCGGAATCTTCCCTGTAAACGGTCAAATCCCATACGCCATCGCCGTCGTAATCCCCCGGCACCGCCCGCATCCCCGGGCCGCCAAACACTTCGTTCCAGACCAGCGGAACCAACGCATCGTCCACGATGCACCAACGTCCGTCCGCCGGGAAATACGCTGCCAGGTTGCCGAGCCCGTTGCCGGTAAAATCTCCCGGCAATGCGCGGCACCCGGGCGCATCCGCCGCGATCGCGCCGGCAGCGTAACCCGAAGCCGAGAGCATCGCCTGCCAGTTGCCGTCGCGGAACACCATCGGTTCGCCGCGATTGTCGCCGTCCATGTCAAAGCCATACACCGGCGCCAGGTCGGCGCCGAATCGGACCGCCCAACCCAGTTGCCGGCCATCCACCGTGCGGGCATACCAGGCGCCGTCAATATCCAGGGCCATGTCGCTGATGCCGTCGCCGTCGTAATCGTTAAAGCCCCAATAGCCCGGCGATGCCAGCGAATTCACCTGAATGCGGCCGCTCACGGTCGCAATATTATTGGCCAGGTTGGTATCCGAAAACTGCGACGGCCAAACCGGCAGCACCTGCGTCCAGACGGAATACTCGTCCTCCGGCAAGCGCATCTGCACGAAGTCGCCCGGCAGGCTCAACACCTGGGATTCTCCGGCTTGCAGCGCGAGATTGACGGTCGTGCCGCCCAGGTACGTCGTGCTGTCAGTGGCATGGCGGTAGGCATAATAGCGCACCGCCAATTTGCCGTTGCCGCCGGACAGCGGCGCGCCGCCCAAGTGGCCCACCCGCATGGAAAGCATGCGGGGCGAGGCATCCGGGCGCAAATTGCGCGGCAAGAACACGGGTTGCCAGATTTTGATATCGCCGCCGGTGGCGCCGGCGTAGCCGGTGGCCGATCCGCTGAATTCCGTGGCGCCGGAGGTATTGCGCCCCCTGACCCTGTAGGTATATTGCACGCCGGGCGTGACGTTGCGATCGTCATACGTCAAGCCGGCTGTGCTGCCAATCATCTCGTAAACCGCGCCTTTCAGCCGCCAGATATCGTATTCCGCCGCGCCCCACCCGGCCGTCCAGCTCAAGCGCACCTTCCCCACCAGGCTGCCCTGGGTGGCCGCCAGCCCCGACGGCCGGCTCAAAACGTAACCATACACCGCCCGGCTGTATGCACTCGGCTGAATCACCGACCCGTTTTTCAAGGCGCGGACCTTGTACTGGTAACGCAGTCCTTCCTCCACGGTAAAATCGTCATATTCGAGGGTTTCGGTCGTCTGCACCAGTTTCCAGGCCGGATCGGCCCGCCAGATTTCGTACAACTGCGCGCCGTCAACCCCTACCCAGCGCAAGTGCACCTTGTTAAAGTAAGTCCCCTCTGACGCCCAGATTCCCTCGGGATAACCCAGGGCGCGGTAGCCGATGTCATAGGGACTCAACACGCCCGCCCCGCCGTACCCGTTGACCGCCCGCGCCCAGTAATAATAAATCTCGCCTGCCAGGGCCGAGGAATCGTTGAAGGTGTTGGTCTCCAGGCCGCCGACAATGCGCATGACAAACTGCTCGTTGAAATCCCTGGTATTGCCGCGCCAGACTTCGTAATAACGCAAGCCGCCCGGAAACGGCTCCACCGGCGCCCAGTTCACCACGACCCGGTTGTCATATGCGCCGTCGCTGGCCGTAATCCAAGCCGGCGCGGGCAAAGTCACGATGGTAATCGCCACGTCTATATGCTGGGTGGTAGACGCGTACGCTTTATCCTCGTCCTGACCGACGACCGTAATCACGCCCGCGTAAACACCGGTGGGGAAGGTGGTCATGTCGTTGAAAAGCACGTCAACCGTGTTGGTTTCTTTGCCGATGGTCGAACTGTTGACCATGTCGCGAATCCACCAGACATCGTGGGTGATCGTATAATCCATCTTCTGCGCCTGCATGGCATTCCACACCTTGAATTCCATCTTGGCGGGATTGGCGCCCACGTCCACCGTCTGCTGCAGGCTGGTCGGATCCACCCTGACCGACGCCGGGGCCGCCTGCTTGGCAAAGCCCGCCGGCGCCGCAACTGATGCCGTCCGGCAGGCCGCCACGCCGGCGGCGCACAATGCGGCCAACATGAAAAAGCGCCGGGCCGGCGCTTGCGATATGTTCGTTGGGATGATATTTTTCATGGCTGATCAAAAAACCGGAGTTTGCAAGTCAAACCAAAACAACAACTTCCACCACAAGGCGCCGGCGCGAAAACGTATCGCGGCGCCCTGACGGCGCTATGAGCCTTCATTTGCGAATTTTCCAATATGACAGCTTACAATGCAAGCAAATTCTGTCCCAGCGCCCTGAAAATTTTGCAATATTTTTTCTGTTGTATATTGCAAGGAAAAGAGTATAAGGCGAATTGAAAACAATAATTTGAGATTTGAGAATACTTACGGCAGTTAGAAGTGCGTGGGGCATGATCGTCGGGGAGCAGGGTTAATCTCCAACAAGGGAGGGTGGTATGCAATCGCTACGCGGAACGGTTCGATCTGCGGTACTTTGCGGTTTGACAATCTGGGCCGCCTGTGCGCTGGCGGCGCCCTGGGCCGTGGTGCTTGACTCGCCCAGCAATCAAATCTGCACGCTGGATTTCAGCACGGCCACACCGACCGTGCATGGCCCGTTTTTATGCGGCCAGATGGGCAGTTTTGGCGGCGGCTTGTTCGACGTTGCCATTACGCCGGACGGCGAGACCGCGCTGATCTCGAATTTCGGCGACTCCACTATCTACCGCGTGGATATCTCCGATCCCGCCCGGCCGATTGTCACCGGCAACGTCACGGCCAACTTCTTTACCGAAGACATCGCCATCACGCCCGACGGCAAGTATGCGCTGGTGACCGACGGCGGCTTCTCGCCCAACCTGGGCATAATCAACCTGGCGTCGTTCACCACTTGTATCACCCACTACGTGACTTCCGGGTACGCCAACGCGGTCGTAGTCGCGCCGGACAACCAAACGGTCATCATGGCGGATTATTTTAATGGCGGCATTTTATACGGTAAACTCACGCCGACCGGCCTGGTCTCGGATACATTTCTACCCACATTATCATCCACCACCGGAGTAACCAACCGGCCGGTCAATGTGTCCATCTCGCCCGACGGCAAGACGGTCATCACCGCCAATGCCGGCACCAACCAGTTCAACGTGTATGAAATCCGGTCCCCGGGGGTGGTTGTGCCCGGCGTCACGCCGCTCATCATCTGTTCCAACATACCGTTCGGCGGCCAGTCCGTCGCGTTTTCCCCCGCCAGCGACAAGGCGTACATCCTGCAAAACGGCATAAACACCAATCTTTCCGAGGAACACGGATTTAACATGCTCTCCTGGGTGCGGATTCTCGGACCAGGTCACGCGGAGATGGCCGGCGAAGGCGTGGCGATTCTGGCGGCGGAAGGCACTTCCCAGTTGTTCGGCGTGGATACCCTGGAAGTCTCGCCGGACGGCAAAACGGCCCTCGCCGGCAATCCCACCATAAGCGGCGGCACCAATCTCATCTCGCTGGTTGATTTGACGGATTACAGCGTCACCTACATGGATATCCGGCAGTTCATTCCCGCCGGGGTCGCCTTTGCCCGCAAACCGGCGTATGCCGTGCAGGCGGCGGCTGTACCGATCGGGCAGATCCCGCTGGTGGGCGAAACCCTCACCTGCCTCATCGGCGTGGCCAACACCGGTTATGCTCCCTTGAATCCCGTGCGCCTGGATGTGTTTTATAACCCGGCTTACCTGGAGTACTCGCAGGATATCCAGGGCGCTTTCCCGCCGGCGAAAACCGGCTCGGGCTCGGCCGCATCCTGGGGAAACATCGGGCCGCTGCCAGTGGGCGCGGCAACTGTCGTTACCGCAAAATTTACCGTCCTCAAGGCACCCTGCCGGACTCGATCCTCAATTTAGCCGTCTGCGCGCCGAAAGCTTTCGGCTGGTACGCCTTGCCGGCCCAGACCACCCTGGTGGAAATCGTCACGGCCAACCGGGTGTTCCCGCTGTGGGACGACTATGATGGCGACGGCCATGCCGATCCGGCCCTGTACGTGGAATCCACCGGGTTCTGGGCGGCGCGGCTGTCCGCCAGCGGCTACGCCGTGGCCACCGCCCAATTCGGCGGACTGGGCTGGTGCCCGCTCCCGGGCGATTATGACGGCGATGGCAAGGCCGATGCCGTGCTTTACCACCCCGCATCGGCCTCCTGGCAGGCCATGCTCTCCGCCAATAATTACTCCGTCGCCTCCATGTCCGGATTTGGCGGCCCGGCTTATTTGCCTGTGCCGGGCGACTTTGACGGCGATGGCATGGCCGATCCGGCGCTGTATCATAGAATTAATGGCGAATGGCAGGTCATGCTTTCCGGCAGCGGCTACAATATAACCACACTGCCGGGATTCGGCGGCCTGGCCCGGACGCCCGTGACCGGCAATTTCGACGCCGACGGCAAGGCTGACCTGGCCATCTATGCCGCTGCCAACGGCGGGTGGCAGATCATGCTCTCCGGCAGCGGCTACGCGTCCGTCTCGCTGGTTGGTTTCGGCGGACCGAATTACCAGCCGGTGATCGCCGATTTTGACGGCGACGGATTGGACGACCCGGCGATTTTCAACCAATACCTGCATCGGATGGTTGTGAAATTATCCGGCGCCGGTTACACCGACTGGATCATCCCGGACTTCGCCGGCATCCTGACCAAGCCCGGCGGGGCGGATTATGACCTGGATGGCATAGACGATCCGCTGTTCCTGGACGAACTGACCGGCAAATGGCATATCCTGCTATCCAGCATGCTGTACATGGAAGGCATAATGCCGTCCGGATACGTCCCTTGAATTGATCCGTACCCGTTCCCGTTCACGATCTCGTTCTGCCGGGCACGTGAACGTGTACGAGGACGGGGACGGGTACGTGAACGGGGAAGAGGGAGTTCGGCGCGTCACGCCAGCAATTCCTGGACATCCTCCCAGGTGAGTTTGCCGGCGAAATCGGCGCCGGATTGCAGAGTGGCGTCAATCACGGCCTGTTTGCGTTTCTGCATGGCCAGCACTTTTTCCTCCACCGTGCCGCGGGTGATCAGTTTGACCATGTAAACGGTGCGTTCCTGGCCGATGCGGTGCGCGCGGTCCGTGGCCTGAGCCTCCACCGCCGGATTCCACCAGGGATCGAAATGGATCACCATATCGGCCCCGGTCAGGTTCAAGCCCGTGCCGCCGGCCTTCAAGCTCATCAGAAACACAGGAATATCCCGGCGGGCATTGAACTCGTTCACCACCCGCAGCCGGTCCTTGGTCAACCCGTCCAGGTAGCTGAAAGGCATCCGGCATTCATCCAGCCGGCGGCGCAGAATCGCCAGCATCGAGGTGAACTGGCTGAAGACCAGGACGCGGTGGCCGCCGTCCACGGCCTCGTCCAGCAGTTCCATGAACAGTTCCAGCTTGGCCGACGGTTGACCGCTGGGGGCGTCCGGCAGTTTGACCAGGTCCAGGTGGCAGCACACCTGCCGCAAACGCAGCAGGGTCTTCAAAATTTCCATGCGCGCGCGCTGGAACCCCTGGGCGGTGACCATGGTGAAAAGCCGGCGGCGCGAGTTTGCGAGAAATTCATCATACACCTGCTGCTGGTCGCGCGTCAGGGTGCAGAGCGCCAGCCGCTCGATCTTCGGCGGCAATTCGCGGGCGACTTCCCGCTTCAACCGGCGCAGGACAAAGGGATGCAGCTTGCGGCGCAACTGCAGTTGCGCCTGCGCGGCCTCCGGCCCGGGCTGGGCGGCGGGCAATTCGTAATGCCGGCGAAACGACTCGTAAGAGCCCAGGTAGCCCGGCATGAGGAAGTCCATGATAGACCACAAATCGGCAATGCTGTTTTCGATCGGCGTGCCGGTCAGCACCAGGCGGTGCATGCTGCGCAGGCGTTTGGCCGCCATGGCATTCTGGGTGGAGCGGTTCTTGATATGCTGCGCCTCGTCCAGCGCAATCACCGCGAATTCGTATTCCAGGTATTGTTCCACATCGCGGCGCAACAGGGCGTAGGAAGTGATCACCAGGTCGCAGGCGGGCACATCCCCCCAATGCGCGTGCCGGTCGGCGCCGTTGATGACCAGGGTGCGCAAGCCGGGCGTAAACCGCCGGGCTTCCGCCTCCCAGTTCTCCACCAGGCTGGTGGGGCAGATCACCAGGGAGGGCTTGCCGCGCGTCGGCGGATGCAGGCGCGCCAGGCTGAACCAGGCCAGGGCCTGCAGGGTTTTGCCCAGCCCCATGTCATCGGCCAGGATGCCGCTGAACAGGCATTGCTCCAGGAAACGCAGCCAGTTCACACCCTCCTTCTGGTAAGGCCGGAGGAGGCCGTCCAGGGCCGGCGCCAATTGCAGCGGCGGCGGCGGTTGCACGCGGTTCTGGACGTCCGCGCGCGCCGCCCAGCCCGGCGGCGCTTCGATATCAATCCCATCCAGCGCCGCCAGGGCGGTTTTAACATAGGCGGTATAGACGCCGGCCAACCGGAAAGCGCCGGGCCGGGCGCCGTCGCGGCTGGCGCAATCGCGGAAGATTTCGTTCACAGCTTCGATTGCGCCGGTATCGAGCAGGATCAGCCGTCCGGCGTATTCCAACCCGGCATCGCCCTTCAACAGCGCCCGTTGAATTTCCGCCGGCGGAAGGCGGTTGCCGCGGCCATCCTCGTATTCCAGCGCCACTTCGAACCAGTCCGCGCCGGGTTCGTCATGAATATGCACCACCGGCATGGCGAATTCCGCCTGCTCAATGAAGCCGGCGATGCTGCCGGCAAAATCCACGCGCCAACCGATCCGCCGCAAGGCCGGCAGAACGCCGCCCAGAAAATTGCGCACCTCGCGCAGACCGGCAAGCGGCGAGAGCGCATCGCCGCAGTCGCCCCGCAGGCCAAACTCCGCCAGGCGCTCCAGGGCGCGCTTTTCATCCTCCAGGTTGCGCACGGCATAGCCCAGGATATTTTCCGGATCCGGCAGGGCGAAGTACCCGGCCGGGTCCGGCTTGCCGGCCACGAGCGAGATGTCCCCATACTCCGCGTTCAAGGCGGCGGAAAGCGAGGCCAGGCTGCCCCGCACGGTCAAACGGTAGCGCGGCGACGCCGGCACGATCGCGAAAAGATTCCTGTCAAAATCCAAATCCAGCGGAATATGCCGGGCGATCAAATCCAGTTCCACCTGCAGACAGCGCGGCACCGCCGGGCGTTCGATCCGCACCGCGCCCTGGTAAATCGGCTGCAACGGCGGCGGCAACACCGATGCCAGGGGCCAGAAAGCGCCATCCTGCCAAACCCACCCCGCCCGGCCCGCCACCAGGTAAACGGCGCCATCCGGCGCGGCGGCCGGACGGCCGCCGGGTATGTCGCCGCGCAAGCTTAAATGCAACTCGCCCGTATGCCAATCCAAACTGACGCTGGCGCGCGTCTCCACCCGGGCGTTCATGACCGGCACAGGCTGGCCTGCCGCGCCATGCAGCAAGTGCCGGCCGGCATGCAGGGCCAGCAAGTTAATTAAATCGGCGGCCGCCAGGTCCATCCGGCCCGGCGCCGGGCCGCCGGCGATATCCTCCCAGACAAACAAAACCGCCTCGTCCTGGGGCGCAAACGCCAGCGGCAAATCCGTGGGCACGGCATCCGCCGCCTGCGTCCGGCCGGCATATTCCACCAGGCAGGCCACGGGCACGCGGCCGGTCCGATGCCAGTGTGCCACCCAGTCTTCCGGCATCTGGAGCTGCAAGCGCGCCGGCGCGGCGCCATCCGCTCCCGGCGGCTCCCGGCACAGGTAAGGCCGGCCGGGCGGCGCGTGGGCCGGCGGCGGCGCGCCGTTGACCCATTCGCGCCGGGCATCCTGCTTCAGCAATTCCAATCCAGTGGCCACCACGTGCGCGCAGGTGATCCAACGCTGCTGGCTGTCGTAACAGGGGCATTGATTCTCGGAGGCGCCATTAGGCAGGAGCTTGAAGCGGCAGGTGATGGTGCCCTGCCCGTAACGGATCGTGCCGCGCGCCAGCGGATGGCGGTACTCCGCCTCCATCACCAGCCCTTTTTCAAACAACACCCGCCCCTGGTGAAACACCGCCGGGCCCGCCCAATCCATCAACATCTTACGTGTGAAAGGGAGCATGACTGATTTCCATCGGCAACAAAAATTCAACACTCTATTCTACTCCCCCCGTAAAAAACATCAATGCATAACCAAAAAAAAACATCGTCCCGAATCCGGGTTTGACATCGTCGGCCAAAAACATACAATACTGGCTTCAATGCGGGTAAAAAAACAAACCGACCCGCCCGGCAGGGATGGTTTGCCGGCAGGGATGAGCGGAAAGGCAACCAATACAGGAGATGGCCATGGATTACGGATTAACTGAACAGCAGCAAATGATCAAGGACGTCTGCCGCCAAGTGGCCATCGAGAAAATCAAGCCGATCCGCGAACATTTCGACGAAGCCAACGAATTTCCCAAGGAAATGCTCAAGATCTTCGCGCAAGCCGACTTGTGCGGGCTTTACATCGAGGAAAAATACGGCGGCATGGGCGGCGGCGTCATGGACTTGACCGTCTGCGTGGAGGAATTGTCCAAGGTCTGCAGCGGGATCGCCCTGAGCCTGGCCGCCACCGCCCTGGGCATTTTCCCCATCGTGCTGTTCGGCAATGAGCAGCAGAAATCCAAGTACCTTCCGCGGATTACCAAGGGCGAGGCGCTGGGCGCCTTCGGCCTGACCGAGGCCAATGCCGGCAGCGACGCCGGCGCCATCGCCACCACCGCCGTGCGCGACGGCGATTTTTACGTGCTGAACGGCACCAAGCAATGGATCACCAACGGCGGCGAGGCCGAGATTTACACCGTCGTCGCCAAGACCAATAAGGCCAAGGGCGCGCGCGGCGCCAGCGCCTTCATCGTGGAAAAGGGCACCCCGGGCTTCACCTTCGGCAAAAAGGAAAACAAGATGGGCATCCGCGCCTCGGCCACCCGCGAACTGGTCTTCCAGGATTGCCGCGTGCCGGCGGAAAACCTGCTCGCCCGGGAAGGCATGGGCTTCCTCGTCGCCATGAAAACCTTCGACATGTCCCGCCCCGGCGTAGCGGCCCAGGCCCTGGGCATCGCCGCCGGCGCGCTGGAAGAAGCCGTGCAATACAGCCGCCAGCGCCGCCAGTTCGGCAAGCCAATCTGCTCGTTCCAGGGCGTGCAATTCATGCTCGCCGATATGGCTACTCAGGTGGAAGCCGCGCGGGCCCTGGTTTACCAGGCGGCCCGGTTTATTGACGCCGGCGCCAAGGATGTCAGCAAAATCTCCGCCATGTGCAAGCTGTTCGCCTCCGACACCGCCATGCGCGTCACCACCGATGCCGTGCAGATTCTGGGCGGGTATGGCTACATGAAGGAATACCCCGTCGAGAAAATGATGCGCGACGCCAAGATCACCCAGATTTACGAAGGCACCAACCAGATCCAGCGGGAAGTCATCGGACTGAACCTGATCAAGGAAGCCGCCAGCGGCAAGCTGTAATTCACAGCCCCGGCTTAAGTTCCAAATGCGCGGCCGTGAATGCCGCGAACTCCGCGCGGATGTCGGCCGGCGCGCTGTGGGTCATGGCGGGCCGGTCCAGTATGGTCTTGGGGCCCTTGAAATTGTTGATGGCGGCGTAAATCCCCGCCGGCCGGCAGGTTCCGTCAATCCAGCCGACGCTGAAAATCGCCGGACAATTCACTCCCGCCAGGAAATTGGCATTGTCGAAATAAGACGCCGCGGCCATGATTTTGCCCCGGTCGCGCCCCGGTGCGTTGGCGGCGGCGGCTATCTTGGGCCAGCCCGCGCCATGCCCGCCGGCGGAGCCGTGCAAGCCGCTGCCGGCCGGCACGCCGGCGGCCAGCGCCGTCGCGCGCGCGTCCAGGTAGGCGCCGGCAATCGCCTGGAAAGCGCCTTGGCTGTGACCGTGCAGCACCAGGTGCCGCCCGTCCCATTCCGGCTGGGCAGTCATGAAATCTATGGCGCGCTTGACGCGCAGGAACATGCCCAGCATGTAATATGCGCGCGGATCTTCCAGCCCATGGACCCGGTAATCCGCCAGCGCGCCCACCGCCAGGTCCTGGTAAAACTCCGCCGGCTGCCCGTTCGGCAAACCATGCGCATTGATGCAGAGCGCCAGGCAACCGCGTGACGCCCAGATCAATGGCACATCCGGATACGCCGACTTGACCCCCGCGCCCTGAAAATGGATGAATGCCGGCAGTTTGCCCTCCGGCGCGCAAGGCTTGGCGTAATATCCGGCCACCGGCGCGCCGGCGCATTTAACCCGGATGTCGTAAAACATGAGATAATCGCAGGCAATCGCCTGGAGGCTGGCTTCCGCCGGCACCTTCGCCAATTCCGCCAGGCGCGCCTGCCAGAACGCGTCAAAATCGTCCGGACGCTCCCGCGCCGGGCGGATGGCTTCCGGCTCCACGGCGGCGCCCAGGGCGGCGCAGACCGGCGCGGCATCCGGCGGCTGCCGCAAGACCGCCTGGCATTGGACAAATCCCGGCTCGTTCAGCGCCGCGGTAATGGCCGGCGGCCCGTCCGCCAAATCCACGCTGCCGGAAGCTGCCGGGGTATCATCGTCATGAAAAATCTTGTAATCCACGATCCCGGCGCGCTGGACCATCCCGCCATCCGACAGTTCCGGATGAAAAATTATCGGCTCGCCGCGGTGGTAACGCCCGTCGGCATGGCTGGTCTGCAGCGCCAGTTTCAGTTCATGCATTGTCTTGCCTTTGAAAATTATGCCTGTCAATCACCGGACTCAGAATAAGCTTTGCCATCTATTATGCAATCATATTCCACAAACAACATATTCCACAAACAAGCGTTGACATCGGCGCTGTAAATGGATATAAGAATCAATTGTTTGCTGTCGGCAGACCGCCGCCGGCCGGCAAACCGACATCAACGAGGAGCATAAATTATGCCGAAAATGAAAACCAAGAAATCCGTGGCCAAGCGGTTTCGCAAAACAGCTACGGGCAAATTGAAACACACCGGCGCCGCGCGCAGCCACCTGTTGTCATCCAAGACCAGCAAGCGCAAACGGAAAATGCGCCAAAACAAGGTGCTCGCGTCCGTGGAAACCAAGCGCCTCGGCAAGCTGATTTAATGCCTTGCCGGCCAGCATTTAACATCAAGTTGACCGTCTAAACAGGGAGATATCCATGCCAAGAGCAACTAATGCGCCGGCATCCCGGCGCCGCCGCAAACGGGTTTTATCCAGGGCCAGCGGATTTTACGGCGCCCGCCACCGCCTGTTCCGCAAAGCCACCGAGGCAGTGGACCGCGCCATGCAACTGGCCACCATCCACCGCAAGGAACGCAAGCGCGATTACCGCGGCCTCTGGATCATCCGCGTCAATGCCGCATGCAAGCTTTGCGGCATTTCCTACAGCCGGCTGATCGAAGGCCTGCGCAAGGCCGATATCCGCCTGAACCGCAAGATGCTGGCGGAAATCGCTATCCACGACGAAGCGGGTTTTGCCAGGATCGTGGAACAGGCCAAGGCCGCGCAGGCCTGAGCTGCTGTCATAATGAGCGGGATATTCAAAGCTTACGACATCCGCGGCGTTTACGGCCGGGACCTGGACGAAGCCATGGCCGAGCAGGTCGGCCGGGCATTCGTGAGCTTCCTGCAATGCCGCAAGGTGGTGGTCGGCCGCGACATGCGCCCGCATTCGCAGCCGCTGTTTGACGCCCTGGCGCGCGGGATTACGCGGCAAGGCGCGGATGTCATTGACTTGGGCCTTTGCTCCACGCCAATGTCGTATTACGGCAATGGCAGCCTGGGAGCCGACGCCGGGATTATGATCACCGCCTCCCACAATCCCGGCGAGTGGAACGGCTTCAAGCTCAGCCGGCGCCAGGCGGTGCCCATCAGCGGCCAGACGGGTATCGCGGACATCGAACAACTGGCGCGCGCGGGCCGGTTCCAGCCGGCGGCCCGCCCCGGCGCCGTGACCCGCCACGATGTGCAAGCGGCCTACGCCGCGCATGTCCGGAAATTCGCCGCGCTCCAGCAGCCGGTCCGGATCGCCGTGGATTACGCCAACGCCATGGGCATCATGGAAGCCCGCGCCCTGGCGGGGTTGCTGGACATCACACCGCTTTACGACACTTTCGACGGGACTTTCCCCCACCATGAGGCCAATCCCCTGAAGACGGAGACCCTGGCCGACCTGCAAAAACTGATCCGCGGCGGGCGGTACGATTTCGGCGTGGCTTTCGACGGCGACGCCGACCGCGTCGGCTTCGTGGACGAACGGGGCGCCATCGTGCCCATGGACCTGCTCTCCGCTTTGATCGCGACCATCATGCTCAAGCGCGCGCCGGGTTCGAACATCCTTTACGACCTGCGCAGCAGTTGGGCGGTCAAGGAAGCCATCACGGAAAACGGCGGGAAACCCCACATGTGCCGCGTGGGCCATGCGTTCATCAAGCAGCAAATGCGGGAACTCCAGGCGGTGTTCGCCGGCGAACTTTCGGGGCATTATTATTTCCGCGACAATTTCTACACCGAAAGCGCCGCGCTGGCGGTGCTGGCGGTGGCCAACCTGGTCAGCCAGTCCGGCCGGCCGCTTTCGCAACTGATCAAGCCGCTGCAGCGTTATGCCAAAAGCGACGAGATCAACTCCGAAGTGCGCGATACGGCCAAAGTGCTCCGGCGCCTGAAGGAAAAATACGCGCAGGGTGAAATCCTGGAGCTGGACGGCTTGAGCGTCGTTTTCCCCGATTGGTGGTTCAATGTCCGGCCTTCGAACACGGAACCCTTGATCCGCCTGAACCTGGAAGCGCGGACGCCGGAATTGCTGCGGCAACACACCGACGCCCTGCTCCGGGAAATCCGCGCCCCATGAATCCGCGTCTGCCAGATGCGGTCTGCCGGCAACATTCCGCTCATTTCGGACGGCCGCCGCAATGCATGGCCTACGCGCCCGGGCGGGTGGAAATCCTGGGCAATCACACCGATTACAATGGCGGCCTGGCGCTGGCCGCCGCCATTGACGCCGGCATCTGCGCGGCCGTCAGCCGTCAGCCGGCCCCGCGTGCTAATTTTCTGGCCATGGACCTGGACGAGACGGCGGAATTGGCCCTGCCCGCAGCCGGCCCGGGCCAAACGGACCCTGCCGGCAACCCGCTGCCGCATTGGGCCAGGTACATCGCGGGCGTCGCCCACGGCCTGCCGGCGGGCGTCGGCGCTCAGGGCGGTTTCGATATCAGCTTCAGCGGCGACATTCCCCGCGGCGCCGGGCTTTCCAGTTCGGCGGCCCTGGCGGTAGCATCCGCCCTGGCCCTGGCCGCGCTGACGGATGAAAAAATACCGCCGCTGGACCTGGCCCGGCTCTGCCAGCGGGCGGAAAACGAATTCGCCGGCGCGCGCTGCGGCCTGCTGGACCAGCTTTCCTCGCTTTTTGGCGCGGTCAACGCGCTCGCGGCGATTGATTTCCAGACACTGGCCGCCCGGTCCATCCCCCTGCCCGGCGCCGTGGTCTGCCTGATCGCCGACACCGGGGTGCGCCATGCGCTGGCGGAGTCCGCCTACAATGACCGCCGGCATCAATGCGAGGCGGCCGCGCGTTTCTGCGCCGGCGCGCTGGGGCGTCCCATCAAAAACCTGCGCGACGTCACGCCCGCGGAATTCGAACGCCTGGCGCCGCTTATGGACGCCGCCGCCGCGCGGCGGGCCCGGCACGTGTTTGAAGAAAACCAGCGGGTGCAGGCAGCCATCGCGGCCCTGGAGCGGGGCGCCCTGGCGGACTTCGGGCAATTGATGTTCGCCTCCCATCAAAGCTCGCGGGATAATTTCGAGAATTCCTGTCCGGAACTGGATCACCTGGTGGAACAAGCCCGGCAACTGCCGGAAGTCATCGGCGCGCGCCTGTCCGGCGGCGGCTTTGGCGGCAGCGTGGTGGTCACGGCGCCGCCGGACGCGGCGCCGGAAATCACGGCGACGCTGCAAAATTCCTTTCAGAACCGGTTCCAACGCCCCTGCCCGGTCCGGGCAATCAAGCCTTCCGCCGGCGCGCGCCTGCTCTGAATGCCGCCGCAGTACGGCGGCCAGGATCAGACGAAAGTACGCCCGCCGCCCGGCCGGCGCCCCGCCAACTCCCGGGGCATGATATTTGATCGTATGCCAGGCGCAGGGCCATGTGGTGCGCATCACTGTAATACATGGTATTGGCGTAGCCGTCCCCATGCGAAGGGTCAGCCAGGGGAAAGGCAGATGCGGACCGGGCGGACGGATCAACCGGGGCAGAATGGTTTCAATATGCCCGTGAACCGCCTTGAAATCCGCCAGAGCTGACAGTGATTGCGCCTTGGCTGGGGCGGGCTTTCAAAACATGTAGGAAGTGTTGACCACCAGGTAAACGTTGTTCACGCGGGCGGTGGTGGGCGCCAGGTTCATGCCCTCGCCCAGGTCGCGCCAGCCCAGGCTGCGCCCGCTGCCGAAGACGTAGATCACGCCGAGGTTCAGCGAAATATGCTCCAGCTTTTTACCCACGCTGGCGGAAATGCCGTAAGCATCCAGGCGCGGCGACGTGTTCTGATCCTCGGAGTCCACGCCCGGCGAGGCTGAAAAATCCGTAAAGAATCCGGCGCGCAGCGGGTAGATTTCCCGGTAATAATATTCCACCCCCGCGTTGACATTGATCACATCGTCGTGGCTGACCTTCAATTCCAGGCGCTCTGCGCCGTCGCCCCAGGCGAGCAAATCGTAATCCTGGCTGAAATAATATGACACGTCCAATTCCAGGGTGTACACCCGCGGTTCGGACCAGGCGGCGCCCACGCTGATCTGCGCCGGCACGCGATTGTCGGTGTCCATGTTTTCCGCGTATATGTTTTCCGTCTCCACCGACGTGACCAGGTTTTCCTGGTAGGAACCCTCGCCCCACACATGCAGGGATGGCGTTTGGATCGTTGCGCCCAGCCGCAGTTTTTCCATGGCCTGGTATTGCATACCGAAGTTCGCCAGCACGCCCCAATCCTTGAAACTCTGCCCGCGGGCATAGCCGGCTTCTTCGTCGCGATATAGAATACTCAGGTATTCATTGTTGGAGCGGTACACGGCAAATACCCCGGCGCCGATGGAGAATTCCGGGTTGACCGCCCAGCCGGCGGACGGCCCGAGCCAGAGCGTCTGGTCCTCGGAATTGTAGTTGTAAATATGCATGTTTTCGGAGAAGGCGGACATTTCGCTGCTGGACATGCGGTCGGGCATGAACACCGCAAACGCCAGCGCGTTGCGGTCGGAGATTTTCCACAATCCGCCGACGGTGGTCGGGATGGTCACGAAGGAGTCGTATTTGAAGTCTTCCCCCGCGTACAACGCGTCTTCCGCCCGGTAGGATTGGCGTCCGTAAAGGCTGCCGGAAAGGGAAATGGTGTTGCCCTCCAGGCGCGTCAGGCCGGCCGGATTGTAGTAACAGGCGTCCACGGAGTCCGCGCTGGCCACCACCGCGCCGCCCATGCCGGAGGCGCGGTCGCCCACCAGGTAATTCTGGTAATTATGCTGCGCCATAGCCGCGCCGGCCGCCAGGCAGGCCAGCATAAACGCGATCCGGAATATCCGACGTGCCGCAATTCGATAAAACATACTGCGCTCCTGAAAAAAATTGACGGCACAATTTACTTGAAGACCGGGCAAATGTAAAATATTATTTGGTTTTGCGCAATTATCGGAATTTTGGCCAGCCGGGCCGGAAAGGTCGCCCATGACGTCAGATCCCGCCGCTATGCAAACCGCCGCCGCACCAGCCGCCGGCTCGCCGCGTACGCCTCCGCCATGGCTCCGGCTGGCCCGCCAGCATCAAAATCTCTTGCTGGCCGTCCTGGCCGCAATTGCCATTGTATGCGCCAGTGCGCTGGTCTGGACTTGGCACGCCCGGCAATCCGCCGATCAGGCCTTGCAGATGCTGTCCGTCGCCCGCGCGCCGGCGCAATGGGAGGAAATCATCCAACGGCACCCGCGTACCCCGGCGGCGCCTCTGGCCTTGCTGGCGCTGGCGAACGCGCAATACCACAACGGCGCCTATGATGACGCGGTGACAACATACCGGCAATTTCAAACGCGCTACCCGCGGCACAACATGGCCTTGGCCGCGGAATTAGGCCTGGCCCTGTGCCGCGAAGCCCGCGGCGAAACCGCGGAGGCCCTGGCCGATTTCGAGCGCCTGGTGGCCGCGCATTCCGGACATTACCTCGCGCCGCAGGCCCTGTTTGGCAAAGCCCGCTGCCTGGAGCGCCAGGGCGACTTCGCCGGCGCGCGTGCGTTGTATGAAAATTTCATCCTGGAAAACCAGGACAGCGCCTGGAATACTCAGGCCGAATTGGCACTGATTATGCTCCAGCGCGCCGAACGCACCGCGCAAGCCGCGCCGGTGGCGGATGTGCCCGTTCCAGCAATTACCCTGAACGTGCCGCCCGCTCCCGGCCCGGCGGCCGAGCCCGGCCCGGCGGCCGAGTCCGGCCCGGCGATCACGCTCGAGCCAGCGCCCGCGCCGGCTACGGATTCCTGAAATCCGCGTCCCGGCACACTGGAAGATTTGCCTGGGGCCGCGAACCGTTGAACCGTGAACCTCCTAACCGTTGAACCGCTGAACCTCCCTAACCCTTGAACCTTGCACCGCTGAACCACGGATCATGCCCAAGCCATCCGCCATAGCCGCCGCGCCATCCACCATCGGGGTGATCAGCCTGGGTTGCGCCAAAAACCTGGTAGATTCGGAAATCATCGCCTCCCAGGCCCAGTCCGCCGGATTCGCCCTGGCCGCCCGGCCGGAGAAGGCGGACATCGTTCTGGTCAATACCTGCGCTTTTATCCGCGATGCGCAGGAGGAATCCATTGACGCCATCCTGGAAGCCTGCGCCTGGAAAGCCGCCGGGCGCTGTCGGGCCGTCATGGTTTGCGGCTGCCTGCCTCAGCGTTACCGCAACGAACTGGCGCGCGAACTGCCGGAGGTGGACGCCTTTATCGGCCTGGACGCCATTCCGGAAATCGGCCTGGCGCTGCGCCGGCTGGCCGCGGGTGAACGCGGCATCCGGCACATCACGCAAGACGCCCAAAGAGTGATCGAGCCGCCGCCCGGCCGCCCGCTCTTCACCGCCGGGGTTTATGCCTACCTGAAGGTCGCCGAAGGCTGCAACCACCGCTGCGCTTTTTGCGCCATTCCCGCCATCCGCGGCGCCTACCGCTCGCGGCCGGTCGCCGCCATCGTCCGGGAAGCGGAGGAACTGCTGCAGCGCGGCGTGCGCGAATTGAACCTGATCTCGCAGGACATCACAACCTATGGCTGCGACTTGAGCGGCGGCGACGACCTGCCGCGCCTGTTGCGCGCGCTGAATGCCATCGGCGGCCGGTTCTGGATCCGCTTGCTGTACGGCCATCCCGCCCACGTCACGGAACGATTGTTGGATGCCATGGGGGAACTGCCGCGGGTCTGCCGTTACCTGGACCTGCCCATCCAGCACAGCCATCCTGAAATGCTGGCCGCCATGGGCCGGCCGCAGCCGCGCGGCGGCCTGGACAACCTGTTCCGCACCATCCGCCGCCGCCTGCCCGACGCCGTCCTGCGCACTACCTGCCTGGTGGGCTTTCCCGGCGAAACCGCGCGCCATTTCGCGCACTTGCTCGACTTTACCGCTGCTGTCCGGTTTGACCACTTGGGAGTATTCAAGTTTTCGCCTGAATCCGGCACGCCCGCGTCCAAACTGCGGCCGCGCGTCCGGCCCGGCATCATGCTGCAGCGCGAACGCCAGCTGATGCAGCGGCAGCGCCGCCGCGTGACCGCGGCCGCCCGGGCGCGTGTCGGACAAACCGACCTGCTGCTGATCGAGGCGCCGGCCCCGCGCCGGCCCGGCGTCATGCGCGCGCGGTCCGCCGCCTGCGCGCCGGAAGTGGATGGCGTCATTTATTTGAACGGCGCGACCCGGCAATGCCGCCCGGGCGCCTTTGTCCGGGCGCGATATACCGGCCACCGCGGCTACGACATGGAAGCGCGGCCGGCGCCGGAACGCGCCGCGCGCGGCGCTTGAGCATCCGATGAACCTGTGCAACAAGTTAACCCTCAGCCGGCTGGTCATGGCGTTGATCATGACCGCCTGCCTTTCGCTGCCCGTGCCCTACGGCAAGTCCACCGCCCTGCTGTTTTTCCTGCTGGCGGCCTTGACCGACTACTGGGACGGCCGGCTGGCGCGCAACGTTTATGGCACCACCGTTTTCGGCAAGCTGATGGACCCGCTGGCCGATAAAATCCTCGTATGTTCGGCCTTCATCTGTTTTACCGCGCTGGACCAGATCGTGCCGGCGTTCATCACCGTCATCATCATCGCCCGCGAATTCATGGTCACCGGGTTGCGCCTCCTGGCGGCCAGCCAGGGCCAGATCATTTCCGCCGAGCGCTGGGGCAAGCATAAAACCATCTGGCAAATCGTCGTCATCGCCGCCATCATGCTGGGTCTGGCGCTGCGCGACGAAATCCTGCCCTGGTGGATGAACGCACGGCAATTGCCGGAAACCATCAATGTCGCCTTCAACCGCTGGTTTCATTACACCGCCATCGCCAGCGTCTGGCTGGTAACCGTGCTGACGGTCATTTCCGGCAGCATGTACTTCTGGAAATGCCGCAAAATGGTGATGAAAAATGCCTAACCCTTATTTTTCCGCGAACCAGGATTGGGATATCAAGCCCCGCAGCCCCGCCTGCGCGCAATGCCAGCAGCCTTTTGACGACGGCCAGGAATACGTTTCCGCCCTGCTGTTCAACCAGGACGGCTACCAGCGTCAGGATCATTGCCAGAAGTGCTGGGCGGCCCAGCCGCCGGAGCGCGCGACGCTGGTCAGCCAGTGGAAAGGCATCTTCCAGGCGCCGCCGCCACCGGCGCCGGAACCGCTCAACCGCGAGAATGTCGAGCGCATGCTGCGCGATTTAATGGAACAGGCCGACGCCTCCCGCCTGAATGTCATTTACATTCTGGCCGTTATGCTGGAACGCCGGCGCCTCCTGGTGGAAAAAGACGTCCAGCAACGCCCGGACGGCCGCCTGGCCCGGATTTACGAACATCGCCAGACCGCTGAAACCTTCCTGATCGTTGATCCCATGCTGGATTTGGACCAGCTGGAGCATGTCCGGCAGGAAGTGCTGGAGTTGCTGGAGGGCCCGGCGCAGCCAACGGCCACTGAACCGTCAGCCGCCCCGGAACCGCCCCCCGCGCTGGCAGCTGGCAACCCGGCTTAAATCCGCTCCGGAAGGAACCCCCGGACACCATGCACTTGCCCTATCCCATAGTTGCAACCTTGCGGATCGCCGCCCTGAGTTACCTTGGTTGCGTGGCCTGCTGCGCCATATTCCAGCGCCGTATGATCTATCATCCCAGCCGCGTTGCGCCCGGCGATCTGCTGGCGCAAGCGCAACAGGCCGGCTTGCAGCCCTGGCGCAATGCCGGCGGCGA
The DNA here is from genome assembly GCA_040767085.1 of Kiritimatiellia bacterium. Classification (GTDB taxonomy): domain Bacteria; phylum Verrucomicrobiota; class Kiritimatiellia; order JAAZAB01; family JAAZAB01; genus JAXGPF01. Next base: position 62,077 of record JAXGPF010000013.1, on the reverse strand, counting down.
ACTGATCGGCTGGCGGATGCCGGCGGACGCGCCTGGCGCCCCCCGGGCGCTGGTGCTGCACGGCAACGCCGGACACGCCCTGGACCGGGTCTATTTCGCCGAAGGCTTCCGCGCCCTGGACCCGCCCTGGGAAACCCTGCTGCTGGAATACCCGGGCTACGGCGCGCGCGCGGGCCGGCCGTCGGAGCCATCCATCCGCGCTGCCGCGGAGGACGCGCTCCACAGTCTGCCGACGGACGGCCGGCCTTTGATCGTGGTCGGCGAATCGCTGGGCACCGGCGCGGCGGCCGCCCTGGCGGGCCGGCATCCGGACCGGGTGGCCGGCCTGCTGCTGGTCACGCCCTTTCTGAACCTGGCGGACGTGGGACGGCGGCATTATCCTTTTTTCCCGGTCCGCCTCATGCTGCGCGAACGTTATGACAGCCGGGCGGCCTTGCGGCATTATCGCGGCCCGGCGGCCTTTCTGCTGGCGGACCATGACGAAGTCGTCTCCGCCGAATCAGGCCGGTTATTGTATGAAAGTTATCACGGCCCCAAACGCCTGTGGCGGCAGGCGGCCGGCCATAGTTCCCTGGACTACGCCCCAGCGGCGGCCTGGTGGGGCGAAACCGCAAAATTTCTGCAAAATCAGGATTGACACGCTCCCGTATTTCAGCTATGGTTTGCCCTTTTAAAGGAGAAGCAGGCATGAAAACAACCGTACCGCGGGCGTCTGAAATCAAGCGCGCCTGGCACCTGGTTGACGCTTCCGAAAAACCTCTGGGCCGGCTGGCCGTGCGCGTGGCCGACGTGTTGCGCGGCAAGCACAAGCCGATCTACACGGCGCATGTTGACACCGGCGATTACGTGGTCGTAATCAACGCCCGGAAAGTGAAGCTGACCGGTAAAAAAGAAACCCAAAAGATCTACACCGATTTTTCCGGCTATCGCCACGGGCTCAAGGAAACCAAGGCCGCAGCGATCCGGGCCAGGAATCCCGAGCGCATGGTGTACGACGCCGTGCGGCGCATGCTGCCCAAAAACCGCCTGATGCGCTCCACCTTCAAGCGTTTGAAAGTGTACCCGGATGCCGGGCATTCGCACGCCGCCCAAGCGCCGCAGGCTCTGGGCATTTAATACTGGAGGACCTAATACCCGTGGAATCCGCAAAGCCCATTATCACCGCCACCGGCCGGCGCAAGGAAGCCATTGCCAGCGTCTGGCTGTCGGAAGGCGCCGGCGCCATGACCATCAACGGGCGCAAGCTTGAAAACTATTTCCCCGTTACCGCCCACCGCAACTTCGCGCTGCAGCCGCTGGTCATCACCAACAGCCAGGCGCGCTTCGACATCAAGGCGCACCTGCGCGGCGGCGGTCCGGCCGGCCAGGCCGGGGCCCTGCGGCACGGCATTGCCCGCGCCCTGGTGGGGTTTGACAAATCCCTGCGGGCAGTGCTGAAAAACAGCGGATTCCTGACGCGCGACCCGCGCACCCGCGAACGCACCAAGCCCGGCCAGCCCGGCGCGCGCAAACGCTTCCAATTCTCCAAACGTTAAAAATTTCACCTGGCATGCCCGGTTTTTTCGCGGTGAAATTTTAGTGAAAAATCAAGCGCAAGCAATTCACGATGGCGGGATTACCTCTCCCGCGGGTTTTCAGGCCTGCGGTGTTTGCGCGGGCATCAAGCCTGGCCGGCCGGATATGGCCCTGATTTACTCCGCAGCGCCTGCCGCCGCCGCCGGCGTTTTCACTTCCAACCGCGTGCAGGCGGCCCCGGTCAAGCTTGACCGCGCCCACCTGGCGGGCGGCGCGGGCCAGGCCATCGTCATCAACAGCGGCAATGCCAACGCCTGCACCGGCGCGCGCGGCGAGCAGGATGCCCAGGCCATGGCGGCCCTGACCGCCGAATTGCTCGGCATCCCCGTCCAATCGGTGTTCGTCTGTTCGACGGGCACCATAGGACGGCCCCTGCCGATGGACCTGATCAACGCCGGCATCCGCCAGGCGGCCGGCAAGCTCGCCGCCGATGGCGGCGCCGATGCCGCCCGCGCCATCATGACCACGGACACCCGCCGCAAGCAAGCCGCGCTGCGGCTGGAAATTGACGGCCGCGCCGTCGTCATCGGCGGCATGGCCAAGGGCTCGGGCATGATTTGCCCCAACATGGCCACCATGCTGGCCTTCCTCACCACCGACGCCGCCGTGGATTCCGGCGCGCTGCAAACTGCCCTGCGCGACGCCGTCAACCGCAGTTTCAACCGCATCACCGTGGATGGCGACCAAAGCACCAACGACACGGTGCTGTGCCTGGCCAACGGCGCGGCGGGCAACGCGGTTTTGCGGCCGGGGCACCCGCATTGGCCGCGGTTCCGGCGCGCCTTGCAGAGCCTGGCGCTGCAACTGGCGCTGATGATCGTGCGCGACGGCGAAGGCGCCACCAAGATGGTGACCGTCAGCGTGCGCGGCGCCCCGGGCCGGCGCGCCGCCGACCGCGTCGCCCGCGCCATCGCCCAATCCTTGCTCGTTAAAACCTCCTGGTTCGGCGCCGACCCCAACTGGGGCCGCGTGATCTGCGCCGCCGGTTATTCCGGCGCGCCCATCCGCCCCGAACTGGTGGACATCTTTTATGACGGCCAATGCGCGGTGCGCGCGGGACAATCCGCGGGCTTGCCGGAGGAAGCCCTCCATGCCGTCATCGCCCGGCCGGCATTCACGCTGGAAGTGGACCTGCACCAGGGCCGGGCCGGCGCCGTGATTTACACCTGCGACTGCTCCGACCAATACGTCGCCATCAACGCCGCTTACATGACTTGACCGCATGCAAACGATTATCGAAAAAGCCAGCGTCCTGATTGAAGCCATGCCGTATATCCAGGCCTTCCGGGGCGAAACCGTCGTCATCAAATTCGGCGGCAGCGCCATGGAACAACGCGCCTGCCACGACAGCATCCTGACCGACACCGCCTTCATGGAAAGCGTCGGGCTGTGCCCGGTCGTGGTGCACGGCGGCGGCAAGGCCATCTCGCGCCGGATGCAGGCGGCCGGCCTGCAACCGAATTTCCGCCAGGGCTTGCGGGTGACGGACGCGGAAGCCATCCGGCTGGTGGCGGAAGTGCTCAACCATGAAGTCAACGTCGAAATCGTCGAGACCCTGGTGGCCCGCGGCGCGCGCGCGGTCGGCATCCAGGGCCCCAGCATCCTGCGCGCCCGCAAATACACACCGATTGATGCCCAGACCGGACAACCCGTGGAACTGGGTTTTGTCGGCCAGGTCGCCGAGGTCCAGGCCGAGCCGGTGCGCGCCTGCCTGCGCTCCGGCATGGTGCCGGTTATTACCCCGCTGGCCCGCGACGAAAACGGCCAGATTTACAACATCAACGCCGATGAAGCCGCCGCCGCCCTGGCCCGCGCCCTGCAGGCCCGCAAGCTGGTTTTCCTTTCCGATGTCCCCGGCATCCTGCGCAACCCGGCCGACCCGCAATCCGTGATTTCGTCGCTCGGCCACGCCGAAGTCGAAGACCTGATCAAAAGCGGCGTCATCGGCGGCGGCATGCTGCCGAAAATTCAAGGCGCCCTGGACGCTTTGGCCGCCGGCGTCAAGAAAGTGCACATCATTGACGGACGCCTGCCCCACTCGCTCTTGCTGGAAATATTCACCGACAAAGGAATAGGAACGGAGATAGTTAAAAATGACTGATACCAACGACATCATTGACCTGTTCGATCATTACGTGGTTCCTTCGTACGCCCGCCAGCCGGTAGTTTTTGTGCGCGGCAAAGGCGCCAAGCTCTGGGACAGCACGGGCAAGGTTTACCTGGACTTCCTGGCCGGCATTTCCGTGCTCAACGTCGGCCACAGCCATCCCGCCGTGGCGGAAGCCATCGCCCGGCAGGCCGCCCAGCTGACGCATGTCTCCAACCTCTATTACACCGAACACCAGGGCCGGCTGGCGAAGGCGCTTTCCGAACTCGCGCTGCACGGCAAGTGCTTTTTCTGCAATTCCGGCGCCGAGGCCAACGAGGCTCTGATCAAACTGGCCCGGCTCTGGGGCCATGACCGCCAACGCCATGAAATCATCTCCATGCGCAATTCCTTTCATGGGCGCACCCTGGCTACCCTGACCGCCACCGGCCAGGAAAAAGTCCAGAAGGGCTTCGATCCTCTCCCGTCCGGATTCATCCATGCCGAATTCAACAACCTCGATTCCGTGCGCGCCGCCATCACCGACCATACGGCGGCGGTACTGGTGGAAGCCATCCAGGGCGAAGGCGGCATCATCCCCGCCACCCCGGCTTTCATCCAGGGATTGCGCGAACTGTGCAACGAGAAAGACATCCTGATGCTCTGCGATGAAGTCCAGTGCGGCATGGGCCGCACGGGCAACTGGTTCGGATTCCAGGCTTACAACATCGAACCCGACGCCTGCTCCATGGCCAAGGCTCTCGGCAGCGGCTTCCCCATCGGCGCTATCCTCACCAACCGCAAATTGGCCGACGTGCTCCAGCCCGGCAAGCATGCCTCCACCTTCGGCGGCACCCCCCTGGCCTGCGCCGCTGCGCTGGCCACGCTGCAGGTGATCAAGAACGAGGGCCTGCTTCAGAACGCCATGCTGATGGGCCAGCGCCTCCAGCAGGGCTTGCAGCAACTGGTGGACAAGTATGCTCACCTGAAGGAAGTCCGCGGCAAGGGCCTGATGCTCGGGCTGGCACTCGACCAGCCGGCCAAGCCCCTGGAAGAACGCCTGATGGACATGGGCCTGATCACCCTGGCCACCGCCGGCAACGTCATCCGCTTTTTGCCGCCGCTGAACGTCAAGCCGCAGGATGTGGACGAGGCGCTGGACATGCTGGACGATGCCTGCGCCGAATGGCACGCCGAACTCGACGCCCCGGCCGCCGAGGAAACGCCGGCCGAAGCGCCGGCGACAACCGCATAAAGGCTTTCCCGGCAGGGCGGAGCGGGATAAAGCTCCCAGTCATGCCTTTGGCATGATCCGAGCGAGCCGCGCCGGACGGCTCCGCCGGAGGCGTCGCCCTACCTGCTGCAACGAAAAGAGCGGCTGCGCTAGAAACCGTCATGTTTTCGCGGCGCGCACCGCGAAAACATGTAGAATCTTTACTTGACTATATGCCAAAACACGTCAATCCTGAAGTGCTTTATCTGCCGGCCGCCGATATCCGGCGCGCCGCCGGGCGGTATCCGACGCCTTTTTTCCTCTACGAGGAACGGCGTCTGCGGGATAATTGCGCGCGGTTCCGCGAAACCTTCCGCCGCTATTTCCCGACGTTCCACCCGCTCTTCGCCGTCAAGGCCAACACCAACCCGGACCTGCTGCAGATCATTTTCAGCGAAGGCTACGGCGCGGATGCCTCCAGCGAGGCGGAAGCCTGGATCACCCGCCGCCTGGGCGCCCGCGGCATGTACACGGGCAATTACACCACGCCGGCGGAATTCAAATTCGTCCTGCAAACCGGCGCGTTCCTGCTCAACCTGGATGACATCAGCATGCTGCCCGTCATCCGGAGCCTGGGCATGCCGGAATTCATTTCATTCCGCGTCAATCCCGGGATCGCCCGCGGCGGCATGCGCAGCCTGGTGCTGGCGGGCCCGGACGCCAAATACGGCGTGCCGGCCGACCGCCTGGCGGAAGCCTACCGCCAGGCGCGCGCGCTGGGCGCGCGGCGGTTCGGCCTGCACGCCATGACCGGCAGCAATGTGCTGGAGGAAGACTATTTCGCCGCCGTCGCCGACCGCCTGCTGGAACTGGCCGCCCAGGTGCAACGCCGGACAGGCATCGTTATCGAGCGCATTAATATCGGCGGCGGATTCGGTGTGCCCTACCGCCCGGAGCAACGCAGCCTGAACCTGGACCAGGTGGCGCGGGGCGTCCGGCGCGCGTTTGACCGTCATTGCGGCGCCGGGTTGCCGGAGCCGATCCTGATGGCCGAACCCGGGCGTTACATTGCCGCCGATGCCGGCTGGCTGGTCGGACGCATCCATGTCATCAAGCAGGGCTGGAAAAAATTCCTGGGCATTGACGCCGGCATGAACGATCTGCCGCGGCCCGCCATCTACGACGCCTACCACCATATCAGCTTGCTGCCGGCCGGCCGGGCGGCGCCCCGCCGGATGGAAACGGTCAACGTCGTCGGGCGCCTCTGCGAAAATAACGACCAGTTCGCCCGCGACCGCCGCCTGCCGCGGGCGGCGGTGGGGGATTATATTGTCATCCATAATGCCGGCGCCCATGCCTACGCCATGGGACATAACTACAACAACCGCCTGCGCAGCGCCGAATACCTGATCACCCGCCGCGGCGCGTTGCGCCGCATCCGCCGCGCGGAAACCATCGCCGACCTCTTCCGCAATGCGCGGGTTTGAACGCGCCCGGACGCCGGGACTGGCGCCTGATTTGACTTGACGCTCGGAGATGCCCGCGCTAACCTGCCGCTGGATTTCAAGATGGAAATAAAAATCGCGCAGACAGGTTCAAGCCGGGCCCGCTGGCCGTCAAGGTTGTTTAATTTGTTCAAGGGAGTCGCATCATGTTTGCAGGCGCTTATACCGCAATCGTTACGCCCTTCAATGCCGCCGGCGAAGTGGATTACGGCAAGCTGGAAGCGTTGATCGAACGCCAGATCGCCGGCGGCATTGACGGCATCGTCCCCGTGGGCACCACCGGCGAATCCCCCACCCTGGATTTCCGCGAACATCTGGACGTGATCGAAGCCGCGGTGAAATGCTGCCGGCGGCGGATCAAGGTTATCGCCGGCACCGGCGCCAATTCCACCCGCGAAGCCCTGGAATTGACCAGGGCCGCCCGGGATTGCGGCGCCGACGGCACGCTGCAGGTTACTCCATATTACAACAAGCCCAACCAGGAAGGCCTCTATCGCCATTTCCACGCCGTGGCGGATATGGGTTTGCCGGTGGTGCTCTACAATATCCCCGGCCGCTGCGGCGTGGAAATCGCCCTTGAGACTGTAACACGCCTGAGCCGGCATCCGCACATCGCGGCGATCAAGGAAGCCGCCGGCAACGTCCTGCGGGTGAGCCAGATTCTGCAGGAGTGCGGCCTCTGTGTGCTTTCCGGGGACGACCCCCTGACGCTGCCGATGATGGCCATGGGCGCCCGCGGCGTGATCAGCGTGGCTTCCAACGCCGCGCCGCAACTGGTGGCCCGCATGGTGCATGCCGCCCTCGCGGACGACTGGACGCAGGCCCGGGCGCTGCACCGCCAGTGTTTCCGGCTGTTCACCGGCATTTTCATGGACACCAACCCCATCCCCATCAAGGCGGCGCTGGCTTTGCAGGGATTAATTGAAGAAGTTTACCGTCCACCGCTGACCACCTTGCGCCCGGACGCGCGCGAAAAACTGGCGGACATCCTGCGTGAATTGAAACTGCTTTAAGGAATTGCTCATGCACAAAATAGCCATATTGGGCGCCGGCGGCCAGATGGGCCAGGCGATTATCCGCGTCATGGCCGGCATGCCGGATGCCGTCCTCGCCGGCGCCCTGGAATCGCCGCAATCGCCGCTGCTGGGCAAGGATGCCGGGCTCCTGGCCGGCGTCACCGAAAACGGCGTCGCCATCACCGACAATTGGAATAAAGCCACGGCCGGGGCGGAGGTCCTGATTGATTTCAGTTTCCCCTCCGCCACCATGGCCGCCGCCCGCCAGGCGGCCGCGATGGGCAAACCCATGGTCATCGGCACCACCGGGCTGAACCAGGAGGAAAGCGAAGAAGTCCGCCGCGCCGCCGGGAAAACCCCCATCGTCTGGGCGCCCAACATGAGCCTGGGCGTCAACGTGCTGTTCGCCTTGACGGGTAAACTGGCCGGTGTGCTGGCCGATTATGACATCGAAATCGTGGAGATGCACCATCGCCGCAAGAAAGACGCACCCAGCGGCACCGCCCTGCGCCTGGCGGAAAACGCCGCCATCGCGCGCCGGCAGACGCCGGGCTCGATCCTGGCGCACGGACGCCAGGGCGTCCAGTCCGCCCGCACGCCGGGACAGATCGGCATGCACGCCGTCCGCGGCGGCGACGTGGTCGGCGACCACACGGTGATTTTTGCCGGCGATGGCGAACGCGTGGAGTTGACCCACCGCGCCACGCGGCGCGAGTGCTTCGCCGCCGGCGCCTTGCGCGCGGCGGCATGGGTCAAGGGCCGCAAGCCGGGGTTGTACAACATGCAGGATGTGCTCGGGCTGAATGCCGGGATTTGATCATGGAAGCCGGATTGAGCCTTGGCTCGAACATGGGCGACCGGCTGGCCAACCTGGCCGCCGCCCGCGACCGGATCGCCGCCGGCGGCGCATTGACCTTGATCGCGCAGTCGCCGGTCTACGCGACCGAGCCGGTGGACGTGCTGCGCGAATACCGGGCGCTTAAATTCTTGAACGCGGTTTTGATCGTCAAGACCGCGCTCTCCGCCGCCAAACTGCTGACGGCGCTGCAGGCGGTGGAGCGGGAAATCGGCCGGCAGCCGGGACAACCGCGCCATGCGCCGCGGGTGATTGATATTGATATTATTTACGCCGGACGGCGGACCGTCCGGCGCGGGAATCTCGTGATCCCGCATCCCCGCTGGCAGGGCCGGCGCTTCGTTGTGCAGCCGCTGTGCGATGTCCGGCCCAGCCTGCGCTTGCCGGGGCAAGCCGCCGCGGTGTCCGCCATCCTGGCGGATTTGCCGGCGGCGCCGCGGGTGAAATTATGGAAGGCCAAATGGTGAAAACACAAAAGACAACACCGCCGGTGAAATGGACCGCCGCCAAAATTCAAGCCTTGAAGAACCAGCGGAAAATAGCCTGCCTCACCGCCTACGATTATGCCTTCGCCAAACTGGTGGACGAGGCCGGCCTGCCGCTGATCCTGGTGGGTGACTCCGTGGCCACTACGATGCTGGGGTACCACCACACGCTGCCGGTGACCATGGACGTCATGCTGCATCACACCGCCGCGGTGGTCCGGGGCGCCCGCAATGCCCTGGTGGTGGCCGATATGCCATTCCTGTCCTACCAGGTTTCCGAGGACGACGCCCTGCGCAATGCGGGCCGCTTCCTGCAGGAAGCCGGCGCCGGCGCCGTGAAGATCGAAGGCGGCGCCTTCCGCGCCCCGCTGATCCGGCGCCTGGTCCAGAACGGCATTCCCGTGCTGGCGCACATCGGGCTGACTCCGCAAAACCTCCGGGTCACCGGCGGCTACAAGGTCCAGGGACGCAGGCCGGCGGAAAGCGCCGGGCTGCTGCGCGACGCCCGGGCGCTGGAAACCGCCGGCGCCTTCGCGCTGGTGGTGGAATGCGTGCCGGCTACTTTGGGCAAGCGCCTTTCCCGCGCCTTGCAAATCCCCACCATCGGCATCGGCGCGGGGCCGGGGTGCGACGGGCAGATCATGGTGCTGCACGACATGCTCGGCCTGTCCGGAGAGTTCCACCCCAAATTCGTCAAACGCTACGCCGAATTGGGCCGGGCCGCGCAAAAGGCCCTGGCTGCCTACCGCGGCGAAGTGGAAACCGGCCAATATCCCGCCCCGGAACACACCTACTGATGCAAATCATCAATGCCGGCGCCGAAATGAATCTGATCGCCGATCAATGGCGGCGGGCAGGCCATGCCGTCGGACTCGTCCCCACCATGGGCTGCCTGCACGCCGGCCATCTTTCCCTGGTCAAGTTGGCGCGCGCAGCGGCGGACAAAATCATCCTGAGCGTCTTCGTCAATCCAACCCAATTCGGCCCCAACGAGGATTTCAAACAATATCCGCGCAATTTCGAGCGGGATGCCGCCCTCTGCCGCGACGCCGGGGTGGATGCTGTCTTCCATCCCGCGCCGCCGGAAAGTATGTACGCGGCGGACCACTCCGTCTGGGTCCGGGAAGATCGAATGTCGCGGGGCCTGTGCGGCGCTTCCCGCCCGGGTCATTTTACGGGCGTCTTGACGGTCGTCGCCAAGCTCTTCAACATCACCCGCGCCGATGTCGCCGTGTTCGGCCAGAAAGACGCGCAGCAGGCGCGCTTGATCCGGCGCATGGCGCGCGACCTGCATTGCGCGGCGCGGATCATGATCGCGCCCATCGTCCGCGAACCGGACGGACTGGCAATGAGTTCCCGCAACGCGTACCTGGCCCCGGCCGAACGGCGCGATGCGCTTTGCCTGATGCGCGCGCTGCAACTGGCCCGGCGGCTTTATCGGGAAGGCGAGCGCGACGCCGGCCGCATTTGCCGGAGCATGGTTGAGCAAATCCAACAGACACCGTCAGCCCGGATTGATTACGCGGAGATTGTGGATGAAGCCACGCTGGAGCCGGTCGAAACTATGGAACGGCCGATCCTGATCGCCCTGGCCGTCCGCATCGGCCAGACCCGGCTGATTGACAACCTGCTCCTGCCCGACGACCGGCTGTGCAACCTGCCGCCGGCCGCCCAACCATAACCTCATTCACCGGCGGGGCAAGCCCGCAGAAGCGGCTTTACCGCGCGGGCCAATCGGCGTAGTCGCCGCGGAACAAGACGCCCCATTTGCCGCGCGCCTGTTCGAAGGCGCGCGCGCGGTGCGAGATGCGGTTTTTCAGTGCGGCGTCCATTTCCGCGAAAGTCTGCTCATGCCCGTCGGGAACGAACAGCGGATCATAGCCGAATCCCTGGTCGCCGCGTTGGGCTTCAATGATCCGGCCGGGACAGAAACCCTCCACCACCTGCGCCCGGCCGCACGGACTGGCCAGGGCCACCACGCAACAGAAACGGGCGGTCCGGTCCGGCGCGCCGGCCAGTTCCCGGAGCAACTTGCCGTTATTGGCCGCGTCGTCCCTGGGAGTGCCGGCATAGCGGGCGGACATTACGCCCGGGGCGCCCTGCAACGCCGTCACTTCCAGGCCGGAGTCGTCCGCCAGGGCCCAGCATTTGGCGTAAAAAGCCGCCATCATGGCTTTCTTGATGGCATTCGAGGCGAACGTCAGCCCGTCTTCCTCGACTTCCGGCATGTCGGCCAAGGCGGCGGGTTCCAGCCATTCCATCTCCGCGCAATTCAAGATACGGCGGATTTCATCCAGTTTGTGCGGATTGCGGCTGGCCAAGGCTATTTTCATCGGGGGGATGTGTGGTGCACGGGGCGGGGATCGAACCCGCACGACATTGCTGTCATTAGCCCCTCAAACTAACGCGTCTGCCATTCCGCCACCCGTGCGTGCGACTGAAGCATCTTCTTGAGCGGCGGAATTATACATTGCATTGCCCGCTGAATTCAAGTATTTTAAATGCATGCTGGTGGGAGATACATACATGAGCAAAAAGAAAAAATCCAGGCCGGAAATTTTGCACCCGGAAGTCGAACGCCAGCTGCCGGTCAAGCCAGTGGTGGTCCCTTCCATGGAAGAACTGAACCGCCTGATGGAACACATGCTGGCCCACGAACGCCGGCGAGCCCGCCGGGAATTCGCCGGGATTGTCGCCGCTATTGGCTTGATTTTTCTCTTGATCCTGGCCGGCGGCGCTTGGTTTACCCACGGCGTGTTGCGTCAACTCCAGGAAGAGCGGCAGTTGTCCGAAAAATCGCGCGAAGACCTCCTGGCGCTGGTCTACTCCGGCCGGCGGCCTGAATCCGCGGAAGCGGGCATGGGCGCGGCGCCGGCTGTCCCTGCGCCTCCTGCCGCCGTGCCCGCGCCATCCGCGCGCGCCACGCCCGCACCGGCGGGCCTGGCGGAAATGCCGGTCCCGGCGTCCAGTACCGCCGCCGCTGCCCCGGCGGTCACACCGGCGCCGCCGCCGCGTCCGGCGCCAGCTTCTTTCCGCAAAAGTCTCGAAGTGCAGGCGGCGGGCGGGCTGACGCTGCGCCTGCCTATCCCGCCGCCGCCGTCATGAAATCATAATCTCAAATTTGAAAGCCAGAAACTCAAATTCAGAGATTGTGAAAATTGCCGGCGTCGTGGATCATATCGTTTTCCGCAATCCGGAAACCGGCTACACGGTTTGCGTGTTAAAAGATCCCCGCGGCGGCCGCGGTCCCGCGCGCCCTTTCACCGTGGTCGGCAACTGCGCCGCCATCTGGGACGGTGAAACCCTGGAAGCCGAAGGACAATGGCAGCACCACAAAGTCCACGGCGCGCAATTTCATGCTTCCAAAATCGTCTGTTCCGCGCCCACCTCGCTGGACGGCATCCGGCGTTACCTGGGCAGCGGCATGATAGACGGTATCGGCCCGGTGCTGGCCGAGCGCCTGGTAAAAAAGTTCGGCGCGCAAACCCTGGAGATCATCGAGCGCGAGTCCGCGCGGCTGGAAGCGGTGGAAGGCATCGGGCGCAAGCGCCGGGAACAGATCAAGGCCGCCTGGAACGCCCAGAAAACCGTGCGGGACATCATGATTTTCCTGCACGCCCACGGCATCGGCGCCGCCCAGGCCAGCCGCATTCATCGCGCCTATGGCGAACAATCCATCAACCTGATCCGCGAAAATCCCTACCGCCTGGCAACCGACATCTGGGGGATCGGCTTTAAAACCGCCGACCGCATCGCGCGCAGCATCGGCATCCCCGCCGACTCCATCCATCGCGCCGCCGCGGGCATCATTCATACCCTGCAGACCATGGCGGACGAGGGGCATTGTTATGCCAGCCGCGAACAGCTGCTGGCGGAAGCCGCCAGTTTGTTGGCCATCCCAACCCCCATTCTCGAACAGGCCCTGGCCGCCGCGGTTGACACCCGGGCCGTCAGCGCGGAAGAGGACCGCATTTACCTGCCGGCCCTGTACCAGGCGGAGGCCGGCGCGGCCCGCCAGATCGCCCGCCTGCGCGGACACGCCGCGCCGGCGCTGGCGCTGGACCCTGCCAAAGCGCTGGACTGGGCCATGGCGCGCATGCGCCTGGAATTCGCGCCGGCGCAGCGCCGGGCGCTGGTCATGGCCTTGACGGAAAAAGTTTCGGTGATCACCGGCGGACCCGGCGTCGGTAAAACCACCATCATTAAGGCCCTGGCCGACATCTGGCGCGTGAAAAAATTGCAGGTGCGCCTGGCCGCGCCCACCGGCCGCGCTGCCAAGCGGATGGAAGAGGCCACCGCCCACCCCGCCATGACCATCCATCGGCTGCTGAAATTCCGGCCGGGGGGCGGATTCGAGCATGACACGCAAAACCCGCTGCCGGGCGACGCGTTCATCCTGGACGAAACCTCCATGGTGGATATCGCCTTGATGTACGCCTTCCTGCGCGCCCTGCCCGGACATGCGCGCCTGGTGATGGTGGGCGATGCCGATCAATTGCCCAGCGTCGGACCAGGCAACGTCCTGCGGGACCTGCTGGAATCCGGCGCGATTCCCAGCGTCAAGCTGGAGCGGATTTTCCGCCAGCATGACCGCAGCTGGATTGTGCATAACGCCCACCTCGTCAATGACGGGCGGATGCTGGAATTGCCGGATACCGGCGCGCCGTCCGATTTTTACTTTGTGCCGGAAGACGATCCCGACCGCCTGGCCGCCCGCGCAGTGGAATTCGCCTCCCGCCGCATTCCCGCGCGCTTCAACCTGGATCCGCGCACGGAAATCCAGGTGTTGTCCCCCATGCGCCGCAATCAACTGGGAGCCGACGCATTGAACCTGGCGCTGCAGGCGGCGATTAATCCCGCGGGACCCGCCGTGCAATACAATGCCTGGACCTACCGCCTGGGCGACCGCGTCATGCAACTGCGGAACAATTACGACAAGAACGTGTATAACGGCGACATTGGCTTCATCGCCGAGGTGGATCCCGCCGGACGGCAATTAACCGTGGATTTTGACGGGCAGCCGGTGGGGTACAAGGCGATGGAACTGGATGAATTGAGCCTGGCCTATGCCTGCTCCATCCACAAATCGCAAGGCAGCGAATACCCGGCGGTGGTGATCCTGGTCGCAACCCAGCATTTTCACCTGCTGCAGCGCAACCTGTTATACACGGCCATCACGCGCGGGCGGCGACTGGTGTGCCTCATGGGATCGCACAAGGCGGTGGCAATCGCCATTCACAACAACCGGATCATGCGCCGTCAGACGGCCCTGTGCGCCAGGCTGCGCGGATAAACCAGACGCGGCGGCGCTCAGAAAATCAGGCTCAGCGATCCGCCCAGCGACCCGCCTTCGGGATTGATGACATAGCGGGACGGGCCGATATCACGGTTGATGTTTTCCAACCAGTCGTAACGGCCGAAAATGGCCAGTTCCACCCAACTGGTGATGCGCAAGCCGGCTTCCGCCTGCACAAAATAACCGAAGATAGCCTCGGTATCATCCTCGGCGTCACGCCATTCCTTGAGCACACTCGCCGGGCCCCCATTCCAGCTTTCATATAAGGTTTCCTGGTACACGGCGTCTGTTTCCGCCAGGTTGATCGTGGGGCCGGTGGCGCCGCCGAGCGTTAAACGCCGGAATTGGTAATTGAGCGACAATCCCATCGAAAATGTCAGCAGTTGCAGATCCAAATCATGTTTGATGGCATTGAAGGCCGTGTACGAACCTTCGTCCACCACCCTGCCGCCGGCGTTTGAACTGCGCAGCGGTGTAGTGGAAATGCAGGGGCCCGGACCAGCGTAGGTGCCCTGGTACGGGGTGCTGCTCCCGCCGAGGGCGGCGCCATCCAGCGCAAAAAAGTCCACGCGGTTTTCTTCGCGGGTTTCCCAGCGCTGCTCATCGCGGAAATTCGCGGCGGCGCCGCTGACGGACGAGCCGATGCGCATGAAGTCCAGGTGTAAACGGCAATCCCAGTTAGGTTCACGGAGAACTTTACGCTGCGCGAAAACGTATATGCCCGGCTCGTTTTCGCCGGAATCGGCATAGCGCCCTTCGCTCACGGAAGTATCGCGGTCAAAATCGGTCACCACGCGCCCGCTCGATGCCAAGCGCAGGATATTGCCATCCATCTGGCCGGGATTATCGTAACCCCAATTCCAGGTTTCCCGATCCTGGCCGGTCCACTCATCCGTGCGCACATAGCCATCCTTGTAAGTTCCGCCGCCGCCCCCGGCATCGTCCGACGATTTATCCGCAATAGGATAATCCCGGGCATACGACGCGCTGTTCCAGGAACGAGTCTTAAGCGAGCGCCAGAGCATCCCCGCGCCCACCCGCCACAAATCGCGCTTGCCGGCCTTGCGCACCGCGCCCGCTGGCGCAACGGCAGCGGCATCCTTCAGTGATCCCGCAGGCGGAACGATCTCCGGCAGGGCCTCCACTTCGGCGCTTGACTGCTCAAAAAAATCATCCAAATCGTCCATGGCCACCGGTTTTTCTACCGCCGGGGCGGGCGGCGGTTCCGGTTTCTTCACTTCCGCCGCGGCGGCCGGCGGCTGGACGGCTGCCTTGGCCGCCGGCTTCTCTGCGGCCGGCGCGGGTACGCCATCAGCCAGAATAGAAAAGCACAGCAATCCAAGTATTCCGCATGCCAGGCCAGGCAAAAAAAACCATTTTTTCAGATGTGACATCTTGATACCTTCCAGCAAATAAGACATACAAATTTTTTATAACCATATGCTAATCATTCAACACTAATATGTCAAATAAATATGCGCCCTTCGGCCAACCGGTTTTTTATTGCAGACGAATGTGTTATGACTTACAATTGCTTCGTTTAATTCGCATAACTGCATCCTGGCATCAAACATTTAATCCTGTAACCCTACCATTCCGGACTATGAAAAAAATATTAATTCCGACAAAACTGGAAGCAGTGGCCCGCGAAGTTCTGGAAGCGCACGGCAAGTACCGGGTGGTGCAGGAAGTCCCTGCCGATCTGACGGACTTTTGCAAAGCCCATCCCGATGCCTATGCCCTGATCGTCCGTAGCGAAAAAATTACGCGCGAGATCATGGATTTACTGCCCGGGTTGAAAGTCATCGTGCGCGCCGGCTCGGGCTATGACAATATTGACATCAAGCACGCCCGCAAGCGCGGCATTGACGTCATGAACACCCCGGGGGCCAATGCCAATGCCGTTGCCGAAGAGGTCATCGCCCTGATGTTTGCCGATGCCCGCCATGTCATTCCCGCCGACGTCAGCACGCGCGCCGGCAAATGGGAAAAAAACAGTTACATGGGCCGCGAAATCACCGGTAAAACCGTCGGCATCGTGGGTCTGGGCAACATAGGTCAACTGGTGGCCCGCCGGCTGGCAGGATTTGAAGTGAAACTGCTGGGGTACGACCCCATGATCTCGCAGGAGCGCGCGGACGAGATGGCAGTGGAACTGGTTGAATTGCCGGATTTGTTTGCCCGGGCGGATTACGTCACGCTGCACATCCCGGAAAACGACGAAACCCGCAAAATGATCGATGCCGGCCTGCTGGACCGCATGCGCCCCGGCGCGACGCTGATCAATTGCGCGCGGGCGGGCATCATTGACGAAGAGGCCTTGCGCCGCGTTAAGGCGGAGCGCCAGATACGTTTCCTCAACGACGTGTACGCCAAGGATGCCGCCGGGCCGAAACCGATTGCCGACATCGCGGATATCATGCTGCCCCACCTGGGCGCCAGCACGGTCGAGGCCAACACCAACGCCGCGCGGCGCGCGGCGGAGGAGTTGATCGCGCTGGACGAATCGGGCATTACCAGTTTCATCGTCAATCGCGCAGTGCCCGAAGGTTTGAACGAAGCTTACGGCCGCCTGGCTTTCATCATTACCAGGCTTTGCCGCCACCTGCTGGGGCCGGGCACACAACTCAAGACGCTGGAAACCAGTTTTTACGGTTCGCTGGCGCCGTTTTCCGACTGGCTGACGATTCCGGTGGTCACCGCGCTGGGCGACAAGGTCGATCAGCCGCTGGATCACAAATCCGCCCGGCAGTATCTTAATGATATGGGCATCGAATTCAACAACCGCGCGACCGATCCGCGCAAAAAGTTCGATAACTCGCTCACGATTGACCTGATTGCCAGCCAGGACTCCGGGAGCCTGCGCCGCGTCAGTATCCGCGGCACCCTGGCCGAGGGCACGCTGATGGTGGCCCGGATCAACGACTTCGATCAGCTCTATTTCGAGCCGCGGGGTCCGACGCTTTTCTTCATTTACAGCGACCGCCCCGGGGTCCTGGGCCAGATCGGAGTCAAACTGGCCCAGGCCAACATCAACATCGAAGACACGCGCAACCCGCATCACGCGAAGAGCAACCAATCCCTGGCCATTCTGCGCGTCAACCAGGCGGTGCCCGCCGAAGTGCTGGATGAAATCCGCCGTTCCATTCAGGCGGTTTCCGCGGTTTATTACGATTTTGGCTGAACCCGCAAGTCATGCAAGCTGATGCCTTCCTGGAACTGGTGAACCGGCGCCAGAGCACGCGCGCCTTCCGCCCCGATCCCGTGCCGCGCCCCTGCATCGAGCGTTGCCTGGAAGCGGCGCGCCTGGCGCCTTCCGCCTGCAATTCGCAGCCCTGGTTTTTCCTGGTGGCGGACACCCCGGCCGCCCGCCAGAAACTGGCCGAAGCGGCTTTCAGCGGCATCTACGCGGTTTTTAATTTTGCCGTCCGCGCGCCGGCGCTGGTGGCGGTGGCCGCCGAACGGTCAAAATTCGCCGCCGCAGCCGCCGGCTGGTGGCGCGGTACGCCATTCAATCTGGCGGATATCGGCATCGCCGGCGAACATTTGGTGCTGCAAGCCGCGGCGGAAGGACTGGGATCGTGCTGGATCGGCTGGTTCAACGCCAAGGCGGCGGCATCCGCCCTGGCGTTGCCGCCGGGCCGCCGGCTGGAATTCCTGATCTGCCTGGGTTATCCCGCGGAGCCGGCCATCCGCCCCAAAATCCGGAAACCTCTGGATGCCATCCGGCAGTATTTATGAATACCGATGGATTAACAACCAAGCCGCAGATCAAGCGGCATCTGGCCGCCCTGGGCATCCAGGCAGGCGACCTGGTCTTTTTCCATTCCTCGTTGAAAAGCATGGGCCGGGTCGAAGGCGGCGCGGACGCCGTGTTGGACGCCTTCCTGGAAACGCTGGGCCCGACCGGCACGCTGGTGCTGCCCGCCCTCTGCAAATATGATTGGCAGGCGTTGTCGGCGGAAGAAATCGCCCGCGCTTTCCATGCGGCCGGGCAACCGACTTTCACGGGCCTGATTCCGGAAACATTCCGGCGGCGGCCCGGCGTGCTGCGCAGCGACAACCCCACGCATTCCGTTGCCGCCCGCGGCCCGCTCGCTGCCGCCATCACCAGCGGGCATGCGCTGGCCTACGGCGGTGAAAATGCCGTGGACCGCCCCGTCTGGGCATCGCGCGGCGCGTTTGGCCCGTGCAGTCCCTGGGACAAGCTTTATCAATACAACGCCAAGTATCTTTTCATCGGCGTGGATTTCAACGTTTGCACCATCTTCCATCACGTGCAGGTGCTGCTGTTGCTGGACGCCGGCCCGGCAGCCGCCTGGCCCAAATTCGATTTCCGCGCCCTGGGCCGGCAATTGGACGAGGTTGGCCTGGTCCGCCATGGCTGCATCGGAATGGCGCCGTCGAAATGGATCGCCTGCCGGGAACTGGTGGATCAGGCCTTGCGGATCATCCGGGCAATGGCCGCACCCGTCCCTCCGGCGCCGGCAAACAAAGGGTTGCCATAAAGTCGGCGCGGCCCATGACGCCGTCCCAATCGGGACCGGACTCTATCCCCGGCGGACTTCGGAATGGGCCAGGCGCAGCAAAGCGATCAGCAACAGCGGCACCAGGACATCCGTCCAGAACCAGGGGCCGGCGTTGCCGGGGGCGAAATTCCCGGCAACGATCATTTGCCGGATATGCCCAACGGCGTTCCCCCAAAGCCAACAGGCGAGGCCCATGACCGCGGCCAGGCGGAACGCATAGCTGGCACGGAACGACAAGACGCTCAGCAGCCCGACCGCCAGATTGGCGATCCCCACCTCGTATTGAAACGGCGATGGTTGCCAGCCGATATTAGCGGCGGCCGGCGGTCCGAAAAAAATGTGCATGCCCGCGGCATATAAACCCACAATACCCGCACCCAGCAAACTTACCCAGCGGAAAAGCTGCTCGGCGCGCCGGCCCGGCCGGCCGGTCCACAGGCCAACCGCAATCCCGGCCGCCAGCATGACAACATTGAAATTCTTGAAAATTCCGGCGATGATTTTATCCATACTCCGATTATAGCAGGCGGGCGGCATTGATGCCAGCAATAATCCAGGCGCATGTTGCTTGACAAATCGCGCCGAAAGCCTATCTTTATGAAATATTTTCACCGTTTGCGCATTATTCACAATCAGGGAGATCAACATGTTAAATTCAAAAATCGGACGTAAATGGGCGCGGCTGGCGGCGGCGGGCGCCTTGGGATTGGGGTTGGGGTTGGGGCTCTGCACCCCGGCGACCGCCGCGGCGGACGACGTGGAAAAGACCATCAACCGCGCTTACGAAGACATCCTGGGGCGCAAACCCGACGCCGACGGCATGCGCACTTACCGCAAGCGGATGATTGACGACGACTGGTCGGAGAATCAAGTGCGCACGGACCTGAAAAAGAGCGCGGAATACAAGGGCGCCGAAGCCGATAAAATCATTGACCGCGCCTACGATGACATTCTCGGGCGCAAGCCGGACAAGAGCGGCCGGGAAACCTACCGCAACCGCATCATCCAGGACGGCTGGTCGGAAAAGCGCGTGCGGGAGGAGTTGAAAAAGAGCGATGAATACAAGCGCCGGTAATTTTTGACCATCATGACTATCTTCCATGCCGGCCACCCGCGCCCGCCCGATATCGCCGAACGTGAAACGCTGGACAACGGTTTTTCCAGGGGCTGGGGCTTTCATTTCCAGCCCAACGAGGACTACTGGCTGGACTGCCACAATCACATGGAGCGACCAACCACGCACGCCGAGTTCTACCGCATCCTGGGAGATTGGTTCGCGCAACTGGACGCCTTCCGGTTGGGCCGGGTCATCGCCATCGTCAGCCGGCCGGAAGCATTTCACGTTTGCCGCGACCTCGCCGCGCAGGATGCGCGTTTCGGCTGGCTGTTCCGCGTCCCTTACGACCAGCCGGACGCCGCGCTGGCCCAACGGGCATTCGAGCACGGCGCACTGGGATTGAAACTGCACAATTCTCCGCTGATGCAAGGCGCAGCCAGCCACGATGTCTGGCTGCAAAAGCCCTGGACGGAAATGTTTGAGACGGTCAGCCGCGCTAAAAAGGCCCTGCTCTGGCACATCACCCAGCGGGTCAGCGTCTCGCCCTACCACGGCGGCGGCGCCAACCCCTACTGGAGCGACGCCAAAACCGGGCCGACGACCTCCAACGAGCTGCTCCTGCAAACCGCGTTGCAAATCGCGCGGCAGCATCCGGATTTGACGCTGATCGGCGCGCACCAGATGCACATCGGCCTCGAGCGGGTGGACGCCATCCTGCGCAATTACTCGAATGTCGCAGTGGATACCAGTTGCGCCGGCTTCCTGCGCTGGGGCGACGAATTATACCCGGAAGACCGCGAAATCTTGCGGGCATTCTTCCTGAAACATCAGGAACGCATACTGTTCGGCACCGACTCCTCGCTGGCCTTGGGCACCGCCGATGCCTACCAGACGCAAACCTTTTTATGCCACGCCCGGTTCATCCATCAACTGCGGCTGCCGGATGCGGTCCTGCAGCAGGTGGCGCACGGCAACGCCGAGCGCATTTTCGGGTTGCCTCCCCTGCGCCCGGCGCGGCGGTATAATTCCCGGCCCTGAACGTCCCGCGGGCCGGCCCCGATCCGAGGACTACCGCCCGCTGTGGGGATCGAAATTCAACAGGGGCACAAAATCCTCCAGCGTGCGTTTCCCCTGGACGCGGTTGACATCCAGCGGATATTCTCCGGAGAAACAGGCGGCGCAGAAAGCCTGGCGGTCGCGAAACTGCGACAGCATGCCCTCGATGCTGAGATAGCCCAGGCTGTCCACACCGATAAACTTGCGGATTTCCTCGACATTCTTGGACCCGGCAATCAATTCCTCGCGCGTCGGAAAATCAATGCCGAAAAAACAGGGATGCCGGACGGGCGGGCAGGAAATCCGCATATGGATTTCCCGCGTGCCGGCATGGCGCAACGCTTCCACGCGGCGGCGGGCGGTGGTGCCCCGCACGATGGAATCGTCCACCACCACCACGCGTTTGCCCTTGACCACACCCGCCACCACTGCCAGTTTCAAGTCCGCGCTGCCGGCGCGCTGCGTCTGCTCGGGCATGATGAAGGTGCGGCCGATATAGTGGTTGCGGATGAAGCCGACATCCAGGGGGATACCGCTGCCGCGCGCAAATCCCAGCGCGGCGGAGTTGCCGCTGTCGGGAACCGGGATGACGATATCCGCCTCGACCGGATGTTCCTGCGCCAAACGTTCGCCCAGGCGGCAGCGGATGGTGTGCACGTTTTCGCCGAACAGGCAGCTGTCAGGGCGCGCGAAATAGACATGCTCGAAGATGCATTGCGCCTGCCGGGCGGCCGGCGGGCTGAAGATGCTGCTGTGCAGCCCCGTCTCGTCCGCCACCACCAGTTCGCCCGGCAGGACATCGCGCAGGTACTCCGCGCCCACCTGGTTCAAGGCGCAGGTTTCGCTGGCAAAAACATAACCCTGGCCCAGCCGGCCGATGGACAGCGGTTTGAACCCCATGGTGTCCCGCGCGGCCATGACGCAGTCGCGGGTCATCAAAAGAAAGGCGAAGGCGCCCAGCAATTCGCCCAGCGCGCCGGAAACCCGGCCGGGGCGCGACCGGTAAAGCGGGTCGGCCAGCAAATGAATCAAGACTTCGCTGTCGGTGCTGGTCTGGAAAATCGCCCCGGCTTCCTGATAGCGCTGGCGCAGGGACCGGGCGTTGATCAGGTTGCCGTTATGGGCAATGGCCCAGATGCCGTCAATGCATTCCACCACCAGCGGCTGAACATTCTGGATGCGCTTGGAGCCGGTCGTGGAATAACGCACATGGCCGATCCCCAGGTGGCCCGGCAGGTTTTTCCAGGAATCCTTCCGGAAAACGTCGTTGACCAATCCCTGTCCCTTGCAGGAACGCACATGGATGCCGTCGCTGACCACCATGCCCGCGCCTTCCTGGCCGCGGTGCTGCAGGGAAAAGAGCCCCTGGTAAATCAGGGGTGAAATCTGCGGCAAGCCGAACCCGCCGAAAAGGCCGCAAGCTTCGCGCGGCCGGTCCGGCACGGCGCTTTCTTCCATGATCGCATTGAATCCCATTTGCTCTCCCAGCGCGGGCCCGCGCCCGCATTCAAGGCGGCGCCGCCAAGGCGCGGTTAGCCGGCAGCCGGCTCCCGCGCTTTACGCGCCGCCAGGTTTAATCTTCAAGGTTTCCGCCCAAAATATTTCAGATGCCCGCGCCGCCGCGATCGCTGCGGGGCGGCGGACGGCTGACCCACGGGCTGCCGCGCAAACTGAACCGCCAGAGCCGCGCGGCATCCGCGCCCGCGTACGCCACGCCGATCCGCGGTGTCCGGCAAACCTGCGACGGCGGCACCGGCGCGCCCTCCTCCAGCCAGATGACATTGCCGGTCAAGTTCATCCCGTTGTGCCGCAAAGCGATGCCCAGCGCCCGGCACAGCGCGCCCGGGCCGCCAGCCAGGGCGCGGTCCGCGCGCGCCCGGCCGCGGCGGCGCAGCATGACGTCCACACCCCGGCGCGGCTCCACGGCGCGAATCAAAACGGCATGCGGGATTTCTTCGCGATTGGTGATGATATTGAACAGGCAATGCAGCCCATAACACAAATAGACGTAGGCCACGCCGCCGGCGCGATACATGACCGCGGTGCGGTCCGTCCGCCGACCGCCGAAAGCATGCGAGGCCCGGTCGTCCACGCCGCCGTAAGCTTCCGTTTCCACGATCATGCCGGTCGTGACCGCCGCACCGCCGATCCGGGTGCAAAGCATCTTGCCGATCAATTCGCGGCCGATGCGCGCCACATCCGGGCGCCGGAAAAAATCCAATCCAAGTTTGCTGTTCACCATTCGCCGTCCCGCAGCGGAAGGCCGGCGGAATACTGGCCGGCGCCGCGCGGGTCCGCCGGCCGCGCAAAACTAGCCCTGCAGATTGGAAATAATGTCAATCAGCGGCATGAACATGGCGACGACAATCGTCCCCACCACCACGGCCAGAAAGATGATCAGCACCGGCTCAATAATCGAGGTGAGCCCGTCCACCGCCGCATCCACTTCCGTATCGTAGCTGTCGGCGATCTTGACCAGCATCTCGGACAGCCGGCCTGTTTCCTCTCCGACCATGACCATGCTCACCACCATGGACGGAAAAACGCCGGCGCTTTCCATGGGCGCGGCCACGGACTCGCCTTCCTTCACGCTGTCATGCACGGATTGGATGGCCCGCGCCACCACCATATTGCCGGCGGTGTCGCGGACGATATTGAGCGCCTGCAGAATCTGCACATCGGAACTCATCAAGGTGCCCAGGGTGCGCGTGAACCGCGAGATGCTGACCTTGCTCAGCAGGCCGCCAATCACCGGCATGGACAACGAGAGCCGGTCCAGCAGGTAGCGCCCCGGCTTGGTCATGCCCAGCAGCTTGAATAACATCACCGCGCCGGCAATGACCCCCAGCACCAGCGGGAACCGGTGGACCAGCGTATCGCTGGCCTTGGCGACGAACTGGGTCAAGGCCGGCATTTCCGCGCCTTTCAGCAGATCGCGGAAAATTTCCGTGAACTTGGGAATGATCACCACCATCAGGAAACCGGTAATGCCCAGGGCCATGATCAGCACGACGATCGGGTACACCATGGCGCCCTTGACCTTGGTCTTGATCTTCTCGGCTTTTTCGATGAATTCCGCCAACCGGTTGAGCGTCACCGCCAGCACACCGCCGACTTCGCCCGCCCGGACCATGTTGATGAACAGCCGGTCAAAACACCGGGGATGCTGCGCCAGCGCTTCCGCGAAAGGGGAGCCGCCTTCGACCGATTCGCACATTTCGCCGATCATGGCTTTGAGCGCCCCGCTCTGTTCCTGTTTTTCGAGGATTTGCAAGGCGCGCAGCAGGGGGACGCCGGCGTCAATCAGCGTGGCCAATTGCCGCGTGAACACCATCAACTGCTTTTTCTTGACGCGGCGGAGAAATTTCGGCAGGGCAATCTTGATTTCCATGTTCATCCCGCCGCGCTTGGCCGCGGGGGCGGACTTGGCCGCGGCGGTCTTCGGGGCCGCCACTTCATCGATCCGCGAGGGATACAGGCCGCCTTCCCGCAACTTGGCCAGGGCGGCCGCCCGGTTGGCTGATTCAATGACGCCGTTTTTTTCAGCGCCTTGCGCGTTGGTTGCGGTGTACTTGAATTTTGCCATAACCGCCGATCAAGCCGTTTTGCCCGGCTTCTCTTCGCTGGTTTTCGGAGGCTTCCGGCGGCTGACATACGCGACATCCACCCATTCCAGCATGGCCATGGCGGCGCCATCACTGCGCCGGTCATCCAGTTTGATGATCCGGGTATAGCCGCCGGCCCGGCTGGCGCACCGGGGAGCGATTTCCTCGAATAATTGCTTGACCGGAGCCGGCCGGCGCAAAACGGCGGCGGCGCGGCGGCGCGCCGCCAGCGTGCCCTGCTTGCCCAGCGTCACCATGCGCTCAGCCAGGCGCCGGGCGGCCCGCGCCTTAGGCAGCGTGGTCCGCACGCGTTTCTCCAGAATCAAGCCGCAGACCACCGCGGCCAGCATGGCCGCCCGGTGCTCAGTCGTCCGGCCGAACTTAGTCGTCACTACCTGATGTCGCATAACTCACCTTGTCCGTCAAATTCAATATTACTTGGTTTCCGCCGGAGCGGGGGGCTTCAGTAATTCCGGGTCAAAGGTTGACCCCATGCTGATGCCCATCTCCTGCAATTTCTGCACAATTTCCTGGAGGGACTTCTTGCCGAAATTACGGTATTTCAGCATGTCGGCCTCGGTCTTCTGGGCCAGCTGGCCGACCGTCAGAATATTCGCGTTGTTCAGGCAGTTGGCGGCGCGGACGCTGAGCTCGATTTCGTTGACGCTCATGTTGAGCTTGCGGCGGAGTTCCTCGCGTTCCTTGTCCACCAGGTTGTCCGTCTGTTCGAACTCCAGCAACTCGTCCGTGAAGTTCACAAACGCGTCAAGATGATGGCGCATGATCATGGCCGAGCGCGTCAGGGCTTCATCCGGCGACAGGCGGTCGTCGGTCCAGATGTCCAGCACCAACTTGTCGTAATCCGTGCGGCGTCCCACGCGGATGTTTTCCACGGAGAAGTTCACCCGGCGCACCGGCGAATATACGCAGTCAATGGGAATGATGCCGATTTCCGCGTCCTTCTTGTCGCCCCAGTCCGCGGGCGAAAACCCACGTCCCACGGTGACCTCGATCTCGGCTTCAAACTTGCCGTCCTGCGCGAGGGTGGCGATAAAATGCTTCGGATTGAGCACTTCCACCAGGTGCGACGACGAAATAGCGGCCGCCGTCACTTCGCCGGGCCCCTTGGCATTGATGGTCAAACGCTGCGGCTCGCGGGTGAAGGTGCGTAACAGCACTTTTTTCAGGTTGAGGATGATATCCGTGACATCTTCCACGACACCGGGAATAGCGCAGAATTCATGGTGCGCGCCGGCAATCTTGACTGAAGAAACCGCGGCGCCTTCCAGCGACGAAAGGAGCACCCGCCGCAAACTATTGCCCACCGTGCGCCCGTACCCGGGCTCAAACGGCTCCGCGATGAAGCGGGCATAAGTGGCGGTGGCCGAGCCCTGCTCCTTAACCACCCGCTTGGGCATCTCGAATCTGCCAATCTTAACCGTCATGGTCTTTCAACCCTCCAAAAAAAATATCGGCTCCGCGCGTTACTTGGAACACAACTCCACCACCAACTGCTCGTTGACCAGCGGCGCAATTTCATCCCGCGTGGGGATGCGCACAACCGAACCGCTGAAAGCGGCGGCATCCAGAGCCAGCCAGGGCGAAAGCGTCCGGCCCTGCGCCGTTTCCAAAGCCTTCTGAGCCAGCCCGCGGCTGCGCGGGTTGTCCCGCACGGCGACTGTATCGCCGGCCTTCAACGTCATGGAAGGCACATCCGCGGTATGCCCGTTAACCGCCATGTGGCGGTGCCGCACCAATTGCCGCGCGGCACGCCGGCTGGCGGCGAAACCCAGGCGGTAAACCAGATTGTCCAGGCGCATTTCCAGCGCCTGCAACAAGGTCTCGCCGGTCACGCCCTGGGCCCGCGCCGCGCGCCGGAACACCAGGCGGAACTGGCCGTTCTGCAATCCGTAAAATCGCTGTAAACGCTGTTTCTCGCGAAACTGGCGGGCATAATCCGACGGTTTGGAGCGTTGCATGCCGTGCATGCCGGGCACGCCGCGCCCGGTTTCGATGGCGCACTTGGCCATATTGCACCGCTCACCCTTCAGAAACAACTTCATGCCTTCGCGCCGACAGATGCGGCAGGCCGGACCATTATATCTACCCATGTACCGCCCCTTCCTTAGTTAAATTACACCCGCCGCCGCTTGCGCGGCCGGCAACCATTATGCGGTATGGGGGTGACATCCTTGATGACCGTAACGGCGAAACCCGCCGCCTGCAGCGCCCGGATGGCCGATTCGCGGCCGGCGCCCGGCCCCTGCACCCGCACTTCCATCTCGTGCATGCGATACCCGGCAGCCTGCCGGGACACATCCTGTGCAACCACCGTGGCGGCATACGCCGTGCTTTTGCGCGTGCCCTTGAAGCCCATGCGGCCGGAACTGCTCCAGGCCAGCACGGCGCCCTTCATGTCGGTAATCACGATCTGCGTATTGTTGAAAGTCGCGTTAATATGCGCTATGCCCGCGGAAACGGTGCGCGCGCCTTTGCGCCGCGCCGCCGGTTTGGCGGCCGCGCCGGCTTCCGCCGCGCCTTCCGCCGCCGCCGCCGGGGCCGCCGCCGCTGCCGCCTCTTCGGACGGTTTGCCTTTTACTGCTTCTTCCGCCTTTGGATTATCCTTGGCCATGATATTCTCAGATTCCTCCACCTATGCCGCTAATGCAAAGTTATTTGGTCGCCGAGCGCGCATCCGAACGGGCCTCGCGCCCGCGTACCACGCCCACAGTTTTGCGCACGCCCTTGCGGGTCCGGGCGTTGGTATGCGTGCGCTGGCCGCGCACCGGCAAACCGCGCCGGTGGCGCAGGCCGCGGTACGAGCCGATGCTGATCAAACGCCGGATATTCTGGGCCACTTCCCGGCGCAGGTCGCCTTCCAGGACATATTTTTCCTGTAACATCCCGGTAATCCGGGTCAATTCCTCGCCGGTTAAATCGTCCGCGTGCTTGGCGGGGTCGATTTTCAACACGGCGGCGATATGCTGCGCGCGCGTCAGCCCCACGCCGTAAATATATCGCAAAGCGTAAACCACGGGCTTTTTCCCGGGAATGTCTATGCCGAGAATCTTGGGCATGTCCTACTCCTATCCTTGCCGTTGTTTGTGGCGCGGATTGGTGCAAATTACCCGCACCACCCCCTTGCGCCGGATGATCTTGCACCGTTCGCAAATGCGTTTGACTGAACTTCTGACTTTCATCCCGCCATCTCCCGATCAAAAATAATGAAAGAAACCGCCATTATAGCAAACTTTTCCGCCAAGTCAAATGCCGTCATCCCACCTGGTCAGAATTTCCGCTTCGCCGTCGCCCACCGCCACCGTATGCTCAAAATGCGCCGAAGGCCGGCGGTCCCGCGTGACCACAGTCCAGCCATCGTCCAGCACTTCCACCGCGGCCCCGCCCATGTTCAGCATCGGCTCGATGGCCAGCGTCATGCCGCTGCGCAACTGCGGCCCCTGGCCCGGCCGCCCGAAATTCGGGACCTGCGGATCCTCGTGCATCTGCCGGCCGATGCCATGGCCGACGAACTCCCGCACCACGCTGAATCCGGCGGACACGGCGGCCGTTTCCACGGCATGCGACACATCCCCCAGACGCCGCCCGGCGCGGGCATTGGCGATGCCGGCGTGCAGCGCCTGCTCCGCCGCGGCCAGCAGCCGCAGCACTTCGCCGTCGCCGACGCCCACGGCCACCGTCGTGGCCATATCGCCGACAAAACCGTCCACCACCACGCCGACATCAATGCTGACAATATCTCCGGCCCGGATGCGCCGCCGGCCGGGCAAGCCGTGCACGACCTCCTCATTCACCGACACACAAATCGCGCCCGGGTAACCCCGGTATCCCAAAAAGGCGCTTTTCACGCCCATGTCCGCCATCATCCGGGCGGCAAAATCGTTGATTTCACCCGTGGTCATGCCGGGAGCTATGTTCCGGGCCACCTGCCCGCAAACCCGCGCGGTCGCCCGCCCGGCGGCGCGCATACGCGCCAATTCCGCGGCATCCTTGATGATAATCATATCAAAAATTGTGTTCCGCCAAAATCCGCAGCGCGGCTGCCAGGGTGGCGTCGCGCGCGCCCCCGGCATCCAGATGCGCCAATTTTCCCTGGCGCTCGTAATATTCAAGCAATCCCGCGTTCTGCTGCCGGAAAATTTCCAGGCGCTTGGCGATGGTTTCCGGCATGTCGTCCTGGCGCTGGTACAGTTCTCCGCCGCAACGGTCGCAGACGCCCGCGCGGCGCGGAGGAATATTGCGCAGGTGGTAATTGGCGCCGCATTGCCGGCAAACCCGCCGGCCGGTCAGCCGGGCCAGGCACACTTCCGGCGACACCTCCAGCAGCAGCACCGCCGCGATCTCCGCCTGCTGCGACTTGAAATTGCGGTCCAGCAGTTCCGCCTGGGCCAAGGTGCGCGGGAAACCGTCAAACATGCAACGCAGGTCCGCGCCGCCTCCCGCCAGACGCTCCATGACCATGCGCACGATCAGGTCGTCGGGCACCAGCCGGCCCTGTTGCATGTAAACCGCCGCCGCGCTGCCCAGCGGCGAGGATTTTTTAATCTCCTCGCGCAGCATGTCGCCCGTGGCGATGTGCGTGATGGGCATGGCGGCCTTAATGGCTTCCGCCATGGTGCCCTTGCCGGCGCCGGGCGCGCCCAGCAAAACTATGGCCCGAATGCCCATCAGCGTCTCCCCCGTAATTTGCCTTTTTTCAGGAAACCGTCATAGTGGCGCATGATCAGGTGGGACTCCACCTGGCGCATGGTGTCGAGCATCACCCCCACGATGATCAGGATGCTGGTGCCGCCGAAAAACGACGCCACCAGCCAGGGAATGCTGAACTGGCGCGCCATCATCGTCGGCAGCACCGCGATCACGGTCAGGAAAATCGCGCCGGCCAGCGTGATCCGCGTCATCGTGCGGTCCAGGAACTCCGCGGTGGGCGTGCCCGGCCGGATGCCGGGGATGTACCCGCCGGCCTTCTTCAGGTCGTCGGCGATCTGCACGGGATTAAACACCGTCGCCACCCAGAAATAGGAAAAAAACAGGATCATCAACCCGTACAGGATCAGGTAAAGCGGCCGTTCCATGTGAAAATGAACCGCCAGATGCTTGAAAAAATCGCCCGGCAGCATTTCCAGGATTTTCTGGGGGAACATCAGGATGGCGGAGGCGAAAATAATCGGCATGACGCCGGAATAATTCACCCGCAGCGGCATGTAGGTGCTTTGCCCGCCGTAAACCTTGCGGCCGACCACCCGCTTGGCGTATTGCACGGGAATCCGGCGCTGCGCCTGCGTGACGGCAATCGTGCCGGCCACCACCAGGAACAGCATGATCAGCAGGCCCACCAGGTGGAAGACGGAAAACTGCGCCACGCCGTCGCCGACGGGCTTGAACATGCTCACCGTGGCCCGCACGGCGCCCGGCAGCCGGCTGATGATGTTGATCGTGATGATCAGCGAAATGCCGTTGCCGACGCCGCTCTGGGTCATCTGTTCTCCCAGCCACATCATCAGCATCGTCCCGGTCGTCATCGTGACCACCGTCAGCAGGCGGAAGCCCCAGACGGATTGCATATCCACGATCGGGCCCATCGTCTGGCCGAACAAGGCCTCGGGGTTTTGCAAAGCCACCGGAATGGCATACCCCTGGACCAGGCACAGCCCCAGGGTCAGGTAGCGGGTGTACTGGGTGATCTTCTGGCGGCCGACATCGCCTTCGCGCGCCAGGCGCTCCAGGGTTGGCACAATCGCCGTCATCAACTGCAGGATAATGGAGGCGCTGATATAAGGCATGATGCCCAGGGCGCCCACCGCGCAATTGCTCATGGCGCCGCCGCTGAACAGGTCCACCAACCCGATCAAACCGCCGCCCACCTGGTTGGAAATGTGCTGCACCAGGTTCTGCAGTTCCGCGGCGTTGACGCCGGGGGTGGGCACCGCGCTGACGATCCGGCAGACAAAAATCAAGCCGAAGGTGAACAGCAAACGCCGGCGCAGTTCTTCAACCTTGAATGAATTTACAAAAGCGGAAAGCATAATATGTTATCCAGCAAAACGGCGCCACGCCGCTTAATTAAACGCGCATAATCTTCATCACCGACCGCTCCCGCACTCGCTTGACCCGCCGCAGCGAGCGGCTCGCCCGGAGGTCTACCGCCCTGCCCGCCGGCCGCTGCGTGCGCGCCCGGACATACCGGCGGCCGGGTGCTCAGTCAATTACCTTGCAGGTTCCGCCGGCGGCGGCGATTTTCTGCTCGGCCGACCTGGTGAAAGCATGCGCCTGCACCGTCAGCTTGCGCGCCAGTTCGCCGCCGCCCAGAATCTTGACCGGGCCCCCGCATCCAGCGCCATGACGCCGGACCAGGCCGACTTCGCGCAGCAGCGCCGGCGTGATTTCGGTTCCATCCTCAAAGCGCGCCAGCCGTCCCACCGCCACCAGGTTAAACACCTGTTTATGGACCTGGTTGTTGAATCCGCGCTTCGGGATGCGGCGCAGCAGCCGCATCTGGCCTCCTTCAAACCCCGCCTTGTGCTTGTGGCCGGAACGGGCGTACTGCCCCTTGTGGCCCCGCCCGCAAGTGCGGCCCTTGCCCGAACCGCTGCCGCAGCCCACGCGCATCTTGGCGCGCCGCGCCCCGGCGACATTCCGCATGACATTTAAACCCAACATGCTCAGATTCCTCCACGCAAACATTACGCCGACGGTGCGGCCGCGGGAGCCGGCGCGGCGTCGTTCAAATCCACGCCGCGCATGGCCGCGCATTCCTCCCGGGTGCGCAACAGTTTCAAGGCGGCGATGGTGGCATGCACCACGTTCCACTTGTTGTTGCTGCCCAGTGATTTTGACAGAATGTTATGCACGCCAGCCAGGTTCAGGACCGCGCGCGCGCCGCCGCCGGCAATTACGCCCGTGCCTTCCACGGCCGGGCGGAGCAACACCTTCGCGCCGCAATACTCGCCGCACACTTCGTGCGGGATGGTTTTGCCGTGGAGCTTGACGGCAAACATGGACTTGCGGGCGATATCCCCGCCCTTGCGGATCGCATCGGCCACTTCGTTCGCCTTGCCCAGCCCCGCCCCGACGCGTCCATGATGGTCGCCGACCACCACCACCGCGCTGAAGCTCAGCCGCCGGCCGCCCTTGACCACCTTGGAACAGCGGTTGATCCGGACAACGTATTCCTCGAAATCGCCGCCGGCGGATCCGAGTTCATCGGCCAGATGGTCCTGCATTTTTTTGTCAATGATATCAACGCTCATAACTTGATTCCCGCCTCCCGCGCCGCATCGGCGATTTCTTTAACCCGGCCATGATAGGCGTGGCCGCCGCGATCGAAAACCACCTGGGTGATGCCGGAGGCGCGAGCGGCTTCCGCGGCGCGCGCGCCCAGTTGCTTGGCGGTCTGCCGGTTATGGCCGGCGTCGGGCGTCTGCACGGTCGAGCAGGCCGCGAGCGTGCGCCCGCTCAAGTCATCCAGAAATTGCACGCACATGTGGCGCCGGGAAACCGACACGCTCATGCGCGGGCAGGCCGCCGAGCCCACGATTTTCTTGCGGATGCGCAGATGCCGGCGTTTCCGATAATCCAAACGGTTGTTAATTTTCATGCCATCCTCTTAAGCCACAGTCTTGCCCGCTTTACGGCGGACATGTTCGCCCTTGAAGCGGATGCCCTTGCCCTTGTACGGTTCCGCCGGGTAAAAATCCTTGATGCGCGCGGCCACATCGCCGACCTGCTGCTTGTCGGCGCCGCTGACCGTCAGGTTGACGCCGTCGGCAACCTTGACTTCAATGCCTTCTGGAATCTCCATTACAACGGGAGACGAATACCCCAGCGCGAAGGTAGCCTGGCGCCCCTGCACCGCGGCCTTGAATCCCACGCCCTGGATTTCCAGTTGCTTGGCATAGCCGCGGGTAACGCCCTCGATCATGTTGGCGATCATCGAGCGCGCCATGCCCTGCAAGGCGCCGGCGTCCGGCGCGGCGGCCCGCACCGAAACTTTGCCTTCCGCCACCGTTACCTGCAACGCCCCGGGCACTTTGAACTGCAAGACGCCCTTGGGCCCCTTGACCGCGACCGCGCCGCCCTGCGCCTCGACTTCCACGCCGGCCGGCACCGGCACGGGCTGTTTCCCTACTCTTGACATCGGACCCTCCCGTGAAAAACTCACCAAACCGTCAACAACCATTCGCCGCCCACGCCCATATTCCGGACCTCGCGGTCAGTCAACAGGCCGCGCGAAGTGCTGACAATCGCCAGACCGGCGCCGCGCATGATCGGCGGCAGCCCGCCCACCTGGACGTAACGCCGCCAGCCCGGCCGGCTGACGCGGCGCAAGCCGCGCAACACCGGTTCGCGCCCGGCGGTGTATTTCAGATAAAGCCGCAACACCCGCCGCGCGGCGCCGCCTTCGGCCACGTAATCGCGGATGAACCCTTCGCGTTTCAAAATACGCGCCACGCCCGCCTTCAACTTGGAATGCGGCAACTCCACGGATTCCAGCCGCGCGGCATTGGCATTGCGGATGCGCGTCAGCATGTCAGCAATCGGATCTGTCTGATTCATTTGCACCAACCTTCAAAAATATGCGCTTACTGCGCAGGCTTCACCAACTGGCCTTGATCACGCCGGGAATCTGCCCGGTGGAAGCCAATTCCCGGAAACAAATTCGACATAACTGAAACTTGCGCAGATAGGCCCTGGGGCGGCCGCAATTCCGGCAGCGGCGGTAACGCCGGCTGCTGTATTTCGGGGGCCGGGCGGACTTGACGATCAATGACGTTTTAGCCAAGTGAACTTTCCTCCCTGTATCAATTCGTCCCGGCGCCGGCAAAGGGCATGCCCATCAGCCGTAGCAGGTCGCGCGCTTCCGCATCGGAGGCGGCGGTGGTGTTGATTGTAATATCCATACCCTGGACCTTCTTCACATCGTCCGGATTGATTTCCGGGAACACCAGCTGTTCGCGGAGGCCCAAGGTGTAGTTGCCGCGGCCGTCAAAACCGGACGGCGAAACGCCGCGGAAGTCCCGCAGCCGCGACAAGGCGACATTCACCAGGCGGTCGAAAAACTCGTACATCCGGACGCCGCGGAGGGTCACCTTGGCGCCCACGGACATGCCCTCGCGCAGGTTGAAATTGGCGATGCTTTTCCGCGCCTTGCACACCACCGGCTTCTGCCCCGTTATCCGCGCCAGGTCCTGGACCAGGCTTTTGAACACATCCTTGTCCACCCCGGAATTAACCCCCATGTTGACCACGATCTTGGTCATGCGCGGCACCTGCATGGGGTTCTTGTAACCATGCAGCTGCCTGAGCGCGGCTGCCGCTTCCTGCGTATATTTTTCTTTCAATCTCGCCATAATTTCCGCCTGTTAAAACGTATGCCCGCATTTGCGGCATTTGCGCGCGGGCCGCCCCTTTTCATCCCGGCCGCGGGCGATGCGCACGCCCCGCTTGCAATCCGGACAATACAACTGCAAATTCGACAGCGCCACCGACGCCTCCCGGCGGATAATGTCGCCGTTGGGCAGATCCTGCGACTTGCGGACCGTCTTCCGCACAAAATGGAACCCCTCGACCACCGCGCGGCCGCGGCCGGGCAGCACCTGCAGCACCTTGCCGGTGCGTTTGCCGCCGGCATCCCCGCCGGCGATAGCCACCACTACGTCATCCCGCTTCAGATGCAATTTCGAACCCATATTACAGGACCTCCGGCGCCAGCGAAATGATTTTGGCGAAATTCCGGTCGCGCAGTTCGCGCGCCACCGGCCCGAACACGCGGGTTCCCAGCGGATTCAGCTTGTCATCCACCAGCACGACGGCATTGCTGTCAAAACGGATCAGCGAGCCGTCCGTGCGCCGCAACGCCTTGCTGGTGCGCACGATGACCGCCAGGCGCACCTCGCCCTTTTTCACCAGGCCGCGCGGCTGCGCCTCGCGCACGGAGACCTTGATCAAATCTCCCAGCCGGGCATAGCGCTTGCGCTGCCCGAGAATCCGGAAGCACTTGACCTTGCGGGCGCCGGTGTTATCGGCCACATCCAGGCATGTTTCTTCTGCTATCATGTTTTCATCCCTCGTCAGCATCCGTCGTCCGCGGCGGGGCGGATCCCGGCTACGCCTGCTTCGCCGGCGCTTGTTTTTCGAAAACCTTGAGCAACCGCCAGCGTTTCAGGCGGCTTACCGGCCGCGTTTCCACGACTTCCACACGGTCGCCGACCCGGGCCGCGCCCTGCTCGTCGTGCGCGTACAGTTTGCTGGCGATCCGCAATTCCTTGCCATACAGCGGATGGCGGATGCGGCGCTCCACGCGCACCACGATCGTCTTCTGCATCGCACTGCCGATGACAAATCCTTCCCGCGTTTTGCGCTTGCCGCGCCTCTTGGCTTCTTCCGGCATATTCGTCCCTTTTCTCACTTGGTGGCGTTCAAAACCGTCCGCACCCGGGCAAGGTCGCGGCGCATGCGGCGCAACTGCAAGGGGTCTTCCAGTTTGCCCGTGGCCTTGACCTTGCGCAATTCAAAATATTCTTTTTCCAGATCCGCCGCTTTCTGGCGGATTTCTTCCGGCGACAAATCCCTGATTTCACTGGCTTTCATAGTCCTGCTCAACCTCCCGGCATGCGCATGACAAAGCGCGTGGGGATCGGCAGCTTGGAAGCCGCCAGGCGCAGCGATTCGCGCGCCATGCGCTCCGGCACGCCCCCCACTTCAAATAACATGCGTCCATCCTTCACCACGGCTACCCAGAATTCCGGCACGCCCTTGCCCTTGCCCATGCGCGTTTCCAGCGGCTTCTTGCTGACCGGCTTGTCCGGAAAAATCCGCACCCAGACCTTGCCTTTGCGCTTCAGGTTGCGATTGATCGAAACGCGGCAGGCTTCGATCTGATTGGATTTAATCCAGGCGCGCGCCAGGGCCTGCAAGCCGAACTCACCGAATGACAAGGTGTCGCCGGCGGTGGCCCGCCCCTTGCGGCTGCCGCGCTGGACCTTGCGATATTTAACCCGACTAGGTATTAGCGGCACGGCGATACCCTCCTCTGCTGGCAGGCTCCGCTTCCGGATCCTTGCAAATCCAA
The DNA here is from genome assembly GCA_040767085.1 of Kiritimatiellia bacterium. Lineage (GTDB taxonomy): Bacteria > Verrucomicrobiota > Kiritimatiellia > JAAZAB01 > JAAZAB01 > JAXGPF01. Next base: position 26,709 of record JAXGPF010000013.1, on the reverse strand, counting down.
ACCTTTATCCCGATCTTGCCGGCCACGGTCCGGGCTTCGGCAAATCCATAATCAATGCAGGCCCGCAGCGTGTGCAGCGGCACCTGGCCTTCCTTGTAAATCTCGCGGCGCGCCAATTCCGCGCCGCCCAGCCGGCCCGCCGCCGCGACTTTCACGCCCAACGCCCGCTGATCCATGACGGCTTTCATCGCCTTTTTCATGGCGCGGCGGAAGGAAACCCGGCGCTCCAACTGCACGGCGATATTTTCGGCCACCAACTGGGCGTTCAAATCCGCCACGCGGATTTCCTTGATTTCCATGTAAATCTCGCGCCCGGTCAGCTTGGCCAGTTCTTCGCGCAGCTTTTCAACGTCCTGGCCCTTGTGGCCGATCACCACGCCGGGGCGGGCGGTATAAATCGTCACGCGCGCCCGGTTGGCGTAGCGTTCGATCAGCACATCCGGCACGGCGGCATTTTCCAGGCGTTGCCGCACAATTTTGCGTATCTTGATGTCCTCGTGCAAGCAGTCGCCGAACTCGCGCTTGCCGGCATACCAGCGCGAACGCCAGTTTTTGTTAACTGTGACGCGCAAACCGATAGGATTGACCTTCTGTCCCAAGTGCCAGTCTCCTTTATAATGGACTATTTTTCCTGCCGGCCGTCATCCAAAATCACATGGATGTGGCTGGTCTGGCGGCGCACCGGCCGCACCATGCCGCGGGAACGCGGCCAAAACCGTTTCATGTACGGCCCCTGCTCCACAATCACTTCCGCCACCCGAAAATCTTCCGCCGGGCGCTTATGATTGTTGGTCACGTCCGCCACGGCCGTCTTCAGAACCTTGCCGATCGCCGCCGCCGCCTTGAGCGTGCTGAACCGCGTCAGGCTCAGGGCTTCCGCCAGGGGCACGCCCTTCAGCCGCCGGGCCAGCGGCCGGGCCTTGGACGGGGCCAGGCGCACATATTTTGCCACAGACTCGATTTTCATTGCAATGCTTCCCTTCTGCCGCCGATCGATTAAGTTTTCGCCACGGTCTTGTCGGTGTGGATGCCGTGTTTCCGGAAAATACGCGTCGGCGCGAATTCGCCCAGGCGATGTCCCACCATGTTTTCCGAAACGTACACCGTGACATGCGCCTTGCCGTTGTGCACCGCAAAGGTATGTCCCACGAATTCCGGCAGCACCATCGAACGGCGCGCCCAGGTTTTAATCGGACGTTTTTCGCCCGAGCGGTTCAAATGCTCAACCTTTTTCAACAGGCTGGCATCCACAAACGGCCCCTTTTTCAGCGAACGTGACATGGCTTATTTTCTCCGTGCAACAATGAATCGGTTGGACCGGCTGCGCCGGACGCGTGTCTTCAATCCCTTGGCATACTGGCCCCATGGCGAGCGCGGGTGCCCGCCGGTGGAACGGCCTTCGCCGCCGCCGAGCGGGTGGTCTATCGGATTCATGGCGCGCCCGCGCACCGTCGGCCGGATGCCCCGCCAGCGCTTCACGCCGGCCTTGCCGTAATGCACGTTTTCATGGTCGCCGTTGCTGACATGCCCGATGGTGGCCCCGCAATTCACGTGCAGCATGCGCACCTCGCCGGACGGCAGGCGCACGTTGGCGTAATCGCCTTCGCGGGACATCAAAACCGCCGCCAGCCCGGCGCCGCGCACCAGCTGCCCGCCGCGTCCGGGCCGCAGCTCGATGTTGTGCACCTCGCTGCCCAAGGGCATGCTCCCCAGCGGCAGCATGTTGCCCACCTGCGGCTCGGCGGCCGGCCCGGCCATGACGGTCGCGCCGACGCGCAAGCCGTCCGGGGCCAGGATATAGCGTTTATCCCCGTCGCGGTAATGCAGCAGCGCCACGTGCGCCGAGCGGTTGGGATCGTATTCGATCGCCGCCACCCGGGCCGGCACATTCAACTTGCCGCGCCGGAAATCGATCAGCCGGTACTTGCGCCGGACGCCGCCGCCGCGATGGCGGACGGTGATACGGCCGGCGGAATTGCGCCCGCCGGTCTTGCGCTGCACGCGCAGCAGGGACCGTTCCGGGCGCCGGCGCGTCACTTCTTCAAACGTGGCGCCGGCGGCGAAGCGGCGGCTGGGAGTGGTTGGTTTGTATGATTTGACTGGCATGGCCTCTCCTTAAACTACCTCGATCTTGTCGCCGGGTTTCAGCGTGACCATGGCCTTTTTGACGGCGGCGGTCCGCCCGTACTTCAGGGTGCGTTCGCGCCGCAGCTTGCCCTGCCGGTTCATGGTGTTCACGCGCACGACCTGCACCTTGAAAATCCGCTCGACGGCCTGCTTGATTTCCAGCTTGTTGGCCGCGGGGTCCACCTGGAAGCAATACCGGTTGTCCTGCTCCATACCCCGGCTGTTCTTCTCGGTCAGCACCAGTTTGCGTATAATGGAATATGCCGTTTTCATCCTTCCGCCACCGCCTTTTTACCCCGCAGTCGTTGCATGATCGCTTCCAGGGCCGCCCGTTCCGCCAGCAGCGCCGGGTATTCCAGCAACTGGCAGACGTTGACGTCCTGCGCGCGGACCAGGGCCAACTGCGGCAGATTGCGCGCCGCGCGTTCCAGGGCCGGCGGCAGTTCCGCCGCCAACACCAACACCTTGCCGGTCAGCGCCAAATCCTTGAGCAATTGCGCCATGCTTTTGGTTTTGGCGTCCGGCAGGTCGAAATTTTCGATCACCCGCAAGGAGCCGGCCGCGAGTTTCTCGGTGAAAACCCGGCGGAAGGCCAGTTGCAGCGTTTTGCGGTTAATGGACTTGGCATAACTGCGCGGATGCGGGCCGAAAACCACGCCGCCGCCGCGCCAGAGCGGCGAACGGCGATATCCCGCCCGCGCCCGACCCAGCCCCTTTTGCTTCCAGGGCTTCTTGTTGCTGCCGGCCACCGCGCCCTTGCCGCGCGTGCTGGCGGTGCCCGCCCGCCGTCCGGCCTGGAAAGCCACGACGGCATCCTGCACGGCTTGCGCGCCGCGATCTTTAACCAGCAGCTCGTCCGGTATGTCGAAGCTGCCGCAATTTTCACCGCGCCTGTTGACCACCGCTATCGTGCTCATTCCTTGCCACCCTTTTTCAACGCCCGTTTGATGACGACCACCGCCCCGGCATGCCCCGGCACCGCGCCCTGCACCAGCAGCAGATTATCTTCCGGACGGACCTGCACCACTTTCAAATTCTGCTGGGTCACCCGCAGATGGCCCATGTGGCCGGGCATGCGCTTGCCCTTGTGCACCCGTCCCGGTAACTCGCGGCAGCCGATCGAACCGATCCGGCGCTTCGAATGTCCGCCGTGCGTCATAACGCCGCCGGACATGCCGTGGCGCCGCATCACGCCCTGAAACCCCTTGCCCTTGGTCATGCCCGTGATATCCACGTGGGTCGTTTTGGCGAAAATTTCAGCGCTGACCACGTCCCCGGGCTTGCAATCCTCCCCGGCATCCAGGCTGAATTCCCGGCAATGGCGCTTGAACGGCAGGTTGCCTTTCTTGAACAACCCGGCGTCCGGGCGGGACAGGCGGTGTTCCACCGCGTCGCCGAAGCCCAGCTGCACCGCATCGTAGCCGTCGGCGCCATCGGCGCGCTTGCGCCGCAGCACCACGCACGGACCGCATTCCAGCACCGTCGCCGGCACCTGTTCGCCGCGTTCGTCAAAAACGCGGGTCATTCCGATCTTTCTGCCAATTAAGCCTTGCATAAAACGTCCCGCTCAAATCCTGATTGTAATGTCCACCCCCGCCGGCAGGTTGAGTTTCTTGAGTTCATCCACGGTCTTGGCCGTCGGCCCGATGATATCCAGCAGACGTTTGTGCGTGCGGATTTCGAACTGCTCCATGGACTTCTTGTCGCCGTGCGGCGCCCGATTGACGCAATAACGCTCCACGCGCGTAGGCAGCGGGGTCGGCCCGGCTACTCGCGCGCCCGTGCGTTTTGCGGTATCGACGATCTCGCCCGCGGACTGATCCAAGGCGCGAAAATCAAACGATTTTAACCTGATGCGTATACGTTGTTCTTCCATGCCTGATTCACCGATTTAATATTTTTTTCTGAATCGCTTCCGGAACAATTTCAAACAGGACGGGTTCCATCGTGTAACTGGCCCGCCCGCGGGTCAGCGAACGGATGGTCGTGGCATAGCCGAACAGCTCGGCCAGGGGCACATCCGCCCGGATAAACTGCAACTCCTGGCGGGCGGCCATCTCACGCACCTTGCCGCGCCGCGCGCTCAAATCCGCCAGCACGTCCCCCAGATGCTCGGTGGGCGAGACGATTTCCAGGGCCATGATCGGCTCCAGCAACACCGGCTGGGCGGCGCGCACCGCCTCGCGCAGGGCCATGACGCCCGCGGTGCGGAAAGCCACTTCCGTGGAATCGTGCGGATCGAAGCCGGCGTCCAGCACCGTCACCTGGAGATCAATGACGGCGAAGTGGCCCACGACCCCGGTCAGGATGCCGTCCTGCACGCCTTCGACGGCGCTCTTGCGGAACATTGGCGGCAGTTTTTCGGGCGGCAGCCCGCAGGCGATATCCACCCCGGCCTTGCGCGGCCGCGGCGCCACCCGCAGCGCCAGTCGCGCGAACTGGCGTTTGCCGCCGATTTCACGGTCGAAGACAAATTCGCCCGCGCCGGCGGCGGTGACGGTTTCGCGGTAAGCCACCACCGGTTCCCCGGTGTTGGACGGCACTTTGAACTCGCGCAGCAGGCGGTCCTTGATGATGCTGAGATGCAGTTCGCCCATGCCGTTGATCAACAACTGCCCGGTATCCGGCGAGGTGGTCAGGCGGAAGGTCGGATCTTCGTCGCTTAAAAGCTGCAGCGCGCGCACCAGGTCGTCGCGCCCGCCCTGGGTCCGCGGCTCGATGGCCATGGCCATCACCGGTTCCGGAAAATGGATGCTCTCGAGCGCCACCGGCTTGTTTTCCAGGCAGAGGGTGTCGCCGGTGGCGGTTTCCTTCAGCCCGACCGCCGCGCCGATTTCACCGGCGTGCAGCCCTTCGACTTCCTGGTATTCGTCGGCATGCATCTGGAAAAGCCGCAGCAGGCGTTCGCGCCGGCCGGTGCGTGAATTGAAGACATTCTGTCCTTTTTTCAGCATTCCGGCGTACACGCGGATGAAAATCATTTTGCCCATGAAGTGGTTGTTCATGATCTTGAAGGCCAGGGCCGTCAAGGGCTCGAAATCGCCGGTGGCGCGCGCCACGGCGGCGCCGGTCTTGGGATGGCGGCCCTGGACGGGCGGCAGGTCCGACGGCGCGGGCAGGTAATCCACCACGGCATCCAGCAGCATCTGAATGCCCTTGTTGCGCAGGGCCGCTCCGCACAGCACGGGGACCAACCGCTGCGCCAGCACCGCCCGGCGCAATCCAGCGCGCAGCACATCGGCCGGGACATCCGGGCTTTCGACGAAGGCGCCGAGAACTTCCTCGTCCGCTTCCGCCACGCGTTCCACCAGTTCCGCGCGCGCGCGCTCGGCCGCCACGGCCAAGTCAGGCGGCAGCGGGACTACCCGGTGATGGGCGCCCTGGTCGGCCTCGTCGAATTCTACCGCGCGCATTTCGAGCAAATCCACCACGCCGCGGAACGCGTCTTCCGCGCCCCAGGGCAACTGCACCGCCACCGCCGGGGCCGCCAGGCGCCGGCGGATGTCCTCCAGCACGCGGTCGAAATCCGCGCCCGTGCGGTCCATCTTGTTGACGAATGCCAGGCGCGGCACGCCGTACCTGTCCGCCTGCCGCCAGACGGTCTCGGACTGCGGTTGCACGCCGCCGACGGCGCAGAACACGGCCACGGCGCCGTCGAGCACGCGCATGCTGCGTTCCACTTCGGCGGTGAAATCCACGTGGCCCGGGGTGTCCACGATATTCACCATGCAATTCCGCCAGAAACAAGTCGTGGCGGCGCTGGTAATGGTGATGCCCCGTTCCTGCTCCTGGGCCATCCAGTCCATCTTGGCCGTGCCGTCATGCACTTCACCCATGCGGTGCAGCCGGCCGGTGTAAAAGAGAATGCGTTCAGTGACCGTGGTCTTGCCGGCGTCAATATGGGCCATGATGCCGATATTGCGGACCTGGGCCAGGGGGCGCGTCCGGCCGGGCGCCTCGCGCGCCGGCGCGCCGGCGCCGGCAATCCCGGCTGGCTCTGACCTTTTCTCTTTCAAAACCGTCACCATGTTAAATTACCACTTGTAATGCGCAAAAGCCTTGTTGGCCTGGGCCATCTTGTGCGTATCGTCGCGTTTCTTGATGGCATTCCCCTGGTTCTTGTAAGCGTCCAGCAATTCCAGGCCCATGGCCTTCCACGCCGGCACGCCCTTGCGCGCCTGGGCATACTGGATCAGCCAGCGCAACGCCAGCGCCAGCTGGCGGTCCGGGCTGATTTCCACCGGCACCTGGTAAGTGGCGCCGCCGACGCGGCGCGATTTGACCTCGATCTTGGGCTTGATGTTTTCGATGGCCCGCATCATGATTTCCAGGGGATCTTCCTGCTGTTGCTTGCCGATGAAGTCCAGCATGCCGTAAACCACCGCTTCCGCCGTGGTTTTCCTGCCCGCCTGCATGACGATGCTGATCAAGCGCCCGACCAGGTGGTTGTTGAACCGCAAGTCCGGCATGACCGCCCGCTTTTCCGCTCTGTGTCTCCTCGCCATAATCTCCCGTCCGCGGTGTGATGGTTAAGCCTTCGCCTTGGCCTTCTTGGCTCCGTATTTGGAACGTCCGCGCTTGCGACCCTCGACGCCCACGCAGTCCAGCGTGCCGCGGACAATGTGATACCGAACGCCCGAAAGATCCTTCACCCGGCCGCCGCGCACCAGCACGATGCTGTGTTCCTGCAGGTTGTGGCCTTCCCCGGGAATGTAGGCAGTCACCTCGTATCCGTTGGTCAGGCGCACGCGCGCGACCTTGCGCAAAGCCGAATTCGGCTTTTTCGGCGTCACCACGCGCACGGTCAGGCAGACGCCGCGGCGCTGCGGGCAATTGGTCAGCGCCGGCGATTTGCTGCGCTGGATCATTTTGCGCCGTCCATGGCGCACAAGCTGGTTAATTGTCGGCATTTTGTTTCTCCCGGAAAACCGCAAACATAACAAAACCTCACGGCTATGGCAAATGAAAATTGCGGATTAAGTTAAAAGTTTCTTTAATTCGCTCTCCTTGGCGGCGGCTTCCGGCGCTTCCTCGGCCGGAATGGGCTCGGCCAGGGGCACCAGTTTGATATGCTTGTTGGCCGGGAAACCCACCCCGGCGGGGATCAAGTGCCCCATGATGACATTTTCCTTGAAGCCGTAGAGATGATCGTGTTTGCCCTGCGTGGCGGCTTCGGTCAGCACGCGCGTGGTGTCCTGGAAGGAAGCGGCGGAGATGAAGCTTTCGGTTTCGATCGAGGCCTTCGTCACCCCCAGCAGCGCCGGCGTCGCCTCGGCCGGGCGCTTGCCTTCGGCCATGGCTTTCTGGTTGGCTTCCTGGAAGCGGTTCTTGTCCACCAGTTCGTTCCACAGGAACTCCGTCTCGCCGACATCGGTGATGCGGACCTTGCGCAGCATCTGGCGCACGATGATTTCGATGTGCTTGTCGTTGATTTCCACGCCCTGCAACCGGTAAACTTCCTGGACTTCGTTGACCAGGTAAGCCTGCAATTCCTGCGGCCCGCAGACTTCCAGAATTTCCTGGGGCACGATCGGGCCTTCCGTCAGCGGCTCGCCTTTTTCAACGTAATCGCCCTTGAAAACAATGACATGCTTGCCGATGGGAATGTTGTGCTCTTCCTCGGCGTTGGTGGCGACGTCCCGCACGATCAGGCGGCGGGTGCCGCGCTGGATGCCGCCGAAGTCCACGATGCCGGCGATCTTGGAAATTTCCGCCGCGTCCTTGGGCCGGCGGGCCTCGAACAGTTCCGCCACGCGCGGCAAGCCGCCGGTGATGTCGCGCGTTTTGGCTTCCTTGCGCGGCGTCTTGGCCAGGACCGTGCCGGCGGTGACGGTGCTGCCCTTCAACACCACGACGTGGGCGCCGGCGGGGATGCTGTAGCTGGCCAGCACGGCATTGTTGGCGGGGTTTTTGACGATCACCTGCGGCTGGATGTCTTCGCGGTAATCCAGCACGACGATTTCCTTGAAACCGGTGATGGGATCGAGATCCACCTTCATGGAGACGTTTTCCACGAAGTCGCGGAAGGCCACCACGCCGTCGAACTCCGTGATGATCGGCACGCTGTGCGGTTCCCAGCGGGCGAAGATCTGGCCCTTGGCCACCGCCCCGCCGCCGTTCACCGAGAGCACCGAGCCCACCACCAGCTTGTGGTGTTCCAGTTCCTGGCCGTCCTTGCCGAGAATGCGGGCCACGCCGTTCTTGTTCAGCACCACGAAATGCCCCTGGGCATCCTTGACCATGCGCACGTCATCGTACTCGACCGTGCCGGCGTTCTTGGCGGCGATGTGCGGCTGCACCGCGCGGGAGCTGGCCGCGCCGCCGATATGGAAGGTCCGCATCGTCAGCTGGGTGCCCGGCTCGCCGATGGATTGGGCGCCGATAATTCCCACCGCCGTGCCCAGTTCCACTTGGCGGTCCGTCGTCAGGTCGCGCCCGTAGCACTTGGCGCAAACGCCGCGGCGCGATTCGCAGGTCAGCACGCTGCGGATGCGCACCTGCTCGAGGCCACAGCGTTCGATCTGGTCGGCGTCGGTTTCGCTGATATCCTGCCCGGCGCCCACCAGCAATTCGCCGGTGGTCGGGTGGCGGATGTCATCGAGCGCGGTGCGGCCGACAATGCGCGAACTGAGCGAGACTTCCACGCCGCTGGAAATGGCCCCCACCCGGATGCCGTTCAGGGTGTTGCAGTCGTGTTCCGTGATGATCACGTCCTGCGCCACATCCACCAGCTTGCGGGTCAGGTACCCGGCGTCGGCGGTTTTCAGCGCCGTATCCGCCAGGCCCTTGCGGGCGCCGTGCGTACTGATGAAATACTCCAGCACGCTCAGGCCTTCGCGGAAATTGGAAAGAATCGGCTGTTCGATGATTTCGCCGGAGGGCTTGGCCATCAGGCCGCGCATGCCGGCCAGCTGGCGAATCTGCTGCCGGCTGCCGCGCGCGCCGGAATCCACCATCATGTACAGCGGGTTGGGCTCGGGCAGGCCGCCGTTTTTGCGGATGGCTTCGAACATGGTGTGGGTGGTTTCGTCCGTGGCGCGCGTCCAGATGTCGATCACCTTGTTGTAGCGCTCGCCGTCGGTGATGATGCCGCGCCGGTATTGCTGGTCCACCTCGGCGATCTGGTCGCGGGCATCGCGGATGATCCGGGTCTTTTCCGGCGGCGTGATCATGTCCACCAGGGCGATGGAGATGCCGGTCAGGGTGGCATACTTGAAGCCCAGCGACTTGATCTTGTCCACCACGCGGATGGTTTCCTCCTGGCCGGCGGCATGGTAGCACTTCCAGATGATGGTGCCGGCCAGTTTCTTGGTGACGGTTTCATTGATGAAGCCCACCTGGCGCGGGAAGATGCCGTTGAAAAACACGCGCCCGACCGTGGTCAACAGCACGCGCTGGTCGTTCTTGCCGTAAACCGTCTGGTTGAGGTAATCGGGATTGCGGAACCGGATGGGCGTATGCACGCGCACGCGGCCGCTGTCGTAGGCGAACTGCACCTCTTCGGCGTCGGCGAACATCGGCAGGTGCCGGTCCGTCTGCTTCTGGTCCAGCCCCGCCAGGGAGTCGCCCATGGTCAGATAATAAATCCCCAGCGCAATGTCCTGGCTGGGCGTCATGATCGGCTTGCCGTTGGAGGGCGAAAAGAGGTTGTTGGTGGAAAGCATCAGCAGGCGCGATTCCAGCTGCGCCTCGATGGAAAGCGGCACGTGCACCGCCATCTGGTCGCCGTCAAAGTCCGCGTTGAAGGCCGTGCAGACCAGCGGGTGCAGCTGGATGGCGTCGCCCTCGATCAGCACCGGCTCGAAGGACTGGATGCTGAGGCGGTGGAGCGTCGGCGCGCGGTTCAACATGACCGTTTTGCCCTTGATGACTTCGTCCAGGGCGTCCCAGACGGCGTCCACCTGGCTCTCGATCATTTTCTTGGCGCCGCGCACGGTATGCACCACGCCCTTCTGCTTGAGCTTGCGGATAATGAAGGGCTCGAAGAGCACCATCGCCATCTTCTTGGGCAAACCGCACTGGTTTAAGGCCAGTTCGGGGCCGACCACGATCACGGAGCGGCCGGAGTAATCCACGCGCTTGCCCAGCAGGTTCTGCCGGAAGCGCCCCTGCTTGCCCTTCAGCATGTCGCTGAGCGATTTCAGGGGGCGGTTGCCCGAGCCGACCACCGGCCGGCCGTGGCGGCCGTTGTCGAGCAGGGCGTCCACGGCTTCCTGCAGCATGCGTTTTTCGTTGCGGATGATGACATCCGGGGTTTTCAGCATCAGCAGGTTCTTCAACCGGTTGTTGCGGTTGATCACGCGCCGGTATAGATCGTTCAAATCCGAGGTGGCGAAACGGCCGCCCTCGAGCGGCACCAGGGGCCGCAAATCCGGCGGGATCACCGGCACGACGCCCAGGATCATCCATTCCGGCCGCAGGTTGTTCAAGCGCATGTTCTCGACCAGGCTCATGCGCTTGGCCAGTTTCTTGCGGGTTTGCTTGCTGCGGGTGTTCTGCATTTCCTCTTCCAGGCGGTTCATCATCTCCGCCAGGTCGATCTGCTGCAGCAGGTCGCGGATCGCCTCCGCGCCGGTCTTGGCCGTGAATTCTTCGTTGAACTGCTCCTGCGCCTCGCGGTACTCGTCCTCGCGCAATACCTGCCCGGTTTTGAGAGTGGTGCTGCGCGGGTCCACCACGATGTAATCCTCGTAATAGACAATCCGTTCCAGTTCGCGGGCGGTCAGATTCAACAGGAGCCCGATGCGGCTGGGGGTGCACTTGAAAAACCAGATATGCGACACCGGCACGGCCAGTTCGATGTGCCCCATGCGTTCGCGCCGGACGCGCGCCAGGGTCACCTCCACGCCGCAGCGATCGCAGACGACGCCTTTATGCTTGATGCGCTTGTACTTGCCGCAACTGCATTCCCAGTCCTTCTGCGGTCCGAAAATCTTCTCGCAGAACAGGCCGCCGCGCTCCGGCTTGTACGTGCGGTAATTAATGGTTTCCGGGTTTTTGACCTCGCCATAACTCCAGGAACGGATTGTCTCCGGCGCCGCCAGGCCGATGCTGACGAAGTCGAAATCCGCCGGCTTGCTCATGTCGGGAACCGTTTTGGCGTTTAGAATATCCACCGTACACCCCGCAATCTTGCTTGTTATATAATCAAATTTTTCCCAACCAATCCCGCCGGCGGCGCCAGTCGCCCGCCGGGGATCACACCGCGGCTTCCTTGGCGTGGTTCAAGCGCACATCCAGCGCCAGCCCTTTCAATTCGTTGATGAGCACGTTGAAGGACTCCGGCATGCCCGGCTCGATCACGTTTTCACCCTTGACGATGGATTCGTAAATGCGCGTCCGTCCGGCGACGTCGTCGCTTTTCACCGTCAGCATCTCCTGCAGGGCGTAGGCGGCGGAATAGGCTTCCAGCGCCCAGACCTCCATTTCGCCGAAACGCTGCCCGCCGTACTGCGCCTTGCCGCCCAGCGGCTGCTGCGTGACCAGCGAATAGGGGCCGACGGCGCGGGCATGGATCTTGTCGCTGACCAGGTGGTGCAGTTTCATCATGTAAATCACGCCCACGGTCACCTTGTGTTCGAAGGGATCGCCGGTGCGGCCGTCGAACAAGACGGTCTTGCCGCTTTCCGGCAGGCCGGCTTCGGCCATCATGCCGCAGATGCGTTTTTCCGAAACGCCGTCGAAAATCGGGGTTTCCACGAAAAGGTTTTTCTTCTCGCAGACCCACCCGAGCTGGGTTTCCAGCAACTGTCCGACGTTCATGCGCGAAGGCACGCCCAGGGGATTGAGCACGATGTCCACCGGCGTGCCGTCCGGCAGAAACGGCATGTCCTCCTGCTTGACGATCCGGGCGACCACGCCCTTGTTGCCATGGCGGCCGGCCATCTTGTCGCCGACTTCCAGGCGCTTCTTGCTGGCAATGTAAACCTTGACCTGCTTGATCACGCCGTCATCCGGCTCGTCCCCGCTGGAGATACGGTCCAGGGCGTTTTCCCGCTCGAGTTCGATTTCCGAGAACTTGTTCTTGTACTCGTTGATGATCCCGTGAATTTTCACCTGGATGGGGCTGGGATCGATCTCCACGTGTTCGCTGACCAGCGCCATTTTCCGCAGCAGCGTTTTGGTGATTTTACGGTTGGCCGGTATGATGATCTCGCCCGTCTCGGCGTTGACCACGTCCAGCGGTATCTTTTCCCCCAGCAGCACGTTGCTTAAGGCCTCCGTCAGGACGTCCGTCAGGCTCTGCTTCTTGTCCTTGTATTCGTCCTCGATCTGCTTGAGCTGCATCCGCCGTTCCTTGGCGGAAAGCTTTTCGCGGGTGACGGCCTTCTGGGACGAGACGTTCACGTCCATCACGATGCCGTAGGTACCGCTGGGCACGGTCAGGGAGGTATCGCGGACATCCGCGGCCTTTTCCCCGAAAATCGCCCGCAGCAGCCGCTCTTCCGGGGCCAGCTCGGTTTCGCTCTTGGGCGTCACCTTGCCCACCAGGATATCGCCGGGCTGCACGCAGGCGCCGATGCGGATCACGCCGTCGCTGCCCAGGTTGCGCAGGGCCTCTTCGCCCACGTTGGGAATGTCGCGGGTGATTTCCTCCGGGCCGAGCTTGGTGTCGCGCGCGCTGGCTTCAAACTTTTCGATATGCATGGAGGTGAACATGTCCTCCTGCACCACGCGCTCGCTGATCAGGATGGCGTCCTCAAAATTGTAGCCGCCCCAGGGCATGAAAGCCACGAGCACGTTGCGGCCCAGCGCCAGTTCGCCGCCGGAGGTGCTGGCGCCGTCGGCCAGCACCGTACCGCGGGCCACCTTCTGCCCCACGGCGACCACCGGCTTCTGGTTCATGCAGGTGCCGGCGTTGGTGCGCATGAATTTGCACAGGTCGTATTCCTGGGCCTGTTTCCACTCCGCCGCCCCCTTGCGGGGCAGCTTGCCGTCGGGCGTCACAACCACGCGCTGGGCCGAAACGTAGGCCACGCGGCCGGGGGCCGTGGCCACCACCACGTTGCCCGAGTCCATTGCCACGCGCCGTTCCAGCCCCGTCGCCACGAAGGGGCGCTCCACCCGCAGCAGGGGCACGGCCTGGCGCATCATGTTGGCGCCCATCAGCGCGCGGTTGGCGTCGTTATGTTCCAGGAACGGAATCAGGCCGGCCGCCACGCTGACAACCTGCTTGGGCGAGGCGTCCATGTACTCCACGGTGTCCCGGGTTTTTTCCAGGAAGTCGCCCCGATGGCGCACAAACACCATCCCGCTCGTGATTTTCCCATTGGCGTCCATCGGCGTGTTGGCCTGGGCAATCACGTAATTCTCCTCGCGGTCGGCCGAAAGGTATTCGATTTCATCCGTCACCCGGCCGTTGGCCACCTTGCGGTAGGGCGTCTCCAGGAAGCCGAATTCGTTGACGCGCGCGTAGGTGCCCAGGGAGGAAATCAGGCCGATATTCGGACCTTCCGGCGTCTCGATCGGGCAGATGCGGCCGTAATGGCTGTTGTGCACGTCGCGCACCTCGAAGCCGGCGCGTTCCCGGCTCAGGCCGCCCGGGCCCAGCGCGCTCAAGCGCCGCTTGTGGGTCATCTCGGAAAGCGGGTTGGTCTGATCCATGAACTGGCTCAGCTGGCTGCGGGCAAAGAAGTCCTGCACCGAGGCCGAAAGCGACTTGGGATTAATCAGGCGCTGCGGCGTGATTTTTTCCACGGTGGTGTCCAGGAACACCATGCGTTCCCGCAGGGTTTTCTGGGTGCGGGACAGCGCCAGCCGGCATTGATTTTCCACCAGCTCGCCCACGGTGCGCAACCGCCGGCTGCCCAGATGGTCAATATCGTCCACGGCGCCCTTGCCGCGCTGCAGTTGAATCAGGTAGCGCAACGCTTCCACCATGTCGTCCATGTCCAGCGCGCGCAGGTTCTTGTCGGCTTTCAATCCCAGCTTCTGGTTGATTTTGTAGCGTCCGACGCGCCCCAGATCGAACCGGCGCGAATCGAAGAAAAGGTTTTTCAGCATTTGCCGGGCGTTGTTGACGGTGGGGGGATCGCCGGGCCGGAGGCGTTTGAAAATATCCTTCAGGGCTTCCTCTTCGGAATGGGTGGGGTCCTTCTGCAGATTGCGCAGGAAGACCCCTTCGTCCCAGGCCACATCCACCGCATCCACGGAAGTGAAGCGGGCGGCCTTCATCTGGCCCAGCAGCGTGCGGGTCACCGGCTCGTAGCGCCGGCCCAGGACCACCTGGGAATCCACGTCAATCACGTCCTCTTTCAGGACCTTGAACGCCAGTTGTTCGTCAGTGTAAGTGCCGCCGACATCAAGCTTGACGCCGCGATAGTACAAGTCCAGCAATTGCTCGTCCATGCCGTAACCGATGGCGCGCAGGAAAGTCACCGCCAGGAATTTGCGGCGGCGGTGCTGCCGGTCGAGATAAATGTTAATCAGGTTGTTGGCATCGAACTGAACCTCCACCCAGGAGCCGTGGTCGGGAATCAGGCGGAAGGAATAAATCGTGGAGCCGTTGGAATGCGTGGCCTGCTCGTAGCAGATGCCGGGGGAACGGTGCAACTGGCTGACGACGACGCGGTAAGCCCCGTTGATGACGAAGCTGCCGTTGGCGGTGATGATCGGGATTTCACCCATGTACACCACTTCCTCGCACACTTCCTCGACGTTTTTCAGGCGGAAGGTGACATACAGCGGCGCGGCGTAAGTCTCGCCGTCGCGCAGGCATTCGTAGGGATTTTTCTTCGGCGGGGCCAGTTCATACTGCACGAAGTCCAGGATGAAACGCTCGTCGTAGCTGGTGATGGGGAACAACTCCCGAAACACGCCCTGCAAGCCGATGTTCTTGCGCCGGGAAGGCGGCACATCCGCCTGCAGCATGGTCTTGTAGGATTGGGTTTGCAGCTCGATCAAATCGGGCGGCTCGATAATGTCATGCAGTTTACCGAATTTAATTCTGTCAGCCATTGCGCTCATTCTCCGTAAATAGGGAATTCCGCGAATATCCAAGCAACCCCGCGGCGGGCCGGCGCCCGCCCTGCGACCAAACTGCCGCCGGCTTTCATCGCCCGCCCCGCGACCGCGGGGCGGGCGCAATCTTCAACGGGCGGCCGGCGCCGCCGGCAATTACGACGCAAAAAACCAAAACACCATCCAACCGGCCCGCCGCCGCCCCAGCCTGGGCACCGGCGGAACCGGATGGCAATGTTTTGGTTATGGCAGCCTTGAAGCGCTGCGCCCGCAGGAAGGCCACGGGTTATTTTATTTCCACCTTGGCGCCGGCGGCTTCCAGCTTCTCTTTCAACTTGGCGGCTTCTTCCTTGGAAACCCCTTCCTTGACCGGCTTGGGAGCGCCTTCCACCAGGTCCTTGGATTCCTTCAAACCCAGGCCCGTAATGGCGCGGACTTCCTTGATGACTTGAATTTTCTGAGCGCCGGCATTCGCCAGCACGACGGTGAATTCCGTCTGCTCGGCCGCTGCCGCGGCGCCGGCTCCGCCGGCCGCCGGCGCGGCCGCCACGGCCATCGGGGCCGCCGCGGTGACACCCAAGCGGTCTTCCAAAGCCTTCACCAACTGCGAGAGCTCCAGAACGCTGATGCCCTCGATCCAGCTGATGAAATCAGCCATTTTGCCTTCGATTTTAACCTCGGCCGCTTCGGCCGGGGCATTCGCTGTTGCTGCATCCGACATGGTACGATCTCCTCTGCTAGAACCACACGTTTTCGCGCGCTACTGCGGTTGACTCTTTTTCTCCTGCACCGCTTTCAGGACATACAAAATACTGGCCACTTTCTGCCGCAGGGTGCCCGCCAGGCGCGACATCGGCGCGGCCAGCGTCCCGGCAAGCATGCCATAGAGCACCTGCCGCGGCGGCAGGTTGACCAGGGCTTCAAATTCCGCGGGGGAGAAAAGCCGGCCCTCGAAAAACCCGCAGCGCACAACCGGTTTCTGGTTGGCCTGATTGAACTTCTTCATTTCCCGGGCGGATTCCATCCCGTCGCCGTTCACCACCACCGCCACCGGCCCGGCCAGGTTCTCCGCCGCCGCCGCCAGCGGCAACCCCCGGGCCGCGCGCTGTAACAGCGTGTTCTTCACGACATGCACGCCCGCGCCGTGCCGCGCGAGCTGCCGGCGCAGGTTGCCGAACTGGGCCACCTGCATGCCGGTGTAATCCGCGACGATGATGTAGGGCGATGTTTCCAAACGCCCGCGTATCTCGTCCACAATCGCTTGTTTCTCAATCCTCATATCGGCGACCTTTATGCAACGACCGCTTCCCGCACCTGCACCGGCAGTCCCACGCCCATTGTGGAACTGACCACGCAGCGCTTGATAAACACACCCTTGGCCGTGGGCGGACGCGCCCCCTGTATGGCTTCCATCAACGCTTTGGCGTTCTCAACCAGTTGGGACGCCTCGAACGAGCGCTTGCCGAACGGCACCATCAGGTTGCCATGCCGGTCCATGCGGAATTCCAGGCGCCCGGCCTTGAATTGCTTCACCGCCGCGGCGACATCGTTGGTTACCGTGCCGGTCTTGGGATTCGGCATCAGGCCCCGCGGACCGAGGAATTTGCCCAGCTTGCGCACTTCCTTCATGGCGTCCACCGTGGCGATCGCCACGTCAAACTCCAGCCAGCCGCCCTGAATTTTGGCGACCATGTCTTCGAAGCCCACGGTATCCGCGCCGGCGGCGCGCGCCGCGTCGGCCGCCGCGCCGTTGGCAAACACCAGCACGCGCACACTTTTACCCGTGCCGTGCGGCAAGGTCACCGTGCCGCGCACCATTTGCTCCGACTTTTTAAAGTCCACCCCCAGGCGGAAAGCCAATTCCAAGGTTTCGTCGAACTTGGCCCCGGGATTAGCCTTGATGAAATCCACCGCTTCTTCCAGCGTGTAAACTTTGCCCGTCGCAACCTTGGCGGCGTTACCGCGATAGCGTTTTCCATGCATAGCCATGTTAGTCCACCACCTCCACCCCCATGCTGCGCGCCGTGCCTTCAATCATACGGGCCGCCCGGGCCGGGTCCAGCGCGTTCAAATCCTGTTGCTTGGTCTTGACGATTTCCGCAATCTGGTCGCGCGTTAACTTGCCCACTTTATCACGGTTGGGCATGCCCGAACCCTTGGCCAATCCCGCCGCGCGTTTAATGAGGGATGCGGCGGGCGGGCTCTTGGTGATAAATGTGAAAGACTTGTCGCTGTAAACCGTAATCACGACCGGCACGATCATGCCGGCCTGCCCCTGGGTCGCGGCGTTGAATTCCTTGCAGAAGGCCATGATATTCACGCCCTGCTGGCCCAGCGCCGGCCCGACCGGCGGGGCCGGATTAGCCTGGCCGGCCGGAATTTGCAACTTGATCATCGCTGCCACTTTTTTCGCCATAACATGCCTCAAACCTTGAATTTGAAATCTCAAACTGAAATTTCAAATCTTTAATTTCAAACCCGCTCCACCTGCCAGTATTCCAATTCCACCGGCGCCGTGCGGCCGAAAATGGCCACCGAAACCCGCAACTTGCCGCGCTCCGGATCCACTTCGCCGATCACGCCGCTGAAATTAAGAAACGGTCCGTCGTTGATCTTGACGGTTTCGCCCACCGCAAAATCAACCTTGGGCTTGACCTTCTCCTTCTTATCTTCAATCTGGTGCAAGATCGCGTCCACTTCCTGCGGACGCAGCGGCACCGGCTTCTCCCCGCCGGCAAAACCGATGACCCCGGGCGTGTCCCGCACAAAATACCAGGTGCGCTCGTTTAACCCGCCCTCGGGCTTATACAGCGCAATCTGCACCAGCACATAGCCCGGGTAAAACATCCGGGTGACCGTGGTTTTCCGCCCCTTTTTTACCTCGGACACCTTCTCCGAGGGAATGGAAACTTCACCCACCAGGTCGCCCATTTCCTCGGTGACCGCCCGGCGTTCCAGGCTTTCCTTGACGCGCGTTTCCTTGCCGGTCAGTGTATGCACCACAAACCACTGCTTTTCCATGATTTACTCCAGCGTCCGCCGTCAAATCACAAAATCAGTTCCAGGAACTTCATCAGCACCAGGTCGCTTATCCCGACAAAGACCGCCAGCGCAATCACGGATAAAATCACCACCAAAGTGGAATCGAGCAACTCCGGTCGCGTCGGCCACGTGGACTTGCGCAGTTCCGCCGCGACGTCGCTGAAAAACGACGCCATCCGCATGATCAATTCGCGCAACTTGCTCATTTCACCTCGCAACCGCCCCGGTTTCCCCCTCGCAAATGGCAGGCCAGGAGGGACTTGAACCCCCAACACCCGGTTTTGGAGACCGGTACTCTGCCAATTGAGCTACTGGCCTTCAAAAAACACCGGTCAGGCTCAACGGGTCTCGCGGTGCAATGTCCGTTTCCGTTCAAAGCGGCAGTACTTCTTCAATTCCAACCGGTCCGGCGTCCGCCGCTTATCCTTGGTGGACATGTAATTCCGGCGCTTGCATTCCGTGCACGCCAGCGTAATCAGTTCCCGCGCCATGGCTCATCACCCCGTTTAAATCCAACCGCCGCGCCTGCCGGCGCAGTTTTACTTGATGACTTCCGTCACCTGGCCGGCACCCACGGTGCGCCCGCCTTCGCGGATGGCGAACCGCACGCCCTTCTCCATGGCGATCGGCGCAATCAACTTGACTTCCACCGCCACGTTGTCGCCCGGCATCACCATCTCGACGCCTTCCGGAAGCGTGATTTCACCGGTGACGTCGGTGGTGCGGAAGTAAAACTGCGGGCGATACCCCTTGAAGAACGCCGTATGCCGGCCGCCTTCTTCTTTGCTCAGGACGTACAATTGGCCCTTGAAATTGGTGTGCGGCGTGATGCTGCCGGGCTTGGCCAGCACCTGCCCGCGCTCGACGTCCTCTTTCTTGACGCTGCGCAGCAGGCAGCCGATATTGTCCCCGGCCTGGCCCTGGTCCAAAAGCTTGCGGAACATTTCCACGCCCGTCACCACGGTTTTTTGCGTGTCGCGCAGCCCGACGATTTCCACTTCTTCGCTGACCTTGATCAGCCCGCGCTCGACGCGCCCGGTCACCACCGTGCCGCGGCCTTCAATCGAGAACACGTCTTCGATCGGCATCAGAAACGCCTGGTCCAGTACGCGCACCGGCTCCTGGATGTAGGAATCCAGCGCGTCCATCAGCTCCTGGATGCACTTGGCGTCCGGAGCGTCCGGAGCGTCCGCCGCGGCCGCCTTCAGGGCGCTGCCGCGGATGATCGGAATCTTGTCGCCGGGGAACTGGTAGCTGTTCAGCAGGTCGCGGATTTCCAGCTCCACCAGGTCCAGCAGCTCGGGATCGTCCACCGTATCCACCTTGTTCAGGAAGACCACGATGGCGGGCACGCCCACCTGGCGGGCCAGCAGGATATGCTCGCGGGTCTGGGGCATCGGCCCGTCGGAAGCGCTCACCACCAGGATCGCGCCGTCCATCTGGGCGGCGCCGGTGATCATGTTTTTGACGTAGTCGGCATGGCCCGGGCAGTCCACGTGGGCATAATGGCGGTTGGCCGTGCCGTATTCCACATGCGAGGTGGCAATGGTCAGAATCTTGGTCGGATCGCGGCGCCCCTGGGACTCGGAAGCCTTGGCCACCTGATCGTAGGAAACATATTCGCTGAATCCCTTCAGGGATTGCACCTTGGTGATCGCCGCCGTCAGGGTCGTCTTGCCATGGTCCACGTGGCCGATCGTGCCCACGTTCACATGCGGTTTCGTCCGTTCAAATTTTTCCTTAGCCATGATGCCTCTCCTTCGATTTGCCCGACTGTTACAGCCTGTTGCCACTCAACCTAGAAATGGAGCCCACGAACGGGATTGAACCGTTGACCTCATCCTTACCAAGGATGTGCTCTGCCAACTGAGCTACGTGGGCTTTACCACATCCCAAGCAGGGCCAACCCTTCCCGCTTATAATCGCCACCGCCGCTTGGCAGTTACCTGTAAGCAGTAAAGTTGGCAGACTAGCAAAAATCGGCGGCGTGTCAACATGTTTTTAAAAAAAAAATTGCGCGGCCCCGCGCCGGTCTGGCATCCGCCGGCCCGACCTCCCGGGCGGCGGCTTGCAATCCCGCGCGCGCTGCCTATAATTGCCCGCCATGCCCGAATCCCGACCAGCCCTGCAAATCGGACCGCTGCGCCTGGAAACGGCGGCGGTGCTGGCGCCCATGGCCGGCTATACCGATCGCCCGTTCCGCCAGTCGCTGCGCGCCGTCACCCCGCAAGCTTTCCTGGCTTACAGCGAAATGGTCGAACCCCACAGCATCCTGCGCGGCGGCGGCCAGAAACGCCAGGCCTTGCTGGCGCACGCCCCGGACGACGCCCCGCTTGCCTGGCAGCTTTACGGCACCGACCCGGAACTGATGGCCGAGGCGGCCCAATGGTTGGTAGCCCAGCGCGGGGCGGCTCTGCTGGATATCAACATGGGCTGCCCCAAGCGCAAAATCGCCAGGCGGGGCGCCGGCGCCGGCCTGCTGCAGTCGCCCGCGCTCGCCCTGGCCATCGCGCGCCGCGTCGCCGCCGCTGTGCGCGTGCCCGTCACCGCCAAGCTGCGGCTGGGCTGGAGCACGGATGACGAAACCACCCTGCGCCTGGCGCCGGCGCTGGAACAAGCCGGCCTGGCGGCCCTGGCCATCCACGGCCGCACCGGCGCCCAGGGGTACACCGGCCGCGCCGACCGCGCCGCCATCCGTCGGATTGTCGCTGTCGTGCCGCGTCTGCCTGTCATCGCCAACGGCGACATCTGCGCCCCGGAAGCCGCGCTCGCCATGCGTGCCGAAACCGGTTGCGCCGGCGTCATGATCGGCCGCGCCGCCCTGCATAATCCCTGGCTGATCCGCGCCTGCGCCGCGGCGCTGGCTGGCGCCGCGCCGCCGCCGGAACCGGCGGATACCGACCGCCGGATGTTCCTGGCGGAGCATTTCCGCCGGCTGATGGAGTTGCACGGCGCACGCATCGCGCCCTTGCTGTTCCGCCGCTGGATACCGCAATACGCCCGCACTTTTCACATCCCGCGCGCCAACATGCTGGCCCTGCTGCAAACCCGCAACCTGGAGGATTTGCGCGCGGAGTTCGCCCGCCTGAGCATAATCATATAATCCGGCGGCCCAGCCCGCCCCGGGTCTCTAATCTTAAAAATTTTTCACTAAAAAATTTTTCGCTTGAGCCAGCCTGGCCGGTTTGGTACAAGTTGTAGGTTATACAGCAGACCTGCGGACACCGGTGATTTCCCGGCCAAACGGCTGCAACACTGCACCAGCCGAAGCCCGGCGGTTGCCAAGGATTTTGTCGTGAACTTGCAGGACTTTAAAAGGAAGCGGAACCTTTTAACCGCGATTGACGCCCATGCCGCCTTGTGGCTGATTGTGTGCGGCGCCGCCTGGTCCACCACCCTGCCCACCGCCATCAAGTACTCCGCGGCGATAATGATGCTGGTGTTCGCGCTGCTGCAGCACTGGGCGTACCACAAGCTTGATAACGCTCCGGAAGAAAAGCAGCCCGGCCGCCGCCGGCAGGTTACCCGGATCAGCCCGCCGCACCTTACGCTTTAGATCAAGCTGACTTCCGCGGCGGCGCCATCCGTGCGGACATCCGCCACGCCGCGCGCCCCGGGCTCGACGCGCCGGACGATAATGGCATACTCAAAAGTTGCGCTGCCCCGCGCCGGCAGCCAGCGATACGCGGGCTGCCCCTGGAATCGGCCCATGGTCACGGCTTCCCGCAGGCTCATCGGGAAAGGCGCGTTCGCAAATTCCATGCCGCGCGTCACTTCGCGTCCGTTCCAGGGCGGCGCCGTGCGGGCGCGGTTTTCCTCCCAAACGCCCGTCCAGGGATAATCCGCCGGACGCCAGGCGTAAGCTACCAGCATGCCCTGCCCGGGATGCATGGCGCTGAACCAGGTCTGCGCGGGGCGGGCATGCATCAGGATGGTATAAAAATCGCTATTGCGGCCGCGGCCCATGGTCCGCAAATCCACCTTCCCGCGCGCGCCCGGCCCGTCCGGCCAGGTAAAGGCCGTGTCCGGCCGCAAGCGCTGGGATTTGCCAAAAATGCCCGGGAAGGTATGCGCCCGGCTGCCCGCCAGGTCAAACACCGTCGCGCCCGGCTCGACGAAGGGCGCGCTGAATGACACATGCTGGCACATGGTGAAAGGCACGTCGCAGGGCGCCAGGTTTTCCACCACCTCGCGCACGCCGACCACGCACGATCCGGCCAGCATGGTCAGCGTCCGACGCAAAGCCATCCGCGCCACCGGCAATTCGCAGCCGTAAGTAAACGTCAGGCGGCGGGCGGAACATTGCCGGCCCAACACCCGCCAGCGGACGATCGGCGCCTCGCCATGGCAGCCCGGGCCGCCGGCGCGCGCTTCGTCCGGCGACGGACCGCCGAAGACGCCCAGGCAGACATTATGGCCGGATATGCAAGCCAAAAGCTTGGCGCCATACTTGTCCGCCATGGCGGCGCGATATTGCCACGGCTCGATGGTCCGCCACTTGGGCTGCCAGTAGGGATTGACTTTCGGGCCGCCCCGCAGAAATACGCCGGCAATATGCCCCCCGCCGGCCAGCGTTACCAGGTCCACCTGGCCGTTGGACAAACGCCAGGCCTGCCGTCCGTTGAATTTTTCAGCCTTGATCAACATCTGTGCGCCTCCATGTCAACCTGCGATGAACTGCCTGCCGTCATAAGCTTTCGCATCCGGCGGCATCCCGCCGCCCCAGATTCAAGCCGCGCGCGGCGGGCGCCTTCTCAAGCCTGCTTTCTGTCCGGCTGATCCGCCAGCGCTTTGCGCCGCATGCGTTTCAACTCGCCGGCCAGCGCTACCTTCCGCACGGGCGACACCCGGTCAACAAACAACACGCCCTGCAGGTGATCCAGCTCATGCTGGATCACCCGCGCCAGGAAGCCCCGGGCCAGCAACTCGCGGCGGACGCCGGCCAGGTCGTCATATTCCACGGTGATCTGCTGCGCGCGCGTCACCGGCGCCCAGATATCCGGCACGCTCAAGCAGCCTTCCTGGTCCGTCTGCCGGCCGGCCCTGGCGGTAATGACCGGATTGATCAACACCAGCGGAAACACCACGGCCGGGTTCAGGCGCGGGCCATCGGGGGCGGCGGCGTCCAGTTTCGGATCGAAACTCACCACGCAAATCTGCCGGCTGACTCCCACTTGCGGGGCCGCCAATCCCACGCCGCGCTTGACGTTCATCGCCGCCAGCATGTCCTGCGAGAGGCTGCCGATCCCGGCGTCGGGCAATGCGATCGGCTGCGCTTGGGCGCGCAAGACCGGGTTGCCGTAGGTACAGATATTAAATTGCATGGCGCGTCATCCGGTTTTTTTGACTGCCCGAAATTATGCCGGAAAGACCGCGCCTTGGCCATAAAAAAATTATCTTGCAAATTGACGGGGTTTGTGGAAAGTCCCCGCCGTTTGCCCAAAAATCCTCAAAGGCATGTTTTAATATGAAGATTCCATCCGGATTGAAACGCGCCGCTGTCTTGTTGTTTATCCTGGGCGCAGGCGCCACCCTGGCGCTCGCCGATACGGCCGGCGCCCCGGCGGCGGCCGGCGCCCCGGCGGCGGCCGGCACCCCGGCGGCCGGCGGCGGCATGACGCACCGCATGATGATGTTGATCATGCAGCTGGGCGCCATTCTCTTCGCCGCTAAAATCGGCAACATGATCTTCGAAAAACTCAAATTGCCGGGGGTCCTTGGCGAACTGTGCGCCGGGTTGGTGATCGGCCCTTACCTGCTGGGCGCCCTGCCGCTGCCCGGCCTGCTGCCGCAGGGTCTCTTTCCCATGCACGACCGGTTTCCCGTCTCGCCGGAACTTTACGGCATCTGCTCGCTGGCGGCCATCATCCTGCTGTTCATGACCGGGTTGGAAACCGACATCAAATTGTTTCTGCGCTACTCGATCGCCGGCAGCCTGGTGGGCCTGGGCGGCGTCGTCGCTTCCTTCCTGCTCGGCAACCTGACCGGTGTGTTTTTCTCCCCGATGCTGTTCGGCCGGCAACTGGGATTTTTCAGTCCGGCCTGCCTGTTCCTCGGGATCATCTCCACCGCCACCTCCGTCGGCATCACCGCGCGCGTGCTCTCGGACCAGCGCAAACTTGATTCGCCGGAAGGCGTCACCATCCTGGCCGGCGCGGTGATTGACGACGTTCTGGGAATCATCCTGCTGGCCATCGGCCTGGGCGTCATCGGCGGCTTGAAACATTCCGGCAGCGTTAACTGGGCGCACATCGGCTTGATTGCCGCCAAGGCCATCGGCATCTGGCTGGCCGCAACGGTTGTCGGCCTGCTGGCGGCGCACAAAATCAGTTTCCTGCTCAA
Organism: Kiritimatiellia bacterium; assembly: GCA_040767085.1. Classification (GTDB taxonomy): domain Bacteria; phylum Verrucomicrobiota; class Kiritimatiellia; order JAAZAB01; family JAAZAB01; genus JAXGPF01. The sequence continues at coordinate 2,238 of JAXGPF010000013.1, read as the reverse complement.
AACCTTCCGTGAACGGTCCGCCATCGCCAGTATGGCGCTGGGGCTGGCGCTCCTGCTGGCCGGGCTTTTCGAGGAAGCGGGCCTGGCCATGATCGTCGGCGCCTACGTCATGGGCCTGTCGCTTTCCAAGGCCGACGTGGCCCATGTCATCCGCGAAAAACTCGAGCCCATCTACGCCCTGCTGGTCCCGGTATTCTTCACCGGCATGGGCATGCTGGTCAACCTGCGCCTGCTGGGGTCGCGCAACGTCCTCCTTTTCGGCGCAGTCTACACCTTGATTGCCGTCATTGCCAAGGTCCTCGGCTGCGCCTTGCCGGCCCTGGCCTGCCAGTTCAACCTGCGCGGCGCCTTGCGGGTCGGCTGCGGCATGCTACCGCGCGGTGAAGTCGCCCTGATCATCTCCGGCATTGGCTTGGCGGCCGGCCTGCTGACGCCCGAAGTCTTCGGCGTCAGCGTGCTGATGACCCTGGTGACCACGCTCGCGGCTCCGCCGCTTCTCGTCGGTCTTTTCCGCAATCCCGCCGCCGGCTTGCGGGAAAGCGCCGGCCAGCCGGCCGCCGCCAAGCCGGTCGTGTTTCGTTTCCCCTCGTCCCGCACGGTAAACTTGCTGGCGGACCGCCTGATGGAAATTTTCGAGGCGGAAGGATTTTTCGTGCATACGCTCAGCCATGACGATCAGATTTATCAAATCCGCAAGGGCCATACCGTCATCAGTATGACCGCCGGCCCGGACAGTATCAGTTTCGACTGCCCGCCCGCCGACATTCCCTTTGTCAATACCGCGATGTACGAGGTCCTGGCCGAATTGGAACAAACCATCCGGGAACTGCGGACGCCCATTGACCATGATGCCATCGCCAAGACCGTGCAAGCCCCGGTCCAGGGATTCAGCCTGCGCTCAGCCATGCTGCGGTTTCTCGACGCCGGCGCCCTGCAACCGCGCTTGCAAGGCAGCACCAAGCAGGCCGTGATCGAAGAACTGCTGGAACTGCTCAACCGACAGGGACTGATCGACGACACGGACGCCGCCCGGCAGTCCGTGTTTCAGCGCGAACAAGTCATGTCCACCGGCATGCAACACGGCCTCGCCATCCCGCATGGCCGCACTTCGGGCGTCAACCGCCTGGTATGCGCCATCGGTCTGAAACGCGACGGAGTGGCTTTCGATTCGATCGATGGACAGCCCACCCGCATCGTCATTCTAACGTTATCTCCGGCAATGACCGCCGCGCCGCACGTGCAGTTCATGTCCAGCATCAGCCAGATTCTCGATGAAAATGGCCGCCAGCAACTCCTGGCCTGCCGCACCGCCGGAGAAATGCACGCGGTGTTGACGCAAACCGACCAGCGCCACGCGCGCCGGCGGCATTGGTTTCACCGGCCCGCGCATTAACCGGCGTCATGCCCAATGCAATCGCGTCCGATTTTGACGGAATTCTTGACAAATAAATTCAAAATCCTGACAATCAGGCCGCGTTTAAAAACAAGTTTATCCTGGAAAGCGGTTCAACCATATGGATTCTTTAAATTTCGACCGCCAGTCTTTGAGTACGCGCCTGCGCCTGCTCCGGGGAACGCCCCGGCGTTTTTTCCTGAACGTGTTCCGGCTTGATTACGTGCGCCGGAGTCTGGCCCAACGCCAGGGCGCCTGCCGGCGCTGCGGCGCTTGCTGTCAACTGGTCGTGAGATGCCGGTTCCTGAAGCGCGACCAAGCCGGCCTGCCAGCTTGCCGAATTTACAACATCTGCCGGACCAAGAACTGCTCAAACTTCCCGATCGACCGCCGCGACCTGGCCGACCGCAACCTGATCGCGCCGCATAAACCATGCGGCTTTTCCTGGCCGGCGGCGGAGACGGAGACGGCCCCGGATCGCCGTTGACAGCCATGCCAGTTTCCGCCTTCGCAACCTTCGCGAATAAATCAGAGGGGTAAGGATCACAGGCATAGTTGGGTGGGCCCGCATTTTGCGGGCCGTTCCGTGGACCGTTTCTCCCTAAACGGCGTCCAGGCGCGGACCGCGCTGGCGTAACTGAATGCATCCTGCCTTTTACCCCTCCTCCAGACGCGCGCACGAACGCATTTTTTAATTGCAAAATTTATAATTAGAATATATATTACATATATAAGTAAATACACACCCCAATAACAGGAGAAACTATGCCGCAGAAACCTAAATTCAACGAAGAGCAAGCGCAAACGATGGTGGACATGTACCAAAGCGGCACTTCCATCAAAGC
>JAXGPF010000012.1:0-200645 GCA_040767085.1 Kiritimatiellia bacterium | reverse complement strand
GCACCCACTTGTGCGGATCGATATGGGCCGCCATGCGGGTGTTGTGCGATTCGGGAATCCACACCCCCAGCCGCAGACCTTCGCGCGCCTTGGCGGTGATATCACCGCAACGCCGGAACAGCGCCGGATACGGCCGGTCAATGCCAATGTCCACATATTTTGTGAATCCATTGGCCCGGATGGCCCGGTAATCCGGGCTGGCCAGCAGATATACCGGAGTGAACACCGCGGGGCGACCGTCGCCGCCGCGGAAATGCAGCAGCATCTGGAACAAGGCGTCCAGGTCCGCCGTGCTCTCCAGCGTGTCCATGATGGTGAAATACCGGCGATGATCATTCAGCCTGACTTTGAGCGCCTGGACGATGTCCTTGTTTTTGTTCAGCAGTTTCTGCGTCCGCATATCCGGAATTCCGCGTTCCAATCCGCCCCAGTCGTCGCTTTCGAAGACCACGACCTTAAGTTTGCGCCAATTCATACATGCTCCTGTGATGACTGTCTGCTTCCAGCCGCCTCCGGCAAATTCCAAACTGATGATTCTTTTTATCAATGCACACCAAACAGCGTTCCATGGGACAGATATTCATAACACCCCATATCCACCAGGCGATTATAGGGGTCAACCCGCGATTTGCCGTCCAAGTCCGATGCATCCAGCATGAAATCTTCAAGCCATCCCGCGTTAACACACAGCGAGCTGACTGCCGGCCGGAAGTTGTATTCATCGGGAGACTGGAAGAGCGGATCCGCCGCAATGTTGCCGTTAAGGCCGCCCGCCAAAACCGGCATGGCGCAACAATTGGAAAAAGTCGGCGTCGCGCTGGCGCCGATATAATAATTGGAACCGGCCTGCAAAGACATGTTGTCATACATGATGCAATTGACCACCGACCCTTTGACGTTTGCACGGTTTGCAAAATACATGCCGCCGCCGGAAGCTGTGCTGTCAATGGTGGCACGGTTGCGGGTAAACGTGCAGTTAAACCAGGTTGAAGAACTGGAATGATTGTAGAATCCGCCACCCGCGTATGCCAGATTGCTGTAAACCAGGCAGTTAAAAAACCGGGGCGAACCGCCCGAGCCGGTATAAATGCCACCGCCGGACAGGTTGCCGCCGGTGAAGGTGTTAAAGGCAAACACGCAATTCGAATAGGTGGCATAGGATACGCTCAAATGACTCCCGGCGCCGCTCCCTGCCACAGCAACCGGTGTTGCCACCGTGTTGCTGATTATCTGGCAATTAATAATCATGGATGACGCTTGGTCATCATATATCCCGCCCCCAACATTATTACTCGCGGTATTCTGGACAATCAGACAACCGGCGATTTTTGGCGCGCCGACCAGATAAAGCCCGCCGCCGCCTGACGCGCAGTTGCCACGGATAATGCTGGAAAACAATTGGGCATTATTGACATATGCGCCCCCGCCGCGAACCGCCGCGTTATTGAGAAGCATGCAATCCGCCACGGCGCCGCCGCCATCCACGCGCAGGCCGCCGCCATAGTGCGCCGCAGCATTACCGGTGACAACGCAATTCGACACAACCCCCGCGGCACTGCAATATATGCCCCCGCCATCCCCGCTTAAACTGGCCGAAGGCGCATAGCCATTGGTTACAGTCACCGCCGACAGCACACCACCCAACAGGTAAAAACAGCGTGTCGTTCCACCGCCGTCAACGATCACCTCGTTGGGATTATCGGTGAATCCCCGGCAGATCACGCCATTGCTGACCGTGATTTGATTGGTGACATTAAAAATGCCGTTGGAGATCAGCACGAGACTGCCGGCATGGGGATTGGCCTGGACCACGGCATTGCTGATGGTGGCAAACGGATAATCCCAGCTTGAGCCCCACGGCGGCGTCGCGCCATCCGTGCCATTGGTGGCGACAAACCATGTTGCCCCCGGGCAAACCGCCGCCGCCAGCATCGCCAGAGAAACAACCAGGCCCGCTCTTCGGAATTTCATGGAGTGCTCCTTTGATAATTAATCATTATCGGCTGCGCAAAGATCATGTCGGCAATCGGCACACCCGGGACAGGCCCGTCGCCCCGACGATCGTGCATGCGTGAAATTTCGTAGACGTTCATCGCCGCCACCGCTTCCGCGGTCAGCGCCGCCCCTGCATTGTCCTGCGCGGGATAGGCAAAGGCCTCCACCCGGACAAAGCGGCAAGCAATGGCGCCGGCGGCGTCGCACGGAAATGCAAAATATGCCGCCTGATCATCGGCAACCAGCGCAACGCCAGCATCGGTGATAAAGCGGATCTGGGTATGCGGCCGCTTTGTTTTATCCGCTCCCTCCACCGCCGCCTCAACACCAAGCGGTTTCCCGGCATCATCACGCCGCACCGCAATGCGGGAAAACCGAAACTCGCTGTAATCATAAGGCATGCACGGCATGGCATCCTGGCCCACGGCTATCGCGCCGAGCGATCCGAAAAAGCAGCCCTTGCGGTAGGCGCGCAGCGCGTCATGTTCGCGCTCCTCGCGCGAACGCCCGGCCTTGCCGGGCAGCACCAGCACGTTGCGGCCGCGCGGCTTCCCGTGATCCTTGACAAAAAAGCCGAAACAGCGCCGGCCCGTGGCCAGGATTTCATTCCAATGCCGGTAATACAGCATTGTTTCCCCGTCCCGCAACGGACCGAAGCCGAACTTGCCCCGTTCGTTCCAAATCTCGATGCCCAGCACGCGGGGATCGTAATCGAGCATTTCCAGGTAGCCGTCAATTGATTTCGACGCGGGATGGTTGATGGTAATGCCGCCCCCGTCAGGATACAGCAAGCCCTCGACCCGCTTCCCGTGCTTATCCACCCCGGTCCCGTCAAGGGCCGCCCGGAAGGCGTCGCGCCACGGCCGGTGGACGCCTTGGGACAAACCCAGCGCGCCAACCTGCATCGCGGCCGGATCGAATTCAATCCGGACCCGTAAACACTCGGATGCCGCGCGCAAATACAGCGCCGTGCCGCGCGCGAAAACGCCCGCGGCAGTCAAGGGCCGGTCACGGATATCGCCCGCCGCCAAAGGTTCGAGGGTGTCCTTGTTTATCTCCGCCGCGCCATCCACCGTCAATAAGGGCGGGGGCGCATTTTCTCCGGCATGGTCCTTGTTTTTCACCAGCGCCACTTTCAACCAGTAAACACTGCGCCAGGGCGCCGCGGAATCATAGCCGTTCAAGCCGCGGAATTCATATTCGAGCGGGGAAACAGCGCGCGCTAATTTCCGGGGAAAATCACCATGGCCCGTCGCATAGAAGCTGCCCAGGGCATTGAAATGCAAGCCGTCATCCTTACAGCTGTGTTGCTCGGCGTTGGGCGCCGCCAGGGCGTCCGGATGCTCCCGCAAAAACTCGTCCGGCAACGGAAAATCCCTTGGGCCCGACGGGTAATAATTTGCCCAGGCTACGTGGCGATAGCCCATCTCCCATAACTCCCGCAAGGTCGTGATGCCATAACCATGCTGGTGCGACATTGAATGCACGTAATCGGCCGTGCCCCAATCCACATTTTCATATGGATTTTCGATCGTCGGCGTGATAGCGCACATGGCGGCCGGGGTTATCCCAGGCAAAATATTTGCCGCGAACAGGGGCAGCAACGCGAGCAATTTCAATTCCAGACACCAGCGTTGTTTTGCGAATCCATCCGCCATAATACAACCTCTTCAATAATGCGCGTTTTGTTGCAGTGTTTGATGTTATGGTTTACGGTCGAGGTTGGCAAGCTTCGAAACAGCCGGCATATCCATTTCGGCAAGCCCGGAATTTTTCCCTGCCAGCAACCCGCTCCCTGGCCGCCTTGCCCCGCGCTAAACTTGCGCGGCGCAAAATTCAGGTCCAATGATTTTCATCGATAAGGTTGAGTGCCATATTTGCCGGCATCCTCCAATAACATAAACATGCCGCCGGCGTGCAATGGCTCTTTTTGAGCGAGTTTGTCCAGCATGATGCGCTGCAACCGCGAACGGCGCGGCGCCGTCCGCAAATCAAGTTCCTCCGCCGAGCGGCGAAAGACGAAGTTAATGCCGGCGGTCGGTCCCGCCTTGATGGGGAACAAATAGACTTCGCGCATGAATTTGGCCATGTTGGAGTCCGGCAGCAATTCCGGCCAATCCGGGCTCAAGACCCAGGACATGCAGGTAAAACAGCGCACGCCATGCTGCGCCAGGTTTTTTCCAAATACCTGCGCCGCCTGCCGCAGGGACTTGCCGCAATCAGTGGCAACCATACTGCGTCCCGGCGGAATGTGTATCTCCGCCGTGAAGTCGCCGGGCGCTAGAATCTTTTCCCAGGCCGGCAATGGCAGCGTGACCCGCCGGTCTGTAATCCGCCCGGCGGGTGCGACCAGGTTGCCGGTGAAAGCCGCCGGCGTCCGCCGCAGGCTGGTGACCAACGCCGCCGGCTGCCCATCCTGACAAATCAATCCCCGGTCATCCACTGCCAGGCCGTCGGATGCCAGCGCCGCCACCCTGCCGGAAGCGCGTTCGCGGAAGGCCCAGACGGGCAGTTTCGCGGAAATCGGCGCCAGCCGGTAAACAAATATGCCGGCCTTGAACATGATCTCCCGGCAATACAGGCCGGCCCACCCCAGCTTGTGCACGAGTTCGTCGGGATACTCCCGGAGCGCGGCAAAGACGCCGGCGCCGATCCCCCGGCAGGTTTCATCGGTAATTTCCCGGGGCAGCCCCAATGCGGCATGTTGCGTCCTGATCAGAGGCACAAACAGCGCGCACATCGCCTTCAGGAACAAAAACCGGTCAACGGTGACGCCGCTCAGATCGCCGGCCGCCAACTTCTGGCCGGTGCGCCACTTTTCCACGCATAATTCCAGGGCGGCGATATTGGCCGGATGCAGCAGGCCCTGCCGATTCAACGCCGCCATGATATCCGGCGCATCGTCGCCAAAATCCAAGGCGTTCAGTGCGCCGGCCAGCCATGCCCGCGACTGTAATTTATCCTTAATATACATACAAGACCGGTGTTTCCAAAAGTCCGACCGGCGGAGGCATGGGTTCCGTCCCGGCATAAAACCTTTTCACTACCCCGCCCAAGGACGTTCGCAGGCGGAACACAAAGCGGTTGGCCCCCGGCTTCAGCAAACCGGTGATTTCCACCCGGAAAGGCGGCCAGCACAACACGCCCGCCGGCCGGCCATTGACCTCCACTTCAAACAAGTCGTTCTGGCGGCCCAGGTCCAGCATGACGCGTCCGGCGAGCCGGGACAGGCGGATGGCCTGGGAATATTCCGCCACGCCGGCGAAACCGGGATAGCCGCGCGGCTGCAGCGGGCCGGTCGGCACCCGTCCCGGCAGCGCGGCCAGAACCGGCGTGATTTCCGGGCGGTCCACCCGGCTGGCAACCAGGAAATCGCCGCGCAGCACAAAAGGCGGCAAATCGTTTAACGGCACCACGCGCGCGACAAACTTCCTGATGCGGGCGGGAGTGTAGCGAACCAGTATTTCGTTGCGGCCGCGCCGGACATATGGGCGGAGGTCGCCGCACAGATTGCCGTCGTCCCAGACCGGCCGGCGCGCTTGCGCCAGGGGCACCCGGCGGCGGTTGATAAAAACCTCGCAGGCATCGCAGCCATCCACGATCATTTCCAGGCGCCGGGGCCGGCAGGCAACTTCAATTTCGCGCCGGAGCCAGCAGGACTGCTCCGGCGTCAATTCCAGCGGCGCGCTTTCAGCGCATGGCGCCCGCCACCCTGCCGCCCGGGCAGCGGGCGGGCGCGGCGCGGGTTGGCCGGCATAAACCGCCAGCGGCAGCGATACGACATTGCCTTCCGGCAAATTCAAACACCAGGTGTCATCCAGGCGCGCGGCCGGCCGGCGGCCGGCCGGCGCGGCGGCGCGTGCGCGCGGCTTCCGCGCGCGCAGGCACAAGAGCGATTCGCCGGGCAGCAACCGCTCGGCGCCGGCCAGCCAATCGCCCGGCTGGGCCGTGACAGGATCAACCTTGCGCCAGGCGCCCGGCAGGGCGATGGTCAAATCCGCCGCCGCCGCGCCGAAATTAGTCAAATGCAGGACGGCGCCCGCCCGCGTTGCGCGCCGGGTCGCCATCACATCGGACGCCCCGGCGCCGCCGATCTGCACCGGCGGCCGGCCCTGCGCCCGCAGATGCCGCGCCGCTTCCGCCGCAATTTCCCCGCCGCGGGCGGGGATTTCAATCACGCGCGCGGCCGCGCCCCACCGGCCCGGCCGCGCCCGGCCGGATTGATCCAGGACCATGGGCACACGCCCGACGCATAGCATCCGCCCGCCCGCCCGGACAAACCGGCGCAAGGCCGCCGCCGTCGCCGCATCAACATAATGGATCTCCGGGAAGATCAGCGTCCGGCAAGCGAACTCCCGCATCCGCAGTCCACCCGGAACGGTTTTGGCCGCCTGCAATACCTGGTCGAAGACCAGGTAATAGTCCCAATGCCGCCGCAGCAGTCCGTGCGCCAGTTCGTGCAAGGCGGCCTGGGTGGCATCCCAGGCCGCATCCTGGAAATTCGGACCCAATCCCAGCGATTGCGGCGGCGCGTAACGCGCCCGCGCGTCCGCGCCGGGATAGTAAAGTCCGACGGACGTCGCCAGGCGCGAGCCGGAATTCAGGCGGGACATGGTCCGGACATACCGGGAAAAGATCCGGTAATGCCGCGTCCAAGGCGTCAGAAAGGTATGGCAGCCGCAGAATTTGCGGAAGCCGCCCGTCGAATCGGGGAACAAGTTGTCGTTAATCAGGCTGATTCCGTGATGGAACAGGAAGTCGGCCGCGTGCTTGTAATCCGCCAGGGTGGCGCTATGGGGCATGCACCCGAAGGCCTCGCACAAAGTCCGCTCCTTGCCGCTGAAATAAGCGATGCTTTCGATCAATTTCCCCGTGATATCCCGCTTGCGGCTTTCCGCCGCCGGAATGCATCGGCCGGCGTCGAAACTGGCCACCGCGCGCAGCACATCAATCCCCGGCACCTGCATTTCCGCGAGCATCGCGAACATGTCGCCGTTCCGGTGCAAACAAGCCGAGAGCATTTCTTCATGGAGCAGGTGGCCGGTCATTTGCAGGCCATGGGCGGCGCACCAGGCGGCGTATTGCCGGAAATAATTTTTTTGAAACAACTCGGCGACCAGCTTCCAGTAATCACCGCGCACGCGCAAGGCGTCCGGCGCGGGCGTTGTCAGCGCCGGGATGCGCGGGCGCAAATCATAACCATACCGCTCCCGGAACAGCGCAAACAGGCGGGGCGTGTAAGGCAGGCCGACGCCGCCGGCAACCATGACGGGCTCATCGGTAAAAAAGCCGAGAATCACCTTGCCGAAATATCCGCCGATTTCACGGCGGTAAACCTCATGGGTCGCTTCAATGTAAGCGCGCACCGCGTCCGGATTCAAGGTGTCCAGGTACCCGGTCGTGTTGCAGGCCCATTCCGCGCCGTAAGCCGCCAGTTGGAATTTATCGTTCAAGACGATTTTCCAGGTCGGCCGGGCGCGCCGGCCGAGACGGCCGGCGCGGGCGCGATTTGCAGGACATGCTGGCGGAGCCGCGGATATTGGCGGAGCACCGTCCCGGCGCACGTGCCGCTGGGCCAGTTGAATTCATCGTAAATCCACAACTTGATGCCCCATTGGCCGCAGCGCCGGCACGCATGCCGCCAGAGTTCAAAATATTCCGGCCCCATGTATGCCGGCTGGAGTCCATACAGCGGGATGACGATGATTTCATATATTTCCATCGCCATAAACCGTTTCAGGTTGCGGTCAATGGTTGCGGGCGTCATGGCGCCCAGCCACGCCCACCAGGGCGCCGGGCCGAATGCGCGTTCGGGATATTTCAAGCATGCAGTCATATCATTTTAAGAGGTAAATGGCTCCCATGGGAACGTATTCATAACACCCGATATCCACAATCCGCGAAAACCGGTCCAGCCGATGCCGCCCGTCCAGGTCGCGCGCGCCGGCCATCCATGCCTGGTATAGTCCGGCATTGACGCAGGGCGAACCCGGCTGCAGTTGGAATTTGCCGGAATCCAGATCGACAAACAGCGGAGAAGCGTTGGTATTGCCGCCGCCGTCAAAACCAACGCCCGGCGCCGGCGCCAGGCAGCAATTGGAAAACACCGGCGTGGCGCTGGCGGCGACATGATAATTTGAATTAATGCCGACCAGGGCGGCATTGTCAAAAAGAATGGTATTGACGAAAACGTTGCTGCCGTTCCTGATATACACCCCCCCGGCATTATTCAAGGCCGTATTGCCCGCGATTGTGCAATTCACCAATACCGATCTGGTATTCAAACTAAAAAACATGCCGGCGCCGTGATTCCCGGCATTGCTGCAAAGCAGGCAATTATAAAATTGCGGTGTTCCGTAAGTGTGGACGCAGATGCCGCCGCCGCCGTAGGAAGCGCCTGTATTCAAATCCAGCCGATTGCCGGCTACCGTGCAATTGGAATACACCGAACTGGATGACACGAAAATTCCACCGCCGCTTTTGTTTTCAACGTTTCCGGTCACCACATTCCCGGCAATCAGGCAGGAATCCACCAATCCCGCACTGCTGTCATGAATCCCGCCGCCATTGCCGTTGGTGACAATATTATTCCGGATTTCGCACCCGTCCACCCGGGCATTCCCGGCAAGGCAGATACCGCCGCCCATGCCGTCATTCGACACCGAATTGCCAATCACCCCGTTGCGGAGAAATTGCGCATCTGTAATGTATGCGCCGCCGCCGCGGTGCGTTGCGTTATTGGAGGCCAGAATGCAATCCGCCACCACGCCGCCCGCCTCGATCCGGATTCCGCCGCCATAACGTCCGTTATTCAAGGTCAAAATGCAATTGGAAATCACGCTGTTTGCGCCGCCGTAAATCCCGCCGCCATCGCCGTAGCGGTTGGACGGATTGCCGTTGGTGACACTCACCGATTCCACCGCGGATGAATTCATGAAGAATGCGCGGCAGAGGCCCCGGCAATCCAGCACCACGTCGGCTGGCTTTCCGCTGAATCCGCGGCAGATCAGCCCGTTGGTAAGGATAATTTCGGCGGATAACGCATAATGGCCGTTGGAAACCAGGATCAGGCTGCCGGCGACACTGGCGGCGCGCGCCACGGCATTGCTGAGCGTGGACAACGGGTAATCCCAGCTTTCACCCCACGGCGGAGTTGCGCCATCCGTCCCATTGGTTGCCACGTGCCAGGTCGCGCTCCGGCAGACGGCTATAAAACACAATGCGCAGCAGACTGATACGGCAATCTTGCTTGGTTTCACTTGCCACCTCCGGTTATGTGTTTCGATCGAACGTTAAACTCCGGAATTAACCAGGTAAGCGGGATTCTGACTGGCGGCGCCCGCGTCCGCCACGCCGGTTGCGCACCCCGCAAGTTTTTCGAAAAACGATACCGGCGCTTCCGCCGCGGGCGTGAATGCCGGCGACATGGCATAACGCAGCAGCCGGTCCAACAGGCACGTGTTTTCGACCTCGCAATAATACCGGCCAATGCCGCGCAGCGGCTTGAAATTGAACGTGGTGGTCATCAAAGCGCCCCGGCCGACTTTAACTTCCGCCAGATAAGCGCGGTTAATGCCCAATTGGTAATTATTGATCGAGCGGATGATCGGCTCGACTTTTACCGGCCACTGGTCCAGGTTGATCACGGGCGCGTCTTCGATCAAGCCGTAGAATTGCAGGTCGCACCAGCCGTCATGAGGAAAGCCCTGCAACGCGGGGTGGTCGGCGATGACCGTCCCGGAATTGCCTGACGGCGATCCGTTATAAAGGTTGGACTTGAATTCGCAGAAGATTGCCGGAAATACGCCCTGTGCGATCAGCAACGCCTTCCCGCCGGACCGCAGATATTCTATCAAATTCCGGTTCAGGGTGTTGGTCACCACGCAATCGAAGCCTTCCAATGAATCCGCCGGCGACTTTTTCACAAAGAAATCCAGATCATAATAATAGGAATGAATCCCGATGTTGGCAACCCGCCCCGCCGGCCGGGGAACCAGGTCGCGGGCGAATATCCAGAAATTCCATTCGTTGTCAATCCGCAGTTTGCCCGCCTGCAGTTCGACCCGCAAAACCGCGCGGGTCGAGCGGCTTACCCCGGCCGGGTAAATTTTCAGCAAGGCGATTTTTTCAGTTGCATAACAGGGGAACTCCGGAAGATCGAGCCGGCCGGAATCGAGTACTTTCCCCCCATCGGCGGTCAGGCTCCAGTTGATCCGGGCCTGGGACAGCGGCGCATGGCCAAAATGTGACAGCCATAAATCCACCGCGATTTTTTCGCCGGCCCAATAGTTGCGGTAATAGTAATCCTTGTCAATCAGCAGGACGGTTTCGCCGTTGGTCCGCAGGAACTCCGCCGCGGAAACGTTTTTCGGATCGCCGAAATCGTCCCATAGACCTTCAATTGCCCAGCCGGTGTCCTTGCCCAGGAACAACTCGTAGCCGCACACGCCCCGGGCCCGGCGGGCTTTTTCCAGCCCGATTTTCCGCTCCAGCGCCTGCAGCTTTTCAGAGTTTTTCACAAACACCGGCAAAAGATCGTAAAAGCCCTTGTCGCGCGCCACCTGCTCGGCCAGCTCGATAAACCACGGACGCATGGCCGACTGCTCGTATTTGGACTTTAATTCCGGGTTCGGGTAGGAAGACCACCAGCGGTATTCATGCAACAGCACCGGCTTGCGGCAGACATCCAGTTCGGCCGGATTACAGCTGTTGCCGCCCGCCATTTCCAGGATGTCGGTGTCGTCCCGTTCCGCGCATGCCCGGTCCACGCCGGCGCAGGCGTTGATCAGCCGCGTCGGATCCAGCTGCCGGGCGGCCTTGACCAGGCAATCCAAATCCCGGATAAACCGCGACTCCCGGTTATGGAAATACACCTCGGCGGTGAAAGCGTAAGCCATGATCGAGGGATGATTGATGTTTTGACGGATGCATTGTTCAAGGTATGCCGGCTGCATGTAAACTTCGCGGTCGCCCCCGCGCGCCGAGGTCAGGATCGGGCATTCCTGCACCAGCAATCCCACCTCGTCGGCCACATCCAGGTATTCCTTGAACGGCATGACGTAATGCAGCACGAGATTAAAACCGTATTCCCGGGCGCGTTTGAGTTCTTTCTCGATCTGCGGCCGCTCCACGCCCGGATCCAAAGTCAGGGGAAACATTACATGATCGCCGAATCCCCGCAGCCAGACCGGCCGGCCGTTCAGCAGAATCCTGTCTCCATCGACGGCAAATTCACGCATCCCGAACCGGTCCCGGCACTCGTCATGCATGCCCGCGCCGGACAGGGTGACGGCAATGCCATACAAGACGGGGGTGTCGGGCGACCATAACCGCACCTCGCCCATGGGCGCGCGCAATTCCACAACGGTTTGCTCCTGGATGACGTCCACCGCGCTCTCGACCCGGCCGGCTTCCCCGCCGTCCGGCCCCGTAATCACGGCGCTCAAGCGCACCCCGCAATATGCGGCTGGACTGGCGCTGCCCAGCGCGATCCGGATGCTGGCGGCCCGGTTTTTAATGTCCGGAAAGACGGAGATATTGTCAATCCGGACCGCGTCTTTAGCCTCCAAAAACACTTCCCGGTAAATGCCGCTCCAGGTGTTGCACCAGTCCAGGAAAGTTCCGCTCAGGGGATTGCGGTAATTACGTCCGCGCGGTTCGTTGGGAAATTCTGAAATGCGGCAGGTCAGCGCGTGTTCCATGCCGGGCTGGACAAAGCCGGTGATATTCAGCCGATATTGCAATTGGCTGCCGATATGTTTGCATACCGGCCGGCCGTCAAGCCATATCTCGCATACCGGATGCGTGCCGCCCATATTCAGCCAAACCTGCTTGTTTTGCCAGGTTTGTGGAATATGAAAGGACCGGCGATACCAACCCGTGCCGCGGTAAGAAACCTTTTCCATTTCCACCGGCGGCATGACGCTCTGGCTGGGCGCCGGCCGGTGCCGGTGATCGCCAATGCCCTGCGCCTGCCAGGCGCCGGGGACTTTGACCGGGGTATCGAACGGGGCGGCCAGGGCGAACCACTTTTCCCGCAACCCGATGTCGTCCGGATCGAGGGCGAATGACCATGGCCCCGACAGGTTCAGACACCATCCATCGGCTGCATGCGATTGATTATCCATGCAAATCGTCCTCAGCGATATGGTTTGAAATTGATCAGCCCCATTCGATCGCCCAATTGCCAATCCGCCGTATATGTCCAAGACGCCGGCACCGCCATATCCGGCCGGAACAACCGGTGTAAATTGATCCGCCACTGGCCGCCAACCTGCATCAAACCGCCGAAGGATTTCCGCGGCTCAATGACGATTTCCGCCTGCCAGCCCCAGTCGCATTTTACGACCGCCGCTTCCCAGGCCGGGTTGAAGGCCTTGTTGGCCGGCCCGCCGATCTGCCGGGCAGACTTGGTTCCGGCGGCATTGACCGCAAACTGATAGACCTGTTTATCGTCGGGCATGATTGTGATGACCAGCATGTCATCGCCCGACCGCCATAAGGCACGGCCGTCTGGCTCCGACGCGCCGGCCTTTATCCGCTCCGGCGTCGGATCGTGGCAAGCTACGGCAAAACACAACACATGCCCCGGTTTGCCGGCGCGGGCAATGGTGCGGGCCGCCGGATACCGGCCATCCTGGCCGACAAACGGGCCGGTATAATCTATTAAATTCGATTTCCAGATACGATCATTAAAAATGCCGTCCACCTTGGGAATATAACCGCCGCCCACATGCCGCACATTCAACGCAAGCGCATCGGTGAGATTGTCCGGCATCCGCGGCATTTGTTCAAACAAGATGCTCCAGAACCGGGCATCCGAAAGCGCCGCCCACGCCGCCGCATAGCGCTTTTCCGCCAAAGCCGCTTCCGCCATTTGCATGGCATTTGAAAATACCAGGTAATCTTCGGCGCCCAGGAAACCCGCCACGCCGCCCGGCTTCCCGGCCTCAGCCTGCGCCCGGGATAAAATCCTCTGCATATGCGCCAGTTCGGATGCCGGAACCGGATCGGTCTGCCAGGCGGCGATTGTAATCGGGGACCGGGACGAGGGTGTCCCGGCTCCAGTGTTACAGGCGCGGAAGGCGGCAATGCCAAACGGCTCCAGCGCCACCCGGATGACGCCGTCCAGCACCGGCACGGATTTGCCCGACACCAGGTCAAATACTTCCCCCGCATTGGCCAGCGTCACCGCCCCGGCGACCGGCCAGTATCCCGGATTGGCGATATAGAAAAGGTAATCATCGCCCGCGCGCAGCGCGCGGATGGCGAAATTGGAGTCAAACCCCGTGCTCAATACCGGCTCAAACCGGCCCCATGGCAGACGCCGGAGCACCCGTGTGAATTTACGTTGGATTTCCTCCACGCCGATATAAGGCGTTTGATCCGTGAAGCCCATCATCACCATTTGCGGGTCCATCCCGATCATGGCCTGGGTGTAGGGCTCCAGCGCCATCTCCTCCCGCTGCTGCGCCATCATCGTCTGCTGGTATGGCCGCGGCCAGCCCGCCCGGCAAGGATAATTCGCCGCCACCCGCTCGACCTCGATCCAACCGGCATGAAACATGATGGCGCGGCGCGCCTGACCGGCAAAGACACTGTAAAATCCCGGATCCTTGTTCCACTGCCACGACATGGCGTAGTTTTCCGCGCGGCTCGCAGGTTGATACCGCCCGGCCAGAGGCAGCCACGGCATCAGCCATACCCGCTCATGCTCCTGGAAAGACGCCGGATTCCATCCGAACAAATCCAGATAATCCGCCACAGTGATTTGACGCTTGTGCCATTCGCAGACATGCTCAAAATTCAAATAACAGCCGGCCACGGTTTCCAGGCCCGGCCGGACTTTGCCGATGGTCCGGTTTACCTTGGCGAAAAATTCGGCCATCTTCCGGGCGCGCCAATTCAGCCATACCGGCTTCATTTGCGCGGAAGTCAGGAACTGGTAGCGTTGTTCGTAGATGGAAGGTGCACGGTTCGCGCCGGCAACCGGAATTTTGATGCCGGTGTCTTTTTCGAATAAACCCACGGTAAAGTCGTCATATCCGGTTTCCAGCGGGTCCACCTCGTCATTATACGGGTGGCTATAATTCCGGTAGCTGGGAATCCAGAATCCGGAAAAATAAGCGGTCCAGTTGATGCCCAGAAAATTCGGCTGATGCTGGAAACATTCCGCCAGCTGCCGCGCCAGTTCCAGCATTTCCGACTCCACGGCCGGGTGCAGGAAATTGAGGTTCAGCGGTTTATTGGCCCACAACCTGATGGCGCGGTTGCCGGCGCGGTCGGCAAAATACCATTCCGGATCGAGTTCACGCCGCCCCAGCCGTTCGGTGCAGATGAATTCCACCGAGGCATAGAACATGAGATCGTTGGCCGCCAGCACCCGGGCGAGCATGTTTTTCGAACTGTCATGAATCCGCAGATCGCCGGTGATATATTGCGACGCCGTATTGTCATCGCCGTACTGGAAACACCCCATGGCGTGCAGGTTCTGCCCGGCAAACCGCATGTATTCGGCGTAATGGCTGGCGGCGTCCTCCAGCAGCCGCAGATGCTCGCACCAGTCAACAATGGCATTGTTGGTGTATTGCCCAGCGCCTTTATCGCCGCGCAAGGCGACCTGCCTGCTGTCGAACGAACTGAACAGGTTGTATATGCCGCTCGCCCAGGGATAGGTGCGCTCGGTCACCATGCCGAACCGGCGCTGCCCGGCGGGCGTTATGGCGCCGGCATCCAATTCCGGCAACCGCCCTTTTACGTGGTAGATTTTAAGCTTTGCCGCCGCCGCCGCGGTGTCTTTCATCAGCGACATCACATTAATCGCATGCCCGCCCGGGTCCGGCCGGTAAAGCCACTGCATCTCCAGCATTCGGCCGGTGTTGGGATACTTGCCCCCCGTCCAGATCGCCGGCCCGCACTTCGAACTCGCGCTGTACTGCTCTTCCGGCTTGGCGCGGCGCAGGTGTTCCGGGGTCCGGCCGGCATTGCACGACACGCCGATCCAGCGTTCGGCATCGTCCGGGTACTCCAGCGCCAGCAGGTACCAGTCGCCCGGATGCCCGAATTCCACCTGGTAGGAAAACTGCGCCCAATCCACCGGCCGGGTCGTCCGGTATTTCAAGCCGTTGCGCTCGACGATCAGCGCCGGCTCAACCGTGTGATAGTAATTGCTGCCCCAGCGCCCCGCCGGTATCGGACCCTTGTGATCTGTCTCAAACCACGGATGCGGATCGGCCGGGTCGGTAAAGTCAATCGTCTGCTCCAGCGCCAGGTCCAGCCCCTGCTCCAGGGTGTCCCCGGCGACTTTTTCCATCCGCACCCGCCCGGTCACCACCAGCGCCTCCGGATCGCGTTCCTCGATTACTTCACCATTGACCCGCAACCGGCTGGTGAGCACGTAAATCCCGCGCGGCAGACGCACGGAATTTATTTTCCCAACCAAAGATTTAACCGGTGCTTCGGACACCCCTTCGGTTTGGGATTCCGCTAAATCGAATTTTACCACCTTGCCTTGCGCCGCTTCCTCAAATGTTCCATCCGGATGATACCGCTGGATTTCCCAGGCCAGTTCCGGCTGCTTGTCCTTGAATCCGGGCGGAATCCAGATTTCCAGCAGAAAATCTTTATCTTCATTGAAGAACAATTTATTGTCCGCTGGATTGCACAGCCGGATTAATCCGTCATAGCAAGGCAGATTGCCCCGCGGACGGTAGGAAAGACCGATATTCGCCATTGGGCATGCGACGGCTGCATCGCCTTTATAATATGAACCCAATCCATGTTCGCGCGGCATCTCGGACTGATTTTTGACTTGCATCCATCCGGCATCGTTGTAACCCGGCGCAGGCCAATTATCTGGCGCGACCCGATTCCATATCCAATTTGTCCCGCTGTCCAGCGGAATGCGTTGGCCGTCCGCCATTATCACCGATCCGCAAAGATACGCCGCCGGCGCGCTGCCAAACCGTTTGACATGCAATCCGAGCGTGTTTTTCCCGGTTTGGATGTGATTTTTCAATGAAATCCGGCGCGATCCATACATTTCGGGTCCGGTATTTACCGGCCGGGGCAGCACAATGCTTTCATCCTCCACCAATTTCCCATTAACATAAAACTCGCTGTAACTTCCTACTTCCGCCACAGCCTCCCAGACAGCTCCTTCCGGAATGAAGATGTTCCGGCGGAAAAAGCCTTCAAAATACTCAGCCGTCAAACGCGGACCATGCAATGCAACGGTCTGGCCGGCCAGGTTACTGCCGGTGAACTCAATTTTAAAACCGTCAACCAAACCCGCGCCGGCGGCGCCATAACGGCGGGCCCCGCGCGATGGCGGAATATGGAAAGTCAAGTTTGTCGGGTTCCCCGCATTGATTTGAACCCGCTTGGCGCCTTTTTCCGTTTTAAATTCGCCATCAGCATACAGGTAAAACAGAACCTGCGCCGGCGCCGGCAGTTCCGCCGCCAGGTTGAGCCCGATAGTCAGCAGCGGATATTCACGCGCCAAGCCGCCCTTCCAGATAAACGCAAGCGTCCCGCCATCCGCGGTTGCGGCAATGCCGGCCGCGCCGGGGGCCTCCACCCGCCGGCCGCCGACAATTTCCCATTCGCCTGCCACCGCCAAATCTTCAGCAAGGCGGGTCATCCCCGGCAGGAGCGCGTCCGCCCGTCCCCAATATTCCGCGTATGAACCGTCCAGGCATGAGCTTGCCGGAACGTTCGACAGCGCAGCGCCCAACAAACATCCTGCCAACAATGCGCATTTCATTTTTTCTCCTGATAACGATTAGATGAAAGGCTGAATCCGGTAATTCTGCCGGCAATGTCAACGTTCCGGTTTTTCAAAGCGCACGGTCCCGAAATGTCCGATGGAATGCAAGTCCCCGGGATTAAAGGACCATGATTCCAGCGGATATTGCTTCAGGCGGAACATCCGGTGAAAATTGAATTTCCACGCGTCACCATTCCGGATTCGTTCTCCGAAGGCATCCGCCAGTTCAAATTCCACCTCAACGTTCCAGCCTTGATCGCTCCGGGCGGCAACGGCTTTCCAGTCCGGCGCATAATCGTAATTCACCCCGGTGCGGCGGCCGTCCCGCAGGTAATTCTGCTGGGCAAAGACCGCGCCGTTGGCGGTGACCGCCAACTGGTAATAATTGGATGCATTGGGCATGATGAAAAACACCGCGATATCGTCGCCGGAACCCCAGATGGTGCCCCGGACATTTTCCCTGTCGGTGACGCCGCGGACTTTAGCCGGTTCCGGATCGCGCATTTCAAAAGCCAGCCACAGCTTGCCGGCGGCGGCCGCCACGCGCACATCTGTCTCCAATTCGGAATAGGCCTTGCCAATCGTGACAAAACGTCCGGCAGGTTTTGTAATTTCATCGTTCCAGACGTGGTCATCCAAGACGCCGTCAATCACGGGCGCCAGGCCGTCATCCAGCAGCGGCGCCGGCATCTCGCGCAGCCGCGTGAATTCCAGGAATTTTATTTCCGGCGCCTGCTGGCGCACGACTGTCCAGAATCCCGCATCGGCCAGGGCCGCCCAGGCTGCCGCATACCGGCTTTCACCCAGCGCATGTTCCGCCGCCGCCATGCCGCCTGTCAAAACCCCATAATCCTGCGCGCCGAGAAATTCCGCCATCCCCGGCTGCGCCGCCGCATCCTCCGCCAGTCGCAGCATGTTTTGCATATGCGCCAGCTCCGATGCCGGGAGCGGGTCGGCCGTCCAGGCAGTGATTTGCGGCATTTGAGGTTTCAAATCCCGCTGGGCGCGGGACAAGTTTGAGATTTCAGATGCGCGGAAGGCGGCAATGCCAAACGGCTCCAGCGCCACCCGGATGGCGCCGTCCTGCACCGCCGCGGATTTCCCCGACACCAGGTCAATGACTTCCCCGGCATTGGCCAGCGTCACCGTCCCGGTGACCGGCCAGTATCCCGGATTGGCGACATAGAAAAGATAATCATTGCCCGCGCGCAGCGCGCGGATGGCGAAGTTTGAGTCAAACCCCGTGTTCAATACCGGCTCGAACCGGCCCCACGGCAGACGCCGGAGCACGCGCGCGAATTTACGCTGCATCCCCTCCACGCCCACGTAAGGCGACACATCGGTGAAGCCCATCATTACCATTTGCGGGTCCATCCCGATCATGGCCTGGGTATAGGGCTCCAGCGCCATCTCCTCCCGCTGCTGCCCCATCATCGTCTGCTGGTACGGCCGCGGCCAGCCCGCCCGGTAAGGATAATTCGCCGCAATGCGCTCGACTTCGATCCAACCGGCATGCAGCATCATCGCCCGTTTATTCAAAATGTTAAACGGACGGTAGAAATCCGGGTCATGGTTGCCCTGCCAGCCGAACGCGTATCCATGGGCGCGCGCCGCGGGCGCGTAACGCGCCGCCACCGGCAACCAGGGCATCAACCAGACTCCTTCCAGCTCCTGAAACGTTTCCGGATTCCAGCCCCATTGATCGAGGTAATCCGGGAAGAGGATATTCCGGGCTTTCCACTCCGAGATGTGCGCGGTATTCAAATAGCATCCGGCTACAGTTTCCAGCCCCGACCGGACTGCACCGATGGCCTGGTTGACCTTGGCGAAAAATTCCGCCATCTTCCGGGCGCGCCAATTCAGCCATACCGGCTTCATTTCCGCGGAAGTCAGGAACTGGTAGCGTTGTTCGCAGGCGGAAGGTTCACGGTTCGCGCCGGCAACCGGAATTTTGATGCCGGTATCTTTTTCGAACATGCCGATGGTTAAATCGCCGTAACCTCTTTCCATCGGGTCCAACGCCGGCGCCGGCGCGCCGGTGCTGCGATAGCTGGGGATGAAGAATCCGTCGAAATAAGCGGTCCAGTTGATGCCCAGGAAATTCGGCTGATGCTTGTAACATTCCGCCAACTGCCGCGCCACCTCGATCATTTCCGACTCTACTTCGGGATGCAGAAAATTGAGATTCCGGAATTTACCGGCCCACATGGCAACCTGGTTATTGCCTTCGCGGTCGGTGAAAAACCATTCCGGCTTAGGCGTCTTACGCCCCAAGCGCTGGGTGCAGATGAATTCCACCGAGGCGTAAAACATCAGGCCATTGGCCGCCAATACGCGGGCGAGCATGTTTTCCGAGCTGTCATGAATCCGCGGATCGCCGGTGATATATTGCGACGCCGTATTGTCATCGCCGTACTGGAAACACCCCATGGCGTGCAGGTTCTGCCCGGCAAACCGCATGTATTCGGCGTAATGGCTGGCGGCGTCCTCCAGCAGCCGCAGATGCTCGCACCAGTCAACAATGGCATTGTTGGTGTATTGCCCAGCGCCCTGATCACCGCGTAAGATGACCTGCCCGCTGTCGAACGAACTGAACAGGTTGTAAATGCCGTTCACCCAGGGATAAGTGCGCTCGGTCACCATGCCGAACCGGCGCTGCGCAAATTCCGGGCGGCCGCCGGCATCCAGCTCGCTCAGGCGCCCCTGGACGTGATATACCTTCAATCTTGCCGCCGCCGCCGCGGTGTCTTTCATTAACGACATCACATTAATCGCATGCCCGCCCGGGTCCGGCCGGTAAAGCCACTTCATCTCCAGCATTCGGCCGGTGTTGGGATACTTGCCCCCCGTCCAGATCGCCGGCCCGCATTTCGAACTCGCGCTGTACCGCTCTTCCGGCTTCGCCTTCCGCAAATGATCCGCCGGCCGGTCGGCATTGCACGACACGCCGATCCAGCGTTCGGCATCGTCCGGGTACTCCAGCGCCAGCAGGTACCAGTCGCCCGGATGCCCGAATTCCACCTGGCAGGAAAACTGCGCCCAATCCACCGGCCGCGTCGTCCGGTATTTCAAGCCGTTGCGCTCGACGATCAGCGCCGGCTCAACCGTGTGATAGTAATTGCTGCCCCAGCGCCCCGCCGGTATCGGACCCTTGTGATCTGTCTCAAACCACGGATGCGGATCGGCCGGGTCGGTAAAGTCAATCGTCTGCTCCAGCGCCAGGTCCAGCCCCTGCTCCAGGGTGTCCCCGGCGACTTTTTCCATCCGCACCCGCCCGGTCACCACCAGCGCCTCCGGATCGCGTTCCTCGATTACTTCACCATTGACCCGCAACCGGCTGGTGAGCACGTAAATCCCGCGCGGCAGACGCACGGAATTTATTTTCCCAACCAAAGATTTAACCGGTGCTTCGGACACCCCTTCGGTTTGGGATTCCGCCAAATCGAATTTTACCACCTTGCCTTGCGCCGCTTCCTCAAATGTTCCATCCGGATGATACCGCTGGATTTCCCAGGCCAGTTCCGGCTGCTTGCCCTTGAATCCGGGCGGAATCCAGATTTCCAGCAGAAAATCTTTATCTTCATTGAAGAACAATTTATTGTCCGCTGGATTGCACAGCCGGATTAATCCGTCATAGCAAGGCAGATTGCCCCGCGGTCGGTAGGAGAACCCGAAAGCCGTGATACGCGAGGCCATGGCGTCTTGGCCGCGATAACCGAAAGACTGCTTCGTATCCTTGGCGCTCGCATGCCGGTCCAAAATCCTGCGCCATCCTGAGTCATCGTAACCCGGGTCGGCCCAGCCGCCGGGAGCGGCATTGTGCCACACCCAATCGGTATTGCTATCCAGCGGCATGCGCCGGCCGTCCGCCATGATCACCGCCCCGCGCAAATATGCGGCCGGCGCGTTACCCGTCCGCCTGACGTGCATGCCCAGCACGTTGCGGCCCTGGACGAAATATTTCTGCAAGTCCACCCGGCGCGACAGGTAATAACTTGATCCCTTCGAAGTCGGCCGCGGCATGATGATCGTTGCATCATCCACCGGCCGCCCGTTCACATACAGGGTGACCGCGTCGCCGACCTCGGCCGCGGCCGACCATATTTCCCCGGCTGGAAGCTCCAGGTTGCAACGGAAAAATCCTTCGGAATAATCCGATTTCAGCCGCGCCAATTTGACGGTAAACGCCGAACCCGCCAGATTTGTGCCGTGGACTGAAAATTTTACCCCGTCAAATCTCTGCTTGTCCAAATCGCCATAACGGCGCCAGGGCGGCGTATAAACAAGAACGCTGTTCGTCTTGCCATCTGCCGGCTGCCACCCGCCGACCCGGTTGAAGCGTTCGTCCGTGAATACATGGCACATGACCTGGGCCGGCGCATCCGCCGTAATCCGCCATTCCAACCGGACATCCTGGCTGTCGGCGGGCGGAAAACGCCCCTTCCAGATCAAATCCACGCTGGCGGCATCGGCCTCCACCCGCATGCCGCCATCCGCGCCAACCAGCCGGCCGCCCTTGATTTCCCAGGCATCGGCATCAACCAGGGATTGCTCCACCACCGTCACTCCCGGAATCAACGCCTGGGCCCGGTCAAAATATTTGGCGTAACTGGCCTCCTGCAGGTCAACGGCATCCGCGCCGGGCAGGAACCGGAACAAGCACAACCCCAGCATTAAAAATGGTTTCGTTTGCATGTTATCTCCAGTGTAATGATTCTCCTTATGCACCGCTCAAAAACCGGTTCAGCGGCAGCATGGCCACCCCGCGTGCCAGGTCAGCCCGGCCATGCCTTGCAGCCATGGCCTTGACCTTGACATCCGGATTGATCACCCGGCACAACTCCAGCCGGCGGTTGACAATGTCCAGCGATATATCCGGGCATTGCGCGGTCCAGGGCTGCAAAAAAATCGCCTCCGGATTAAACAGGTAATTCAGGCTCACCATCATTTCAGCTTCCACCTGGAAGCCCTCGGCAACCAGGCCGCGGCAGAGGGCATCGCCCTGGAGCGCAGCCTCGATAATCAAATCCAGGGACAGGGCGCGTCCTTCCGCCAGCCAGGCCGCGGCCATGGTTTCCGCGCCTTGCTTAATCAGGGTTTCCAGCCGCAGCCCGACCTGGCGGAAGGGCGAGGCCCAGTGAAAAGTGCCGGTGCGGCTGTCGGCGTCGGGTTTGCGGTCGTCGTTGAATTTCATAAAACCCAGTTCGCCGCCGTAACTCTGATGCCCCATGAACAGCTTCCCGTCCAGAAACATTCCCAGTCCCATACCGCAATAATACAGGAACGTTGACATTTCCGAGGCCAGACCCCATTCCTTTTCCGTCAGCGCCAGCACTGGGGCGGTGCTGAGCACCATACAGCGGCAACCCAGGGCTTTTTCGACAAAAGCGGCAACCGGAACTTGAACCCGGGCGTCAAAACAGGATGATTGCCTGACAATGCCATGCTTGTGATCCACAAACCCGGGCAAAACCACGCCCACCCCCGCCAGGCGGGATGCTTGAAGCCCATTGGCGCCCATGAATTTAATCAAGGCCGGCAGCAATTGTTTGAAAAGCGCATCGCCCTTGGTTGGCAATTTTTCCATCTCAATTTGACAGATTACCTGCTGGCTGGCGTCCAAAGCCGCGATCTCGGCCCGTTCCCTGTGCAGGGATATGCCAAGCGCAAAACATTGCCGCCCGGCAATTCGGAGCCCGCTGGGTTTACGCCCCTTGGCATTGGATTGCAATGGAACATTCTCCAGAATTCCGGCGCGCGTCAACTGATCAATTGCCGGGAATACCGTGGCATTGCTTAAATGCAGATCGCGCGCTACATCCGAGCGGGTCGCCATCCCGCGCCGGCGCCACACATATCTGACAATATCCCGGAACTTCTTGGATTTGCCTACATGATATATATCTATATTTTGCATTATTCTGTTATATAACCACTATAATTACACATATATTTTACATATTTAACAATATAAAAACAAAGTACGCCTCAAATGTCAATCAAAATTCAAATAATAATTAATATATCGACATGACGTCAAACCACGTGGAAGAATTTTTGCATCTTGTGTTTTTTGCGGCTAAACTTGTTCTGCTCCGTGCATTCTGAGCGGTTACATTCGCGCGATCGGAAATCTGGCATTGCATTTCAATCCGATTTGTTCAAGAATTCACCCATTTTGGAAAGGCACCATATGCACAACCATGACGATCGAAAACTGGCGGAGGACCTGGTTAAGGCAACGCATGCGAACGCCGGGCTGGCGCCGGTGAATCTGGAGCAATTCTGGGCGGACCAGGCCATCGCCCAGGCCGATCCGTTCGGCGCGCATATTCCCCAGCCGGCCTTCGGCGCCAGCCTCACAGGCGAATGCGTTTACAGCGAGCTGGGCGTGCCGGAGGATTACTGGCGCTACCAGCACGACGATGCCTGGCGCCTGGAACTGCACAAGGCCTACAACGACCAGGCGGAAAAAATCGTCGGCCGGCGCCTGCTCGGAGAAACTCCGCGCGATCCCGGCCGGGAATATCCGCCCGTCAAGACCCTGGGCGATCTGTTTGACGCCAAAAACGTGTGGCATGACCAGTCGTGGTGGCTGGAACAGTCCGCCCATGACGCGTCGGAATTGGCGGCGCTGCTGGACCGGGTGGCGCGCCGGCTGGAAAATCCGAAATTATTTTTTCTGCCGCCGGAATGGCCGGCCGCAAAGGAACGCCTCATGGCACAGGGCGTCAAGCCGCCGCTTTACCGCTACCAACGCGGGCCGGTGACTTTTGCCACCTCGATTTACGGCGTGGAACCACTGCTCTTCCTGATCCTGGACGATCCGCCGCTGGCCGCCCGTCTGCGCGATGCGATCCTGAAGGGCATGCTCGCGCGGGCGAAGGTGCTGGATGAAGAGGCGGGCTACACCCCTGCCACCGCGCCGCATGGCTTCAGTTTTGCCGATGACAACTGCTGCCTGCTCACGCCCGCCATGTACGAGGAATTCGCCTTCCCCATCCTCCAGGGCATCTTTGACGTTTACAGCCCCGCTCCCGGCGACCGGCGTTACCAGCACAGCGATTCGGCCATGTCGCATATCCTGCCCATCCTCGGCCGGCTCAACCTGACCGGGACGAATTTCGGCCCGACGGTAACCGTGGCGGAAATCCGGCGGCATCTGCCGCGCGCGGTGATTAACGGCCAACTGGCGCCTTTCACCTATAGCCGGAACGACGAGATGGGCATCGTCATGGAATTTCTGCGGGATTTCAACCAGACGCGCCTGGAGCGCGGTTTGCGGTTCACAACCGCCGGCTCGATCAACAACGGCACCCGGCTGACCAGCATGCGGCTGGCCATGGCGGCGATTCAGCGCTACGGCCGCTACGCTTGATCCAGGCCGGCGCCGCCCTGCATGATCTGGCCGACAATGTCCAGCCCGACCATCCGGCTCCACTCGCCGATAATTTTTTGGAACACCGGCCCGGGACGGCCGGAACCGATCGGCAAGCCGTTGATTTTAGTTACGGGCGCCATGCAATACGGCGTGGTCGGCATGAAGGCCTCGTCGGCATTGACGATGTCGTAAACCTGGATTTCACGCTCGATGAACGGCAGTTGCAATTTCCGGCAAAGGCCGCTCACCGTCGCCAGGCTGATCCCCCAGAGCACCTGCCGGCGCGGGGGGGTGATGACCGCGCCATCGCGGACGATGGCAAAATTCGAGCCGCCGGTTTCGGTGACATTGCCGGCCAGGTCCAGGCACAAGGCCACGGCCTTCGGATCGGCCAGGTGCGCTTCATGATCCGCCAGCCACCAGTGCATGCGGCTGCGATGCTTGATCTTCGGATCCACGCACTGGGGCGGCACGTGCCGGATCGAAGGCGTGACGACGTGGATACCGTCCGTGAACGCCCGATGCCAGAGCTGAAACGCCAGCGGGAAAGTGTGGATGCAGAAAGTCGGCTGCATTGCCCCGGACATGCCGGCGCTGCCGGCATAAAGCTTCAATTCGCCGGGCGAGATGAACAGCACCAGCGCCAGGTCCGATTCCGGCGGGAGCAAAGCCGCGTTTTTCTCCGCCAGTTCGGCGCAGACGCGCACGGTTTCTTCCGGGCCGATGGGCGGATTGATCCGCGCATAACGGCAGGAACGGTAAAACCGGGCGATATGATCCTCCAGCCGGAAGAGCTTGTGATTGAACGTGCGCAGCAGATCGGTGACCGTCACGCCCATCACCACCGCCGCGTCGTAAATCGCCACATGCGCCTCGGCCGCCGGCATGAACCGGCCCTTCAGATAAACCAACGGTTCTTTATTCGGCATGGTATTTCCTTTCATTTATCCATAAAGATAATAGACCGCACCCGCGCCGGGAAACGAAATCGGTGGTATTTTCAGGAAACCACCGCATCCGCTCACCGCGGCGGCGGGGCGAGCGTGCCGCCCGGCACGAATCTGGCCATCAAGCGGGTTGACTTGGAGAGATGCGATCCGCCCTCCGCCATGCGCGCCAGGATTTTCGCGCAGAGCCTGGCGTATTCGCGATTATCCACGCCATAGCGGGCGATGGGCGGGACAAAGGCGCCCAACGCCTGGTCATCGTCCCGGCAGACCAGCGAGACGTCCCCGGGAATCCGCAGCCCGCGCGAAATCATCCATCCGGCAACCGTGATGGCCGGCAGAGCGCCGGCGACAATGAATCCGGAAGCCGGCGCCGCCGGACGCGCGAAATAATCTTCCAGGGCGCGGCAGATTCCCTGCGGCGTCCCCGGATGCCGGATAATATCCGCTGCGCATCCCCGGGTTGCTCCAACGATGCCCGTCTCGGAAAGCAAATCCCCGGCGAATTGCCGCTGCGGCGCCAGGTAGGCCAGCCGCCGATGCCCCAGTTCCAACAAGGTCATGGCCGCATGACGGCAAACGGCGGCATAATCCACGTCCAACTCGGGCAACTTGATCCCGGGGAAACATGATCCCAGGACCAAGGCCGGTTTTTTGTTTTCGAAAAACCACCGCTGCACTTCCAGCGGAACCGCGCAGATGGCCCAGCAGGCCGCTTCGGAGCCGGCCAGCATGTCCCCGCCATGCCGGAATCCGCCGTTGCGCAAGTCCCGCTGCACGCGGATTTCGCAGAGATATCCTTGTTTAAGCAAATATTGTTCCAGGTTGGAAAAAAACACCTGGTTCTGGCCCGACAACAACTCCCACGCTTCACCCAGCAACAACCCCACCACCCGCCGGCTGGCGCGCCGCCGGCGGCGGGCGGCCGGATGTTGCACGATTGTGCCCCGGTGCGGGACGGTGGCAATGAGCCCCTGCTGGCGCAAAATCCGCAGCGCCTTGCGCAAGGTGGTGCGGCTGACTTGCAACTGCCCGCATAAACTTCTTTCGGGCGGCAACTTGCCGCGCCACTCGCCATTGCGCAAACCCCGGACGATGATTTCCGCGGCCTGCCCCGGCAGTGAAATACGTTTTGGAATTTCCGGCATTCTGGTCCTGCCATCAACATTCAAGCACATGCCGCCCGGCATCGAGACGGCGTCCATCGGCCATACAGGCGACCGTGCCCGCCGGAATTTCCGCCTCCAGTTTGACCGGCCCGCCGGGCGCCTGGGTCCATTTGACCCGGATCAATCCTTGCGGCGCGGGCACAATGCCCCACGCGCCCAGCAGTCCCGCCGGTTGGGGGTCGAGGCTGAACTCGGCGAATCCCGGCTGCAGCGGCCTGACGCCCAACACCGTCTCCTGCAAAAAGCGCAGGGGGGCGCAGGCAAAGGCATGGCACAAGCTGCCGTTATTTTGAAAGGCGGCGCGCCCGAACCGGCTTTCCCAGATGGTATCGCCGTCCTGCTCAAGCATCGGGACCCATAAGCCGCGGATGACGCCCAGGGCATCGGCGGGACGATGCAGCGCCGCCAGGGCGGCCAGAACAAAATGCTGGAAATATAATTCCGCCTGGATCAGGCCGGGGTCCAGCAGGCGCGCAGCGGCGGCCGCGCGCTGCGGTTCTTCCAGGAGATTGAAAGCCAGCCCAACCGCCAGCGGATGCTGGCTCGCAGTCGCGGCGCCGGACGGCTGGGTGCAATCGCGGTAACAGCCGCGCGTGGCATCCCACAAAACGGCGTTCAACGCCCGTACTACATCCCGGCTGCGCTCCCGCCATGCTTGCGCCCGCCCCGGCTGGCCTACCGCATCGGCGACGATTGCGGCTTGTTTGTAGCCGGCGGCGATCAGCATGTTGAGGATTGCCGTTTTCCCCGCCAGCGCGGCTCCGGCGGCGCGGTAACCCCAGTCTACAAAATTCCACATATCGGGCTGATCGGGCGTCAAGCCGTCCGCGGCGCGGTGCGCGTCGTACCAGGCCAGGGCTTTTTCCAGCGTCGGCCAAAGCTCCCGCAGCAGCGCCAGGTCGCCGGTGTAAAGATGATAATCCGCCAGGGCCAGGGCCCAGAGGGCGGGCATCTTCGGGAAGGATTTGACCGGCTCGGCGGGATAGACGCAGGGCGGCAGCCCGTCGGGGCGGATGCCATCCGCGGCCAGCCGGAGGTTGTGCGCGGAGAATTTTCCGTCACCGGTCAACCCCAGGTAGTAACCATTGACCACGGCAAAATCGTTGACCCAAAACGCCTGCTCGCGCCAGATGCAGTCCACAAAAGTATCCAGGGCGCACAACCGGACTGTATTGGCGCAGGCTTTCCAGAGCCGGTTTAATCGCAGATCGCCCGCGCAAAACCAGGCCGCCCGCAGCGGCGCGCTATGCACCCGCTCTACGGCGCGCACCGCGTGCAGCGTCACCGGCGCTTTCAGGCGGCGGAAGATCAACTGCACATAGCGAAACCCGCGCGCGTGCATCTGGGAATTGACGGTCTGCCGGCCCGCGCGGAGGACAAACCGGTCGGCGAACCGGTAGGCGCCGCGATACGTCACCAGGCGGCCGCCATCCAGCCCTTCGTCATACCCGACATCCATAATCATTCCGGCGGGGCCTTCCACCTCCAGCAGCAGGTGCCCGGCGATTTCACGGCCGAAATCGAGAATTATATACGCGCCCGGCGCGCCGGGCGCCGGATGGATGGTGCTCCCGCCGGTATGCCCCGCCAGCGCGCCCATGTTTTTAAAATCGGCGGGATCGCCCGCGAAATGCATTTCCGCCTGCATGATTTCGGCAAAACCGGGCTTGGCCAAATTCCCTTCCGCCAGGTGCGGCACCCGCCCCGCGGCGACTACCCGCAGCGGCAGACGCTCCGTCCAGGTCAAGTCGGGAATCGGACGGAGGGACAGCGCCCGGCCGCCGAATTCCGCGGCCGCGGCCAGTTCGCGGGCGGGTTGCCAGCGGCCGGCGCCGGAGTTTGTGTTTTCAGAGCCCGGCGCATCCCGGCCGGTGGTCCAGCCGGCGGGTTCCAGCCGCAAATCCTGCCATTCGGCATAACCCAGTTGCCTGGTGAAAAATGGCGCGGCGGGATTATGCGCCGGGTCCACCCGAACCTCCCAGGCGGCGCCCGTAGCGATCAGCCCGGGGATTTCCGCCAGCAAACCCGGCGCATGCGGCACGGAGTTATAAGTGGGCTGGACGGGGCAGTGCACGGCAACGGCCAGCCAGTTTTCGCCCGGCCGCAGCCAGGCGCCAACGTCATAAGTGTCCACGAAATAGCGCCGATGCGATCCGCGCGCGGGACCGCAGCCTACCCGGCGCCCGTTCAAATAAGCCGTATAGCGCGCATCGGCGGTAATGTGCAAGCAGGCCGATGACGGTGGGTTGGGCACGGAAAACACGCCGCGAGCCAGGAAGTAAAAATTGTCGGACGCCGGCGCGTCCGGCGCAATCCATTGCGCCGCCCACGGCGCCGGCAAGCGCGCGCCTTCCAACATCGGGCAAGGCGGCGGCAAAAGCGGATGCCGGCGAACGCGTGCAGCCTGGATGACATCCAACGCCCCGGCCAGGCATTCGCGAACCATTTGCCCGCCATCCCGCGCGTTGGCGGCGGATGCCGGCGCGCGCGCCCAGGGATTGCCTTCCGACGGCGCGGCCTGTACGCTGTCAGGGCGCAAAGCCAGGAGGAGGCTGGTTTCAAAATAGCCGGCATGATCCCCGGCAACATGCTGGTAGAGATTGATCAGCGCCACCTGCGGCTGGTTGGGTTGCGCATGCTCCGCGGCCAACCGGCCCAGAATTTCACGTTCCAGGCTGCCGGCATGGCCGGCCACCAGCGCCACTGTCTGCCAACCGTCGCGCAACAGCGCGTCCACCTGGCTGCGCAGGAACGCCTCCCAGATGTCCGGCGCGCCCAGGCCCAGCGAGCCGCGCGCCTTTTCCCAGACATACGGCGGCTTGGCCGCATCGGCCAGCGTCAACGCCCAGCAGAGCGGCGGCAGCACCACCCCGCCGGTGGTTTCGGCCAGACGCAGGCTCAAGCCTTCGGCAATCACGCTGTCCGTCCCCAGCGGAGCATGCGTATCGTGCCACTCCAGCGACCCGAGCGGCAGATAAACCATGGCGCCGGCATCCCGCAAGCGAACAACTTCGTCCGGCAACGCTTCAGCATAACGCAGGCAGGTGGTGGATAATTTCACGCCGGATGTCTATCGAAAATTGAAAATCGCTCCCTGCGGGATGAACTCATAACAACCGATATCCGGGAGGCCGCTCATCCGGTCAATCCGCCGATGCCCGTCCAGGTCGGTTGAGGCCCCCATCCATTCCCGCGGCATGCCGGCATTGACGAGGAAAGAATCCCCGGGCAGCCGGTAATTGCATTCATCGAAATTCACGTATACCGGCGCATTCGTGGTATTGCCGGATCCGGAAAAATAATTGGTCAGACTGGTGCAGCAGTTGGTCCAGAAGGATGTGCCACCGGCTGTACTGGAATAATAATAATCCTTTTGCGCCCAACTCCCGTTATTATTATACACAATGGAATTCTCCACCATATTGCCGGCGGGATTACGGCAATATATTCCCCCGGCATAGGTTGGCGAAAAATTGCTGACGATGGTGCAATTCTGCACGAGCGTCACCTTGTCCATGCCAGTGGCCACCATGGTGATGCCGGCGCCGCCGGTGGAATGCGTGACTTGGTTGCCCGCAATCAGGCAATTGCGGATGATGTTGGTGCTGTTGGCGCCGGTGCCGGTATAAATCCCGGCGCCGTAACTGATGCTGAAGTTGCTGATAATCCGGCAGTTTTCCACGCTGGTATTGCCGGACATCATTATACCGCCGCCCCCGTGGGAAATGTTGGAAACATGAATGTTGGTGTTGAAGGCGATGATGCAATCGGCCAACCGGGCTTTTTCATTCATTAACACGCCGCCCGCGCTGACACCGGGGCCGGATGCATTGGCGATGATCCGGCTGCCCACAATGGCGGCGGTTTGATACAGACAGGCGCCGCCGCCCCACACGTCCAGGTTAGTGCCGCCGTTGTATGTAAGAATGCAGTTGTCAAGCAGGCCGTAATACATCAGCGTCCCCGCGCCGTGGGTAACGGCGCCGCCGCGGGTCAAGGTAAAGCCCTCAACCCGCGCGGCCGCGTTGCTGACCAACAGGCAACG
Source organism: Kiritimatiellia bacterium (assembly GCA_040767085.1). Taxonomy (GTDB): domain Bacteria; phylum Verrucomicrobiota; class Kiritimatiellia; order JAAZAB01; family JAAZAB01; genus JAXGPF01. Next base: position 170,341 of record JAXGPF010000012.1, on the reverse strand, counting down.
CACCGCGCCGCCGCCGTCCAGAATGGTGTTTTCGGGGTCAAGGCTGCCGTTGTTCCAACTGCGCAGGGTCAGGGCATTGGTGACCGCCACCTGCGCGGCCAGGTTGTAAGTGCCGGTGGCCACCAGCACCGTGTTCCAGCCGTTGGTGGCCGCAGCCTGCAACGCCGGCTGAATGGTTGTCGCGGCTTTGGCCCAACTGTCAAAAGGGTCAACATTGCCGCCCGACAGCGAGACATAACACGTCTGGGACATGGCCGGCAATGTCAGCAGCATCCCCAGCAACAATGCCTTCCAACCGGCTTCCCTTGCGTTGCGCTTGATTTGCATGAAACCTCCCTGGAACCGCTTTTTCGAATATGCCGCAATATTATGTCCAGACAATCGAACTGATTAAAAACCCTCACTTTATCCCCCGGCAAGCCGCCGCGTATTGCGCCAGCAAGTCCCAAGCGCCGGCCTCCTCGAAACTCGCGGCCTCGTGCAGCCAGCCGCCGGACAGCGGGTGGCGCCGCTTTGCCGCCAGCATGCGCTCCAGGCGCTGCGTTATATTCTGCCGGCCGCCCATCCAACCGCTGAAATAATAGTGCGGGCAGCGCTCCCAGTCAATCCCCGGCAGCAATGCGCTCGCATGTTCCGCCGGTATGGTCCGCGCATTTCCGTCCGGCAAGCCTTTCAGGCGCCAGTTTTCCGTCCAGGTGAACACATGTTCGTAATCGCCCAGGACAAAGCCCTGCCCCAGGTTGGCGCGCCGCCATGCGCCGTAATCCTGGTAATAACTGATCGCTACCGGCCCCGACATGTAGGGCGAAGTCTTGATCATGTCCGGATGCAGATGCATCGGCAGGATCAATTGCCTGGCCGGGGCCAGCCGCCGGCGCACCCGTTCAAAAAGCGCGGTCATGAATTCGCCGCGCACCCGGTTCAAAAGCGGGCGGTCGGCGGCATTGACATCCGGCTCCCGTCCGTGCAGTTCCGCAAAGCGGCGGCGGACCGGAGGTTCGAACCCGTATCCGGCGGCCAGGGCATCCGGATGCTCCACCAAGTGCAGGGAATGGCAGGAGAGGCACAGATACAGCCCATCCGCCTCATAACGTTTGATCTCTTCCACCACGCGCTCCAGGCGCCCGACATTTTGCTGGAACGCGTAGCTGGCCGCCCCGCGCAGATATTTTGTGCCGGTATGATCCGTCCAGCACCATTCCGGATGTTCCCGCAACACCGGCAGATAGACGCCGGGGTACCACCCGTCGAACAGGTCAACCCACAAATGAAAAGTCAAGCCCAGTTCCCGGCAAATGCGCCCGGCCACATCCGGCGGGTCCATGGCAGTTAAAGTCTGCTGCAGCCATTTCGTCCACTCTTCACGCTCGCCCGCGTTCATAATGGCCTTGCTTGTTCCCGCCCCCATGCCGGCCGGGGCGGGAGTTTGACTGACCCAATCCTGCCAATATTTCAAGTCGGCCTTATCAAAGGCCGGGCCAGGCAACACTTTACTATGGTAATGCGCCTGCCCGAGGCAGGTCAGGCGCCAGACAATGCCGTCAACCCCGCATTTTTTCAGGCGCGTCAACAATCCCCGGATGTCGGCCTCCGTCAGCGCACGCCGGCGCAAAACGACTTCATCGTCAAAATCAATCGTGACAATTATCAGGGATTTTGTGGACATGATCAACCGCTGATATATGTAAATTTATGGATAAAGTTACCGGCGGAATAACGGCTGGGCCGTTATTCAGCGCGGGCTTTCTCCGCCAGCCAGCGCAGGGCGTTGCGTACAATTTCCAACTCAACACCGACGGGCGCCGCCGGCCGGCCGTCGGAACTTTTCGGGCTGCCCGCCACGCCCGGCAGCGTACCCAGCAGAACCACCCGCCCCCGTCCGAACTTCCCGGCCGCCAGTACCGCCGCCCCCTGCGCATTCACCACCAAGCCCGTGCCCGCGGGACCGGGTTTAATGGCCACATGATCGAAGCGAAAGCCAGGATTGAAAGCCGTGCCCGGCGCAATGCCGGCGGCGGCCGGATGCCGGCCGGCGGTTTGCAAACGATCGTCTTTAACATTTTCCAGCCCGACGCCTACTTCCGGAAACACCGACTGGTGGGCGCGATACCCCACGGCGTCATGCGTCAGCAGTATGCCGCCGCCATTTTCCACGAATTTGCGCAACACCGGCCGCGCCTGGTTGAAAAACTCCACCGTGCCGGCAATCTGCGGGATGACGATCACATCGGCATACCCCATGGCTTCCGTGTCCAGGCGCGGCAGGGTGAAAGCGCGCATTCCGCCAGCGCCGGCCGCTTTGACGATTTCCTCCGCGCCCAACCCCAGGTGATACACACCGATGCGCGCGCCCGGCCCTTCCGGCACGAGTATCGGCACTTGCGGATTCTCCGCCACCGGCGCGCGTTCCCGCAAATCGCGGAACACTTCGGCGCTTGCATAAAGTCCTGGATAATCACGGAGCGCCTCCGGCGCGCCCACGGCGACCACCATCGGTTGATTGCTGTAGGTTATCGAGATTGACACGCCCTCGTTCACAAGCGCCGCGGCGGCAAGCGATTCGGCGAAAATCCGGCCGGTAACGATGTCCCGCACCTGAAATTCCGCGCCGGTCAGGCCGGCGCGCGCAGCATCCACCTTTAAAACTCGTCCCCCTTGTCCCCATAACGACACGCACAACTGATGATCCTTCTGCACCGCCTCGAGGATGCGCATGCCGCCGGGCCCTTCCAGCCAGAACCGGGGCTGGGCCAGCAGTTTGGCCAGGGAAACGAAATAATCTTCCAAGCCTGGTTGAAAGCTTAACGCCGAAAAATAAACCTCGCCCCGGCCCAACCGCCGGCGCGTCAGCAATGGCGCGCCGTTATCGGCGCGCTTGACCAGGACTTCCGCGGCGGCATTGGACAGCGCGCCGTGCCGCCAGGCCCGGCCCGGCGGCGGCGGCGTAACGGCCAGGTCCGCCGCCGCCACAAAGGTCAGCGCCGTAATGGCCGCCGGCTGCCATGCCACTCCGCATAATTCCGCGGTGCGATCCCGCGCGGCGGTCATATCCGGCGCGGCGGTGGTTATGGGCGTATTCACCACCAGCAGCCGCCCGCCCTCCTCCACATATTTAAAATACTGTCGAAATACTTCTTCGCGCAAGCCGGTTCCATGTTCTTCGGGAATAATGATCGTTTCATAGCGCCGCAGATTTTCCGGCATGGCCAGCGAGCCGCTGATCATGCCGTCCACATCCGCCCACAACGTCAGGCACTCCATCAATTTTGCCACATTATCCACAAAGAACTGGCTATGGCCCCGCGGGCGCAGCATCAGGTATGGCGTAGGATTGATGGCCGCGCTGATCTGCGCCGGCGGCGCGCCGCCCTGCCAGCGGCCCATCAGGCGCAACCATTGGCCCATGTTTTTTTTGCCGAAGAACAATTCAACTTCGCGCTCCGTCTTGCCCCCATGGCCGGTGTAAGGGTCGCCATACTGCTGATGCCAGGGCGAAGCGGGCGGAAAATGAGCCCGGATTTCGTCAACATACACCGGCGTGGCAAATTCGAAATAGCTCAGGGGGTAGCCGTGGAAGGCGGAGGCGTAATTCAACGCGGGGTTGTTGTTGCGGTAAGTCGGCCCGAAGTCCAGCATGGCGCCCTTGATGGAATAATAATGCTTGCAGTTTTCCAGCGCAAAACTCACCTCCCACATCATGTCCGTCACCCGCTCCAGATCCAGGACATCCGCGCCGATCGGCCAGCCGGAACTGGTCTCGGCGGGATAGTGGCAGAACGCGGTCTTCAAGCCGCGCAAGCGCGCGCGGTCAGCGAGGGCGCGCACGAACTCAGTGGTGACATGATTGCGGTAAAGCAGGTAGCGGCGCGACCAGACATCATCCGGATCAATCCCCGGCATGTTTGTGCCGGCATATGCGGCGCCGAATTCAGCCCGACAATATTCTTTAAACCGCTCCAAATCCACGGGCCGGTTCATCGGATCAAGTCCGGCATGGATTTCATGCAGGTAGATGCCGGCCAGGCTGGGATGGCGCGGCAAATATTTTTCCGCCAGTTCGTCAATCAAATCGCAATACACGCGCCGCAACTCCGGGCTGGCCAGGGAGTAATCGTCCAGCGCGTACAGGCCATCCTTGAAACCCGGCTGCTCCCTGCGCGATTCGCCGGCGGATGGCGGCGTCCACAGCAACCATACCCGCACATCATGGGCATCCGCCTCGGCCAGCAGCTCCTCCAGGAAATCACGCTCGCCCAACACCCCGTGGGCCTTCAGATGAGCGACGGCAGTGGGATGGTAAAACGGGCCGCCGCGGCCCTGATTGTGTCCGAAGTAAACGTCCGACACCCCAAATTCCGCCAGATCGCGGATGATGGGCTTGATTTCAAAACGCCGGCTCGGCCCGAGATCCACCACTCCCGGCTTGCGCGACAGAAACGTCCCGATCCATGGGCGCAACTCTTCGCCGCGGCTGTCGTTCTGAATCAACATCGCCAACGCCGCCAGAATCGGCAGCCTGAAATTCCATTTTTGCATGCGTCGCTCCCGGTCATGGTTGGCGGGCCGGCCCGCGTCATATTTCTTCCGCGCGATACCGCCCCGGACAATCCGCGGCATATTGTTCCAGCCCGGTCATGATGGCCCGGCAACTGTCGCGCCACCGATCCGGCGGCATGTCTTCGGTGATGCCGAATAAAATCCCGGCGGGCGACGGCAACTGCCCGAGCAGATCAACCGCCAGGGCCGTGATTTCGGCGTCCGGTTTAATATGCGCCGATGATGGGAAATTGATCCACAGCACCTTGTCCGGCCAGGCGGCGCGCGCTTCGGCCAAAGTCATATCGGTATCCGGCGCCGGGGTGAAAGCCTCGATGTAATCCAGCCCGCTGGCGTTGATCGCCGGCGCCAGCAACCGGCAGTTGCCGTCAAAGTGGTAGCCCAGCCGCTTGCCGGCGCGATGCAGATAATCGGCGGTTTCCTGAAAATACGGCAGGTAATACTGCGCGAAACGCTCCCGTCCGACGATTTCCACGGTGACATTCGACCCGCAACTGACATAACGCGCGGGCGAAGCCGTCACCAGCGGCCATAAACGGCGCCGGTTGTCGTAAAGCGCCGTATATAATTTTAAAACCTCATCCCGGTTTTCCATCCACTCGATGCAGAACGCTTCCGGCCCCATCAGGTGGGAAATCAGGCATTGCATGGGGTCGGAGCCGAACCAGACCGGCAGGATGAAATCATCCCCCAACTCCTTGTCCAGCGCCGTGTAAGCGGCGTAATCCGGGATGTATTGCTCGTCGCGGATGAAGCATTCCAGCGCCCGGTAATCGTCCGGCGTCTTGAAAAGATACGTCTGCTGCCAGCGGGTGAAGCCCTGATCTTCCGAGGTCGCGTTCAACTCCCCCGCCGGTGTTTCGTAAACGGTCCGCTTAATCCTGCGGCCGGTTCCCGCGCTGACGGATTCACGGACCTTGACGTTGGGGCGCGCCACCCGGATCACCGTGGCGTTCTTGACCAGGCACATCCCCCGGTTGCGCATTTCCCGCTCCGCCGCGCAAGCCGGCGCCATCTGGGAATAAATGGTGAACGGCGTCCGGCGGGCGCATCCGCCATGCAAGACGATTTCAACATGTTGACGCGGTGTCAGCATAATCAGCCCGGTTTAATACATCGTTGTCATTATGCAGAATGAAAACCCCAACGACAATTCGAATTGGTGGTATTTTTAGAATACCATCCGCGCCGGCGGGGAATCCGGCGTCCGGCCGGATGCGTCCCGCGTCCAAGGCGCGCGCGGCAACCCCCTGGCAGACAATCGTCTGGCCGCCGCGGGCAAGGGGTTTAAATAAACTTGGATGGCTGCCCGCCGCATGTTATTAGTGTCGCCTGTGTTTTTAAAAGAGGACGTTAGAAGCACGCGAAATAATGATGACCTGCTCCGCCATGACAAACATCCCCATGCTGGCCGTAATACTGGCTTCGCTCGGACTCATCCTGGCGGCCAACCGGGTCACGCGCAACTTATCGGCCAGCGTACTGCTGGGAACCTGCGCCCTCGGCCTGCTGGGCGGGCACACGCCGGCCGGCGGCATCCGTGTCGCAGCCGAACGCCTGCTTTCCCTGGACAATTTCTGCCTGATGCTGGTCATTTTTCTCATCATCTGGCTTTCCACCCAGATGTCGGCGGCGGGAGTTATGCGCGACCTGGTGGACGCCATCCGGCGCCGGCTGGGCCGGCGGCACGCCATGGCGGCATTGCCGGCCGTGATCGGGTTTCTGCCCATGCCGGGCGGCGCGATTTTTTCGGCGCCGCTGGTTGATCACTGCGATGACGCCGGGCTAGTCCCGGCGGTTTACAAGGCCAGGGCCAATTATTGGTTCAGGCATATCTGGGAATTCTGGTGGCCCTTGTATCCTGGCGTTTTGCTGGCCATGCATATCACCGGACTGGATGTCTGGCAATTCATCCTGCTGGGCCTGCCCCTTTCAATTGCGGCCATAGCCGCCGGCTACATTTGCCTGCTGCGGAAAATCAAGCCGGAGCCGGCTGCCGAGAGTGCGCTTCCGCAGGGGACTCCCTTGCATCAATTATTGTTGCCGATATTCACGGTTATCGCAGGATATCTGATGTTGCGTCTGGCACTGGCTGGATTGAGCGCATGGCTGCCGTCGCTGCAGACATCCAACCGTTATGGCCCCATGATTTTCGGCATTCTCCTGGCCATGCTTGTAGTTGAGCGCTGGCGGCCGCTGCCCTGGCCGGTCTGGAAAAAAACCATCCTTTCCGGCAGAACCATCAACCTGGCGCTGATTGTCGCCGCCGTGCGCATTTACGGCGCCTTTATCGAAGCCCCCTTGCCGGACGGAGACACCCCCATCGCCGTGATGCAGGGCGAAATGGCGCGTTGGGGCATCCCGTTGCTGGCAATGATCATGCTGCTGCCTTTCCTGGCGGGGCTCACAACCGGCCTGGCGATTGGATTTGTGGGAGCAAGCTTTCCAATTGTCACCAGCCTGCTGGGCCCTCAACCGCCGCTGTATGTTTTGCTGGCATACACAATGCTGGCATACGCCTGCGGCCACATCGGGCAGATGCTCTCGCCAGTGCATGTCTGCCTGGTGGTCAGCAACGAACATTTCAAAACCAATCTTTTCCACTCGCTGAGCGGAATTTTCGCGCCCGCCGCGGCGGTCATCGCCACCGCCGTCATTTTTCACTTCGTTTTATTGCGTTTCACCGGCTTTCCATAGGCCGCCAGCGACGGCGGCCAAATACTAAATCGGCCGCCGGCCTAGCCCTGCGGTGCACGCCGCGTTCCCACGCTGATTGCCCGGATGATTTATAATTATAATTATTATTTCGGATTGATTATTTTTCTGTTTTCTGATATTCCTTTGATCAATAAAAAAATGCAGAAATGATTCAGCAAATTGCAAAAGCCGCCGCTGCCGCTTTGTGCGGCAGGAATGAAAGGTTACGTAAAAAACAAAAAGGGGCTGAGGGGCTGAAATTGGTTCCAATGAATTAGTTCAAACATCTTCCTGGGACTCGGAACGCCCCGAACCGCAGAATGAAGAACCTGGGAATGTCGAAGGGAAGACGGAAATACCGGATGGATGATTTTGATATTTGTAGCTCAGTGTTCGATATTCTGCGGTTCGGTTGGGACAGTTCTGAACCGGCGAATTCAGGAGTTTTCACGCCGGCGGCGAAAAAAACAGATACGGAGAGTGTTTTAACCTGCCACAAGGAACAAATATGATCGGTTTGAAACGTCATACCGTGCAGGTGCTTGACTATGACCCGGGATGGGCCAGGTTGGGCGCTGAAGCCTGCCACCTGGTCAAGGATGCCATCGGCAACCTGGTGGCTGATGTGCAGCATGTCGGCAGCACGGCCGTACCCAACCTGCCGTCCAAGCCGGTGCTGGACCTGGCGGCGGCTTTATCCAAGCCCGACGCGCTCCCGCACCTGTCGGAACGGCTGACGGCGATTGGGTATATTTACCGGGGCAATGCCGGCGATGCGGGCGGCCATTTATTCAGCATGGAGTCGGAACCGGATGTCCGTATGGTTCATCTCCATGTCGTACCGCTTGAGAGTCAGCAATGGAAGGATTACCTCCGCTTCCGCGAAATTTTGCGCCAGGATTTCGCCGTGCGCAAGCGCTATGCCGAACTGAAACAGGCAATCATCGCACAGTTCCCGAACGATTGGGAAGCCTACACGCACGCCAAGCAAGACTTTATCCGTGAAATCCTGGGATCGAACCGCCAGCCTGAATTGCCGGCGCCGCCCCCGCCGGCGCAGGGTGTACCCGGTTGATCGGCCGTTTGCAGACCGGGCATGCGGCCGGCCTTCAGAAATCATGATTCCGGCTTGACAGTCAGGCGCGGTGCGCTTAGCCTGATTCCATCCTTTGACGGCAACCTCCGCCAAAGAGATGGTTGGAATACCGGCATGAGATTTACCGCCATAGATTTCGAGACCGCCAACGGCGACCGGTCGTCCATCTGCGCCGTCGGCCTGGCCATGGTTGAAAACGGCCGGGTAGTCGGACGGATGAGCCAGTTGATCCGGCCCGAACCGCTGCGTTTCGATCCGATCAATATTTCCATTCACGGGATCACCCCGCGGGAGGTCGCCGGCGCCCCCACCTTTGCCGAGTACTGGCCGCGGCTTTGGCCGCAAATCCGCGGGCCGCTGGCCGCGCACAACGCCGCCTTCGATGTAAGCTGCCTCCGCCATGCGCTCGACCAATGCGGCGCGCCCTATCCCGAGACGGATTACTACTGCACGCTGGTGCTGTCCCGCATCGCATGGCCGCGGCATGGCAGCTATGCCCTCAACCACATTGCGCGGTCGCTGGGCATTGTTTTCCGGCATCATGACGCCGAAGAAGACGCCGCCGCCTGCGCCATGGTCCTGCTGGCCGCCTGCCGGCAGTTTAACGCCGCCGGCCTCGACGACCTCCGCGGCGCGGCGGGCCTGCGGAAGGGCAAGTTGTTCCACGGCGGGTATTATCCCTGCGGCGGACCGTGCGGCCCGCGCCGCTATTACCCTCAGTAATCCGCGGATTATCCGTCATCCCCGCGCGCACCGTGGTTAATCTGCGTAATCTGCGGATCCTTCATCATCCCCGCGCCGGCGTCACTTCCAGGATGCCCAGGATATTGATGCCATACTGCCCGCGGTCGTCCGTCCACCAGGGAGTATCGCGGTTAGCCAGGCGCATGGCATAGCGCGGATCGAACCGCAAACCGGGCGCGGCGTCCGGCAGCCACAGCCCCCATTGATACCAACCGGGCCGGACGGGCGCAGGCAATGCGGCTTTAAACCGGATGCGGTGTGTCAGCGGGCGATAAGATTCATCGCCCGGCTCGAAAGGCTGCCAGCGCCGCGGATCGGCGCCGGGGATGGGCCAGGCATGCACCCGTCCCGCGGCATCCACCAGCACGAGGAAGACCGGGCGCGGATTATGCGGCACGCTGAAGCCGCGGTTGATGAAATCCAACTCCACGCGCAAATGCTCATCCTGGCGCAGGACGGCCGGGCTGGCGGCGCGCTGCAATTCGAAGCGGTACCCCAGGTGATCGGTGATGTATTCAAACACGGTGCGGGGCATTTCCCGGCCTAAACCGTCCTGGAAATAGCCGTCCGAGCATGGCAAACGCTGCTCGCGCACATATTCGGCGGTCAGCAGGTCGAGCATCCAGCCATCAATCGAATACCGGCCGCCCACCCGGCCGGAATACGAGTGCCAGAGGCTGAAGGTTCCGTAATGGTGCAGGCGCATGCGCGCGATGGCGCGCCGGCCGTCCGCCTGCCCGCGCTCGTCATGCCAGTACAATTCGCCGTCCACCGCCACATAAGGCGCCTCGCGGGTCAGGTAATCGAATTCCGGATTGCCGGGATTGGCATAAAACGGCGGTTCCGGCCAGGTGCCGCCGCAGGTATGGGCGGCCAGGAAGCCGTCGTTGTTGTGCCCGATGCGGGCGTACGCCGCGCCGGTATGCGCCGTGGCCGCGGTCACCTCGCGGAATTTACCGAAGGACGGATACGCCAAAGCCCAGCGCTTGTACTTCGGCACGCGCACCTGGGTCATGCGGTCCGCCGGCAGCGCCTCGAGGATTTTCGCCAGGACGATGCCCAGGTTGTCATGATTTTTTTCCAGCCCGCGGGCGGAGGAATGCCACTCTCCGAACGCCCCGATGAAACCGGCCTGCATCACGTAGATGATATCGGCATTGGCGCGGATTACCGGCGCGAGCTGATCCAAATGGCGTAAAATATCCTTCAGCGCCGGGCCGCGCGTTACCTTGCTGGATTTTTCATAGGCAAAGCGCAGCAAAGTCTTGAACCCCCGCGCGCGTAGCCGGTCCAAACTCTGCTGCAGGAGGGCCAGTTTGGCCGCGGATATTTTCCGTCCGATGAATTCATCCAGGTAGCAATAGGTCTGGATCACCTTCAATCCGAAAGCCGGGTAGCGCTGGGCATCCAGTTCCCACCAGTGGTCGTTGAAGCCGGGAAAAATCCGCCCTTCCAGATGGTGCGCATGGCCATGCACACCCGTATCGCGCAGCGAGCCCGGGGGCTCGGCGATGAGGGTTTCCAGGCGCCACCCGCGCTCGGGATTGGGCAAGCCGTTCCTGCCCCCGGGATCGCACGGCCGGATACCATGATACGAATTCGTTTGTATTTTCATTATTGGCACTCCAGCAGAATCATGTCATGCACCTCAAAATCGCGCGCGGTAAACACCAGGGCCTCGCCCGCCTCGCGGTAATTAACAACCTGCTGATCATCCGGATAACTGATTTTAACCGCGCCGCCGGCCGGCAGCATGCCGGCGCTGATGGCCAGGTTGACGCCCCGTACCCGCGCCAGGCTGGGATCGAGGTTGAGCAGGTGGATCAGCCACCGGCGCTGTTCCGGCTGCCGGCGCACGGTGACTTCCACGTCCTTCGGGCAGGCCGACGCCATGACCGGCAACCGCGCGCCGCCGTGCCGCAGGCCGCCCTGCACCATCGCCGCCAGCAGCTCGCGCACGCCCGGCCAGAAATCCTTGTAGTTGGCCTGCATTTCCCAGCCGGAGGCCACATGACACAGCCCGGGATAGATCGGCGTCCAGAAGTAACAAAGACCCTGCCCGAACCGGTTGACTGTCAACGCCGGGTCGCCGCCGGCAAACCGCGCCGCCGTCTGCGCGGTGTTGGTCCGCACGCGGTCATACCCCAGCGGCAGGTCGTATTCACAGGCCAGGCCGGCGCCGGCCCCCGCCAGAAACGCATCATCTTCCACGCGGTACACCCCGATGGATTTGACCGGCTTGATGTCGCGCAACACGTGCCACCTGAAATTATCCGGTAGCAATTCCGCGTCCGCCGCCGGGAAAGGCGGCCGGCCGGCATCCCAGCACCAGGTATCGTTCGCCGCCGGATCAACCCGGGCGGCCTGCCCGGCGTAATCCAGGCCGAAAACGTCGCTTAAAGCATAATTTTCATGAATTTCCCCCCATTGATTGAAGAGCGAGGCGGAGCCGCCGGCAATCAGAATACCGCCGGCCGCCACCCACTGCCGGATCAGTTCCGCTTCCGGCGGTGTCAGGATTTTAGCGTCCAGCAACAGCAGCACCCGGTACCGCCGCAGCTTTTCCGGGGTCATGGTTTCCGTCCAGATGGCGTCGCAGGGAATCTGCGACTGCTGCAGGGCCGACCATAATCCTGCCTGGTGCTGGTAATACCGGCGGGACTGCGAAACGCGTTCGCCGTATCCCTTGGAATACAGCAGGAGCTTGGTGCGTTCGCTGGCGACCAGGGCGACATTGGCGGCGGAGGCCGGCACGGCCAGGTATTCCCCGAGTTTTTGGGCCTTCCGGAAAATCTCAACCGCTTTGTCCCAGCGCCGGGCATCCCAGTTCCAGAGGGCTGATTCGCCGGCCTGCGCGAAGATTTGTTCGAACGAAAAATTGTAATAACATTCGCCATGCATCAGGTGCTGGGCGAAGCCGCGCGCGGCATGCTCCGGCGAAGGCGAGTACATGTTGTAGAACTCGCAGAGCACCGGCCGCGCCTCGCCATCCTTGTTCAATTCCATCATGAAGGCATTATCCGTTCCGAAGGACTGGTAAGATTCCGGGCCGTGCGCGTCAATGATGCCCCCCGCACCCCCGGCCACGCCGGGATACGTGCAGCGCACACCGGTGGTATTATTGAAGGTAAAAGCGCACCCCTTGCGCACGCCATGCAGCCATTCCTGGGCTTCGCGCCAATGCTCGAGCAGACGGGCGCCGGCCAGTTCGAGAAATTCGGCATAAACCCGGAGATTATAGAAGTTTTCCGGGAGGCGCTCTCCGCGCGGCGGCAGCAGTTGCGCGGCGGCGTTGGTTACGCCCAGAACGCGGCGATAGTCGGAGCCGTGCTTGCCCTGGAGATAGTTTTCCAGATCGGCATTCTCCATCTCCACGTTGGGGTAATCCTCCTCGGTCCAGAATCCCTGGAAAGCCGGCAAATCGGCGAATTTGAAGAGGACCAGTTCCGCGCCGGGTTTATTCAGCGTACGGTCCTGGGAATTGACGGCATAATGTTCCCGGCTGCCGAAGATGTTGCCGACCTGCGGCATGACGTCAATCCAGCGCAGACCGTATTCGCCGGCCCGCCGGATCGTTTCCCGGTATTGCTCCGGATCGTCATCCTGTGCGCCCCAGGAATTGTGGATGCCGGTGACTCCGGCCGCGCGCAGCCATGGGAAAGCCGCGGCCGGGTCGCCGGGGAAATTGGCTTTCAGCACGGGGAATGGGCGGCCGGCAAAGAAATTGAAATGGCGCGTCAACCCGTAAAATATATCGCGGCGGCCAAGAAAATCCGCCTGGCGCACGCCGGCCGCGGCGCGGCCGCCGGCCTTGATTTCCGCAATCGCCAGTTCCGCATGCCCCTGCAGTCCCAGGTACTGGGCCGTGGAGTAAATATTCTTGATGCGGCCGCCGCCGCGGCGCGGCGCGGGGAAATCATCCGCCGTTTGCGCCCAGTGTTCCAGTTGCGGCAGCGCCTGCGCATCGCCGATATGGCCCAGGGCGGCGATGGCAGCCGTCATCAGGCCGCGCTGGAGCGGATGCTGCCGGTCGGAATCGGCGATGAGTTTCAGCAATGCCGGCACAGCTTCTGCGGCCTTCAGACAGCCCAGGGCCAGGATGGCGTTTTCACGGACAAAATAATCTTCGTCGTCCATGAGCTGCAGCAGGACATCCGCCGCCGCCGGGTCGCCGATCTGGCCCAGGGCCTGCGCCGCCCGCCGCCGCGCCCATTGATCGGGACTTTGCGCCGCGCGGCTCAGGGCCGGGACCGCCGCTTGAGCCTGCAGCCAACCGAGCGCCAGGATGGCATGCGTACGGACCTGGCTGTCCGGGTCGTCAATCATCCCGACCAGCGCCTTTTCCGCGCGCCGATCGCCGATCCGCCCCAGTTCCTGCGCCGCTTGCCGCCGCCGGGCGGCATCCGCCGAGGCGCAATCCTGCAGCAATCCAGGGACAAGTTCCAGGTCGGCCGCATGTTCCGCCGCGTACTGCGCGGCCCGGGCGGCCGCCGCCAATGGTTCCACCTCCGCCAGCAGGGCATCCGCCCGGTCAAGCAGCGCCTGGAACTGTGTCTGGCCGAACAACCGGGCCTGAATCGCATCGCCGTACAAGAACGCCGCCGCTGCGCGCGGCGCGGTGTCCATCCAGACATTGCCGTTCATGGCGGCGATGGCCTGTTCGACAGCCTTTTGCTCATCGGCGGTTTTGCCCGGCACGGCGGCAATCATCCGCAGCACGTCTTCCTTCTGCAGGAAGGGATTATCGGCCGCGAGTTCCGCGCGGGACATGGCGTTGATGGCATTGATTTTTTCCGCCCGCGCTTCCTCGTAATTGCGCGCGAGGGTTGCCCGGGCCAGTTCCAGTTCCTGCCGCACGCCGGCGGCGCGGGCGCGCGCCGCGTCCGGGCAATGCGGCCCGGCATCATCCAAGCGGGCCAGGCGGGACTGCAAGGCGGCCTCGAGGCGGTTTTTAACCGCCGGCATGATGCCCGGGCCGTGGTCCGGTCCGCGGTCGTTCAGCGTATAGTCATAAATCTTTTCGCGCCGCAGAAATTCCAGCTCCGCCGCGCGCCGGGTTTCGGCCATCTCCTCCGCCGTCAGCGCCGGCGCGGAGGCCAGCCAGGCCAGGCAGTTCAGCAGCAGCACCCGCTCCGGGCCTTGCATGGATGCGGACGCGGCATCGGACCCGATGAAACACCCCAGGGCGATGTAACGCCCGCCATGAATCTCGCCATACACGCCCACGGGACACCCGCTGCTGTCCTCCAGGAACGTCCGCCCCAGCGGCCCAACCTCGACGATCAGGTGATCCCAGGCCGTCAGATAAAACGGGACCGCGATCCCGGCGGTCAACGGGCTGCCGCCGCGGGGAAAAAGGCCCGAGCCGTTCACGCGGTTATAGACCGCGCCAATCTGCGGGAAAAGGGGGCGGTTGGCGGTCCGCACGTAGCCGGAACGAAACGCGCCGGCCAGGATGCCCTTGCCTTGCGCCACGAAATCAATCATGTTGCGCCGGCCGTGGAAACCGGCAAAGTTCAGCGCATTCCACCCGCCGGGCAGGAACAGCACATCTAGGCGCTGCAATTTTTCACCAGCCTGCAAATCCCGACGCTCGATGATTTCGACTTCGTATTGCGCCTCCGCCAGGGTTTTGAGCATGCTGCCGGTGATATGCGACCGGGCATCCTTGAACACCCCCACCCGCTTCAGGGTACCCGTCTCCGCCAGGGCCAGCGACGCAGTCAGCGTCAAGACGAGTGCCGGCAATATTCCTGATTTAAGCATCTTGGTCTCCGTGTGATTTAGCATCATCAAGTTCCGGTTTATCAGCGCCGGCATCGTCATAGACATCCTGCATCAAGCGCCGGGTGGCCGCCGTCACCGTATCGAGGGTGTTTTCGTCGAAGTCGGTCCACTCGACCTCGTACCCGCCGTATTTGAACGCTTTCCGGGTCGGCTGGTACCCCGGCGAATCGTTGCACATATGCGCCACGAAAACGTATCGCGCGGGCGCCTTGGTTTTGACTTCAAGTTGCGCCTCGACGAACGGCTCGCCCGGCCAGCCGATGATCGCCAGGCCGCCGATGCGCACGGTCTGCACTTCGTAATCGTAATGCGGGTGCGTTTTTTTCAGTGCGGCCTGATCCAGCAGCCAGTGCGCATGCATCCATTTCCAGTCAATCCTGGTTTTTTCAGGGTCCAGCCAGACCGGATCGGGATGCGCGGCCGTCAATTCCCGCGCCGCCGCCAGCGCCTCCGCGGACGCTAGGCGTAACGGCATGGAGAGCACCTTGCTGGTGCAGCGCACCGGGACGCCGGGCAATTCCTCCAGCCGGGGCAGAATCTTGGCCGTGGTTTCAACCAGGTGGCCGCCCCTTGTTTCAATCGGGCCTTTATGATCCGGATCGAAGGGATTGCCGTGCAGGATATTGCCGCAGGCGCCGTTCAAAACCATGGCCACGCAGCCGCCGCCGAAATGTTCTTCGATTTTGCGCGCCCAGTATCCCGGCCAGTCGGCCGAAATCCAGCGCTTGGGATATCCATGGCAGGGATGGCAGGTATGGTGCAGCATGGCGCAAATCACCCGTCCGGCTGGATTTTCCAAGACCGCCACGCCAACCTCGGGATCGATCGGGCCTTCCCAGCATAAGATGTTGGGATTATCCGGGCGTGCCTGGTAGATGCCGGTGTCATCGCGGGAAATGTAACGGCGGTTGGTGGCCACCCGGGAGTCATACCCGCGCGCCGCCCGCAGCCGGACTGGTTCCAGCGCCGACCGCGCCGCCTGCACCGCCGACATGACGCGGTCCGTTAAAAACGCTTCGTACCGCGCATCGCCGCCGCCGATCCAGGCCAGGCTGGGCGGAAACTTTTGGAGATAATTTTGGGACAGGATTTCATTGCCCAAGGCCGGCGCGGAATGGGTCTGCGTGGCGTGGATGATTACCGCTTCCCGGGGGATTTTCAAATATTCGGCAATCCGGGCGCGCAATGGAGCGGTCCGATCGCGCTGCACCGCGGTCAAGTCCGCGGCAACGATGCAGGCGGTATTTGCGCCGTCGTTGAGAATCAACACCTTCGCATGCAGCCGGTCGCGGATTTCCTCAACCGGCCGGTAACGCCCGATATCGCCGGCGATCTGCACCCCCATTTCAGGGGTAATGTCCGCGCCGGCCGCGCCGGCGGCAAGCGTTTGTTCATGCGTCATTTGGCTCCTGTATCTTGTCTTAATATCAAATAATTCAGCGCGAAATACGGCCGGCCCGACCGGGCGCTTTCCGCGAGATTGGCGATCTTCAACACATTGTTGCGCTGCCATGCCGGCAACGGCGTCGGGAACTCCCGCACCGTCCATTGATCGCGCGCGAACGGATTCGGCCCCTTGAATATGCTTTGATCGTTCAGGGTGATCTCGATCGGGCAATGGTCGCCGTTGCCGCCATCGCGGCCGCAGATCAGCAAGACATAGCCGGTTTCCGGCGGGTACGGCTCGATTTCGAACGAGACCGCTATTTGCGGCGCGCGCGACTGCGCGCCGTAAATCCAGGTTGCCAGCCGCTGGAAAATCTGCTGAGGCTTGGGGCCGCCGGCAAAGTCATACGCGGTAAACATCCGGTCCGTCCGCGCCTGGAATGCCGCCTCCTCCTGCGCCAGTTTTTCGATCATGGCGCCCTGGACGGCAAACAAGGCCAGGCTGGGATTTTTCTTGAGGCTGTCGCGGAAAATCCGGACGGCCCGCAACTGCCAGGCGAACGACGCCCATTGCCGCGCCGCGGCCGGATGGGTGGAATCGTTTTCGAATTCCGCGCACAGTTTTTCCAGTTCCGCCAGCCGGGCTTCAATGGCTGCTAATTCGCGGGCGGCCGCCGGCGTCTGCTTGAAATCGAACTGGTCGAACCATGCCAACCCCTCCACGATTTGGCGGACCAGCCCGTAGTTTTCCGGGCCCACCATTTTCTCCGCAGCGTCCCGGGCGCAGGCTTTCGGATCGTAGCCATCTGGATTCCAGAGCATGGCGCTCCAGAGCATGTCCGAATACAAGCCCAGCGAATTCAAAACCGCGGCGTTGACTTCGAGGTAAACGCCCTTATCGCGGCCGGCGCCCAGCCACCAGCGCAGTTCATCCGTGGGATAAATCCAGCGGTAGGCATGGAAAAAATCCGAGGAATTCTGGAAGAAATAAGGCTTGCGCCGGATCAAGGCCGCGAACCTGGCGGTATCCGCGCTGGTAAACGCGGCGGTTTTGACGCTCGGGCCGGTCCAGGCCAGGTTGATCTCCGGCGGCAATCCCGCGCCCAGCGCCTTCAAATACTCCAGCGGCGATTCCGCCGACCAGGGATTGGTGTCCGTCGGCCCCCAGTAAAACGGCTGGACCATGGACAACTCCGCGCCGGGGTATTCCGCCTTGATCCTGGCATAGAGGCGGTTCATGAAGAAGACGTCGGCATCCCGCGCCGTCCCGAAATTTTTTTCATCGCCGGGGCTGAGCGGGAAGCGGTAGTCATCCGGCGTATATATGAGGCCCCCGCCCGCCCGGAGGATCGGCTCGCACATTTTCCAGATGATCTCGAAATGTTCGTCGCTTTGGCTGTCCACCTGGATCAGCCCGTACTTGCCCTCGATGCCGTTGCCGATGGTATAGGGCATGATGCCGGCTTGCCAGACGATGCCCAGGCCGCGCAGGTTGGCGCCGATGGCCGCCACCTTGTCCGTCAACTCCTTCGGCCGCGGCGCCCGCCAGTCAATCCACTCGATCGGCGCGGCGCGGCGGGGCACCAGCAGCGATTTGCTGAATTGCAGCAGGTCCAGCTTGGTCATCAAGGGATAGATCCGGGAGGCATCCACGTAGTCCTTCACGCCCGGGCCGGTGGTTCCGCGACGCTCCATGAACGGGTAATCGCTGACATCCATGGCGTGCAGGACGCAGGCGCCGTCCTGCCAGGCGATCAGTTGGACCAGGGAATTCACCGCCCAGGTCAGGCCCAGGTCATCGCGTCCGCTGAAGACCACGAGATTGCGCCCATTCCGCCGCGCGCACCGGATCGCGTAACCCTGCGGCCGGTCCGGCGGCGCCGGCATGGCCAGGCCGGCCGGCGTGCCGCCCGCAACGAAAATCGTCGCGCAATCGGCATCCAGCGCATCCACGAATTTATACGCGCCGCCGTATTGCGTGATCCGGTTCAGGAGCAAACGCAACCGCGGATCATCGGCGGCCAGGCCGCCGCCCAGCAGGATGCCGGTATTGGCCAGCGGATAAAACTCCGCGTGATCCGCGGTCTCGCGGGGGCATGGCAATATTTTGCCGGTGTAAAACGGGATCATGTACGGATCGTTCCGCAAGCGATCCGCCACGGATTCTACCGCGCCTTCCGCCGCGCCTTCCGCCGCCGCCGCGGCGGCCGCCGCCATGACCGCCAATCCCATCAGCCAAATACGCCAGGTTTTCATAATGCTCTCATACAACTGGTCAATCACCGGAAACGCCGGCAGGCTGGTCCGGGCCGGGCCGGCACGCATGGATCGCTACGCTGCCGTCATGCCCTTGCCGGATCATGTCCTGGCAGCCATTGCTGTCCATATCCGCGAAATACAATCGGATCGTCCGGGGCAGCCGCAAGACCTGGTCGAAATTCGCCAGGTCATCCGGGATCGCCCGGCCGGCCCGCGGCTGGAAAACGCCGGCTTTGCTGGCATCATCCAGAATCACAAGACTGGCAGTCCCGTTGCCGGCCAGGTCGGGCGTGTAAACTATGCCGCCGCCTTTGATGGTCAGCGAGGGCTGGGCATCTCCGTCGAAGCCCGCCGGCTCGTTCTGGTAATAGATGTAGGTCTGGCGGTTCCGGCCGTCGGCCACCACCAGGTCGGCCATGTGGTCGCCATTCAAGTCGGCCACGGCGAATCCGCCGTAAATGCCGCCGGGCGACACCGGGAGTTGCAGGAAATCGCTCAAGTCGTCCGGATAGACGTTCAGCGACAAAATCGGGCCGTAATAAATCCGCAGGGTATTGTCGTTCCGGCCCGATCCGACGATGTCCATGAACCCGTCGGCATTGACATCCACCGCCAGCGTGCGCCAGGTGTCATTGATCTTCGGCCCCAGGATATAACCGTTTTGAACCGTAAAACCGCTTTGGGCCGCGGTGAACTTGCGCCAGACCGGCCCGACCAATACATCAAATATTCCGGCATTGTTTAATTTACACACCTGTATGTCCGTGACCCGTTGATTGGTGTTAAAAAACTCCCGCTTCTTTTCAGGATCAAACCCATCCTTGTGCAAAAGGAAGTGCAGACGGGATCCCGCCACCAAACCAATGTCATTCTTCCCATCCTGATCGAAGTCGTACACGGTCATGCGGAAACAATGCGGGGATGGAATTTTCCGGTCCGGCGCCTCCGGCAGCTTGCCCGCCCGGTTGTAAAACACGAGGATTTCCGCCTCCGCGCCGGCTTGGTTGGCGCCGAAGGCATTGGCCAGCATGTCCGGCAGGCCGTCGCCATTTAAATCGCCGAAGGCCAGGGCGACCAGCCCGGGAATCTTTTCCGTCCGGCACAGCGGGTCGGCATCGAACCGCGGCATGCCGGCATACAGAGGGATGGACAACAACCAGGCCAGGATAACCAGGCGCCGGCGGCGGGACGGAATGATTTTTTTCATGATTGTTGCGCTAATGGATGGAATAGAGCGTGCCCTGGTAAATTTGCTCGTAACAGCCCATATCCACCGCCCCGTAACGCACGCGCGCCCGCCCGTCCAGATCAACCGTGTCCGCCATCCAGCTTTCCGTCAAGCCTGCGTTGATGCACGAATCGCGGGGCGCCAGCCGGAAATCCGCGGCCGGCAAATTCATGAAGGACGGCGCATTGGAACTATTATCGCCCAGATCGCCGCCGCCAGTCGGCAGCGGCCAGACATTGCAGTTTTTAAACTGCACCGTGCCGGAATAATTGCTGACGGTCCCCTCGGTGACATTATCGTAAACGATGCAATTAGTGGCCACAACGCCAGTATCCAGCCCGGCCGCGCCGTTGGACGCGATGTTGCCGACAATCGTGCAATTCACAGGGAAGGCATACCGCATGGCGCCGGCAGTCCCGGCGATGTTGCTGTAAATCAGGCAGTTATATACCGGGTAACTGTTGTTCGTCGACGACCCGCCAATGCCGCCGGCATAAGCAGCGGTATTGCCATAGAATATGCTGTTGGTGGCATAACAGGAACTCGCCCCGCCGCCAATGCCGCTAACAATACCGGCACGGTTATCCACCACCCGGCACCGCAATATCTTAGTGTTGTATAGTCCGCCGCCGTTGCTGCCGCATTCGTTATTGCTGTAAACCGAATCCACGCTCAGCCCGGCATGATTATAATAGTGAATGCCTCCGCCGCTATTGACGGCGGCATTCCCGGCAACCAGGCAATTGGAAATAATGTTGCCGGCAGCCAACCCCCCGCCATTTTTCAACGACCGGTTATTGACAATCGTCGAATCATAAGCGCCGGAGTTATAAGCCCCGCCGCCGCCAAAAACATTTCCCGCACCAACGCCGTCCGCCTGGTTATTGCTGACCACGCAATCATACAAATAGCCATAGGTAAACCCGCCGCCATTGGCGCGGGCGCCGCAATTTTCAATCACGCAGTTTGACACAGATGGCCAATGCCCCAGAATGCCGCCGCCGGATTGCTCAGCGGCTATATCGCCGTTGGTTTGAGTGTGCCCGTTACGGATGGTAAAATTGACGATTTTCGCGCCAGTAACCGTCAAGCGCAAGGCCCGCACGGCAGCCGGGCCGTTGCCGTTGATCCCGTCCGGGTCCGCCGCGCCTTCAATGATCGTATCGGCGGGATTGGTGCTGACGGCGCGCAATTCGAGGACCTTGGTAACCAGCACCCGGTTGGTCAGCGTGTAGGCGCCTTCCGTCCGGCCGCCAGCGTTATAAGTGCCGTTCGACACCAAAACCACATCGCTGGCCGCCGCCGCATCCACCGCATCCTGGATGTTCGCCGCCGCCGTCGCCCAACTGGTGTAATTCGATTCCGCGCCCGGGTTGTTGAGCACCACGTAATGGGTGTCGGCCGCAAGGAACGACGCATACCCCGCCGTCACCAACAAGCATATTTTACGCATACTCGCTCCTGTTGTTGAAATCAGACAATTCCGCACACATAACTCATTCTTAACCATTACAATCTAACCACTCGCCGCGCGCGTGCCAACTGAAATATATTGCGTTTTGGTGGAATTTATTGCTCCATGCCGTACCATACAAACTCCGGCTGCATCCAGGGCCTGGACCAGTCTGCCGCGGGTAAAATTCGTCAAGGGATGACGGGTAATCTGAGACGCGAAGGGTATTTCCGCGAATGGTAAATGGTCTGGCGGGCGATGCGCATTTCCGCATCCATGCCCGTCTCATGTCCGGTATTCAGATTTCTGTCCCACAACGGGAAGTTGCTGCTGCTGATGTCCAGCCTGATTCTGTGCCCTTTGAGGAATACATTGCTGGTCGGCTGCATTTCGATTTCATACTCGTAAATTCGCCCGGGTTCCAGAAGCTTCGGTTCCGCATATATGCTTTCCCGGAATTTTGCCCGGATAACACCCTCGGACAAGTTCATCGCCCGGCCGTCCGGATACACGTCAACCAGTTTTGCCGTCCAATCGGTGTCCTGGGCATCGCTTGCAGCATAGAGCGCAAGCTGAATCAGGCCGGTCACTTCCAGGTCTTCCGCAAGCGGATCGGAAGTATAAACAAGAACATCGTTTCGAATTTCAACTTTTCTCTGGTCAAACGGTCCGGGAGCAATTACATGATATGCGGCCGGCCAGCAAATGGAATGATTGCCGCCTATGGTGGGGACGGGGTTTTCCGGATCATAAATATATTCATCCGGGATTTCCTCGCCGGGCGGTTCAATACTCAGAACGCCGTCATGCCCGTCGGTTCCCGCCGCACCGCCGCTATGCAGATAATAATCGACATATCTGGTTCTGGCCAATGGCCATTCATTTTCCTGGCGCCATTTATTTATACCCATCACAAAGATAGCGACCGGCGGCTCATCAAGTATCCCGGTATTGATATCCTTGAGCAAACAGTCAAACCAGCGCAAGGCTAAATTATTTATATCCAGCAGGGATTCTGCGCCGAAGTCAATTTCGCCCAGTTTGGTCGAATTGCTTATCAGGTGTTGCCATGGGCCAATGATGATTTTACGCCGTTTTTTAAGTTTTTCATCCCGTGAGTTTTTTCGAAGGCCGTTGAAAGAACGAAAGGCTTCTCCGGGATAATAATCGAACCATCCGCCCATTATAAATGTCGGGACCTGGATTTGTTCATATCTGTGGTGAATCCCGAGGCTTTCCCAATATTTTCCGTAACGGTTGTTTTTGAGAAAATCCTTCCAGAACTGACATGGTCTGCCGGCTTTTTCATCCAGGGTCATCAGGGGCAGATGCCGGAAAAAAGCATTCAAATCATACGCCGGGATCATGTTTAAATCGCTGGTGCGGCCGGAAATCTCCAGACACAGCCAGAGGGAATTAAGCGCCAGGCTGAACGTGCCGCTTTTCCAGTAGCCGTTCCTCCAGAAATCGCCGGGTATGACATTGGGAACGATCGCCTGAAGCGCCGGATGCTTTTCGATTGCCAAAAGCCATTGCACGGCGCCCAGGTAGGATGGCCCGAACATGCCAACCCGGCCATTACTCCAGGGCTGCGCACAGATCCAGTCAAGGCTGTCATAACCGTCGCGCCCGTCATCCCGGAAAGGATAAAATTCGCCCGCGGAATCATAACGCCCGCGGCAGTCCTGGATCAAGTAAGCGTAACCCCGCTGCGCATAAAATTCTCCTATGCCGTTTCCGCTGTGCCCGTACGGCATGCGTTGAAAGATCACCGGAAATTTCCCCTCCGCCCCGGGGAGAAAGATATTTGCAGAAAGGCGGACTCCATCCCGCATCGTAATGCCGACATCTCTTAATATTCTGTAACCGTAAACAGCTTTAGAACCCTGCTGATTCATATTCATATCGGCGACAAACCCTATCATACCCGCAGCCGCCGGCCTTGGATTCGTCCAAACCGTTGTCCTGGCTGGTTTTGCTTCCAACGGCAGGAACCCGATCGATTGCGGCGCATCGGCTGCACCGCGTCGGATACCCGCACCATGATATATGGCCGTTATAGTCTTCGAAATGCCATAACCACCATCCCCCGGATGGCCGGGGTTTCATCGCACACGGAAAAACGATCCGGGGAACATGTATTCATAACAGCCCATGTCCACCCGCCTGACGATCCGATCAATCCGCCGGTTGAACAAAAGATCAACCGCATCGTCCATCCACGGCTGATTGGTTCCGGCATTGATGCAAGGTGAAATATTTTGCAGGCAATATCCCGCCCCGGCTGCTATCAAAGGGTCGGCGGCATTATTCCCGCCCATGTCAAATAGCTGCCCCGTGACATCCGGCGCCAGGCATGAATGCGATACCCAACTGTTGGTTGCAGCCAACCAGTAGTTGGATTCCACGTCATCGGCGATATTCCAATTGTAGCGGATGATGCTGTTGGTAATCAAATACGGCCCCGGGTTCAAGCCGTTCAACCCGACCAAGCCGGCGCAACGGCCGGCGGTGGTCGCGCGATTGCTGACCATGGTGCAATTGATCAGCGTACCGACATTGCCAGCCGTCCCAAGACGCTGGTAAATGGCGCCATATGGCCCGGTGTTTTCAACAATCAGGCAATTATGGAAACGATGCCAGGTCGCCTGTGAATAACCCGCCACCGCACCATAGGAAGACGCCGTGTTGCCACGGATGATACAATTCGTGGCGCTGCAATTTAATGCCATAGCGCCGCCTGCTATAGCGGCGTTATTGACGATTTCACTGCCGACGGCATTGCATTGATTCAGCCCACCGCCGGCAGCGCCGGCGGTGTTGTTGCTGATCAGGCAAGCATACGCCTGCGAGTAATACAACCCGCCGCCATTGGTCACCGCCGTATTATTTTGTATGATGCAATTATAGGCAACCAGATATCCAGCGCCGCCGCCGTCAATCGCGGCATTGCCGGTCACGACACAATTGCTCAAAATACCGCCGTTGGCGCCGCCGCCGCGGCGATCCTTGAAATCCATACCGCCGCTGGCCCAGGTGTATCCATTGGAAATCGTGAAACCGATCAAATAGGCCGTACCGCCGTAAAGCGGCCCCTTGAATCCCCTGACCGCCTTCGGCCCGAGCCCGCCCGTATCCGGGTCCGGGGCGCCTTCAATCACGGTATCCCACGGATTCGTACTCATCGCCTGAATGGTGACGCCGTTGGCGCTGTAGACGCGGTTGGTGATTCCGTCCGTATCGGCCTTGCCCCCTTCGCGATAGACGCCGTTGGTCACCAGAACCAATCCGCCGCCGGCAACCGCCAGGTCCGCCGCCGCCTGAATGGTGCGCTTGGCGGACGCCCAACTTGCGCCGTCGCCGGAATCATCCGGACGGTCATCATCCACATACCAGGTGCCGGCGCCGGCGGCCGGCAGGCTCAATCCAAGCGCCAAGCACAAAAGCCCAAGATACTTCATATACCCCCCCTCTTGAAATTAGATCAGACAACCTCTACTCCGCCCAGCAGCATCCAACGGTCCGCAAATCTTTCCCTGACGGCGAAATTAACACCAGGCTGATGCGTGCGCCTGTCCAGCAGACCGGCCGACAGTTCAATATACCCGGATTGAAAAGACCGTGGCAAGTCAATTTCACGATCCAGCCAGATGTCGCCCGGCAACCATTGGCAGGGATTCACATCTTCCAAGACGATCACTTCCTGCGCATCGCCTTGCTGCAAACGCAAGGCGAAATCGTATCGCCGATACAGCGGCGCCGCGCCGGTATTTTCAATCCACGCGCGGAACACAAATTTCCCGCCGCGCGCCGTGCGCCGGCTCAAAGTGGCCTGGCGGAAGACAAAGCGATATCCCAGCTTGTTGCAAAAAGCAGCCAGCTTGTCCATCCATGCTTCCGGCAGCGGCGATGATTTCGGCATGAAATAAGTGGTATGATATTTCCATCCCTGCTCGATGATGAAATCAATGTCAAACTCCTGCCGATACCAATCCATGGGCACTTCGCAGACCTCGAAATGGACCGGCGCCGTCTTCCAGGCGTCCTGCGCGCCGACCTCGCAAATCCTTTTGGGGTATAAATTGTACATGTGATTCCAAATCATATGCAGCGGGGCGGGATGGTTATGCTTCTGCCGCAGGTCGCCGAAGCAATCCGCGCGCCAGCCGCTGCCATGCGCAATGCCGGCGCGCAACTGGTCGCCCTGGCCGGCGGCGCCGCCTCCTCCTCCGATTAATGCCAGGCGCGGAGTATGTTGGAATGCGCGCCGGTAAAGTTCGGCGAACTGGTCTACGCGCGCCTGCGAACAAACGCCGTCGCCTTCCCCCCACGGACCGAGAAACGCCACGTCCACCGTCTCCAGCAGCGGATGCGCGTCATAGCGCCGCGCAAATTCGGCGATCAATCCGCCGAACCGCTCAAAATATCCGGGGGCATCGTAAACGGGCGCCAACATGTCCGTAGCGTGCCATTTTTGCGTTGGATATTTTTTTATATACCAGTCCGGGAGTCCGGCCTGGCCGACGTAGGCCGCCCCGAACGGCATCAGGCGCAACGCCAACGTCTGACCACGCTGCCGGCAGGCATCCAGGGCTTTGTCAATCATGGAAAAGTCATACACACCTTCGCTTGGTTCCAATTTTTCCCAAAACCAGCGGCAATACGCCACGGTTGTCGGCAAAAAACCCGGAGTTACCGCCGGAGCAAAATACCCGGGCACCCCC
Source organism: Kiritimatiellia bacterium (assembly GCA_040767085.1). Taxonomy (GTDB): domain Bacteria; phylum Verrucomicrobiota; class Kiritimatiellia; order JAAZAB01; family JAAZAB01; genus JAXGPF01. The sequence continues at coordinate 144,410 of JAXGPF010000012.1, read as the reverse complement.
GTGGCCCCGGCCGCCGGCGACAAGGCGCCGTTTACCGGTCCGGCTTCCGTCCAGCCAGCGCCGTCATACAGCGGATCGCCGTTAAAACGTTGAAAAGTGCAACAACCGCGATGCGGGTTGGCAAGATATCTGTCATCCGGCGTATACCGCCAATGGCGCACCAGTCCCGCAATATCTTCTTTCGGCATGTTTTTATTCTCCAGGCGCGGCTTTCCGCCGCAAATCCATAACAGCCAGGCCGCCGCCGGCCAGCCCCGCCAGCAGTTCCGGCGCGCCATCGCCATTGAAATCACCTGCCGCTACCGCGTTGATGGCCCGCGGCATCGCATACTTTGCGCCGGACGCCGCGCCGCCGGACGTTAACGGTGCGTCTTGATCCTGCCGCCATACCGTCAGTTCCCGGGCATCCTCCGACCGGAAAACCACATCCAAATGCCCCTGCCTGGACAAATCCACCGCCAGTAAAGCCACCAAACCTTCCATCACCAGGGCGGGCTCGGCATTTTCCGTAAATCCAATCGGATTGTTTTGCAGCCAAACCAGCGTGCGCCCGGGCGCGCCCGCCAGCAAATCAAGCTGGCCGTCGCCATTGACATCGGCGGTTATAACCTGCCGTAAAACCGGCTGGGGCGCATTCGTATGCAGCGGCGGCTTCAGGGTTACTACTCCAAACGCGTCATTTACCCCCAGGATGCCCATGCGCATAATCGGCCCGTAGTATATGCGGACGCAGTGATTGCGGGTGGTAAAAATCACATCGTCCCATCCATCCCAATTCAAATCGGCCAGCGTTGAGATAAGGTTGTCATTTTCTTCCGGACCGCTGAAATAGCCGGCATCGAGCCGCGCGCCGTCATGCCACTTGCGCCAGGCGGCGCCGGTCATAAAATCCGCGCCTCCGGGCGAAATACGGCCGGCGGCCAGCGACGCTCCGCCTGAATCATTGCCATAATGCAAAACCTGCGCATTGGTCAACCCCGCCGCACCGGGATAAATCAAAAGCTCGCGGCGCGGCCGCAATCCGACCGCCACATCGCTTTTGCCGTCGCGATCATAATCGCCAATCAGTAAACCGGAAGGCGCAACCGGCAAATCCAGGGATATTGCCGGCTGATGGATAAACTCGCCGCCGGGATTGTCATACAAGTTTAATATATGATCAATGTGGTAAACTGTTTTATCCATTTCCCGCGCGCGCCGGGTCCGGCGTTCCACCGCCGCCAGGTCCATGCGGCCATCGCCATTCAAATCGCCGGCGGCCAGCCAGAGCATTTCCGGGAAATCGGGCATCAGGCGCATTGCCCCGGACGGCTGCGCGCCCGCGTCAAGCAGCGGCGCGGCCAGGACAGCTGCAATTAATCCATGCAAATATTTGAAAATGATTTTCACCCGGACTTTGACGACAGGATCAACTCCGGCAGCGAGCCGGACACATCAACGCCCTTCCTCCGCGGCGATGCCCACCGCGGAACCTGCCGGACGCAATACCGCGTAGTTCAGCATAAACCAGGGCGCGCTGGTCATACTGTCGGCGTCTTCCAGGTTTTCGATTTTGAGGGTGTTGGGCGCGCCATCCCGCAGATAGGCTCCCTTGACTTCAAAAGTTTGCACCGTCCATCGATCGGACCTGAAAGGATTCGCGCCTGCAAACACCTGGTTGCCATTCATCAGAATTCTTATGCGGCATGGCGGCGCGGCATTATGGTCCAACCCCGCGATCGCCAGCGATGAGCCTCCGGCAAGCGCATAGGGCAACTGAAAAACTGCTGCCATGTCCGGCGCCGCCGAGCGCGCGCCGTTGATCCAGATGACATGCCTGCGGCCGGCATCCCGCCAGGCGTAGTATTGCGGCTGTCGGCCGGCTTGAAAGTCGTTAGGCGTCAAGATCAAACCCGGCGCATCCGGCTGCAGGCCGGTTTCCTTAATCGCCAATTCCCGCACCAGCCTGTCAACTTCCGCCAGTTTTTCCAACTGCGGGTTTTTCATCAATTTTACCAGGTAACTTTGCTTCCATTGGACAAACTCCGGCAATTGCATCCAGCGGCTCTTCAAAACCGGCGGGGCGGCTTCGTACAATTCAACCAGGCGGGCGGTGTGCGCGCGGACTTCCCCGATATTTCTGGCGGCCAGGGCCGTGGGAGTCAACCAGCCGTACTGATCAAGTTTTTCCAATTGGCCGTACAACTCCAATAGCTTCTGATAATTGTCCGGCCCCGTCAGTTTTTTGGCCGCCATCACACCCGATGCCGCCGGATCATAAGCCTGCGTATTCCACATGGCATCGTGCAAAGTCATGGTGATATAAGCATATTCGCCATTGTAGGCATAATACTGCAAGTCATTGTAAAAACCGTCATAATACCAATCCTTCCAGGCCCGCATGGGATCCAGGCCGGGATAGGCATAGTACGGGCTGCCACCGCGAAAAGTGCCGCAGGCATTCTGCCAGAACACCGGCTTGCGTTTGATCAAACCCGTAATCCAAGCTACCTGCTCCCGGGTCACCACATTGGATTTGACGCGCGAACCGGTCCAGAATATTTCAATCGCCGGCGGCAGCCCCGCGCCGATGGCCTTGAGATATTCGTCGCGGGACTCGCCGTAGGTGGCGGTGTCGTCTTTTTCTCCGCCGCCCCAATAGAACGGCGGACAAAAATAAATTTTGAATTCCGGGTATTTGACGGCAACCGCCTCATAAACCCGGTTTAAAAAATAAACGTCCGCGGCGCGCGCAAACTTGAAATCGCGCACGTCATCGGGATGAATGGGAAAGCGGAAGTCATCGTACATGATCATCAGATGTCCGCCGGCAGCCGCCAGCGACAAGCCGACCTTGGCGGCCAAATGGATATCTTCCTCGGATTTGGAACGCACCAGGTCTTCCGTCCGCACGGAACTCAGCGGCTGCATAGCATCGCACCAGGCAATCCGCAAAGGATTCAGATAAGCGCCAATTTTACGGATGCGCGACTCCCATCCCTGGAACACCTTTTCGTCTCTCAACGGCATCCGCCAGTCAACCTTGGCCCACGGTTGCGGCATCTGCCGGTAGAGCATCCGCACCTGCCGGTACTGGATGAAATTCGCCCGCACAACATTCACGCCAAACCAGGCCATAGTCGCATCGTCGTCGTCCTGGAAAGGCGTATAAGCGCGCCGACCGGGGGCATCGGGGTAATCCAGGATGGTTGCCCCGCGCGCCACGGGCTGATTCTCGCGGACTGTCACCAGTTGGTTAAAAGCCGTGATGGCCCACAGCAACCCGTGAAAATCATGACCCTGCAGAAAGATAACATGCCGCTGCGCGGATTTGGCGGCGTGAATCAAGTAGCCTTCCGGGCGGGCGGGAACGACCCGCCCTGCCAACAGTTCCGCATGCCGCCCGGTGGAGCCGATCAGGAAGAGCACATCGCCGGGCGCCTCCGGCGTCGCGACGATCTCAACGCGGCCGCCATAACGGCGGATGCGCTCGGCCAGCAAGTTTACGCGCTGGTCAGATGCTTCCAGCCCGTCGCCCAGCAGCAGGCAACAGCGCGTCAAGGGCATGAAGACATCCTGGTACACGGCTTGCTGTGGAACGGGTTGGATTTCACCGGTGTAAAACGGCAGCGCCCGTTCATCCGCCATAAGGTTGTCCATGCACGCCGCCTCCGCCATAACGGACATGGCCGTCATCATACCCGCAAATATACCAGCCGGTTTTTTCAGAATCATACCCGCGCTCCCTGTTCAGGCGCAATGCGCAAAACATTCTTTCAAGCTTAATATGCTCCTTCGCCGCGCGCTTGCCAACTGAAAAATATTGCGTTTTGGTGTAATTTATTGCACCATGCTACACTATGCAAACTCAGGATACTTCCAGGGCCTGGACCAGTCTCCCGCGGGTGAAAATCATCGGGCGGATGATGTTCGATCCGGTCTGGAGCCAGCGCGTCCACAATCCCAACGGGTTTGAAATCCTGCATGTCCTGCGCGGCCGCATCACCGTCTGTTCCGCGCGCGCGGAACTGGCCGCCCAGGACGGCGACCTGGTGCTGATCCCTTCCAGTGTCAAGCACCGCGACGCCATCAACGCGCGCGACGATATCGAGGTATTCTTCTGCAGCATGGAATGGGAACACGAACGCGCTTTTTTCAAGGCGTTCCGCCGCCCGCTGCGCCCCATCCTCATCCCCCTGCGCGAACACAGCCTCCGGCGCCTGCTCGAAGACTTGCGCACGGACGCCTCGGACAACCTGCTGGTTGACCGCGCCATCGCGGGCGCGCGTCTCATGACCCTGCTCATGCTGATTTATCGCCAGCAAAATCATAACCCCATCCCGGATTCCGCCCGCACCGGCAGCCAGCCCACCCGCCAGCATCTGCTGCTGGAACAGGCCAAGAATTATATCGGCCGGCACTATGCCGAGCATCTTTCCCTGGACGCCATTGCGGCCGCGTTGAAAGTCAGCCCGTATTACCTCTCCCGCGTGTTCCGGCAGGAGACCAAATTCACCCTCTTTGCCTTCCTGACGGAAGTGCGCATGCAAAAAGCGAAAATGCGGCTGACCGACGGGCGCCAGACCGTGGCCGAGGCAGCCTACGCCGTGGGATTCGACGACCCGCACTATTTTTCCAAGGTCTTCCACCGGCATTTTGGCTGCGCGCCCACCGAGTTTCTGGTCCGCCAACCCCAAGCTGATCTCCGCGCCGGCCACCGTCCGCCTGCGCCAGGCTCCGGCGCGACACGTCTACGATAAATCCGCTGATGGCGCGCATCCGGATTGCGGCACGTCCGCCTGCACCAGCAGGGCTGCGTCATTCTCAGAACAGACGGCTCGGTACGGCTTGCCCTGCATAGCGCAGCCCGCAGGGAGACCTCGCCCTACCTTCAGCAGATTCCCCGGGTGGGGCGAGACCCCGCTCAAAGCGGGGTAAACCTCCGGCTTGTCCCGGCTGGCGCGGGAGCGAGCCGCCGAGAATGAAGCAGCCGTGCCTACGCCAGGCTTTCGCATGGATTTTTAATTTCAGGTCTGGTATAAAGGTTAAATGAACACCACACCGTCAACTCTCAACCCCGCGCTCCCGCCCAAAGCGGCGGTTATCGGATTCACGCTGGAACTTTACAGCCGGAAATTTCCGGGCTACATGGATCGGCTGCGCGCGCAACTCGGCCGGTTCTGCTCCGCCATCCAGGAACACGCCGGCATCGCCTGCGTATCCGCCGATTTGTGCTTCACAGCAGACCAGGCGGAGGCGCAAGTCGCCGCCGCGGAGAAAAACCAGGCCGATGCCATCCTGCTGATTCCGCTATCATACGCCTGCAGCGGCGTGATCGCGCCCATTCTGCGGCGTACCAGCCTGCCGCTGATCATCTGGAATACCCAGGAAGCGGAAACCATCGCCGCATCCTACGATTTTGACGATCTCCTGATGAACCACGTCACCCAGGGCACCCAGGACCTGACCAGCGTGCTCCTGCGCGACGGCAAAATCTTCGGGATGGAGTCCGGCCATTATCGCGACCAGGCGGCGCTGGCGCGGCTGGCGGAATGGCTGCAGGCTGCCCGCGCCTGCCAACACGGGCGCATCAGGCGCGTCGGGCTGCTGGGTCGCCCGTTTGCCGGGATGGATGATTTTCAGTATGATGCCGCGGCGTTGGAAAAAATTCTGGGCTTCCAGGTTGTGCCGCTGTCCATCCCGGACTTTATCGCCGTGAAAAATGCCGTTCCCGAACCGGAGATTGACCGGATGATCGCCCGCGACCATGATCGCTTTGAAATTGCCCCCGAAGTCATCCCGCCGATCCACCGCCTTTCCGCCCGGCTGGAAGCCGCCTTGCGCCGGGTGGTCGCCGATCATCGCCTGGACGCCTTCACGATGAATTTCCTGGATTTGCTTGACCAGCCCGGCATCGGAACGCTGCCGTTCACCGGCATCAATAAACTGATCGCCGAAGGGCTGGGCTACGCCGGCGAAGGCGATGTGCTGCGCGCCGCGCAGATGGCGCTGCTGCGGACGCTGGCCGGCGCGGCGAATTTCACCGAAATCTACACCATTGATTACCGGCGCAACCGCCTGCTGATGACCCATATGCAGGAATGCAATCCCGCCCTGGCGCGCCGCGACCGCAAAATCCGGCTGGTGAAAAAAGATTTCTGGGCGCCCGGCATCCAGCCTTACGCCGGCATGTGGTTCACGCTGGAACCCGGCCCGGTGACGCTGACCGCCCTGACTGCCGGCCCGGGGAACGTCCTGCAGTACGTGACCTATGAAACGCAAGTCGCCGATATTGAGCCCTTGCCGGGATTGGATATTCCCCACTGGATGGTGCAGCTCGATGAGCCGGCCGGGGCCTTCCTCAACCGCTACAGCCTGGCGGGCGGACCGCACCACCTGATCGCGCTCCCCGGGCGCCATAGCGCGCGGGTGCAAAAACTGGCGCATTTGCAGGGCTTGGCATGTTTTCTTATGAGTTAATTTTGAAAGCCGCCCCCTGCCACCTTGCGTGGCAGGAGCGAAAGGTTATGTGAAACACAAAAAGGGGCAAAGCCACAAAGGAGCAACGGTTTAAATATCACGGAATAACACAGTCATGTTTTCTCGTTTATTCTTACTTCGTGGCTTCGCGCCTTTGTGTGATAAATTTCTTTATTCTGGATTCTCTCCACTCCGTGTGAACCCTCTTTCAACGAAAGGGCCTTCCCGCATGCAATCCAATACCGAAACCGCCGGCGCGGATATTCCGGCCCGCCTCGCCGCGCTCCGCCAGTCCTATCAAAAAGTCAAAAATGCCCTGCCCTGGCTGGATGCGTCGGTCTGGCCGGCGGAGCCCGCCGCTTTTCCGACACAGGCCGCACCCATTCAGACCGATTTTGCCAAGGCAGCCCCGGCTGACCCGCAACTTGCCGCCAGCCTCCCCCGCCTGCGGGACGCGGATGGCGTCCGGCTGCTGCGCCTGGCACCGCGCGCCTTCCGGCCGGAGACCTGCGGCGCGCTTTTTGACCGCATGGCGCAGGCCGGCATGCCCCTGGCGATCCTGCATACCGACCTGGATTTCGCCGCAATCCAAAGCCTGGCCCAGGCGCGCCCGTCCCTCAAGATCATCATAGAGTCCGGCCCCCGCAAACTGATTTACCATTACACGGCCGTAAAACAAATTCTGCGCGCCTGTCCTAATGTTTATCTATGCACCTATAATTTCTGCAATTGGCGCGGCCACGAAGAATTGATCGCCATGGGGCTAGGCGGCAAATTGCTGTACGGTTCGCATCTGCCCCTGTTTTCCGCTGACGCCGCCATGGCGCCGGTCATCATGGGCGAATTCGACTGGCAGACCAAATGCGCCATTGCGGGCAACAACCTGCGCCGGCTGCTTGGGCTGCCGGAAACGCATCCGTCCGCGATTGAATTCCAGGCGCCGCCGCCCTTCATCATTGACGCCCATGCGCACAACCTCCAGCCCGGTGCGCCGGATGTATATAACATGCCGACGCCGGACGTGAATTTCACGCCCGCGGATTGGATTGAGCGCATGGATGCCATCGCTTTCGAGCAATTGTATCTCATCCCCGGCGAGGCCTTGTTTGATCCCCATATCACCTGCCGGGATTACACCGCCCGCCTGCGCCGGCATGCGCCGCACCGGTTTCGCTACCTGGAAATATTCCATCCCCGCGGCGATGCGGCGCATTTCGAACGCGTGCGCGCATCCCTGGCCGACCCGGCATGCGCCGGCATCAAGATTCACCCGGTAACCCACAAGGCGCCGGCGGATGACGATGCCTACGCCCGGATTTTCGACCTGTCCGCCGCGTCCGGCAAAACCATCATGACCCATAGCTGGGAAATCTCCGACTACAATCCGGAACAATTCAAGGGGCACCCGGACCGTTTCCGTAAACACCTGCCCCGGCTGCAAGGCGCGCCCTTCGTGCTGGGGCATGCCGGCGGCCGGCCGTCGGCCTTCGCCGCGACGGTCCAGGTGTGCCGCGACTTCCCCAACGTGCACGTGGACCTGGCCGGCGACTATTTTCACAACGGCATGGTGGACGCCTTTGCCGGCGCCATCGGCGCGGAGAGAATCATTTTCGGCACCGATGTCGACTGGTTCGACCCGCGCTGCGAACTGGGCGTTGCGCTCGGTTCGCGCAGCCGGATGCCGCTCTGGTCCAGATCCTGCGCGGCAACGCCCTGCGCGTCTATGGCGGCCGGCGGAGCGAATGAAGCGGGCCCGAGCGGCAGGATAAATCATGGACATACTCACACATGCTTTGATGGGGGCAACCCTGTGCAGCCGCACAAGGCTCGCCGGCGGCCGGCGCGGCCAATCCCGGCCGGGACGGCCGGCCGCGAATGATTGACTGGACTTTCGGCGCAGCCTTGTTTTTCGGCATTTTCCCGGACCTGGCTTCATCGGCCTGCACCTGGCCCACCATGTCATCCGGCATGGACACATGGGCTGGCATGCCGTCCCGCCGTATATTTTCACGCTGTATAACCTGACCCACTGGCGTTTTGATCGCCGGCTTGTGCGTTCTGGCTGCAGCGCTGGCATCGCCCGCTGGCGCTGGCCATGCTGGCCTGGCCGCTGCATATTGTCACGGATATGCTGACGCATGGACGGTTTGCCGCCGGTTTTCTTCCCGCTCTCGGATTACCGCTTCAACGGCGTGAACTGGTGGCGGACGCCCTGGCTGGCGCGCTGGCCGGCGCTGGTGTTAGCGAGCCTCTGCGTTTGCCTGCTGGCCGGCCGTTACATCCAGGCCCGCCGCCGGCGAGTTCAGCGTGACATCACCGGTGTTTCATGGTAAAGGCCGGACACTTTTACACCACCAAGGATCAAATTCATGAACCCTCAAAATCGGCTGGGCTTCGCGCGATGTCACCACGGATAAACCGATTAATATCCCCGGCCAGTTCCACATGCGGATTTCCGAAGGCGTCCTCGATCCGGTGACGGTGACCGCCCTCGTCATTGACAATGGCAACGACCTGGCCGTTTTTCCTTTCCGCCGACCTGGTGGTGATCCGTTCCAGGCTGCTGGATGAAGTGCGCGCCCGCGTGGCAGGGCAATCCCGCCATCCCCACCGCGAAGATTTTAATGAACGCCACCCACACCCACACCGGCCCAAGCCATTATGCCGACCGCGCCAGCGATCTTAACAACAATATTTCCACTCCCATGGCCAGCGAGGTGCCGCAGGCGGGAATCGAGATTGCCTCCAGCGACGATTACCGGCATTTCCTGGCCGACCAGGCGGCCGGCGCCGTCTGTGAAGCCTATGCCCGGCGCGCCCCGGCCGGCGTGGCCTACGGCTACGGCTACGCGGTGGTCGCCCACAGCCGGCGCGTGGTGTATTTCGACGACACTTCCCGGCGGCCCGGCGCCGTGTCCAATTCCCGCAGCAGCGTCAACGGCCATGCCATGATGTACGGCAAAACCAACGATCCCAATTTCAGCCATTACGAGGCGGGCGCCGACCATTTCGTCAACCTGCTTTACACCTTCGACCTGCAAGGCAAACTCACGGGCGCAATCATCAATATCCCCTGCCCTTCGCAGAATTCGGAGTCCGAATACAAGCTCTCGGCCGATTACTGGCACGATGTGCGCGCGGCCATCCGGCAGCGGCACGGCGATATTTTCATCCTGCCCCAGTGCGCCGCCGGCGGGGATCTGGCTCCGCGCATCCTGCATTACAACCAGGCCCAGGCTCGCCGTTTCAAGCTCAAATACGGCGATTTGAAGACCGAACTGGCCGCCCGCCGGGACATCGCCGAACGCGCGGCCGCCGCCTTCGACGAAGTGCTGGCCTGGGCGCGGAAGGACATCCGGACCGACCTCCCGCTGGCCCACGCGGTGGCCACGGTGAACTTAAGCCGGCGACTGATCGCCGATGACGAATACCAATACGCCTGCAACGGCCTGGCGGAGTTGATGCAACAACCATTCAAGACGGATGGTTCGCCCAAGGAATGCCTGCGCCATAATTCCATCCTGGTAGCCAGCCGCAACCGCTTCATCCGCGTCATTAACCGATACCGCGAACAGCGGCAAAACCCCAAATTACCCATGGAACTGCACGTGATCCGGCTGGGCGAAATTGCGTTCGCCTCCAACCGGTTCGAGTTGTACATGGACTTCCAGCACCGCATCCAGGCGCGCAGTCCGTTCGCGCAGACTTTCATCATTCAATTGGCCGGCCAGCCCGGCGAAGATGGCGGCACCTACCTCTGCACCGAACGCGGCGCCTGGGGCAAGGGCTACAGCGCCAGCATGTTCTGCAACCTGGTATCGCCACAGGGCGGCCAGGAACTCGTGGAGGAAACCCTGAAACTCCTCCAGGAATTGCACGCGGGAAGTCCGGCAACCGGAGCCTGAACCGCCGTCTGAATATTTTTAACAAAAAATGATCAATCCCACGCCGCCGCAGCCCGGAAATTCAGGGCGCGGCGGCCAGGCGCCGGAAATCAGAGCGCCGCGATGAAAAGGAGGGCCGACAATATTCGATTGATTACAGATCCGGTGGTCAGTGGCTGACCGCCCTTGGTTGCGGCCAGATGCCCGCCTGGGGCCGTATAAACAAGTAAAAGAAAGACATCCATATGAGCATGATGAGTGAATTCCGCGAATTCGCGGTCAAAGGAAATGTTGTGGACATGGCCGTCGGCATTATCATCGGCGGCGCCTTCGGCAAAATCGTCACGTCCGTGGTGAACGATGTGATCATGCCTCCTATCGGCCTGCTGCTGGGCGGCGTGAATTTTTCCGACCTGGCCGTCACCTTGAAAGCCGCCGCCGGCGATGCCGCGGCCGTCACCTTGAATTACGGCAAATGCGTCCAGACGATCGTGGACTTTTTGATCATTGCCTGGGCGGTGTTTCTGCTCGTCAAGGCTTTAAACACGATGCGGCGGAAACAGGAAGCGGCGGAAAAGAAAGCCTGAGGTTGGATTAAAACGAAAAAAGGATAAAAAACATCATGAAACAGTTGATGCTTGCAATGGTTTTGATCGGCGGCGCCGCGGGCGCCGCCCTGGCGCAGGAGGCCGCCCCCTCGCTTATCACCAATACCCTAAATATTGGTTTTACGTTGACTGACGGTAACAGCGATACCATGCTGCTGAACGGCAGCATCGTCAGTTTCGGCGATAAGGAAGGGCTGGGGTCCTACCGGGCGGGCGTGGAAGGCAATTACGGCGAGAGCAAGGTGGAAGACAAAAACGAGACCACCATCGAAAACGTGCGCGGGTACGGCAACGTCAAGAAAACGCTGAGTCCGCGGACATTCGCGTCGCTGGACGCCTCCGCGCTGTATGACGACATCGCGAAAGTAGATTACCGCGTGATCGTCAGCCCCGGCGCGGGCGCGTACGTGGTCAAGAACGACCGGCTGACCTTTTCCATCGAAGCCGGCCCGGCGTACATTGCCGAGAAACTTGACGGCGCCAGCGAAGATTACCTGGCCTTGCGCCTGGGCGAGCGGATGGATTTTGCCCTGAGCCCCACCGCCAATTTATGGCAGGCGGCGGAATACCTGCCCAAGGCTGACGATTTCGACCAATATCTCTTCAACGCCGAGGTTGGCGCGGAAGCAGCCCTCAACTCGCGCCTGAAGCTCCGCGTGGTATTCCAGGACAAATACAACAACACGCCGGCGGCCGGGAAGGACAGGAACGATCTGGCCCTGATTTCCGGCCTGAGTGTTGCACTTTAATCGTCCGCAATTCGGCAAATTCACAGGTGCATGCGCGCCGGCCGGCGGCCGGCGCGCATGCAATCGCCTCAGACCGCGGGCGGGGGCCAGGGCAGATGCCATTGGCGCAGGCCGTCCAGGGCCTCCGTCCGGGTCAAATCAAACCAGATGGGCGTCAAGGCCACGTAATTTTCCGCGACGGCCTGCACATCGGTACCCTGGAAATCACCCAGCATTTCCAATTCGCCGTCCAGCCAATAATAAATGTCACCCCGCGGATTGGCGCGGCGGTGAAACACCTCCGCAAAGCGCGAACGCCCCATGCGCGCTACACGGAAGCCCCGAATCTGCTCCAGCGGCTGGTTGGGGACATTAACATTCAGCAGCGTATCCGGCGGCAGCCCATGCTCCAGCACGCGCCGCGCCATCTGCCGGGCCACCCGGGCCGCGGTCTCCCAAATGGGATTTTGAAAAGAGGCCAGTGAAATCGCGATGCTGGGAATGCCGAGAATGGCGCCTTCCGTCGCCCCCGACACTGTCCCGGAATAGATAACGCTGATGCCGACATTCGGACCCAGGTTGATGCCGCTGAGCACCAGGTCCGGCCGGGCCGGCATCAACTCGCTGACCGCCAGCTTGACGCAGTCGGCCGGGGTGCCGCCAACGGCATACCCCTGCAATCCGCCATTGCGGGTAACGGGCCGGAGTTTGATCGGATTGGCGATGGTAATGGCGTGGCCGACGGCGCTTTGCTCGGTTTCCGGGGCCACCACGGTCACCTCGCCCAGGTCGCGGACCGCCTCGTACAGCGCCTGGATGCCGGGAGCGTAAATTCCGTCATCATTGCAAATTAAAATCCGGGCAGGCATGCAGTTCCTTTCAACGGCAAGTTAAGCGTTCGTGGCGGACTGCGCCACCAACGGCCGCAAATGCCGGGTCACGTCCTTCTCCGTCTGCAATGGCGGCAGCGGCGTCAGCAGTTCCCAGGTCTCCTCATGGACGACTTCGGCGCCCGGCGCCAATTCCACCAGCGGCCCCAGGGTTTCAATTTCCAGAATCTCGCGGTTGGCGAAGGTTTCAAAATTGACATTGCCATCCGGATAAACCGCGCCGGGCAGCCAGTCGAAACGCTTGACAAAGACGCCGCCCGGCAACTGGCCGGCCACCCAGCCTTCGCGCAGCGACATGCCGAGCTTGCCGGCATCACGGTCCGTCCGCTGCTGGAAGAACAGGTAGCGCGAACCGAATTGCCAGCGGCCATCCGCCAGGTCGGTGCAGGGCCAGATGCTCCAGATCTGGTTGGGCTCGAAGCGGTTGTCCCGGCCATGCGTTTCCTTAGGGGGCAACGGAACAATCAACCGGGCGCCCGGCGGCATGACGGTCAAAGCCCAGGGCGCCGCCCGGCACGGGGCGTCCCCGCGGTTGCGCAGGATATGCCGGACGCGCGCCTGGTTCCGCCGATCGTCCAACCGGATCGCCAGATGCTTGCTGATTTTACTGGCCGGCCCCGGGGGCTGGTCGAGCAGCACGGCGCCATCCACCGTCCGCCAGGACACCGGGACATTGTCCAGTTCGTAAGAAATAGTCTTGTCTTCCGGCGCGATCCACAGGCGATGGCCGCCGCGGATTTTCCATTCCGGCTCGCCGGCGCCGCCCTGCTGGCCGGCAATTTCCGCGAAGAGGTTAGGCTGGCCGATGAAGCCGCAGCGGATGACGCGCGGCCCGACATCGGTGGTAATCACCAGTTCCATGTCCGCATTGCGCAGCCGGATACAATTACGCCAGCCATTGAAGCTGATTTTTTCGATTTGCATGTTTTCCCTGTCTGTTTTCCGCCATTTCCTTCCGCCACGCAAAACCGGCGGATGATTTAACCACGGATGACACTAATAACACGGATGATATAAATATTCTTTATAAGGTGCTATTCAGATATTTTAACCACGGATGACGCCGATAACACGGATGACATAAAAAGCCTGAACATATTCTCGCTATAGCTGTATTATCTCACCACCCTCTTCCACTGCAGTTTAGCGTATTTAAAGTTCAGCAGCAAGGCTAGCCGCATTCCCGTCAACGCCAAGTAACCTATCATTTGCGCCCAGTGTGTTTCGTTGAACGCTGACACGACTTTCGTATCGGCGATGACAAGGTCGTCAACAATCAAGTCGGGAATCAGCCTGCCAATTTCACGCCCCTTATACTCCACCGTGAAAACCTTCTGTTGATTGACCGAATGTCCAAGTTCCAACAATTCTATGACCAGAGTTTTTTCATAGAGCTTTTCATCCAGCCCTGGCTTTAATTCATTCAATACAGTCATAGCTGCGCCGATAATGTGCTCACTCAACGTTTCGTGTAATAAATCTTTCATATCCGTGCTACCCGTGACATCCGTAATAAATTTTTCTGCCATTCAGATGATTTAACCACGGATAACACCAATAACACGGATGATATAAATCTTTCATATCCGTGCTACCCGTGACATCCGTGGTAAATTTTTTCTGCCATTCAGATGATTTAACCACTGATAACACCAATAACACGGATGATATAAATCTTTCATATCCATGCTACCCGTGACATCCGTGGTAAATTTTTTCTGCCATTCAGATGATTTAACCACTGATGACACTAATAACATGGACGATATGAAGCTCTCATATCCGTGCTACCCGTGACATCCGTGGTAAACAATCCTTGTCAGGTTGAGAACAAACTTTTTTCCAACTTGATATACCGCGGCAACAAATCCCGGTAAACCGCGCCGGCCGCCGGATCCGGGCGCGCCACGACCTGAAATTCCGGCGCGCCGCGCACGGCCTCGTCAAACGATAAAAATGCGCCGCGCTGCCGGCACAGCCAGCCGTGCAATGCGCGGTAAGCGGCGCCCAGCGCCGCGGACTCCGGCTGGGCGCCGGCCAGCACGGGCGTCCCGAACACATCGGCGGCGACCTGCACGAGCGGGCGATTGACAGATGCCCCCCCGGTGACCAGCAGGCTGGCGGGCGTCAATCCGATGGCGGCGGCGTGCGCCCGCAAGCACAAAAACTGGCTTTCCACCACACCCCGGCAATCCGCCGCGGGCGGCAACGCCGGCACAGGATGATCCTGCGCATCGAACCGGAAAACACCCGTACGATCGGCAGGCGGGGTAATTTCCGGGGACAGGTGATAAAATCCCAGCCGGCCCAGGTTGCCGGGCGGGGTGGTTTGCAGGCAGGCGTTAAATTTCTCCCAGGAGCGGCCGGCGCAAAAGTCCCGGACATGCTCGCGCATGAGCGAACCGTTTTTGCGCACCAGCATGACCATCCAGGCGCCGGGATCCACCGGGCTGACGAACACATGCCCTTCCGCGCCGGAGGGCGCCGGCCGGACGGTGGAACCGAACAAGGTATCGCTGGTGCCCAGGCTGAGGGCGACGGCGCCGGGCTGCTGCACGCGCAAGCCGGCGAGGCTGCAGGGATTGTCGCCGGAAAAATTAATCACAAGGCAATCCGGCCGGAAACCGAAGCGTTGCGCGAAATAAGGATGCAAAACGCCGGCCGGCGCATGCGCGGGCGCCGGCACGCCCAGCATCTCCGCCAGGCGCGCATCGCCGCAGGCCGCCAGCGCCGCGGGCGCCCAGCGCCGGGCGCGGATATCCAGCAGGTTCATTCCCGAGCCATCGCTGAAATCGATCGGCGCATATCCGCCAATCAGCAGGGAAGCCATGAACGAACTTACCAGCGCAATCCGTTCCGCAGCCTCGTACGCCGCGCGGTTGAAGGCATGAATTTTGGCAATCTGGTTGCCGGTGAAACGCGCATAAGCGCGCGATCCCGTCAAGTCCGCCAGCGCCTGGGGTCCGCCCAGTGCGCGCTCCAGCGCGGCGCATTGGGCGGCGGTGCTGGCGTCCATCCAGATGGGCGACTCCGTCAGGGCGAAAATCTCCGCCACTTGTCCGCGCAAAGGCCGCGCAGGATCAAGATTATTCAAAACCGCGCCGGCGCCCCGGCGCAGCCAGACGCTGCCATGCTGCTGGCCGGAACCCGACAGGGCGGCCACGCGGTCCAATGGCGCTCCCGCCCGCCGCAATTTATCCAGGGCCAGTTCCAGCGCCGCCGCCCACATCAGCGGCGGGGCCGTGACGGTGAGCCCATCCGCGTGCTGGTGCGCGCCATGCTCGGTTTGGAATTCCGGCAGGGACTCGTCGAAGTTAACCGCGGCGTCCGCCACGGGTTCCAACCGCCGGTTGATCAACAGCAGTTTCAAACTCTGGGTGCTGGCATCCAGGCCTAAAAACAAGGCATTTTCTTCAATTTGGTTGCGCATCCCGCCTCCGCCAGGTTTTGGCCGGCACCCTCGCCCGGCTGACGGACAATGTAACACCGGAAGAACGCCGCGGGCAAGGCAAAAGCCATCACCGGCTGGCGCGCTCCATGACGTACTCCGGCTCAGCCGGCAGCCCCAGCGCTGGTATGGCATGGCGCTGGCGTTCCTCCACAAGCCGGAATCCCAGCTTCTGATAGAGCGCCACGGCCCGGGCGTTGGCCTTTTGAACCGTCAGCCGGACGCGCGGCGGACCGGCTTCCCGCACCATGTCGAACAGCCGCTCCATCAGGGCGCGGCCGGCGCCGCTACCCTGGTAATCCGGCCGGACGCAGATGCCGAAATTGCCGGTGGCGGTGTTGACATCTTTCCAGCGCACCCAGGCATAGCCGGCGAATTCGCCCGCCGGCGTCACCGCCGCCAGCACGATCCGGCAGGGATCGCCGGCCAACGCGGCATTTTCCAGGGCATGCGCGCAATCCAGCGGATGCGGGCAATAGAAACGCCGGTCCGCCGCCGGCACGGCGGCATACAGCGCTGCCAGCCGCGCGCCATCATCCGACTGCAGCAGGCGCAGGTTGACAGAGCGCCCATTCTTTAAAGCAGCCGGCATGGCCGGGAATTTTGCTGTCTGATCGGGATGCATGCTGATTGATGATGGAAGAGCGGCGCCCGCTGATTTTCACCCGGGCAGTCAGATCGTCGTCCGGCATTCCTTCATCTGACTCTCGCAGCGCTTTTTCGCATGCTCCCGCTGCCAGTATTTTTCCTCGGCATTCAGCGTTTCAAAGGGCACCGACCACGCCACCCGGCCGCGCCGGAAATCCAGCGGCCGGCGGATGACCAGCGTGCTGTCGCGAGCGTCTTTGGCGACAAAGACCCCCCGGTAATCCGCCAATTTCCAGCCTGTCGGCGCCGCGATATACAGATTGCCTTTTTCCCCCTTGGGCCGCAACGCCGTGCCGGAAAGCACTTTTGCCCGCCGGTCCCAGACCACGTCCCGCAACTCCAACTGTCCCTGCCGCACATGCATATCGGTGCCCAACACCGCCGGCCGCGGCGCCAGGGCCGACAACCGGAGCAGCCGGCAGGATTTGGCCGGAACTTCCACGCGGAATGTGCCGCTGACGCATCCGCAGTATTTATCCTGCCAGAAGTCCCACACCCGGAAATTTTTGCCGCCAGGCAGGCGCAATTCTTCCAGAGTTATCTCCGTCGCCGCCGTGCGCTCGTCCAGGTTGAAGACCGCCGCCACCGTCCATTTCCCCCACTCCGTTTGCACCGGGACGGCCAGCACGCGGGCATAGTCATCCGGATAAACGCGCTTAAAAAGGTCCGCCGGAAACGGCCAGTCCGGCGGGCGCGGCAGCACTTTTTTGATCAGCGCCAGGCGGTCGTCCGCCATCCGGTCCAGCGCATCGCCCAGCATGATCGGACTGCCGGTCATGCCGAAAAGCGTTGTGGAAAATTCCGCCTCGTTGCGGGGAATGGGATGGTCCACGGTCAGCATGTTCTGCCCGTTCAGGAAGAGTTTCCGGTGGGTAAAGAAATACGCCGCCGTATTCTGCAGGCAATTGTCCTGGGGCGATCCGCTGGAACCGTAGGACCCATTGATCACGTAAGTGGCCGGGAAGGACTGGAACCGCGGCTGCAACTGGCGGCCTTCGCCGTAATCCATCCCGATGCGCATGGTGTCGATCGCGCCGACATTCACGATGGTGGAGCCGGCGGCGGTCAGCAGATGCGTGCCGGCGCCGGCCGTCCGGCGCACGGTCAGCATGCCCCGCCGCGGGATGCCCGGCCCGCGGATCAGGCTTTGATCATGGTAATCCATGTGCATGAGTTTGTCCTTGACCGGACCGGAATCGAGGAAGTCGAGCATGTAATAGCAGATGCCCCATTGCCGGTAAGCCGCGTATACTTTCTGCAAAAACTGCAGACTCCGCGGATGGCTGCAATCGAGCTGGTAATTGGGCGGCTCGCGGCCATCCTTGGCCTTGTAAGCCCAAGGCCAGCGCCCGCGCGGAATGGGTTGGCCGGTGGCATGGTCGCGGTAAAGGTTGGCGCGGTTTTCGGCAAACGTATCGGCGGCCTCGTTGACATAGAAAAACCCGGTCCACAACCCCGGCTTGATGCCGGCCCGGATGATTTTATCCACCGTCTTGCGGAACCCGTGCGGAAAATTCCGCTCGTTGAATTCCAGCCAGTTGCCGGGCAAACCATCCTTCAGGTTGACGATGCTCATCCACAGGTAATCCACGCCGAAGCCGGCCAGGCGGGTCTTGAGGGCGCGCAGGTTTTTGGCAACCTGGACTTCCGGGATTTCCGCCCGCTTGTCCACCCAGGCCCAGCCCACCCACCCCACGGGCGGCGGCTTCCGCCAGATGCGCGGCCGGTACTGCCGGGCCACGGCGTCGGCCCAGCGCGTCAGGACGGCATAGGGATCGTCCGCCAGTTCCACCCGCAAAGTCTCGGACGGGACAACCGCGCCGGGCTTTAACACGTAATCCTGAAACCGGCAGCTGCCCGTGCAGGCGACGGCCGCCTGGCGCGCGTCATACCGGCACGTGAACAGCGTTTTCATCCGGTCAAACGTCACGAAGCCGGCCAGCAAGGTGTTTTGCGCGGCCGGGTTATGCAGGTGCAGCAGGAAAGATGTCTGATGCCTGCCCGCTTCGGCCGTGATGTTTTTTACGCGCTGGGTGCCCAAGCCGCCGGTGAAGGCAAAAATCCTTTGCTGTTCGGGATGCGGCCCCAGCCGCAACACCCCGCCGGCGGCGCGCTCAATCCGCAACAGGTCGCAATCCCCAAGGATCAGCGCCGATGCGGAATCGTTTTGGACCTCCGAACTGACGCGGACATTCATCCCTTGCGCCGGAACGTCAAAACGCAGCCGCCAGGTGAAGCCCGGCTTGCGGAACACGGCGGCTACCTCCAGCCGCCAAGATTGGCCCTGGCGGTCCCGGATCGAGCCCCGCACGGCAGTTTCCAGCGCATCCGCGTCCGACAGCGCATAAGTCTGGCCGTTCACCTGCAGCCGGCAGCCGGCATTTTGCAGGGCAGCGGCGCGCGGGCCGCCCGCTGCCAGCGACCAGGCTCCCTGGCGCGCATCGAATTTGAAACCGCCCTGTGTGAATGTTTTGTTTTTTGGCATATGACAACTCCTTCGCGCAGCTTAAGCTTGCCGGCAAACCATCAATACCGCATAATCTAGCGCATGGACGTAAAAAAAGCCATAGCCGGTTTGATTGAAAACATGTCGGATATTTTCAATCCGAACTTGACATTTCCGCTCGTATTTTGACATGGTTCAAAAACGGCATTTTAAAGGTGGGGCAGGCGCACAAGGTGGGGCAGGCATTCCTGCCTGCCCGGGAAGCGCCGACAGGAATGTCTGCGCCACCCTCTTCTGCACCACCTTCGAAGAAGTCCAGCAAGAGCGTGCTGACGGAGAATCCGGATTTGGCATGAACAATCAGCCCCACATCAAGGTGGGGCAGGCATTCCTGCCTGCCCGGAAAGCGCCGACAGGAATGTCTGCGCCACCTTCCTTCGTTTCGCCGTCCTCTGCCACGCCCATCGCGGTCACCGAGCGGCGGTTGCCGCACTGGCACATGAATGGAGCCATCTACTGGGTCTGCTTCCGACTGGCAGATTCCATTCCGCAGGACAAACTGGAAGCCTGGAAAGATGAACGCGCCGCCTGGATTAAGTTCAATCCCGAACCTTGGGATGAGCGGCAGCGGAAGGAATACGACCAGCGTTTCGGCGATCGGATGGAAGCCTGGTTGGACGCCGGCATGGGTTCGCGGGCGCTGGCGCGTGCAGATGTCAGGGAAGCGGTGGCCGGTTGCCTGCTGCGCTTCGATGGCGACCGTCTGTTGATCCATGCGGCGGTAATTATGCCCACCCACGTGCATGCGCTGATTGAGCCGTTGCCGGCAAAGAAGGACCAAGGCGGGGCAGGCGCACAAGGTGGGGCAGGCATTCCTGCCTGCCCAGGAAGCGCAGACAGGAATGTCTGCGCCACCCTCCCTTGCGCCACCTTGCCCTGCCACGATCTTTCCAGGTTGCTACACGGCATGAAGGGCGCCAGCGCGCGGTTGGCCAACACGATTCTGGGAACAACCGGCAATGCCTTCTGGATGGACGAATCCTATGACCACATCGTTCGGAGCGAATCGCAGTATCGACACTTCCTTCGGTACGTTCAGGAGAACCCGGTCAAGGCTTCGCTACGGGACAGCGAATACTGGATGCGACTGCCGGAAGACAAGGTGGGGCAGGCATTCCTGCCTGCCCGGGAAGCGCAGACAGGAATGTCTGCGCCACCTTCTTCTACACCACCTTCGAAGAAGTCCAGCAAGAGCGTGCTGACGGAGAATCCGGATTTGACGTAGACTGGAGGCGGAATTCAGTCTATGACAAATTGCCGCCAGTTGAAGTTGCTCGCCGGAGACGGAAAGATGCGTTTAACGGATGTGGCTGATCCCGAAACACTTCTGCGGATTGTCCAGTCGGTACCAGTCCGAAGGCGGAGCCAATCAAGCTCTGGCTGGCCAAAATCGCCTACCGCCAGGCGCAAAAAAATGTTGTGTTTTATCGCCCGAAATCCGATAATACATAATTTCTAATTGGAGTAGCTATGCGTTTCATACCGACTGCCTTGCCGGATGTGATTTTGATCGAGCCAACGGTGTTCAGCGACAGCCGCGGCTTTTTCATGGAAACCTACAGCCGGAAACTGTTTGCCAGGCATGGCATTGACCTGGAGTTTGTCCAGCACAATCATTCGCATTCCATCCAAAACACCCTGCGCGGGCTGCATTACCAGGTCGGCCAGCCCCAGGCCAAGCTGGTGCGCGTATTGCAGGGCGCGGTCTTCGACGTCGCAGTGGATATCCGCCAGGGCTCGCCCACGTTCGGCCAATGGGTCGGCGTGGAACTTTCCGCGGAAAACCGCAAGCAATTGTTCGTGCCCGTGGGCTTCGCGCACGGCTTCTGCGTCACCAGCCCGCGGGCGGATGTCATTTACGCCTGCGGCGATTATTACTACCCCCAGGGCGAACGCGGCCTGATCTGGAACGATCCGGACTTGCGCATCGCCTGGCCCACCCGGACGCCGCTGCTTTCGCCGAAAGATCAGCAAAATCCATCCTTCCGCGATTTGCCCGCGGATTTCACCTACACCAAGGCGGCGCCATGAATCTCAAAGGCATCGTTCTGGCCGGCGGCACCGGCTCGCGTTTAATGCCCCTGACCAAGGTGACCAACAAACACCTGCTGCCCGTCGGCCGCAAGCCGATGATCTACTACCCGATCGAAAAACTCACCGGCGCGGGGATCGGGGAGGTCCTGGTGGTGACGGGCACGGAACACATGGGCGATATGGTCAGCCTGCTCGGCTCCGGCCGCGAATTCGGCTGCCATTTCACCTACAAGGTCCAGGACGAGGCTGGCGGCATCGCGCAGGCATTAAGCCTGGCCGAAAATTTCTGCCATGGCGATCCGATGGCGGTCATTTTGGGCGATAATATTTTCGAGGATGCGCTCGCGCCTTTCGCCGCGGCTTTCCGCCAACAGGGGCGCGGCGCGCGCATCCTGGGCAAAACCGTCGCCGACCCCGAACGGTTCGGCGTGGCGGAAGTGGCGGACGGACGCGTGGCGGGCATCGAGGAGAAACCATCCCGCCCCAAATCCAACATCGCCGTCACCGGCATATATTTTTACGATGCGGCGGTTTTCGACATCATCCGCACCTGCCGGCCCAGCCGGCGCGGCGAGTTGGAGATCACCGATGTCAATAACGCTTACGTCCAGCAGGGCTCGATGCAACTGGACATGCTGCCGGGATGGTGGAGCGATGCCGGCACCTTTGCTTCGCTGGCGCATGTCAACGACCTGGTGGCCCGGCACCCGCCGAAACAGGCATGAATAAAAAGCTCATCGCCGCCGGCTTCCTCCTGCCAGCCGTTGCCGCCCTGGCGTTGCGGCTGGTTTTTTTTTCCATCAGTATCCAGCATGTTCCCGTTACTTCGGATGAATCAGCCGAGTTCCTGATGGCCGAAGATATTGCCGGCGGCCGCCCCCATTTGCTCTTCCTGGCGCAACCTTATCAATTCCCGGTCATCTCGTATCTTACCGCCCCTTTTGTGCGCTGGCTGCCCCGGACGGAATTTGGCGCGCGGCTGATTCCCTTCCTCTTCGGGCTGCTGGATGTCGTGTTGCTGCTGCTGATCCTGCGGCAGGCATTGCGGACAACAGACGCCGGCGGCGACCGCCGGGAACGCCGGGCGGGCTGGTGCTTTGCCCTGTGGATTCTGTTCCCATCCGCCTACTTGCTGATGCAGCAAAGCGCCTACCGCATCACCGGCTACACCGCCCTGACGGCCTGCAGCCTGCTGGCCATCCTGGCGGCTTTGCATGGCCGGCGCCGGCGCTGGGCCTGCGCCTGCGGACTGGCCGGCGGCCTGGCCTTCAGTTCCAGCATGCTGGCCCTACCGGTGACCCTGGCCGCCGGCGTTTATGCCGTGCTGGCGGGCGCCGGGCGGCGGCTGCCGGGCCGGCTGGCGGCATGGCTGGCGGGGCTGGGGCTGGGGCTGCTGCCATTCCTGCTGGCCAAATGGCTGATCCCGGGGGCGCACCAGGCCGTCGCGGACCATGCCGGCTGGGCCGAAATCCGCCAGCGCCTGACCGGCGGCGCATTCCGCCAGGCCATGCTCTCGGCCCTGGGCATCGAGCCGAATGTTTTCCCGGACGAAACGCCGCTGCATTTCATCCCGCAACTGGACCCGGCGGCGTTTTACCTGTGGCTGGCCATCTGCGCCGGGCTGCTGCTCTTGCGCGCCGGCCGGCTGCTGGCCGGACTGCTGCGCCGGCGCCGGCTGGAGCTGGCGCCCTGGGACCTCTTCCTGGCTATCGCGCTGATAGCCGTGGCGGCGGCGGTCAGCAGCGCCCGGTTCGATTCCCGCAGCACGCGCTATCTCCTGCCGGCCGTCTGGTGTTTTCCGCTGATCGGCGCCGGGCTGGCCGCCGCGTTAGCCGCCGGCCGCGCCTGGCCGGCGCGCCTGGCGCGGGGCGCCCTGGCCCTGGCGCTGGCGGCGCTGGTCGGGTACAACCTCTACGCCAGTCTGCGCCTGATGCGCGCCTGGCAGGCGCCGGATTTCGCCGTGCGGCATGTCTCCACGCCCGACCTGCGCCCCGCTATCGCCTTCCTCCAGGACCAGGGCATCCGGCATGGCATCGCGGCATACTGGGTGGCATACCGGATCAATTTTCTCACCGCCAGACAAATCCTCTGCAGCCAATCCGTCAATGAACGCTTCCCGGACTGGCCCGTGCCTTATAAGGACACCGTGGATGCCTCCACTAATGTCGCCTATATCCTGACCGGACACACGCGGTTCCTCACCCCGCAGAAATTCGAAGAACATCTCCAGATCATGGATGTCGCCTGCCGGCGGAGCGAAGCAGGCGATTGCGTGATTTACCATGCCTTCCAGGATGGCGCCGCTTACGGGAAAGCGCGCCGGCTGCCGGCGGAACTGATCCAGGCCACCGCCAGCCACGGCCAGGCCGACCTCCACAAGCTCACCGACGGCAATTACCAATCGCGCTGGACCACCCGCGCGGGCCAGCAAACCGGCATGTGGGTCCAGGTGGAGTTGCCGGGATTTCACCTGGTTAACCGTCTGACCCTGCATTACGGACGTTACCACCAGGACCATGCCGGCGGCTTGAAACTGCTGGCGCGCACGCCCGCGGGCTGGCAAGTCGCCGCCACCAATCTGCCCGCCGCTTACGATAAATTCGCCATGCAAAACGGCCACCCCGTGTACGGTATCGAGCCGCGCCAAACCATCATTGGCCCCGCGGTCGAGGCCGACGCCTTGCGCCTGGAGATCAGCGATCCGCGTCCTGACCGCAACTGGACGATCACCCAACTGGAAATCGGCGTCTTGGAGTCAGAATTATGACGACAACCAAAATCAAAACAATCCATCCCCACGGCAAACCCGGCCAATCCATCGCCATCCTCGGCGGCCGCGGCATGCTCGGCTCCGACCTGTCGGCCGTGCTGGCCGGCGCCGGCTACACGGTCCATGCCTGGGATTTGCCGGAATGCGACATCACCCGGCCGGCCGACCTTGAAAAAGCCCTGGACGGCGCCGATATCGCCGTTAATTGCGCCGCCTTCACGAACGTGGACGGCGCCGAGGACCAGCCGGAGCGCGCCGAAGCGGTGAACGCTAACGCCGTGGGCCGCCTGGCGGCCGCGGCCCGTCAACGGCACATTTTTGTTGTGCATATTTCCACCGACTTTGTTTTCAACGGCCAGGGGACGCGCCCCTGGCGCGAAGACGATCCCCCCCAGCCTCTCAATGTTTACGGCCGGACCAAGCTTGCCGGCGAACAGGCCCTGCAGCACAGCGGCTGTCCGCACTTGATCATGCGCGTCCAATGGAGTTATGGGCGGCAGGGAACGAATTTCATCGCCAAAATCCTGGAACGGGCGCGCGCGGGCGCGCCTTTGAAAATCGTCGCCGACCAGTTCGGCGCGCCAACCTGGACGCGCGACATGAGCCGGGCGATTGCCAGACTGCTGGCACGGCAATGCACGGGACTGTATCATTTCGCCAACACAGGGTACTCCTCGCGCTTTGATGTCGCGCGCTTCGTCCTGGATCATTGCAAGCTACCCAACCCATTGACGCCCTGCCGCACCGGCGAATTCCCCGCGCGGGCGGCGCGGCCATTGAATTCGCGGTTTGAACTGAGCCGTATCCAGGCGGTATTGGATTACCCCATCCGGTCATGGCAGGAAGCCCTGGCGGAATATCTGGGGGAGCAAAATAATGTCAGTAGCGCCCTACATACCACAAAATAGACTCGACAATCTTATTAGGGCTTGCCCGGCTGAGTCCGGCAAAGCCGGACTTCGCCGGGCATAGCCTTGGCAAAGCCTGGGGCCCTTGCCCGCCTTGGCGCCCAAGGGACTGGGCGCCCTACCGATGCAAGATGGCGCTCGATTACGACCCTGTGAATCCCGAATCCTGAACCCCGTGTCATGCGATATCCTTCCAAACGTAAAACACTTGTCGGCGCTTGCCTACTGCTCGCCCTTGGCGCCCTGGCGCTGCGCCTGGCATTCTTCCTGATCAGCGTGGAGCATGCGCCCGTCATTTCCGACGAGGCCATCGAATTTCTCATGGCCAAACACATCGCCGCGGGCCGGCCGCACCTGCTGGTCATGTCCCAGCCTTACCGGTTCCCGCTGGAATCCTATGTGACTGCCCCTTTTGTGCGCTGGCTGCCCCGGACGGAATTTGGCGCGCGGCTGATTCCCTTCCTCTTCGGGCTGCTGGATGTCGTATTGCTGCTGCTGATCCTGCGGCAGGCATTGCGGACAACGGACGCCGGCGGCGACCGCCGGGAACGCCGGGCGGGCTGGTGCTTTGCCCTGTGGATTCTGTTCCCATCCGCCTACCTGCTGATGCAGCAAAGCGCCTACCGCATCACCGGCTACACCGCCCTGACGGCCTGCAGCCTGCTGGCCATCCTGGCGGCTTTGCATGGCCGGCGCCGGCGCTGGGCCTGCGCCTGCGGACTGGCCGGCGGCCTGGCCTTCAGTTCCAGCATGCTGGCCCTGCCGGCGACCCTGGCCGCCGGCGTTTATGCCGTGCTGGCGGGCGCCGGGCGGCGGCTGCCGGGCCGGCTGGCGGCATGGCTGGCGGGGCTGGGGCTAGGGCTGCTGCCATTCCTGCTGGCCAAATGGCTGATCCCGGGGGCGCACCAGGCCGTCGCGGACCATGCCGGCTGGGACGACATCCGCCAGCGCCTGACCGGCGGCGCATTCCGCCAGGCCATGCTCTCGGCCCTGGGCATCGAGCCGAATGTTTTCCCGGACGAAACGCCGCTGCATTTCATCCCGCAACTGGACCCGGCGGCGTTTTACCTGTGGCTGGCCATCTGCGCCGGGCTGCTGCTCTTGCGCGCCGGCCGGCTGCTGGCCGGACTGCTGCGCCGGCGCCGGCTGGAGCTGGCGCCCTGGGACCTCTTCCTGGCTATCGCGCTGATAGCCGTGGCGGCGGCGGTCAGCAGCGCCCGGTTCGATTCCCGCAGCACGCGCTATCTCCTGCCGGCCGTCTGGTGTTTTCCGCTGATCGGCGCCGGGCTGGCCGCCGCGTTAGCCGCCGGCCGCGCCTGGCCGGCGCGCCTGGCGCGGGGCGCCCTGGCCCTGGCGCTGGCGGCGCTGGTCGGGTACAACCTCTACGCCAGTCTGCGCCTGATGCGCGCCTGGCAGGCGCCGGATTTCGCCGTGCGGCATGTCTCCGCACCCGACCTGCGCCCCGCTATCGCCTTCCTCCAGGACCAGGGCATCCGGCATTGTTTCGCCCCGCACTGGACAGCCTACCGTATCAATTTCATTACCGACGAAACAATCCTTTGCAGCCAGCCATACAACGAACGCTTCCCGCGCTGGCCCCTGCCCTACAAATCCGAGGTCGCCCGGTCCGGCAACATTGCCTACGTGCTGACCGACCGCACCCGTTTTCTCAATCCCAGCAAATTCGAGGAACATATGCAAATCATGGGCGTCGCCAGCCGGCGCACCGACCTGGGCGATTTCAAGGTGTATTACGATTTTTCCGCCCCGGCTATGTCCAAACCAGCGCGATTATTGCCGGACCGGATGCTGAAAACAGACGCCAGCCATAATCAGACGGATTTGCCCAAACTCACCGACGGCAATCACCAATCGCGCTGGACCACCCGCGCCATCCAGCAAACCGGCATGTGGGTCCAGGTAGAGTTGCCCGGCGTTTATCCCGTCAACCGTTTGACGCTCCACTACGGACGGTTCCACCGGGATCGGCCAAACGCGTTCAACTTGCTGGCGCGAACCGACTCCGGCTGGCAGATCGTCGCCGCCGACCTGCCCGCGACGCTGGACAAGTTTGCCATCCGGAACGGCCAACCCATCTACAGCGACACGCCATATCACGCTATCGCCGTCACCGCCATCCGGACCGACGCTTTGCGCCTGGAAATCAGCCGGCCGCGGCCCGACCAGAGTTGGACGATCACGCATCTGGAAGTGAGCGTGGCTGACGTGCAGGATGCGCCTTCAGCCGAATGAGAAAGCTTCCAGCGGGCGGAACCCCCCGAAACGGGCAGGCAGTTTGAGGGACATGGTTGCCAGGCGGGTATTGTAAATCAAGGCCTGGGTGTTATAAAACTCCGCGGCCAGCCGGATGCGGTTATTGCACGCGGCAAGACGCGCGCGCGCCTCCGGCGGCAACAAGCCGGACTGGGCGGCCGCCGCCTGCAGCGCCGCGTTCAAGTCCCCTTCCGACTGGCTCAGCAAACGAATATCATTCTCCAGCGGGCCGCCGTGCAAAGCCTGGCGCACTTCCGCCAATTGCACCGCGTAGCGGTCGGAAGGATCATTGTCGCGCAGTTGCGCCAGCCAGGCAGCGGTCGCCTCATGCCGCGCCAGCAATTGCGCCGCCAATTGTTCCCAGGCGCCCAAGGCCTGCTTCCGGAGGCGTTTCAGCCCGCGTATCACGCGCGCCCCCCACCAAAACAGCGCCGCCAGCAAGAAAAATCCCAGCCCGTAAATCATGTTGGCCAATCCCTTCGATTTGCCGGTGAAATATATTTCATGTCGGTTTGATTGTAAAGCGTTATGCCCTCTGCACGCCGCGGCGCTGAAGGCTAAAATTTTTCCAGCCATTCGTCCAACCAGCGCACTTTTTCCAGAATCATGGTCTCGCAAGGGGAAAACACCCCATCCAGGCGCAGCGCCAGGTCCAGCCATGGTTCGGCCCGGTAAATCGGAATGGCGGCCAGGGCGTTTTCCCGCTCATCCGCCGCGATGCGTTGCATAGCCTGCCGCTCATCCTGATCGCCGGCCTGCTCCCAAACTGCGCGGCGCCTTAAAAAAGCAATTGTATTGCGACAGGCGCGCATGGTGCGGTAAACCAACTCCACCAATCGCGTTTCCGCCAAAAGATTCCGCCGCGCCATGGAGGGCGGCGTCCGGGCGGCCGCCGCTTGTAAACAGTCCCAAGCCTGACGGCTTTCATCCACGGCCGCCGCATACTCGTTCTCAATGATTGCCCAGAAATCCGCCGCCGGATCGTCCGGGACCAGCCCGGGGTAGAAACGACGATCCAGCCGGTCCATGACCAGGCAGACGCGCGACCGGGCACTCAGTTGATGGGCGGACAGCGATTCGTCGCCTTCCATCAAATAATACAGGTTGGCACAAAACGCGTCTGGAATTTTTGCCCCCGCTTGCGGGACCAGCGGATGCGCCGGGCCCAGGAACCCGGGCCCCATATAATAGGCCGGGATGCCCGGCAGATGCCCCATGGCACGGCTCATTGCCGCCCAGGCCCGCATGACCAGCTCAACCGCCGGCGCGCCGAAATCCCGCCGCGCCAGGTCCGCCAAAAACGCTTTGGGCGCCTGTTCCGGCCGGTAGGCAGCCCAGAATCCCAGCATTTCCGCGCGCGTGCCGCACATGCCGAAAAACAGCCAGGCCTGATGCACCCCGGCCGGCGCCAGCGCGCGCACATTCCGCCACTTGTCCGCCAGGCGCTGCATGGCGGGCACGTAAGGGAATTGCATGGTTTCCAGGCCGATGCCGGTTTCGGTTTTCACAAAGAACGGGTGGCGGGACTGGCGTGCCGCATCGGCATACTTGCGCGTCAATTCCGCGATGCCGTTGAAATCAATGCTGTAATCCCAGATGCGTTTACGGTAGCCGGCCTTCTGCATGACCGCACCCTTGTCAATCTGGTGCATAACCACGGCGCCGGCCGGCAATTGCGGAATCAATTGCAGCCCTTGGTCCTGCATGCAGGGGGTCGGGTTATATTGCCAGACGGCGACATAGGCATCAGGCCGCGCCTGGGCCACCGCCGTTTGAATGGACCCGATCATGCCGCCCAGCATCTCCTCCGGCGTCCGGGTATAACAAACCGGACAGGGGTGTTTGACATTGACCCACATGCGGCAGTGGTAAAAGCTCTCTCCGCCCACAATCAAGACTAATCCGCGCAAGCCGGACACTTCGCGCGCCAGGTTGGCCAATGTTTCCGCGTAAAAATCCAGCACCAGCGGATGGGAAGAACACAGGCAATAGACATCCTTGTGATGCAAGCTCGTGCCCCGGACATCCGGATGACTTTGAAAGACCGGGTGATCCCCGCGCAGTTTGGGGGCCACCGCCAGGTAAGCAAATCCCACCCCGTAACGGCCGGCGCGCCGCGCCGCATCCTGGAGCATGGCCAGATTGTGTTCATAATCCGGGCAATTCAATTCCGGCAGAAACCTGCTTTGTGTGTAAAACAGCAAATCGCCGTAAATCATCATGGTATTGACGCCATGATGGGCAAACAGGCGGAAGCCGTCGTCGGCCAGGAAATCCGGGGAAAAATCCGGCACCGAGAAATTGGCGCCCCACGGTCCCTGGCTGATCTGCTCGTCCCACAACGCCCGCCGTTCAAACCGGCCTAACGGCAGGATGGCCCCGTGCCGGACGCGCATTTCCCACTCCACCCAGGCCAGGCCGGCCCATACTCCCGCCACGCCGCCGCCGGCGATGGCAATGCCATCGGGCCGGCACTCGTACCAACAATCGCGCGGGCGCAGACTGGGGTCAATTTGAAACATCACCGCCGGCCCGGCATCCGGCGCTGCCCTCACCCTCAAACGGCGCAAAAAATCCGTAAAATCCCCAACCAGCGCCTCCGCCACGGCCGCATCCAGATTGCGGCACGCCACGCGCCATGCGCCGGCCAGCGCCATTTCTCCCGGGCCGGCCCGCGCCGTCTCATCAAACACGATCCCGCGATGCGGATCAAGGCGTTCCCGCCGCCGGGGATCGCCGTTGGCTTCACGCAGACGTTCCGAAATAATTCGCGAATTGAACATATCACCTTACAGTGGAGACAAAACCTCCAGTATGGCCAGATAATTCTCATGTCGGGCGCCCGGCATCACGCTATGCGAAGTGCCGTAAATGAACCCGCCCCCTGGCGCGGAGTGTTGTAAAATATCGGCACGCGGTCGGGATTTTTCCCCTGCGCCACCATTTCCATTCGGCGGTTGGTTACCCGCACCCGCCCGGCATCATAACGCAGGATGAATTTTTGCATATGCGCAAATTCCATGTCGCTTGTGGATCACACCGCTGGCAAATTTTTAAAAAGCGAATGATATACTTGTTCCGCCGGATTGGCAATGGACGTTCTGACCATTTTTTAATAATTTTTTCACTGTCGTCACCCAGATATAATTTATCACCCGAAAACATCAATATTCGTTAAGAAAATTGGAGATTGCATTAATTTCAAGTTCCGGTTTTCTGGCAATAGCATCGTCTTTGCCGGGAACACAAAGCAGAGTAAGTTTAGCCACAAAATACGCAAAATCATTAGATTTATTGCCAATTGCCGCGCCGGACCGGCATCTGCCGGTCTGACGGATCGGCTGCCGCGCTGATAACCGAATTGATTCGCGTATCAGCGTGTCAACCGATCCCTGTCCGCCTGGCGGACAGCGCGGCATCCCAGTCAATTCCATTACAACTATGCTCTTTTCTGTGCCTATGCTTGCCCGCCGTAGCTTTTGCGAAGGCAGGCTGTGTCCGCCATAGCATCCGAGCGAAGGCGGGTGGCTAATCCCTCCATCGGCTCATCCGTCTCTGTGGTAAACAATTCCCATCTTCTTTGCGGCCGAAAATCTGTGTAATCTGTGGATAAAAAAGGTTCCGTGGTAATTATCCGCATCTTTTTTACGGCTTTGTGAGAGCATAAAGCGGTTTCCCTGGGGATGCTACCGCCTGAAAATTTGTTTTGACTGGCGCGGCTGAAACATCTACCGTGCCGCTCATTCACCTTCCGCGCGCAACTCGTGATCAGGCAAGTCATGCAGGCGACATCCAAACCTTCCGGCCGCCGTTCGGCCGGCATGCTCTTGATTCTGGCCTCCGCCACCGCTTTCGGCGCCATGCCGGTCTTTGCCTATGCCGCGTATCGTTCCGGCGCGGACCCGGTCTCCATACTCTTTCTGCGGTTCGGCATGGCGGCGCTGTTAATGTCGGCCTGGCTGTTCCTGCGCGGCGCCAGGCTGCCGCGCGGCAAAACACTCCTGCTGCTTGCCGGCATGGGCGCGCTCGGATATGCCGGGCAGTCTTTCAGTTATTTCACCGCCTTGACCCTGGCGCCGGCCGGCACGGTGGCCTTGCTGCTTTACACCTATCCCGCGCTGGTGACCATCCTGTCCGTGGCCGTATTGCGCCACCCGATCCGGGTCCGTGAAATGCTGGCGCTGGGACTGGCCTTCGCCGGCATCGTCCTGGTGGTCGGCTTCCAGCCCGGGGGACAGGGCTGGGGGATATTCTGGGCCCTGATGGCGGCGCTGATTTATTCGACGTATATTATCGTCGGTACGGCGGCGCTCCGGCACACGGACTCCACCACCGCGGCGGCCCTGATCAGCGCGGCGGCGGCCGTGACTTACGCCGCCGCCGTGCTGCACCGCGGCCTGCAATTGCCGGGGACGGCGGCCGGCTGGGCCGCCGTGGTCTGCATTGCCGTGATATCCACCGTGCTGGCCACGGTCACGTTTTTTGCCGGATTGAAGCGCATCGGCCCGGTGCAGGCTTCCATGCTTTCCATGGCCGAACCGGTCGTCACCCTCGTTTTCTCGTGCCTCCTGCTGGGGGAAACGCTCACGGGCGCCAAGGTCGCCGGAGGCCTCCTGGTGGTCGGCGCCGGGCTCCTGCTGGCCTACAAGCGGGGCGCCTGACCCGTGGCCCGCCAGGTCTGTTCCAGCGCCGCCAGGGCCGCGGCGGCGATTCTTTCCGCCGCGGTCTGGATCAGACGCTCGCCAAATTCCCGCGACACCTTGGATATTTCCTCGTAATCCGGCCGCGTGTGCGGTCCGTATTTTTTATCCGAATATTCCTCGGCCGGGCCGGGCGGCACCGTCTTTAATTTTTCCGGATCAACCAGTTCCGGATTGCTGACCATCAGCATGGCGGATTCCCACATGCCGCCATGGCTGATGCGCTGGATGCCCAGGCGCGCATATTCGGCCTTGACCAAATCCAGGTTGTGCGACAAACTGCCCGCCGCGATGATTTTCATGCCCTTCAACGACGGATTTTCCGCGGCGATTTTTTTCGCCAGAATTCCGGCCGGCCCATGCGATCCCATGACGACACAGACCTTGAATCCGATATCCTCGGCAAAAGTTTCAAAAAGCTCCGCGTATAGTTTTTCGCACAACTCGGCGCTGGTAAACACGCCGGGGTACGCTATTTTCGCGATCGCGCGTAATTCATCCCGGCTCATCAATGGATTGCCGCCGGGCGCGATCGGCAGCAACGGATAAACGATGCCGCCGGATATTTCCACCGCGCGCAGGCAGATTTCGTAACCTTTCAGGTAATCCATGCCGAGCGCGCCATGCGGGCCGTGATATTCCACCGGCCCAAATGAACAATAAACGATCGGCTTG
This sequence comes from Kiritimatiellia bacterium, assembly GCA_040767085.1. Taxonomy (GTDB): domain Bacteria; phylum Verrucomicrobiota; class Kiritimatiellia; order JAAZAB01; family JAAZAB01; genus JAXGPF01. The sequence continues at coordinate 111,878 of JAXGPF010000012.1, read as the reverse complement.
CGCTTGACTTCCGCGGCGAATTCATCCGGAAACAACTCTTCATATTTGTGCAGATTACGCATGGCGCTCTCCTTTATGCCGCGCATTGACGGTTGACCACAAAACGCACTTTTTGTCCTGCATGGCGTAGTCCGTGCAGGCTTGAGGCATTAAATCGGCCGGCATGGGGGGACTCATTGCCGCAAAAATTACCGCATAAGATGCATAAAGGCGGCGTCATGTGCAAGCGCAAAAGACAATCTGATGCTAATCCAAAGGCCAGATACAGAGGCGATGACGGCTTGACTTTCCCCGCCGGAACTGGCAGATTTCAGGCGCATGTCAACTTCACCGGACAACGCCGGCAAGATATTCCGGCACGCGATCCGCGTGCCTTACGCGCATACCGACCAGATGCGCTACGTTTACTACGCCAACTACCTGGTGTATTTCGAGATGGCGCGTTCGGAAATGCTGCGCGAAATCGGCCTGCCCTACGGCGAACTGGAAGCCCGGGGGGTGTTCCTGCCGGTGATTGAAGCCCACTGCGAATACAAAACGCCGGCGCATTTCGACGACCTGCTGACGGTCGCGTCACGCTGCGAGATCAAGGGCGTGCGGCTGACTATCCGTTACGAAATTACGCGCGGCGCCGGCGCGCCGGACATCATCGCCGCCGGCTACACGGTGCATGTCTGCCTCGGCCGCGATGGGCGTGTGATACGCCCGCCCGCGGAATTGCGCCAACTGCTCGCGCCGGCGCCGGGAACGCCCGCATAAAACCCGCCGCGCGTCACGGATTCAGTTCACACTGCTCAAACTCACCCACTGTTTCGTCCGCGCAGCAATCAGCGCCGCTTCCAGCACCCGCTGGGTCTGGTAGGCGTCGGCGAAGTCCGGCAGCGGCACCACGGGCTTGCGTCCCGCCAGCACGGACAGGATATCGTAGGCCATGTTGGTAAACCCGTGTTCGTAGCCGATGATGTGGACGTCCGGCCACCAGAACCCGGCATAGGGATGGCTGCCGGCGTTGGTGCAGAAAATGCGGGTCCAGCCCTGCAACGGCCGCGGCGCGGTGGCATCGAAATATTCCAGGGAATTCATATCCTCGAAATTGAAGCGCAAGGCGCCCTTGGTGCCGTCCATTTCAAAACCATGCCGGTTGAAATTACCCGTGGCCTGGCGCGCCGCTTCAAAGCTGGCCACCGCGCCGCCGCTGAACCGCGCCAGGAACAGGACGCAATCGTCCACCGTCACCCGCCCTTTGCCGCGCCGGGCATTCAAACCGGCGGCGATGCCGCCGGCCGCCGCGCCGGCCATCAAGCTGCGTTCCTTGACAAACGTCTCGGCAATGGCGCCGCAGATTTCCGTGATTTCCTCGCCTGAGACAAAGCGCGTCATATCCACGATATGCGCGTTCAAATCGCCGTGCGCGCCGGACCCTGCCAGTTTTTTGTCGAAGCGCCAGGCCAGCGGCACGGATTCATCGCCCCACGATTGCAGATAGCAGGCGCGCACATGGCGGATGCGCCCGAGCTTGCCCTGGCGCACCAGTTGATGCGCGAAGGCCACCGCCGGACAGCGGCGGTAATTGTACCAGACAAACGTGCGGCCCGGCGCGCGCCGCGCCAGCGCCAGCATTTCCCGGGCATCTTTCAAGGTCCCGGCCAGGGGCTTCTCGCAGGCCACGTGCTTGCCGGCTTGCAAGGCCGCGCGCGCCATCGGCAGGTGTAGGTAATTCGGCGTGCCGATGTCCACCAGGTCCACCTCCGGGTCCCGGCAGACCGCCTTCCAATCGGTGGAGTGATGCTGCCAGCCCCATTGCTCCGCAAAGGCGGAGAGCGTTTCGGCATGCGCGGCGCAGATGGTGTGCAGCGCCGCCCGGCGCGGCGGGTTGCAGAACCGGTTGACCTGGCTCCAGGCGTTGGAATGCGCCCGGCCCATGAATGCCTGCCCAATCAACGCCACATTGACCGCCTTCGCCGTTTTCGTCGTTTTCGCTGCCATGATGATTTCCTCCGAAATAGGTTAATTGCTGGTTATTGTGCATGTTCCGCGGAAATTTTGCAATCATTATCGGGCGGGAGTCACGTTCCGGTTGTAGTGGCCGAACTGCGTTCGGCGCTCCGCACTGGGATTGCGCCACAGGCCGGAAACGGCAAAGTCAATTCAGCCCGCGCAGCACGATCCCGCGCAGTTCCGGAAATTCCGCCGTGCGCAGGTTGGCATAACAGAAATGACCGTACCCGGGGAAGAGATGCTGTTTGACGCTCGGATACGCCGCCAGAATGCGCCGGACCGATTCGTTGATGTCCGCGCCGTCATTGTCGGAAAATACCAGGTGCATTTCCGCCCGGGCGGACAAGGCGGGGTCCAGGTCGAACCTGAAAAAATCCGGACACTTCCGGCCGAACGGATCCAGCCAGGGCGCCACCAGCACCAGGCGGCGGACGGGCACGGGATTTTCCGCCAGCCAGCGCAGGAGGAAGCCGCTGCCGCAACTGTGTCCGACCAGCAGGGATTCCGGGCCGAGTTCGTGCCGCTGAAATTCCCGCGCCCAATCGGCGTAAACCGGCTGATACGCCAGCGGCATGGTGGGAGTCTGCGCGGCATAGCCGGCCATCAGCAATTGTTTCAGCAGCCAGGGCAGCCAATGGCTGTTGATGGAAGAAGGATAGCGTTCGTCCAGATACTCCTCTTGCGAACACGTGCCATGAATAATTAATGCGGTCGGCACATTACCCTCCCAGCAAAAACAGCGCAATCCCGGCGGCCACGGAAGCATTCAACGACGTTGTCCTGCCCCGTTGCGGAATGCCGGCCACATGGTGCGCCTGGTTCAAAATATACTGCCCTACCCCATGATGTTCGCCGCCGATCACCAGCAAAATCTTCTCCAGCCGCGCGCCGGCGATCCGGGTCAAATCGTCGCGGCCTTTGCTGTCCAGCGCCACCAGGCGGTACCCCGCGGCCAGCGCCTGGCGGACGTAACCATTGGCCGTGCATTCCCTGCAAATGTTCAAATGCTCCGTGGCGCCCGCGGAGGCCTTGACCACCGAGGCGTAAATTTCCGGCACGCCGCGGTTGGGCAACAGCACATTCGACCAGCCGAACACTTCGGCGCTGCGCAAAATTGCGCCCACATTCTGCGGGTCTTCCACGTTATCCAGCAGCAGCAGGCGCCGCGCCGCCAGCAATTCCGCCAGCGGCGCATAGGGATACGGCGCCGTTTCCAGCGCCACGCCCTGGTGTTCCGGGCTGCGGCAATGCCGGGCGACAACATCCTTGCCGGCTTTTTCCACCGGCACGCCGGCGCGGGCCAGCATTTCCGCCAGCTTGCGCAACCGCGGACTGTCGGCGGCGCCGGCGGCCAGCCAGGCGCGCCGCACCGCGCGCCGGCCGGCGCGCACCACTTCAAACGCCGGGTTGACGCCGTAGATTATGTCGGACGGATGCTGCACAAAATCATTTTTCTTTCCGGCGCCCCAGGGCCGCGGCCAGCTCGCGCACGAAGGCGGCCAGGCGGCGCCGGCGGGCGGCCTCCACCAGCGCGCTGCCTACCACGACGGCATCGGCATAACGCGCAATCCGGCGCGCCTGCCCGGCCGTGCGCACGCCGAATCCCACCGCCACCGGCAAATCCGTGCACCCGGCAAGTTGCCGTAAGTGCCCGATCGCCGCCGGCGTCAGCCGGGAACTGCCGCCCGTCACGCCTTTCACCAGGATGTAATAGACGAAACCGTCGGCGCCCGCCAGAATCCGCCGCATGCGCGCCGCGGGCGTTGTCGGCGCGATCAACTGGACGAATTGCAATCCCAGCGGCCGCATCCAGCGGCGCAATTCCTCCGATTCCTCGAAGGGCAGATCCACCGCCAGCAAGCCGTCCACCCCGGCAGCCGCGGCATCCCGGCAAAGTTGTTCATAGCCGTAGGCCAGCAGGGGATTGGCGTAGCTGAAGAGGATCATGGGCGCGGCCGGGAAGTCGCGGCGCAGCCGCCGGACCATGGCCAGGATACGCCGCAGGTTGGCTCCGGCATCCAGCGCCCGGCGGCCGGCGGCCTGAATCACCGGGCCATCCGCCGTGGGATCGGAAAAAGGCACGCCGATTTCCAGGACATCCACGCCATTGCGCAAGGCAATCCGCATATCGCGCTCGGACTGCGCCAGGTCCGGGTCGCCCGCCGTAAGGTATCCCACCAGGGCCTTGCGCCGGCTCCGGCGCAACTGCGTAAAACAATCGGATAAACGAGACATAAGCCGATCAGGTTCCTGTTTTAAACGGCGGCCGGCCGGCCGCCGCCACGTGGTCCAAATCCTTGTCGCCCCGGCCGGACAAGCACACCACCAGCACGCCGCGGCGCCCAAGGCGGCGGGCGCGCGGGCGCGCCGCGGCCAGCGCATGGCTGGATTCCAGGGCCGGCAAAATGCCCTCCAGGCGCGTCAATTCATAAAAGGCCCGCAAAGCCTGGCGGTCGGTGATCCCGACATACTGCACCCGGCCGCAATCCGCCCACGCGGCATGGGCCGGGCCGACACCGGGATAATCCAGTCCGGCGCTGACGGAATGCGCGTTGCGGACCTGGCCGTCGCCGTCCTGCAGCAGGTAACTCTTGTTGCCGTGGAGGATGCCGATCCTTCCGGCGCTGATGCTGGCGGCATGGCGGCCGGTGGCCAGGCCGAGACCGGCGGCTTCCGCGCCCAGCAAGCCCACCCGCCGATCTTCCAGGAACGCATCAAAAATTCCCGCCGCATTGCTGCCGCCGCCGACGCAGGCCGCCACCAAATCCGGCAGACGCCCGGCCTGCTGCAACACCTGGGCGCGGGTTTCCCTCCCGATGACGCTCTGGAAATCCTGCACCAGCATGGGATACGGATGCGGGCCCGCGACGGTGCCGATGACGTAAAAGGTATCATCCACGCAGGCCACCCAGGCGCGCAGGGCTTCGCTCATGGCATCCTTGAGGGTGGCCGTGCCGCTGGCCACCGGATGCACGCGCGCGCCGAGAAATTCCATGCGGCGCACATTCGGCGCCTGGCGCCGGATATCCTCGACGCCCATGTAAACATCGCAGGCCATGCCGAACAAGGCCGCCGCGGTCGCCGTAGCCACGCCATGCTGGCCGGCGCCAGTCTCGGCCATCAGGCGTTTTTTGCCCATGCGCCGCGCCAGGAGGGCCTGGCCGATGGTGTTATTGATTTTATGGGCGCCGGTATGGTTCAAATCCTCGCGCTTCAAAAACACCCGGGCGCCGCCCCAGGCTTGCGACAGGCGTTCCGCATGATACAGGGGCGAAGGCCGGCCGACGTAATCCCGCAGCAACCGCTGGAACTCGCGCCGGAAGCGCGCGTCCCTGGCCGCCCGCCGGTACTCGCGCTCGATTTCCAGCAAGGCCGGCATCAGGGTTTCAGCCACATACCGCCCGCCGTAGTCGCCGAAATGACCGGCTCGATCCGGATAACGCGGGACTGCGCGATTTTTTTTAACACTCATTGCCTTTTTCCATTTCAGCGGCCGCGGTCCGCGCGGCGCGCACAAATTCCCGCAGCCGCCGGCGGTCCTTGCGGCGCGGAGCGCCTTCCACCCCGCCGGACACATCCACGCCCAGCGGCCGCACCCGCCGGATGGCCGCCGCCACATTCTCCGGCGTCAGGCCGCCGGCCAGCATCAAGGGCCAGCGGCGGGCCAGTTGCGCGGCCGCCGGCCAATCCGCGCGGCGGCCCGTACCGCCATAACTGCCGCCCGCCGCCGCATCCATGACCAGCCTCGCCGCCGGCCAATCCGCGGGATCCGGCCGCGGCCTGCCCCGCACCATCCGGAAAGCCCGCCAGACCGGCGGCGCCAGCGACGCATACTCCGCCCAGGTTTCATCGCCGTGCAATTGCACGGCGCCCAAGTTGCATGCGGCGGCAATCCGCGCCACCTCGTCCGCCGGCTGGTTGACAAACACCCCCACCAAGGGGGGCGGCTGGTCCAGGCGTCCGGCAATCCGCGCCAGGGCCGCGGGCGTCACGGCGCGGGGGGAGCCGGGAAACAGCACAAACCCCAGGAAATCCGCGCCGGCATCCCGCGCCGCGCGCGCATCGTCCAAGTTCGTCAAGCCGCAGATTTTTATGGCGAACGGCGTCATGCCGTCCGCCGCGGCTGCGGGGTGTGTCCCAGCAGCATTCGCAAGAGCAACCCGGGATTGGCGGAACGCATCAGCGCTTCGCCGATCAGAAAACCGCGATAACCGAGTTCGCGCAATTCCTTGACATCCCGGCGGGTATGGATGCCGCTTTCCGCCATCGCCAGGCGGCCCGGCGGAATCATCCGGCTCAACTCCCGGGTGATGTTCAGGTCGGTTTTCATGGTCCGCAAGTTGCGGCTGTTGACGCCGATCACGGCGTTGGCCAGCGGCAGCACCATTTCCAACTCATCCGCTGTATGCACTTCCACCACCACTTCCAGGCCAATCGCCTGGGCCACAATATACAAATCGCGCAACTGGCTGAAATCCAGGCAAGCGGCGATCAGCAGCACCACGTCCGCGCCCAAAGCCGCCGTCTCGTAAATCTGGTAAGGCACGGAATAAAAATCCTTGCGCAGGATCGGCAGGGCCGTGGCGGCGCGCGCCGCGGCCACGTCGGCCGCCTGCCCCTGAAAATGCCGGGGCTCGGTCACCACCGACACCCCGCCGGCGCCCGCCTGCTCATAAACACCGGCGATCCGGGCCGGATCGCAAGCCGCGCGCAACAAACCGGCGGAAGGGCTGGCGCGCTTGATTTCCGCCACAATGCAGGCTTCGGATTCGGACACGCGCTGCAAACGCTCGAACAAACTGCAGCGGCCGGCCGGCTTGGCCACCCGCGCCTGCAAGGCTTCCAGGGGCTCGCGGGCGGCCGCCGCCGCGGCATCCCGCCGCCGTTCTTCCAGCACCATGCGTAAAAAATCTTCCATAACCATTCCGCGGCGGAAGCCGTCCCGCCGATCCTGTCAATCTGTTAATGCCCGCCGCCCGCGCCGGCCGGGGCGGTAATCGCGGCCATTTTCCGCAACACCGCGCGCGCGCGCCCGTCCGCCAGCGCTGCCTGCGCCAGCGGCAGCGCCGCGGCCCAGTCATCGGCGCGGCCGCCGATCATGATGGCCGCCGCGGCGTTTAAAACGACGATGTCGCGCGGCGCGCCGGGCGCGCCCGCCAGGATGCTTTCCAGAATCCGGGCATTTGCGTCCGGTGCGCCGCCCATTAATGCGGAAAGTTTAGCGTATTCGCCGATAAATGGCAAGGGATCAAACTCATACGTGCGCAGCCGGCCATCGCGCAATTCCGTGATGCGGGTGGTGGTGGTCGTGGTGATTTCGTCCATGCCGTCGCGGCCATGCACCACCATCGCCCGCCGGCTGCCCAGGTCCCGCAGGACCTGCGCCAGCGGCTCCGTCAATTCGGCGGCAAACACCCCCAGCAATTGGGCCCGGGCGCCGGCGGGATTGGTCAACGGGCCCAGCAGGTTGAAAATCGTGCGCACCTCCAGTTCGCGCCGCACCGCGGCCACGTTTTTCATCGCCGGGTGCAGGCGCTGGGCGAACAAAAATCCCATGCCGGCCTCGCGCAGGCATTCTTCCACCAGTTCCGGCGGGGCTTCGATGTTGACGCCCAGGGCCGCCAGCACATCGGCCGAACCGCAGCGGCTGGTCATGGCCCGGTTGCCGTGTTTGGCGATCGGGACGCCCGCGCCGGCAGCCACCAGGGCCGCCGCCGTGGAGATATTGAATGTGCCCAGGCGGTCCCCGCCGGTGCCGCAAGTGTCAATCACGGGCAGACCGCCGGCATCAATCAGCACCGCCCGCCGGCGCATGGCCGCGGCGGCGGCGGCGATTTCCACCGTCGCCTCGCCCTTCATCCGCAGCCCGAACAGCAAGGCCCCCGTCTGAGCGGCAGTCAACTCGCCGGCCATCAGCCGGTCGAACACCGCGCCAGCCTCATCCGCGCCCAGGCTGTCGCCGGACAAAATCCGTTCCAGTATTACGCGCATGGATTGCTCCTCGTTTCAAGGCGCCGCGGCGCCCGCGGCCAGTTCCAGAAAATTCCGCAACAAACGCTTGCCGGAGGGCGTCAGGATTGATTCCGGGTGGAACTGAACGCCGAACGTCGGATGCCGGCGATGGCGCAGCCCCATGATTTCATCATCGTCTTCCGCCGCGGCCTCCACCACCAGTTCCTCCGGCAGGCCATCCCGCAGGACCGCCAGGGAATGGTAGCGGCCGGCGATAAAAGGATTTTTCAGGCCGGCATACAGGCCCCGGCCATCATGGCGCACCCGCGAAGTCTTGCCGTGCATGATGCTCCGCGCCCGCGCGACCCGCGCGCCGAAGGCCAACCCCACGGCCTGGTGCCCGAGGCACACGCCCAGCAGCGGCCGCGTGCCGGAGAACCGGCGGATCAGTTCCACGGAAATGCCCGCGCGCTCCGGCGCGCAAGGTCCCGGCGAAATCACCACCGCCGCCGGCTGCAGTGCCCAGGCCTCGGCCACGGTGATGGCGTCGTTGCGGAAGACGCGCACTTCCGCGCCCATGGCGGCCAGGGCATGCACAAGGTTGTAGGTGAAGGAATCGTAATTATCTAGCATCAATATCATATGGCGCCTGTTGCTGTGGCGGCGGCACAAGCGGCCAGCCTGTGCCGGTCCGCCGGCTGGTTTTACGGTTTCAACATAAGGCGGGCTTTGCCCGCAATCCAATTCAAGATTTATTTTACCACCCGCTATACCCGCCGTCGCACAGAATGCTATGGCAGGCACGCCCGCCGTCGCTCGTAATGCTATGGCGGGCACGCTGGAGCACACGGAGCAGAGCGGATTCGGAAAACGGAAAATCTCACACAAGAAAGAACAAACCGGAAAACATGAAAGTTGTTGGAAACAGCTCAAAGCTCAAAACGATTTGTGCTTTGCGCTATTTCCAAAAACTGTGTTCCGTCTAACGGAACTGCCGCATAGCGGCATGTTTTCCTTCAGCATTTACAAATCCGCTTATCCTTGGTGGCTTTGTGAGATATATCCTTCCTCTAAATATTTATCCATCTCCCTCCATCCGCTCATCCGGCTCCGTGGTGAAAATATCCGCTTCCCACCTATCTTACCATCTTGCTTTTAAAATAGTTATGCCGTCAATGATTCTATCAAAAACTCTTTTCTTTGCGTTCCTTGTGATCTTTCGCGGTTAAACTTATAAATGCCGGATTAGGTTTCAATTGTCCAACGTCAACCCGCCCGCCGCCAGTTCGACGGCCTTCCGCAGGGCCGCCGCCTTGTGGCAGGTTTCCTCCCATTCCCTGGCCGGGTCGGAATTATAAACGATGCCGGCCCCGGCCTGCACCGCCAGGGTGCCGCCCGCTGCCTCCAGGGTGCGGATGGTGATGGCGAAATCCATGCTGCCGTCGTACCCGATGTAGCCCAGCGCGCCGCCGTACGCGCCGCGCGGTTCCGGCTCCAATTCCTGGATAATCTCCATGGCGCGGACTTTCGGGGCGCCGGAGAGCGTGCCGGCGGGGAAAACCGCGCGCAGGACATCCAGCGCGTCGCAATCCCGGCGCAGGATGCCCTCGACATGCGACACGATATGCATCACGTGGCTGTAGCGTTCCACCGTCATGTAATCGCGCACCTGCACGCTGCCGGTTTCCGCGACGCGGCCGAGGTCATTGCGCCCCAGGTCCACGAGCATCACATGCTCGGCTTTTTCCTTCTCATCCCCCAGCAGGTCGTCCGCCAGTTGCCGGTCCTGCTGTTCGTTGCCGCCGCGCGGCCGGGTGCCGGCGATGGGCCGGAGTTCCATCCGGCTGCCGGTCAGGCGCACCATGATTTCCGGCGAAGATCCCACCAGGGTCTGGCTGCCGATTTTCAGGAAGTACATGTAAGGCGAAGGATTCAGCAGCCGCAGCGCCCGGTACAACTGCAGGGGCGGCACGGACGATTCGGCCTGCCAGCGCTGGCTGAGCACCGCCTGGATCACATCGCCGGCGGCGATGTATTCCCGCGCCCGGCTCACCGCGGCCTGGTAGGCCGCCGCGGAAAGGTTGGATTGGAATGCCGGCACGGGATGTTTTTGAGCCGGGCTGGGCGGCGCCGGCCGGCACAGGAACGCCTCCATGCGGTCCAGCCGCCGGACGGCCGCCTGGTAGTCCTCCTCCACGGCGCCCGCGCCGGGCCGCGAGCAGGCGATCAGGGTCATGGTATGCCGCAGATTGTCGAAGACGATCAGGTCGTCGGCCCGCAGGAAACGGCTGCCCAGCCGGCGGCCGGCGGGCGCCAGCTTGGGCGGCGGCAGGCGTTCGAAGGCGTGGACCGCCTCGTAAGCCAGGAAACCAACGGCGCCGCCGAAAAAGCGCGGCAGCCCCGGCGGGGCGGCCGGCCGCACATCGCGATAGACGGCGCGCAGCGGTTGCGTCAGTTCATCGGCGCCGGGGGCGGCATGCTCCGCCGACAGCAACAACTGCGGATCAACGCCGATGAAAGAGTAGCGCCCCCAGGTTTCGCCGCCCTCGACGCTTTCGAGCAGAAAGGCGTTTTCATGGTCCGCGAAGCGGGCCAGCACCGAGACCGGTGTTTCCGTATCCGCCAGCAACTCCCGGCAGACAGGGATCAGGTTGTAAGCTTCCGCCAAACGGCGGTAATCCGCGCTGGTAGTTCTCATGGTGTTTCTATATATAGAAACAACCCGCGGAGAAGTCAACTGTTTTTTTGATTTTTTCGGGAAGGCGCGCCGGCGCGGGCGGCGTCAATTCCAGCGGCCGCCCTGGGAACGCACGCGCTCGCGTTCGGCATGCACGCTCAGGGCCTCGTCAATTTTGCCGGCCTGGGTCAGCCGGCGCTCGAACTCCGCCAGGCGTTTGTCGTACTGGCCGGTGCGCAGGACGATGTTCTGGTCGCGGTCCTGCTTGAGCGTTTCCAACTGCTGGTTGTATTTCTTTTTCAACTCGGCCACTTCGGCATAGGTGCTGCCCGCGGAGCGGATTACCGGGGGAAACTCGCTGATGCCCTGGAAGGCTTCCCTTTCCTTGCGCACCGCCAGGACCCCCATCAGATCGCCCTTTTCCTGCATGGCGTTTTCCTGCTTTTCCAGGCTGCCCAGGAAGCCGGTCTGCACCTGGATGACGCGTTCGCGGTAAGCCTGCTCGATCTCCCCCAGCACTTCCTTGTATTTTTCGCGGGTGCGTTCGAACAGCGCCACGACTTCATCCGCGGCGTCGGTTTCGCTTTCCGGCGCGGCATTCGTCTCCTCCGGCGCGGGTGATGGCGCCGGCGCGGGCGATGGCGGAGGAGACGGAGGCGGCGGCGGCTGGGCGGCGGCCGGTTCCGGCGGCAAGTACGGCGGGGGCTCAACCGGCGCCGGCGCGGGCGGCGCCGCCACCACGGTCACGGGATAGTCGTCTGCCGGAGATTCCGCGGCATCGCCCATGGCTGTCACGGCAACAGCCGCGGACGGCGGTTCGATCACTGCGGCGCCGCCCGTATCGTCCGGGTGCTGAGGACGGCGGCCGGTCATCGCAATCACCACCGACACCAGCGCCGCCGCGACGGCCAGGGCGGCCAAAGACAATCCCCAAACCAGCCTCCGTGCGCGGAGTTTGCCGGGCAGAACCGGTGCGGCGCCGGCGCCCGGCGCCGGCTGACGTCCGCCGCACACATCGCAGAACATGGAATCGCGGGGAATCAGCGCCCGGCACAAGGCGCAGGGAATTTCCTGGGGTGCATCCGCGGGCGGGGGGGGCGGGACTTTAAACTGCTTGCGGCAGATCGGACAATCCACGCTGTGTCCGACCATGTCGTCCGTGGTCTGTATTTTCTGACCACACTCCGGACAATGGAATTTGAACTCCGCCATGGCGCTCCGATCCGTTCGTTCAGCAGCGGGGCCGCGTAAAACACCGCCCTCCCGGCTGGCCGCAATTCGTCCTTTTTTTGCAATCGATGCCATTCTATACAAAAACGCCCGCGTGTAAACGCCAAAATCCAACCGCCCGCGGCGGGCCGGCGCGTTTCAGCCGCCTAAAATCCGGCGGTCCTGATCCAGGAAAATCCCCTGTAAGTTCATTTTCAAGGCTTCGGGATTAGGCGAGTAGTCCATGCCGTCTTTTTCAGAAATAACGCCGTTTTTCATCATGGCATACAAAGCATGGTTGAAAGTCTGCATGCCATCTTCGCCGCCGGTCTCGATGGCGGCTTGCAACGTTTCCAAATTGTTTTCCACCAATAATTTATGCACCGTGGGAGTATTGATCAGGATCTCCACGGCCGGGCGGACACCGCCGGCCACGGCTGGCACCAGCCGCTGGCAGACGATGGCCCCAAGGTTGGCGGCCAGGGAATACCGCACCTGGTCGCGCTCTTCGGCGGGATAAAAATTCAAAATGCGCTGAACAGATTGGGCGGCGGTGTTGGCGTGCAGGGTGGAAAAAACGACGTGGCCGGTTTCCGCGGCGCTGAGGGCGACCGCCAGGCTGACCCGGTCGCGCATTTCGCCGATCATGATCACATCCGGATCCTGCCGCAAAACGTGTTTCAGGGCCGAATGGAAAGACGGTGTATCCAAGCCGACTTCGCGCTGGGTGATGACCGACTGGATATCCTTAAAGACGTATTCGACGGGGTCTTCGATGGTGATGATCCGGGAGCGCTGGTTGGTGTTGATGCAATGAATCATGGCGGCCAGGGTGGTGGACTTCCCGGAACTGGTGGCGCCGCAGACCATGATGACGCCGCAATTGCTGAGCGCCAGTTTTTCCAGCATCGGCGGCAGGTGCAGTTGATCCACGGTAGGAATCTCGGTTTTCACGTGCCGGAAAGCCACGGTGGGAATATGCCGCGCCAGGAAGACATTCACCCGGAAACGGCCGACACCTTCCTCGTAATGGGCGAAATCCATTTCCGGTTCGGCTGCGCTTTTGTCCCGCAGATGTTCCGGCATGATGTCCAGCACCGCGCATTTCATATCATCCACGCTCATCCGGGGGAATCCGCTCTCCTGCAGATCGCCATGCACCCGGAAAAAAGGCGTCTCGTCCGGTTTCAAATGCACATCCGAAGCGCCCATCGCCACCGCCTTGGCTAAAATATCATGGACAACCGACATGGCCTGCCTCCCGGGTATGGTAATTTTCCGACATTCCATCGAATTCCGCGGCCAGCTTCGCCGCCGCCTGTTCCAGGTACGCGGCGGCATGGCGGATGGATTCCTCGACGGGCGTGCCGGCCGGAGCAATCGCGCGGCAAACGCGAATGCCGACAGCGCTCAAGTCCAATCCCGGCTCCACCAAACCGCCCAGGGCCGCGACCGGCTTGCCGGCCGCGGCGGCCTGGCGGGCGACGTAAGCGGGCGCCTTGCCGCGCGCGGTCTGACTGTCCAAGCGCCCCTCGCCTGTCAAGACCCAGTCGGCCCGGCGCAAAGCTTCAGCGAGCCCGCACTGCTCCGCCACCCATTGCGCGCCGGGCGTCAATTCCGCCCGCAAGGCCGCCAGGCAGGCTGCGCCCATGCCGCCGGCTGCCCCGGCGCCAGGCAGATCATCCAGATGGACATGAAAGGTCCGCTCCAGCAGCGCGGCCCAGTTCTGCAAACCGCGTTCCAGCACTTCGACCTCCGCCGGGCTGGCGCCCTTTTGCGGACCGAACACGCGGGCCGCGCCGGCCGGACCCAGCAACGGATTATCCACATCCGCCAGCGCTATGAATTGGGCCGCCGCCAGGCGGGCATCCGCCGTTTCCGTGGCGATGGCCGCCAGCGAAAGCAAGCCGGCGCCGCCGGGCGCGATCGGCCGGCCGCGTTTGTCAAGCAAGCCAAAACCCAGAGCCGACAGCATGCCCGCGCCGCCGTCCACCGTGGCGCTGCCGCCCAGCCCGATGGCAATGCGCCGGCATCCGGCATCCAGCGCCGCCTTGACCAGCAGACCGGTCCCGCCGGTCGCAGCCCGCAGGGGCGCATATTCCTCCACCCGCAACCGGCGCAAGCCGGAGGCCTGGGCCATCTCAATGACCGCCAGGTCGCCCCGGCGCAGCCAGGCGGCCGTCACCGGGCGGTCCAGCGGGTCCGGGACAACGGCCGGGCGCGCTGCGGCGCCGGGCAACCCGGCCAGGGCCGACACCAAACCGTCGCCGCCGTCCGCCAGCGACAGGCATGTCACCGTCGCCGCCGGACAGGCAGCCTGGATGCCGCGCGCCATGGCCCGCGCCACGGCCCCGGCATCGAGGCAGTTTTTGAAACTATTCGGCGCCACTAAAACATGCATATGTCAGCGCACCTTGCGCATCAGGAGCAGTCCCAATCCCAGGAAAACGGCATTCGGCAGCCAGGCTGACAACAGCGGCGGCAGCATTTCCTGCTTGCCCATCCACTGGCTCATCAGCATAAGGATATAAAATCCGAAGAAAGTCGCCAAGGCCATGATAATTCCCGCGAACGCACCCTGGCGCGCCGTGTGAATGCCGAACGGGAGCCCGAACAAAACCACCACCAGGCAAGTCCAGGGCATCGCCAGGCGGGCGTGCATGTCAACCATGTAGCGCGCCTGGGTTTTGCCGGACAAATTGCGATGCGACTGCACAAATTTCCACAATTCCCACGCTGACAGGAAAACGGGGTTTTTCACCTCGTTGGCGAAATCGCTGGGGGTTTCGGTCAACTCCCGCATTTCCATCAGCGGCACTTTTTCCGCCGGCCCCAGCGGGTTGTTGGACAGGTCGTATTTCTGCTGCATGGCATCGAAAAACCACCAGCGGTTGTCGTAAAACCGGGCTTCCGCGGCGTGAATGGTCTCCACATCGGAGCCGTCAGCCCGTTGCTGCACCAGCTTGACATCCTGCATTTCATGGTTGATCAGATCGAACCGGCGGATGGCCCAGATGCGGTGGTCGCGTTCGTTTTTATACGGCAGATCGAAGGCGAAACGCATGGATAAATCCTCCCCGCGTTCCTGGCGGACAATGAATTGTTCCGCCCAGTAACTGGCCCCGGGCGCCACCAGTTCGAGTAAAACGCTGACCAGCATGCTGGCCGCCACCCCCACCAGCAACATTGGCATGGCAATGCGCAGCAGTCCGACCCCGCTGGCGCGCATGGCGGTAAGTTCGTTATGGCGGGTCATCTGCCACAAGCCGTACAACAGTCCCAGCAGCAGCGAAATCGGCACGATGTACACCGCCAAAGCCGGCAGGACGCAAAGATAATACTCCCCGATTGCCAGCAGCGGCGTGCGGGCCTTGATGAAATCCGACAGGTGCTCGAACAGGTCAAAGATGACGAACACCATGCAGAAAGTCAGCAGGCAATAAATCACCGGCGTGACAAATTGCCGCAAAACGTAGCGATCCAGAAGTTTCATATTTGTCGGATTATACACCAAGACAGTCTACTCGCCCGCGCCCCCGGTGTCCATGAAAAATAAGTGCGGCTTACGGCCGCGGCGCGGCGGCATTGGCTGACAGCGCCTGCCGCTTGAGTTCCTCGTAACGGGCGCTGAACCAGGGCCCGTTCTGGGCCTCCCGGAAATCGAAACCAAAGGCGCGCCGGGTGACCGCCATCACCGGCGGCGCCTGGATGCGCTTGGCCAGGCCCAGTCCCTGGAATTGCCGCCACCAGTATTCCAAATCGGCCACGAACGCGGCGGCATCGGAAAAGATATCCCGCACGGAACCGGCATATCCCAGTTGCCGCTCGAGCGCCCCGGCCAGGTACCATTCCAGATTTTCCTCCGGCCCGGCCCGGTCCCAGCGTTCCACCCAACTGGCGAACAGGCAGTCATGGTAGGGGTAATGCAGGGGATCGCCCAGGCCCCGGTCCACGTCCTGTGCGGCGCTGAGTTCCGCCGAAGGTTTTAAAGTAAAGCAGGCCTCCGGGATGACGTCCCGGCGGTAAACCTCGCGGTTGAGGTGCCGGCCCAGCCGGTAAACTTCACCCTTCCAAAGATCGCCCAGCAGCGCCAGGAATCCGCCCAGGTCGCCGTACAAGGTGGAATAACCCACGGCGGCCTCAGTCTTGTTGGCATTGCAGGTGAAAGCGCCGCCGAAAGCCGCCGCCACGGCCGCCAACACGCGCGCCGACCGGTCCCGCGCCTGGATGTTTTCCACCCCGCCTTCCGTCAGGTGCAATTCCCGGCGCAAGGCGCCATCCACGCTGGCCACGCGCAGACCGTTTAACTGGCGCACCGTCATTTCCACGCTTTCGTCAATCGGTATTTCCGCGTAGAGGCAGCCGAGGTTGGCGGCCGTCTGGCGCGCCAGGTTGATGGTGGTGAGGGAATTGTGCCGGGAAGGCAGGTTGACTGCCAGCAGCCGTTCCGGGGGCAGCACCTGGCGATAAAGCGCGGCCGCCACGGCCGAATCGATGCCGCCGGAAAGGCCGACGACGACGCGCTCAATCCCGCAGCGCTGCAGAAAGCGCCGGGCGCCGGCCAGCAGCGCCTGGAAAATCTCCGGCAGGTCATCGCCGCCGCCCGCCGGCGCGGGCGCGCCGAACGGCCGGCCGTCCAGCGGTATATCCAACACCGGGGCGGCGGACTCAAAAGACGGCAAAAGAATCTCCCGTTCCGCGCCGTCATAGACCGCGGAGGCGCCGTCAAAAACATAGACCGTCTTGCCGATGTTCTGCATGCCGAGCGCGTTGACGCAAATCAATGGCCGGCCCAACCGGACCGCCTGGGCGGCAAAAACGCGCCGGCGTTTGCCGGCCTTGCCCCGCGTGAACGGCGAACAACTGCAATTCACGTATAAATCCGGCGCATGTGCGCGCAAGGCCGCCAAAGGAGCGAAATGATAATCCGCGTCCCAGGCATCCTCGCACAAGACGCACCCGATTTTCACCCGCCCCGCGGAGACCGGGGCAACCAAGGCCGCCGGCGCCACACCGGATTCCTGGGCCAGTTTACGCAGATCGAAAAAATGGCGGCTATCGTCAAATTCGCGGTAATTAGGCAGGAGCGTCTTGATGACAAACGGATAAGCCCCCCCCGCCGGCCCGTGGAATGCGCCTTCCGACGCCGTAAACAAAGCGTTATACTTCCGGGGCCGGCCGTCTTCGTTGCGTTTGCGCCAATCCACCGCTACATTGCCGAAAATGACGGTCAGTCCGCGCGCTGCTTCCCGGACGCGTTCGCCGCAGGCGGCGCATTCCCGCAGAAAAGCCGGCTGTTCCCAGGTATCGCCCAGCAGGTACCCGGAAATGGCCAGCTCGGGAAAAACCACCAGGTCCGCCCCGGCGGAGCGCGCCTGTTCGATGACGGCCAGCATACGCCCGGTATTCTCCACCGGGCGCCCCGGCGTGACTTCGATCTGCGCCGGACAGACCCGCAAGGTTGCGGGATCGGTTGCGGGATTATGGCTTTGGCTGTCTGGTTGCATGGAATGTTAACTTGACGGTTTGTGTAACATAAAAGCATGCAAATGTCAACGCGCGCGCGCCCCGATGTCGTAAACAAATGACTTGGCCGCATAATTAACAAATGATTTGTCCGCTTAAAGCTGTCAGGATGGTGCATTCAAAGGGGGGTTATATGGATGAATATCCGAAGGCAGCACTGGAGCGGGCAATGAAGGTACAGGAAGTGATCTTGCGTGCGATTGAAGGGCGGTTAATGTGGTGGGAGGCGGCGGAGATACTAGGTGTGAGCTACCGGACCATGCGGCGCTGGAAAGGGCGCTACGAGCGGTATGGTTACGACGGGCTGCTGGATCGTCGGCGGAAGATACCGGGGCCGCGGCGCGTGCCCCTTGCGACGGTGAAGCAGGTGCTGAGGTTGTACCGAGAAGAATACATGGATTTCAATGTGAGGCATTTTCACGAGAAGCTGCAGGCGGAGCATGGGATCGAGCTCAGTTATCAGTGGGTCAAGAGCGCCTTGCAGACGGCCGGGTTGGTGGCGAAGGCCCGGAAACGAGGGCCGCATCGGCAGCAGCGGGAACGGCGACCAATGGCGGGGATGATGTTGATGGTGGATGGCAGCACCCATGCCTGGTTGCCCCTGCTGGCGGGCCAGAAGCAGGATCTGATCCTGGTGATGGACGATGCCACCAGCGAAGTCTACACGGCCTATCTTGTGCCCCAGGAAGGGACATTAACGGTGATGAAGGGGTTGAAAGAAGTCATTATTAAACATGGGGTTTTCTGCAGTCTGTACACGGATCGTGGCAGTCATTTCTTTTATACGCCCAAAGAAGGCGGGGCGGTGGACCGGCGTCAATTGACGCAAATTGGACGGGCGTTGCAACAGTTGGGGATCGAACATATTCCGAGCTATAGCCCCCAGGGACGTGGGCGAATAGAGCGGATGTTTAAGACCTGGCAAGGGCGCCTGCCGCAGGAATTAAGGCAGGCGGGAATCCGGACGATGGCCGAGGCCAACGTCTATATTCAACAACAGTTTCTGCCTTCCTTCAATCGCAACATGAAGGTGAAGGCGCGGGAAACAGGAACGTGTTTCGTGCCTTGCGGTGAGCAGGATTTGGACAGCATTTTCTGTGTGCAGCATGCGCGAGAGGTTCAAAATGACAATACCGTGGCTGTCGGGAGTCGCCGCTTGCAGATTGGACCATCAAAATGGCGTTTCAGCTTCGCCAAGTGCCGGGTTAAAGTCTGCGAGCACCTCGATGGCACGGTGTCCATCCGTTATGGCCCGCATGTGGTTGGCCGCTACCAAGGACCGTTGAACATTTCGGCGTCGCTGGAGGACGTCGCATAAACTTTTTCCTCCCCCGCGGGGGAGGAAAATCCTCACCCCAGGAGCAACAACACACAATAACAAATCGGACAGATCACTTGTTACAAAAAGCGGACACTTGACTTGTTACGAACACGCGCGCGCGCCCCGACACGCGCGCGACATACGTGCGGCGGCAACCTGAAATTGACATTGGAGTTAATTTCAAAAGTCCTTACAGAACGGTTGGGGTGTAAATCCGCCCCTCTAAAAACCTGTGGTTTTTATGTTCTTGGAGGGCCGGCTTCCCGGCCGTCGTTCGCCGCGGCGAACTATGGCGGGCACAGCCACCCCGGCCAGGACTTTTTAAATTGGATTATTGACAAATGGTTTTTTTGATATATCATATTGTTTAAACATTTAAATTATTGTTATCCAACGCTTATTGTGAAAAAAATCACTAAAAAACGCGTAGAGCATTTTATTAAAGCGTGCCGCCAAAAAGGCCTCAAAGCCACCAGCCAGCGCCGGGAAATCCTGCGGGAATTATCCCTGACGACGGAGCATCCCGATGCGGAAACCATTTATCAGAGGGTGCGCAAGCGTCTGCCGGCGATTTCGCTGGATACGGTTTACAGGACCTTGCGGATCTTCGAGGAAAACGGCAATGTTTTCCGGGTGTCCACCATTAACGACCGGGCCCGGTACGACGCCAATACCGATTGCCACCACCATTTCATCTGTGCGCATTGCGGCAAGATCATCGATTTGAACTCCGCCATTCTGGATCGCTTCGCGATACCCTCGGAACTGGCCTCGATCGGCAGGATCGAACGGGTGCACATCGAATTTCGCGGACAGTGCCGCCATTGCCAGGAACTGCCGACAGGCTAGCAAAAAAAGCCGTTTTCCCCGGGGCGCAAGAATTTTACTTGTAATAATAATTATTATTAATTAGTATTAAATGCCAAATAAAAGGAAGCGGGGAGGTGACGATGGCGAGACTCAACCTCGGCGTTCAAGCAGCATTGAAAGGATCATTGACTGATGGCATGCAAACTTGAAGCAATCAAAAAAGTCGGCGAGGTCTGGCGCTGCGCAATCTGCGGCAATGTCGTCCAGGTGCTGGAAGTCGGCGGCGGCCAGTTGGTCTGTTGCAAAAAACCGATGATCGCGGTCAAAGAAAACACATCAAGGAAAGGATAATACCATGGGAACCAAGGGCAGAGAAATAGTTGACATGGATGTCACGCAGCTGGTGCAGGTGCTGAACAAGGCCTTTGCCGATGAATGGCTGGCTTATTACCAGTACTGGATCGGCGCCAAGGTCGTCAAGGGCCCGATGAAGGAAGCCGTCATCGCGGAATTGACCCAGCACGCCACCGACGAGCTCCGGCATGCCGACATGCTGGCTATGCGCATCCTGCAGCTGGGCGGGACGCCGATCACCAAGCCGGCAGATTGGTACAAGCATACCAATTGCGGCTACGAAGCGCCGGATGATCCGTTCGTCAAAAAAGTGCTGGAGCAGAATATCGCCGGCGAGCAATGCGCGATTATGACCTACCGCAAGTTGTTGAACCTGACCATGGGCAAGGATCCGGTAACTTACAATACCGTCCTCCAGATATTGCAGGACGAGGTCGAGCATGAGGAAGACCTTCAGGCTGAAATGGAAGACCTGGAAACCATGCTGCAGATGCACACCAAGTAACCGTCCGTTTTAAAACACTTTGGAATAAACCAAGGAATCACGACTATGACTGAAGCAACGCCCGTTAAGCTGCCGCTGATCGGCGAGCAGGCCCCGTCCTTCAAGGCGGAAACCACGCAGGGGATGATCAACTTCCCGGAAGATTACAAGGGCAAGTGGGTGATATTTTTCTCCCATCCCGCGGATTTCACGCCGGTTTGCACGACGGAGTTCATGACTTTCGCCGCCATGGAGCCGGAATTCGAGAAGCTCAACTGCAAGCTGCTGGGCCTTTCGATTGACAGCACCTACAGCCACATCGCCTGGCTGCGCACCATCAAGGAAAAAATCGAATACAAGGGCATGAAGAACATCGAGGTCAATTTCCCGGTCATCAGCGACCTGACCATGGAAGTTTCCAAAGCCTTCGGCATGCTTCAGCCCGGCGCGAGCAACACCCAGGCGGTGCGGGCGGTGTTCATGATCGATCCCACCGGCAAGGTGCGCGCCATCCTTTACTACCCGCTTTCCAACGGGCGCAACATGGAAGAAGTCAAACGCCTGCTGGTGGCCATGCAGCATTCCGATCAGCACAAGATCGCGACGCCCGCCAACTGGGTGCCCGGCGAGGACGTGATCGTGCCGCCGCCCGGATCCTGCGGCGCGGCCAAGGAACGCATGCACCAGGCCGGGGCGGATGTCAAGTGCCTGGATTGGTTTCTGTGCCTGAAAAAATGTCCGCACGGGAAGTAAGCCCGGCATCAATCGCTGATTATCGGCATAGCCGGAATGGCCCGGAATTCCGGCTATGCCTTTTTTACGCCCCGGGCGGACGCCTTGCAAAAAACCGGTGCAATCTGATTGACGCGGCGGGCAAATCGGTTATACTGTCTGCTGATTTTGCCGGGATTCCGGCCTGATCGCACAGACAACCGCACCATTAACTTTATTAAGGAGTCTCCCATGCGTGCATCCGCAAAAATCGTCAGCGCCGCCACTGCCATCCTGATAAGCTGCGCCGCGGTCCGCGCGCAGGAAGCCGCCGCCGGCGGGGCCGAGCAGCGGATTCCCTTTGATGTGCGGAAAAGCGGGGTGGTCAACGTTGTCAAGGACAAGGACGGCAAGGTAAGCGCCATCCGCCTGGTTGTCACCAGTTATGAGATCACCCTCGATGAAGCCAGCAAACCCCTGGAAACCATGGACGGGGCCAAGGTCCGCGTTTCCGGCACTTTCAGCTTTGACGATCAGAACCGGCGCTGGATCACGGTGAAGAACGTGGAAACCATCGCGGCCGCCAAACCCGAGGAAGTTGCCCCGGCGGCCGCCGCGGCGCCCGCGCCGGCCGCGGAAACGGCAGCGCCCCAGGAAGCCGCCAAGCCTGTCGAACCCGCGCCCGCGGTCAAGGAAGAAGCCGCGCCCGCGCCGGCCGCCCCGGTGAAATAGCGCGCTCCGAGCCGCCGCCGGCTCTTATGATTTAACTGGCATTGGCCCAGCGTCGCCGGAGCGGATTACGCCGGCGGCGCTGTTTTTTTACCGCGTCTCATGCATACCCAGAACAACCAGCCAACTGTCCGGACCCGCGTGGCGCCTTCGCCCACCGGCGCGCCCCATATCGGCACGGCTTTCATGGCCCTGTTTAACTACGCTTTCGCCAAACGGCATGGCGGCCAGTTCATCCTGCGCGTGGAAGACACCGACCAGGCGCGTTCGACCGCCGAATCGGAACAGGCCATTCTGGCATCGCTCCGCTGGCTGGGCATTCCCTGGGATGAAGGCCCCGACTGCGGCGGACCGCACGCGCCCTACCGCCAGAGCGAACGCACGCGGATTTACCTGGAACACGGCCGGCGGCTGCTGGCCGCGGGCGCGGCCTACCCCTGTTTCTGCACCGCGGAGCGCCTGGCGGAACTGCGGCGGAGCCAGGCCGGCGCCGACTGCGCCGGATACGACGGATTGTGCGCCCGGCTGGCGCCAGCGGATGCCGCGCGCCGGCTGTCGGCGGGGGAACCGCATGTCCTCCGCCTGCGCGTCCCGGCGGACGGCGAATGCGCGATGCGCGATCGCCTGCGGGGCGAAATCCGCATTCCCTGGGCCAAGGTGGACCACCAGGTGCTGCTCAAATCGGACGGCTACCCGACTTACCACCTGGCCAATGTCGTGGACGATCATTTGATGGGCATCACCCATGTCATCCGCGGCGAAGAATGGCTGAGCTCGCTGCCGAAGCATATCCTGCTTTACCAGGCCTTCGGCTGGACGCCGCCGGAATTCGCCCATCTTCCCCTCCTGCGCAACCCGGACAAGTCCAAGCTCTCCAAGCGCCGCAATCCCACCAGCATCCTGTATTACCGGCAGGCGGGCTTCCTGCCGGAAGCGCTGATCAATTACCTGGGGCTCATGGCTTACAGCTTCGCCGACGGCCGCGAAATTTTCACGCTCGCGGAAATGGCGGAGCATTTTGAGATTGACCGCATCAGCCTGGGCGGACCGGTTTTCGATTTCCAGAAACTCCAGCACTTCAACGGCCGCTACCTGCGCAGCCTGGCGCCGGCGGCACTATGGCAGCGCCTGCAAGCCTGGCTGTTGAACGATGCCTATTGGCAGAACATCATTCCCCTGGCCCAACCGCGCCTGAACCAGTTGGCCGATTTTGTGCCCCAGGCCGCCTTCCTGTTTGCCGACCGCCTGGATTACCCCCCGGCCCTGCTGGTGCAAAGTTCCGGCGGCTTGGACGGGCCCGGCGTGGCGCGCCTGCTGAAAACCGCCCAGTGGGAACTGGAAAAGCCGCCCGCCTGGAACACGGACGCCATCCGCGGCGTTTTCAACCGGATCGCTGAAATCGAAAAAATGAAACTGAAGCAGATCATGCCTGTTTTCTACGCGGCGCTGGCCGGTGCGCCGGCGGCGCTCCCGGCGTTCGACGCCATGGCTCTGCTGGGCCGCGACCTGACCCTGCGCCGCCTGCATTACGCGCTGGAAACCCTGGAAACCCAGGGGATCGCGCTCAAGGGCAAACAACTGAAAGACCTGGAAAAATCCTACCGCGCCGCTTACGGCGCCGCGGATTAACGGGCGCCGGCGCAATCAAACGCCCATCCAACACTGAACTCTTTTGAAAGAGACACCCTTTACCATGACCACTGACACTGACACCGCCAGCCATTTTATCAAAGACATCATCGCCGCCGATTTGCGCGCCAACAAGCATGGCGGGCAGGTGGTCACGCGCTTCCCGCCCGAACCCAACGGGTACCTGCACATCGGCCATGCCAAGTCCATCTGCATGAATTTCGGCCTGGCGGAGGAATTCCGCGGACGCTGCCACCTGCGGTTTGACGACACCAATCCCGCCACCGAGGACGTGGAATACGTGGACGCCATCCAGGCGGACATCCGGTGGCTGGGATTCGACTGGGGGGAACACCTGCATTTCGCCTCCGACTATTACCAGCACCTGTATGATTGCGCCGAACGCCTGATCCAACTCGGCCGGGCCTATGTCTGCACCCTGACGGCCGAGGAATTCAAAGCCTACCGCGGCGTGCCGACCCAGCCCGGCCGGCCCAGTCCGTGGCGCGACCGGC
Organism: Kiritimatiellia bacterium; assembly: GCA_040767085.1. Taxonomy (GTDB): domain Bacteria; phylum Verrucomicrobiota; class Kiritimatiellia; order JAAZAB01; family JAAZAB01; genus JAXGPF01. The sequence goes on along the minus strand of JAXGPF010000012.1, from coordinate 87,963 downwards.
CGCCGGCGGAAAGCCTGGACTTGTTCCGCCGGATGAAGGCCGGCGAATTCGCGGACGGCCAGTACGTTCTGCGCGCGAAAATCGACATGGCCTCCCCCAATCTGCACCTGCGCGATCCGGTGATTTACCGCATCCGCCGCGCGCCGCATCACCGCACCGGCGACACCTGGTGCATTTACCCCATGTACGATTTCGCCCACTGCCTGTCCGATGCCGTCGAGGGCATCACCCACTCCATCTGCACCCTCGAATTCGAAGTCCACCGCCCGCTTTATGACTGGATTCTGGACGCCCTCGCCACCCCCTGCCATCCCCAGCAGATCGAATTCGCCCGGTTGAACCTGTCATATACGCTGATGAGCAAACGCAAGCTGCAGCTGCTCGTCCAGGAGGGCCTCGTGCAGGGTTGGGACGATCCGCGTATGCCGACCCTGGCCGGACTGCGCCGGCGCGGCTACACCCCGGCCGCCATCCGGGAATTCTGCCGGCGCATCGGCGTCACCAAATTCAACAGTCTGACGGACGTGGCGCTGCTGGAACATTGCCTGCGCGACGATTTGAACCGCCGCGCCGCGCGCGCCATGGCCGTGCTGCGCCCGCTGCGCCTCGTGATCGAGAACTACCCCGCCGGCCGGGTGGAAAACATGGAGGCCGTCAACAACCCGGAAGACCCCGCCCAGGGCGTCCGGCCGGTGCCGTTCAGCCGGGAACTGCTGATCGAACGGGATGATTTCATGGAAAATCCGCCGTCCGGATTTTACCGGCTGGCGCCGGGCCGCGCGGTGCGGCTGCGTTACGGCTATTGCGTCGAGTGCACCGGCGTGGTGAAAGACCCCGCCACCGGCGAGCCGGCGGAAGTGCATTGCGTTTACGATCCCGATTCCCGCAGCGGCGCCGGCGCCAAGCGCAATAAAAAGGTCAAGGCCACCCTGCATTGGGTTTCCCAGCTCCACGCCCGTCCGCTGGAAGCCCGGCTTTATGATCGGCTGTTCACCGTGCCCGATCCCGCCGACGAAGCCGCCGCCGGCGGAGATTTCCGCCGGGTACTGAATCCCGCTTCGCTGCAGAAGGTTACCGCCATGTGCGAACCGGGGCTGGCCCAGGCCGGGCCGGGCGCGCATTACCAGTTTGAACGCCTGGGGTACTTTTTCACCGATCCGGCGGACAGCCGGCCGGGGGCGCCAGTCTTTAACCGGACGGCGACCCTGCGGGACGGCTGGGCCCGGGAATCCGGCAAGGCCGGCGCGGGTTGAAACCGGCCGCGCGCAGCCGGGCCGCTTATTGCGCCGGATCATCCACGCCGATAATCAGGCGCAGGACGTCTTCCGTGGTCAGCAGGCCGATGACTTCCGTCCGGGCGTTAGCCACCAGGGCCAGCGGCTGGCGCGAACGGCGCAGCCGGGGCAGGACTTCCGTCAGGGGCGTCGTATCGCGCAGGAATTGCGGCGGCCGCATAAACCGGGTAATCGGCTCGGCATAGCGGGCAGCCGGAGCGGCCAGCACATCGAACAGATTGGCGATGCCGACAAACACTCCGCGCGTCCGGTCATACACCGGCAACCGGGTGAAGTTGGACCCGCGCGACCGGGTTAAAAACTCCTCCGCCGTTGCCTGGCTGTCAATGAACACCATGCGCTCCCGGGGCGCCATGATCTGCGCGGCGTTTTTGCCGGCCAGGTCCACCACGCGATGGATCATAATGCGCTGCTTGGGCGTCAGATTGCCGTGTTCGGCGCTTTCTTTCGCCAGGATGTCAATTTCTTCGCGCGTGACCACCGGGAGGCCTTGCGCCTTCCCCGCGGGCAGGCCGCGCAGCAAAAACATCGTCAACCAGTTGAAAAAATCCGCCAGCGGCTTCAACACCAGCGAAGCGCCCCACAATACGCCGGCGAACGGCCGGCAGCGCGCGATGGGATTGCTTTGAAGCCACGCCTTGGGCAGATACTCGCAGCAAATCAAAACCACCATGGTCGTCAGGGCTTCCGTAAAAATCTCGCCGCCGCGGCCCGGCAGGCCATGCCCCAGGCGCGCGCCCAGGACCGATGCTCCCACCATACAGATGTTGACACCTACCAGCGTGGTGCCCAGCAGGCGGTCGGGATTGGCGAGAAAGCGTTCGAGCAATTGAGCGCGACGGTCTTCTTCCTCCTCCGCCAGGTGGCGCAATTTTAAATGGTTGATGGAAATCACACCAGTTTCAATGCCGGCAAAGAACGCGGCCCACACCAGGCACAGAAGCAGCAGAAATATTTCAAGGATGAACATACCGGTGCGTCAATCGGATTCGATTTTTTCAAGCATCAGCATGGTGATGCGGTGTTTTTTCATCTGGCGGACCGTCACCCGGCAACCCTGGGCCGCCACGACTTCGCCGACCCTGGGAATATGTTCCGCCCGGGCCGTCACCCAGCCGGCCAGGCGGTCGGCGCCCTCGGCTTCCAGTTCCAGGTCAAGTTCGTAATTGATGTCCTCCAGGCTGATATTGCCGTGAATCAGCCAGCAATTATCGCCCATGGTTTGGATGCCCGCGGGCTGGCCGCCGAACTCGTTGTCCACCGACTCCACGATTTCATCCAGGATGTCGCCGCGGGTAATCATCCCGGCCGTGCCGCCGTATTCGTCAATGACGATGGCGATCCGCCGCCGCTGTTGCTGGAAACTGGTCAGCAGAGTATCCAGCGGGGCGGTGTCCGGCACGTAAAAATGCGGGATGGTGGCGGCGTTCAAATCGCGCGCCGGATCGAGCAAATAACGCGGCACATCCAGAAAACCGACAATCTCGTCCAGGCTGTCCTGGTACACCGGCAGATACCGGAAATGCGACCGGCGGGCGGTTTGTTCCTGCACGGCGGGATCGTCATCCAGGTCCACCCCGATCAAATCCACGCGGGGCGTCATGACATCCTTGGCTTGAATGTCTTCCAGGCGGATAATGCCGTCCACCATCAGCCGCTCTTCGGTATTCAACGCGCCGTCTTCATGGCTGACGTCCACCGCCGTCAGCAGTTCCTCGCCGGTCAAAACCGGCCGATGCGGGCGGAAATGCGATTGCAGGCGGCTGGTAACCCACTCGATCAACAGGCGCAGGGGTGTCATCAGCCAGATGGTGATGTTCAAAGGCCGGCGGTAAACCACCGCCAATTTCTCCGGGAACCGCACGGCCAGGCGCTTGGGACTGATTTCGCCGAAGACGATCAGGAGAAAGGTCATGGCCGGGATCGAGATGGCCGTGCCCCGCCCGGGCCAGAACCATTCGCATACCCCATAGCCAACCGCGGCGCAAGCCATATTGACCAGGGTGTTGCCGATCAGGATGCTGGAAAGCAATTGCGTGGGCGCGCCCAGCAGCGCCTCAATCTCGCGGGCCGCTCGTGGATGCACGCGGCGGATCCGGTGAATCTGCATCGGATTGAGCGAAAAGAACGCCGTCTCCGCGCTTGAAAAAAAGGCGGAAAGCGCCAGCAGCACGGCCAACAACACCAGCCCCGAAAACACCAGCATCATGGACGGGCAACCCTCCGTCCCGGCCGCGTCTGTCCGCCTGCGCCGCAAGCGGATTGGATGCACCAGAAGTCATCGGAAAGTTCGCGGCTTTCCAAGTAGGCATACGGGATTTCGCCATAGCCGGCATCGCCCCATGGCGCGCCCCAGGAATTCCGGAAAATCAGCGTGCGATCCCGGTCGCGATACCCGACGGCCAGCACGGCGTGTCCGCCCAGCATCCGCTCCTGCCGGCGCGGCAGCCGGATCCGGCCGGTGCGCGCGGTGGCGGCATCCATCACATGCTCGTAAACCGCAAAACCGAAAACAAACGGCAACCCCTCCGCCAGGCAGGCTTTCATTTCCGCCAGACTGGCCAGGCGCTGGTAGGCCTGGACCCGGCAAGCCAACGCCGCCTGGTAACACTTGCGCGGCGGCGCTTCGGCAAAACGCTCGATCAGGTAGGGCCATAAATCCTCGCCGCAGACGCCCGTCTTGCGCAGCGATTTCAGCCCGGTGCGCAACATGGCGCCCGAATCCTCACGAATGGTTCCCATCAGCGCGCGCGTGTTGTAGTATAAAAACAGGCGGCTTAAATCCCGATGACGCGCGGATGGCCCGGCCGGATGGCGCGGGCGCGTCCAAACGCGCAACTGCAGATACTCCAATCCGCCAACCAGGGCTTGCGCGGTGCAGGAGCCCAAAGCGCCCTGATCTTCCACCGGGGAGCAGCCCGCGCGCAAATCCATGGCCGCCGGCATCCGGCGCGGCACGCGAAAAACGGCGGCAAATGGAACGTCGCGCACGTCCGGAACATCCGGCACCCAACCTAACGCATATTTATTATTCATGAACTGACACGGCGCTTCAACGCGCAGCATCATTATTTGAATACCAAAAAGCCCGCCGTAATTCAACTGTTTTCTGTTTTTTGTCGTAAACAAATGACTTGGCCGCATAATTAACAAATGATTTGTCCGCTTAAAGCTGTCAGGATGGTGCATTCAAAGGGGGGTTATATGGATGAATATCCGAAGGCAGCACTGGAGCGGGCAATGAAGGTACAGGAAGTGATCTTGCGTGCGATTGAAGGGCGGTTAATGTGGTGGGAGGCGGCGGAGATACTAGGTGTGAGCTACCGGACCATGCGGCGCTGGAAAGGGCGCTACGAGCGGTATGGTTACGACGGGCTGCTGGATCGTCGGCGGAAGATACCGGGGCCGCGGCGCGTGCCCCTTGCGACGGTGAAGCAGGTGCTGAGGTTGTACCGAGAAGAATACATGGATTTCAATGTGAGGCATTTTCACGAGAAGCTGCAGGCGGAGCATGGGATCGAGCTCAGTTATCAGTGGGTCAAGAGCGCCTTGCAGACGGCCGGGTTGGTGGCGAAGGCCCGGAAACGAGGGCCGCATCGGCAGCAGCGGGAACGGCGACCAATGGCGGGGATGATGTTGATGGTGGATGGCAGCACCCATGCCTGGTTGCCCCTGCTGGCGGGCCAGAAGCAGGATCTGATCCTGGTGATGGACGATGCCACCAGCGAAGTCTACACGGCCTATCTTGTGCCCCAGGAAGGGACATTAACGGTGATGAAGGGGTTGAAAGAAGTCATTATTAAACATGGGGTTTTCTGCAGTCTGTACACGGATCGTGGCAGTCATTTCTTTTATACGCCCAAAGAAGGCGGGGCGGTGGACCGGCGTCAATTGACGCAAATTGGACGGGCGTTGCAACAGTTGGGGATCGAACATATTCCGAGCTATAGCCCCCAGGGACGTGGGCGAATAGAGCGGATGTTTAAGACCTGGCAAGGGCGCCTGCCGCAGGAATTAAGGCAGGCGGGAATCCGGACGATGGCCGAGGCCAACGTCTATATTCAACAACAGTTTCTGCCTTCCTTCAATCGCAACATGAAGGTGAAGGCGCGGGAAACAGGAACGTGTTTCGTGCCTTGCGGTGAGCAGGATTTGGACAGCATTTTCTGTGTGCAGCATGCGCGAGAGGTTCAAAATGACAATACCGTGGCTGTCGGGAGTCGCCGCTTGCAGATTGGACCATCAAAATGGCGTTTCAGCTTCGCCAAGTGCCGGGTTAAAGTCTGCGAGCACCTCGATGGCACGGTGTCCATCCGTTATGGCCCGCATGTGGTTGGCCGCTACCAAGGACCGTTGAACATTTCGGCGTCGCTGGAGGACGTCGCATAAACTTTTTCCTCCCCCGCGGGGGAGGAAAATCCTCACCCCAGGAGCAACAACACACAATAACAAATCGGACAGATCACTTGTTACAAAAAGCGGACACTTGACTTGTTACGAACACTGTTTTCTGTTTTTTTTTAATTTGCAGGCCCAGGCGGCGTCATTCTCAGAACAGACGGCTCGGTACGGAGACCTCGCCCTACCGTTTCATAAGTATTTGTCGCGGGTAGGGCGAGACCTCCGGGCGAGCCGCCGAGAATGACGCAGCCGTGATTTGCGGGCCCAGGCAGGCATTGGGCTTGATTTGTTCCCATGCCCGGCGCATAAAAATATGGCCAAATTTTAAAAAGACGCTATAATAAACGACCATGAAAATTTTTGTCACAGGTGGCGCCGGTTACATCGGTTGCGTGGCCGCGGAAATGCTTCTGAATGAGAACCACGAGGTGGTGGTTTTCGACAATCTGGAACGCGGCCACCGCGCGGCGGTGGACCAGCGGGCGAATTTCATCCAGGGCGACCTGCGCCGTCCCGACCAGATCGAACGGGCCATGGCCGCGGAAAAACCGGATGCCGTCATGCATTTCGCCGCCTATGCGCTGGTCGGCGAATCCATGGCCCACCCGGAACTTTATTTCGTCAACAATGTCGGCGGGGCCGTTAATCTGGCGGAAGCCATGCGCAAGGCGGGTGTGCGGCGCCTGGTGTTTTCCTCCACCTGCGCGACCTACGGCGAGCCGTCCGAAATGCCGATTACGGAAAACACCCCGCAGGCGCCCACCAATCCCTACGGCGGATCCAAGCTGATGTGCGAGCAGATTTTCCGGTGGTATGCCGCTGCGCACCAGTGGCAGACCGTGTTTCTGCGCTACTTTAACGCCTGCGGCGCGACGCCGCGGCACGGGGAAGATCACACCCCCGAAACGCACCTGATTCCCAACATCCTGCGGGTAGCCCTGGGGCAGGCGCCGCACTTGCAGATTTACGGCGACGATTACCCCACGCCCGACGGCACCTGCATCCGGGATTACATCCACATCGGGGACCTGGGCCTGGCGCATGTCCAGGCCTTGCATAAACTCCCGGAGAATGCCGGCGCCGCTTTCAATCTCGGCACCGGCGCGGGCTGTTCGGTCCGGGAAGTGCTGGAGGCGGCCCGCCGGATCACCGGGCACCCGATCCCGGCGCATTTCATGCCGCGCCGGCCGGGCGATCCGCCGCGCCTGGTAGCCGATTACGCCCGCGCGCGCGCGGCGCTGGGTTGGCAACCGGCGCAAAGCCAGATCGCGCACATCGTCAAAACCGCCTGGCAATGGCATCAAGCCCATCCGCATGGGTACGCAAAATAAAGGACAAGCAAACATGGCCGCCAAACAAGCATCCAAACCCCAGGAAAACACCGGCCCCCGCGACAATTCCGCGGTCTTGAACAGTTTACTGAACCAGATTCAGAAGGAATTCGGCGAAGGCGCGATCATGCGCCTGGGCGACGCCGCGACCATCGCCGCCATACCGGTGATTTCCACCGGGGCCTTCTCCCTGGACATGGCCCTGGGCGTCGGCGGCATTCCCCGCGGGCGCATCATTGAAATCTACGGCCCGGAATCGTCCGGCAAAACCACCCTGACGCTGCACATCATTGCCAACGCCCAGAAAAACGGCGGCGTGGCGGCGTTTATTGACGCCGAACACGCCCTGGACCCGATTTATGCCAAGAAAATCGGGGTCAAACTGGACGACCTGCTGATCTCGCAGCCATCCTCGGGCGAGGAAGCCCTCACCATCGCCGAAACCCTGATCCGCAGCAATGCCATGGACGTGGTGGTCATCGATTCCGTCGCGGCCTTGACGCCGCGCGCGGAAATTGACGGTGAAATGGGCGACGCCCAGATGGGCCTGCAGGCCCGCCTGATGTCGCAGGCCATGCGGAAACTGACCGCGGTGATTTCCACCTCCAAGACCTGCTGCATCTTCACCAACCAGTTGCGCGAGAAAATCGGCGTGATGTTCGGCAACCCGGAAACCACCACGGGCGGCAAGGCCCTGAAATTTTACGCCTCCGTCCGACTGGATATCCGCAAAATCGGCGTCATCAAAGACAATGCCGGCCATATCATCGGCAACCGCACTAAGGTTAAAGTCGTCAAGAACAAGGTCGCCCCGCCCTTCATGGAAGCGGAATTCGACATCATGTACGCCGCCGGCATCTCCTGGTGCGCTTCGATCGTTGACGCCGCCCTGCAGCACGAGCTGATTGACAAACGCGGCTCCTGGCTCTCGCTCGACGGCGAACAAATCGGCCAGGGGCGCGAGGCGGCGGTGGAATTTCTCAAGACCCGGCCGGATATTCAGGAAAAGCTCATCGAGAAAATCAAAGCCCGCATGAAGGAAATTGCCGGTTGATGAAAGCCCTGAACGCCAACGAATTACGCAAGCTGTTCCTCGATTTCTTTCAAAAGCAGGGCCATGCCCTGATTACCGGGCAGTCGCTCATTCCACAGAACGATCCCACGGTTTTATTCACCACCGCCGGTATGCACCCGCTGGTGCCCTACCTGCTGGGCGAACCCCATCCCGCCGGGCGGCGCCTGTGCAATGTGCAGAAGTGCATCCGCACCGGCGATATCGATGCCGTGGGCGACGCCTCGCACCTGACATTCTTCGAGATGCTCGGCAATTGGTCTCTGGGCGATTATTTCAAGCAGGAGGCCATTGCCTGGTCGTTTCAATTCCTGACTGCGCCGGATTGCCTGGATTTCCGCCCTGAGCAGCTTTACGTGACGGTGTTCGAGGGCAATGCGAACGTTCCGGCCGATACCGCCTCCGCGGATATCTGGAAGCGGCTCGGGGTGGACGAGCGGCATATATTCTTCCTGCCGATGGACGACAACTGGTGGGGGCCTGCCGGCAAAACCGGCCCTTGCGGTCCGGACACGGAAATGTTCGTGGATACCGGCCGGCCGGCCTGCGGCCCCGGCTGCCGGCCCGGCTGCGGCTGCGGCAAATTTTTCGAAATCTGGAATGACGTTTTCATGCAGTACAACAAGACCGCGGAAGGCGTTTACGCTCCCCTGCAGCAGCATAACGTGGACACCGGCATGGGGGTTGAGCGCACCGCCGCCATGCTCCAGGGCAAACATTCGGTATATGAAACCGAACTTTTCCAGCCGATTATCGCCGCCATCGCCGACGCCAGCGGCAAGGCCTTCGACGCCGCGCCGGAAATCACGCGGGCGTTCCGGGTGATTGCCGACCATCTGCGCAGCGCCGTGTTCATCATCGGCGACGAGCAGGGCATTGTCCCGGGCAACCTCGGCCAGGGCTATGTCCTGCGCCGGCTGATCCGGCGCGCCGTGCGCCATGCCAAGCAGCTGGGCCTCGCTCCGGGATTCTCCCGCGCCGTGGCGGACACCATCATCGCCGGTTACCAGGCCGCCTACCCGGAACTGCGCCACAACCGGGAAAACATCCTCCGGGAACTGGCGGGCGAGGAGGAAAAATTCGAAAAAACGCTGGGCCAGGGCATGCAGGAGCTGGACAAGGCCCTGGAACAATTGCACGCCCATGACCAGAAGATTTTAAGCGGACGGGTGGCCTTCCGGCTTTATGACACGTACGGCTTCCCCTTAGAATTTACCGCTGAAATCTGCCGCGAACGCGGCCTGGACGTTGACCAGCCGGGCTTCGACAAGGCCTTCGCCAAGCACCAGGAAGTTTCCCGCCAGGGGGCCGACAAGGCTTTCAAGGGCGGTCTGGCGGATCACTCCGAAGCCACCACCCGGCTCCATACCGCCACGCACCTGCTGCACCGCGCGCTCCAAATCGTGCTGGGCGGCCATGTCCGCCAGAAAGGCTCCAATATCACCGCCGAACGCCTCCGCTTCGACTTCTCGCACCCCGCCAAAATGACGCCGGAGGAATTGCAGCGCGTGGAAGAACTGGTGAACGGCGTCATCGGCCGGGCCTTGCCGGTGACGATGGAAATGACCGACCTGGAAACCGCGCGCCGCAAAAACGCCATGGCGTTGTTCACCGCCAAGTACGGCGAGCAAGTAAAATTGTTCGCCATCGGCGATTTTTCGGCCGAGGTTTGCGGGGGCCCGCATGTCGCCAACACCAGCGAGTTGGGCCGTTTCCGCATCGTCAAGGAGGAAGCCTCCAGCGCCGGAGTGCGCCGGATTCGCGCCGTGCTGGAGCCGGCCCCGGCCGCGGGTTGATATCGCTTTCAAAACGTGAGTTTTGAAATTGGCTTTATTTCACCGGCACAACCGCCACCCGCGCACGGTCCGGATTGATGGAGATCACGCGGAACGGATATGTCCGGCCGTCATAGAGAATACGCACGGTCTCGCCCGTCGCCACCATCTGTCCGCCGATCATTGCCAGCACCTGTTGCTGTTTGCGGATCACGCCATTCACCTTGATGGCTGCCTCCGCCGCGGCCCAGTCATCGGCCGGGCCGGCTGGCGGCGGAGGCGGCGCGCCCGGCTGCGGCCGGGCCGGCGGCGGCACCGGCGCCAGCACTTTAAACGAGTTGTTAATCGCCTCCACCAGCGGTCGGGCCGCGTCCGCGGCGTTGGGGCGCCCGTTGACTTCTACGACACACACGTAACTGCGGCCGCGCGCCACTCCCGCGAAGCCCTGGAGGCAATGCCAAGCGCTTTTCCGGACCTGGTACTCGTAGCCGTCGGCTGCGTCCAGACGGCACAGCCGGGACGTAATTTCTTCGGATTTTCCCACGACCCGCCCCTGTCGCAAGGCCGCCATTTTCTTTTCCATTTCCGCCGGCGCATCCCAGGGCTGGCGCATGACGGAACTGATCAGGATCACCTGGCAATCATTCCCGTAACGCAGGGTTACCTTGGTGCGGTCGGCAGTGGATTGATCGCGGACCTGATAACCCGCGGGCAGCGTCACCGACAGCATGCCCAGTTTGTCCCTGAATTCCTCCCGTGCGGCGGAGTCATACGGCAAGGCCAGCGTTTCCCCCGCCGGCGCCAACTGCGCCGCCGCCCACATGACCGTCAGCATCAGCCACTCTTTGCGCATCCGGCGCCTTTCTCCCGTTTGCAAACGGGCATCCACCAGGCTAGTCATTTTTCCGTCATCGTCCAAACCCCTTCCCACGCGGCCGGCGGCCGGTCCAGCAAGGCCTGGCACTTGCGCGCATAGGCCGCGGCAGGCGGGTCGCGCTCCTGCAATTCCGCGAATCGCGCCTGGGCCGCCGCGAACCGCCCGGCATAGAAATCCGCCAGGGCCGCGGCAAATTTTTCCCAGTCCGCCCGCCGGGCGGCCAGGTCCGCCCGGCAGACCGGCTCATAAACCAGCACCGGCGCGCGGCGCCCCACCACGGCCACCCGTCCGAGCTCCCGGACCGCGATCCCATGCTCCCCCGCCATGGCCAGTTCGGCCTGCGTGGCTTCGGAGATGAGGGTGAAAGTGCCGAATTGCTTGTTGATGCCTTCCAGCCGGGAGGCCAGATTGGCGGCATCGCCCAGGATGGTATAGTTAAAACGGTTGTGCGACCCCATGTTGCCCACCACCACCGGACCGGTGTTGACGCCGATGCGCATGAACAAGTCGCTGCCGTACCGCGCCTTCAAATCCGGCCGGATATCCGCCAGCCGCGCCTGGCATTGCAGGGCCGCGCGCACGGCGCGGAGGGCATGGTCGGCCAGCGGCAGCGGCGCATTCCAGAAGGCGATGATGGCGTCGCCTTCATACTTGTCCACGGTGCCGCCTTCCGCCTGGATGATGTCGGTCATGGCGGTGAGGTATTCGTTCAGCAGGCTGGTCAGTTCGCGCGGGTTGAGTTTTTCCGAAATGCCGGTGAACCCCTGGAGGTCGGAAAAGAAGATTGACAGCGTGCGCTGCTCGCCGCCCAGCGTCAGCCGGCTGGGATCGGCCACCAATTGCGCGATCACCGCCTCGCTCAGGTACTGCCGGAAAGCCGAACGGATGTAACGTTTCTGCCGGCCTTCCGTGGCGTAATTCAGCAGCACCCCGCCGATCAGCGCCAGCGCGGCAGCCGCCGTCGGGGGCAGCAGCGGCAGCCATAACCCGCGGCTGTAAGCCCAGAGGCTCACAATGGCCGGCGCCGGCAGCGCCAGGGCGAAGGCCAGCAGATTATCGCGGGCATTGCGGCCGCCGCGCACCGCCAGGCCGTAGCTGCCGCCCAGCAAAACCAGCCAGAGCCAGGTCCAGTGCCGCGGCGCGTCCCGCATCAAGTCGCGGGACAGGAGGTTGTCCAGCATCGTGGCATGAATTTCCACGCCCGGGTAAATCCCGCTGACGGGCACGGGCCGCAAATCGTACAAGCCCGGCGCGCTGAAGCCGAAAAACACGTAGCAATCGCGGAAGGCGTCGGCGGGCAGGCTGCCCGGCTGGCCTGCCTGCGCCAGCAGTTCGGACTCGATTACCGCCGCCGCGCTGAACGCGCGGTGCGTTCGGGATTTGCCGCGGAATCTCAGCAGCGCATGTCCGGCGGCATCCAGCGGCGCCCGGTAATCGCCGCAACGCAGCGCGCGGTTTTCGTAAACCGGGCGGATTTCCGGGTCCGCCGCCAGCCAGGCGCCCAGGCCCAGGGCCGGCACCAGCCGCCCATCGAATACCTGGCCCAGGCGCACGCGCCGATACACGCCGTCGGCATCGGGATTGGCGTAAACATTCGCCAGCACCGCGGCGTTGGTCGCAATTTCCGGAATCGGAAAAGTCGCCCGCGGCAAGACCATGCCCGGGGGCCAGTCGTGATCTGGAACAGAGGCGCCGGCCCGGCGGTACGGCGGCGGCATGTCCGGCGGCCAGTTGGTGGCGCTGCCGGAGCCGGCGCCCAGGAACACCGCCGCCACGAAATTGCCGGCGGCGGCCGCCGCCGCTCCGAGAGCTGCCTCCTCCGCCACGAGATACTTGGACGGCTCGGTGAGCAAAACGTCAAACGCCACGGCGCGCGCGCCCTGGCGGCGGCAGAAGTCAACGATCGGCGCATACACCTCGCGCGGCCAGGGCCAGCTTAATCCGCGCTGGGCGCCCCAGTCCAGGCTGGGCTGATCGAGCAGGATCAGGCGGATGCGGTCGGTGGCCGGACCGGGATGCTGCATGATCCGGGCGCGCCAATCCCAGGTTTTCCACTCGAACCCATCCAGCCAGCCGGCGGACCAGATCAACCCGGCGGCCGCCGCCGCCCCGAGGCCCACCCCCAATCCCTGCAGGATTTTTTTGACGGCATTCCTCATAACACCACCGCAGCGATTATCAGCCCGGGGGTGGCCGCTTCACCTGGGAACCGGAACCATGGCGGCTTCCTCCACCGGGGCGATGGCCAGGATTTCGTGCTCAAACGACCGGGCCTGCCTGGACTTGTTCCACATCGGCAGCACGAATTTACGCAGCCGTTCGCTCTCGATGGTGCAGCGCAACTCCAGGTCGGCCAGGGAATTCCGGGGAATATAGACTTCCACGCCATCCGCGTCCAGGATGGCGGCCGTCCAGTAATTTCGCGAAAATTCGTCCCAATGTTTGCCGTCGGGCATAAGTTCGCGATCGCGCGCCAGGCTCACGACTTTGTATTGCGGGAAGTCCAGACCCAGCGCCTGCAAATCCACCCGCAACCGGCCGCGCGCGGGGAAATTTGTGCTGAACGTCGCGTAATCCGTGCCCAATCCCACCAGCGACACCGCCACCCAGTTGCCCTGGCGCACGGCATTGTAGATTTGCGCATTGCCTTCCAGGCGGATGGGCGAAGGCGCCAGATGGTCCAGCACGGCGGCGGCGCAATCCAGGGCGGCGGCGCGCGTCTGGGGCTGCGCCAGCCATTGCGTCATATCGCCGTGAAATACCGCCACCCGGCCGCGGCCGATGCGCCGGCAGGTGACCAGCGGCGCGCCGTCATCGCGCCGCGCCAGGACCGCCGTCTCCGGACCCAGCGCGCCCGCCGCCCGGCAGACCAGCCCCGACCCGGACAAGGCGGGCGCATTGGTCAAGGGCGCCGCCCAGACAATCGCGCCGGCATAAGGCGCGCCGGCGTCTCCGGCGGGCGCCCGGCCCACGCCCGTCAGGATTTCAAATTGATCCGCCACCCCGGTCAAATCCGCGCGCGCGGTGCTGATCTGATCGTCCAACACCAACAGCGCGCCGCCATCCTCGAGGTAGCGGCGCAAGGCCGCAAAAGCCGCGTCGGACATGAACCGCAGCCCATGCCGCGCGCCGATCAGGGCCGCATACCGGCCGAAATACTGGTGATCCTGGATCATCAACTGGCCGACGGGATAACGCTGCTGCAGCCAGGCCTGCACGCCGTTGGCGATGATTTTGTATTCCGCGACGGCGTTGGACAACGACAAATCCATGCCCGCGTGATTGACCACCAGGGCATAGGGACTCAACGGCGCGGCGCCGTACCATTCCCGGTTGGCGCGCACCTGCCGCGCGAAAACTTCCAGCACGCGCGGATTTTGTCCGCTGAAGATCGACCAGGTCTGCTCCAGCGCGAATTGCGAACCGTATTTACCGCGCAGGTGACAGACTTGCTGGATGCCGCTGTGGGTGCGGCTGTGGCTGGCCAGGATGATGCTGTCCGACGGGTACTGCTCGTAGCGGCTGTTGTTGCGGTTTTCGTAAGTCCACGGCAGATTGCCCGCCGTCAGCAATCCCGCCGTATCGCCATGCCCGCTGAACCAGCGGAAGCCGAAACCAACTTGCGGCATGGTCTGCAATCCTTTGGAATTGGCATAGGCCGTGACGGCGCGGATGTATTTGACCGTGAAATGATTGCGGAACAGGACATACCGCCGCCACCAGACATCCGCCGGATCGCACCAGTCCGGGCCCTGGGCGAACCGGGCGCTTAAGTCCAGCGCGGCGGGCGGGGCCTCGCCGAATTGCGCGCGGCAGAACTCGGCGAAGGCGTTGGTCTGGCCTTCCATGTAATCCGCGGAAAAGGCATGCCAGAGCTCATCCAGAAAAACGCCCTTGAAATTGCCGTAAGGATTATAACGCTCCGCCAGCTCGTCCAGGCAATACCGGGCCTGCTGCAAATAGGCGGGGTTTTTAATATCGCCATACGCGGCATAGGGCTGGCCCCGGGCGTCGGCGATGGGAAACGACCCGCCCTCCTGTTTCGAATGCCAGAATCCCCAGACATTCATCCCGGTTTCGTGCGCGGCCCTGACGATGATTTCCAGGTAATCCCCGCCGTAGCGCTTCGCGCGCGAGCCATACACCGCATTGGTCATTTTGCTCAGGTAACGGAGATTGCATTGCGGGCCGCCGGTATGCGTGATGATGTCCGTGACGCCCAACCACTTCAACTGCTGGAGGATGGCCAGTGTCTCGCCATACGGGCGCAAGATTGCATTGCGCGCGGCAATGGCCGTCACCAAGCCGTCGAACATGAAAAACCGGCCCGGCAGAATCTCGATCGGCGGGTGCACAAATCCATGATCGTTATACATGGAATCCGTGAACCAATCGGCGCCGGATCCGCCGCCGATGGTGGCGGCAAGGGGATTGCCCGATTCTGCCACCAGGGCGGCATTGCGCAATTCGATGGCCAGTTCCACCCGCCGGCGGCGCGCGGCGCGCTCCGCTTCATCCAGCCCCGTCCAGCGTCCGGCGCCCAGCCAGTTCACCGCCTGGACCAGAAACGCGCGTTCGCCCGCGCCGGGCGCGCGTTCCACATGCTTGGCCCGCTCCACGAACACGCCGGGCAGCAGGCCGCTGCCGATGACTCGCCCCTGTTCCACCGCGCCGGCCACCGCCACCGCCGCGCCATCGGCATCGCGTGCGAGGACGCGGCCGCTTGGGCCGGGCGCCAGGACGACATGGTCCTGGTAATCCTGTATGAATTGCGCCGGCACGCCGGCAGTCACGGGGTCGCCGGCGTCCGCCACCTTGATTTCACGCTGGCGGCTGGAGCCGCCATCGGCGAATAATTCCGGGAAGAGCGCGCGATTCCAGCCGCGGTATCCGGCGGCATTGTGCTGCAGCAGCAAGCCTCCGCCGCAGCGCACATAGGCTTCCAGCGCATCTTCCCATGCGCGGTCTGACATGCCGCGGAGGGCGGGCAGCGCCACCACGTCGTATTGGAACAGCGTCTCCGCATCCAGGCGGTCAACTTCCGCGCAATCCAGCCCTGGCGCGGCCCGCAGGGCCTCCAGCATGCCCGCGCCGCCCAGCGCCTGGTAAACGCCCACCCGCAGCGGCCCGTCCGCCGCGGCCGGCGCCAGGTTGCCAAACAACGCGCACGCCAGCGCGGTCGCTCCCGCCCGCCATAAATTGCTCATACTGCTCTCCCTCTGGTTCATTGCCGGCTGAAAAATCATTCCGCAAACCGGTAGCTGAAAATCTTGGCGCTGCTGAGCCGGAACCGCAGTTCCAGGCGTTTCCCGCGCAAGGCCGCCAGATCCTTTTGCCCTTTGAAACGGCAGATTGCCCGGCATTCATTCCCGCGGAAGGGAATGTGATCGGCGAAAGTAAAGCCCGGGATGGTCCGGCTGTGGCGGCCGGCAACCTGTTCCCAGATTTCCAGTTCCACGGCGCCGGCGCGCGTCGTGCGCGCGTTGATTTCAATCCCGCGGCCGTCAAATACTTGCGGCATGGTAAAGAACTCGCCCAGGTTTTCCGCCTCGATTCCCGCCAGACGGCCGGGCTCCCAGGTGGCCCATGCCAGTCCGCCGGGCGGCGTCTGGTAATCCCGGTAATAAGCGGCATGCGATTCGTTATGCGCCTGGCTGGTGCAGCGCAACGGCAAGCCCAGACGTCCGTCGGGCAGATACAGCAGGTTGGGCCCGGCATAAATGCCCGAAGCCGCCCACTGGCTGCCGGGCCGGCATTCAATAATCGGCTCGCGCGACACCCAGTTGAACACCCGGCCATCGCGGCTGGCTGCCAGCCGCACATCCACCAGGTCGCTGTTGCGGTGGTAGATGGAGGCGAAGAAAAAGCGCAACGACGGATCGTCGGGATGCGGGGTGAATCCGTTGGTGTAATAATCGTCGCAGGGCGCCTCCTCGGCGCCCGGGGTCAGGATGACCTGCGGCATGGGCCAGTTGCGGAAATCATCGGTTTCCGCGCGGGCGATGGCGCGGCCGCCGTATACGCCGTCCGGGAAAAAATGCCCGCGGAAGTAACCCACCAGTTTCCGCAATTCCGGGTCCCAATACCCGATGTTTTCCGTGTCGCAGAAATAGCGGATCAGAGGCTGCGGCAGGCGTTGCCAGGCCAGGCCGTCCGGCGATACCGCGCCAAACAAACCGCTCGCCGCGTAGGGATTCTTTTCGCCCGGGGGTAAATCCGGCAGTTTATCGAAATCGAAACACTTGTAACGCTCCGCCGGCGGCGCGCTGTCGTCCCGGAAAACGGCGGTTTCCTTGCCGTAGGGGCAGGCGATGTTGTTGGCGCGGGAGCCATTGAAACAATATTGGCCAAGTGCGGGTTTTGCCCATTGCCGGCCATCCCGGCTTTCGGCGTAACAGAGAACATACCGGGCATCGTCTTTGCCGAAACGCCGGTTGGCTTCCCGGTCGCCGACCAGGTGTTCCGGGGCGGGGTCATTCCGCGCGCACACATACCAGCAGCGATACAGGTCTTTTTCATGAATCACGGTCACCCAGGCGCAACCGGCTTCCCAGGGCTGGTCGGCTGTCAGCCAGGGCTGCTCGTCCACCCGGCCTTTTTCCACTGTGATGCGGATGCCGTAAGGCACCTTCACCCGCACCATCCAGCGGCCGGCCATGTCGGGGAACGCGCCGCCGGTGCGTTGCCGGTCCGCCGCGGCAATTTCGCGGCCGCGCTCCGAGAGCAAGGCCGGGTCGAACGAGCGGTCCATCCAGCCGTGGCAGACATGCATCCAATCCAGCAGGTAAACGGGCGTCCTGGTTTTGTCTTGCATGATATCCATCCGACTCTGGCGGTGTGATCCAAGCCCCGCCGCCTGGCAACGACAGGACGCCGGCGGCGCCCGTCTTTATGCGCGCGGGGGCAATTTGACGCCCGTGGCATGGGTGTCAGCCGCCTGCTGCACCAGCAAGGCGATCCGGCTGGCATACAGCACTTCCGCCGTGCTCACCGTCAGCCCTGCGGCGGCGCCCTGAATCTCGCGGGCAAAACTGGGCATGATCCCGATATCCTCGGACGGCGGCAAAGCCGGGAGTTCTTCCACGGCCGACTGGCCGTTGCGCGCCAGGGTCGCATGGCTGGCGCCGGAGCTGGTTTCCAAAACACCCTCGGTTCCGAAGAGCGTCGTCCGCCAGTATTGCGGAAGGCGGCTCTTGAACTGCGCCGGGCTGAAATACGACATGTCGGCCAGCATGCCGGCGTCATTTTGCAGACGCAGCATGTACTGGGCGCCGGTCTGGAAATGCGGATATTGCGGCGCCAGCGCGTTCCAGGTGCGCGCGGCCGCTACTTCGGCAAAATCCTGCCCGGTGATCCATGGAATAAAGTCGAAGGCATGGATGCCGATGTCGTTGATCGTGCCGCCATGCTTGCCCGGCTCGAAATACCAGGCAGGCCGCACACCGAGATTGAGCGGATGCTGGCCGCCCACGGCGACGGACAGCACCTCGCCGATCAGGCCGCCGCGCACCGCTTCCCGCATCCGCCGGAAGTTGCCGCTCGCGCGCACATCCAACTGGCAGCCGACTTTCAATTGATTTGACCGCGCCAGGGCGGCGATCCGCTCCCACTCCCGGATATCCGTGCAGATGGGCTTGTCGGAAATCACGTGCTTGCCGCGCTGCAGGGCGGCGATAAGCAACTGCCCGCGCCGGCCGTAATAGTCGCCCACCGCCACAACGTCGCACTCCACGGCGTCCAGCATGGCGGAAAAATCCCGGTGGGTGATTTCCACCTTGCCTTGCGCGGCCAATTGCTCCCGCGCCGCGGCATCCTCTTCGCAGGCGCCGGTCAGTTGCCATTCCGCGGGGTGCGCCTTGACGTAAGTGTACACGCCCATGATGTGCGAATGCCTGAATCCCGCAAATGCTATCCTTAACATTATGCTTGCTCCTTATGCTTCTTAAAAATAGAGATCGCGCCGGCCGGCTTGCAATGCTTCCAGACGCCGGACGGTTTCACTCCGGCGCCCGGGGTCGCGGATTTCCTCCATCTGCGCCTGAATCACGCGCTGCCCCGCCGCCTGCGTTTCCGGGCCGGCGTAATCCAAGAGGTATTCCGCGAATGTCAGGATGGCGTTGGGCAGGCAAAACTGGTTGATCAGCCCGGGCTTGGCCAGGTCCATGAAGTCCCGTCCGGTGCGCCCCTGCCGGTAACACCCCGTGCAGAACGACGGCAGGTAGCCGGCGGCGCAGACCGCCCGGATGACTTCCTCCAGCGAGCGGGTGTCGCCCAGCGCAAACTGCTGGGCGGTCGCCGGGTCGTCGCCATTTTCGCCATACCCGCCGGGATTGGTGCGGGAACCGGCGCTGATCTGCGACACGCCCAGGGCGAACAACGCGTTGCGGAGTTCCGCCTTTTCGCGGGTGGAAAGAATGATGCCCGTGTAGGGCACTGCCAGCCGCAGGATGGCCACCAGCCGCTTGAAATCATGGTCCGACACCGGGTACGGCGGCTGTTGCGCGGCCGGGGCGTTCAGCGCCGGCTCCAGCCGGGGCACGCTGAGCGTGTGCGGACCGACGCCGCAATCCCTTTCGAGGCAGCGGGCATGCTCCAGCATGCTCAGGACTTCGAACCGGTAATCCGCATGCAGGCCGAACAAGACGCCGATGCCGACATCGTCAATGCCGCCCGCCTGGGCGCGATGCATGGCGTAAAGGCGCCAGCGGTAGTCCGCCTTGGGGCCGTCGGGATGCATGCGAGCGTAGGTTTCAGGGTGGTAGGTCTCCTGGAATAGAACATACGTGCCGATGTCGGCGGCCTTCAACTGGCGGAACCCGGCTTCATCCAACGGCGCGATTTCAACGTTGATCCGCCGGATGGCGCCCTTGCCGTCCGGGGTCTTCGTGGCATAGACCGTGCGGATTGCTTCCAGGAAATAGTCCAGGCTCGAGCGCGTGAGGTCCTCGCCGGTCAGCAGCAGCAGCCGCTTGTGGCCCTGCTGTTCCAGCCGGAGGGTTTCCTCCGCCACTTCCGCCATGCTCAACGCGCGGCGCCGCACCGCCCGATTATCGCGCCTAAAAGCGCAATACAGGCAGTTGTTGGAGCAATAGTTGGCGATATACAGCGGCGCGAACAGCACCAGCCGCCGGCCGTATATTTCATGTTTGACCCGGCCGGCATCTTCCAGCAGGCGCTCCGTCACTTCCGGATCGTCCGTGTTCAGCAATACCGCCGCGTCTTCCGGCGCCAACCCTTTTTTCTCCAGCGCGCGGTCCAACACCTCGAACGCCCGGCGCCGGTCGGGCTGGGCGGCCTCTACCAGCAATTTTTCAATCGCGGCGGGGTTGATGAATGTGTCGTTACTTCCCATAAATCTGGGGATTCTGCCGCTGGCACTCTTCGATCACGGCGATCTGGCGCCGGACCTGCTCGGGCGTGATTGTCAGCGGCGTTTTCTTCGTCAGGACTTTGTACAGCATGGTGTAGTAGCTGGCTGCCATTTCCACGGGCGGTTGCGCGGCGGTATAACCGCCGGCGTTGGGCTTTTTGACGGGCTGCACGCTGACCGGCCAGGCATCCACATACCACTTCAGGTTGTCCGGGCTGGCGCCGTCGCAATAGGCGGGCAAACCGGCGGGCGTGGAAATCGGCGTTTTCACCAGTTTCAGCTTGCGGGCCTCGCGGGGCTTGAAATAGCGCCATTCCATGGCCGAGGTCGAGCCCTTCAAGCCGCCGCAGGAACCGTAGACGTTGTAGGTGAAGCAGGGATACGCGCAGGCGGAGGAAATCTCCAGGTCAATCGTGGGATGCCCGGGCCCGCTCAGGATCAACTTAACGTGATCCTCGGCGTCGCCGGCGGTATTGACCCGGTCCATGAAACACGTCACCTTCGGCATGCCCTCGCCGAAAAGCTGCAGGGCTTGGTCCAACGGATGCGGACCGGTATTGAGCAGGTTGCCGCCATTGAACGCCTGCAGCGTCTGCCAGTCCCAGCGCCGGGAGAAGCCGTTGAAAGCGATGTTGATGTGCACAATCCTACCCAGTACGCCGGACTTGATCACCTTCTGCACCTGCTGGAAGTAACCGGCCAGCCGGGATTGCTGGTAAACCGCGAAAATGCGGCGGGCCTTTTTGGCGGCGGCGATCATCTTGTCCACATCCTTCGCCCGCGACGCCAGCGGCTTCTCGCAGAGCACGTTAAATCCCGCCTTCAAAATCTCCAGTGTAACCGGCACATGCATGTAACTGAAGGTCGAGTTGACAATCAGGTCAAGGTCGTTGCGCTTGAAGAGGTCGTGATAATCGGCATAGGCGTCGCACTTGTATTCCTCCATCGCCCGCCGGCGGCGCTCTTCCAGGAAATCCGCCACGGCCACGATCTGGTAGCGCGGATCCTTGATCAAATACTGGCCGTGGATGTTGCGGCCGCTGCGGCCCTGCCCGATAATCGCCACACGTATTTTGCGCATGCTGGTGTCGCCTTTCTGCTGTTGGTTCATCAACCGTCCTGCCGGCATTGCCGGCGGACGGCCGCCTTCTGCCTGCCAGGTTCATGGAATTCATTGAATTAAACACAAATTCCGCCGCCGGTCAAGCGGATATGCGTTCCGGTAAAATTTGCTTTCTTCCCCCCGCGCTTTAATTATACTGGCCCGGCATGAAACCGGCGCTCCACGAACTGCAGGCACTGTGTCCCGAACTCCCGCCGGCGCTGCTGGCGGAACACCTGGCGCGCCTGGATGACAATTATTTCGACTTCTTCCAGCCGGCGCAGATGCAACGCCACCTGCGCGCCCTGGCCGCCCTGTCGCCCGCCGCGCCTTCCGCCGTGATTTTCGAGCCCGGCCCCGGGCGCCGCATGGCCTGCACGGTCATGGCTTACGATTACCCGGCGCTGTTTTCCCTGATCACCGGCCTGCTGGCCGCCGGCGGTTTCAACATCCTGGCGGGCGAAATCTTCACCTATGCCCGGCGCCGGCCGGACGCGCGAAAGACGGATGCGCCCGCCGCCGGCGGGCGGCGCTTGATCATCGATTACTTCGCCGGCGAACTGGATGCCGCCGCCGACGCCGCGGGCTGGCCGGCGGCATTCGAAAAATCCATTGGAACCACCATCGCTCTGCTGGAAAACGGAAAGATCGAGGACGCGCGGCGCCGCGTCAATGAAATGGTCGCCGCCCGCCTGGCGGAACTGCGCCTGGCGGATTTGCCGGTGCTTTACCCGGTCACCCTGGACCTGCGCCCGGCGGAGGACTTCACCCGGTTGCAAGTCATGGCGCAGGACACGCCGGCTTTCCTTTTCGCCATGAGCAGCGCGCTCGCCCTGCAGGGCATGTCCATCGAACGCGTGCGCATCCGCACGGCAGCCGGCTGGATCACTGACGAAATTGACGTGGTGGATCGCGATGGCCGGCCGCCGACCGACCCGGCGCGGCTGGATCAGATCAAGTTTACCGCGCTGCTGACGAAGCAGTTCACCTACTTCCTTGGCCATGCGCCCGATCCCTATACCGCTCTCGGCCGCTTCGGGCAGCTGGCGGAAAACATCATGCAGACCCCGGCCAGCGGCGCCTGGGCGGATTTGCTGGCGCAGCCGGACGCGCTCCAGGAACTGGCGCGCCTGCTGGGCGCCAGCGATTTCATCTGGGAGGATTTCATCCGCCTGCAATATGAATCGCTGCTGCCCATCCTGCAGCCCCACGTCGCCGGCCGCCGGTTCGCCCATGCGCCCGCCGACCTCCGGCGCGCCCTGCAGGCGGAGTTGGACGCCGCCGCCGGCAGCGGCGATGAATTCCAGCGCCTGAACGACTTCAAAGACCGCGAGATTTTCCTGATCGACCTCGACCATATTCTGAAACCGGACAGCGATGTCCGCGCTTTCGCCGAAGCCCTGACCCAGCTCGCCGAGGCCGTGATTCAGGCCGCGGCGGATTTGATCTACCGCTTGCTGGTCGAACGCCACGGGCGGCCGGGCACGGTGGCCGGCCTGGAAACCGCCTGGGCGATCTGCGGCCTGGGCAAATTCGGGGGCGTCGCCATGGGATACGCCTCCGACATCGAATTGCTGCTGGTTTATAACGATAACGGGCGGACGGACGGTCTCGCGCCGTTGTCGAATGCCGAATTCTTCGACAGCTTCGCCCGCCTGCTGGCCGAGCAAGTGCGCGCCAAGCGCGAAGGCATTTTCCATATTGACCTGCGCCTGCGCCCTTACGGCAACAGCGGTCCGCTCGCCAGCAGCCTGGAAAGTTTCTGCCGTTATTACGCGCCCGACGGCCCGGCGCAGGCTTATGAACGGCTGGCGCTCGTGCGGCTGCGCCATGTCGCCGGCGACCCCGCCCTGGGCGCGCGCGTGGAACGGCTGCGGGATGAATTTATTTATTCCGGCCGGCCTTTGGACGTGGCATCCCTACGGCAATTGCGCGAAAAACAGTGGGCGGCCAAGGCTGAGCCCGCCGCGGCAGCGTCCGCCGCCCGCCCGGAACGCGATATTCCCTCGAGCGGCGGGCGGCGGCTGGACAATGCCAAGTTCAGTCCCGGTGCGCTGGTGGACCTGGAATACGATGTCCAGATTCTGCAGGTCATGCACGCCGAGCGGTTCCCCAAGCTGCGCACTCCGCGCATTCATGCAGCGTTGGAAGCCCTGGCCGAGCTGGGTGTTTTGACCGCCGATGAGTCGCGGGAACTGGCCGGCGCGTATTATTTCCTGCGCCGCCTGATCAACGGCTTGCGCATGCTGCGCGGCTCCGCCCGCGATTTGTGCCTGCCGCCGGAAGGCGCGCCGGAGTTCGTCCACCTGGCCCGCCGCATGGGCTACCGGCAAACCCCGGAAATGACGCCCGAGCAGCAGTTGCGCGTGGATTTCAAAACCCAGACCGCCACCGTCCGCGCCTTTGTGGAACGCCATTTCGGACGCGCGGCTCTGCCGGGTCCGCCGGGCGGCAACCTGGCCGACCTGGTGTTGTCAGACGCCCTGCCCGCCGCCGTCAGCCGGAAAATCCTGCGGGCGGCGGGCTTCCATGACGGCCGCCGCGCCCTGACCAACCTGCAACGGCTGGCAGGCGACGCCGCGCGCCGCACGGCCTTCGCCCGCCTGGCCATCCTGGCGGGCGACAGCCTGAAACACAGCGCCGATCCCGACATGGCGCTCAACAACTGGGAGCGTTTCACGCAATCCCTGCCCGATGCCGCCGGCCATTACGCGCTGCTGCTCTCCCAGCCGCGCCGCCTGGAAATCCTGCTCGGCATTTTCGCCGCCAGCCAGTTCCTGGCCGATACCCTGATCCGCAATCCCGGCTTCTTCGATTGGGTGACCGCGCCGGACATCTTCAATGCCCAGCGTTCCATGTCGGCGATTGAAACCGATTTGCGCAACTTCCTGGCCGCTGCCGGCGGCGACTGGCGGGATGCGATCCGCCAATTCCGGCGCCGCGAAATTCTACGCACCGGCGCCCGCGATATCTGCCTCCGCGCGCCCCTCCCGGAAATCACCGCCGGTATCACCGCCCTGGCGGAAACCATTATCCGGCTGGCGCTGGAGCGCTTCCGGGATGAACATGGCGGCGCCATCCCGGGGTTCTGCGTGCTGGCCTTCGGCAAACTCGGCGGCCAGGAATTGAATTACAGCTCGGACATTGATTTGCTGGGCATCTGCGCCGGCGGCGACCCGCGCGAGCAGGAAATCTGCAGCCGCGCCCTGCGCCGTATCGCCGCCGACCTGGCCGGCCACACCGCCGAAGGTTATGCCTACCGCGTGGATTTCCGCCTGCGCCCTTACGGATCCGCCGGGCGGCTGGTGTACCCGCTGCCGGCGCTCCTGGAGTATTACCGCCGGAAAGCCGCGCTCTGGGAAGTGCAGGCGCTGCTGAAAGCCCGCCCGGTGGCCGGCGACCTGGCGCTCGGCCAGGCCTTCTGCGACGGCGCCGGCGAAATTCTCCGGCTGCCGCGCGCCCCCGCTCAGGTTGCCGCCTCCATCCGGCGCCTGCGCGCCATGGCCTGCGGCAAGATCGCCGCTGCCGGCGGTTTTCCGCAACGCGATTTGAAAAACGGGCCGGGCGGCATCCGCGATCTGGAATTCCTGGTTCAGGGTTTGCAGTTGATCCACGCCGGCGGACGGCCGGAATTGCTGAACGGCAACACCCTCGCCAGCCTGGCCCTGCTGGCCGGCGCGGGCATTCTGCCCGCCGCGGAGGCCGATGCGTTACGGACCGACTATATCCTGCTGCGCCGGGTGGAACACTGCCTGCAGCTTTTTGAAGACCGCCAGGTTTATGTCATCCCCCAGGATCCCCACGCCCTGGCCGCCCTGGCCCGGCGCGCGATCGGGAGCGATTGCTCCGCCACTGCCTTCGCCGCCCTGCTCGACCAATGCCGGCAACGCGTCCAGCGCGCCGCCGCCGCGTTGCCGGCGTAAATCCGGCCATTCTGGTCTGAAGCCAATTTCAGAAGTCTTGGCCGGCGTGGCTGTGCCCGCCATAGTTCGCCGCGGCGAACGACGGCTGGGAAGTCGGCCCTCCAAAAACACAAAAACCACTGGTTTTTAGAGGGTTGGGTTACACCCCAACTGTTCCACGCGGAGTTTTGAAATTAACTACGGATATTCTGCATTTCAATCTTCCTTTTTGATCAGTCTCTTGGACTGCGGCAGCCCCGCTCGGTTGGAGCAAGCTTGATACCGCTTTCATCCGGCAGGCTCGCAGGGGAAAAGCGGCGTCGAGCCGCACTCAAAATGAGGAACCGGATGCGCCACGCAGTGGCGCCACTACAGTCCGGAATTGTAGTAGCCGAACGGCGTTCGGCATACTTTCCACTGTAGTAGCCGAACGGCGTTCGGCATCCCGGATTCCGGATGCGCCACACCGTGGCGCTACTACATCCAGATTACTGTAATAGCCGAACGGCGTTCGACACAGAAGCCTGGAGCAGGCGGGCATGCGACTTTTGAAATTGGCTCATCCGCCATTCCGCTAGGATGCACCGGCCGGCGGCTCAATCGAGCTTCAGCACAATATAACCGTAATCGCTGGCCACACTCAGGGAAATACCCCCGGCGGGCACGGCGCCCGCAGTGTGCAGAGTGACCGACGGGGTCCGCTCCAAAACCTCGATCTGCTTGCCCGCCATGTAAGCCGGCAGGGCGATGCATTTCTCGGTCAAAGATTTGTGGAAATCGAGATAGACCACTTCGGAATTCCGCTGGCGATGGAAATAAAATGCCGTGGCATCCGGCTCGCGCCGCGGATCGAAATACTGCCGGTAGGCCAGCACTTCCCGGACATCGCCTTGCGCGCAGTTTTTGACGTTGATACAATAAGGATACATTTTTTTCGTCCGGTAAAGATGGTAGATTTTTTCCCGATCCGCGGCTTTCCGGCTTTTAGCCGTCACGCCCTCAAACAGGGAATACCCGAGCGCCACGCCGATTTCGCGCCCCTGATCGCCTGCCAGGCGAATGAACCGGTCGGGCGGGTCTTCCGGGTCCAGGCAATCGCTTTTAACGATATTATATCCGACCGGCATTTCATCCGGCATCGTATAAATGGCCGAAAAGTCGCACGCCAGGGCCGGCGCAGTTTCGAAGCCGGCCGCTTGCAGCGGCTTGAGCTTGGGAATGTAGAATTCGGTTTTCTTTTTCCCGGCAATCTCGCCCGACCAGCACAGCATGACGCCCAGGCAATTGTAGCCGGCCATATCGTAAAGGACCGTGTTTTTAACGGAAACGACGCAGGCGCCGTTATCCTGATAGCGATAGATACTGCGCACGTTCAGCAAACCGGGCAGTTCCGGCGCGATGAAATCATGCGCAATGCCGGGCTTGCTCTTGAACAGCTCAACCCGCGCATCCGGCATGATGACGTCATAATCAACCACATGGTCGAGAAAATCGCACGGCGTCTCGGTTTTGTCGGGCAGCGGATTGGCGCCGTTCGCCAGGTATGCGTTTTCCCGGTAACGATTGCCGGGATAAACCTGCTGCATGGCCAACTCGGCGTAGGCCAGTTCGACGCCGCCCCGCAGCAGCTTATCACCGGAGCAAAGGGCGGCGAAGATCGGGAAGCCCGGTTTGCCGCGGTTTTCCGGGTGGACCAGGATATGGTCCTGGTCAATGATGCGAATAATATAAAAATCACCCTTGCCTTCCGTCGTCAGCCGGGCCCCGAGGTCGGCCACCTTCAAGCCGTGCCCTGGAATTTTCAGTTGCCGTCCGTAGGGCGATCCGTGATTGCCGCCGAGCGTGCCGTACATGGGCATCGGATAGGCCGGAATTTCATCGCCGCCGCGATGCATGGCCTTAAAATTCGCATAATCCAGCAAGGGCGCGGATTTCGGAACCAGGTAGGCCAATTCGTTGGGCACCCCGGATGATGTGTGGTAAAACACCTTTATGACGACATCCTGCGTTGCCGAAAAATGGCTTCGGACCAGCAGGTCCTGACCGTCGCGGTAAGCGATAATACGGGCGGAAGATTCGCCGCCAAGACAGATTCCGGAAACCGCCATGGCCGATAAAACAATTTTTTTCATCTTTGTCTCCCTGATTGGCGCCAGACCGGAACTCAAATCCGGATATTGTGAATTAAACGTCCCATGCGGTTATGGGCCTTGCCGGTCATGATCCTGCCATGTTTGACCGCGCATCGAACTTAAGTTCCAAGGCTTATTAAAACAAGCAAAAAAGCGCGCGCCTGTCCACACGGCCGGCCGGATTGCGCCACGTCCTGCTTCGCCAAACTTCGGCGGATGCGCCACATCCTGCTTCGTCAGACTACGCAGGACAAGCAGTGGCCGTGCCCGCCGAAGCCAAGCGTAGGCGGGCGCTACTACAGTCCGGAATTGTAGTAGCCGAACGGCGTGCCGCGCCGAAGCCGGGCGCAGGCGGACATTCGGCGGTTGACTTGACTCGGAACAAATCACCCCCCCCCCGAAAAACTCCGCCGGAGGGGGTGAGCAAGAAATTCCACAAAATAGCAAAACATTCCGCTTGCCCCGGCTGTGGGCCGCACCTAATCTCGCCAGTGTACGCTTGCACATGCGCCGATGCGCATAAAGTCATTAATCTCGAGCTCGCAGCCGGGAAAAGCCGGGAAAAAGGATTCGCCATGGGAACACATCAACCGCGGCCGCCCATCTGGGCCAACCTCATCCATTTAAGCTACAATATGTGGTTCGATTGCTCGGAATCCCTTTTTAAGAACAAAACCAGCGAAGCCGTCGCCAAGCCCTATCTGCGGTTCGACGAGCGGCTCTGGCGGGACATCCTGCGCGCCATGTCCGCGGCCGGCATGAACATGGTCGTGCTGGACCTGGGCGACGGCGTGGCCTACCGCAGTCACCCGGAAATCGCCGTCAAAAACGCCTGGACCCCGGCGCGCTTGAAAAAGGAAATTGCCGCGGCGCGGAATATGGGGATTGAAATCATTCCCAAGCTGAATTTCGCCGCGGCGCACGATGTCTGGCTTGGCCAGTATTCCCGGATGCTAGCCACGGAAACTTATTACCGCGTCTGCCGCGACTTGATCGCCGAGGTCTGCGAGATTTTTGACGGGCCGCGCTTTTTCCATCTCGGCATGGACGAGGAAACCGCCGTCAACCAGATTTACAACCGCCTGACGGTCATCCGCCAGTTCGACCTGTACTGGCATGACTTGAACCTGCTGTGCGATGCCGTCCGCGGCCATGGCGCCCGCCCGTGGATTTGGTCCGATTACCAGTGGTACCATCCCCTGGATTTCGCCAAAAACATGCGGCGGGACGTGCTGCAGAGCAACTGGTGGTATTACAAGCGGGTGCATCCGGCGACCGTGCTGATCCGGGCCAATCCGCAGGTCATGGACGACCCGGTCCGGCCGCGCGGGAACATGACCAAGCCGCTGCGGCTGAAACCCGTGCAGGCGTACCTGGACCTGGAAAAACTGCGGATGGATCAGGTTCCCACCGGCGGGATAACGTCGAAACCCGTCAATTTCGCCGAGACGGTGAAATTCTGCCGCAAAAACATCGCCGCCAGACGCCTGTACGGATTTATGCAAACCAGCTGGCGGGCGACGCTGGAACAACATCGGGAGCAGCACATGTCGGCCATTGCGGCCGTGGGCGATGTCATCGCCAAAAACCGTTGACCGCCCGCCGCCTGGCCGCGGGCCGGCGCGGATAGGCAGTTGATGCCGTGGAACGGCATACTTTAAATTCAGGATAAACCAACAGGAGGATCGGATCATGGAATGTTTCTGGGCGCGGGTCAGCGCCGGGGATTTCCCGAAGTTGCGGCGGGCAAGCAAGGGCGTAGCGGTGCTGCCGCTGGGATGTCTGGAAACCCATGGACCGCATCTGCCCTTGGGATCGGACGGGCTGGCGGTGGATGAAGCCATGCGCCGGCTCGCCCAAAGGGAGACGGTCGCCATCCTGCCGACGCTTTACTACAGCGTCGTCACGGGCGCGCCGGCGGGCACGGGCGGTGTGCATATCAAGCAGGACGTTATCTTCATGCTGCTGGAAAACATCTGCGACGAAGCGGCCCGGAACGGCTTCACCAAAATATGCCTGGCCAACGGACATGGCTGTTACCTGGGCGCGATATTTCCAGCGCGCATTCTGGAAGCCGGCAAGCCTTATGCAATTTACAATATTCCCGCCTATGCCGGGAAATTCAAGGCCATGGCGCAGATGGATCAAGCCGCGCATTACGGTCATGCCTGCTCGGTGGAAACCAGCATGGTGATGGCGTCCGGCGACGGACTGGTTCACCTGGAAAAAATGAAGAAAAAGTCCTTCCCCATCAACCGGCTGCCCGATATCGGCGCGGCCACGGTACCGGTAAGCTGGCCAATGCAGTATCCGGAATTGTGCGTGGGCGAACCGCACACGGCTTCCAGAAAAAAAGGGGAAACCTACATGAACATGTGGGTGGATGAACTGGCGGCGACCTTGCGCAAAATCAAGCGGGACCAGACGGTCCCCGCCGCCTTTCAACGCGTCATCCGCAATCACCGCGCGGCGCCGCGGCTCAATCGGAATTCAGCCAGGCGCGGAGCAGATTGACCAGGTAACGCCGGGCCGCGCCGTCCTGGCGCCCCAGCGCCTTGACGGCTTCGATCTGCGATATCCGGCAGCGGCCGGCGCCGATTTTCCAGACCAGCACCAGGGCGCCGAAAACCGGCACATCCTCCAGCCGCCCGAGATCGGCGCCAACAATGGCGGCAAAGGTTCCCAGCGTTATTCCTGCGGCTGGCCTATGCCGTGTTTTTTAGGAATCAATCATGCGCATGTGCCGCCTCGCAACGGTGTTTGAGATGACTGGATACGATCGTGAACCTGAAGCTAACAAACGCCGGTGCCTGAGGCAATTGAAAACGGCGCTTGTGCCGGCCGGCCGTATGGCATATATTGCCCCGGATGTCTTCCCTGACGGAAAACCCGCAAAATCATTACGCCCGGCCCGGCGCACGCCGCCTGGCCGGCAATACTGTCTGGAATCTGGCCGGCATGTGCCTGCCGATGGTCCTGGCGCTCTTTGCCTATCCCATCCTGATCAACCGCCTCGGCAACGAGCGTTACGGCCTGCTCCTGTTAATCTGGATGCTGGTCGGCTACTTCAGCATTTTCGACCTCGGCCTCGGACGTGCTTTAACCAAAATGGCGTCCGCGAAACTGGGGTTGGGCGGCTCCGAACACACCGCTGAAATTCCGCAGCTGTTCTGGACGGCCATGCTCCTGATGCTGGGGATCGGCTGCCTGCTGATGCTGGCCATCGGCGCGCTGGCGCCGCTGCTGGCCGGGCATTGGCTGCAACTGCCGGAAAACCTGCGGGCCGAAACCTTGACGGCATTTTACATCGTCGCCCTCGGCATGCCGGTGGTGATCGCCACCACCGGCCTGATCGGCATGCTGGAATCCCACCAGTTTTTCCGGCAAATCAATTGCGTCCGCATCCCCGCCGGCAGTTTCACTTTCCTGGGACCGCTGTGCGTGGTGCTGATTACCAACTACCTGCCGGCGGTGGTAGCGGTGCTGATCGCCGGCCGGCTGGCGGAGACGCTGGCCTACCTGGCGCTCTGCCTGGTCAAAATCCCGGCTTTGCGCACGCGGCCGCGGGTGGAATGGGCACTGGTCGCTCCCATGGCCAGGTTCGGCGGCTGGCTGACGGTTTCCTCGCTGGTCATGCCGTTCATGGCGCATGTTGACCGGTTCATCATTGGCGCCATGGTTTCCGCAACTTCGGTGGCATATTACGGCACGGCTTCGGAAATCGTGATCCGGCTGCTGGTCTTTCCGCGCGCCTGGGTATCGGTGCTGTTCCCCTCGTTCTCGGCCAGCGCGGCCCGCGGCGCGGCCGCATCTCCGGAGGCCGGCGCCCGCGACACGGCCTTGTTATTCAGCCGCGGCATGCGCTACCTGCCGGGCATCCTGTTCCCGGCCGCGTTGCTGGTGGTCGCGCTGGCGCCGGAGGGATTGTTCTTATGGCTGGGCGAAGAATATTCCGCCAATAGCTCAACGGTTATGCGCTGGCTGGCGGCCGGCGTTTTTTTAAACGGATTGTCCTACGTGCCGTTCGCCTTCCTGCAAGGCTTGGGCCGTCCGGATTTGCCGGCCGGGCTGCATTTGGCGGAGTTGGTGATTTTTATGCTGGCCCTGCCGGTCTTCATCGCCTGGCATGGAATCGCCGGCGCCGCCATGGCCTGGTTTCTGCGGGCGGGCATTGACCTGGTGGCATTATTATTTATTGCCGGACGCCAGGCGCCGGCGACGCGCCCAACGTCGCGCCGGCTGCTGGAATGCGCGGCCTTGTGCCTGGCGCTCCTGGCCGGCATCGCGGCGCCGGCCGCCTGCGGCTGGCGCTACGCGGTCACGGCGCTCGCGTTGCTGGCGTTCGGAGGGTATTATTTCCGCCGCGTTCTGAACGCCGCCGAACGCCAGTCCGTCTGGCAACTGCTCCGGCGGCTTTCACGATCATAATCCAACATTAAAGGATGGACCTATGCAATATTTTGAACTATCCGGCAACGCTGCGCGGAATGGGCTGCAATTGGGCCGGCTGGCGGCCGCGGTATTGCGGAAGCGGATTGCCGGGCGCCGGCGCCAGATGGAACAGCAGCGCCAACCGGCGCGCGTCAGCCGCGCATATCTGCGGGAGTTTAAGGACATCCTGCGGCGGGCGGCGCCGCATTGGCTGACGGAAGCCGCGGGCATGGCGCGCGGCGCCGGCGTGGCAATTAATGATATTCTCTGGCTGAACTGCCCCTTCCCGCCGGCTCCGCCGCCGGACGCCGGCATGCACTGCACCACCTGGTTATCGGTCGGCCGCGCGGCCGTGCAATTGCTGAAAATCCGCGACGAGTGCAACCACGCCCAAACCTTTTACACCACCCGTCTGCCGGACGGCGCGCCCCTGCAAATGGCCAAAGACATCGGCAACCTGGGGGCGGCGCATGTTTTTTCCGGGCGGCCGCTCGCCGGCGCGAACAATACCGGCAGCCATGTGACCCTGCCGGACGAGCCGCGCCTGAACGATTGCCATATCCTGCGCCTGCTGGCCGAACGCGCGCGCAATGTCCGGGAGATTCCGCGCCTGATGGATTGGCTGATGACCGAAAAACTGGCCGGCGGCGCCAGTCCGACGCGCGGCGCGATTTACACCTTCGCGGATGCCGAACAGGGACTATTGGTGGAAACCGGCGCCGGCGATTACACCTGCAAATTCTTTTCCCGGGGCAGCCTGGTCATCTCCAACCACTTCTTGCTGCCCCCCGCCCGGCGCTGGCAGACCGCACCTGCCAATCGCAACACACTGACCCGGCGCGCGCGGATGACCGAACTGCTGGCGCGGCGCCGCGGGAACCCCGCGCCGCGCGACTTGTTCGCCATCACCCGCGACCGCCGGCATGCGCCGGATGCGCTGTGCAACGACGATCGCGAACATTTCTGGATGACCATCTCCGCGCAGTTGCAGGTAATTGACCGACGCCATCCGGAGCAATCCGTGAATTACGTCTGCTGCGGCAATACCCGCCATTCGGTTTACTTTCCCGTGCCGCTTGCGTGTACCGCCAGTTTCCGGCCGCTGGTCAGCGGCCGGTTTTACACGCAAGCCGACCGCCTGTACCGCCGCTATCAATGCCAAGCCCACATGGCGGCCGCCCAGCGGCAATTCGAGGCGGCATATTGCGCCGGCGGCGCGCCTGACCCGGAAGCGGCCATGCGCGCCGCCTACCGCCTGCTCCAAACCGCGCGCTGACCGGCCGCTCATCCCCCCGCGCGCGGGCAGACGGCTCGCTCGGCTTGCCCTGCATAGCTTCAGCGAAGTCCGTCAAAGCCGAACGTAGCCCGCAGGGAGAGCTCGCCCCACCGGGGAAACCTGTTGGAGGTAGGGCGACGTCTCTCCCATCCGTGCCATCAGCGCCATCCGTGGTTCCGCTCATCCCCGCGCGGGCGGACGGCTCGAGCCGGACATGTTTTCGGCTTGCTTTTTGCCGGGCGGGTGTGATACATAGTAAAAAGTTGTACGTTAGTATGCTGCAAACGCGGTCGGTTTTTCCTGCAACCCGGCCAGCCGTGGCACAGGTGCTGCGCCCTACCCTGGGAAATGCGCCCCGGGCTTGCCGCATGATGGATTTAAACCTTATTGTCGCGAAAGGATGCATCCGGGGGATAAACATATTTCCTAAGCAGTACGATGCGGAAAACTCAGCAAGCAATCAGGAGTAAAAAAATGAAGTCGAAAATTATTGTCAGCGCGGCGGTTGGTTTGATGATGGCGGCGGGAGCGGTCATGGCGGAACAGGCCAAAGACGACACGATCTGCCTGAAAGGCAAAATGTGCAAGGAAGGCACAAAGTGCGTGTTGAAGATGGCCGACGGCTGCAAGGTGGATATGCCGGCCGATGCCTGCGCGAAATGCAAATGCGATTGCGCCGGCCAGGATGTGAAGGTGACCGGAAAGGGCAAAATCAGCCAGACGGGCGACCAGAAAAACATCCAACTGGACAGCGTGACTGCGATTGAACCCGTGGCCCCGGCGCAAGCCGCTCCCGCAGCGCCCGCCGCTCCCGCCGAAGGCGGCCCGGAAGCTACCGGCCCGCTGAGCGGCCAGGGCGATTCCGAAGAATAAACCACGCCTGACACCTGGAGCGCCGCCCGCCGGGCGGCGCTCTTTTTTTATCATGCTGATCGCAACTTTCAACGTCAACTCCCTGCGGACGCGCCTGCCGGTCGTGCTGGATTGGCTGGAACGCCGCCGGCCGGAAGTTTTGTGCCTCCAGGAAACCAAGGTGACGGATTCTGAATTTCCCGCGGGCGATTTCCTGGCCCAGGGCTACCATGCGGTTTTCCAGGGTGAAAAATCCTACAACGGAGTGGCGATCGTTTCCCGGCGCAAGCCCGATGAATTCCGCGGCGGCTTCGATGATGGCGGGCCAAGGGACGCCACACGGCTGCTGTACGCCCGGTTCGGCCGCCTGCAGGTGGTCAACACCTATGTCCCGCAGGGCCGCGAACTTGACCACCCGATGTTTCAATACAAGCTGGAATGGTTTGCCCGGCTGCGGCGGTATTTCGACCGGCATTTCAAGACGGCCGATCCCGTGGTCTGGGTGGGCGACCTGAACGTGGCGCCCGCGGCCATTGATATTCACAACGCCGAGCGGCAGGAGAATCATGTCTGCTTCCACCTGTCCGTGCGCCGGGCATTCGAGCAGACGCTGGCCTGGGGATTCGTGGATGTCTTCCGCAAGCATCATCCGGAGCCGGGGCAATACAGTTTTTTTGACTACCGCGTGCGCGACGCCGTGCAGCGCAATACCGGCTGGCGCGTGGACCACATCCTCGCTTCGCCGGCGCTGGCGCAGAAGTCCACCGGCAGCGAAATTGACCTTGCCCCCCGCCGTTCGGAACGGCCGTCCGATCATACGATCGTCGCGGCGGAATTTGCATTCAAATGCGTTTGAACAGGCAGGGCGGTCAGTCCCTTGACCGCCGTTCTTCCCAGTTCTTCGGTAGGGCGGTCAGTCCCTTGACCGCCGTTCTTCCGCGGCGAGTGCCCGGAAGCGCGCGTAGGCCCGATCCCATCCGGCGGCCGCTTCTGATTGCGGCTGGAACACATCTACGGGGAAAGCCCGCCGGACGGACGGCACGATCGCCGCGAGCGATTCCGCCGCCCCGATCCCCACGGCCTGCACCATCAAGTTGCCGATGGCGGTAGCCTCAAACGGACCCGCTTCCACCGGAATATGCAAGGCATTCGCAGCGAACTGGTTCAGCATCGTGTTGCGGGCGCCGCCGCCAACGATATGAACGATCCGGGCGGCGCTGCCGCATACCGCGGCCAGGTCTTCCTGGATGACGCGATACTTTAAGGCCAGGCTTTCGTACACCATGCGCAGCAATCCCCCGCGGCCATCCGGCGGCGCCTGGTTGGTTTTGCGGCAATAGGCCAGCAGCGCCTCTTCCATATTGGAGGGATTATAGAAACCCGGATCGTCCGGATCAATCAAGGCGGCAAATGCCGGGGCGGCAGCCGCCCGCTGATACATCTCGTCCCACGGCATTTCCCGGCCATCCTGGCCGCGCCAGACCCGGCGCAATTCATGCGCCAGCCAGCCGCCCATGCAGTTTTTCAACAAGCGGATATTGCCAATACCGCCTTCGTTGCTCAGGTTGGCGGCCATGGCGGCCGGCGTGGTAATCGGCCGAGGCACCAGCCGCCCCACCAGCGACCATGTGCCGGAACTGATGATCAGCGCATGGGCAGGATCGGCGGCAGGGGCGGCGGCAAAGGCGCTGGCGGTATCATGCCCGGGTGCGGCAATTAAGGCCGGCGGATTTTTCAGCCCAACCTGATCGGCCAGGATACTGTGCATGGTCCCGATCCTGGCGCCCGGCGGAACGATCTCAGGCATGATGCCCCGGGGAATCCCCAGCGCCTGGAGCACTTCCGCGCTCCAGTCGCGCCGGGCGGCATCCATCAACTGGGTTACGCTGGCCCAGGTGGAATCCACGACCATGGCGCCGCCCAGGTAATAATAAAACAAAGTCGGCGCCGGCAGGTAGCGGCAACCTTCCAGCAGCAATTGCCGGCGGTGCAGCATCAGCCACAGCAGTTGATTGCTGACGTTAAAGGGCTGGAAATGGATGCCGGTAATGGCATAGAGGCGTTCGGCGGGAATGCGCGCCCGGACCTGTTCGATCATATGATCCAGCCGGTGGTCGCGGTAAGCGTAGATCTTGCCGAGCATATCGCCGTCCGCGCTGATCAAATTGCCGTCCGCGCCCCAGGTATCCACGCCGATGCTGTCCAGTTCGGCGCTGTATTCGCGGCAGAGTTTCTGCAATCCGGCGATAATGTTGGCATAGATCAGGGTGTCATCCCAAACCATGCGTTCCGCCACCTGCCCGGCGCGGTCCGGGATGGCGAAAGCCACGCATTCATGGGCAAACCGGTGCACTTCACGCATGGAAAACGCGCCGCCGGCCAACTCCCCGTAAAAACACTTGCCGCCGGAAGCGCCCAGGTCAACCGCCATCAGCCGCCAGGTTTTGGACATATAACCGTTCCTCCAGATTTCGGTGTTCGGTGTTCAGAGTTCGGGGTTCAGGGTTGCCAGGGGTTGAATCAGGTTCAACAGTTGTTTGAGGTTGGAATTGGGAACTGCGGATCAGCGCATTTCCTGGCCGCCGGTGACGTTGATCGCCTGCCCGGTCATGTAGGTTGACTGGTCCGACGCCAGAAATACCGCCAGGTTGCATACATCGTCATAACTGCAGCCGCGCTTCATCGGCACCTGGTTAATGTAGCGCTGCCGGATTTCCGCCTCGCTGACGCCCTGGTTTTGGGCGTATTGCTTGAACAGGCTGTTCACCCAGAGCGGCGAATCCAGCATGTTGCCCGGGCAGACCGCGTTCACCCGGACGCCGCTTTCCGCCATCTCCAGCGCCGCGCTCTGCACCAGGCCGATGCCGCCGAACTTGGAGGCCGCGTAAGCCGAGTTTTTGAATGATCCCTTTTTGCCGGACTTGGAATTGATCTGAATGAACGAACCGCCGCCCGCGGCCTGCATCGCCGGCAGGGCGTGTTTCATGCAGAGCATCTGCCCCACGAGGTTGACGTCGATCACCTTGCGCCATTTTTCCACGGGGAACCCGGCGATCGGCCCGGAAATCAGGATGCCGGCATTGGCCACGAAAATATCCAGCCCGCCGAATTTCGCAACCGCCGATTCCACCAGCGCCCGCACCTCGTCTTCGTTGGTGACATCGCAGCGTTGAATCTGGAGGGCCGCCGGGTAACGGCCGGCCAGGCCGGCTTGCAGTTTTTCCAGCGCTTCCACCTGGATATCCGCGGCCATGACCCGGCAGCCTTCCCGGAGCAGCCGTTCCACCAGGGCGGCGCCCAGTCCCTGGCTGCCGCCGGTGACGATGGCGCGCTTGTCTGGCAGTGCCGGCGCGCTCATGGGATCACCACGACTTTCAACGAACCGCTGGCAGGATTGCTCTGCACGCTGACGGCTTCGTTAAACCGCGCCAGCGGGAAGCGGTGGGTGACCAGCGGACGGCCGTCGATCCGCCCGGAAACCAGCATGTCGCGCGCGGCCAGGTAGGAACGCTGGGCGGAACTGTTGGCGCCATGCACGTTGATTTCATAGTAATGGATGCGGTTCAAGTCCAGCGGCAGCACCGGATCGGACTTGGGCATGCCGGCAAAAATGGAGAGATGCCCGGCGCGCCGCAGCAGCCCCAGGCCCACACCCACCAGGCTTTTAACCGAAGCCGCCACGACCACCGCATCCACGCCGCGGCCGCCGGTGGCCTGCGCCACCCACTCCTCCGGCTTGACCTTGGAGGTATCCACCAGGTTGTCGAAAGGCAGTTTCAATTTACGCAACAGTTCCAGCCGGGCGGCGGAGACATCCATGATGGTGACGGTCCTGGCGCCGCGCGCGCGCGCCACGAGGGCGTTCATCACGCCGATGATGCCGCCGCCGAAAACCACGATATGCCCGATCTGCTCCATCGGGATGTAAGCCATACCGTTAACGCAGCAGCTTAAAGGCTCGATCAGGGTGGCCACGCCGGCATCAATTTCCTCGGGCACGGGGATCAGGCAGCCCTGCTCCACCGCTACGCGCGGCATCAGGGTGTATTCCGCAAACCCGCCGTTAAACTGGTAACCCATGGCGATAAATCCCTTTTCGCAGAGATTCTCGCGGTGCTCCTTGCACATGGGGCACTCCCCGCAGCCGATCACCGTCTGCACCACGTAGCGCTCGCCAACTTTGACGCCCTTGACGCCCGGCCCGACTTCCGCCACCCGCCCGGTGATTTCGTGGCCCACGACCGGCACATCCACGTGCTTCTCGCCCGCCAGCACGCGCTGATCGGTGCCGCAGAGCGCGCAGGCTTCGACTTTCAACAACACTTCCCCCGCGCCCGCGCGCGGCTGGGGCACTTCCTTAACCAGGATCACGCCGGGTTTCTCGATGACGGCTGCTTGCATAGCGCTCCTTTACATTAACCGCGGGACGGCCGGACCGCGGGTTTTGATCAATGGCCTGCGCCGGCCGGGCCGGCACAAATCCGAGTCATGGCCATTGTATGGCAAAACGCGTCCGGGTCAAACTAGAAATTAGCGCCAGTTGTGTCCGGATGCGCCACGTCCTTCTTCGTCAGACTACGCAGGACAAGTAGTGGCCGTGTCCGCCGAAGCTGCAGCGAAGTCCGTCAAAGCCGGACGTAGCCCGCAGGGAGAGCTCGCCCCACCTGGGAAATCTGTGAAGGTAGGGCGACGTCTCCGACGGAGCCGCGCACGGACGGCTCGCCCGGAGGTCTCGCCCTACCCGTGGCATATACTTATTAAATGGTAGGGCGACGTCTCCGACGGAGCCGCCTTTCCCAAAATGACGTAGCCCTACGCAGGACAAGCCGCGGGCGTGCCGTACCGAAGCCAGGCGCAGGCGGATGCGCCGCGTCCCGGGATCATTCCGGCAAGGTGCGCAGAAAATCGCGCAGCTCATCGCGCATATCCGGTCGTTTCAGGGCGAAAACGATGTTGGTCTTGATGAAGTCGAGCTTATTGCCGATGTCATACCGCGCGCCCTGAAACCGCCAGCCGAACATGGCGCGGGTTTTCACCATCAGGCGCATGGCGTCGGTGAGCTGGATTTCGTTGTTTTTACCGGCGGCAATCCGGGAAAGCGCGTCGAAAATGCCCGGGGTAAAAATATAACGCCCGGCGATCGCCAGGTTGGACGGCGCCTCTTCCACCGTCGGTTTTTCGATGAAATCTTCGATCATGTAGAGATTCTCGGAAATCGGGCGGCCGGCCATGACGCCATAACGGCTGACGCGCGCGCGCTCTACCTCTTCCAGCGCCACCACTGACTCCTGGTAACGGTCGAAAATCTTGATCAATTGCGCCGTTACCGGCGTATCGGAATCTACGATCGTGTCGCCCAGCAGCAGGGCGAACGGCTCGTTGCCGATATGGCATTGGGCGTAGGAAACCGCATCGCCCAGTCCGTTCAGTTCCTTTTGCCAGACGAAATGCACATTCGCCAGTTCCGATATGCGGCGGATGGCCTCCAGCTCCGCGGTCTTGCCTTTGGCTTCCAACTCCTGCTCCAGGTCGAAATGCCGGTCAAAATGCTCCTCGATGGCGCGCTTGCCCTTGCCGATGATCATCAGGATATCGGTAATGCCGGCTTCCACGGCCTCCTCCACCACGTACTGGATGGTGGGCGTGTCCACAATCGGCAGCATTTCCTTGGGCTGCGATTTCGAGGCGGGCAGAAAACGCGTGCCGAAACCGGCCGCGGGAATGACAGCTTTACGAATCATAAGGCCTCCTCCGAATCCGGCAGTTTAAGCGCCGGCTTAAAAATTTTCACGTTCATGGGCGCCAGCACCGCGCGCAGCCGCGCGAACATGCCTTCATCCGTATAAGTCCCGACAATCGCGCCGCCGGAGCCGGAAAACTTGGCGCTGGCGCCGACGGTCCGGGCAACTTCGACCATCTTGAGATTGCCGGGGCTGATTTTATAAATTTTACAGCGCCGGTCGAAATTAGCGTCCAGCAGCGGCCCGATGTCGGCGCCCCGGCCCTCCAGCAAGCGTGCCTTGACCCGGTCGGTCAAATCCGCCCAGAAACGCATCGCGTCGAGCACTTCCGGCTCCCCGCGTTCGAACCGGCCCCGGATATCATTGTGGAACACTTCCGAGCCTTCTGACAAATCGTCGCGATAGGCAATATACAAGAGCGGCAAAGCAGCCGGATCGAGACGCTCGTAGCGGCCATAACCGTGCTGCTCCATATGGCCGCGGTCAAAATCCATGTAAACCAGGCCTTCGTATGCCTGCACGACCCGGTCCTGCAACCCGGCGGAGATGCCCAGTTCGCGGTTTTCCACGGAAAGCGCCAGGTTAGGCTGGATGGGCAGCGGTATTTTAACCTCGTAATACCGCATCAAAGCCCGCAGGCAGGCAGTGATGATGGCGCTGGAACCGGCCAACCCCACCTGCGAAGGGATATTGGTGTGGTAACTGACGGTGAAATTACGGTTGGGCAACTTGATCCCGGCTTCCACGCAGTAGTCGTGAAACCGCTTCATGGTGGCCTTGAGCAGCCGGATGCCGCCGTAGTAGCCGAAATGGCGCACATCTTCCGCCAGATGCCCGATATTTTTAAAGCGGGAATGATCGCGGGTATTGGCCAGGATTTCCAGTTCCGGCGACTCGTATAGCGTCACTTCCGCCCGGAAGTTGCTGAAGACGAACGAGATGGTCTTGCCGAAATACCCGTCGGAGGGATTGCCGACCAATCCCGCCCGCGGATACGCATAAGTCCTGATAATCATGCCGCACCAATTGACGGGCGAAGGCTGGTGGGCGATACAGGACTCGAACCTGTGACCCCTACCATGTCAAGGTAGTGCTCTAACCAACTGAGCTAATCGCCCGGAAAAACAAACAACAGCCTACTTTTTTTCGCCGGGCATGTCAAATCCATTGTTTTTGTTGGGAAATGCCAATGTTTTCAGCATGATTGGAGCGTAAACAGCCCATTGTCCAGTAATATTTTTAGCCGTTTTTTGCCTGGGCGGGCTTGGTCAATGTGCTCAATTTTGCTCAAAAGTGGTCAGTCGTGCTCAAAAATGTGCTCGTGGGGTGATCGTGGGGGCAATGGAATTGATGTCATTTTTTTGGGGTTGGCAAGGCGCATCCCATCACGCTGTCCCTCTTGGATTTTTGCTTGCCCACTCTGCCGTTTTCCCCATTTTGGGTTCGCAATCCTGCCTAAATATAGCAGCTTATTCCCACGCCCTTCAATGATGCGTTTTCATTCTTCCTGTTTGTTAAGATAATCAGGCGTGGCTAAATAAAGAAGTTTTGTTTCAGACTGATAATTTGCAACGAGTTTCTCATCACAGCGTTTCCACATCTTTGAAGCCCCTGTTACATATCTTGAGCTGGGTACTTTAACAGGCTTCCACTGTTGTCCATCTCTATACTCTTCCAAGAATCTTTTGATATCCCCATCCGTCAAATCTACCTGTTCTTGTGTCCCCTTATTTCCATCGATCTTTTCATACGCGATCAAGACAGATGTCCCCCTAATAAATCTGACCGTAATGATGTAAGAATCATCGATGTAAAATAATATTTTTGATCCGTCGCTTTCTTGCTCAATGTGTTTGGGTTTGCCATAAAGAGTCTGGAAATACTCCTCAGATTTATCCAATTGACCATAGGTTGCAGAGGTCCATGCTACCGTGCAACACAGAGCCAATATTATTTTCGGACTTATGTTAAATGTTTTGAAAAACAACATACCCACCCGTCTAAGACAATTTTAAATAAACCACAATATATTTATTCTCTGCCACGTTCCGATTTGGTGCCAACAGCAATGGTTGATGGTTTAACCGCTTAGCCAGGGTAACCGCTAACGTATGGATCACAAGCCGTTTCACCAGTGCGGTCCTTAATCCACCAGTATCTTCTGTAATAATATGCTTTTATGGCTTTGGTTTCCGGCTTAAGAATAGCAAAGCCAATAAGGGTGCCATTTTTATTGTAATATTTCTTCAGCCAAACATCTTTTCTGGACACCATTGCTGTACCCTCGCGAAGATAAGGATATTTATGTGGATATTTGAGCCATTTTATACTATGCTCATTTTTTAAGTGGGGATTATTGTTCATATTGTTGCTCCTGTGCTTTGTGGTAATATTGATTACCATAAATGCAAGGTAAAAATACAGTCTATTCAGTTATTTGTTCGACAGGTTTGATATTTTGATGAGATCCAAATATTTTAACGAACATATTTTCAGTTTTTATAAAATAATCTACAGGCATGACGATTGTATAACATCCACGTATATCACCAGATTTATTCCTGTCACCCATTTTTTGTGATATATCTATTTCGGTATCCCACAAAAACAATTTTGCATTTCCATAATTATAATAATAGCACAAGCTATTATCATGATAAATATCTAATTTATCCTCTTTAACGTCCTTGGCATAAAATTCCAAAACTATTTTGTCAATAGTTAGAATAGAATCTTCTTCTAAATTTTCAAATTTTGCCAACACTTTGCAAACAACTGATTTTCTTCCTGATTGATCAACAAGAATATCAGTCCGATAAATAATAATTATTCCATGAACGCCTTCCCATGCCTGATGAATTCCAATAGATCTTTTCGCCCATAACAATGGATGCTCGATTTTTAACTTCCATGCAAATAACGCCAAGAACCCTACACCTGTTAACGTCGCTATAATAACACATAGATGTATAATTGATATTTTCCTGCACCAATTAATAATACCGTAAACTAAGGACATATTTCCAGAAGCCGTCTTTGAAATTACATCTTCCGGAACTTTATCACTGGTATTGTCTTCCATTAACAACCCTTTCGTTTTAAATAGTGCAAAGATTATTTTCAACTACAGATTTAATCTCCACCATAGCCGTTGCAAACCATTCGACAGCCCTTTTGAAAATCTTCATATCAGAATCTGAAATTACGAGGTCTGATGGTTTTTTAGGATGTGTAATACGATCACGTATTTTTATTGCCTTGGTCATGGCATCCCACCCTGCATTATTTCTTTTAAATTTTATCGGAATCTTCAATTTATCGGCAAGATTATCATAGGCATTAATCATACCTTCTTTAGCGGGGGTCTTTTGTGGTATTTTGTGTTCATCGCCACCGGCACCCATATATTTGATAACGTGAAGCCCGGCATCTATAAACGCAAACTCTGCTCTTATTAAATTACGCCGAGCTACTTGATTCAAAGGATCGGCGACGTATGCTTGTTCACAATAATGGATGTCCTCAACAACAACTGCCCGTGCTGCTTCAATAGCCGTATTTTTATAAGCCATACAATGAGTTTACCATGGCGGATAATATGGTGGATATGGAGTTGGCTGTGGTTTTCTGTCATTAGATATTTTATGATATTGCCATCCCACATTCGGTGCCGTCCCATATATATCAATAAGTTCGTTATCATTATTTCCAGCCATTACAACAACAGTGCCTTCATTTGAACTCGCCCAACCAGCCACTCTACCAATTCTTGCCCCGTTATGGTAAATACTGCCGTCATCTCCAAGAGTCAAAGATGGGCACACCGTATCACCAAGCACCATCTCGCGTGTATCTGCATCAAACCTTACGAAATCATTATTGGCGTCTAACACCCATTCGCCATTTTCGCTATTTGACCATGACACATATGTACGTTCACCAGATTCAGAATTGCCATTACTAGAATCATTTTCACATGAAGTTAATAATATGCTAAATAACAAAACGATACTAGTCATGATGTATAACAAATTGTTTCTCATAAAACCTCTTAATATAGTTGTTGATATTATTGGCTTCTTCAATAATCCTATACCGCCGGAATATAATTATACTATTTATTGCCACTCCACTATCACCGTCAGACACAATAGTAATAGAGCAATTGTCCCTTGGAGAACATGATGATATTTCACGATTATAACCTTTCAGTATTTTGTCTTTTTTTATCAATAATACCTATAATATATTTGTGCCTGTGCATCTGGATAGAATCCAATAATCAAACACGCCGGAATAACAATAATGAGCCATGCAATTGGATAATTATTCCCAACCAATATTGGGCTTAATCCAATTCAACCAAAATCATGCCCCACATCTCCTATAAATAATCATTTAAATTCATACCCCACCCGACGCAACCAAGTCAAGCAATTATTCCCCAAAATCCCCAATAATTCACGAAATCCCCTGTAAATTCGTGCATTTTTCCGTGCGTTCCAGCTTGACTTCCGGAAAAATTCACGGTAGGACCACCCCCGCAAAATTAGAAATATCATCTAATTCAAGGGGGTCAAAATGAACATCATCACGAAGGAAGCAGTAGAGTCCGCCATCGCCCAGGGAGCCACCAGCGTTAGTGGAATTTGGAAAGCCATGGGAGGCGAGGGCAATGTCTCCGGCAGCACCACCAAGAAAATCCGTGAGCTGGTGCCGGACATCCAAGCCAGACTGGACGCCAACAAAGCCGCCAACCAGCCTGTGCCTGCCACGGAGCCGTCAAAAGCCGCCGCCCCATTTTCATGACAGTCGGCATTGCGACACGCTTAATAGCCCAAATGGCCCGATACGGCCCAGGAAACGGCCCGTATCGGCCCGAAACGGCCCAATCAATGGCCCGAAACGGCTCAACTAGCCGAGCCGTTTTTTCAGGAGCGAGCGTCAACAGGATGCACCGCGACATAATGAGCGCCGCGGCCTTCGCCCTCCAGCCGAATCAGCCCTTGCTCCTGCATGCGCGTCAACAATCGCTTGGCGGCGCTCTTTGACACTCCCAACAGCGCCACGGCATCGGAACAAGTTAAGGTCCCCTTCGCCCGTAAATGTTCCATCAAGAGTGTCTGCCTGCGCGTCAATTCGATTTCCGTCTCGGACGCCGCGGCATCCTGGCGTTTGACATGGACATATTTCGACGCCTTGGATCCGAAGAAAATTCCCAGCACCTGCAAAACCACCCTGGTCAAATCGTCGGGCAAGGGTAATTCGCTCCGGAAGAAATGGATCACTATCATGACCAGGAACAGCAGCAGCCAGGCATAGACAAACAGCGATCCATGCCGGGACGGCTCCGGCACGCCCACCCAACGCCGGATTTCCTTGTCCGCCGCATAAGCTCCCAGCAGAGCAATGTATACCGGCAACATCT
Source organism: Kiritimatiellia bacterium (assembly GCA_040767085.1). Lineage (GTDB taxonomy): Bacteria > Verrucomicrobiota > Kiritimatiellia > JAAZAB01 > JAAZAB01 > JAXGPF01. Next base: position 42,978 of record JAXGPF010000012.1, on the reverse strand, counting down.
GGGCGGGCACCCGCAAGCTGCCTTGCAGGAAAAATTCAGCCGTGATCATGGCCAGGTATGCCACGGTGCATAACGTGAGGATGGGAAACAACACCGAAATCTCATTAAAAGGCGGCCGTTCACCCGGCGCACACGGCGCCGGCGCAGGTTGTTGATCAGACATGATGTTCACCTCCAATTAGGTTTATCCTAAATCCGGCATTTGAAATTCAAAAATTGACGTAAGCAATTGAAAACATGGCAGATTGGATTTCTGTCGCAAACACCTTTCGGGTATGAGAAAATTTTTGAATTTCAAACCGGAAAATGGTTGGCGATTTTGCCGCATCTGCTTTGTTGGCAAGGGTTCGGAGTATATTAATACACCGTCACCCTTGCCGCCGCGCATCCGCGGCAAACTTACCAACTGCCGTATTTAGGTTTATTGGCCTGAAATTTTACACGCACAAGATTTGTGCAGGGTGTCTGCGCGGATACGCACCGAGCCATGCATGGGCTTCAAGATATTAGCATACCGCAAATCTTGCGCAATCCGGGACTTTTTTTATTGCATTAAAAAGAATTGCTTTCAAAAGTCCGCGCAGAATGGTTCGGGTGTAATCCAATCCTCCTAAAACCTGTAGTTTTGTATTCTTGGAGGGCCGCCTTCCCAGCCGTCGTTCGCCGCGGCGAACTATGGCGGGCACAGCCACGCCAGCCAACGCAATTAGATTCCGTTCGAAAACCTTTTCGAACGGGATCTAATTAGCGTCAGGCCAGCATCAGACCTCCTGATGCAGGTGGATTGATCCGAACGTCTGACCTTCTGTTTTTTATTCTTCGGGAGGGCGGTCAGCTTGCCCGGCTGAGCAATACGAAGTCCGTCAAAGTCGGACGGCTCGCTCGTAGAGCTCGCCCCACCTGGGGAATCTGCTGAAGGTAGGGCGACGTCTCCGACGGAGCCGTCTTTCACGAGAATGACGCAGCCCTACGCAAGACAATCCTTGGCCATGCCCGCCGAAGCCTGGCCGTATCCGGCGTAGCTGCAGCGAAGCCGGACGCCACTACATCCAGATTCCTGTAGCGGTCCGGCTTTGACGGACATTCCGGAATGCTTCTGCAGCAGCCGAACGGCGTACCGCGCCGAGGAAGTCCTCCCCGGCGATGTTTGTATTGTATCGCCCGGCCTTTTGCGCTAAATTGGAACGGTATGAACAAGGTGTCAAATGCTTGCTGCGCCGCCCTTTTGCCATGTCGCCCGGGCGATGCCGGATACGCCGCAAGCCGCGGCCGGAGGCCGCACCCTGCCCCGGCCGGTCCGCCGGTCGGGGATTCCCGCCCGGCGCAACGGGCATTCACCCTGCTGGAACTGCTGATCGCCCTGGCGATCATGGCCACCGCCATGGCCATCGCCCTCAGCACGTTTTACGGCATCACCCGCGCCTGGCAGCGCGGCACGACGATGGCGGACAATCTCAACCGCGGGGAATTCATGATGGAACAAATCTCCGCCGGGCTGCGTTCGTCCTTTTACCCATACTCCGCCGATGCCGGCGCGCAGTCCGCGGGATTCGGTTTCTGGCTGGAGGACAACGGCGAAGGCGCGGAGGCGCGCGATGTTATCAGTTGGGTCAAAAACGGCCCCGAACTGCTGCCGCAGGACTCGCCCCGGCAACATGGGCCGCACCGGATACAACTATCCGTGGAGGAAGACGAGGATGGGCAGCCGGCCCTGGCGGCGCGCGCCTGGCCGCCTTACACCGGGCTGCTGGATGATTTCGACCCGGAAGAAGAGCCGCCTTTTTTCATCGCGGCCAATATCGTCGGCCTGGATTGCCGCGTCTCCACCAATGTCGGCGACGACGGCTGGGAATGGGAAGAAGAATGGGAGGACGCCTTGACCAATACCCTCCCCCTGGCCGTGGAAATGTCGCTTTACCTGACGCCGCTGGAACCGGGCGATGACCCGGTGGAGTTGCGGCGCACGGTCGTAATACCCGTCGCGCCCCTGTCCCATCCGCAAAGAGGCGGCCCGCCATGAAAACAACGAATGCCGGCATGCAATCCGTGTCCGTAAGCCAAAACACCCGCGACGGCTCGGCCCTGGTGGTGGTTTTGTGGGTGGTGGGCCTCCTTTCAATGTTTGTGCTGGCGTTTGCCTTTGACATGCACATCGAGTCGCGCATCACCTCCACCTGGCGGCGCAAGCTGCAGGCGGAATACCTCGCGCGCTCCGGCATTGAACTGGCGCGCATGGCCATGTTCGCCACCGACGACCCGGCCCTGAAAAACCACGAATCGGAATCATATATATCCCTCGGTGAAGACACAGAAATGCGCGCGGCCACCCTGGCAATCTACAACGGCGGCGGCGCCGAATTGCAGCGCGAATTGGGCAGCGGCCTCATCAAGGTTTCTATCACCCCGGAAAACGGCAAAATCGACCTGGTCAAGCTGATCCAGGACCTGCTCAAACCTTCCGTATCGGATGAATACAAACTGGCGGCCGCGCGGATGGCCTCCATCCTGGAACAGGCCGGTGTGCCGTGGGATATCGGCATCGTGCTGGTGGACACGCTGGTGGACTGGGTGGATGAGGGCGATGATACGCTCCTGAATGGCGCGGAATCGGATTACTACGAAAGCCTCGACCCGCCCTACAAGGCCAAGAACCGCATGCTCGACACGGTGAACGAGTTGATCATGATCAAGGGATTTGACGAAATCATTCCCGACCGGGAAATCACGGTCTTTGACGCCCTGGCCGGCTTTTTCACCGTTTACCCCTCCGACGGCAAACTCAACGTCAACGCCGCCGACCTGGACACCCTGATGGGGTATTACAATATTGATTCCCTGCTGGCCCAGCAGATCATAGATTCGCGCGCCGGCCCCGACGGCATTATCGGCACCAGCGATGATATCCCATATACCGACAACGACTTGAACGAACTGAAAGCGCTACTGAATTTGATTGAGGGCGACAATCCCGCCTTTAAGCACAATGGCATCTTCAACCTGAAGTCGGTCGGCCAGGTGAAGGATATGGCTATCCAGATCAATTGCATCATTAAACTCGACGGCAAGAAGCTGCAAATTCTCAAGTGGACGGAAGGATCAACCGAATGAGCCCGCGGCGATAGGAATTGACAGATTCCGGGCAATCATGGACAATGCCAGGTTATGCGCATCGGCAAGAAAATAATCACCGGCATGTTCCGGCGCGGCAACACATTCCACTGGACCGCCGTGACAGCGGGGCCGGAGGGACCGGTTTACGCCCCGCCGGAATCCGGCGCCCTGGAAGTTGACGACGCGGCGGCCGCGGATCCCAAGGCCCTGGCCGCGCAGCTCCGGAAGCAATTTCCCGCCCTGGCTGGCCCGGTTGCCTTTGCCCTGCCCTCGGAACGCATGTTGATCCGCGTCATGGAACTGCCAGCCTGCGACGCCGCGGAAATGGACAGCATGATCCAACTGCAGATGGACAAGATTTCGCCGTTTCCCGACGATCACATGGCCATTGCCTATGAAACGCTGGAGAGCAGCGAAAACCGCCGGCTGGTGCTGATGGCCGGCGTGCAGAAGGAATCCGTGGATTTCATCGGCGCGCTCTGCGCCGGCGCCGGGCTGGATTTGCGGCGTCTGGATGCCGCGCCCGCAGTCTGGTGGCGCGTTATCCGCGACTACATCGGCAGCCGGGACTCCGGCGCCAGCCGGGACTCCGGTGCCAGCCGGGACTCCGGTGCCAGCCGGGACTCCGGCGCTGACCGGCGTATCTTCGGCATCTTGGAAGCCGGCCAGATTCTGCTGATCACTGCGCAGCGCGGGCAGCCGCTGTCATTCAACCTGATGCACTTTCCGGAAGAACTGCCCCCGGAAGAATTCGCCGCCGAACTGGTGCTGGAAATTCAGAATTTAACCCTGGCGCTGGATATCGAACAGGGGCCGGCCGCCATTGCCGGAGTGCGTTTCTGGTCCGGCGGCGGGCAGGACGGGGCCAGGGAGGATATCCGGGATGGCTCCGCCGGAGCCGGTGTCCTGCCTGAGTCCGGCGGCGGGACCGGAACACCGGCCTGGCGGGACATTCTGGCCAAGGCTTTGAACTGTCCGGTGGAACTCGCCCCGTTGGCCGACCTGCCGGCCTTGAGTTCCTCCATCGCCCGGCGGATGCTTGCCCCGCCGTTCCAGCCGCGCGCCGTCCCCCAGGGCGAGAAGGCGGTCATGGACTTCATCCCCGCGGCCTGGCGCGCGGCGTCGGCGGCGCGGCAATTAAAACGCAAATTGCTGCTGGCGACCGCCGCGATCCTGGCGGTATGGCTGGCCGGCATGGGGGCGTTTTTCAGCGGCTACCGCCTGGAGCGCATCCGCAACGAACGCCTGGACGCGCGGATGCAATCCCTGAAAGTGCCGTCGGAAGAAGTGCGCATGTTACAGCGCAAATTGCGCTCATTCGAGCAATCCCTGGCCCGCAACCGCCTGGCCCTGGAAGCCCTGCGGGAAGTCAGCCACCTTTTGCCAGCCGGCGCCAATATTACTTCCTTCCACTTCAAACGCGGGCGGAGCGTGATCTTGCGCGGTGAAGCCGAAACCGTCGAGCCGATTTATGATTTCAAGCAGGCGCTTGACGGGACAGCGCTGTTCGACCAGGTTGAAATGGGCAGCGTCCAACCCGGCAAGCGCCGGGAAATTACGGTGCAAACCTTCCAGATGAACGCCCGCTTCCCCGAGGAGCCCAAGTGAAAATCTCCCAACGCGAATTGATCCTGGGGTGGTGCACCGGGCTGGTATTGCTGACGGGAATGACCTACTGGGTGATTCACCCCCGCCTGGCCGCCTGGCAGGAAATGCGCCATTACCACCAGGCCGTTACCGAGCAAATCAAGCTCGCCCAACGCCTGGTGGACCAGCGCCCGCAATGGGTGGAACGTATGGATAAACTCCGCACCAGCGTTGACCGCCATCCTGCCGACCGCGACGTGACCGCCGACTACCTGCGCCTGCTGGAGCGGCTGGCAGGCGAAAGCAACCTGACGTTGATCAAGCGCAACGCGCAAAAGGAAAAGGCATTCGGCGATCTGCTGGAATTGCTGATCGATTGCACATGGGAAGGCGAATTGGAAGCCCTGGTGCGGTTTATCTACGCCCTGGAAAAACAATCCGCGGTGATGGACATGGAGGAATTGACCGTCTCCCTGGTTTCCGGCAAAGACGCCAAATTGAAAGGCAATTTCGTCATCGTATGCATATACAGCCGGCTCTCGCCCGACGACGCCGCCAGCCAGCCTGCGGCGGCCGGCGCCCCGGCCGAAACCGCCCCCGGCCCCGCGGGCCAATCCCCAACCAATTCGTCAGCCGAACCAGCTGAAACACCGGCAGCCGAGACGGCGGAATAAAGTGTAAATTTATTGCCCTTTGCCCGATTTTTTGGAATACTCTCGTGAGTTAATCGGAACAAACCGTTAAAATTGCTCCATCCTTTCTGCTATACTGAACTTGAACATGCACCGCCATATTCTAAAATGCCTGCCCGCGGCCTTGTTTGCCGCCGGGCTGTTCGTCACGGCCCGCCTCGCCGACGCGGAAGAACCCGGCAGCGGCTCGGAGCAGGCGCCCGCCGCCGGCCAGGCCGGCAAAATCCAGCCGTCCGCGCGCCCGCCGGTTTTCGGATTTGCGCCGGGAACTACCAACCCGCCGAATTTTTTCCAGCCGGTCCCGCTCACCAATGCGCCGCTCCCTGTTTTCATGCCGGACAATGACCGCGCCGGTCAACTCGCCCCGGCATCGGCGGAGGCCGTGCCCCCCCATGCCGCCGCGCCGGAACTGCCGGCCAGCCCGGCGGCCAGCAGGCCTGAAAAAAGCCTGCGGAACATTGGCGATGGCAGCGCCGGTCAGCCTGCCGCCGCGCCAGTCACCGCGGGGCCTTTCACCGGGTTCACCCCCTCTTCCGCGTCGGATCAGGCGGCCGCCGGAATCGCAGCGGAAGATGAAGACGACTGGGAACCGGACCTGGTCACCACCAACTCGGATGAATTGCCGGTGCGGCTCAAGTACGAAAACTGGGATGTGGATGAAGTCTTGAAGCAGTACAGCGAATGGACTGGACGGGCCTTGATGAAAGCGCCGGATGTTCCGGCGGCGAAAATCACGTTAAAATGCCCGCGCCGCATCCCCAAGCGCGAAGCTTTGCTGGCCATTGAGGGCATCCTGGGCATGCATGGCATTGCCCTGGTGCCGATGGGCGATAAGTTCCTGAAAGTCGTCCCCATCGGCGTCGCCCGCCAGTCCGGCATGGCCACCTTGACCGGGCCGCTGGATGAAAAGGTCAGCGACACCGGCCACCTGGTCAGCCGCATCATGGAATTGAAGCACCTGGAAATCGCCGAGGCGCAGGGCACGCTGCAGAATCTCGTCAGCCCCAACGGCAAGATCATTCCGCTGGAACGCATCAACTGCCTGCTGATCACCGACACCGCCGTCAACCTGAAACGGATCGCCGAGGTGCTGGAATTAATCGATCTGCCCATCGGTTCCCGCGAGGAATTCCGTATTTTTCAAATCCGCTACGCTAAGGCTTCCGAAATCCAGTCGAAAATCGAAGCCATTATCGCCGATACCCAGACCACCGACAACCGCGCCTCCCTGCTGCGGCAGCAGTTGCTCGCCGCGCGCATGCCGCTCCGCCGTCCCGGCCAGCCGCCGACCCCGGCCGCCGCCGCGGCCACCCCCTCCGCCGCCGGCTCCCTGGAACGCAGCCTGATCCAGGGTAAGGTTAAAATCGTCGCCGACGACCGCACGAACATTCTGATCATCATCACCCGGCCGGACCAATTTGACTTTTTCGACAACATCATCGCCGCCCTCGACAAACAGGTTGACCCGGATGTTTCCATCAAGGTCATCCGCCTGGAATACGCCGATTCTGAGAAAGTGGTGGATGTTTTAAACAGCCTGGTCGGCGCCTCCAAGTCATCCTCGACCGCTAAAACACCCACCGACAAGAGACAGGACGACAGCCGCACCCGGCCGCTGCCGACATCCTTTCCCCAGCCTGCGCCGGCCCAGCCTGCCCCCGCCGGCGGCGGCAACGCGGGCGGCGAAATTACCATTGAAGGCCGGCTTTCCGATGACGTCAAAATCATCGCCGATCCCCGCATCAACGCGCTGCTGATCATGGCCAGCAAAACCGACATGGAGGTGATTGAAGACGTCCTGACCAAGGTGGACATCATGCTCTCCCAGGTCCTGATCGAGGTGGTCATCATTGAGGTCAATCTGGACGACAACACGCGCATGGGCGTGGACTGGCTGCAACGCTCGATGATTGCCTACAATGAAAAACAATCGGGCGGACGCCGGGCATTCCTGGGGTTCTCAGGCGCCAGCCGGGCCGGCGCCGAGGCCGTGCTGCGCAACGCCGCCGCCATCAACACCATCGGCGACAGCCCGGCCGGGCCCGGCTCCGGCCTGACTTATTATTTTACGTTCTTTGACTTCAACATTGACGCCGTGTTGAACATGCTGGCCACTTCATCCGACGCCCGCATTCTTTCGACGCCGATTATCCTCACCACCGACAATACCGAGGCTAAAATCCTCGTGGGCGAACGGCGGCCCATCGTCACCTCCACCAGTTTATCTTCCGGCGGCGTGCAGCAATCGGGCTACGCCTACACCGACATCGGCATCGAACTGGTGGTGACGCCGCGCATCAATAAAAAAGGGTTCGTGGTGATGGACATCGAGCAGACCATCGACAACGTCGGCGGCGATGTGACAATTGACCAGAACAAGGTGCCGATTATCACCACCCGCGAACTGAACGCCTCCGTCGCCATCAACGACGGCCGGACCATCGTGCTGGGCGGGCTGGTCAGCACGGAGGAGTCCACCGGGAACACCGGCATTCCATTTTTGCGCCGGATTCCGCTGCTGGGCATGTTGTTCCGTTCCGATTCCGAGGAAAAAGCCCGGCGCGAATTGCTGGTCATGATCACGCCCTACGTGCTGGACACCCCGGAACGCGCCATGGAAGAGACCGCCCGGCGCCATTCCGCCATGGGCGCTTCCACCAACTTGTGGCTGAAGGGATGGACCGCCAGCGACCTGGCCAAGCCTGATCCCGACCAGGAAGAGAACACCAAGCCGCGGCAGCGCCCCGAGTTGGAACTCCCCACGCCCGCCGCCCCGGCCAATGGCGGCGCGCCGGACGCCGCCGCCCCGCCCCCATGAAACAAACCCGGCCGAACCAGGAAGGCACACCATGATTTCCATCCGCCAGATTCAACCCGCCGACAACACGCAGGTCCGCCAGTTGATTGATGAAATCATGCGCGATGAATTCGGCGCCGTGCAGGGCGCTTACGCCCGGCACGACCTGGAAAATCCCTCCGCCTACTACAGCGGCGCCAAGGATATTTTCCTCGTGGCGGAAAAAGACGGCCGCATTGTCGGCACCGTCGCCATCAAGGAGGATGCGCCCGATACCGCTCTCCTGCGCCGGGTGTTTGTCCGCAAGGATTGCCGCGGCCAGGGATACGGCGCCATGCTTCTTTGCAAAGCCCTGGAATTCTGTTTCGACCGGCATTACCAGAATGTCAATTTCCGGGGCACGGACCAGATGCAGCAGGCGTTGCAGCTTTGCCTGAAACAGGGATTCCACGCGGAAGACGTCATCGTCACCGATGCCTTCAAGATGTTCGTCCTGACCAAGAAATTGGCGGCCTCGTCTGACAAGCAATCTGTTTGAAGCGCCCGGAGCAATCCAGCGCATGAAGCCATGCCCGACACATCCCGGCGCCGGCAGACCCGGCCGCCGCGCCGTTGTCCCGCCGCCACCCGCGCCGGCCTCGCCCGCTCGCCTGCTCAGTCCGGCGGAGTTCCGCAACCTGCAGCAAACTTACATGGACCTGACCGGGTTTCCCCTGGTCTGCGTCACTCCCGCGGGAGCGATATTTTACGGACGCGCCGCCTGCCGGCGCTGCGGGCAGGCAGCCGCTTGTTGCGCCACCCGGCGCGACGCGGTGGCGGAAGCGTTGCGCTGGGGCGAATCCTGCCTGGCAATCTGCCCGGCCGGTTTTTTATTATGGGCCGTGCCGCTGATGCTGAACGACCTGCTGCTGGGCGGGCTGGTGGTGGTGGGCGTGGCCCCGGAAAATCCATCCGGCCAGACCCTCCCGCCGGCGCGCATCCGCGCCGCCATCGTCGCCCTGCAGGAGCTGGCGGAGCGGCGCAATCTCCTGAACGCCGCCCGGATGCTGCAACAGCGCCTGGCGGCCCGGCGCGAACGCGACAAGGCGGAAGCCATTCACGCCGTTAAAACCTGGCGGCGGCCGGAGGCCCGGCTGGTATATCTGCGCGAGGAGCCGGCCCTGCTGACCGCAGTGCATGACAGCGACGCGGACCGGGCGCATCGCATCACCTGCCGCATCCTGGCGGGTTTGCCGCCGGACGATCTGGCGCAAACCCGGAACATAGCCCTGGAATTGGCGGTCATGTGCTACCGCGCCGCGTTAGAGGCTGGCGGCGACCCGCCGGCGCTGGCTGGCGCGTTCCACCGGACCATAATGCGGCTGCCCGCGCTCTGCAACCAGGCGGCGGCGCAAAAATGGGTGGATGAATTGCTGGCGCAACTTACATCCGGCGCGCAGCGCCATTACAATCCGCACGCGCACATCCTGGAACGCGCGCTGGAACACCTGCGGCAGCACCTCGACCGGGACCTCACCCGCAATTCCGCCGCGCGGGCCGTTGGGATGTCGCCCAGCCATTTTTCGCGCATGCTCACGGCGCATGCCGGGCAATCCTTTACCAAAATCCTGACGCACTTGCGGGTGAACCGCGCGCGCGAGCTGCTCGCCCGCACCGATAAAAGCCTCGTGCACATCGCCTTTGAGTGCGGCTTTTCCGACCAGAGTTACTTTTCCCGCGTTTTCCGCCAAAACACCGGCGTCACTCCCGCCGATTACCGGCGCCGGCATTGCGCGTCCTGGGATCACCCTGAATCCGGCATCACAGTCCGTATTCCGCCAACCGGCAACGCTGCGCATCCACCAGCGGCAACATCTGCGCGATGAAAGCATCTTCCCGTTCCGGCATTTCCGCCAAGCCCTCGCGCATGCGATCCAACCAGGGCTGCTCGCGCGGGCTGATGCTGACCACCCCCGCCCGCCCGCCTTCCTCCAGCAGGCTGATGGTTTTTGCCGCCGCCGCGCAAGCGGCCCGGTAATGGCCAGGGGCCGCCACGATGGCGCGCGCGATGGCCAGAACATTTTCCGGCGCCAGGATGAAGGCCTGGGGGTCCAGGCGCGCATCGCTTTTGACCAGCCAGTCGCGCAGTTTGAGCGCGCCGGCAGGCCCATCCGCGGCGGCGGTGTTCATCAGCCGGCAATCGTAGATCAATTGTTCCATGAAACAGGTGGGGGCCATCCCGCTCAACAGCTTGATATCCTGCACCGACTCATTGCTCCAGAGGTCGCAGGCCGCCGCCGCGATATTGCCCACCGCGCTCAAATGCGCGCAGGCGGCCGTCTTGCCTTCCATGGACATGGGACAGCCGGTAATCGCTTTCAGAAATACATTCTCGTACCCGCAATCTTTGCCCGGCCCCACCGCCCCGCATTCGTAGGCCGCCAGCGAGCGCACGGCGCTGATGGCCCGCACTACCGCCGCGAACACGCGCGGAATCATGCCCCGGTCGGCCAGGACCATGGCGGTGTTGGCAAACCCGCAAGCAGTGTCGCCCGCGCATATCACGCCATGCCGGTCGGCGATGTCCTTCAGATGGTCCCACAGGAATTCCATGTCCCGTACGCCCAGCACCGCCTGCGCGAAAATCACTCCCGGCAGGTCGCAACTGGCCAGGGCTTCATCATGTAATTCCTTGCCGCCGACCGATTCGATGCTGAGCAGTTCCGCGCCCAGCCCCGCCGTTTTTTCGAAGACCTGGAGCATCCCCTCCAACCACGGGCCCTGCCGCATCTGCGGCGGGCGCTCCATTTCGCGCGTGTCATTCGGCGTGATGCGCAGCGCGCTCCGCAAGCCATGGCTTTGCCGGAAATTTTCCAGTTCCTCCAGCAGGATGCCTGTCAGTTCGATCCCCCACTCCGGATGTTCCACCATGGGCGGCAGCGTCTCAAACTCCACCACCAACCCGGGGGCAGCCAGGGCCGCGGCGCGTTCGGCGGCGCTCCGGATGATGGCGCGATATTCCCGGCGGATGGCCGGCATGGTGGCGGCTTCGATGGAAACGGGCGGCAAGGTGAAATTCAATTCCGGGTAAACCGTGCCTCCGCCGATGACCAGCCCCTGGCGGGTGCGCACCGGGTGCGGCGCCCGGCCGAACAGCAATTCATCCGGATGTTCGATCGCCAGTTTGGTGAATCTTTTGCGCGTTTTCATGCTTGACAGTCCTCCTGATGCTTGGCGGCTTCCTGGCGCCCATTATGCGCCATGTATTGACCACCAACATATCATGCCATGCGAATAAATCTTGTAATCCGGTGCTTTTTTTTGGTGATTTGGTGCGCAGATGCTCTTGCGCCAGTTTATAAAGCTGACTTTTAAAAGCAACTCTGTTATAAACCAAACATGATCCTGTTATACGTCAACATCGGCCGCGGCCACCCGTTTTACCTGGATGGCCTTCGCGCCTGCCTCCCGCCGGCCGACGTGGAAGCATGGGACATCGCCGACCTCCCCGGACGCGCCGCCCGCGCCGCCTGGCGGCTGGCGGCCGGACTTTACGCGCGCGGGTCCTCCCTCGGCGGCGGCTCAACCTGGTATGACCGGCTGCGCCGCCGCGCCGATTGCCGGAATCATCCGTTGGCGCTGCGAGCGCTGGGGCAGCCGGCGCGCCGCGCCGCCGCCCGCCTGGCCGGGCCGCTGGTGGTCTCGCACCCCCTGCTGGCCGCGATCCTGCGCGATCATCCGGGTCTGGTTTACCAGCACGGCGAGCTGGCGTTGCCCGCCGAAGCCATGGTCAACAGCCAGGGACATTGCATCGTCCCGCTGGCCGCCCAGGCGGATGTCTTGAAGCGGCACGGCCTGGCGGCCGCGCGCATTTTTGTTTCCGGCCTGTGCATCGAGCCCGCGCTGGCCGCGCGCGCCGGCGCACTGGCGGAGAACCGCCTGCGGCGGTACCAGGCAGACGAACCGCTGACAGGCGCCTTTTTCTCGTCCGGGGCGGAACCCGCGCCGCATGTGGAACTGCTCGCGCGGGCGGCCGATTCCGCCGCCCGCGCCGGCGGAAAGTGCCTGGTGTTTGCGCGCGCCGGCGGCCGCCTCGCGCGGCGCATGGCGGCGCCCGTCAAAGGCAGCGGCCCGGCCGGGGACCGCACGGCCATCCTGACATATCAGACGCGCGCCGAACTGGATCGCCTCACCGCCAGCCGTTTTCATGAGTTCGATTATTTTCTGGCGCCGGCGCATGAACGCGCGAACTGGGCGCTGGGGCTGGGCCTGCCGATGTTCATCCTGGAGCCGTGCATCGGCTCCTTCGCCCCGCTCAACCGCGAACTGCTGCTGCGCTACGGCGCGGCCGAGCCGATTGCCGATCCGGCCCAAGCCGCATCATTCGGCCGGCGCCTGGAGCATCTGCGCCGGGACGGCGCCTTGGCGGCCATGACATTGCGCAACCGCGGCAGTTTCGATATCAACGGTTTTCAAACCATCGCCGACTGGCTGATGCAGAAAGTTTAGCCAGGAATATGACCGAAACCAATCCATCCAATCCAACGGACCCGCCCGGCGACCCGCTGGTGGAGCGTTTCGCCCGCCACCTCGCCGGCGAGCGCAATCATTCCGAACATACCATCGCGGGGTACCGCCAGGATTTGCTGCAATTCGCGTCGTTGCAATGGGGCGCGGATCAGTCGCCGCCCTGGCCCTGGGACACCGTGGACAAATACGCCGCCCGGCGGTTCATCGTCAACCTGCAGAAAGAGCAACTGGCGCCCGCCAGTATTTGCCGCAAAATATCCAGTCTGCGGGCATTTTACCGGTTCTTGACCCGCGAAGAATGCACGCCCGGCAACCCTTTTGCCGGCCTGCGAATGCCCAAGCGCCGCAAGTACCTGCCCAAGGTGCTGACGGTCAAAGAAGTCGAACGCCTGTTGAACGCGCCCCGCGAGGTCGGCGCGCAAAAGCGCAAAACCTTGCCGGCAGGGGAGCGGTTGTGGCTCGATTATTCCATTATCCGCAATACCGCGCTCCTGGAAGTTTTGTACTCCGCTGGCATCCGCATCAGCGAATTGACCGCCCTCAATGACGATTCGCTCGATTTGCTGTCCGGCGTAATCAAGGTGCGGGGCAAGGGCAAGAAAGAACGGCTTTGTCCCTTGGGCATGCCAGCCGTCCAGGCGCTGCAGGCTTTACTGGCGTTGCCCGCGCCGGTTGAAATCAATGCCGCTGGCGCCCGGGGCGCGCGACCGGTATTCATTAACCGCCGCGGCGGCCGGTTGACGCCGCGATCGGTGGAGCGAATGCTGAAAGAATGCCTGGCGGCCGCGGACTTGAACACGGAAATTTCTCCACATGCTCTGCGGCATTCTTTCGCCACGCATATGCTGGATGCCGGCGCGGACTTGCGCGGCGTACAGGAATTGCTGGGCCATGCCAGCCTTTCCACCACCCAGATTTACACGCATGTCAGCGCCGAAAGCCTGAAAAAGGCTTACGCCGCCGCACATCCCCGGCCGTAACCGGCAGTACGCGCCGCCTGGCGCTGGCGGCACTGCGAGCCCTGCCTCGGCATTCCGTTCCGCTGTAGCGGTCCGGCTTTGCCGGACATGCCGGATGGCGCCTTACCGCGGATCAGGCATCCTGAAATTGTTCCAGCAGGCCCGGCAACCGGCAGTCGGCGCAATGCGCGCGGGTTTCCAGGCAGAAATCGGCGCCGATTTGGAGCAAGCCCTGTTGGCGCAAGCCGCTCCGGTAAAGTTGCGGGCTGTGCGCCACTCCCAACAGCGCTAGCGCCGTCCGCCGGACCGCGGCATTGCTTTCCTCCGGCGGCGCCTGCTCCAGGAAGCCCGGCGCATAGCCGCGGCCCAAGGCTTCCAGAAACGGCGCAATCACGTTCAGGAAAACCGCCGCCAGCCGCGCTGCGCCCAGCAGCCGCGCCGGCCGATCCTGCCGCGCCCCGCCCCAGGCCAGCCGGTCCCGCCAGTAGGTATTTTCCCAGGCCTTGTCCATATCCGTTGCCGCCGCCAGAATCTCCAGAGCGGTGCGGGGAGCGTCGGCATCGGCCAGCCGACGCCAGAGCGCCGGTAAATCCGCGGCCCCGCCGAACAGCCAGGCGGCGGCCATCAGCCGGCGCAGGGGATGGTTCTGCGGACGCAAACTGCTCAACCGCCAGGCGCCCCGCGGCAGGATGCATTGTTCCCAGGCATCGCGATTTTTCCACCAGTAATCCCAAAGCCCGCGCAGGTAGCGGCGCGTCGCCGGGTCGCTGGCCGCCGCATCCGCGGGCAACAGCCCGGCCACGCCGGCCAGCAGGGCATATGCGGCCGTCACATTGCCGGCGGCGGCTTCCCGCAGCGCCGCCAGCGGCGCACGCGCGGCCAGTTCGCGAAAAGGCTGACGATTATGCTTGTAGCCCAGCGCGCACAGAAATTCTTCATAAAACACCTGTTCCGCGCCCCGCGCAGCCATGGCGGATGCCATCCGCTCCGCCTTGCGGCGCAGCCGCTCCGCGCCGGCGGCCTGCAGCAACAGGCCGATGCGGGAGGCGTCCCACGTTTCCAGCCGGCGGCCGCAAGGCGGCGAGAGGTCCGGCGCCGCCCGGGGATAGGCCATGATATCCAACTGCTCAAAGGCAAAGCCGGGGTCGCGCGCCAACAGCGGCTGCAGCGCGAGCTGCACCGCGCCCGGCGGCAGTTCGCCGGCGGGCAGATAGCCGGGGAAATAAGTTATATGCGCCGCCAGGCGCCGGTAAGCCGGGTTGGCGGCATGCCCGTGCCGGCGCCAGTCCGCCGGCCGGATATGTATTTCAACATCGCCGGTCAACCGCCGTTTTTCCGGGCCGACCAGCAGCACGGCATCCAGGAAATCCGGGCCGGCCTCCAGGTTCCATTGCCCCGGACTTTCGACAATCACCGGTTCCCGCCGCGCGGACCGCAAGGCTTCCGGCCGCAGCCGCGGATCGAACCAGACGCATTTCAGGTGACGCTCCGTGTAGGGGAAATCCGGCGGCGCTTCCCGCACCAGGCCGGCGCCGGGTTGCAGTAAGGCCCGGTATAAGCCGGCCCGGCGGTCCAAGCCTGACGGTCGTTCCTGCTGGCGCCCATGGCGGTGCATCGCAAGTTAACCAATTTAGGCGGAATGTCCGGCAAAGCCGGACCGCCCCAACAAATGCCGCCAATTAACGCAACCCGAACACCGTGCCGCCGGGAAGGTATTCGTAGCAGCCGATGTCCGGCAGGCCGTAAAAGCGGTCAATCCGCTGATGGCGGTCGAGATCCCGGGAATCCTTCAGCCATTCCAACTGATCATTACCGACATTGACGCAGGGGGATTCCGGCGTCAGCCGGTAATTACCGGCGGCAAGATTCACAAATCCGACGTAATCCAGGTTGTTGGTGGTCACAATCGTGTTGTTCCACTCACCGACGACGGGAATAGACGGCAGACAGTTGTTGTACCCCGTAATCGTGGCATCAGCATTGATGATCAAAGATTGTATGATATTATTCCGCAAATCGCCGTTAGCCACCTGGTTGCCGATTTGGAACGTATTGTTCACAAACGTGCAGTTATAGATCGGCACGTTGGTAAACGAATAAAAGAACAGGCCGGAACCCGATGCGGCGGAATTGTTGGCGATCTGGCAATTGCGCAATTCCATGCTGGTGCTGCGCGCATAAAGGCCGCCGCCACTGGCCGCCGTGTTGCTTACGATCAGGCAGCGATCCAACAGACTTCTGGGCGAGTTCAGGTAGAAGCCGCCACCATACCCGTCAGAAGAGTTTTCGGTGATGGTACAATCCACAACCTGCCCCAGCACGCGCAAAAAAATCCCCCCCCCCAGCCCATTGGTCACCACGCTGACATTGAAGACGCGGTTCCCGCGCACCAGGCAATTGGAAACCACCGGGATAAAACCAAGCGAGTTGTAGGCATAAATCCCGCCGCCGCCGGCCCAGGCATTCTCGATGGCTTTTCCCACGGCATTGCCGGAAACAACGCAGTTTTGAACCACGCCCGTGCCGGCGGCGCCGCCGGCAATGACAACGCCGGCGCCGCGCAAGATGGAGTAGCCGTTGGTCAGCGTGAAGCCATCCAGGATGGCTGGCCCGAAAGCGCAATTCGCCGCGGAAACGTTGATATAAACGCAGCGATTGGATCCGCCGCCATCAATAATGGTGGATGCCGCCCCGTTGACACTGCGCAAGGTGATGGCG
The DNA here is from genome assembly GCA_040767085.1 of Kiritimatiellia bacterium. Taxonomy (GTDB): domain Bacteria; phylum Verrucomicrobiota; class Kiritimatiellia; order JAAZAB01; family JAAZAB01; genus JAXGPF01. The sequence continues at coordinate 26,605 of JAXGPF010000012.1, read as the reverse complement.
TTGGAGATACAGACCACGGAGGTCCCGTTATCAGCAAACACGGCGTTGGTCGGCGTGTAATATTCGCCGGCATGTACCCAGACCAGGGCGCCATTCGTGGCGGCATTGACGGCATCCTGGATATTGCTGGCCGCCGTGTTCAAAGTCGCATAAGGCCATTCGGGCTCTTGGCCGTTTTGCGCCACGTAATGGTCGGCGCGCAGATGCAGCGCGCTGCATAAACCAAGCACAAGCAAACTTTTGACGGCTTTGCGCATCGAGGCACCTCCATTTTGAGATGGCATGCTGTTTGGGGACTGGTGATCAAGCTGTTGGCTTACAATTTACGTTGATGCCGGCCGCAATGCAAGCGAATTCGGATTTTCGTTGAACATCGGCGGTCATCCTAATATGATACCGGTTAGGTTGATTTTAAAACTAATGTTGTGCGGAAATCGGTTGATTGGCATGATTCAAGTCAGCAACTTAACCAGGAAATTCGCGGGCGTCACCGCCGTGGATGACATTTCGTTGCATGTCGTCCGCGGCCAGATCACCGCCATCCTCGGCCCCAACGGCGCCGGCAAATCCACCACGCTGCGCATTTTGAGCGGCTACCTGGCGCCCACCAGCGGCCGGGTGGTCATTGACGGCCTGGCCTTAGGCGAGCATGCCGTGGAAATCCGCCGGCGGATCGGCTACCTGCCGGAAAATGTTCCGCTTTACCCGGAAATGCGCGTGCGCGAGTACCTGTCATTCCGCGCCCGGCTGAAAGGCGTGCCGCGCGCCCGCCTGCCCGGCCGGCTGGAGGCGGTGCGCACCAGTTGCAGCCTGGAATCCGTTTTTGACCGGATAATCGGCCAGCTTTCGCGCGGGCATTGGCAAAGGATCGGCCTGGCCGACAGCCTGATCCACGAACCCCGGCTGCTGATCCTCGACGAGCCGACGATCGGACTGGATCCCAACCAGATCCGCGCCATCCGGGAATTGATCCGCGGACTGGCCGGCAAGTACACCGTCATCCTCGCCACCCATTTTCTGCACGAAGCCGAGTTGATCTGCCAGCGGGCGCTGATCATGCGCCAGGGGCGGATGATCGCCGACGATTCACCGGACAACCTGGCGGCCATGCTTGCCGGCCATGCCCGCCTCACGGTGGAAATCAATGCGCCCCCGGAGATCGCCGCGCCGGAACTCAGGCGGCTGCCGGGCGTCAGCCGCGTCGCCTGCCGGCCGGCGGCGGACGGCGCCGAGGCCGGCGCGGACGACCCGGATTGGCACTGTTACCAGTTGGATTGCGCGGGGCGGGACGACCTGCGTCCGGCGGTTTTTAACGCGGCAAAGCAACAGCATTGGATTTTGCGGGAATTGCATTCCGAACGCAAGAACCTGGAGGACATTTTTGCCTCGCTAACCACGAATTAACTTTTGGAAAGATTGAAGGTTTTACGCCAAGCACGGCTAACCGGACACTGTGTATATGCAAGCATTCTGGGCCATTTATAAACGCCAGGTATTCGCCTGGTTTTGCGCGCCCATCGCCTACGTCACCGCGTCGGCCTTCTGGCTGGTAGCCGGGTTGAGTTTCTGCCGGCTGATTTCGCAAAGTATGCAGGAACGGCTGTTGTTGGGCGACGTGCTTTTCGGCTCGGTGTTTTTCTGGAGCATGGCGCTGGCCGCCGTGACGCTGATCACCATGGGCAGCTTCGCCGACGAACACAAAAGCGGCGCCCTTGAAATGCTCCTTACCGCGCCCGTCACCGACACCCAGGCCGTGCTGGCCAAGTACTGCGCCGCCCTGACATGCTACATCCTGTTGTGCGTTCCGGTTTGCGCGTTCGGCCCGGCGCTGAGCATGGCCGCGGCGGCCCCGCTGCTGGCCGACCCCGCGCCGCTGTTGGGCGGCTGCGCCGCGATATTGCTGATCGGCGCTTTTTACACGGCTTTCGGGATCATGGTTTCCGCCCTGACGCGCAGCCCGGCGGCGGCGGCGGCCCTCTGTTTCACCGGCTTGATCCTGAGCTTTTTCGCCGACGCCATCGGGCAGGTCCTGCCGGGCAGCCGCGCCGCCGCGGTCCTGGGGTATCTCTCCCCATCGCAGCATATCATGGATTTCGCGCAGGGCATTTTAGACTCGCGCCCGGTGATTTTATATGTTTCAGGCATCATGTTTTTCCTGTTTGCCGCCGTTAAAATTCTGGACGCCCGCCATTGGCGGTAAAGGGCCGGCAACCGCGGTGGAACGATCGAAGGTAAAAACGAAATTGCAGGATCGGGGAGATTGACACGCAATGCCGCGTCAGGATTACAGCCAAAAACGCCGGTTCCTGCGCTGGAACGCGTGGTCAGCCATCGCGCTGGCCGGGATCCTGGCCGCCATGTTGAATTACATCGCCGCCCGCCATTGGTGGCGCGTGGATTTGAGCCGTGCAAGCTATTTTGCGCTGACGCCCGCCACGCTTGAACTGCTGGACAAGGCCCCAGGCCCCATCAAAATTACCGCTTTGATGACGCCGAACCACGAGTTATTCCGCGATGTACGCGGGCTGCTGCGCGAATATGCCTTCGCCGGCGGCAAGGTGCAGGTGGAATTCGTGGACCCGCACCGCGACCTGGCGCGCAGCAAGGAACTGGCGCTGCAGCACGATGTCAACGCCCCCAATTACCTGCTGTTCGAAACCCAGGGACGCCTCAGCAGTATTCCATTGCACGAATTGGCTGACTACGATTACACCCCCATGCTGGCCGGCGGCGCCAGAACCATCACGGCCTTCCGCGGCGAACATGCGGTATCCGCCGCCATTCACGGCCTGCTGCAGGAACGCAAACCCGTGGCGGCATTTTTAACGGGCCACGGCGAGAAAAGCGTTGAAGATTTCGACCCCATGCACGGTTATTCCAGAATCGCGCGCATGATCCGCCGCAACAATTTCGAAGTCCAAACCGTTCATTTCGAATCCGGCGCCCTGCCGGTCTGCGATGTCCTGGTCGTGGCCGGGCCCACCCGCCGTTTGCCGGGCGCGGAAGTAGATTTGATCAAAAACATGTTAAAACATTCCGGACGGCTTTTCCTGCTGCTGGATTCCGGCGTGGACGCCGGCCTGGACGACCTGCTGGCGGAATGGGGTGTGAGGGCCGGGGACGACCGTGTGATGGGCTTGACGTTGACGGGCCGTGAATTGCTGGTGAATCTATACGGCCATCACCCGATTACCGCCCGCATGCAAAACCTGGCCACGATTTTCAACCTGCCCCGCTCCATTCAGCCGCTGCTGGACACCAATGCGCCTTCCGACCGCCCGCGGGCAACCGTCCTGGCCAGCACCTCGGAAAAGGGCTGGGCGGACACTTCCGCCTACCAGAACCCGCCGAAATTTGACGCTGAAACCGATCAGCGCGGCCCGATTCCCGTCGCCATGGCGGTGGAACGGGGCACCACGGAAAATATCAACGTGGAATTGAAAACCGCGCGCCTGGTGGTTTTCGGCGATTCCAGCCTGGTTGCCAACGGCGCGCTGGCGGCCGGGTACAGTTGCGATTTGTTTTTAAACGCCTTGAACTGGCTGGCGGAAAGCCGCCAGGGGCCGGAGATTGCCCCGCGCCCGCCGCCGACGCTGCGGATTAATCTGAGCCGGGGCCGGCTGAATTTACTGTATTGGCTGCTGGGCTTCGGATTGCCGCTGGGCGCCGCCGCGGCCGGGGTTCTGGTCCGGTGGCGGCGCCGGAAATGAAGCCGCCGCAGCCCATTGATCGAACTTGCCGAACCCGTCATGCTGAACCGCTACACTGGATAACTTGACTGCGCATCATGCACCAATCCGATACCGCCCGCCAACTTAAATCCACCCTGCTCTTGCTGGTGCTGGCCGCTGCGGCCGCCGTGTACATCCTGCTGGTGGAATGGCGCGCTGGCGGGCCGCCCGCCGACGCGGGCCAGCCCCTGCCGGTCCTGGGCGCCGCGTTGGAAAAGATTGATCGCATCTCCCTGCGCCACGAAAATCTGGCGGCGGAATTAGAACGCAACCAGGGGCAATGGATGCTCGCCAAGCCCATCCGGGCCCGCGCCGATTCCGGCCGCGTCAACCATCTGCTGGCCAACGCGGAAAATCTGCCGCGGCTGGAAACCATCACGGAAAACCAGCGCCAGGCGCGCGGCGTGACCCTGGCGGATTACGGCTTGGCCGCCCCGCGCGCCCGCATCGTGTTCGGCGCCGGCGGCCGCCGGACAACCGCCCTGGATATCGGCAACCTTTCGCCGCTGCAGGATGCGCTCTATATCAGGTTCGACCTGCAGTCCGATGTCGTGGCCACCGCGACCAACCTGCTCGGCGTCATTCCACGCGTCCTGGATGACCTGCGGGACCGGCGGCTGGTGGCCGGCGATCCCGCCGCCATCGATCGCATGGAAATCAAGCCGGCGCAGGGACCCCTGATCAAACTGGTCCGGGATGGCAGCGAATGGATCATTCAGCGCCCCGTCGCCGCCCGCGCCGAACGGCAAAAAGTCATGCAATGCCTGGAACAGATTTACGGCCTGCGCATTGCTCAGTTCGTTTCGGAAACCATGGCCGACCCGGTGGCCTACGGCTTGAGCGAAGACGAGGCCAGCCTCCAGGTGAGTTTGTGGCCCGCCAACGCCGACGCGGGCATTAAAATCAATTTCGGCAAGCCCGTTGCCGGGGAACCCTTGTTGTATGCGGCCCTGGCCGACGCCGCGTCGGTGTACGCCGTGCCGCGCGCCGCGGTGCAGGCGCTGCCCGCGCAACTGGCAGCGCTGCGGGACACCCGCCTGTATTTCATGGCGCCGGAAAAAACCGCCTTCATCGGAATCGAATCCGGCAGCCGCCTGCTGCATTTGCAGTTGACGAACAAAACCTGGCAAATCGTCGCGCCCATCCAAACCAAGGCCGAGGACCAGGCGGTTGCCGACCTGTTGCACCGTCTGAATACGCTGCGGATCGAAAACTTTGTCGAACTCAGCGAAACGGTTCAAGCGGCCCTGGCCAAACCTGAACTCGTCCTCCGGTTGGCGGAAGCGCCTCCTCCCGCCGGCGTGTTGACGCAAATGCTTGATACCGCCGCCGCGCCGGCGGCGGAACGCGCCGGCATCGGCCGGGTGCTGCGTGTCGGCGCCTGCCAGGCGGAGCCGGCGGGCATTTTTGCGCGTTTCGACGATGACCAGCAGGTTTTCAGCCTTTCCGCCGCCGCCATCTCCGCCATCGCGGCGGATGCGGCGGATTACCGCGATCGCACCGTGCTCGCGCTTGATCCGCAAAACATCCGGGCAATCGCCTGCTCGGCCAAGGGGCTTTGCCGGACGGTGGAACGCGCTGAGAACGGCGCATGGAAAGCGGCGGATGCAGGCGACGCCGCAGCGGAGCCGCCGCCGCCAGCCGCCCTGGTTGCCCGGCTGCTGGCGCTGGCCGCGAATTTGCGCGCGGCGCGTTATGAACGCGGCGCGCCGGCCGACCTCGCCCGTTACGGCCTGGCGGAACCGTTATTCAGCATCAGTTTCACGCTGACCGGCGCGGAAGGCATCCGTAAAACAATCCTGGGCGGGCAGTCGGCGGAAGACCTGGGCGTATTCGGCATGATCCAGGGGCAGCCGGGCGTTTTTGTCATGGACCGTGAAATCGCCGCCCTTTGCATGGAATTTCTCGCGCAATAAACGATTCACCATGCTGAAATTCGTCAAACATCTGTTCTTATTCGCCTTGCTGGCGGCTCTGATCGCCATCCTCTCGCTGAGTATGCACGGCGTGCCGGATGCCCTGACCCGCCGCATCGAACGGCGCCTGCAGCTGCCGGGCGTCACCGTCACCCTGGACAAAATCAAGCTCGGCGTCTTCGAGGGCATCATTGCCACCGGCGTTTGCTGTTACCTGCAGGGCGATATCGGCGCCCCGTTGCTCGCCGCCGAGCGCATCGTGCTGCAACCCCGCCTGCTGCATCGCCAGCCGGGCGCATTCGGACTGCGCCGGGTAACCGTCAAAAATGCCCGGGCCAATCTGCCGCTGGACGGCCCGGCGGACAATGGCCAACCCGTCATCCTGGAAAACGCGCAAGCGCAAATCCTGTTCGACACATCCCGCCAGTTGCGGGTGGAGGAATTTTCCGGCTCCCTCGCCGGGGTGAACGTGGCAGGCCGTGGCAGGATCACCCTCCCCGAGCGCCAGCTGGAACCCGCCGCCTTGCCCGGCGCCAACCAGGCTTTCCGGCAGGGACTGCAATTTTACCGCCGGCTGCGGTTCGAACATCCGCCGAGCCTGACGGCGGAATTCGATTTGCATCCCGGCCACCCGGCCAGCAACCGCGTCCACTGCCGGCTCGAAACCCAGGACGCCGCCTTCGAAGGGCACCGCGCCGAAGGCCTGACCTGCGACATCCGCCTGGAAGGCGGCACACTTGCCGCCGTCCTGCAAATGGCGCAAGCGCGCTTATGGGATATCCCGGCGGAACATTGTTCCGCCACGCTGGAAATCGACGACCGTGAACTGCGCGTGCGGAAACTGGAGGCGTTCGCCGGCGCCGGCGCCCAGCGCGGTCCGGTCACCCTGGAACTGACTTACGACCGCCGCAACGATGCGTTTGCCGGACGCGCGCAGACCTGGTGCAATCCCGGCGTGATCCTGCCGGTCCTGAACGCCGCCGGCCTGACGCAGGTCGTGGACAACATCAACGATTTCTCCTTCAGCCGTACGCCGCCCCATATCAACGCCGATTTCAGCGGGAGCCTGGCCAGCCAGCCGCGGGTGTTTCTGAACGGTGTGATTCAGGCCAACTACCTGGTTTACGAAGACGTGCCGGTGGAATTGGCGCAGTCGGCCTTCACCGCCGAGTTTTCCGCCGGCCGGGCCGCGCTGGTCTTCGCGCCCCTGGCCGCCACCCGCCGCGAAGGGGCCATGCAGGGGCGGCTGGCGCTGGATTTCGACGCCGGCCTGGTCGAGTTTGATGCGCTTTCTTCGGTGGACCCCCAGGCGGCGGCCAGGATGATCCACCCCGTGATCGCGGAAGTCCTCGCGCCTTTTCATTTCAGGGGGCCAACCCAGACCCGCGCCGCCGGCCGGATCGGATTTACCGGCACGGAACGCGACGCGGTCGAATTGACCATGGAATGCCAGCGCGCCGGATGGGGGTTCTTGACGCCGGATTACTGCAACCTGAGTCTGAACGTGGTGGAAGACACCATCGAGATCGGCGAAATTGCCGGCGGGATTTTCAACGGTAAATTTGACGGCGCGATATCCTTCATGCCCGGCGGCGCACAGGATGCGCCTTACCTGTTCGAAGCCGTTCTGGATGCAGCCGACATCGATTTCAATAAACTCATGCGCGAACGGCTGGGCGACGGCGCCGCACCCTACCAGGGGCGTTTATCCCTGCAACTCCGCGCCGCCGGACCCCTCGATGCCCAGGCCCTGGACCAGCTTGCCGGCCAGGGCCGCCTGCGCATCGCCAATGGCCGTATTTTCCAGATTCCCCTGTTCGGCGGACTGTCGGAACAACTGGGCAAAATCATTCCCGGTTTGAACATGGTCATGCGTCAGACTGACGTCCGCGCCCGTTTCAGCATCCGCCGCGGCAGAATCAGGGCGGAAGAAGTGCTGGTGGAGGGCGATGTGTTCAGTTTGCGGGCAAACGGCGATTATCACTTCGATGGCCGCCTGGATTTCAAGGTGCAGGTCAACCTGCTGCGGCAGCACACGCTGGTCAGCGCCCTGGTGCGCCTGGCCACCCTGCCGCTCAGCAAGGCGCTGGAATTCGAATTGACGGGAACGATTGCCGAACCGCGCTGGCGCCTGGCGTACATTCCGCGCGACTTGCGCTCCATCTTCGGCGGCGCAAAAAACGATAAACAGTAAATCCAATATCAAAAGTCGTCCCCTGCCACCTTGCGTGGCAGGAACGAAAGGTTATGCAAAAACACAAGGTGTTGTTTTTAAACAACACGTGACGTTTTGCATAACCTTGGTCTCCGGCGGGGTAAACTCGCCGGGGGACTTTTGAAATTGGCTGAGGCTACAAATCACCATGCGACCCCTGCGTTTTCACATCCACACCTACGGCTGTCAAATGAATGAGCGCGACAGCGAGATTGCCGCGGATTTGCTGCGGCAGCATGGGCATCAGCCCGCCGCGGATGAACAATCCGCCGACCTGGTGATCGTCAACACCTGCAGCGTGCGCGGCAAGGCCGAGGACAAGGCCGTTGGGAAACTGCGCCTGCTGCTGGCCGCGCGCCGGCGGCGCCCGCGCCTGCTGGTAGGCGTGATTGGCTGCATGGTGCAACGGCAAGGCCGCGCGCTCATCGAAAATCTGCCCGGGCTGAATTTCGCCATCGCCCCGCAACACCTGGCCCGGCTGCCGGCGGCCGTGGCAGCCGCCCGCTTGCCGGCCGGCCCCCGCCTGGAAATCGGCCCCGCGGCCGGCCCGCCGCTTGATTTGCTGCAAGCTCCCTTGCCGCGGCAGCCGGCATTGCCCGGACCGCCGGCGGCTTTCATCAACATCCTTTACGGGTGCGACCGGCATTGCGCTTATTGCATTGTGCCCAGCGTGCGCGGTCCCGAATACAGCCGGCCGCCGGCTGATATCGCGGCGGAAGCCCGGCAACTGCTGGCGGCCGGCGTGCGGGAAATCACGCTGCTGGGTCAAAGCGTGATGCGTTACGGCAGCCAGCCCTCATTTCATTACGGCCGGGCGGCTTCGCCGGGCGGTTTCACGGAGCCGCTGCCGCGGCTGCTCGAGGCGCTGGCCGGCCTGCCCGGCCTGGCACGCCTGCGGTTCACTTCAGGGCATCCTTCCGGCTGCACCCGGGAACTGGCGCGGGCCATGGCCAAGCTGCCTCCGGTTTGCGAGCATCTGCATCTGCCGATGCAATCCGGTTCGGACCGCATTCTGCGCCTGATGCGCCGCGGTTATACCGCGGACGGATACCGGCGGGCCGCGCAGCGTCTGCGCACCGCCGTGCCCGGTTTGGCCCTGACCACCGACATCATCGTCGGTTTCCCGTCCGAGACGCCGGAGGATTTTGCCGCCACGCTGGCGTTGATGGAAGACATCGGGTTTGACAACGCCTTCATCTTCAAATACAGCCCGCGCCCCGGCACGCCGGCGGCGGACATGCCGGACGACGTGCCGGCGGCCGAGAAACTGCGGCGCAACCACGCGCTGATTGAAGCGCAGAACCGGCGCACCATCGCCATCAATCAAAGCTTGATTGGAACCGCGGTGGAAGTGCTGGCGGAGGGACCCAGCCGGCGCAATGCGGCCCGGTGGGCGGGCCGCACGCGCACGAATAAAATCGCCCTGTTCGAGCCGCCGCCCGGGACGGCGCCGGGCGATCTGGTTCAGGTGCAGGTGGAACGCGCCACGCCCCAAGCCCTCTACGGCCGGGCGGGGCTGCGTCATTTTTAGCGGCTCGCGCCCGCACTTTGCGCGCCTTTCCGGAGGTAGGGTGCGCAGTCCCTTGCGCGCCGTCCCGGATCGGAGGTGGCCAAGGCGCTCAGGCTTTGCCAAGGCTTCGCCCGGCAAAGTCCGGCTTTGCCGGACTCAGCCGGGCAAGCCGAGCGAGCCGCCAGGTTGCGGCTCCGTCGGAGACGTCGCCCTACCTTCAGCAGATTCCCCAGGTAGGGCGAGGTCTCCGTACCGAGCCGTCTGTTTTGATAACGACGCAATCCTCTACGGCCGGGCGATATGACCGTCAATATGATTGCAAATTGCCGGCAAGCCGGGTATGCTGCTTGCGGCATGGTTCAAAAACATGCCTTTTTGGGTAACAGAAGGCAGTATACGCCTGTCACGCATGAATGCGCAAGAATTTGATCGGACTTGGGCGGGATTATGGTCGTTCAAGCCGCGCGCTTGAACATTTCAAACCCCAGCAATTCCAGCCAGTGCGGATGAGTTTTGCCGGATAGTAATTCGGCGGGACTTTTATCAACGCGCTCGGGATGTTCACTGCGCAGGAATCGCCGATGGTTGAAGAAGAAACGGAGTAGGTCCAGATAGCCGTTTCCGATCTGGCGGCGCAGGAAAAAGTAGCGCCGGAGACGGCTGTTGATGTTCTCAATAATGGAGCTGGCGCGGACAACGCCGGCGATGATTTTCCGGACGCTTTGCTCCGCGGCGCCTGATTGTTCATCTGATTGTTCACACGGAATATCATCAGCAATGTGGTCCTGGTCGGACGCGCGTTCCTTGATGCGCTGATTAAAGAGCCGGCGCATATCGGATGGATCCAAGTTGAGTTCGTTGGCGGATGCAATGAGCCTATCGTCTATTTCCTGCGCAAAGGCCAGGAGCAGGTCGCGTTGGTTTTCCAACATGACACGCACCGGCTGGATTCTGTGCGGACGCAGATGTTCTCTTTGCCGCAACGATTCAATCACGAAATCCAACAGTTGCCGGCGGGTGTCAACGTTGCCGCCCGCCAGAGAAAGAATATCGTTGCGCAGCCATCCGGCCAAGGTGCTTATATCATCGGCCAGATTGATAGCCGCGGCTTCGGCCTGACCGGCCACGGCGAGACGTTTCGAGTATTTGTTGCCATTGCCTTTTCTTTTTGCTTTGGTCATTTTTGCCTCCGTTTTTTCGAGAGCCGACATTGCGCCGAATGCGCGATTCTCCAGATATACCGTCAGTCGCCCCATATCCAAGAGTGCGTGAAACACATCTCCCCGGCATGGAATATCCGGCCATGCCAGCGTTTGCCCGGCTCGGAGTCCCAAGCCGCCGTCGGCAACAGTGTAATCCGGCTGAAGGCCTTTGTCGCCGAGCTCCATCAGCCGCAATGCCCATGTGTCGCCATCGCGCGAGTTTTCCAGACTCAAAAGATAGCAATATGTGGAATCAGCGTCCGCGCCGACCAATACCGGCTGCCGCGCCTGGAATATTTCATCATGGGCGCCGACTCTGACAGACTCCAAACGCTCGTTGGCGTTAACGGTTTTAGCTTTGCCAACGGCATCCATAAGCGTGTTATGCACGGAGCCAATGGAAATATCGAAGTCCAGCAGGTCGCGCATGAACTCCACCACGCCCCGGAATGAGCTGTGACAGATTAAAACCAGACCGAGAACGGCTTTACGGAGCCATGCCTTTGTCACCGGCAGATAAAACAAGACCTCCTCGTCGGGGAATTTGTCGTCGAACGCTTGGTCTAAAATATTGTTCGCTTTTGCCGATTGCCGATACACAAACTTCCGGCTGACACCGCTGGCGGCGGCCAGCCGTGAGACCGGTGTTTTCCGCGACAACGCCGCGACAGCCAATGCCTGGCGCGCGCGCGGCGGCAGATTTTTTGCGGAAGACGGACAATCTCTTGACGCAGTCAACATGGGCATGTCTCCTCAAGCGTGTGATTTGCGCCGTTGGCGCGATTTAGTTTTCACGGCAATTCCGCGACGGAACTTTTTCAGATTGGAATCTGAAATCCTCTGAACAAGTTTTTTCAACTTCCGATAATCCTCCGCCGCCCGGCGGGCTTCCGCTTCCATGCTTTTCGGCACGTGCAGCCCCATGCTCCGGCCTTTGTGCTTGTAGGTGAAAGTCAAAGCGGTATGGCGGAACCGAGAATTTTTAGCGCAGCGGCATGTGGGTTTGCCGCACTGGACACGGGTTTTGCAAAGCGAGGCTTTGATAAGGCCCTGGCAGGATGCCAGCGCCATGGCGCGGGATTTTGGTTTCGATTCGGCGATGCGTGTAGCGGACATGGGGCAACTCCTTTCTGATTAGATTATTACAACAAGACACAAGATACAAAAAAAACGCCGCGGCGTCAACATTTTTCTAAAAAAATATTAAATTTTTCTTCTTGTCGTAACCGATTGAATATCAACGAATTACCCCCCCCCGGTTTTCCGCGTTTTTTTTACTTGACAGCGGACGTCCAATGCGGCTATTCTTACGCCAGTTTTTTGGGGGAATTGTCTTTCAAAAAAACAGGTTGGAGAAACGCGGGGGTTCGGGGGAATGGCGGCAGCGCTCCCGGCGGAGCTTGGCAGTCCACAGCCTGAACAACCCGCATAAACGAATGGTGATTTTGCGGGAAACACCGGACGATTTTACCGGAAAAGTGTTACCCGAAAATGAACCAGGCCCTGCTTGCCTTATGTTTTTAATTTGAGACTCGCAATATGCTGATACTGGCCGAAATCACCATTTTGACCGGATTGTGCCTGTTGGCCTTGGGCCTGCCGCTCGCGCTTTTAACACGCCAGTCCATGGCCGTCCTGGCGCGCTTCCCGCGCAATCTCACCGCCGGGCGTTGCCTGGCCACGGTCGCCCTGGCCTGGGCAGTGTGGGTGCTGCTCCAAGCCCGGATCAACTGGGTGGATGAACACCAGCGCCTGGTTTACATGCTGGCGCCGGCCGCCTGGGTAATGGTTATGTTGTTCATGGACGAATTACTAGCCCCGCGCGCCCTGGGCGGCCTGCTGCTGCTGGCGCCGATGCCGATCCTGGACGCCGCCTTCATGGAAGCTTCTCCCTGGCGCCTGATCATGGTGGCCCTGGCGTACCTGCTGGCGATCGCCGGCATGGTGCTCGTCTGGAGTCCCTACATGTTTCGGAAAGCCGCCGCGCGCTGCCTGGCGACCCCCAGGCTCAGCCGTATCTGGGGCAGCGCCGCCCTGCTGGGCGGCCTGGTCTTGATCGCGCTGGGCCGGTCCGGTTATTGAACTTGCCGCGCGGGGAAAAGCAACATGCCACGGATGCTGCCATGACCGGCACGCTTCTTCCCATCCGAAAAATCCTCGTGCTGCGCGGCGGCGCCCTGGGCGATTTCATTCTGACCCTGCCCGCCCTGGCCGCCTTGCGCCGGCGCTGTCCCCAAGCCGCTATTGAATTACGCACCCGGCCGCGGCATGTCTGGCTGGCGCTGGAGTCCGGTTTGGCCGACACTGCGGCGGATATTGACGACGCCGGCATGGCGGAATTTTTCATGCCAGCGCCCGGCGCCAACGAGCCCTGGCCGCCCATTTACGAAGACTACCTGTCGGGATTCGATTGGATCGTAAGTTATCTGCCCGACCGGGACGGCAGCCTGGCAAACAACCTGCGCCGCGGCGCGCGGAAATCCTGCATCGTCCTTCCGCACCGCCCCGCCGCGGGCGAGCATGCGGCGGACGCCTGGAGCCGGCCGCTGCAGCCGCCGGAAGATCTGGACGCCAGGCCGGCCATACCGCGGCTGCATCTGCCGAAAAACATCCTGGACCCCGGCGCCGCCTTGCTTCGCAGCCTCTGCGGCGGCCGGCCGCCGGCCGTCATCCATCCCGGCAGCGGCGGCGCGGCCAAAAACTGGCCGCTGGCGTATTTCATGCAACTGGCGGACTGGTTGCAGCGCGTCCGGGGATGGCAGCCGGTGTTTTTGCTGGGCGAAGCGGAGTCAAACTGGCCGATGGCAGCGACGACCCCCTGGCCCACAGTGAAGCGGCCCGGCCTGGCGCAGGCGGCGGGGATGCTGTCTGCCGCCCGGCTGTATATCGGTAATGACTCGGGCATAACGCACCTGGCCGCGAGTCTGGACACGCCGGTCATCGCCTTGTTCGGCCCCACCGACCCGGGAACCTGGGGGCCGCGCGGCCCGCGCGTCCGGGTCATACGCGCGCCCGGGCCGGGGCATGCCATGTCCGACTTGAGCGTGGCGGAAGCGCGCCGCTGTTGCCAGAACTTGCTCGACAGCGATTCCCGGCGATAATGTCCGGCAGCCCTGGGCGCGCCATGGGTATAAGACAAATTATTGGGGTAGTGCGCTGGTAGGGATGCGTTGCGAATTCCGTTCGAAAAGCACGGCGGCGAGTGCGAGCCGCACAGGCGTTCTTTGGGGCGTCTGTCCGCTGCGCGGACCCTGCGGGCGGGCTTGCCGGGAGCGGGGCAATCACCAGATTAGCCCCGCCCACCGGCGCGCCCGCATCCACCCCAAACTTGCCTTGTCTTTTCGAACCCCTCGACAAGCTCGGGGAGCGGAATTCGCAACACGGTAACCCAATTTCGGCCAGGATGATGTAACCTGGCCGAAATTATCGGAATTTACATGGTTGTATCTAGCGGACACATAAATCACAACAAGGCGGCCTGCGGCCACAATCTGCCGTCGCAAAAGCTATGGCAGACGCAGTCTGGTAGCCGCCGGGCCGCCGTCGAAAGTGCAAGGTACAAGTGAAAGTGTAGTTTGATCCGGAACCAATCCGGAATCATCCGTCCCCGTCCGGCTATGCCGGACTGACTGCACCTGTACTTGTTGCCTGCACTTGCACCGTGCCTTAAACCTCAGCACCTGCCCCCCGATTTTCTTGTTTTTTTGGCAGGTGCTGTAGTTTAAGGCACTAAAATCCACCGTGAAATTAAAGTTTTTAAAATCACCAGTAAATTTGGCCTACACCCTTGCGCAAGGCCGGAATCAAATTCGGGATTGAAACGGCGGCGTATGTTTGTTAATGCATATGACACATGTCTCTCATTGAACGCATACCCGAAAAAATCCGGCTGTTGATCCTGACCGCGATTTATGGTGTCTCCGGCGGACTGGCCACGGTCGCTTTCATGGTGGCGGCCAACCGGCTCTACGATGCCATCTGGCCCCGGCTGGCCGCCTGTCAGCCGCTGGTGTTTTTGGCCGGAAGCCTGCTGGTTCTCTCCGCCAGTTCGCTATTGGCCGGCATCCTGATGGCCAGGATTTCGCCCGGCGCCGCCGGCAGCGGCATTCCGCAGCTTAAATCCGCTTACTGGCTCAACTTCGGGCACATCCCCTTCCGCGCCATCCTGGTGAAGTTCATCGGCGGGATCGTTACCCTGGCCGGCGGCAGCAGCCTGGGCCGCGAAGGCCCGACGGTGTTCATCACGGGCGGGCTGGCGGCCAACCTGGCAACCTGGCTGGGAGTCAATCGGCGGCAGCGGCGGCAGGCCGCCGCCACGGGCGCGGCGGCGGGGCTCGCCGCGGCCTTCAACACCCCGCTGGCCGCCATCAGTTTCATTCTCGAAGAAATCCTGAGCGACCTGGGCAACCGGGTGATCGGCGGAGTGACCCTGGCGGCCGTCGTCGGCGCTTTTATTGTCCATGCGCTGGTGGGCCGCCAGCCTTCTTTTTTCATGCCTTCGGTGGATGCCGTCTCCTGGAATGTGTACACCGTGGTGCCCCTGGCCGCCTTGCTGGCCGCCCTGGCCGGCGTGGCCTTCCAGCGCCTGACCCTGCATCTGCGCCGCCGCCTGCGAGACCAGCGCCGGGTGCCGCTCTGGTTGCGGCCGCTTTGCGGCGCGCTGGCAGTCTGGGTTTTAGGCGGCGGCGTCTTCCTGATGACCGGCCGCCTGGGCGTATTCGGTCTTGGCTATGAAGATTTGTCGGAAGCGCTCCGGCACGGCATCGGCTGGAAGTTGGCGCTGCTGCTGGCGGGCGCCAAACTGGCGGCGACCATCGCCAGTTACGGCTCGGGCGGTTGCGGCGGCATTTTCTCGCCCACCCTTTTCATCGGCGCGATGTGCGGCTTTTTTACCGCCGGACTGGCGGATATCTGGCTGCCGCTGGCGCCGGCCGACCATTTTGTGCTGGCGGCTGTCGGCATGAGTGCCTGCTTCGGGGCGGTGGTCCGCGCCCCGATCACCTCCATCCTGATGATTTTCGAAATGACCCACCAGTTCGGCATGGTGCCGGCGTTGATGCTCGGCACTCTGCTCAGCCAGATTGTCGGCCGGCTGGCCGGCCGCCAGAATTTTTACGACGCCATCCTCGCGCAGGATGGCCATGAAATCCGCAAGATCATCCCGCCGCGGAACCTTGCGGCCTGGCATGCCATGCCGCTGTCGGTTTTCGCCAGGCGGCAACCCGCCGTTATTACCGACCTGGCGCCCGCGCAACTGCGCGCCGTCCTCCAGCGCCATCCTTACCGCTGTTTCCCGGTGGTGCTCGACGGCGAAGTCAAGGGCATCGCCACCAGGGATAACCTGCAAAAGAGCCTGGAGAGCGGCGGCGCCCCGGCGCTGGACCCGCCGCTGGTTTTTGACGCGCGGCAAACGCTCCAGGAAGTCGAGCCCGCCCTGATTCAGTCCAATGCCGGATTATTCCTGGTGACGGAAAAGGCCGGGGGCGCGATCAGCGGGGTCTTCACGCTGCACGATCTTTTGCGTGTGCAGGCGGCCCTGATGGAGTAAGCGGCCGGGCCGGGATCAATCCGCATCCTTAAGGCTGGCTACCTGCTGGCGCAGCGCCTGGTATTCGCGCTTGAATTCGGCAATTTTGCGCCGTGTTTCCGTCTGCGCCGGATCGTCCTTCAGATCGTCCAAAGCCTTTTTTTCATGTTCCCAAAGTTCCCGGCGGGCATCGCGCAGTGTCAATATTTTTATCTGCAACGCAGCGACGGCGTGGTCGTCCATGCCGGCGGCAGCGTTGGCGATCCTGCGGCGTAACTGCGAAGATTCGCGGTAATTCTCGGACAGGTCGAGGTAAATTTTTTTGGCTCCTAACCAGAATTTGTGGGTAAAAAACAGGTTTTAA
Source organism: Kiritimatiellia bacterium (assembly GCA_040767085.1). Lineage (GTDB taxonomy): Bacteria > Verrucomicrobiota > Kiritimatiellia > JAAZAB01 > JAAZAB01 > JAXGPF01. The sequence continues at coordinate 10,140 of JAXGPF010000012.1, read as the reverse complement.
AGTTTAAGAAGTTCTCCAAGCAATGGCGCCAAAAGATGGTGGAGTTATTAACAGCCTGCCGCTTTGGGCGTTTGGCGGCCCCGCAGCAGCCTGATTAATAACTCCTGATTGGCGCGATGGCGGAACGGAGATAAAGCGGCGGCAAAAAAATAGGCTGGCCTTTCCGTAATCCATTGCGTATGCAATGGGTGAACACAAAAAAAGGAGGACCAGCCCAAGGTGAAACTTAAAACAATTTTGAATCGTTTGCAACCTTTGAAACGTTTTATTTATCAGGAAACTTGTATGGTTTTGGATCGTCGCGGCCAATGGAAAGTGGATATAAGCATTCGTCCGCATCGCCAACGCGCGGCATGCTGCTCGCGTTGCGGGCGACCGCTGGCGACATACGACACTCTGCCTGAACGGATATGGGCGTTTGTGCCCATTTTGAATGTGCCGGCTTTTTTGCATTATAGTCCGCGCCGGGTAAATTGCCCCGAACATGGCGTGGTGGTGGAAGCGCTGCCTTGGAGCGATGGCAAACGACCCTACAGCAAGGCGCTGATGCTTTTTTTGGGGAACTGGGCGCGGAGGTTGTCCTGGAAAGAGACGGCGCTGATTTTCAAAGTCAGTTGGCAGGCGGTTTATCGGTCGGTCGAGTGGATGGTGGAATGGGGCTTGGCGCACCGGGAATTGGCCAATATAACGGCGATTGGTGTTGATGAACTCCACGTAGGCAACGGTAAAAAGAGCAAGAACTATCTGACCTTGATCTATCAGATTGATGCGCAATGCCGCCGATTGCTCTGGGTCGGCCAAACCCGCCGGGCGGCCGCGCTGCGTAAAGGGTTGCAATCTTTGGGAAAACCCGTGCTGGCCGGCATTCGACATATATGTAGCGATATGTGGCGACCTTATCTGAAAGTCATTGCTGCGAGCCTCAGCCACGGTTGCCACATGATTGACCGCTTCCATGTCGTGCAAACCTTGAATGCCGCCGTGGACGAGGTCCGGCGCCGGGATATGGCGGCGATGACAGCGCGTCCGGCGGCCAAGCAAAAACTCAAGAAAATGCGCTGGACCTTGCTGCGCCGCAAAACCCGCGTGCGCGGCAAAGCTCGCGAAATGCTTGATCGGATATTGGGCACAAGACTGCAAACCGGCCGCGCCTATTTGTTCAAGGAAAGCTTTCAGCATTTTTGGAGCTATCACAGCCCAACCTGGGCGCGTAATTATCTCCAGGCATGGGTCAAGCGCGCCTGTCGTAGCCGCATTGCGCCAATCATTAAGGCGGCTAAAACCATTGCTAAACACGAGGAGCTGCTTTTGAACTGGATCAGAGCCAGAAACGAGGTTTTTACTGGCGCAACCGAGGGCTTGAACAATAAAGCTCGAGTGGTTACCAAACGATCTTATGGCTTCAGAACTTTTCATGGCGCGGAAATGGCGCTATATCATACCCTTGGGCAATTGCCCGAACCGGTAATCACCCACAAATTCTGGTGAGGAAACATTTTTTTCAACCCGGCATCCGTCTGCACGGCCATCTGACCGCACTTGACCGCCAGCATACCGTGGTTGACGGCGATTGTCTCGCTGGCGGCGATCAGTTCGGAGTCCAGGCGCCGGGCCGCGCCGGGCGGCCCATCCTGCGGGCTGGAATTCTGGAGACGGCCCTGCAGGATGCGGACATTGGCCTGGGCCTTGACCATGGTTTCAATGTCGTTGAGATGGCAGGCCCGCCAGACCTGCCAATGCTGCCAGGCCAGGGCGGCGTATCCTTCCGCCATGGCCGCGTGATGCGGTTGCTGGCTGTCAACGAGGCGCCCGGCATGAAAGGCGTGAAGGTGTGACTGCCGCTCGCAATTCATGGCCGCGCGCTCGCTGGCGGATATTTTTTCCGCCCGCTCCTTGCGCCCCGGGCTTGCCTCATCCAGGGCTTTGAGTTCCGGCCGGGGAAGTCCGAGGGCCTTCAAGGCTTTTTCTTTTTCACCGGCCTGTTTGACCAGCGGCTTGCCCGCGGTCTCGGCTTGCTTGAGCAATTCAGGATCGTCAAAATGGTACGCCTGCCAGGCGCGCCATTTCTGTTCCGCGGCAGCCTTGTAAAGCTCCAGCAATTCGGCATAGGGCGCGGCCGGATTGCCGGCATACCGGCCGGCCAGCCATTCGCAGATCACCGCTTTGCGGGAGTAATCGGCGGCGGCGCCCTCCGCCTTGCCGGCTTTTTCAGGGCTCAACACGGACTTGCGCTCCGGCGCATCCGCCGCGGCGGACGCCGGGGCGGCCGACAGTTCTGCCGCCAGGCACAGGACCAGTGCGCCGCCGCAGAGCGCCGCCTGGGAGCAGCGGCCAGCCCAAGCAAATTTTTTCAAGGTCGGCATGTTCTGAAACGGATGTACCAATACACCAGTCTAACGCAGCCAGATTAAGGAAATGCGCGAATGCCGTCAAGCACGAATGCGCCCATTTGTTTCGGGCAGGCGCCCTGCCAGCCCGGTTGGAATTATCTTGCCATAACATGTCAAACAAATTAACAATCGCCTTTATGACTACCGGCATTTTTTTCATTCTGTCCGCATGGCTGATCTGGTCGTTCGATCCAATTCTTATCTGCCTGATCGGCGATGCGGCGCCACGCAGCCTGATTGCCGCCCTGGCTCCAGGCACGGCCGCTTGTTGCCTTTGCCTGCCGCTGGCGCGCTTCTGGCGGCGCTGGCGCATCCTTGCGCCATTGGACCGGCGGCTGGTTATATGGCAAGGGGTGGTTTTTACCGCCATGCCGGATTTATTATACGTCTTTGCTTTGCGTTTCGCGCACCCCGGCCTGGTCAGCGCGATCTTAAGGTCGCAGGTCGGGTTTGCGGTCCTGATAGCTTTTTTCTGCCTGCGGGAAAGATTAAGCCGTCCAACCCTGGCTGGCATCGGCCTGATCATCGCCGCCAATATTTTTCTGATTATCAAGTCCTCCGGAAACGCTTCCAGCCCCGGGGCATTGCCGGGCTGCACACTGGCTTTGCTGGCGGCGATATTATGGGCCGGCGCAACCGTGACCGGCAAGCGCTTGCTGAAAGTAATCCCGCCCGCGGAACTGGTTGCCATCCGCATGGCGATTGCAGCGCTGGCCATGGCCGCTATTTTCCTGGGTCACGGCGGCTGGCGCGCGGCGGAGGTTATAACCGTCCGGCAGTGGCTGCTGATTGCCGCCAAGGGGGGGTTGATCACCGCCCCGGCCTTCGTGTTGTACATGCACGGTTTGCGCAGGGTGCCGGTTTATCTGGCCTCCGCCCTGGAGCCGCTGGCGGTATTATTCACGCTCGTCACGGCTTTTTTCATCCTGGGCCGCGGCGTGCCGCCGTCCGACCTGGCCGGTATTTTCATCCTGTTGGCAGGCACCCTGACGGTCATTGCCGCCGCGGCCGGGGTGCGGGGCAAGATGATTTTCCGCGGAATCCGCGGGGAAAAGCAGGCGGAGATTCACCACGAAGAGTAGCCGTCACGGAGAAGAGGAGTTTGATTGAATTCATTCCGATGCGCTTCGCAATCGGAATAAATTCAATCAACGACTTGTTTTGGAGAAAGAGCGGAGGACACTCCTTTCCGACTCCAATACAACCTCATTTTTGCATGCTTCTGTGTTTCAGCGCAGCGGCGCTTCCAGCAAGGAATAGCCATTGCCGGATTGCCAGACGCGCCAGACCCCGCTGGTGGGAATATAAGACGCCGGATCGGCCTTGCCGTCTCCATCGTAATCCGCCGGCACCGCAAGGTGCTCGCCCGGCGTCTCCATCGTGACCGGGCCGGCCATGGCATAGCCGCCGCTGGAGAGCCACGCATACCATTCCCCGCTGGCAGCGTGATACACGGCCGGATCGGCCTTGCCGTCCCCGTCGTAATCCGCCGGCGCCGCCAGACCCTCGCCTGGCGTCCCCATCACGATCGGGCCGGCCGCGGCATAGCCGCCACTGGAGAGCCATGCATACCATTCCCCGCTGGCAGCGTGATGTACGGCCGGATCGGTCAGGCCATCGCCATCGTAGTCCGCCGGCACCGGCGCATCTTCGGCATTCACGCCAAATACCGCAGGGCCCAACCGGTGATACCCGGACCCCGATAGCCAGCCGTACCAGGCGCCTGCCGCATTCTGGAAGACACCCGGATCCGCCAAGCCGTCGCCATCGAAATCGCCCGCCACGGGCAAATCTGCCGCCGCTACCTGGAAAGTCGCTACCGGCGCCGTCAACGCGTAAGCCGACGCCGACAGCCAGGCGTACAACCGGCCGGTAGCCAGATCATAGACCGCCGGATCAGCCTTGCCGTCCCCGTCGTAGTCGCCAACCATCGGTTGTCCGCTGAGAATTGCCGGATCATCGCTCGACCGGCAGAACCCGCTGTCCACGTTGCTGAAGTCGCTCGTCGCCGCGCTGTTGCAGGCCTGGACCCAGTAATAATACCGGATCGCCGATAACACCTCCGAACTGCCGTCAGCATACCCCGGCAGGCTTACCCGGCCCAAGCAAACTGCCGCCCCGGCGTTATTCGCCGTTGCGCGCCAAACCTGATAGCCGGTTGCACCGCTCACCGGGCCCCAGGCCAACGTCACCTGATTCGTGAAATCTCCATCCGAGGCCGCCAGATTCCGCGGCGCCGCCAAGTGCGAAACATCGCTCACCGCGACACTGTTCGTGACGTTCGGCGCCGGGTTCCAGACGGCATCCCCAGCCTGGCTGGCGACAACCTGGACAATGCCAGCGCCGGTAAACGTCAGGATATCGCCGGTGAGCTCACCAGGGCCCGCCGCCACCGCAAAGGATACCGGCAGCCCCGATGAAGCCGTCGCGCTCAACACAACCGTGCCGGTCGCCACCTGGTCCGGTATCGCCGGGAATTCAATGGTCTGGTTGGCTTTGCTCACATTGAATACCGCGCTGTTAACCGCGGGATAACCGGCCGCTGACGCCACCAGGGTATATCCCACGCCCACTTTATCGAGTGCCAGGTCGGTAAATGTGGCAACCCCGTTAACCGCTGCCAGGGCGGTATTCCCGCTCAGGACTCCTCCGGCGGGATTAGCGCCGATGGCCACCGTAACCTGCCCCTGGAACTGGCCGGCCACGCCGCCGGCCTCGTTGAGCATCGCCAGTATCGGCTGCTGGGCAAACGGTGTTCCCGCTTGCGCCCCATTCGGCTGAGTTATGAACGCCAGCCCAGCCGGCGTATAGTACAAGATCGTCATGGCCTCGTCGGCGTACCACGGCGAGAATGCCACGTTGGCGCTGACCTTGTCCCCGCTGCCCGGCCCCACCGGCCCCGGGCCGTCCGCCGCGCCCCACCAGTTGCCGGCGGCGTCGACAATTGTATTTGCTCCATACTGGGTATTGTAACGAACGCCATAATCTCTGTTGCCGGCGATTATGTTCGACCGGATTTGATTGCCGGCAACGGAATGCGAGTATTCATCCAGATAAACACCCGCGTCATTATCTGAAAAATGATTATGCTCGACGATGACATCGAACGTCTGCAAGCGAAGGCCGTCCCGACAGCCCCGGATGTCGTTACCCACAACGGTATGTCCTGTCGTACCGTTGGTGGATGCTCCATCGCCGGTAATGCGTATCCCTACGCCCCGGTCTTCAATCTTAACCGGAGGATCCGTATAGGCTTGATTATTATAAAAATAATCAACGAGGTTCGTGCTGCCCCGCACGATGTTATTTGAAATCACCGTGCCGATAGCATCGTACCCCGCGTATATGTTGTAAACACACCCACTTATGGAGTTGCCCGATATGACGTTGTTTTCCTGCCCTGCAACGGTTTCATCGTCATACAGGTTGATACCGTACCAAGCCACATCTTTCCCGTTGAGATCATTGCCCTCTATGCGGTTATTGTGACAAGCTCCATGTCCGGCCTCTCCACAAAGAAAAATACCGTAATAAAAATTCGATAACCGGTTGCTTGCCCCACGAGCGTAATCCCGGACTTCCGTACAACGAGGTGCTCCCGATACGCCCCGAAGACACATTGACGGCATCGCCGGGAGAAGCAGCGTCAATGGCCGCCTGGATGCTGCCGCTGCCAGGCGTGACGCGGTAGATTATCGACGCTGACGCACAAGCCGCGTCCGGCGTCGTCGACCTTGTGGGTGATCTTGTTCTCCGTGTCATACAACTGTTCCAGCACGTCATGCCGACCCGGCCAATCCGGCGAATGTCACCGCGGTCGCATTAACCAGGGCGTCCGGCGCCGTGGTGTGCGCCGCGATGTACTCCGGCAGGGCAGCGCCCAGGGCGGTATCGCCAAGGTCGAGCGCTGTTCCCGTCGTCCGATCCATGACCAACACCCCGCGCACGATGCCGGCGACGGCCGCGTCGCCGACGGTATTGATCATATTTCCTGAAAGGGCGAAGGTTCCGTCTCCTTTTAAGATCAGTCCTGTGCTCTCCACGGTCGCGCTCGGGTTGCTGGGAATGGAAATGATATTTGTTCTCAGCCGTGACCGTCGTGTTCTGTTCAGGATCAAGCCAAAGCCTGACAAGCCCGTGTTTTTTGGGAATTAGTGGCATTTCCGCAAATTGTATTGGCCGAGACAGTGGCGTCCGCAAACCGGGAGACGATCAGTCCTCCCGCGTTATTGTCGGAGATGTTGTTGCCGGTCACGATTGCAACGCCGATCGTCAGGATTCGCGCGGCCATCGAACCCGAGCGCATCCCAGGTGGAAGGATGGGTTGCGATGCGGGAGACGGCATTGTTGGTGGCCGTGACATTTGACAAATTGAAAAATTGCGCGCAACCGTCACAGTCTTCAACAATTGTTATTATTGAAGACAAGGTTATAGCCATTGGGGATTTCGAGCCGACATTAATCAGGGCCCAATCGCTTCCATAGTTCTTGAAGGTGCTGTTCATGAAGGTCAGCGTGTTGGTCACGTAGAGCATGCGGACGGCGTTGGTAATCGTGTTCTCACCGTCGAAAATCACGTTGTCAAAGACCGTGTCAGCCGGCAGGCCTTTTTCCGTATCCGCACGCAGCGTAAAACTTTGACCCGGCTTGCAGGTTCCTTTCAGCGTCATATGCCTGGAAAGCTCAAACCGTGCGTGACGTTGAAAATGCCATGTATATGCCGCCGTTCACAACCGTCTCCGCCTCGGCGCCGGCCTCGCCTGTGATCGTGATATTATCCTTCGCGAACGAACTGGCAAACGTGATCGTTATGCGTCCCCGCCGCCACATTGACCGTACCGCCCGCGGCCACGTCCACGCCGGTCTGGATGCTGGTGAAGGCGTCATAGTTCCACACGTGCCCGCCGCAACTGCCGTGCGTGTAGTTATCGTCCACCCAGACCTCGGGCGGCATGTCGCAAAGAGCCGGGTAGGCCTGTCCCGAGGCGGCGCTGATGCCCCAGAACTCGCTGCCGGCCGCCAAACCTGTGTTCAGTGCGTCGCAGGCGGCGATCTCGGTGATGCCGGCGGGGGTGCCATCCGCGTTGTATAGAACACCGGCCGCGTGGTAATAGACCGATGCGCCGGTGGTCGGCGACGTCATGCAGGCCGTGCCGCTGGCCGTGACCGGGCCGTCGTTCAGGCTGTAGCTTGTGGCGTTGCCGGTCAGACCGCCGACCAGACCGCCCGCGTCGCCGTGCGTGGCATGAATCGCCCCGCCGTTGTAGCAGTAGTTCAGCGTGCTCGCGTTGGCATCGACATGATAGACGATGCCGCCCGCGCCCTGGTAGCCCGTGACGTCGCCCAGGTTGATGCAGAAATTGAAGGTGAACGCGCCGCCGGCGCTGCCGACAATGCCGCCGGCGCGCCCATATTCTCCGACGTCGGACGTGACTTCGCCGTGGTTCACGCAGTCTTCAAACACGGAACCAGCATTCGCCACGCCGCAAATGCCGCCCACGTAGGTTTTCGTGTTGTGCGCCTTGGCCGAACCGTGGTTGGTGCAGTTTCGGACCAGGTTGTTCTGCGTCTTGCCCAAAATGCCGCCCACGCCGGAACCGCTGTTGTCATGGCTGGCGATCGCGCCAAAGTTCACACATGATTCGATCAGCGAAGGATTGTCGCTGTCCCGGCCGGCAACGCTGGCGATTCCGCCAGAGCAATACCCGGTAACATCCGCGCGATTGACGCAATTCGACAGGTGCAGGTAAGCGGTTCCGAAGCCGTAAATGCCGGCGGCATTTTCGATGGATTTGACGGAGCCGGAAACGACTTCGACATCCCTGATCGTAGACGCCCCGGATGCATTCCCAAGGAGTGCCGCGCAGATGCCCATGTTGGTGATAACGCCATCCGTATTGGTGGCGCCGATGTCGACTTCCGACAGCCGGATGTTTCTGAAATTGGCGCTGCCGACGGCGCCGAACAACCCCAACATCAAGTCGGATGTATTGCCCAGCAGATCGGCCGGGTTTGACGTGATGGTCAGATGGCTGAGCGTGAAGTTGCCGCCATCGAAGGTTCCCGCGAAACGCAGGTCGCCCCCGGCTTCTAAGCCGTAATCGGAAATCGGAGTCCAGTTGGACTCAGACGACATGTCGATATCGACCGTGACTTGATAATATTCGCCCGAACAGTTGTTCCCGGCGTTCACCCAGTCCCGGAAAGTCACCAGGTCGGCCAGGCTCGCGATCAGGAACGGACTGACTTCCGTGCCACTGCCGGGCAAAAACTCGACGGAGGTGTAGGTCCCCGCATTTTCAACCACTTTATAGCCGCCAACTGTGGTGATGGAGAGCCCGCTGTGGCCGTTGGCGTCGATGGTGACCGACTGGCCGGCGGCGAGCTCCGCGGTGAGGCCGTCCGCAAGGAGCGTGACGATATCGCCGCTCTCTGCGGCGGCGACGGCATCGGCGAAATCGGCGTAGTAGACTGTCGTTGCCGCGCCCGCGATGTACGCTTCGACGTAGTTGGCGTTGCTTTTCCCATTGAAGAGCGTCGTCAGGTCGTTGTTCACGGTCGCCGTGCCGGCGATGGTGAGCGTCGTTGGCATAGTGACTCCGAAAGCGCCAGTGCTCGTGCCGGTGATCGCGCCCGTGTTGGCGCAATTCTCAAACACAATGGCATCCGCCGTGGAGTTATCCCTAGCGATGAAACCGGCAGCCCGCGCGGCCACATATGTGGCATCGCCGATTGCGCCGCTGTTGACACAATTGGTGAACGAAGCGTCCGTGCCGTTCGAGAACCCGACAAAGCCGCCGAGATCGGCACCCGCTTCGCCGCCAACGACGGTGCCGGAGTTGTAGCAGTCAGTGAAGGCCATCGTCAGGCCTGTCACGCCGCCGCCCATGTTCTTGTATCCAACCAAGCCACCGGCATATTTTGCTCCGCCCGTGACAGTGATCGTGCCGCTGTTGGCGCAGCCCGTGAAAACGGCAGTCTTTGTTGCGGCGCCCAACTGCCCGACGATGCCGCCAATGGCGCCGGAACCGCTGAGGGCTGCGTTGTTCGTGCATCCGGAAAAGGTGATGGAATCCGTGTAGCAAACCTGCCCGACAATGCCACCGATCTGGTAACCAATGGCTTCCGTTGCGTAGCAATCGCCATCCGTATCGCAGTCAGCGATGGCTACCGTGCCGCCCACGTCCACATAGGACAACATAAGGCCGCTGCTACTGTTTGCCGCAACATAGGAGTTAACCGCGTGGCAGTTGCGCATCGTGAAGTCGCCGGTCCCAATGACCACGAAAAGGGCGTAGCCGCCGGAAGAGCCGGTCACATGGGAGTCCGCGATGGTCAGGTTCTCGATCGTGCCGGACACAACGCCGAACAAGGCGGCACCCCAGGCATGATCTTCAATCGCAATATTTTTAATCGTATGACCGTCACCATCAAACGTTCCGGCGAAATAAATCGCATATTCATCATAGCTGCCGTCATCACCGATCGGGGTCCAGTTCACGCCAGTCATGTCGATGTCCGTCGTGAGTTGGAAGAATTCGCCGGCGCAGTTGTTGGAGGCGTTCACCCAGTCCCGGAAGGTCACCAGGTCGGCCAGGCTCGCGATCAGGTACGGGTTGGCCTCCGTACCGACGCCGTTAAGCGGAACCGCCCCGGCCGGGGTGGCGACAACCGCCCCGCAAAGGCTCAGGACAACCGACACCCGGACGATAAAACCCTTGACGTACTGCTTGCCTGTTCTCATAATACT
>JAXGPF010000011.1:0-225368 GCA_040767085.1 Kiritimatiellia bacterium | reverse complement strand
CGGTCAAAAATAACCAACCCGATAACAGAAATGACAAAAAAAGGCGCCGGTGGCAACCGGCGCCCTTTCTGTGTCCACGGACAAGCGTGTCATACCCCACGGCCAATTGTGTCCGCTACCCCTGATTCAGTACGAAATAATTTGGCGGAAACACCACGGCAGAATGTGGCGCGCCACAGCAATGCGGAGACAGACGGGGCCGCGCTCTGCGGACAGCGACGCAACGGCAGGAACTGGTGCGCATCTGCTCGGCGCGCCGGTATCGCCGCCAAGTTCGTCGTTCAGGAATGCTTCAAACCACTCAACACTGAGCGGACGGTAACGGTATAATTGCACCGTTTTACTCGAAAGTAAAACCCAGGTTCGATCGTCATCCTGAAGCCGAGCGCGGGATGGTCCCAATTTATCCTCCGGAATGGCGTCAAGCCGGCCATTTTCGGGACGAAACCCGAGCAGCCAGCCTCGACCCGTCCTTTCCAATCGCTTGGAAAGTTGCCCCGGCTTCATTCCCGTACGGCTTGACTCTGCTGCACTGCGGAGAGAGCATTGGGCTTGAACCATCAAGGAGGAACCCGATGCCCGCCGCCAAGCGAAAGCGAAACTTGTTCGACCCCGCCGGCAAGGAGCCATTTCCCCTTTCACGAAGCAAGGTAGAGTGCTGGCTTGGCTGCCCTAGGTGCTTCTGGCTGGACCGCCGACTCGGCATCAGGCCGCCGGGCATCCCGGCGATGATGCTCAACCGCGCGGTCGACGAGCTGCTCAAGAAGGAGTTCGACCAGTACCGGGCGAAGGCGGTTCCCCACCCTGTCATGCAGGAGCACGGCCTGGACGCAGTACCGTTCAGCCATCCCGACCTGGCTACGTGGAGGGCCAACTTCAAGGGGATCAGGCTGCTCCACCGGCCCACCAACTTCCTACTGTCCGGCGCCCCGGACGACGTCTGGACGGCGCCCGACGGCGAACTGTTCATCGCCGACTACAAGGGCACGGCCTCCGCCAAGGACGAGCCGATGACGCTGGACGCCAAGTACCGCCAGGCCTACAAGAGACAACTAGAGTTCTACGGGGTTTTATTGCGAGGAAACGGCTTCAGGGTGTCCCGGCGGTCGTTCATCGTGTATGCCGTGGGCAGGATGGACGCCCCGACCTTCGACGGCCGGCTCACGTTCCGGTTGGAACTGGTCGAGCACATCGGCGACGACGGATGGATCGAGCCAACGCTCGTGAAGGTTAAGGATTGCCTGATGATGGAGGAGCCGCCGGCGGCGGCGCCGGACTGCGAGAACTGCCGATATGTGGAATCGGTCGCCAGAGAGATCGGGTGACGTTCTCCCTAAAAACTGGACTAGGTTGAAATAGAGTCCTCTAGCGGGTAGTATAAAGCCTAGTTCATGGATATGCATAACGCCGACCTCGGAAGCAAGCGAGCAGGATAAATAATTGACAGTCAAATGATTGGGCATTTGACAATGGGGCACATCGGTGTTATAAAATACATAACCAAATCGGCCAGTCAGCCTTTACGAAGTAGGCTTAATAATACTCATGAAGAAGCGGATAATCCACACAGTCGAAGAAGCCGATCAGATCGTCGAGGCGGTTACGCGATCAGCCAAGAAAGCGTTGGAACAGATTTCGAGGCTGCCCACTGCAACGGCGTTGAGAACACTGTGGGCGATGAAAAGCGATAAGGTCGGGTTCGATCCATTGAATGCTGAGACACCTTTGAACCTGATAGAGCAACTAAACCAGACATTTACATACGTAGCATCTGCCAAAGCGGCAAAAGTGCTGCTAACGCTTCACCCCGAGCTCGCGCCATTTACTCTTAATCTCGGAACGATATCTGGTACCGACATCGAATCAGCCAATGGCGTTGGTGTGGCTGCTGAAGTCTTTGCGGCCGTGAACACTACAAACAACAAGAAGCTAATGAAAGATATCGTTAAAGTTGGGTTATGTGCGGCGCGGTACAAGTACGTGTTCTTCATGTGTCCGGGTTACGGGCCAGGGCGGCAGTCGCGGCTTGAAACGCGCGAGGACGTGGAGGTCTGGTCGGTAGGGGAATCAATATGAGTGCCAACGCGTGATCAACCCGACGCCAGTGAGCGATGCTGGCCCTTCACGCCGCCTCCTAGGGCGCGGGTTATCACTACGTTCGGGGCGGAGAAAACCAAACATAAAAGGACAAAATAATGGTCATTGAAAAACACTTGAGGCTATGTCGTACGTGTTGGTGCTTTCGGGGTTGGGTGATGGAATGTGACAATGGACGAGTGCCTGTCTATTGCAAGTGTGACTTGCACAAGCACTGCGTGGATTTGGGGCCCTTAAGCCGAGGGTGGAAGGGGCCTTGCATGATTTGCCCGGATGGTGAAAAGCTATGGTGGACGCCCATATCAGACCATAGGACCGACACGGGTTGGTCACACACACCGGGTTTTGGAGCGCCGGCAGCTCGCAATCCCCAAGAAGATCTGTATAAGAAGGCGGTACAAAGATTGAAGAAAAAAAGGTGGTTGAAAAAGGACTCACCCTATCGTTCTGGCCTCAAGGCTAAAAAGGGCACCAGCCTCGTTGACTGGATCAAGAGACCTGAGCCCCAAAATACAGGACCAAGTTGAAAGAAAGTCTTCTAACAAGTAGTATAAAGCCTAGTTCATGGATATGCATAAAGCCGACTTCGAAGGCAACTCAAAATATATCCACAAGCCGTCAAAATCATGCAACATGCTGGCGCACTACATTCCATAAAATACGTTTAACGCAATTGTCTTAAGTGCTTGCCAGAAAGGGGAAGAACCCGTAAACTTGCACGTTGTTAAGGGGATTTTGCGTCGTGAAGTACGCTCAATAACACTGGTCGCAGACAGAGTAGTCGAATGAAGAAGCCAGAGACAATGTCACTTGGTGCCCTTGCGCGCTCGGCGGACCCTTTCCGTCATGAGGATGCCCTACTGAAGGCGCTCCGCGCCAGCAAGTCGGAGACTAGGCATCTGGAGTGGAAACAGACACTACCATTCGGCCCAGCCGTGACAAAGAGAACCAAGTACAGAATCGTCAAAGCGATAATATCGTTTGCCAACACCGATGGTGGTTTCGTCGTCTGCGGGGTGAATGCAAGGGGCCAATGGGAGGGCGTGTCTGCCGATGAGCTGGCCCACACTGACCCATCCAAGATCACCGAACTCGTCAGCGGAGTGGTCTTCCCGGAGATTCCGCAGTTGAACTACACGGAGATTTCGCACGACGGCAGATCGTTTGCCGTCATTCACACGCCGCCGAGCGATCTGATGCCCCACGTAACGACCAAGGCAGTCAACGACACGTTGCCAGATGGAACCGTGCAACCTCTCATTTCGGACAGGGTTGTGTACTATCGGTACGGGGGAAAATCCGACCTTGCCAGTCCGATGGCATTTCAGCGGATCGTTACGCGGCGCACGGATATGCTGAGGACCGATATGTTGCGCAGAATTCGCGAAGTGCCTGTTCCCGTACCCGTGGCTTCAGCGAAAGTTGCCGGCCTCGGGAAAGGCACATCTCTCCGTGTGACACGTCTAACTGACGACCCGTCGGCCCCCGCCGTACGCCTCACTCACGATGCGTCAGTGGCATCAGGGATCTTTCTGCACGAGGAGTTGTCAGACGGTCTCTTCAACGAGATCAACAACGTTCTGGCCGCGAACAAATTGCTTGCCAAGGGGCAATCTCGCTTCTTTCTGGGCGAACCGTTATACTACCGAATTTATGCCGAACGGCAACACGTTCTTGGGGAAACCGCCCTCTTTGGTCTCTTGCTAGACGAAGGCATCCACACTTTCTATGCGCCCGCTCTATTCTGGCTCCACAGGGCACCGGTAGAAGTCGCGGCAGATACCATTGCGAAACTCTGTATCGAGGGGAAGAGCCCCCATATTTACTTCCTCCTCAGATTGTCTTTCTTGCTTGGTCGTGATTTCGCCGAGTGGGTATGCGCCAGATGGGACAAGCGGTGGCACAGTCACCCCCAACCCCCGGACTACTTCTGGACCATGAAGAAGATGCTGAACCGAAAGGACGTGAAGAAGCCGGTCCTTGTTGCCTTGCGGTCGAAGGAGGATGCTGCTTTCCCTTGGCCTGGCGAGGGTGATCGCTTGAGATACGGCAGCCTTGCCGAATCACCGCAGTTGGCGGCCAAGTATCTGTCAACGGCATGCATGAAGGTGTTTGAAGGCAAGGACGAATACCGTAGTCCCTGCCGGTATCTTGACTTTCTAGCCTACGCTTCAGTCGTCGCTGAGAGGGCGGACAGCCTCAAGGAATCGACCATAGAACGAATCCGGTCTGCGGAAAAGGAATGAAACTGCAAACAACGCGTCGCTCCATATTCGCAGCCTGTGGCGGGTTGCTCAAGGGAGAACGCGGGCGTTCGATCCAGAGAAAGAGAGGAAAAGATGGTCAGACTACGATTTGAGGAGGACGGCAACCCACTGCGCAACCAGATATTCGAGGTCCTACGAAAAAGCCGGACATCGGCAGAGGAGGACTTGACAGCACTGCTTCAATGCGCCGCACACATCAGGAACAGGATCATCGTCGAGCAGACCGCCAAGGAATGCGGCCTGAAACTGTCCGGCTTCCGGGCGAATGATGAGCTTGAACTGTACTACGACCTGAAACAGGGGCGGCACGAGGTCGGCTACATCTCCAAGGGTTGGAACGATCCGGGGTTCAGGGTCGGCGATCTCGTCTCGGTGCCGAGGGACAACATCGACAATGTGAAGGCCAACGCCTACCGACTGCTGAAGTTCTGCGCAACGCGGGGCGTGGTTCTCACCTTGGAGGAGAAGCCGGGCTCTGTTGAATTGCAAATGGACTCCGTGATCTACTCCGAAGGCTTCAACAAGTCGGTCTTCGCGCAAGTCCTGAACTACCTCAACGTCTGCGTCGAAAAGGCGGAAGAACTGATTGGCTAGAACATGGGCAAGCGAGATTCATCCAAGACACGCGTCGTCCCCGTCTTCGACGACCTCCTCAAATCAGATCCGACCGGCAACAGATGGATTCCCAAGTTGGTTTCACTGCCGACTGGTGGCTACCCCATTTCGCTGCACTCTGGCTTGGACTTCTCGATTGGAGAAGCCTGCTGGGGTGTTCAAGAGAAGAAACTTGCTCCCCCGTCTTCTCTGCTCTCGTGGCTGATTACACATCCTCGGTGGCCGTCCGACAACAGACTGAGTTCAGATCCGATCAAAGCCCAGAAACGCAGGGAGCTAATCGAGGGTTCGATATGTCGCCGCGACGAAGCATTGTCACTTCTGGAAAACAACCCTGGAGGCGAAGATTGGCACGTGTTTGAAGGCGAGACACAACCCGATGTCTTCATATGCACGCCCGACATACTCATCGTGATAGAGGGGAAGCGTACTGAGGCAGGCACCACGAAAAAGACAAAATGGATGCCTGGCCGTCACCAAATGCTAAGACATCTGGACTGCGCGTGGGAGGCAAGAGGCAACAGGAGTGTGGTTGGATTTCTCATTGTGGAAGGAATCGGTACTAGTCCCGTTGTGCCCGACTTCTGGCTGAATGAGGCTCGCATCACGATTGCGGACGAAGCAATCAAGACCAGCCTTCCTCACCGCACCGTTGCGGATCAGAAGCAAATCGCGCGAAGTTTTCTTGGCGTGACGACGTGGCAGAGGGTTTGCGCCGAATTCGCCATCGAGTGGTTACGGCTCCCCGACCAGGTTGAAGACTAGGAAGATCGAACAACGGCCTGCTCTCGTATTGCTCTCCCGCGCGGACGCAGGTTCGCAAACGGAGAGGCCGGGCGTTCGACAGACGAACATGACACGATGTATGCACCAGATTCTGACGGCGGTCAGCGCGGTTGCGCTGTCGATGGCGGCTGGCAATCGAGCGCTTGCCTCGGAGGCGGAGATTGACCGGGACATCAGGGAGGCAACCGCTCTGGTGGAGTTCGTGATCGTGAGGTCGACCAGCAGTTACGACGAGGCCCGGAGGACCGCAGTAGAAGCCGCCAAGCGACTCCGTTTGCCCATGGACCTCAGAGACCTGGCACCGACATTGGAGGGCGGCCTTACCTTCCCGAAGGCGGTTTGCGAGGAGATCCGCCCACCCTGCGTGAGCGGACTCACTTGAACCGGATGTCCTCCAGCAGGAACCGCACCACGCGGTCGTTGTCCGTGGCGACCCAGATCCTGATCTTGGCGTCGTAATCCACGTCCCCCTCCGAACTGTGCATCGACGACGAGGCGGCTTTTCCGTCAAACGTCCATTCGCCTCGAAATGGGGATTAGGTGAAATTTAGGTGAAATAATTCGGGAAACTGCGGGAAACTGCGGGAATTCGTGGGATTGAGGAACCCTCGTTTTCCTTGGGAAAACCCTTGTTCCATAGGGAAATAAGGGGAAAACGGGGTCGGATGGCGGAGAGGGTGGGATTTGAACCCACGGTACCCTTTTGGAGTACACAGCATTTCCAGTGCTGCACCATCGGCCAGCTCGGTCACCTCTCCCCAAGTGCGTATCAAATGTACCGATTTAAGTCGGCAAGGTCAATCATAACCCGCGCAGGGAATGCCGAACACCGGCCGGACGCCCGCCTGGCTGCGGCGCAACGCTGGGCGAACCCAGCCGGCGCGGCATCCCTTAACCCGGCTCGGATGCGGTGATTGGCGTCAGCAGGGCCGCGCAAGCCGCGGCCATGACCCGGCAGGTGTAGGGAACCCCGGAGCAGGGCTGCACCGTTGCGATACCGCCCGCGCCAGCCACCAGGGCGGCGCCGGCAGCGGCATCCCAGAGCATTATCCGCTCCGCATAAACATCTATCTTGCCGCAGGCCACGTAGGCCAGCGACAACGCCGCCGTCCCGAGCATCCGCACCTTGCGGTAACTGCCGATATTACGTATGAAGCGCGGCAACGCCCCGGGATCATCCGCATGAGTGCCGGGCGACCCGGTGGCGAACATGGCCCGGGCGGGATCGTCCACCGCGCTGACGCGGATCGGCCGGCCATTCAGCGCCGCGCCCTCGTCCGGGCCGCCTTCAAACAACTCCTCCCGCCAGAAATCATAAATCACGCCGTAAAGCGGCGCCGCGCCGCGCCAGAGTCCGATGGACACCGCCGACAGGGGCGTGCCGCTGGCGTAATTCACGGTGCCGTCCAGCGGATCCACGATCCAGCGCAACTGGTCCGGACCGGGGGCGGCCGCCACTTCCCCGGATTCTTCCGCCAGAATCGGGTAAGACGAATGCCGGCGCAACAAGCTTAAAATGAGCGCCTCGGCCTCGCGGTCGGCTTGCAGCTTGACATCGTGCGCATACTCGGCGGTGACCACATTCCAGCGCGCGCGCTGGACGCGCAACTGCCGTCCGGCCGCCAAGGCGGCCTCACGAGCGAGTTGTTTGTCGGTAGTATGCGTTTTAGTCATGACAAACTAATCGTCCGTTTCAATTTCGGCGGCGTCGCGCAATTGGGCAACGAATTCCTCCAGCGCCCGGTTGCGGCGCTCGCTCCACAGCCGCTCGCTGATTTTTCCGCGCACTGCCGCCAGGGGCGGCGGTTCGTCGGCAGTCCGGCCGCCCAGTTCCGCGGCATGCTGCGCGTAATAAAAAGCGATTTCATCCTCCCCCGGCGGCGGGATGGGGCGGGTAATCTCCCGCGCTGCCGCCTCCACCAGCAGTGCTTCCGTCAGTTGCCGGCAGACGTCGCGGTAATTGATCTGCCCGCTGCGGACGCGCGCTGTCCAGGCGGCCGGGCCGCCAGCGGCGTTGATCATGGGGAGCAACCCGCCGGCCAGTTGCGCATCCGTCACCGTCAACTCCCGGCGGCGGGCTTCCTGCAGCAACAGCCGGCGTCCGATGGCCAAGTCGCGCGCCTGCGCCTGGAGTTGCGGCTGGCGCGCTGCCGCAGGCTCGCCGGGCTGGCCGCGGCGGCCAGCCTGTTCCAGGCGCCGATACTCGGCCTCCAATTCCGCCGCCGTGATTTCCTCGCCGTTGACCCGCAAACTCATGGCTTTTCTCCGGTTTCCGCATACACCCAGTCCCGGTAAGCCGGCAGGCTGTCCCGCACCGGCAGAGCCAGGATTTCCGGCACCTGGTAGGGATGATGTTGCCGGATAAAATCCATCAGCGGCGCCGCCAGGGCGGCGCGGGTTTTAGCGGTTAAAGCGATTTCCGCCGTGTTTTCCAGCTTGCCCTGCCAATGATACATGCTCTGGATCGGATATTGCTGGACGCAGGCCGCCAGCCGGGCCGCCAGCAGGCGGTGCGCCATTTCCGCCGCCGATGCGGCGGTCGGCAGAGCCGTTTGCACCTGCACCAGATCTTTGGACATATAACTCCTTCCTGAATCCGTGACGGGATTTTATCTTATTCAGGTCCTTGGAATCCGTGACGGTTCAGGCGCCCGCCGCGCCGGCCTCCGCCGCCATCCGCTCCACCGTGGCCCGCAGGCGCGGCAACTCCCCGACGGCGGCCTGGCCGCCGGGTCCGGCCCAGGGCAGTCCCTGCCGGCTGGGCCACTCGCCATTTTGAATGAAGCGGTCGGCCGCCTGGGATAGCCCGTCAATCTGCAGCGATTCAGCCTGTTCCTCCGGCAGGATTTTGCGTTGGACATATTTTGGAGAAACCTGGTTAATCCGGCCGGCGGCGACATAGACCAGGTCGCATAACTGCACAAACGGGCGCGCATCCTCCAGCCGTGTCAGCGGACGGGCCTCCTCGCCGCGCAGGTAGGCATAATAAGCGCGGAGGTTTTCCTTCAGTGTGACCGGTTCCGGCGGGATTGTTTCGCGGCGGCCGTCATTCCAGGCGATCTGGTAACCCTCGCTGGGGGTCCACGTGATGCGCGCATTATCGCATACCAACCACTCCTGGCGGTCGGCCTTGTTCCAGCAGGCATGCGACAACACCGCTGTCAGCCTGACGCCCCCGGCCAGTCCGGCCCGCACAAACGCGGTATCCATGCCCTGGATCGCGTGTGCGCGGTAAAGTTCCGCCTCCGCCCATTCCACCTGCCCCCAGTCCATGACGTCATGCAAGCCGCCCCAGAACAGGATATTATGCACGTGGTGCGCCATGGCATTCCCCATCCCGGAATCCAGCACCAACCGGCCGTCCAGGAGCAGCCGGCCGGCCCACCGGGCGCGTTCAAAGTAACTGGTTGACCGCGCCCACAGCCCGCGGTAACCGACTTCGCGCAAGGCGCCGAATTCGCCGGCGACCACGCGCTGTTTAACCCGGCGGCGGGCGTTTTCAGCAATGTAATTGAAGCCGACTTGCGTCAATTTGCCGGCCCGCTGCTCGACCACCAGCATTTCGTCGAGTTCCTGGTAATTCAGGGTGGGCGGTTTTTCAAGGTACACCGCCAGCCCGCGGCCGACGCAGGCGCAATGCATGGGCGCGTGCAGCGGCACGGGCGTGGGGATGGCCACCATGTCCAGTTCGCCGGCGCAGGCATCCAGCATGGCAAGGTGATTGTCAAAGACCTTGACTCCGCGGCGCTGGTATTCCCACTCCGACATTTTATCCGCGAATTTGTTCAAATCCGGATCGCAGGAACAGACCAGCCGGCAGACGCCGGTTTCCTCCAGCAGTTTTACCGCGAGCTGATGCGAGCCTGCGAAGCCGCCCATGCCGATAATGCCGACGCGAATTATTTTCATACCTGAAATTTTCCCTTTTTTGCCGTGTAATGCCATTTACTTTAACGCCCCCGGACCAGGAAGTCTAGATTTTTAAGCCGCTGGTTCGGGCGCGGCGCCCGCGCGCTGCGCAAGCAAAGATTGACATGGCGGACGGTTTACGGCATAATTGCCCCAAAGTCCGGTTCAGCGCGGCGTTTCAGCGGCGTTGGCATGGCGGAAGGCGCAACGACCGCCGGCCGGGTTCAGTTAAAAGCAAATAACAGGAGGCAGCATGAAAAAATACAAATGCAACGTCTGCGGATACATTTACGATCCGACCAAGGGCGACCCAGACAATGGCGTGGCCCCCGGCACGGCCTTTGAAGACCTGCCGGACACCTGGGTTTGCCCGGAATGCGGCGTCGGGAAGGACGAGTTTTCGCCCGCGGATTAATCTACAGCCGGCGCAGCGGGCAATTGCCGGCGCGCCGCGGCAGAATAGAGCAGCATTAATTCAAACCCACATTGATAGGAGCAGCCATGGAACTGAAGGGCAGCCAGACCGAGAAAAATATTTTAACCGCATTTGCCGGCGAATCGCAGGCGCGCAATCGTTATGATTACTTTGCCGGCCAGGCGCGCAAGGATTGTTTCGTGCAAATCGCCGACATTTTTGCGGAAACCGCCAACCAGGAAAAAGAGCATGCCAAGCGCCTGTTCAAACTCCTGCAGGGAGGCGAAGTGGAAATCAAGGCCGCCTTCCCGGCGGGTATGATTGTCACCACCGAGGAAAACCTTAAGGCAGCCGCCGGGGGCGAACATCACGAGTGGTCGGAAATGTATCCGGACTTCGCCAAGACCGCACGGAAGGAAGGTTTTGAAGCGATTGCCAAAATTTTCGAAGCCATTGCCGTGGCCGAGCGCCAGCACGAAAAACGTTACCTTGACCTGGCGGCCAACATTGCCCAGGGCCGCGTTTTCAAACGTGAAACGGAAACGGTCTGGCGCTGCCGCAACTGCGGTTATCTCCATCGCGGCAAAGAGGCGCCGGATACTTGCCTGGCCTGCGCCCATCCGCGGGCGCATTTCGAACTGCTGGGCGAAAATTGGTAGGAGCAATTCATGTTATCCAAAAAAATGGCGGAAGCGTTAAATCAGCAGATGGGGCGGGAGTTTTATTCAGCCTACCTTTATCTGTCCATGTCGGCATACGCATCCTACATCGGGATGAAGGGCGCGGCCAACTGGTTCATGGTGCAGTATCAGGAAGAAATGACGCATTTCATGAAAATCCATGATTATGTGCTCAACCAGGGCGAACAGGTGCTGCTGGGCGCGGTGGACGCCACGCCGGCTTCATTCAAATCGTTGACGGACATGTTCGAGCAAACCTTGAAACATGAAAAATTCATCACCCGGAGCATCAACGAAGTGATGGACACGGCGGTGGGCGAAAAGGATCATGCCACGCAAATCTTCATGCAGTGGTTCGTTACCGAACAGATCGAAGAGGAGGCCAACGACAACGACATCCTCGCCCGCTTGAAGTTGATCGGCAATGATGGTAACGGCCTGTTCATGCTGGATAAGGATCTGGCGACGCGCGTGTTCACGCCGCCGGCCGCCGCCGCGGCAGGCTGAAATCCTTCCCGGCACGCTTGATTGACGGGACACACCCGGCCGGCATCAGACGGCCGGGTGTGTTTTTCAGTCCCGCGCGCCAGTTCCGCCGCCTTGCATGATGGAACAAATGATGCGGCCGGCGGTAGCAACTTCCGCGGCTGTCATTTCCGTCGTATTGATATAAACGCTGCCGGGATCGCCAGCGTAAGCGCGCACCACAATGCCGGGATCGTTTTGCAGCAAACGCTCCCGCAGATTTTTCGATATCTGCGGCCCCTGCCCCGGCGGCAGTTCGATGCGCACACGTTCAAAAGGACAGCCGTTGGGATCGGGGGAAAGGGCAACCTTGACGCCCGGAACGGCTTGCAAACATTCCACCAGGCTTTGCGCCTTGATTTTTTCAGCGGCGGCCCAGGCGGCAGTATCGCAGGCAGGCGGCTGTTCCAGAGCCGCCAGCAATCCGACGATGCCTTCCTTGCCGACTTTCATGCCGCGGCCGATCCCGGCGTTTTGCAGCAACACCGCTTCCACCAGGTCTTTGCGTCCAACCACGACCCCGGCGGTAGGCGCGGCCAAATACTTATGCGCGCTGCAATAAATCAAATCCGGGCCCGCCTGGACCAATTCGCGCAGCCGCAATTCCTGCGTCGCCGCGTCCAGCAGCAGCGGCACGCCCGCCGCGTGCGCCAGTTCGGCCAGTTCCGGCAGCGGCACGCCGCCATAGCCGGCCGTATGGTATGATTCCACCGCCATCACCGCCGCCGCCGGGCCTTGCCGCAGCGCATGCTGCACATGCCAGGGCCGGCAACTGTTGGCGGCGCCGACTTCCACCACTGCCGCCCCGGCCAGGCGCAGCAGTTGGGCGACCGGCGCGCCGAAATTCACGGCATGCCCCTTTTGCAGGATGATCCGGTTGGCCAGGCCGCGCGTGTCCGGCAACTGGGCAATTTTACCCGGATCGCTCCCGGTCATGGCCGCCGCGGCGCCCAGGGTGATGCCCGCGGCCGCGCAAGCGGTGACGCACCCCCACTCCGCCCCGGTGGCTTGCGCCAGCGCCCGGCCGGCCGCCGTCTGCAAGTCTTCCATGTGAAAACATTCCTGCAAGGCCTCGGCCACGGCCTGCGCCACCGCCGGAGCGGTGCGGGCGCCGCCGAGATGGGTGGCCTTGTCATAGGCATTGATTACCCGCCGCAACCCGTACTTGGCATATAAATCCATAGTGATCACCTGTTATTTGACCGTACCATAAATTTTTTCGCGGTTAATCGAGGTTCCGCTGGTTCACGGTTGGGGGAGGTTCAAGGCGCATCCTCCTGTCTAACGTTGTCCGGCCTGGAGTTGGTTCAGCGCGCAAGACGCCAGTAGGGCCGCGCCGCGCGGCAGGACCGTTTCGTCAAAATCGAAGTCCGGCGCGTGCAGACTGCACCCTTTTTTCCCACGCCGCGTTCCCAGCCAGGCCAGGACCCCCGGCGCCTCCCGCTGGAAAAAGGCAAAATCTTCGCTGACCATCATCATTTCAGCCGTGCGCACCGGTAAGCGCAGCGCGGCCGCCGCCCGGCGCAACAATGCCGCCGGTCCGGCGGCATTATTCAACGCCGGGGTGCCGGTTGAAAAAGACACGGCGGCGCGGACATGGAACGCCGCGGCTATGTTGCGGACGATGGCGCGAATTTCCCGGATGGCCTGCCGCTGGGCGGAAGCCTCGATGGTCCGCAAGGTCCCCAGTATTTCCACCGTGGCGGGAATGATATTATGCACCCGGCCTCCATTGAAGGCGCAAACCGATAACACACAGGGCGCCACCGGCGGCAGGGTGCGCCGGATGGTTTGCAGCGCCGCATAAATCTGGTGGGCCGGCGGCAGGGGATCCGCCGCGATGTCCGGGCGGGCGCCATGCCCGCCACGGCCGCTGACCCGGATGGTAAAATGGATGCCGGCCGCCATGCTCAAACCGTCGCGGAGCGCGATGGTCCCGAATTCCAGGTCCGGCTTGAGATGCAGCGCGAAAATCGCGTCCACCGCGGGATGGCGCATGACGCCGTCCTTGACCATGGCCTTGGCGCCGTTGACTGTTTCCTCCTCCGGCTGAAAGATGAACTTCACCGCGCCCGGCAATTTTTGACGGCTCAGGATGGCTGCCGCGCCCAGCGCCATGGCCATGTGCGCGTCATGGCCGCAGGCATGCATCACGCCCGCCGCGCGCGACCGGTAAGGGATTGCATTGGTTTCCGACACGGGCAAAGCATCCATGTCGGCGCGGATCGCCACGGCGCCGCCGCCGCGCGGCCCCGGCAGCAACCCCACCACGCCCAGCCCTCCCACGCCGGTTTGCACCCGCAAGCCCAAGCCGCGCAGGATTTCCCCGATTTTAGCCGCGGTGCGCCGCTCCTGGCCGGACAATTCCGGCTGCTGGTGAAAATCGCGGCGCCATGTCCGCAGGCGCGGCATTAATCCTTCCGCCATTTTTTTGATCTGCGCCGGTTCCATCATTTCCGATTCCTCCCGATGATTGCAGGTAATCAATTTTTGATCCGCCGGAATTCCAGGGCCGGGCGGAACAGGTTTTTGTCGTCCCTGAGTTTTGCGATTGCCCGGGTCAATTCTCCGGCAGTCTGGGCGTCTTTCGGCAGAATTTCAGCGTTCAGGAGCCGCACGCGGAGACAGCCATCTTCCAACTGGCAGGAGGCGAACTGGAAAACCCGCGGGTCTTGCGGCAGCACGCCCCGGGCCGTGCCCAGCCACTGCAACTGCACCAGGGTTAATTCCGCGCCGCGCCAGAGGCAGGCGCGGGCGAACATGGCGTCTTTCTTGCCGGCCGGGTATGCGACCAGCATTTCCAGCGGCCCCAGCGGCAGCACCAGCAGCTCGTCCGCCGGCCCGCCCGCCTGGGCGCTCTGCCACAACCCGGCCAGCGATTGGTCCATGGGGAGAGCGGGCGCCGTTGTTAGCGGAACGGTAAAATCGCAGCCGCCGCACGCGGCGACTGCCAGCGCCAACAGCACCGCGCTTATCATTTTTTTCCGCATGGCTACGGATTCCGGATTGCGCCACGCAGTGGCGCCACTACAGCAAAGTCGCGTGCTTATTATTTTTCCACGCATGGCAAGCCCTCCTTTTTTGCGCCAGACGCAACCTGCGCGGCAGGTGTCCGCCGCCAGTAAGTTGTCTATTGGACAGTTTACCATTTCAACCATCCTCCGGCAATGAACAAGATTGAATTTCTGCATGCAATATCAGCAGAGCGTTAAACGCTGCCGGCTTCAACCGCCGAATCGGCCCGGTGGGCGGCCGGCGGGCGAACCAGAAAAAAATATTTAATACTTTGTCTTGCAAAGTACTTTGCCTTGTTGTAGATTGTCAGCGCCAAGGAGGAAAAGCCATGATTGCCAGGCATGTCCATCACGCCCTGCGGCAGGTCCGCCAACTGCGGGATTTAATCCTCGCCAAACGCCTGTTCCGCGGATACTCGGGGATTGCGCGGATGGCCGGCGGCCTGCTGGCGCTCGCCGGCGCGGCGGCCATGGCCCGGCCGGATTTCCCGGCCACACCCACCGCCCACCTCCGCGGCTGGTCCGCCGTGCTGGCCGGGGCGCTGGCCTGCAATTACGGCGCGCTGCTCGGCTGGTTTATCATCCGGCCGGGCGGCCGCCGGCCGCTGCGCGAACTGATGCCGGCCGGCGACGCGTTGCCAGCCCTGGCCGCCGGCGCGGGCCTCAGCCTGGCTCTGGTCATGCATGGCGCCTACGATCTGCTTTTCGGCGCCTGGATGTGCCTCTACGGGCTGGCGCACATCCCCTATCGCAACAGCTTGCCGTTCGCCAATTACCTGGTCGGCCTGTTTTACCTGGCTGCCGGACTGGTCATGCTCGCCTGGCCGCATGCGACATTCACCAATCCCTGCCCCATGGGCCTGGTTTTCGGGCTCGGGGAATTAAGCGGCGGCTTTATCTTATTCCGGTTGAACCATGAAAATAATCTGGAACTGCAGGAGGATATCCAGGATGCAGACAAGCATTGACGTTCCCTTTGATGGATTGGAAAAAATCTTCCACGAACCCAACCGCCTGGCCATCATCTCGGCCTTGTGCGCGGCCGATGGGGGCGTCGCCTTCACCGGCCTGAAGGCATCCTGCCGCCTGACCGACGGCAACCTTAACCGGCACCTGAAATTGCTGGAGGAAACCGGGATTGTGCGCATGGATAAAAAATTTATCAACCTCCGTCCCCGGACCACCGTCCGCCTCACTCCAACCGGCTTGCAGCGATTCAACGAATACCTGGCCGCGCTGGAAGAAGTGCTGGAACACGCCAAACAGGCCGCCAGCCCCGGCAAAAAAGCTTGTTGGAAACCTGGCGGCGCGCGCTCCACCGCGCCGGCCTGATAAACCCGGGGTGGCCGGCCGATGCCTGCCATCCGATTATTTGGAGAATCTCCATGCAAACCCAGCTTAGACCACCCTCACCTGCGCCGGTCATCCTGACGATTGGACTGTTGCTCGGCCTGCCCCTGCCGGGCATCCTGGCCGGCAGCCGGCCGCTGAAACATTACCTGGAATTCCCGCCGCTGACCCATTACGTTGAACATGCCGCCTTCGCCTGGCCGGCGTTTATCGGATTGGCCGTTTTGATTGTCGGCGTTGCGTTGCTGTTTGCCAAGCGCATCCTATATCCTGGCCGCCCCGCCCGCGCCGCGCCGGTCATCCCATCCTCGGCGCCGGCGCTTCCGCCCTCCGCCCGCCGCTTCCCCGGCTGGGGCTGGCTGGGATTAATCGGCGGCGCAACGGCATGGGCCCTGGCCTGGACGCGCTTCGCCTGGTTTACCCCGCTGCAATCGTTTACCTTCAGCCCGTTATGGTTCAGCTATATCATCGTGATCAACGCCCTGGTGCACCGGCGCACCGGGCAATGCATGCTGACCCATCGCCCCGGATATCTGCTCCAATTGTTTGCCGCCAGCGCCACTTTCTGGTGGCTGTTCGAATACCTGAACCGTTTCGTTCAGAACTGGTATTACGTCGGACTGGGTGCCCTGACCCCCCTGGAATATTTTTTATTTGCCACTTTGCCTTTCTCCACCGTGTTGCCGGCAGTCATGGGCACCTATGAACTCCTGGCCGCCTACCCGCGGCTATATGCCGGCTTGACCGGGTTTGGCTCCGTGCCGGCCATCAATGCGCGGCGGACCATGATTTTTGTTTGCGCCGCTTCGGCGGCCGGGCTGGCGGGCATCGGCATCTGGCCGGATTACCTGTTTCCGCTGCTCTGGCTGGCGCCGCTGGGCTTGCTGGCATCGCTCCAGTCACTGACCGGCCGGCCGACGCTGCTGGCCGACCTGGGCCATGGCGATTGGCGGCGGATAATCCTGTTGGCGTTGTCCGCGCTGATTTGCGGATTTTTCTGGGAACTCTGGAATTATTACAGCCTCGCTAAATGGGTTTACGCCGTGCCATTTGTCGGCCGGTTCCATATTTTTGAAATGCCGATCCTAGGCTACGCCGGCTACCTGCCGTTCGGCCTGGAATGCGCCCTGATCGCGGACTGGCTGGCCGGGCGGAAAAAAATATAACCGGAGGATGCGATGACCTGCAATCAAACTTCATGCCCCGATCATTACAGCCGAATCCAAGCATGGCGTTTATTTTTTACCATCATCCTGGGCGGGCTGGGCGCATGGCTCTGCCGCGGCCCATGGTATTATTTCCCCATACCGCTGATCGGCGCGGACTGGACGGCGGTGGCCGGCTGGCTCGCAGCCGCGCTGGCCGGCGCCGGAATGCTCCGCCGCCTGGCACGGAAGAACTCCGCCGGCTGGGCGCCGGCGGTGGACCGGCCCGCGCCGGGCCGCCGGGCAGGAATCATCCGGCGTGTCATCCGCGCCCTGGCGGCGCCTTATTTCCTGTATGCCGCGCGGCCGCGGAAGCCTGCCGGCCAATCCCCATTTGCCTTCCAAATCCTGCGCCTGGTTTGGGCTGGCTTTCCTTATATCTTCGCGATGGGCGCGGCAAACTTTGTCTGGCATTATTCGCGCCCGGCGGGCTCGGCGTGGTTTGACTTCGGTATGTGGGCCTGGATCAGCTGCGCCTTGCTGCATTTGTTCTGCCCGCCGTCGGAACGCATCCCTTGGCCAGATTTCCACGCATTGTATGCCGCCGGCAAGGCCGGCATCCGCCTCGCGCTGGCCCTCATCGTCCTGGCCGGGATCGTTTTATTGCTGGCCTGCGTCGGGCGCGGCGGCTGGCTGCTCGCATGGGCGGTGCCGCTGATTGCCGCGCTAATGCTGGGTTTCTGCGCGTTTACCTGGCTGGCCTGCCCGTTGCTGCTGCTGTTGAAGCCCGCGTCAGCGGAGCATCACCAGGCAGGATGCACGGCCGCTCCCCTGCAAACCGCGGCCGCCATGGCGGTGGCCGCGATTTCATTGGCAACCTACGGCGGCTACGCCCTGTTTGGCTTGTTGACCGGCCGGATGTTTCATGGTTATTTCGGTCATGACAATGCCGGGTTTTGCATGGACCAGCCGAGCATCGGTAAATGGCTGCTTTTATTCACCATCTTTGCCGCGCTCATGTTGGTTTTCATGGCCATCGCGCGGGCCGTCATGGATGGCCGGCGCCGCGCCGGCTACTGGGCCTTCGCCTTATCCGCCATCCTCATCGGCCTGTTCCTGTTCAGCATCCTGACCGCAGATTTTTACATGTTGCTGCTTTACATCCGCGAATACGGGTTCACCCTGCGGCGCATTGCCGGCCTGGTTTTCTGCGCCGGCAGCTTTCTTATCCTGGCGGCGTTTTACGGGTGGGCGCTCCGCCCGTTCCGGCCGCCTGCAAAGACTGCCGGCAATGTCGCCGGCGCGCGGACGGCGCCCGCCCATTTTCAGGATTGACTTTACCCGGACTCGGCATAACCTTCTTGCCCAACAGCAAATCGCAAACAATCCCAGGGGTTCCATGCAACCATGGCCGTCCGAAAAGCGTTATGCCGACATGCCGTACCGCCGCTGCGGACGCAGCGGCCTGTTTTTACCGCCCATCTCCCTGGGATTCTGGCATAATTTCGGCGGGGTAGATTGCCTGGAAAATTGCCGGGCTATGGTGCGCCGCGCCTTCGACCTGGGGATCACCCATTTCGACCTGGCCAATAATTACGGTCCGCCGCCCGGCTCGGCCGAGGAAACTTTCGGACGGATTCTGAAGGAAGACCTGGCCGGGTATCGCGATGAGCTGGTGATTTCCAGCAAGGCTGGCTGGCGCATGTGGCCGGGGCCGTACGGCGATTGGGGATCGAAAAAATACCTCATCGCCAGCCTGGATCAAAGCCTGCGGCGCATGGGCCTGGATTATGTGGATATATTTTACCACCATCGTCCGGACCCCGCCACGCCCATGGAGGAAACGCTGGGCGCGCTCGATCTGGCGGTCCGGCAGGGCAAGGCACTGTATGCGGGCATTTCCTCCTACACGCCGGAACAAACCCGGCAGGCGGCGCAGATTCTGCGCAATTTGGGCACACCCTGCCTGATTCATCAGCCTTCGTACAACATGTTCAACCGCCGGATCGAAGAGGGCTTACTGCCCGGCCTGGCGGAGGAGGGCATCGGCTGCATCGCCTTCTGCCCGCTGGCGCAGGGGTTGCTGACCGATAAATATCTGCATGGCATTCCCCCGGACTCGCGGGCCGCCAAGCCGCATGGGGCGCTGAAGCCAGAACAAATCACCGCCGAAAAACTGGGCCGCGTCGGAAAACTGGACGCGCTGGCCCGGGCGCGGAACCAGACCCTGGCGCAAATGGCCCTGGCCTGGGTGTTGCGCCAGCCCGGCGTGACTTCCGCCCTGATCGGCGCCAGCCGGGCGGAACAGATCGAGGCGGACGTGGCGGCGCTCCAGCGCCTGGAATTCAGCCCAGCGGAATTGGCCGCCATTGACGAAATTTTGCGGGCATGATTGGTTTATATCCGGGCTGGTTTCAAAAGCCACGGTGTTCTTGCGTAAAACCTTAAAACTTTTAAAGTTATAACCGGGAGATTCTGCCATGCATGCATCAATACAACAGCATTTTCAAGCGCAGTTGGAACAAATCCAGGCCGCCGGCCTGTTCAAGACGGAGCGCGTCATCGCCAGCCCCCAGCGCGCCCGGATTACCGTGCAGGGCGGCCGCGAAGTGTTGAACATGTGCGCCAACAATTACCTCGGGCTGGCGGCGCATCCGGAGGTCATGGCGGCGGCGCGCGCCGCGCTGGACCGCTGGGGCTACGGCCTGGCTTCCGTGCGGTTTATCTGCGGCACGCAGGCGATTCACAAGCAACTGGAGGATAAGCTGTCGGCGTTTCTCGGCACGGAAGACACGATCCTGTATTCTTCCTGCTTTGACGCCAATGGCGGCCTGTTTGAAACCCTGCTGGGCCCGGAAGACGCGGTCATCAGCGACGAATTGAACCATGCCAGCATCATTGACGGCATCCGGCTCTGCAAAGCCGCGCGCCTGCGGTACCGCAACGGCGACATGGCGGAACTGGAAACCCGGCTGCAGGAGTCCGCCAAGGCGCGGTTGCGGCTGATTGCCACGGACGGTGTTTTTTCGATGGATGGCGCCATCGCGCGCCTCGGGGAAATCTGCGACCTGGCCGACCGTTACCGGGCGCTGGTGATGATTGACGATTCGCACGCCGTCGGCTTTCTCGGGCCGCGCGGCCGCGGCACGCATGAACACTGCGGAGTGATGCAGCGGGTGGATATCATCACCGGCACGCTGGGCAAGGCGCTGGGCGGCGCCAGCGGCGGCTACACCAGCGGCCGGCGCGAAATCATCGGCCTGCTGCGGCAGCGCTCGCGCCCGTACCTGTTTTCCAACACGCTGGCGCCGATGATCGCGGCCGCCTCGATCCGCGCGCTGGAATTGCTGGAGTCCTCCACCGAGTTGCGCGACCGCCTGATGGCCGGCGCCGCTTATTTCCGCGCCGGGCTGGCGGAACGCGGATTCAAGATCGCCCCCGGGGAACACCCCATTATTCCGATCATGCTGGGCGAAGCCGCGCTGGCGCAGAAAATGGCCGCGCGCCTGCTGGAAAAAGGCGTTTACGCGATTGGGTTCTTCTACCCGGTGGTGCCG
The DNA here is from genome assembly GCA_040767085.1 of Kiritimatiellia bacterium. Classification (GTDB taxonomy): domain Bacteria; phylum Verrucomicrobiota; class Kiritimatiellia; order JAAZAB01; family JAAZAB01; genus JAXGPF01. The sequence goes on along the minus strand of JAXGPF010000011.1, from coordinate 205,008 downwards.
CAGGGCAAGGCGCGCATCCGGGTGCAAATTTCGGCCGCGCATACGCGGGCCGACCTGGATTTCGCGCTGGCGGTCCTGGCGGAGGTCAAGCAGGAGTTGACCGCTTAATCCGCAGGACGCGCGCGCCGGACGCCGATCAAGTTTCCTTGGGAATCAAGGCCTCATACGCGGCGGCCGACAGCAAAGAGTCCACGTCATCGAGGTTATCCGGCTTGATGCGGAACAGCCAACCGGCGCCGAATGGATCGCTGTTGATGACTTCCGGAGCGTCGGCCAGCGCGGCATTGACTTCCGCAATTTCTCCGGCAACCGGCGCGTATATATCCGAAGCCGCCTTGATGGATTCCACCACCGCGACTTCCTCGCCGGCTTCAAAACGCGCGTCAGGCTCCGGCAGGTCCACATAAGTTATATCTGAAAGCTGGTGCTGCGCAAAATCCGTAATGCCCACTTCCACCAACTGGTCATGCACCCGCACCCACTCATGCGTTTTCGTATATCTTAAATCCTGGGGATGTTTGATCTCGCTCATTTTGGCTCCTCTGGTTGCGTTGCGTTTCAAGCGGCTGATGTTTATAATAGACTTGGCGAAAAGACAAGCCTGAAATCAGCCGGAACGCATTATTTCCTGCGCCGGCGCGGCTGAGTCCGCGCGGCGGGGCGGCCAGACCGGCTTACACGGCGGAACGGCGGACGGCGACCGCGCGGCAGTGCGCTCTGCATTCGCGCAGTCCAGGCTTACAGATAAGCCGCCAGCTTGGCCATCAGATCGGCCTTGCGCATGGCGCCGACCATCTGTTCCTGCACGGCGCCGCCTTTCAACACCAACAACGTCGGGATCGAACGGATATGGAATTGCGTGGCCAGGCCCTGGTTTTCGTCGATATTGACCTTGGCAATCTTCATTTTCCCCTGCAGCTCGCCGGCCAGCTCTTCCAGCACCGGCGCCAGCATCTTGCAGGGACCGCACCATTCCGCCCAAAAATCCACCAGCACCGGCAGGGTGGAATTCACCACTTCATTCTGCCAGTTTTCCTGAGACAAATTAATTATGTTTTTCCCGGCCATGTTCTCGCGTCTCCTGTGCTTGGATGTTCATAAAATGAAGGATGGCACCGGCAATTGCAGTTCCGGGCCGAAAGCTTGCGCCGCCGTCAAATAGGCCAGCCCGGCGGCGCAGACCAGGGCCGCGGCGGCGATGGCGGCAAACGCCCAGCCCAGTCCGGCCGGAGCCGGAGCCACAACGGCCGGCGCTGCTCCCGCCTGGGCTTCCTCGGCGGGAGCCGGCTCCGGCTCAGGTTTCGCCGCGGAACGCTTCAACACCAGGGTGTGCGGCGCAACATTGCGTTCCGTGCGCTTGATCTTGATGGTTTTGCGCTGGGTGATCGAAGCCGGCGAGGTGGCGTCCGCCACTGCGGGCGGCAGGTCAATTTTCGCGGTCTTGGATTTCGCTCCTTCGTCAGCGGCCGCTTCCGCCTCGGTCTTGACGGCCAGGGCATCGGCCGGACGTTTCAGGCGAATGGTTTGCGGCTGGGCCGCCGGCGCGGCGGCGATAGGACTGGTGGAGCGGGCATCGCTGGCGGCGCTGGCTTTAATGGCGTCATCCAGCACGACTCGCGACGTCTGCGACTTGAGCCGCGCATCGCCGGCGGCCCGGGCGCGCGTGGGCACGCCCGCCGCATCCTGGGCCTTGGCCGACACCGTAGAAGTCGGCGGGCGTTTCAAGCGGATGGTCTGCGGAATGCCGGTGGCGGAAACCGGTATGCCGGAAATAGGGGCCGTGATGCGTTTGGCTTCCGCCGACGGGGCGGCGGGGATAATGTCCCGCAGAATGATTCTGGAAGTTTCGCGCTTGGCCAGGTCGGGATCGCGCGGCAATTCGCGGATAATGGTCGTGTTGGATTTGATGGATCCCTGGCCGCTGGCGGCCGCGGTAATATTCGCAGTCGGCGACTTGGACAACACCGGCGCGGTGGCAGGCTTTTTCAAACGGATGGTCTGCGCCGGCGCACCCGCCGCCAGCGGCGACGTCATGCGTTTCGGATCGAACGGGCTCTTGGACGGCGCCACATCCTCCAGCGAAATCCGCGAGGTCTGGCCCGTATCCGGCAGTTCGATTTTTATTGGCTGTGGTTTTGGCGTAGTATCGTCGGTCATGTCATATCCCTCCCGCCCAACGCCGCTGTCCCGGCGGCTGTGCCGGCTGAAAACAACCGCAGCCCGGGCCTTTTTAAAAGTATTCAATAACCCCGGCGGCAAGTCAAACAAAAATACCGCCAAGGCGCGCCGGACGCCGGGCGGGATCATACTCCGGCGGCGCGCAGGATCAGAAAGTCAACATTTCCTTTTCCTTGCCCGCCAGCAACTGCTCCAGCTTGGCGACATAATCGTCGGTATATTTCTGGATCGTCTCCAAGCCCTGTTTTTTCTCGTCTTCCGTGATGGTGCTTTCCTTTTGGAGCGACTTGACCTGCTCGTTGGCTTCCTGGCGGATGCTGCGCACGGCTACGCGCGCTTTTTCCGTCATCTGCCGCGCCACCTTGATCAATTCCTTCCGGCGTTCTTCGCTCAACTCGGGGATGGGAATCCTGATCACCCGGCCGTCATTCAGGGGCGTCACGCCCAGGTTGGCGGCAATAATGGCTTTTTCCATCGCGCCCAGGGCCGTGGGATCGTAAGCGTTAATTACTATCAGGCGCGCTTCGGGCGTGGAAATATTGCTCAGCTCGCGCAACCGCACGCTGGAGCCGTAATAACTCACGGTCAGGTTTTCCACCAGGCTGGCGGAGGCCTTGCCGGTGCGCAGGCCGGCGAATTGCTGCCGCAGGAAATCCGCCGATTTATTCATCTTGTCGTCGGTTTCCAACAATACGTCATCCAGTGTAGTAGCCATGGCGGCGCCTTTCCTGTTAAGCGTTATGCACCAGTGTGCCTACCGGCTCGCCGCGCAATACGCGGACGATGTTGCCTTGTTTGAAAAAATCGAACACCACGATGGGAATGCCGTTATCCATGCACAGGGCAAAGGCGGCGGAATCCATGACTTTCAAGCCATCGCGCAAAGCCTGGCGGAAGGAGATCGAGGAGTACCGGCGCGCCTTGGGATTCTTCAGGGGATCGTCGGTGTACACCCCGTCCACCTTGGTGGCTTTCATCAGCACGTCCGCGCCAATTTCATTCGCCCGCAAAGCCGCGGCGCTGTCCGTGGTAAAATAAGGATTGCCGGTTCCCCCGCCGAAAATCACCACCCGCCCTTTCTCCAGGTGCCGGATGGCGCGCCGCCGGATGAACGGCTCGGCGATCTCCTTCATCTCGATGGCCGTCTGCACGCGCGTGACCACACCGGCTTTTTCCAGGGCGTCCTGCAAGGCCAGGGCGTTGATGGTGGTGGCCAGCATCCCCATGTAATCGCCGGTATTGCGGTCGATGCCGAGCGCCTGGCCGCGGCCGCCGCGGAAAATATTTCCGCCGCCGATCACGATCGCGATCTGGGCGCCCAGTTGCAAGGCGGTTTTAATGCGCTGGGCAACGGCCGCCGTCACTTCCGGATCAATGCTTAAATTTTTCCCGGGCCCCTGAAGCGCTTCGCCGCTTAATTTCAGGAGTACGCGTTTGTACCGGCTTTTGACTGGAGAGCGTCGCATAGTAGATTTGATCCGGGAGGTGTCCGTTTTTTAATACATAGCAATGTAAAACCGCGTTCTACGAATCAATCGCAGAATATCGAAAGCCGGCGGTCAGGTCAAAAAGATTATTCATCCGACTTGATGAAAAAAGGCTTGGCGGGCCGGCGGCTGCCGGACTGCGTCTGTCATAACTCCAGCCATGACAGATTGTGGCGGCAGGCCGCCTTGTGTGGCTTTTAGCTTTGACAGCCCCTGTAATTATTATATACTGCCCGGATTCAAGACAGAAATAGCGCCGATTTTTATCAGGTGAGGAATGAAAAGAACATATCAGCCGTCAGTTAAAAAACGCAAACGCAAACACGGTTTCCGCGCCCGGATGGCGACGGCCGAGGGTCGGAAAATCCTGTCCAACCGGCGCCGTGAAGGTCGGGCGAAGTTGACGGTTTGATCGGCTCGATAATCGCGCGGCGTTACTGCTGCACGCACGGGGGGGTGTTTCGGCCATGCCCGGCGGGAATGCGCGCCAAACCATTCAGCGGTGCGGTTTATCGCGCCGCCAGCGCCTGGCGCATTCCAGATTGTTTGAGGAATGCCGGGATCAGCGGCAGCGTTATACCGGGCGCCGCATGATTTTATGTCTGCGTAGCGGACCGGGGGCGTCATTGCGCCTGGGAGTAGTCGCCAGCCGGCGCCTGGGAGGCGCCGTGGCGCGCAATCGTGCAAAGCGCCGGCTGCGCGAGGCATTTCGCCTTTGCCGGCACCAGTTGTCAGGCCCCTATGATGTAATTTTACTGGCTCGCGCCGGAATCGCTCAGGGCAGCGCCAGCGAAATTTGCAATGAATTATTAACCCTGGCCCGTCAGGCGGGAATTTTTACCAGGCTCACCACTTCGACCGCGCAAAACAGTAGTCGGGAAATTACGCCATGAATTTACCTAAACTGCTGTTATTGCAGACTTTAAAGGGATACAAGTTTTACGTTTCGCCCTGGCTTGGGCAGCATTGCCGTTTTTATCCATCCTGTTCCGATTATTGCCGCGAGGCAGTTGAACGCCATGGCGTAATTGCCGGCATCATGTTGGGCGTCAAGCGCTTGCTACGATGCCAACCCCTGCATCCCGGGGGATATGATCCCGTGCCTTGATTATTTCCTGAATCCGTGACGGGATTTTATGTTGTTAAGATAACGTATGAATAAACAACAATTTATGGCGTTTTTACAATTTCACCAAAAATGCGCGACTTTGTTTGACGGGAAAGACCGCCCTGCGGGTGAGGCCATTATGCCGAATCTGCTTTGTTGCGAAGGACTCGCGGTATGTTTATACAGCTTCATCCTTCGCGCCGCGCATCTGCGGCATCCTGACCTCATCACGGATTCAGGTATTTGATATAAGTTGTTAAATGGAAGCGGTTTGGCATGAAAAAACAAGATTTATTGATAGTGATGGTTTTGCTGGCATTGATGATTGCCTGGCCCCTGGTTTACAACCGCTTTTTTCCCCCGGCGCCGCCACTGCCGGCATCGGATGCAGCATTCGGTCCAACCGGCGAGTTGGCGCAGGCGGAGTCTCCCGCTCGCTCAATCTCCCCGGCTGTCGAGAAATTGACAGCGCCCGCTGCCCCCACCCTTACGCCGACGGACCAGCCAACTTCCCCGGCCCCGGCCGCGCCGCGAGCCCCGGCCAAGACTGAAATTCTGCGCAACGGAGAAATGGCGCTGACGCTTTCCTCTTACGGCGCCGGCATTATTTCCACGGAATTGCTGAATTATCGCCAGGCCATTGCGGCAAGCAGTCCGCCGGTATTGCTGGATTTCTCGAACAGCCCAGCCCTGATTTACGCGGGATTGCCAGAAATCGACGGGGATGCCGATTTTGAAATCCGGTACACCCCCGCCAATCCGGACGTGATCCGCTTTGAAAAAACGACCGCTGCCGGCTGGAAATTCATCCGGACCTGCACGCTGGCGGAAAATTATCAAATGGAGGTCGTGGACGTCTTTACCAACTCCGGGACCGTCCCCCTGGCCCTGCCGGAACATGAAATCCAGCTCGGTTACATGGGCGGCATTACCGGCGACCCGCGCGAAGCCGAATTTCTGGGAGTAGATGTCCTGCAAAGCATTGGCGGCGAAGGCGTGGTTTACTGGGCGAAAAAAATCCCCAAAATGTTTTCCACCGCCAAATCGCCAAACATGGCCGCCTTGCCGGATTCCATCAACCAGTATCAGCCGAACCCGGTGGACTGGGTGGCGGCGAAGAATAAATTTTTCGTCCAACTCCTAGTGCCGGCGCGCGAAAACACCGGCTCTGCCTACCGGCTGCTGGCGCAACGGCGCATGATCCCCGGCGAGCAGCAAAATCCCGCGCTCAGCCCGCGCAAGGCGGAAATTACCGCCGTCTCCGGCGCCATCGTGTTCCCGGCCGTGACGATCCGGCCGGGCGATGCGCTCGAGCGCCGGCTGCGCTATTACGCCGGCCCTAAAAAATTCTCGATCCTGCGTCAAATCGGCATGAAACAGGAAGAAGTCATGGAATTCGGCATGTGGTCGCCCGTGTGTAAATTCCTGCTGACGGTACTCAACTTCACCTTTAAATTGCTGCCCAATTATGGCGTGGCCATCATTATCCTTACCATACTGATTCGCATCCTTTTCTGGCCGCTGACGCATAAAAGCACCGAAAGCATGAAAAAAATGCAGGCCTTGCAGCCGTTAATGACGGAAATCCGCCAGAAATACAAGGACAACCCCAAGAAAATGCAGGCGGAAACCATGGAATTGTACCGGAAACACAAGGTAAATCCCATGGGCGGCTGCCTGCCCATGGTAATCCAGATTCCGGTGTTTATCGCGTTATTCGTCGTGCTGCGGAGCGCCATCGAGCTGCGATTTGCCGAGTTCCTGTGGATCAAGGACTTGAGCGAGCCGGAAAGATTGCTGGCCGATTTGCTGCCCATCCCCTTGAATATCCTGCCGATCATCATGGCCGTCACGATGGCCTGGCAGCAGAAACTCATGCCCACCGCGGATAGCAGCCAGCAGCGTATCATGCTGGTTTTCATGCCGATCATGATGTTGGTGATGTTTTACATGATGCCCTCGGCCCTGGTGCTTTACTGGACCACCAACCAGTGCATCATGATCGCCCAGCAGTTGATCAATAAAAAACGCGCGGCGCTCAAAGCCGCGCGCGCCGGCGCGGCCGCCTGAAACGGACGGTGGGATTGTGAAAATACTGCTGGAAGCCGTTACGAAAAAGTTCGGCGAAGTCACGGCTTTAAACCGGGTGTCGATCGAGATCGCCAACGGCGAAATGTTTTTCCTGCTCGGTCCTTCCGGTTGCGGTAAAACCACCCTGCTGCGATTGATTGCCGGATTTTATCAGCCGGATGCCGGCGTCATTTATTTCGATGGCGCCAACGTGAACGATCTGCCGCCGCACCGCCGCCAGGCCGCGATGGTCTTTCAAAATTACGCCTTGTGGCCGCACATGACCGTGGCCGAGAATATCGCCTTCGGGCTGACCGTCCCCGGCCGCAAAACGCCCCGGGCTGAACGCGACCGGCGGGTGCAAGCAATGATGGAGGCCATGCAGCTCGGAGCGCTGGCAGCCCGCCGGCCCGCCCAACTTTCCGGCGGCCAGCAGCAAAGAGCGGCCCTGGCGCGCGCCCTGGTGGTGCAGCCCGCTTGCCTGCTGCTGGATGAACCTTTGTCCAACCTCGACGCCAAACTGCGCCAGGAAATGCGCGTTGAAATCCGGCGCTTGATCAAGCAATCCGGCATCACCGCCGTCTATGTCACACACGATCAGCAGGAGGCTCTCAGCATGGCCGATCGCTGCGCCATCCTGCAGGAAGGCCAAATCGCCCAAATTGGCCGGCCGGCGGACCTGTACGAACATCCGCGCAGCCGGTTTGTTGCCGACTTCATCGGCGGCGCCAACCTGATCCCCGGCCGGATCGCCGGCGTACCCGGCGCCGGCCGGTTGCGCGTTACCGCCAGCGGCCCAGACCCGGCGGCCGCCTGGACGGGCCGGCCGGCCGGCGCGGATTTGTCATTCCAGCCGGGGCAAGCCGCCACAATCTGCGTGCGGCCCGAGCGTATCCGCCTGCTGCCAACCCCGCCCCCGGACGCCGGCAGCCGCGGCAACATTTTCCGGGCGGCTGTAAGGGAAACTTTGTATTACGGCCACGTCATTGAATATTGGCTGGCCCTGGACGGCGGCCTGACCCTGCGCGCCGCCGCTCCCGCCGATGCCCCGCCGCTGCCCGCCGGCGCCGCCGTTTATATCCAGGCCGAGCCGGCGGATGTCATGGTCCTGCCAGGCACCGCCGGTTCACCGATGTAAAAGCGCCTGATCCCGGCGGCCCGTGCGTTCCCCGGTCACGTCCACGTCCCACCATAACGTTCACTTACGTTCACGCAACAGGTACGTGAACGGAAGAAAAAAGTGGAAGGCGCCGGCCGCAAGGTCACAATACTTTTTTTAGCAGGTCCGGCAGCAATTCCATGGCGGCCACCCGGCAATCCGCCGCGGTGATGGTTTCCCCGGGGGTTACCAGGATAGTCCGGCATCCCGCGCGCCGGCCCGCTTCCACGTCCGTCTCCATGTCGCCGACCATCCACGAGGCGGCAAGGTTGATGTTATGCCGGACGGCAAGCTTGATAAGCATTCCCGGTAAAGGTTTGCGGCAATCGCATTCGCCGGGCTGATGCGGGCAATATTCGATGTCGAGCAAGGCCGGCGCGCCGCGTTGGCGCAGCTCCGCGCGCAGGGCGGAATGTATCCCTTCCAGCGTGGCCGCGGAAAACATTCCCTGCGCTATGCCGCGCTGGTTGGTTACAATGGCGGCCCGATAACCCCGCGCCGAAGCTATGCGCAGACACTCTACAAATTGCGGGAATATATGGAAATCCTCGCGGCGGGTAACATACCCGGCGCCCGGGGAAATGTTGACGATGCCGTCGCGGTCAAAAAACACGCACTTGTTCTTTGCTTGCGCCATACCTTATTCCTTCCAGTATTGCCGCCCGGCGCCTTTGGCCGCGCGTATATATATCATTTAAGCAGACACAACAGCATCACGCAGGCAACAAAATAGATTCACATCACCCTATTAGTATCGATCCCGATAGCGATACCGATCTCATAAAAACCAGGAATTTAAGATTATAAGCAATCACCATTTATCTTGAAGAATATTGTCGTTTTCAGGTGATAAATAATATCCATGGGATGACAGTGAAATTGGATCAAAAAACCACTCTGCACTTGTGATGGATAATAAGCCAAAACCTTTACGCTTTCAAATATATTAGCGAGCAAATTTCAAAAGCCGCCCCCTGCCGCCTTGCGTGGCAGGAGCGAAAGGTTATGCAAAAACAAAATGTGTTGTTTTTAACAACATGTGGCGCCTTGCATAACCTTGGTCTCCGGCGGGCTGTCCGCCGCCGGCGGAACAAGCCCGTCGGACGACTTTTGAAATTGATTTTAGCGCCCCGGCCTAAAGCCCTCCCCCGCTTTTTTGTGGGGGACGACTTCTACGCCGTCCGCAGCTTTAAAAATTGGCTCGATTTAAAAATAATAAAGCCGTCCACCTGAGAGTAGCTGGCGCTGCACCGGCGCCAAGGTTCCCCGGCCGGCGCTTGTGTTTTTAAGAGCCTGGGCGTATGATGCGCTACAAAACCAGACACAGGCCGCCTCAAGGATCTGCCCCTTAAAATATATGTTGTGGTAACGAAATATTTTGTGCTCCTCGTGCATTTTGCGGCAAAACGAGGTGCTATTTGGAAAAATCTCTTCCCAAAAAAGTATTGTATATGCATGACAATCAATGACTTACGCTAATACACAGAAGCACGAAATTATTGTAGTCGGAGCGGGTCACGCCGGTTGCGAGGCGGCCCTGGCTGCGGCCCGCATGGGTGTAAAAACGCTTTTAATCACAAACGATCTCAGCGCCATCGCCCGGATGTCCTGCAATCCTGCCATTGGAGGAATTGCAAAATCACACTTGGTAAGTGAGATCGACGCGCTGGGCGGCGAAATTGGCAGGAACACGGATTACACCGGAATTCAATTTCGGATGTTAAACACGCGCAAAGGACCGGCAGTTCAGGCTACTCGCGTTCAATGCGATAAAGCATGTTTTTCCAACAGAATGCTGGCTACTCTCCGGCACACTCCCAACCTGGAATTGTTTCCAGGCAACGTCACCGGGATTATTTCCGAAAACGGCAACTTAAAGGGAGTTTGCATTGATGAAACCACCGAAATACCAGCCAAAATCGTTATCCTGGCGCCCGGGACCTTCCTGGGAGGCAAAATTTTCATTGGCCAACATTCTGAACCAGGCGGAAGACATGGCGAACCAGCCAACAGTCAGTTGACCGCATCGCTGGCCAACCACGGCATCAGCATTGCCAGATTTAAGACTGGAACACCGCCGCGCTTGGATAAGAACTCGATCGACTATGATAAAACCACTATCCAGCAGGGAATTATTCCGCCAGCCTTCTTTTCCCAGGCAGCCAGGCAGGATAAAATGTTCCACGTGGAACAAAACAGGCAGAAATCAGATTTGGATGTCTTCTTAAAAAAAATGTTCCACGTGGAACAATTTGAATCCAGCATGCGTCCATGGGCGCCCGGAACAAACCAAATTCCTTGTTATTTGACCCATACCACAGAACAAACACACGAAATCATCAGGACGAACCTCCCCGACAGCGCACTTTACGGCGGCCTGATTTCCGGCACGGGGGTTCGTTACTGTCCTTCGATTGAGGATAAAATCGTTAAATTCCCGGCCAGAACATCCCACCATGTTTTCATTGAACCGGAAGGACGCGACTGCCTGGAAGTCTATCCCAACGGCATCTCCAATAGTTTGCCGGAATCTGTTCAACTTGAAATGGTGCATTCGATCCCGGGATTGGAGAATGCGGTGATGACCAGGCCGGGGTATGCCATTGAATATGATTTTGCTGATCCCCGCCAATTGCAACACACGCTGGAATCCAAGGCTGTTAAAAACCTGTTTATTACCGGGCAGATCAATGGGACCACCGGCTATGAAGAAGCCGCTGCACAAGGGATCATAGCCGGTATTAACGCTGCAAACATGATTTTAAAAAGGCCGCCATTGGTTGTTAATCGTTTCGAGGGATATATTGGTATTTTGATTGACGACCTGGTGACGAAGGGGGTGGATGAACCTTACCGGATGTTCACCTCGCGCGCGGAATACCGCCTTTCATTGCGGCAGGATAATGCTAAATACCGTTTGGTTGAACTGGCCGAAAAAGCCGGTATCATTGATCACCACGAGATCGCAGCCATCAAGACAGAAAAAACGTTGATTGAAAATGAAATTCTGCGTTTAAACAAAACCTTTTCTGGTAACAATACGCTTGCACAAACCTTGTGCCATCCTGGTAAAAATTATTACGATTTACCAAGCATTAACGCTAACATATCGCAACATATTGCTAACCAAATAGAAACAACAATTAAATACGCCGGATACATTGAGCGCGAAAAAATCAACCTGGCCAGGTCAAGGACCATGGAAAATCATGAAATACCGGCGTGGGTAGATTATGACCGGATCAAGTCGCTGCGGTTTGAGTCGCGCCAGAAATTGAAAAAAATCCAGCCGCGGAATCTGGGTCAGGCGGGCCGCATACCAGGGGTCAATCCCGCGGATATCGCCGTTTTGGAAGTTATCATCCGCGCCGGACCATCGGCACTGAATTAACAGTCTATGGCCCGGCTTGGCAGACAAACACCCGGTAGGGGAAGTTGAAAATGAACCCGGCGGGAGTGAATGAGAGCAGGTCGGGCCGGCGGGCGCAAATGCGGCGGAGTTCGGTCTCGATGTCCGCCAATGTTCCCGGCGCAATTTGGTAGCGCATTTTCAATACTTCCGCCGGCATTTGCAGCGGCAACATGGCAAAATCTTCCACGATGTCAAATTTCGCCTGCTGCAGCAGCCGGATCAAGGCCGCCTTGTGCGGGATCCATTTGTCCACGCCGGCCATTTCAAAGAGAATGTTCAGCGCCAGCGCCCCCTCAAGATCGTTCGCGCAGCCGGACTGATGCACAAACCACTCGCCGGGCTGCATTTGCGCGCGCACCAATGCCAGCCAGGGCTTCTGCCTGGCAATGCCGCCGTAATGCAGCACCGATCGGCAAACAACCATCAGGCGTTCGTCAGCTTTAACAATTTCCTCGCGCCGGAAGGACTGGATGGCGCCTGCCAGAGTTTTAATGCGCGGATGCCGGCACATGGCCAGTTGGGAAGCCGATTCATCAATGTTCACCAGCCGGACATTTTCCGGAATCCCTTCTGCCACAAGTTGTTCCAGAATAAATCCCGTGCCGCCGCCCAGGTCAATAATCGCGGCGGGCGGCTGGGCCAGCGCCGTCCGGATGATGGCGGCGACATATTCGCGGGCGGCCCGGGTGTCAGAGAAATACCCGTCGTACAATTGCGCCCAATGTTCACCATGGATGTGGATTTCCCGGGCGACTGTCTGATCATTCATCTTGTTTTTCTGGTTGGGTAGCTGGCGAGCGGCGGCTTGGCTCGCGCCGGCCGGGGATGCCGAATTCGCGTAGTTTGCGATGCAAGGTGCGCCGGCTGATGCCCAGTTGTGCCGCGGCCTGCGCGCGATTGCCGCCGTTGGCGTCCAGGGCGGCCAGGATCATTTGCCGGTTGGCTTCCTGGATGGAAGTCGGGCGCGCCGCCGCCAGGCCGGCCCCGGCCGCCGCCGCTTCGCCGCGGATGGCCGGCGGCAGGTCGCGCACGGTTAATTTATTCCCGCGCGCCAGCACCACCATGCGTTCCACGGCATTGCGCAGTTCGCGCACATTGCCGGGCCAGGCATACCCCAACAAGGCCTGCATGGCATCCGGGGTTATTTCTTCGATGTGTTTCTCGTTTTCCCTGGAAAATTCCTGCATGAAACGCCGCAGGAGCAGTGGAATATCGTTGATCCGGTCGCGCAGGGGAGGCAATGTTATGGTGACTACATTCAGGCGGAAATACAGATCAGGGCGGAAGCGGTTTTCTTCCACCATCTGCGCCAGGTTGCGGTTGGTCGCGGCCACCAGCCGGATATCCGCCGACAAGGTTTCCTGGCTGCCGACGCGCTCGAACTTGCGTTCTTCAAGGACGCGCAGCAGTTTGACCTGAATCACCGGATCAATTTCGGAAATCTCGTCCAGGAACAATGTCCCGCCTTCCGCCAGCTCAAACCGGCCGCGGCGGCGGTCGGTGGCGCCGGTAAAAGCGCCTTTTTCGTGCCCGAACAACTCGCTTTCCAGCAATTCGCGGGGCAGGGCGGCGCAATGCACGGCGATGAATGGGCCGCGGGCCCGGGTACTCAAGCCATGAATAGCATGCGCCACGAGTTCCTTGCCGGTGCCGCTTTCGCCCTGGATCAGGACGGTGGCGCGGGAGGGCGCCACCTGCTGGATCAGGTTAAACACTTCCTCCATGCAGGGTGCCTGGCCGGTGATATTCTCCAGGCCGAATTTTTTGTTCAGTTGCCGGCGCAGTTGCCGGTTTTCGTCTTCCAACTGCCGCGACCGCAGGGCGCGCTGCAGTACCAATTCCAGTTGATCCAGGTTGACCGGCTTGGTGAGGAAATCATAAGCGCCGATTTTCATGGCTTCGACGGCGGTTTCGATCGTGCCATACGCCGTCAGCAGTATGCACACCAGGTTGGCATCGCGCCCCAGGGCCCGGCGGATCAGCGTCAATCCGTCCATGCCGGACATGCGCATGTCGGTGATCATGACTTCGACGGCGCCATGTTCCTCCAGCAGACGCCAGGCGGTTTCGCCGCTGTCGGCTAAAAGCACCTGGTAGTCGTCCTCCAGGGCATGCCGCAGCCCTTCGCGGGTGTTTTTTTCGTCTTCCACCACCAGTATGACAGGTTTACGCCGGCTGCTCATGGTCATTTCCCCCTTGCGCCTGCCGGCGCGGCGCCGGCCGCCGCGGCGCTTTCAACAACCTGATGCGGCGGGCATCCAACGGCAGCAGCACGGTAAAAGTCGTGCCTTGGCCCGGCTGGCTGTGAATTTCCATCTCGCCGCCATGATCCTGCAAAATCCGCTGCACAATCATCAAGCCCAGCCCGCTGCCGCCTTCCTTGGTGGTCTGGTATGGCTCGAACAAAGAGCCGAGTTTTTCCGGCGGAATGCCCGCGCCGGTGTCTTTGCACGAGACCCCGGCAAACCGGTCATTGGCAAACATGGTGATGGTCAGCAGCCCCCCTTTGGACATCGCCTGCAAACTGTTTTTGACGATGTTGAAAAAAGCCTGCTTGATCTGGTTGCGGTCAACGGAAATTTTCGGGATGGGCTCGAGCACCTTTACTTCCGCCAGGACATCCCGATCGTCAATCTCGTTTTTCAGAAAAGCCAGGATTTCCCGCAGGATTTCCTCGAGGGAGCACTGCTCGCGCTGCGGCACGGTCGGGCGGATCGCGCGCAGGAACTGGGTAATCGTCAGATTCAACCGCTCGACTTCGGCCCGGGCCACGCGCACCGAGTCGCGCAGTTTATCGCCCTGGGGCAGGCGCGCCTGGCGCAGGCCGCGTTCCAGTAATTGCAGATGGATGTGCAGGGAATTCAGGGGATTGCCGATCTCGTGGGCGACACCGGCCGCCAGGAGCGTCAAGGCGTTCAGCCTTTCGGCGTTGAGTGTCCGGGATTCCTGCTCGCGGTCGCAGGTCACGTCGCGGAAGATCACCACGGCGCCGCGGTCGGGCTCCGCGTCGGCCGCCAGGGGCATGACGTAAAAATTCAAAAATTTATGCTGCGGGTAAGTTATTTCGATTTCACGGCTGATCAGTTTTGACCATTCCCGCGTATCCAGCCCGATGATTTTATGCCATTCGATCTCCCGCAGGAACCGCGACACCGGCTGGCGGATGGCGTTTTCCAGGGTAAAGCCCAGCATTTTGGCGGCGGCCTGGTTGGCATAGTTTATGTTGCCCTGGGCATCCAGCACGATGACGCCTTCCTGCAAGGCATTAAACACGGCTTCCAGCAGCCCCTTCTCCTGGACCAGCCGCAGGAAATGGGCTTGCACGCTGCGCGGGTCCAGCTTGTCCAGCCGCTCGATTAATTTATCCAGAAAACCGGATTTCATTGCAGTTCAGCAGCGTCAGCGTAATAAGTGGTATCCACCGACAACTCCAGGCTTATGCCTGGAGTTAACACCGCGGGCGCTCCGCCCGCCGCCTCGATTTCCATGAAGCCGGATGGATCGCTGTAAACGCTGTACCGGATGGCCAAAGGCTGCGGATCAAGGTCCGGCTGCCGGTCGGCGATATCCATATAGTCCCAGCCTGGCGCCAAGGGCGCCGCCGCGCGCCGGACAGTCAACCCGCGCGCCGGGTAACGGTATTCGATCCAGGGCACGTCGGGCTCCAACCCGATCTGATACCGCGGGCCGCTGCCGTCGGTGCGCGTCCGCCAAAGCCCGCCTGCATGCCGGCGGCGGTCGCCGCTGGGATCGTAAAAATCGTGTATCAGCATGTCCGGCCGGCCCGGAAAGACCACTTCCGCCCCCGGGCCGGAATCAAATTGGGCCAGCGTCCAGGGCGCGATCATGGCAGCCGGCCGGGGTAGGGGGCGCTGCCCCAGATATTTCAGGCATTCGCACACCAGGACCTGGACGGCGCGGCCGGCATGCCCGGCCGGCTTTGCCGCGCGGATGCGCCGTTCGAAAATCATCGGCATTCCCTGTCCGCTGGAATTGATCAAATCAACCTCCGCCTGCACCACCGCCATCCGCGGGCCGGTATCCGTCACCCGGTACCGCGCCCCGGTCAATCCCGGCGGCACCCGCCATCTGCCCGCGGCATATTCATAGCCCAGGCGCGAACCTTCCGGCGCCGGCCACAGCCCGTCGCCGCCCGGGTTAAGGTATCCGTCCATGGTGGACTGCCCTTCCAACGCCGCGGGATTAACGCGGTTAAGCACTTCGCCTTCCGCCACCGCATACAGCCGGCCTTCCAGGTCCAGCCCGACCAGCACGCCAGCCTGCTCGTCGCCGACCAGGTGGCAGCGCCGCTGTCCGTTTTGGAATAATTTGTATAATTTACTTAATCGCATGGCTTTACCCGGCTATATATTCGCGGGCCAGGTCGCCGGCCGTAACGAA
The DNA here is from genome assembly GCA_040767085.1 of Kiritimatiellia bacterium. Classification (GTDB taxonomy): domain Bacteria; phylum Verrucomicrobiota; class Kiritimatiellia; order JAAZAB01; family JAAZAB01; genus JAXGPF01. The sequence goes on along the minus strand of JAXGPF010000011.1, from coordinate 189,193 downwards.
CCGGCCGCCCCTTTGGCGCAGGCCCAGGCATAATTTATCGAATTCTTCCAGGGCGCGCGGGCCGCAATGCTTGACGATAAACGGCAAGGGACGCACGGACGCCTCGCCGAAATCGATGGCGCCCTGCGGCATGGGATGGAACTCCCAGGGATGAAAATAAAATACCAGCACCGGCCGCTGCCGGCGGCGCCTGACGTAATCCATGAACGAGTCCACCTTAACCAGGAGCGCCTTGGCGGACTTGGTCCGGAAAAGCGGCCATTGATCGCGATCGCGGTTGTAAAGCGGATCCTTGCTCTTCATCGTCAAGTCGCAGAAATTCGGCAGTTCCACGATGCGCATCCGTCCCGGCTTGGTCCAATCTTTCGCGGAAGGATGATATGGAACGAACATGGTGCGATAATAATAAAGCGGCAGCGAGGCATCGGCGATATACCCCAGTTTTTCCAATTCCTGCACCACCCGGGTGCTGCCCCAGAGACGCGGACAACGGAAACTTACCGGACGCCGGCCGGCCGTCTGGCCGACTATCTTCGTGGCCAGCCGGATGCGGCCGGCAACCTCCGACGGCAGCAGCGGCCAATTGTTGGGCAGGGGGAAAAGCGGGTCGCCCAGCGTTTCATGGTACATCCCGTGGCAGCCGGTTTCATGGCCGCTGGCCGCCACCTGCCGGACCATCTCCGGATTCTGCTCGGCGGCATGGCCGGTCCAGAAAAATGTCGCGCTCGCTCCATGCCCCCGCAAAACCTTCAACAGGGCGGGAGTGCCTTTTTTTACGCCTTCGTAATTGGATGTGAACGACCCCACGTCCGTTTCCATGTCCAAGCCGATGACGACATCGAAATCCGCCGGTGTTTTTTTCATGTTTCTTTCCTGTCTGGTTGCTGATGCTTTGGCCGAAAGGGCCTCATTCCCGCTCGCGCCGGAATGACCGCCCGGACGGGACAATCGCGCCGGCAGCCGGCGGCACGTTTAATATATCGAAATCGGGGTGGCTGGCAATATAATCTATGACTATCTGCCGGGTATCCAGCCCGGTGTCGTGCAACGCGCTGGATGGTTTTTCCGTGATTGCGCGCAAGCGCGGCAGGCGGTCGCCTGCCGAAGCCAGGTCAAAGCTGTTGAAAGCGATCTTGTAACGCCGGGGCGCGGGCGCCGCCGGCTGCCCTCCGATCTGGATGTCGCTGATGCGCGGATACCGGCTGTCGAAGGTGATCCGGTAGGTCATGCCATACACGCCCCGGAACTGCGGCGAATTATAATACCGGCTGTTCTCCTCCAGAATCTCCGCGATTTCTTCCGCCGTGAGGTCCGCTACCCCGATGCTGTTTTCGTAGGGCACCGCCCGCCAGATGTCCCGCATGCGCACCGGCCCCGCAAACAGCGCCGCGTCCGCCAGGTGGCCGTGCAGTACGGCCTCCGCGCCCGTGCGCTCGGCGATGGCGGCGGCTATCAGGGATTGCATGCGCGATTGCCCGGGCGAAACCGGCGCGGGCGTATGATCACAGGCCGCCGCGCCGACCACCCGGTCAAGATACGCCTCCGTGTCTGCGCGCGGTCCGCCGTATCGGGCCAGCAATGCCGGCTCGGGCGCAACCGCTGCGTCCGCCGGCAGCAGTTCGGCGCGCCGGCTGACAATCCGCCGCTCCTTCAAATCGAAATTAATCGTAAGCTTTCCCAAGCTGCGCGCATAAGGTTCGGTCTGGGTATATAGAATCCCGTTGATTTCCTCCATCGGCAGGGGAGCATGGCTGTGTGCGCCGATGATGGCCGTCAGCTCCGGAAAATTAGCCGCGATTTCGTTGATGCGATTCGCCGGGTTGTCGCCCCAGTCGCGGTAGCCCTGGTGCACGGCCAGCACGATCACATCCGGCCGGGCCGCGCGCACCTGCGTCAGCACGCCGCGGATCGCCGTCACCGAGTCGAAAAACAACAGGTTGCCCAGCGCTTCCGGCTTGAACCAGCGCGGCATGTGCGGATTACTCAAGCCGATCACCGCCAGGCGCGCGCCCTGGATTTTTTTGATGAAATACGGATGAATTGCCGCCGGCCGGAGTTCACCGTCGTTGGCCGGCGGCCAGAGACCGGCCTGCGCGAAGTGCAAGGCCTGCGCCGTGAAAATATCCGCCGCCAACACCTTGGTTTCCGCTTGCTCGTAAAACTTCCACAGCGTATCCGCGCCCCAGTCAAATTCATGGTTGCCGACCACCAGCCCGTCATAACGCATGGATTTGACGATTTCCGCCACCAGCAACCCGCGCGTGCGGTAACTTTCCGCGGTGCCCTGGAACAAGTCGCCCAGATCCAGCAACACGGCTTCGGGATGATTTTTCCGGATGTCCTTGATCAGGGCCGCGCAGCGGAGCAGTCCGCCGGCGCCCCGGGCATCGCCGCAGAGGCCGGAATTGAATACATTGCCATGCACATCGGCGGTATGCAGTATGACAATCTCGCTCGCGCGCGCTCCCGCGGCCATGGCGGCGGCGCACAAGCATAATCTAAAAAAACGCAGAACCACTTTATACCCGCCGGATATCGCGCGGCCGCCGGATCGCTTCAACTCAACCGCAGCGGCATAATCACGTAAAGGAATGGAATGTCGCATTTGACGACGGCGGGGCTTAAATCGTCCACCATCTCAATATTGACCTCGTCGCTGGTAAGATTCCGCAGGGGATCCATAAGGTAATCCGGGTTGAATGCCATGGCGATTGTCTTGCCCTTGTACTTGATCGGCATGGTCTCGTCCGCTTCGCCCACATCCGGGACGCTGGCGAACACACGCAACTGATTTTTATCGAAAGTCAGCCGGACTGGAACGTTTTTCTCCTTGGCCAGTTGCGAAACGCGCCGCAAGGTCGCCAAAAATATCTCGCGTTCCAGGGTTATCTTTTCTTCGCATTGTCCGGGAATGACCTGCCGGTAGTTCGGATAATTGCCGTCTATCAGCTTGGAGATGATGACAACATTATCAATTTCAAACGAAACCATCCCGGTGACGGCCTTGATTTTCAGCGTCCCTTCGTCGCCCAACGCTTTGACCAGTTCGTTGACGGTCTTGGTGGGAATGACCACATTCGCCTGGACATCCACCGGAATTTCGATTTCCTGCTCGACCAGCGCCAGGCGCCTTCCATCCGTCGCCACCACCGTTAATTTCTGCTCGGCAACGGTCATCAGGATGCCGTTTAAAACCTGGCGGCTTTCGTCCGTGGAAACGGCATAGACGGTCTTTTTCAGCATTTCGCGAAACGCGCCCTGCTCCAGCGAAAAAACCTTTTCCGTCTCGCTGACCTTGATCGGCGGAAATTCTTCCGCCGGAATTCCGTAAATCTTGTAATTAGAAGACCCTGCCTGAATGGTCGCGGTATGCTTGTCGTCAACGGATATTTCCACTTTTTCGCCCGGCAATTCCCGGATCAGCCCCAGCAGCCGGCGGGCATGCAGCGTGGTGGCGCCAGGCTCGTTCACATCCACGCCGTCAATCGAATACTGGAGGCTGACGGACAGGTCCGTGGCCGCCATTTTTAAGGTTCCGTTTTCCGCCGTCAGCAGGATGTTGTACAAGACGGCGGCGGTGTTATGGGAACTGATGATGGATTGAACCATCTGCAGCCCTTTAAGAAATGCGTCCTTTGCGACTGTGAATTTCATTTAAGCTCCAGTTTGTTTGTTGAACGATCCGTCTAATATTTATTTAATTAATTTTTATTATTATAATGAGTGTTAATAATGTTAAAGACAAGTATAAAATGTTTGGGTTAAGGCAGTAGAACCAGCCCGGACTGCAAGCAGAATGTTAATCCGGTTTGGTAAATATTTTAAGAACTGCGCCGTTATTCAAATATCGTTTTTTTCAACAATTTTATCTTAAGGTTTTGACTTGGTTTTCAACAGGGATATTAACTGCCATCAGGTTTTACCGCCGGCGGCGGTGGATTCTTCCAACTGGCGCGATATTCTTTCGACGGCCTGGTTGATCTGCTTGTCTTTCAGGGAACGCCTTTCGATGCAACGGTGCGCATGCAACACGGTTGCGTGTGTTTTGCCGAAGGCCGCGCCGATTTCCGGAAACGATGATTTCGTCATGCGCCGGCAAAGGAACATTGCAATCTGGCGGGGCAGGGCGACGTTTTGCGAACGCTGCTTGCTGGTCATGTCCGCCATGCGGATGTCGAAAAATTCCGCCACCTGCTTTTGAATCATGTTGATGGTGATGGGATTCCGATGCTCGCGGTCGATGCACCGGCTCAAAATATCCTCCGCCACGTCAATCGTCACCGGCCGCTTGTAAAGCGATGCGTAGGAAGTGATCGTGTTCAAGGCGCCTTCCAGGCGGCGGATATTCGACTTGATATTGGAGGCGATGAACAGCAGGACATCTTCGTTGATTGTGAAATTCAACGTTTTCTGCTTGGAACGCAGGATTGCCATGCGCGTCTCGAAATCCGGGGGCATCAGTTCGGTGACCAGGCCCCATTCGAACCGCGAGACCAGCCGCTGCTCCAACCCGGAGATTTCGCCGATCGGCCGATCGCTGGTCATGACGATCTGTTTGTGGGCGTCGTATAGCACGTTGAAGGTATGAAAAAATTCCTCCTGCAGCGCGCCGGTCTTGGAAAGGAAATGGATATCGTCGATCATCAAAAGATCCGTCCCGCGGTATTTGTCGCGGAACTGCTTGATCCGGCGATGCTGCAAGGCCTCTATATATTCATTCATCAGCGATTCGCAGGAAAGGTAATGAATGTGGCCGCGGGCATTGGTCATGACCTCGTGGCCGATGGCCTGCATCAAGTGCGTTTTGCCGAGGCCGACGCCGCCGTAAATGAAAAGCGGGTTGTAAGCTTTGCCGGGCGCCTGGGCCACTGCCAAAGATGAAGCATGGGCAAAGTTATTCGAAGGCCCGACGACAAAAGTCTTGAAGGAATATTTCGGATTTAATATTCCGTCCAGCTCGCCGGCGCCGCCGGATGGCGCAAGACGCCGCCGCACCTCGGCCGGACCGCTTTTGGACGGGACGGCCGGCACCGCTTCCGCCGGCGGCGGCAGGCGGCCGTTATGATGCACTTCAAAGATTATGTTGAAAGCTTCCCCGTTGACTTCCGCCACGGTTTCCCGGATGACCGGGAGATAGTTTTCCTCCAGCCATGATTGATAAATATCGTTGCTTACATAAAGCACCATGGTATCGGATTCTATCCGGCCGGCGGAAATAACGGCGATCCAGCGGGAATATATATCCTCATGAAGTTTATTTTTAAGTTCGATGCAGGCTTTTTTCCAAATTGATTCGGCCGATTCCATGTTCCGGTTGCCCCCGATAAAAAACCCAGTTAACCTTAAACGCCGATATGTAAGCTATTTGATGCGAAAAAGAAGCTGTTTATTTAACCCAATTAACAAGTTATTAACAGCCCGCCTCATCTTCCTCCTTGCCCAACAAGGGCGGAGCATAACCGCCACGCCTCCGGATAGCAAGTGAAAAGCTTGAAAAAAAAACATAAAAAGCGCATTATACCAAATGTTGTTGTTTCCAAGTATTTATGCAACAATATGTAGGTGGTATCCGCTTAAATTATATTGCTTCGCGCTGGAGGCTTTTTGCTGCTTAAAGGGCCGGAAATGCAACAAGGCGGAGCAATCAGCGCCGTTCAACACCTGAAAACAGTAACAAATCGTGAATAAATTAACAAGCCCCGTCTTATTGGCCGGAATTCCTCAGCAAAATGCCGATTTATTCTATGCCGCGCCGTTTTCCGGGAGCGATCCGGTGGTGTTTCTAAAGGCGGGCCGCCGGCGCTGCCTGGTGGTCGGCGGCATGGAAGCGGCACGCGCACGCCGCTTGTTTCGCGGACGCCTGCAGGTCTTTACACCGGCGGAATTGCCGCTCAACCGCCGTCCGCCCCGCACGCTGGCGGATTGGTGTCTGGGGCTGCTGCGCAGACTGCACATCCGCGCGGTGCGGGTGCCGGGCGACTTCCCGGCCGGGATCGTGCAGCGCCTGGCCGCGGCCGGCATGCGCGTCGCGGTGTGCGATGAGCCGGTATTTCCAGAACGGGAAATCAAGCGCGCGCCGGAACTGGCCCGCCTCCGGGAATCCCAGCGCGCGGCGGTGGCCGCCATGCAGACCGCCATTGGCATAATCCGCAAGGCGGAAATTGACAGCCGCGGGCAATTGCGCGACCGCGCCGGGATTCTGACCGCGGAACGTCTGAAACAGGCGATCCATGCCTCCATGTTGCAACATGATTGCATGGGGTGGGGCACGATTGTGGCCTGCGGCCGCGCGGCGGCGGACCCGCACGAAACCGGCGCCGGCCCGCTCCTGGCCGGGCAGGGCATCGTGCTCGATATTTTTCCCCGGCACCTGGAGCATGGCTATTGGGGCGATTTGTCGCGGACTGTCGTCAAAGTCGACCCGCCGCCCGCACTGGCAAGGATGTATCAGGCTGTCCGCCGGGCGCAGAGTCTGGCCATCGCCAATATCCGCGCAGGGGCGACCGCGCGCCGGATTTACGATCTGGTTCTGGATTATTTGACCAAGGCCGGATTTCCCACCAGGACGGATTCCGGTGCGATGGAAGGATTTATCCACAGCGTGGGCCATGGCCTGGGATTGGAAGTCCACGAAGCCCCGCGGATCGGCCTGCAGGACAACCGCCTGCGCGCCGGGCAGGTGGTGACGGTCGAGCCCGGCCTGTATTACCGCAAGCTCGGCGGGGTGCGCGTGGAAGATGTCGTGGTGGTGACCGCCACCGGCTGCCGCATCCTGTATCCTTGCCCGCACGTATTCCGGTTGTAATCTTAATTCCGCCGTGACATAACGCCCTGGCTATGGTAGAAACAAGTTGAACATCCTGAAGCAGTAAATGCCATGACTATCTCTGGAACAAAACGCCGGAAAGTGGCGGTGGTGGGCGCGGGCGCCGTCGGCTCCACGTTCTGCTACGCCCTCGCCCAAAGCGGGCTGGCCGATGAAATTGTCCTGCTCGACCGGAATACCGACCTGGCGCGCGGGCAGGCGCTGGACCTGGTGCATGGCCAGCCGTTTTTCCCGACCGTGTCCATCCGGCCGGGCGAGACCGGCGACTATGCGGATGCGCAATTGATCGTCATTACCGCGGGCGCGGCCCAGCGCCCGGGCGAGACGCGGCTGCAGCTCCTGCGCAAGAATGCCGCGGTCATCCGCGGCATCGTGCGGGAAATTCAGGCGCAGCATTCCCAAGCCGTCCTGCTGGTGGTGACCAACCCCGTGGACGTCATGACTTACGTGGCCATCCAGGCCAGCGGGTGGGAATCCGGACGCATCATCGGCTCCGGCACGGTGCTGGACAGCGCCCGGCTGCGCCACATTTTAAGCCGCCACTGCGGTGTGGATCCGCACAACGTCCACGGGTACGTGCTGGGGGAGCATGGCGACAGCGAGAGCGTCGCCTGGTCTTTGACCAACATCGCCGGCATGCCGTTGGATGTCTATTGCCCGGTGTGCGCCCGGTGCGCCGATTGGGCCGCCGAACGCAAAAAAATCGAGCAGGAAGTCCGCGATTCGGCCTACCACATCATCGGGTATAAGGGCGCCACGTATTACGCCGTGGGCCTGGCTCTCGTGCGGATTGCCGGCGCCGTGCTCCGGGACCAGCACAGCGTGCTCTCCGTGTCCGCCATGCTGAATGGCGAATACGGCATCCGCGGCGTGTGCCTGGGCGTGCCCTGCATCGTGGCCGGGGAAGGCGTCAAGAAAGTAATTGAAGGCCCGCTGGCCGAACCCGAACTGGCCGCCCTGCGGGCCTCGGCGGCCGTGCTTCAAAAAGCCATCCAAAACCTGGCTGAAGACCAATAGCCTGCCCTGCATAAAATCGGTTCTTCGCCAGAATATGTGGATTGAATGGGGAATTCACCACAGAGACACGGAGGCATGGAGAGGAAAGATCTGTTGCGGTGCAGGCCATGCTCTGGTGCGCTCCCCGAACGAGTGTTGCGCGAATTTAGCGCAGGGCGATCATGCCATCCTGGCCTGCATGGATTAGATACAATGATCGCCCTGTGCCAAATTCGCGCAACGCCTCTGCTGGATGATGGGAGGAGTCTGGTGGCGACGGTGCTTCTCTGTGCCTCTGTGTCTCCGTGGTGAATCTTCTGTCGGTCGGCGGTGTCTTCGTTCGGATACCAGGGCTGCGTCATTCTCAGAACAAACGGCTCGGTACGGAGACCTAGCCCTACCGTTTCCTAGACATTTGTCGTGGGTAGGGCGAGACCTCCGGGCGAGCCGCCTAGAATGACGCAGCCGTGGTTCGGATACCAAGCCATATGTGTGTCTCTATTGTCGTAACAAGCTTTGCGGCAACATATTAAAGCTTTTATAATGGATTTGTCGCCCATAGATTATGCGGAGGAACCATAAAATCAAAATCGGCATCAGCCGTTGCCTGCTGGGTGAGCCGGTGCGGTATGACGGGCAGCACAAGCACGACCGGTACCTGACCGATACGCTGGGCCGGTATTTTAATTACGTCGGCGTCTGCCCGGAAGTCGAATGCGGGCTGCCCGTGCCCCGGGAGGCCATGCGCCTGACCGGTGATCCGGCCGCGCCGCGACTGGTGACCGTCAAAACCGGCCTGGATCACACCGAGCGGATGGCTGCCTGGTCCGCCGGCCGGATTAACGCGTTGGAACGCGAGGACTTATGCGGATTCATCTTCAAATCGCGCTCGCCCAGCAGCGGCATGGAGGGAGTAAAGGTTTATAACAACAAGGGGGACGTCATCGGCCGGGCTCCGGGGCTCTTCGCCGGCGCTTTCGTGCAGCGCTTCCCCAACCTGCCGGTGATTGACGAAGGCCGGCTGCATGACCCCGACCTGCGCGAAAATTTCATTGTGCGGGTGTTTACTCTGCACCGGTTCCGCCAGGCGCTGCGGACCGCGCCGACGCTGCAAACGCTCATGGATTTCCACGCCCGGAACAAGTTGCTGATCATGTCCCATAACGAAACCGGGATGCGCCGGCTCGGCCGGTTGCTGGCCGGCTTGCGGGCGCGGGACGCGCAGGCGGCCATCCCGGCTTACGAAACCCGGTTAATGCAGGCCATGCAGACCCTGGCAACGGTCAAGAAACACACCAACATCCTGCAGCACATGTACGGATTCCTGCGCGCCAGACTTGAGGAGCCGGACAAGCGCGAGTTGTTGGAGGTCATCGAGCAATTCCACCAGGGACTGGTGCCGTTGATCGTGCCCGTCACCCTGCTCCGGCACCATGCGCGCCGCTGCCAGTCGGACTACCTGCAGGCCCAATATTACCTGCAGCCGCATCCGCTGGAACTGAAACTCCGCAACCATGCGTGAAAACACGTTCCAGACGGATCAGCGCACCGCCAGCCCAACCTGGGCGAACCAGGTTTCATCCACATCGGCTTCGGCCACGGTTGCGCCGTCTTCCCGCAACTCGTAACGACGGTGGAATACCAACCCGCCGGCGCAGCGGAGGATGAGGCGCCTGGTGATTTCATATTCCAGGCGCAAGCCGGTCCGGAATCCCTTGAAACGCAGGTCAAAATCGCCGGTTTTACCCGTGAAATCCTTGCGGACATCCCACTCGTTCCCGGAAGGCGTAATCATTGCCATGCAGCGCAGACGCTCTGTCGGCGTGTAAATGACGCCCGGATTCGGAAACATCAGGTTGATCCGCCAATCCGGCCGCGGATCCCACGTCAGGCCGGCCACCGGGAACGGCATCTCGCGGCCCATGATCCGCCCGTAAGCCACGCCGGCTGATAAATTCAACTGCGGCGACCAGCGGTACCCCCCCCAACGCCAGACCAGTAAAACGCCAGGCGCCGCTGTCCACATCTTCCATATCGCTGTACACCGCCGGTGCAGCCATGAGCGTGCCGGTCCAGTCTTTCGGCAAAGACGCCGACACCCGGATCGGCACGCCGCAGGCGAACAGGTTCCTGGTTTCGGAATATTTTTCCGGATCGCCCCCGCCCTGAAAATCGAATTGCGTCCATTGCAGGTCCACCCCGCTGAAAACCCGCCATTCCGGCCGTAGATAGACCGGGAAGGCAAGTTGCAGGAAGGTGTCATGCATGATCACCTTGTCATAAGGAAAATTGATGGTGTCCGGATCGAACCCGGCCTGTTGTTCATAAGTATAGTAATAGGTTATCCAGGGCGGTCGGCGGGACGCCGCGCTCCGGGCCTCCGGCGCAGGCTGCACATTGCCCGCCGCCGACATGCCAATTCCCGTCATCTGCTGCGGCGGAAGGTGCGGGGGTAGGGGCGTGGCCGGCGGAGATTGCGTGGCATCGGCGGGATTGGCCGCCGCGGCCAGGCGGATCAGAATGGTCAGGCAGGCGGCCGCGGCCGCGCGGGCCGGATAAAGATTACGATGATCCATAAGCAACCATTAAACAATTTATTGATTTTGCTGACAATGACTTCCGGCTCAGGCCAATTTCAACACCTCGGGATGGGCCGGGTCGGCCGCGGAAACGCGCCCGGGCGGCACGATCAGGAAATCGCGTTCATCCCACATGCCGTCCACCAGCTTCTGCAGCAGGGTCAAATCCCCGGCCAGTTCCGCGTATTCCCAGCCCAGTTCATCCGCGCACTTTTTCGTAAAACTTTTTTCCGCTTCGGCATTGGGAAATCGATTGTCGATGTAGGCGGCCCGTTGGTAATTCTTCAGCCAGTCGGCTTCCATCCGGAGCAGGTATTCCGCGTTATCTTCGCCGTATTTTTTGGCATATTCGAGCAAGGCCGCATCCAGGCGCGCCTTGCCCGGCATCAGGCAGGTTTCAATCCAGCCGGCGCTGTACCAGTAGGTGCCGGGATGGCTGTCAAAATATTCACGGTAACGCTGGCGCGAGCCCAGCAGCAGCGCAATGCAGTCATGCGCCTTGGGAATCACCACCGGGCATTCCCGGGCCGTGATGCCGGCCAGGCCATTGCTGCACAGGGCGTACCCGATCAGGATGGCGTCATAAGGGCGATCCGCGCTGGCCGAACCCAGCGGCCGGCCCGGCCGCTGCCGCGGGCGCAGGGGTTCGTCAATCGCCTCCTGCACCGTCTGGCGGAGGATATCCGGCTGGTCATGCAAGCCCTGCGGCAGCATCACCAGGTCCACAATCTGGGGTGAACGCGCGATGCAGCGGCTCAATTCGCGCCGCAACACGTTGCAGCCGACCACCTTATAGTGCTTTAGCATTTTCCTGAATCCGAGATGAGGTCAGTATACCGCATCCCGCTTGAAGCGGGACAGGTATTATCCCATAGATATAATTTATCACCTGAAAACGGCAATATTCTTCAAGAAAATTGGAGATTGGCGTAAATTAACAAATCCAGAAATACTCACACAAAGACACGAAGGCACAAAGATTTATTCAATTTACAATTAAAACAGATACAGAAATATTCAAAATGCGCAAAATGATCAGATGTATTGCCAATTACCGTGCCAGACCGGCATCTGCCGGTCTGACGGATCGGTTGACACGCTGATACCCGAATTGATTCGTGTACCAGCGTGTCAGCCGATCCCTGTCCGCATAGCGGACAGCACGACATCCCATTCAATTCCATTACATCTACGTTCTTTTCTATGCCTGTGCTTGCCCGCCATAGCTTTAGCGAAAACGGGCTGTGTCCGCCATAGCATCCGAGCGAAGGCGGATGGCTCATCCCTCCATCCGCTCATCCGTCTCTGTGGTAAACAATTCCCATCTTCTTTATGGCCGAAAATCTGCGTAATCTGTGGATAAAAAAGGGTCCGTGGTAAGTTATCCGCAACTTCTTTGCAGCTTTGTGAGAGCATAAAGTGGTTTTCTATGGGATGCTACTGATATTATATCAAGATTCAAAAGTCTTTGCATGAGCAAAAATTTTAAAACCCCGTCACGAATTCAGGATTTTGTCTCCGGGAAAAGATAATCCATAAAACGGACGACCACCCGGGCGCCTTCCGGGGGTGAAATGGCAAGGTCCGGGCTTAATTCCACCACCCGGCAGGGCGCCCCTGACCGGCTGGCGAGGAAATCCACGCCCATGACCGGAATCCCGTACAGGCGCGCCACCCGGCGGGCCAGATTGACCAGCGGGCGCGGCACGGTATCCGTGACATCCAGCACCGTGCCACCGGTGTGATAATTGGTGGTCAAACGCACTTGGATACGCCGGCGGGCGGGCGGGATGGCGTCGAAATTCAAGTTGAAATGGCGCAAGTTACGCGCGGTTTCAGCGTCCAGCGGAATCCGGCAACTCGGGTCAATCTTTCGCATCCGGGCATTCGCCTGGCGGATCAGCGCGCGGATCGTATCCCGGCCATTACCGGTGACCGACGCCGGCCGGCGTTCGATGGCTGCGACGAATTTGCCATCCACGATGATCACCCGGTAATCAATCCCGCGGACGTATTCCTCCAGCACGATATCCTCGTTGAAAACGCGGGCGCGCCGCACCGCGCGATCCAGTTCAGCAGGTGTGCGGATGGCCACCGAGACCCCGCGCCCGCCCCATTCCCGGCAGGGTTTAACCACCAGGCAGCCGACTTGGCGCAAAAAAGCCCGCGCCGCCACCCGGTCGGCATATTTCGCCTGCCGGGGCACGGGAAAATTGTGCCGGGCCAAAAATTGGTTCGCCAGGTGCTTGTCTTGGGCAAGATGGAACGTGACCGCGCCCACGCGGTCGGTCAGCGCGTTATAACAGCGCACCGCCCGCCCGCCGTGTTTCAGGAGAAAAATCGGCGTTTCGGCGTCAATCACCTCGACGCCGATGCCCCGGCGCCGGGCCTCATCGGTAATGGTCGTGGTATAGATCGAGTCCATATCCGCCCATCATTGTGTTTCCCGGCCGCCTTGTCAAGATTTTGAAATACTCTGTCGTGGAAATACTCTGCTACAACTCTTGACAATACCTTGGCGACTTTATATGATATTTAAAGATTTCCGCCACCACCACACCACCACACCAAACAACAACAACAACAACACAACAACAACAAATCTTGCATTAATAGGCATATTGGCTGGCGTTTTACAAAACATGAAAAAGTCTATATTAATTGTATTATCAATTGTTTTTGGCATATGGCATGTGTATGCGGATGCGACTCCCATACACTATGTTGCCCAATGCAACCAAATTCCTTCCGCGCCTTACACCAGTTGGGCGAGTGCGGCAAGCAATGTTCAGGACGCCATCAATGAAAGCATTTCTGGTGACCAAGTGTGGATTGCGCGAGGTGTTTACCGCACTACGAACCAAACCGGCTTCATAGCAAAGGATGACATCAGCATCTACGGAGGTTTTACTGGAGCAGAGTCGTCTCCCTCTGAAAGGTGTGATACCAACGTTCTTACAATCTTGAGTGGAGATTTGGACAGGAATGACCTAACCAACAGTCTTGGCTTTATTCAAAATATAGTTACCAATACCAGCGCCATTGTCGGGAAAAACAGCTATCATGTTCTCTACTGGGCCAGTAGCAGCGGGGCTGTTTGCGAACTCGATGGCCTGTATTTCAGTAGCGGGCACGGTAAGAATCCGGGGACCTGTCCGTTAAATATTGGTGATGGTGCAATTGATCAAGACTTACAAGGGGGAGGCATATGCGCCAAGGGAAATGGACATCTTATCCTTAGAAACTGTATGATTTTAGGGAACTTGGCAGGCACAGGGAGAGAAGGTCATTATTTTTATAACAAAACAACTGGCGGGACAGGTGGATATGGCGGCGGCATATATTCAGAAGCGGTTCTTGATTTAACAAACTGTACTGTTTCTGGTAACCAAGCGGGATTTGGTGGTAATGGCGGAGCCGTTTATTCATCTTATCGTGCAGGAAGTGGAGGGAGTGGAGGAAAGGGCGGTGGCATATATGCCGTATCCAAATTGACCATCAAGAACTCTTCCGTTACCTGGAATGCAGGGGGGACCGGCGGCAATGGCAATATTGGTGGCCCCACGCCGAGTGGTAATGGCGGGATGGGAGGCGATGGAGGAGGACTATACCTGATCCAAGCGAAGAATTTATGGAAATGAGAGGATAAGATGCTTGAAATGCCCGCCAGTATTGGTTAAAGTGAAGTTGATATAAAACACTAAGACCAACGAAAGGGGGCATTTCAAGTGAGCAAAGGTTACCGGGAAATCATACGGAATTGCAAGAACAAAATTGAGCGCAAACTGGCAAATTATCGCGGCGGGCATGTTGACAACACGGTGCCGGTCTTGTCGGCGAGCAACATCCATTACGAGATGGCGGACAAGGCGCAGGGGATGAATTGCGGGGGGATTGGGGCGATCCACCAGATGGTTAAGCGCCTTGGCTTGACCGACGAGATTGACCGGCGAATGGGATTGCTGAAGCTGCATATGCCGTATCATGAATCCGATCATGTATTAAATATTGGCTACAACGTTTTACTTGGCGGCGTACGGTTGGAAGATATTGAATTAAGACGCCAGGATGAGGTGTTTCTGAAGGCGTTGCAAACCGAGAGCATGCCTGATCCGACGACGGCGGGCGATTTTACCCGGCGTTTTACGCCGATGGACATAGAGCGGTTGATGGAGTGCTTCAATGCCGGGCGGCGGCGGGTATGGAAGAGGCGCGGGCGCAAGTTATTGAGGGACGCGTTGATTGATGTTGACGGCACGATTGCCGGGACGCTTGGGGAATGCAAGGGCGGGATGGAAATATCCTACAAGGGGGTGTGGGGGTATCACCCGCTGGTGGTGAGTTTGGCGAACACCAAAGAGGTGCTGTTTATCGAGAATCGTCCGGGGAATGTCGCCAGTCACGCAGGATGCGTTAAATGGATTGACAAGGCGATCGATCTGGTATGGCCGCATGCCCGGACGATCACCTTGCGGGGCGACACGGATTTTTCGCTCACGGCACAATTCGATGGTTGGGCGAAGCGGGTGGATTTTGTGTTTGGGATGGACGCGCATCCCGCGTTGGTCAAAAGAGCCGAGGCGTTGTCAGAGGCTGATTACCGGCCGCTAAAGCGGAAGGCCAGGTATGAGGTTGCCACGACTGCGCGGCGGCGTCCGGAAAAAGTCAAAGAGCAGATTGTGGTGCGGCGCGAGTTCGAGAATCTGCGTTTGGACGGGGAGCAGGTGGCGGAGTTCCGGTATCGTCCTGGGAAATGCGGGCGGGATTATCGCGTGATAGCGCTGCGTAAAAACATCAGCCACATTAAAGGCGAGGCGATGCTTTTTGACGAGATTCGATATTTCTTTTACGTCACCACCCGTGAAGATCTGACGCTGGCGCAGGTGGTGGAGTTGGCCAACGGCCGTTGCGACCAGGAAAACGTGATCGAGCAACTGAAAAACGGCGTGAATGCGATGCGTATGCCGGTGGATGACCTGGTCAGCAATTGGGCGTACATGGTAATGGCGGCGCTGGCATGGAATTTAAAGGCGTGGTTTGCGATGATGGTTCGGCGTCAAGATCGCCGGACGGAATTGCTGCGCATGGAGTTTCGCCGGTTTTTACACGCCATAATATTATTGCCAACACAAATTATCGTGCAGGGGCGCCGGATTACATATCGGCTTTTGGCGTACAATTCCTGGCTGACGGATTTTTTTGCGGCATGGGAATATATCCGGCGAACGAAATTCGCCTGACAACATATTTTCCCGGGCAGAAGGCTGGAGCGAGACGCAAGTTACAGTCGAGGTGTATTTAAAACCGGCTGTATTTTGAGGAAAGCAAGGTGTGTGCTGATGGAACCGGGCAAAACGGACGCAAATCATCAAATTAATTGCACCGGGAAATCAATTTGGGTGCATAAATCGCGAAAAATCAGAGCGCTCGAACAACCTCGCTTATTTTAGGACTATATTCTGTCTCTGATATCTGTCTTGTGGATACGATCGTTACAGAAAATATTGGAGGCTCCGGGGGTCAAGGCCATAATGCATCAAACTGGGATGCCGGGGATGGTGGCAGTGGAGGTAACGGCGGAGGTGTGTTCATTGAAAAATACTCAACACTTGTAAATTCGATCATAAGTAATAACAGAGGAGGGGCAGGTCAAATCGGCCAAAATGCGTTTGGGCAAAATGGCGGAGATGGAGGTTCCGGCGGCAGTGGAGGCGCCATCTACGCCTTATCATCTGTAGGCATCTCTAACTGTGTTTTCAAAGGGAACTCCGGTGGCATAGGTGCCGCTAGCGGACTGGCCGTTATAATTGGAGGAGCTACAGATGGCAATGGAGGTAATGGCGGAAGTGGAGGTGCTATTCGATGCATAACGAATTGTACTGTTGTCAGTTCTTTAATCACTGATAACTATACGGGAATGGGCGGGAATGGGAATAAATCAACTGCTGGAGCAGGCGGATCCGGAGGTGGATTGTGTGTGGATGGCAGTCTGATTGTGCTGAACTGCACTATCCTAGAAAATAGCACTAAAGCCGGCGGAACAGGAGGCATCAATGGTAATAGCGGTAATGGCGGAGGCATCGCTGTCTCCGGTTCCGCTGATATTCTCAATAGCATAGTTGTTGATAATTCAGTTGCAGCTGGCGGGCAAGGAGGGGATATCTGTGGCAATGCGGCAATGTCTTCACGCCTTTCTTACTCCTGCGTGAACAATACTTATAATGTGTCGGGGAGTTCTACCGGGATGATTACCGCAAGTGTTTCAACCTTGGGCTTTGTGAACAGCACGAGCAATAATTATCACTTGAGCTCGATATCTATTTGTGTCAATGCCGGACTCAATGATAATCTGGTTGAGATTATTGATATTGCTGGGACAAATATGGACCTTGATGGTCTTTCGAGGATCTATGGCGGGATTGTGGATGTGGGAGCCTACGAGTTTACTCCTAAACAAGAAGTGAATCCGCGTAAAGGTCCCTATTTAGGAGGAAACGTCGTTCAAATCACAAACTGTGAGCCGAATATCGGTAATGGTTTCGATATCACCAATATCTGCGTCGGCACTGCGGGAACAACAAATATCGCCGGTCAGGGAACAAATTGGGTTTTATTTGTAGCCCCCTCAAACACTGATGGCGTTAAAGACCTTCTGATCCAGTCTGCTTCGGTCGGCAACACTGTTTATGACAAGGCCTATACAGTGAATCCAGCAGGACAAATCGGCGTCGTGATAAAAGATTGGACCCAGTGGCAGGAAGTGGCGAGCTTGCCGGGGGCGCGATATCAACTGGCGGCAGGTGTGCTGAACGATGCGTTATACGCCGTTGGCGGATGGGATAGCGGCAATGCCGTTAAAACTAATGTTTATCGTTTTGACGGGACAAGCTGGGCGGAAATAGCAGGTTTACCGGCCGCGCGTAGGTTTCTTGCGGTTGCGGCGCTGGATGATGCGTTATACGCCATCGGCGGCTTGGATGACAATGATTCGGCAAAAACAAACGTGTATCGATACAATGGCGTTGACTGGAAGGAAGTGTCGGGCTTACCGGTCGCGCGAACTGAGTTGGCGGCAGGTGTCCTGAACGGTGCTTTATACGCCATTGGCGGTCTTTCTACCAATGTGTATCGGTATAATGGTACGAACTGGACGGAAGTGGTGGGCTTACCGGCTCCGCGCACTGGTTTAGCCGCAGGCGTGTTAAATGGCATGTTATATGCTGTCGGCGGATATAATACTCCCAGTGTTTGTCGGCTTAATATGACAGGATGGCAGGAGATAGCAGGGCTGCCAGCAGTGCGCTCATATTTGGCAGCGGGTGTATTAAATGGTTCGCTGTATGCCATTGGCGGTGGCGATAATAGCTTAAACCGTAAAGCCACCGTATACAAGTATAACGAAACGGGATGGCTGGAAGCAGCGTCATTGCCGTCTGCCCGCATGTTTCTAGCGGCGAGCGTGTTGGATAGTTGTATATATGCTATCGGAGGGGGGGGATGGGATATCGGGGCTCAATCCAATGTGTACCGCTATCCACGTATTACCGCCGTTCATTGCGGAGTCCATCCTTCAAGCGGGAGTTGCACTGGCGGTTACACCGTTGTTATTACCGGCTCAAACCTTGGCGATGGCATGGATGTTACTAATGTCATTCTAAGCGGCATAAATGTTGCCGGGATTATAAGTCAATCGTCCACGCAGATTGTGGTGATGGCCGGCGCGGCAGCTACTATCGGGGCCGGGTCGGTCAATGTGTTTTCAACCTCCTTCGGGGAGACCGTCAAGTCCAATGCCTTTACTTATACCGACCCCGGCCTACAAGTGTTAAGCCCCAACGGCACGACGATTATCAACGGCGAGGGCGCAAGTTCAGCAAAGGGTACGGACTTCGGAGCAATCCCTCGAGGGCAGATTTTAACCAACTATTATATCCTCACTAATACGGGTAATGCCGTGTTAACCATCAGTGATGTTACCACTAGTGGCGCCGGTGCGAGTGTATTTTCGCTACCTGGCTCGCCCTTTTTGATTTCGGCTGGTAACGCCTCCAACATCACTGTAACTTTTGCGCCAATCGCAGCACAGAATTACACATGTACTGTTTCTATTGTTAATAATTCCACAAATTCGCCTTTCATGCTTAATCTGGCGGGCATGGGCCAAAAACTTGACCAGACTATTACTTTCCCAAATCCGGGTGACCAGTCAATAACTAACACCGTATGCCTATATGCGACGGCATCTTCTGATCTTGACGTTACGTTTATCCTGACCGGTGGGTCGGCAAATATTTCTGACGGCACGAACCTTAGTTTCTCCGGTGCAGGACCAGTCAGTGTCGTGGCCAGTCAGGCTGGTGATGACAATTGGAACCCCGCGCCTAACGTGACTAACTCGTTTAATGGAATCAAAGCGTTAGCTTCAGTAATGCTTGAAAATCTAACGCATATTTATGATGGTAAGGCAAAGTCAGTGTTAGCAAAGACGGTGCCCCCGGGTCTGTTGGTTGATGTTACTTATGCAGGAAATAATTGGGCGCCGACTAATATTGGTTCATACGCAGTGGCCTGTGAGATTAACGAAGTTCTCTATCAGGGATCTACCAATGGGATGCTGATAATTAATGCTCTTCCGGCGCCAGTGGTGCTTGAGGCGACATTGATTGCGCCCAATAATTTTACTGCTAATTGGGGCGCGGTGGATACGGCGACAAACTACTTTTTAGATGTGGCATCTGTAAATGATTTTTCAAGCTGTCTTGACGGATTTAGTAACTATTTAACGGGTTCGAATGTATCGTGTACCGTAACCGGCGTAAATGCCGGGAACACCTATTATTGCCGGGTGCGGGCGCAAAATTCCGGTATGATAAGCTCAAATTCAGAAACGATCAGCGTAATCATCCGCGCAATTCCCGCAATGGGTGTG
This sequence comes from Kiritimatiellia bacterium, assembly GCA_040767085.1. GTDB lineage: Bacteria > Verrucomicrobiota > Kiritimatiellia > JAAZAB01 > JAAZAB01 > JAXGPF01. The sequence continues at coordinate 169,863 of JAXGPF010000011.1, read as the reverse complement.
CCAGTTGTGTCAAATATCATGTCACATACGGCATATTTGGGCGGTATTGTAACAGCAAGCAACGGCTGTTCTATAACGGAGCGTGGAATTTATTGGGGGACGAACTCAGGCAGCGTTTGCACTGACGGAATGAAGTTCCATGAAAGGTCTGTTTTTGGGACGGATCCATTCAGCTATTTTGTGACTAATCTGCCGTCTGGACGAACTAATTATTTTCTAGCATATGCAGTGAATTTAGTAGGGACAAATTACACGGAAGAAGCCTCATTTTTAACGCGTCCTGATGCGCCAGCAATATTAGCGCCGACAAATCTCACTGAAAAATCTCTAGATGCTAATTGGCAATTAGCCGCAGGAGCTGCTAATTACTGGTTGGACGTAGCTCCAACAAATGACTTTAAATCTTATCTGCCTGGATACAGCAACCGGATGGTTGGGTTGGCCTTAAATTGCTCGGTTACAGGATTGGAAACAAAGGTGGCATATTATTATCGAGTACGTGCTGAAAATAATACGGGAATTAGTACTAATTCGACAGTAATGCAGGTGCCAAGGGGCGCAATCAGATTGTTGCCTATGGGTTTGACTTACGCGAGCGTATATGGCGAGGCTGATCCGGCGGAACAAAATTATATAATAACAAATTCAGGCTATTGGAATATTAATATCTCGAATATCGTAAAGTATTCCACTAACGCTTCCGGTTGGTGGCGTGCAACTCCGGAAATAAGTAGCTTGGCTGGTTTATCAATGCTTACAATTACTGGTAATGTAACTGTTACTGGGCTAAATGTAGGGACATATTACGTAACAAACGAAATTATTTCGTCCGAGGCAACAAATAGTCCACAGTATCTAGTGGCAACACTTACGGTGAGCAAAGGCAATCAAACGATTACGAACTTTACACCTGCGGACGGTTCTTCAATGATGACAACAAATGTAGTCCGATTGTTCGCGCAGGCATCATCTGGGTTGACCGTGACGAATTTTGCGGTGATTTCCGGCCCGGGTGTTATTTCCTGGATGACGAACCTGACTTTTACGAATTCTGGGATTGTGATTGTGACGGCAGGGCAGACCGGTGACATAAACTGGAATGCAGCGCCGACAGTGACGAACACATTTAATGTGAGCAAGGAAACAGCTTTAGTGTCGCTGACAAACATGAACCAAATTTACGATGGAACACCGCAGCTGGTGGAAGCGACGACAGTCCCCGACGGCTTGCCTGTGTTCATCACGTATAATGGGAGGAGCACACCGCCAACGGCAGCCGGTATTTATGCGGTAAACGGAGTTGTGTATTCGGATCTTTATCAGGGCTCCGCGCATGGGACGCTGACGGTGAGTAAGGCCACAGCCAAAATCACACTGAATAACCTGAACCAAACATATAACGGGGCGGCTCGGAACATAACGGCCATGACTGTACCAGCCAATTTGGCTGTGCTCATCACATACGATGGGAGTATTAAAGCTCCGGTTAATTCGGGCTCTTATGCGATAATCGTAACGATTAGCGAAGTTAACTACCAAGGTTTTGCCAATAGCACGCTAATTATAGCAAAGGCAAATCAGATAATCACGTTCCCGGCCATCCCGGATCAAAAGGTGGCCAGCGTTATAACCTTAAGCGCCACAGCAAATTCCAGTATGACGATAAGCTATGACGTAAAGGGGCCGGCTGTTCTAAACGGCAATATATTGAGCTTTACTGGCACAGGGGCGGTCAGCATTATTGCCAGCCAAGCTGGGAATTCCAACTGGAATACAGCGCTGAATGTGATCAGGAATTTCACGGTGAATGCTAATAAGCGGCCTTCCGTCCCTGTGGATATCCAAGCGAGCGATGGAGGGTATAACGACAAGGTGCGGGTGATCTGGAGTGCGGCCGGCGGCGCAGCGGCTTACCAGATATGGCGGAATACCACCAGCAATTCTGGTACGGCGTCACATATTGCTACAATTACGGATACGTTGTATGATGACACAAACGTCGTGGATCAATGGACTTACTATTATTGGATTAAGGCCGGGAATTCCGCTGGAGAAAGCGAATTCAGCGATTATGACACCGGTTATTGCGGGGTCATCGGGCCTTTGCTCAGCGTCAATGATCTGGTCGGCGGCAAGATAAACATTACCGCCGGTACGCCGCTGACCATTGCCGTTGAAATGATGAATCTTCCGGAAGCATATATCGGGTATTATGTTGATTGGTGGGTGGCGGCTTATGCCCAGACCGGCAACGCGTGGTATTATTTGACTCCGGCAATGGGCTGGATGCCGTTTGATGGAAACCTGACGAATATCCATCCTGTGTTCCAGGGGCCGCTATCCAATCTGCCACAATTTATGATTGTGCAGGATATGACATTAGCTCCGGGCAGGTACAACATCTGGTTCGCCGTAGATTATCCGATGGACGGCATTTTACGTTTCATTCCGGCGTCTTACCTGTTGGATGACATCGAAATTATGCTGGAAACGCATGGCTCGGGGAATTAGGGGCAGATAGCATGAAAGGAGAGCGAGGGTTCAGAGGCGAAGCAGGGGGGGCGAGGGGTCAGTCCTATAAATTAATAATAAGTATTGACGAGTAGATTGGGGCTGCAAGGATCAGTCCGATGCCTGCGGGCAATGCGGACGGCATGGCTGAGTGTGGGGTGGGTATTGGGGAATATGGGATTAAAGGACACGCCGTCCGACCGCCGGGGATACGTGAGGTATATAATGTGCAGGGCAAGGGATCACTCATTAAAGGCGTGTTGTCTTGCCGTCGCACCATAGGCTATGGCTGACGCAGCAAAAGACATAATTCCCCCATCCACACTATTGTGTGGTTGTTTTATTTTGCAACGTTAACCCGCCGATTCGAGAATTTCCATTTGGTTCCCCGTCCGTTCCCCGCACCACTTTACAATGATGCCATTTTACGTTCGACTTGAATAAAAATGTCTATGTACGCAAGAAGCACTTGGGATGGGACTGACCTCTCATTTATCACCGGCATAGGCATGAAAAATCATTACGATGTGCATGCCTGCACTTTCGACGCGCTGGTCCGGGAAAATATCGCGGTGCGCATGATTAGTGACGGCGCCGACGACCTGAGATGTTTTACCGGCATGGACCAGGATCGTAATAAATTGGGTCAGTCAGTAGATATATAAATAATGGTTAGCAAATGATTTAGGATATGCGACATGTGACACATGGCAAGACAACACCGGATAGAATATGCGGGGGCGCTCTATCCGCCGTCGCGCAAGGCTATGGCGGACAAGTCACGTCATGGCTCGCGGAGATCGCGGTGAAAATATAGTGCGCGATGATGAGGATCGTCAGCGATTTATAACCACGCTGGGCGAAGCATGCGTGGCGGACGGGTTTTATCGTGCATGCGTACGTTTTGTTGCCCAATCACTACCACCTGGCGTTGGAGACCCCGGAGGCCAATCTGGTGGACGGTATGCGCTGGTTGCAAAACACGTATACCCGCCGGTTTAATATCCGGCACAAATTATAGGGCCATGTGTTTGGCGGGCGTTACAAGGCGCTGCTGATCGAGGATAAAGATCCTGCGTATTTGAGATGCCTGATTGACTATATACATCTGAATCCAATGCGCGCCGGACTGGTTGAGCGGGGTGAGCGGATGGAAGAATATCCGTGGTGCAGTTTGCGGGAATATGTAATGCCGCCAAGCCGTCGTTCGGGATGGTTGAGCGTGGAGCGCTGAATGAACGTGGCCGGCCTGACGGATAACGCCAGCTGCCGGCGGAAGTATTTGGGACGGCTGATCGCCCTGGCGCAGGCAGCCAAGTCCCGGCAGGCGGGTTTGGTAGACGTTAAGAAAATAGGAATAAGTTTGCAGAGCAGTATCCGCCGTGGGTGGTATTTTGGCAGCCAGGCGTTCCGCGAGGAGCTGTTGCGCTTAGCCGGGGATGATTTGGAAGCCAAAATGTCGAAAAAAGCTGATGGATATGGCGGGGCGCAAATGCAGGCGCATAGCGCAGCGCGCGCGCGGCAGATCCTATGCTCCGGATTGAAGTTGTTCAACCTTGAGTCGAAAGATCTGGCCGGGATTCCATGTAACGATTATCGCAAGCTTGTAATGGCCGAAGCCATCCAATCAGAAACAGTGATGCGGTTGGACTGGATCCGAGATGTGCTGAAGATGGGCGCCCGCGCGTATTGCAGTCAATTGATTACGAAGCAGAAAAGTCGTTTAAAATACTCTTCGGATCTGCGGGAGAAAAGGCGCAAACTGCTTAATATTGATATATCAATTGACTGACCCCAATCTTTGATGCCAACTGCTATATGGAACAGAATGACCAAGGCCGAACAATGGGCAGCTAATCAAAAGTTTTTGGATCGACTAATTGCCCGTGGTGACGAGATCATTTTGTCCAATCCTGTCAAGGATATAGGAGAAGTATCGGGCTCATATCGAAAAGAATTGGAGTATTTGCTTGGAAAAGGATTCCGTCTGAGCGAAGATGGCACACAACTGATCAGATAGGCGGCATGTATTATGAAATCTAATGATAGCGACGTATTAGACCTAATAATAGCCTTGCCTGAAACGTTCAATACATCAGGCACGGTTTCCATAAAAGATTTACTCAAAGAAACGGGATATTGCGATATTTATGATCTTATTTCGGAAATATCTATTGCAGAAGTGCTTTCCACAAATCTTCAGGCTGTTAATTACTGGTTAGAATACTCTGAAGATAAGCGAACAAGCTCTGGATGGTATTTCAAAAAAAGTAAGAATGAAACCTACATTGTAGGAAAGATCGATATGACCGAGACTTCGGAAGTGACATTCACAGATAAGTTTAAGGCGTGTGCAGCATTCATTAAGCGGGAAATTGAGACCATTAGGCGTAGTTAAATAAAATGCAGACACTAGTATCCCATAGAAAATAAAATAGTAGGAATAATCCCCGGCGTCATATAATGCGGGGAATAAGGGGTAAGTCAGTAGATATATAAATAATGGTTAACAAATGATTTAGGATATGCGATATGTGACACATGGCAAGACAACACCGAATAGAATATGCGGGGGCGATCTATCCGCCGTCACGCAAGGCTATGGCGGATAAGCCGCGTCATGGCTCGCGGAGAACGGCGTGAAAATTAATGCACGTTAATGAGGATTGCCAGCGATTTATAACCAGACTAGGAATGCGCAGGGCCAGTCCTTGACAAATGACATTTGAGAGTATGCGGTTGCGCGCGGCAGATCCTAAGCTCCGGATTGAAGTATTTCACCCTTGAGGCGAAAGAACTGGCCGGGATTCCATACAACGATTATCGCAAGATTGTAATGGCCGAAGCCATCCAGTCAGAAGCAGTGATGCGGTTGAACTGGGTCCAAGATGTGCTGAAGATGGGCGCCCGCGCGTATTGCAGTCAATTGATTATGAAGCAAAAAAGTCGTTTAAAATACTCTCCGGATCTACGGGAGAAAAGGAGCAAACTGCTTAATATTGATATATCTACTGACTGACCCCAATCTTTGACGGGGACCTTTTTCCCAACATTGTTTGCTCAATGAAAAATAAAATAATAGCCCTTATTCTCATATTGTCGATATTGATTGCAATGTTAAGTTATTTGTTTTACAGATATCTTGTAGCTTATGTTAATGTGTTAAAAACATATGATACATTTGGACAAATCTTTGTTGCCTTAGATAAATTACAAGAAGAAGAATTTATACAGGCAAATATTACAAATGCTATAATGAAACATTCGCACGATTTGTTTGCGTCAAATCCAAATTTGTTTGATGCATGGGGAAATCATATTGCCGTGTCATTAAAAACGGACAAAAATAATTCTTTCAAAATAACGATAATTAGTATTGGTAAAGATGGAATAATTGGAACTAAAGACGATTTAATTCAAGAGTGTTCCGTGGGATACGGGGTCACTCGTTAAAGGCGGAAATAAGGAGGGGGTGGAGGGTCAGTCCGTGAATATTGGTATATTTTGCTTGATTAATATATTTAATTGGTGTTAAATACCAAATACCAAATATGCCAAGGCAACCAAGAGTAGAATACGCTGGCGCCCTGTATTCGCCGTCGCGCAATGCTATGGCGGACACGTTACGTGATGAGCCGTGGCGACCGCGGGGAGGCGATTTACGAAGATGATGCCGATCGCAACCTGTTCCTCAAGACGCTGGGGGAAACATGTGGTCGGACAGGATGGTAGGTGCACGCCTATGTATTGATGCGCAACCATTTTCACATGCTGCTGGAAACGCCGGAGACCAATCTGGTGGCTGGGATGAAATGGTTTTTAAGCACCTACATCCTGCGTTACAATGTGCGACACCGGCGGCACGGGCATGTTTTTCAGGGCCGGTACAAGGCGGTAATGATTGACGCGGAGGAATCTGGGTTCACAGCCCGTGTGAGCACGTATATTCATCTCAATCCGCTGCGGGCAGGCCTGGTGAAACAAGCCGGCGAGTATCCTTGGGGCAGTTTGCCGGCGTACCTGGGGCGCGCTACAGCTCCGGCCTGGCTGGAACTGGAGCGAGTATACGGGAGTGTAGAAATAGACAGCCGTAGTCGGCTGGCGGGACGGGAATACGGACGATATCTTAAGCGCGGCAGTGCGCAGGGCCAGCCCTTGACAATTGACATTTAAAAGTATCCAGTTGCGTGCGGCTGATCCTAAGCTCCGGACTGAAGTATTTCAACCTGGAGGCAAAAAGAACTGGCCGGGATTCCATGTAACGATTATCGCAAGCTTGTAATGGCCGAAGCCATCCAGTCAGAAACAGTGATGCGGTTGGACTGGATTCGAGATGTGCTGAAGATGGGCGCCCGCGCGTATTGCAGTCAATTGATTACGAAGCAGAAAAGTCGTTTAAAAAACTCTCCGGATCTGCGGGAGAAAAGGCGCAAACTGCTTAATATTGTTATATCTACTGACTGACCCCAAATGCTTGAAACATTCAACTACGACGTCATCGGTAATCTTACCAACCATGTGGATCGCGCCGGGCGGGTTACCCGGATGTCCTGGTTGCCTACACGCAAACTGGAGTCGGTCAGCCGCACGGTGAACGGCCAGACGGTTGGCATAACCCATGAATACAACCAACAGCTCAACACCTTGCGTATCCGCGATGGCTTGAACCGGGCGGTGGAATCCTACGTGCTTGACATCCAAGACCGGCCGGTGTCGGTGACCAACGTGGAAGGACAGGGGATGAGCATAAGCTACGGGGTGGGCGAATTCGTGGATTCCATGGCACGTTTTGACGGTTCAAGCGTGTCGTTTGACTATGACGGCAGCGGACGACCGACCCAGATAGCCTATCCAAACGCCGCTATTTCCTGCGAATATCTCGCCAACGGCCTGCTCAAACAGGTATCCGACAGCGCGGGCGCCATCTCCAATGCCTATGACATGGCCAACCGGCTGACCCAAACTGTGGGCGTGACGCCAAACAGCACGGTGGAATACGGATATCATCCGGGCGGCCAGGTATCCTCCGTCGCATCGCTTGTTGGGAATGTTAGTTATACGTTGGATGCCGGCGACCGGTTGAGTTCCATCACCGCGCCGGCCGGCACGTTCGATTACAGCTACAACTCCAACAACGGCCTGATTGCCAAGGTGGCGCGCGCAACCGGCGTTTTTTCCGTGACCAACAAATATGACGTCATGGATCAGGTTGCGGAGATCAATTGGGCTGCCGGAACCAACCAGCCGATCACATTCAACTACGGCTACAACAACGCCGGCATGATCACGCAGAAAGTGACCGTCATCAACGACCAAGGCGCCACCAATGATTACACCTATGACGACCTGGACCGGTTGACCGCTGAAATCCGTCATATTGACTCCAACACCTTCACCGTTGCCTACGCCTACGACCGGGCCGGCAATCGGACGCAGATGACAGAGAATGGCACAAATATCAATTACAGCCTCGGCCAGGGCAATCGGCTCAATACTTTTGGCGCAATCGGCGACTGCGATTATGACGACGCTGGGAATGTGACCGATATCGCATATAATGACGGACGAGTGCTGGCTCTGACCTGGGACAGCCGGTACCGCCTGACGTCCGTCAGCATCAACGGTTCCCAGTCCGAGAGCTATGGATATGACGCGCTGGGCCGCCGGATTTCCGTCAGCAGCGGCGGAGTGACTGAAAAAATGATTTATGACGGCCTGCATGTGATTGCCGACACCGATCAGAACGGAAATCTGGTCCGGTCATACACGTATGGTCCGGGCGTGGACAATATTCTTTCGATGACGATGCATGGTGAAACGACCAATACCTATTATTACGTCAAAGATCATCTCGGTTCGGTCCAAGCCATCGTGGATTCTTCGGGTTCGGTTGTAGAGAGTTATCAATACGGCGGATGGGGCAACGTGCTCGGCGTTTATGATTCCACAGGTGGCGTCCTTCAGACATCCAGCATCGGCAATCGCTTCCTCTGGCAGGGACGAGAATACAGTTGGATGACGGGACTCTATTATTTTAGGGCACGATGGTATGATCCTATCACTGGGCGTTGGCTCTCCAACGATCCCATTGGGATTTCAGGTGGGTTGAATCAGTATGTGTTTTGCAACGACAATCCCGTGATGTTTATTGATCCGTTGGGATTGGATGTATACCGAATCAATGTCAGTTACACCGCTTATTGGGCTGTGGATACTCCAAATGGTGGTGTAGAAATATACCACTACAGCGGTCAAAGTTGGAATCGGGGCGCAAGTCAATGGCGGGTTTTCTGGAAAGACAAAGCGGAAGTAGCTTGCATTGACCCCGTAATATTTTTGCAGAGCTATTATCCAGATATGCCACGTACAGTGGAAAGCATTAGGAAGCTCGGTAATAAATGGTGGAATCGGCATTATGAAACCACTTGTGATGAAAGCAATAAAATGCTCACAAAGTTTAGGGATGCTTATTCCAATCAAGATAAGCTGGGGTATAACGCTATGGGCATTGGGAATCCCAACTGCTACACCTTCGGAAATAAAATCGTTGAAGAAGTTATTAGCACGTTTCCAATCCTTCCAGGAAGTGTTCCCTAGTCTGGGGCCTGGTTATGCGATCAAAAACGATATTCATTCTTGTTACTCTCGTTCTTCTTGGGGCGGGAGTATTTTGGATTGTACACAATATGGCAAAGTCAGCTTCGGAGGCGAGAATAGTTGCCTGTTTAGATAACTTGTATCGCATCGGTCAGGCGATTGAAAAATATCGTAATCTACATGATGGCGAATATCCCGTAACTCTTCAGGAACTTTATCCAAAGTATCTTGAGAGCCAAAGAAGCTTGAAGTGTTTTGCGGATTATGACAACTCATCAACAATCGCCAATTCCATAAGTTACATCTATAAGAAACCCGAAGGGACGGGAGATTCAAAACAAATCATTGCCCGTGATAAAACTAGAAATCATAAGGGTATGGGTGGCTATTCGGTGCTTTATGCCAACGGTTCGGTGGAATGGTTAAGTAGTAGCAATGTAAATCCTCAGCCTGTACAGCCTCCGACGACACTGCCGAGGTCTGGGGCAGAAAATCTGAAATGGAAGCCAGGATTATGCTGGAAACGTCATTTATTATCAAAGTAGATTTAATGTTCTTTGAAATAAATAGTGCCAGCTCGGAAAGCGTGGAGAACCGTTCCCACGTCGTCCATTTCGGTCCGGGCGTGGACAATATTCTTGCCATGACCGTGCACACCGGCGGCGCCGCAACGAAGTATTATTATGTCAAGGATCATCTGGGTTCCGTGCAGGCCATCGTTGACAGCGATGGCAATATCGTGAAATCATATGAATACGATGCGTTCGGCAACGTCTTGGGCGTGTTTGATTCCACGGGCGGGGTGATGAAGGTGTCCAGTGTGGGCAACCGCTTCCTCTGGCAAGGTCGGGAATATTCATGGAATACCGGGTTGTATTATTTCCGGGCAAGATGGTATGATCCGCTGACTGGTCGGTGGTTAAGCAATGACCCGATCGGGATTTCCGGCGGGGTGAATCAGTATGTGTTCTGCAACAATAATCCGGTCAATAGCCGCGATCCCATAGGGCTGTGCCAGGACACTTGGGGTTCTTGGTGCTGGTATCAAAATATGCCACACGGTATTGTAACATCGCCAGGGCCCATTTTCCCTCCAATTAGAACCGATCCTCGTCCTTGGCGGCCTTCACTAATTCTTACTCAGGGAAAAGGGTCTCAAGCCTTTGAGACACCTCCGCTGCGGGGGCCGCCTTCTCCACCACACGATCCAATATGGGGGCCAACTCCAGAAATACAGGCCGCGCCGATTGCGATTATTGGCGCAGGGGGGGAAGGAGTGGTTACGATCTACGCAGGCAGCTTATATGTGCTTACTCACCCAGTGCAGGTGCTAATATCAGTAGAGATTGGCGCGGCGGCAGTGACACCTGGGCCATCTACAGGATGGGGGAGTTTCGGCACGGCGTTGAGTGAAATCTTGCGCCAGATAAACAATACAGTCAATTAGCGATTCCAAAGTGAAAGATCAAAATACATCTGTTTGGTTTACCTGTGCATGCCTGCTAATGGGATATGTCGGCGTTGCTGCAATCAGATATGGACAGACGTCTGCGTCGATTTGGATTAGGGTTCAAGGATGGCAGGCTATCTGCGCCGGTATAATTATGTTTTCATGGGCTGTATTTGAATTGGTTAATCGTTATAGAGAATTACCAAAGCGTGAAAAAGGATCGCGAATCCGTGGAATATGGCTTATTGTCACAGCGTTAGTTATAATCCTGTCCCCATTATTTACATTTCCGCTTTTGTCTATAGCGATTATTCACAGAGTTCTGGTTGTTATGTCTATTATCTTACTATGCTTTCTTGGGCACGCACTGAACGGGGAGGGAGTCTAGCGGGGGGAAGGGTCATTGATATATCTGCTAACTGACCTAAATCTCCGCAACGCGCGGCATGGAATGCGGCCATTTGTTAAAATACCGATATATAAATCATTGCCTGTTTCAGGGGAAGTATTGGCTGGTGACGTCGGCGAATTGTGCGAGCATGCTACAAAACCTGGAGTCGGCCCGGCTGGGTACCTGGGGATACGCAGAGCGATGTAAAGTGGACATTATTATTTGTAAGGAAATACATGATGAGTCCAAACTGGTATAAAGTAATATTGTTGGCAATGCCTTTGTTTGCCATACAAATAGTCTCAGGAATCGCGGATTCCTTTCAATATTGGCTCAATCCTTCTGAGTTGAATAATATTATCGATAAGTCAACAGTATGCGGCCGAGCAGTAGCGGAAAGCCGCACACCGTGCGGCACTACAGGGTGGAACGGAACGCCGCACACCGTGCGGCACTACAGGGTGGAACGGAATGCCGCACACCGTGCGGCGATACAGGGCGGAGCGAGAATGCCGCACACAGTGCGGCACTACAGGGCAGAGCGAGAATGCCGCACACCGTGCGGCGCTACAGGGGCGGAGCGGAACGCCGCACACAGTGCGGCGCTACAGGGGCGGAGCGGAACGCCGCACACCGTGCGGCGCTACAGGGCGGAACGGAATGCCGCACACCGTGCGGCGATACAGCGGCGGGCGGGTTTTGATTGTGTTTTCCATCGCGTTATGCGATAGTTGGACACAAATTTTCAATCCGCATGAACGATTACCGCAAATTCCCGACGCCGTATTACCTGATTGACGAGCGGCGGCTGCTGCGCAATATGCGCCTGATCGAACGCGCGCGCGCGGCGTCCGGCGCTAAATTCGTTCTGGCGTTGAAATGTTTCGCCGCCTGGCCGGTCTTTGGGCTGATGCGCCGCTACATGGACGGCACGACCAGCAGCTCGCTGTACGAAGCCCGGCTGGGCCGGGAAAAATTCGGCGGCGAGACGCACGCTTTCAGCGTCGGATTTTCCAGGGCCGAAATCCGGGAAGTCCGCAAATACGCCGATAAAGTCATTTTCAACTCGGTCTCCCAACTGGACGAGCATTATGCCGCGGTCCGGCATCTGCCGGTGGGGTTGCGGGTGAATCCCGGCATCAGTTATTCGCATTACGATCTGGCCGACCCTGCGCGCCGGTATTCGCGGCTGGGGGTGGCAGACCGCCGGGCGCTCGCCCGGGCGGCGCCACGCCTGGCCGGCCTGATGTTCCATTTCAACTGCGAGAATGACGATTTTAAAAATTTCTCGGCGGCGTTGGACCTGATTGGCCGCCAATACGGCGCGCTCCTGAAAAAAATGAGCTGGGTCAGCCTGGGCGGCGGGCTGGCATTCACCAAGGCCGGCTATCCGCTGGACCAATTCTGCGCCAGGCTGAAAGATTTCAGCCGCGCATTCGGCGTGCAGGTGTACCTGGAGCCAGGCGAGGCGGCAATCACCGGCGGCGCGGAACTGGTAGCCACCGTGCTGGATGTCGTGCGCAATCGGAAGGAGATTGCCATCATTGACGCTTCGACGGAAGCGCATATGCTGGATTTGCTGATTTACCGGCTCAGCCCCAGACTGGCCTGGCCCGGCCCCGGCCGGCACCGCTGCCTGATTGCCGGCCGCTCCTGCCTGGCCGGCGATGTCTTCGGCGAATTCCGGCTTGACCGCCGGCTGCGGCCGGGGGACCTGGTCCGCGTGGCCGATGCCGCCGGTTACACCATGGTCAAGAAAAACTGGTTCAACGGACTGCCGATGCCGGCCATCTGCGTCCGGCGGCTGGACGGCCGGCTGGTCCGGGTGCGGGCTTTCAACTACGAAGATTATCTTGCCAGTCTAGGATGAGGAGGAAAAGCTATGCAACCCAATGTCATGATCATCGGCGCCGGCGGGGTGGCGCATGTGGCGGCTCACAAGGCGGCCATGCACAATGCCGAGCTCGGGGATATCTGCCTGGCATCGCGCACCCAGGCCAAATGCGACGCCATCATTGAGAGCGTCCGGCGCAAGGGCCATGTGCAGGATCCGGCCCGGAAACTGTATTCCCGAACACTCGACGCCCTGGACGTGCCCGCGGCCGTCCGCCTGATCCAGGAAACCAAGACCGGGATTGTCATCAACCTGGGCAGCGCGTTCATCAACATGTCGGTCCTGGAAGCCTGCCTGGAAACCGGCGCGGTTTACCTGGATACCGCTATCCATGAGGAGCCGGACAAAGTCTGCGAGAATCCGCCCTGGTACGCCAACTACGAGTGGAAACGCCGCGGCCGCTGCCGGGAGAAAGGCCTGTCGGCCATCCTGGGGACAGGATTCGATCCGGGCGTGGTCAACGCCTACTGCGCGCTGGCAGCGAAGCGCTATTTCGACAAGATTGATACGATTGACATCATGGATGTCAATGCCGGCCGGCATGGCAAGTATTTCGCAACGAATTTCGATCCGGAAATCAATTTCCGCGAGTTTGTCAAGGTCTGGACCTGGATTGACCGCCAGTGGCGGGAATATCCCACCCATTCCGTGAAGCGTATTTACGATTTCCCGGTGGTCGGCGCCCAGCCGATCTACCTGAACGGCCATGACGAGTTGCATTCGCTTTCGCGGAATATCGACGCCAACAGTATCCGGTTCTGGATGGGATTCGGCGACCATTACATCAATGTTTTCACCGTGCTGCGCACGCTCGGGTTCCTCTCGCATCTGCCGGTGACCCTGACCACCGGGCAGCAGGTGGTGCCGCTGAAGGTGGTCAAGGCGCTGCTGCCCGATCCGCAGACGCTGGCGCCGAACTACACCGGCAAGACCTGCATCGGCAATTTCGTCAAGGGCTGGAAAGACGGCCGGCCGCGCGAGGTCTTGATTTACCAGGTCTCCGACCATAAGCAATGCTACGAGGAGGTTGAATCCCAGGGCATCAGCTATACCGCCGGGGTGCCGCCGGTGGCCGCCGCCCTGCTGGCGGCCCGGGGCGTCTGGAATCCGCGGACCATGGTGAACGTCGAGGAACTCGATCCCGAGCCGTTCATCGCCTTGCTGGACCAGATCGGCTTGCCGACGGAGATCAAGGAAATCGCGCCGGGCGGCAAGGATTCGTTCGACGGCGCTGTCGGCTCACTGGAGGAAGAGTTGGCCAGGTCCACCGCCACGGTGACGGTTTCCGCGGCCAACCCGATGATTGCCTTGGCGTCCCGGCCGCGGACTGCGTCCCGCCCGCGGAAGTCTGCACGGTAGGCGGCGCGGCCGCTACAGGAGAGCAGATTCCGGAAGCCGAACACAGTTCGGCCACTACAGCAGAGCGGATTCCGGATACGCCCAGTGGCCAGGCTGGTTTACTGATTGACGTGCACGATCCGCGCGGGCGGGAAGCCGTTGAACGGCGTGGATGACGCTACGCTGTAGGCGCCGATATTCCGGCTGTAGAGCAGGTCGCCGCGCGCCAGGTTGCCGGGCAACTCCTCGGCCATGGAAACCACGTCCAGCGCGTCGCAGGTCGGGCCGAACACGGTGCAAATCTGTTTCGTCCCCCGCTTGAACGCCTGCAGGCGATAGCGGCAGTGATCGAAGATGATCCCCGAGAAGGTGTGATAGACGCCGTCGTTCATGTAATAACAGAGCTTGTCGTCCCGGACGGCCTTGCCGATGATCTTGGCGATGACCGTGCCGGCGGTCGCCACCATGAACCGGCCGGGCTCCGCCAGGATCTGGATTTCCTTCGGAAACAGCCGGTCCAACTCGGCGTTGATTTTCCTGGCCAGCTCGCGGAAAGGTTTGACCGTGGCATCGTAAGGCGCCGGGAAGCCGCCGCCGATATCCAGCAGGAACATCTTGGTATAGCCGCGCGCGCGGGCTTCTTCGAACACGCCCGCGGCCAGGTTGATTGCCTGCACGTAATTTTCGAAATTCGTGGTCTGGCTGCCGACATGGAAGCTCAAGCCTTCCACCGTCAAGCCCGCCCGGTCGGCCTCCAGGATCAAATCCACCGCCGCGCCTGGCGCCGCGCCGAATTTTGAAGATAACTCCACCATCGCGCCGGTGTTGGGAACCTTCAGGCGGAGCACCAGGCCGGCCTGGGGCGCGAATTGCCGGATCTTGGCGATTTCCTCGGTGTTGTCATAGGTTACCAGCGCCTTGTACTGGTTGAGTTCCCGCAGGGTTTCCTCGGCTTTAATCGGGTTGGCGTAGATGATCTTGTCCCAAATCCAATCCTGCCGCTCCTTGGGGGGCAGGTCTTTGATGTTTTCGTACACCACCATGAATTCCGGCATGGAAGCGACATCGAAGCTCGCGCCCGCCTGGTACAGCGTCTTGACGATGGCCGGGTCGGGATTGGCCTTCACGGCGTAATAGGCCTGGACGCGCGGCAGGTATTTCTTGAAGGTCAGGTAATTCCGGCGCAGCTCGTCATGGTCCACCACGAACAGCGGCGTGCCGTATTCCCGGACCAGTTGTTGGAGTGTTTTTAACGAGACCATGCGATTATCCTTTCGAGTGCGGAAAAGATAGCAACCAAGCTCCGGCTTGTCCATTCTATTTGCCGCCGCCGGACCCCGGATCGTTTCGCCGGGCGGTTGCCTGGCGGCACCAAGCCGACATCTCCGCACCCGGGCCGCCGCGCGGCCAACCATCTCCACGCCGGCCGGATAGGGCAGGGATATCACCCGGCCGCCGAAATGCCGGCGGTAACGTTCGCCCCAGAATTTCAGATTGCCGGGCCAGGATTTTAGCATGGATTTTTCACGGCGGAAGCTTTAGAATGGCGCCATGAATAAAGAATCATACTCCAAAGCACCGGAATTGGATGTGTATGACCAGGCGCAACGGTTGGAAACCCTGCGGCGCCTGGCGGCGGGGCCGGGCTGGCGGCCGCCGGCCGAGGCGCCCCTGGCCAACATGCATATGCATTCGTTTTTTTCATACAACAACCTGGGCTGCTCCCCGGCGCACCTGGCCTGGGATACGGCGCGCGCGGGATTGTTCGCCGCCGGGCTGTGCGATTTCGACGTGCTGGATGGGTTGGACGAGTTTTTGACCGCCGGCCGGATATTGAAACTGCGCGCAACCGTCAACATCGAAACCCGGGCATATTTCCCGGAATACGCGGAAGCGGATATCAATTCGCCCGGCGAACCCGGGGTGGCTTACATCATGGGCGCGGGCTTCGTCCGCCTTCCGGCGCCGGGCTCGCCGCCGGGCGTGGTGCTGCAGCAGTACCGCGAGCAGGCACAGGCGCGCAACCGCGCGCTGGTCAGCCGGATCAACGCCGCCGTGCCGGCGATTGCCCTGGATTACGACGCCGAAATTCTGCCATTGACCCCGGCGGGCGCGCCCACCGAACGGCACATCGTGCGCGCCTACCGCCGCAAGGCCGAAGCTGCCTTCCCCGCCGCGCCGGCCAACCACCGGTTCTGGGCCGACTTGTCGAAGAAGCCCATCGAAGTCATTGCCCGCCATGCCGCAGCCGAGGCGCCGATGGAGGAGTTCATCCGGGCCCTGCTGGTTAAGGCCGGCGGCCTCGGCTACGAGCAGCCCGGCCCGCATACTTTTCCGCCTTTGGACGACTTTATCCGCTGGGTGCGCGAATGCGATGCCTTGCCCATGATCGCCTGGCTCGATGGCGGCAGCGCCGCCGAAGCCGATCCCGCGGCCATGTTGGAATGCATGTGCGCCAAAGGCGTCTGCGCGTTGAACATCATTCCCGACCGCAACCATAAAATTGCCGACCCGGCGGCGCGCGCGCGCAAGCTGGAGAAGCTGGACGAAATCGTCAAGCTGGCCGTCCGCCTGCACCTGCCGGTGCAGATCGGCACGGAAATGAACAAGGCGGGCCAGCCGTTCGTGGACGACCTGGCGGCGGAGGCGCTGCGGCCTTACGCCGATCAGTTCCTGGCCGGCGCGGCGATCATGGTGGGGCATACCATCCTGGCGGGCTATGCGAATTATCCGTACAACGGCACGGCGGCGGCCGCCGAATTCGGCAATAAGCCCGCCGCGCGCAACCGCCTGTTTCAATCCGTCGGCCGGCTGCCGGCGCTGGATGAGCCGCTGGCCGACCGCCTGCGGCAGACCGGCCCGGCGCGCGCCTGCGCCGTCATCAGGGATTCCGCCAAAAAAGGGGCCTGGCAGATATGAAAATTCCCGCCGCCGGAATTCCCCGGCTGCCAGCCGTGGCGTCCTTGGTGGAGCGCAGCCGCACTTTCCGGCGGTTTTACGAAAAGCAGCGGATTCCCATGTCAACCCTGCGCGGGTTGATCGAGCTGGCCCGGCTGTCGCCTTCCGGCGGCAACCTGCAGCCGCTGAAATTCATCCCGGTCAATGCGCCGCGCCGCAATGCCGAAATTTTCCCATGCCTGGCCTGGGCCGGGTATTTTAAAGACTGGCCCGGGCCGACGCCGGGGGAACGCCCGGCGGCCTATATCGTCATTCTGGGCGACACCGCCATCCGCAAGGATTTCGGCTGCGACCACGGCATTGCCGCCCAGAGCATCATGCTGGGCACCGCGGCCGCGGGGCTGGGCGGCTGCATGATCGGTTCCATCGAACGCCCCCGCTTGCGCCGCGTTCTGGGCATCCCCGCGCGTTACGAAATCCTGCTGGCCCTTGCCCTCGGCCGGCCGCGGGAGACGGTGATCCTGGAGACCGCGCGCCGCGGCGCGATCAAGTACTGGCGCGATGCCGCCGGCCGCCATCATGTGCCCAAGCGTCCGTTGCGCGAAATAATTTTATCGTAAGATTCAATATCAAAAGTCGTCCCCTGCCACCTTGCGTGGCAGGAACGAAAGGTTATGCAAAAACACAAGGTGTTATTTTTAAACAACACATGGCGTTTTGCATAACCTAGGTCTCCGACGGGCTTGTCCGCCGCAGGTGGAACAAGCCCGTCGGGGGACTTTTGAAATTACCGAACACCGAACACTTATAACCTTGGTCTCCGGCGGAGTAAACCCGCCGGGGCACTAACACCGAACACTCACAATTCCAGGGGGAAACAATCATATGGAAATCAAAACCGGATTGTTTGACAGGATGGTGCTGCAGCGCGACCGCAGCAATCGCTGCGATGCCAGCATTGCGGGTGTTTGCGCGCAGGCGGGGATTGTGACGGCCGCGGCGGCGCGCAATGGGCGCAGTCTGCCGGGCTTCAAGGCGCGGGCGATCGGCCGCGCGCGCGGCGGGAAGTTCGCCGGCCGCCTGCGCGGTCTGCCGGCCGGCGGCCCTTATGCCATCGTCCTGGCCATCCGCTCCCCGGCCGGCGCCGTGCTGGAGGAAATCACCATCGCCGATGTGCTGGTTGGCGATGTCTGGGTGCTGGCCGGCCAGTCGAACATGGAAGGCATCGGCCGCCTGCGCGATGCGATGAAGCCGCACCCCCTGGTGCGCGCCATGTACATGAACGACGAATGGGGCGTGGCGCGCGACCCGATCCACGTCCTGGCCGAGTCGGTGGATGCGGTCCACAGCGGCTGGCCGGATTCACGGACGCCGCGCGCGCGCGCGCCGCGCGGCCGGCCCAACGGGGTGGGGGTTGGTCCGGCCATGAGCTTTGGACGGGAAATGCTCCGTCAGACCGGCGTGCCGCAAGGCTTGCTGGCCTGCGCCCATGGCGGGTCGTCCATGGAGCAATGGGATCCCGCGCGCAAACGTCTCGGCTCACGCAGCCTTTACGGCGCCATGCTGCGCCGGTTTGTCAAAAGCGGCGGCCAGGCGGCCGGGATGTTATGGTACCAGGGCGAGTCGGATGCCCAGGAAAAAAGCGCGGGCCAGTATACCCGCCGGATGAAGCGCCTCGTGGCCGCCGTCCGCCGCGATTTCCGCCAGCCGCGGCTGCCGTGGGCCATCGTCCAACTGGCCGGGGTTTATAATTGGCAGCCCGACCGCGCGGTGTTCTGGAATCAAATTCAGGAACAACAACGCTGCCTGCCGCGGCTGATTAAAAATCTCCTGACCGTGCCGGCGATTGACCTGGCCCTGGACGATTCCATCCACGTCGCCGGGCGGGAGATGGTCCGGCTGGGCCGCCGGCTGGCGCAGGCGATGCTGATCTTGCGCCGCGAACCCGCCCGCGGCTTACCGCCGATCGAATTGGGCGGCATCAGCTTCGAGCGCGACCGCAAGCATAACTGCGCGCATGTCGTGTTGACCTTCAAGCATGTCGCTGGACAATTGCAGGCGGCCGGCCGCCCGGCCGGCTTCACGCTTGCCGACCCGTCCGGCATGGAATACGCCTACCGCGTCGAATTGCGCAAGCAAGCCGTGGTCTTGCGCGCCACGGCGCTGCACGCCGGGATGGTTTTACATTATGGCCGCGGCCTGGCGCCCTGTTGCAATATCACCGACGGCGCCGACCGCTCCCTGCCGGTGTTCGGACCGCTGCCTTTGAATACGCCGCAATTGCGGCGCCGCATGCTGCGGGATCTCAGGACGCTGAATGTCGGCCAGGCGCCCGCGCTCGCCGGCAACTTTGCCGACCGCGCCCTGGTCAGCCGCCCGCTGCCCGCGCCGGCGGATATCCGCAAACTGCCACTGCCGGCGAATTTCCGCCGGCTGGGCCTCAAGCTCCGGAAGTTCCCCGGCGGTTTTTGGGATTTGCACCGGGACGAATTCAACTGCGCGCCGCGCGACCTGATGGTGTATTTTGTCTGCCGCCTGGTCTGCGCCAAGGCCGCGCGCATCAACCTGGGCGTGGGGTATGACGGCCCGGTGAAAATTTGGATCAACGGGCGCGCCGTGTATTGCGACCGCAAGGGCGCCAACCCGGCCGGCGTGGACAAGGCGCTGATCCCGTTCCAGGCCGGCCAGGGCCGGCATACCGTGGTCTTTGCCCTGGCGTCCAACCACGGCCGGGCCTGGGGCATCAAGTTCCGCTGCCTGCGCCGCGCGGCCCGGCCTTCCGGCCAACTGCCCTCGGATAAACTGCCTTTCCTGAAAATCACGGCCTGATGATGGCCTCGCCCGGGCATATCCGCGCATTCGTGGCGGTCGAAATCAACGACGCCGTCCGGGCCGCGCTGGTCCGGATGCAGCGGCGGCTGGCCCTGGCCCAGGGCCATGTCAGCTGGACCAGGCCGGAAAACATTCATTGCACCTTGTTGTTTCTCGGCGATGTCCCGGCCGCGGAAATTCCGGCTGTCGCCGATGCGGTCGCCGCGGCGGCGGCGGCCAGCCGGCGCTGTGCCGTGGAAGCCGCCGGGCTGGGCTGCTTCGGTCCGCCGCGCGCGCCGCGGATCATCTGGGCCGGGTTGCAGCCGGCCGACCCCCTGGCGGAAATGCAGCGGCAACTCTGCCGCGCCATGCCGCGGAACAGCGCCGCTTTAGGCGAGCGCGAAAAGGCATTTCACCCGCACCTGACCATCGGGCGCGTGCGTTCCGCCAGGAACTCCGACCGCCTGGCGGCGGCGATCGCGCGGAATGCCGCCGCCGTGTTCGGCGCGCTGGCCGTCGAGCGGATTTGCCTGATGGAAAGCCGGCTCGGCCCCGGCGGCCCCGTTTATGCGCCGCTGCGCGCGGCGCCGCTGGCCGGGCTGGACGCAACGGTTTCCGGCTGAAAGACGGTGCTGAAAATACAGAAAAAAATTATCTGTTGACAACATTTTAAATTCATGTAAAAAGGCCGGCAAAACAATACAGGAGGATTGGCGCTCATGAAAAAAACTATGTTGCTGACGATGTTGCTGGCCGCGGTGAGCGGGTTCGGCGCGGTCATCGAGAAGGACACCCTGGAGCTGGGATTACAGGGCAACCTGGATTTCGACAGCCCCGACGGCGATGTCGAGTTCATGGTCTATCCCACCCTGGGATATTTTTTCATGGATAACATCCAGGCCGGCGGCATGCTGGGCATGTTGTATGACGGACGCGACATGGGCTACCGCATCGGCACGTTCGGCGAAATTAACTTTGACACCTACAATGCCGTCATGCCGTTCCTGGCCGCCCGCGTGATGTTCGACTTCGGCAGCCATTACGACAAGAATTATCTGCTGCTGGATACCGCCGCCGGTTTGAAATTCTTTCTCTCGCAGACCCTGGCCATTTCGACGGAGATTTTTTACGACCTTGCCAGCGAAGACGCGTTTGCCGACGACGAAGAAGGCGGCCGCAACAACGATGCCGGTCTGCGGTTAGGGCTGCGCCATTATTTTTAATTAAAAAAACAGCCCAAAACTATTGACAACTAAATATAGTTGTTTAAACTTCCGGCAATACTACGGATAGTACGGATAGTAGTATGTGGTATGGCGGAAGCGCGCCGCGGAAAACCGGCCGGTGAGCCGGGAATCAGGCGCATGACACCGGTCATAAAGGTTTAAGCTTGAAGACAACATTGCACGTTGCTCTGGTTTATTCATCCAAACATAAAGCCTTGGAGGTGGCTCCGAATCGTCGTCCGGCCGAGCCTGTGGCCGAAGACGAAGAGCCTCCGGATAAGTTGGCGGAATACGACACCGAGGAAACCATTGCGGCGCTGGATGTGGCTTTATCGCGCAAATACAAGGTAACCCGGCTGGAAGGCGATGTTGCGGTTTTCGAGAAATTACGCGCCCTGCGCCCTGACTTCGTCTTCAATATCTCCGAGGGCTTCGGCGGCGCCAACCGCGAATGCCACATCCCGATCGTTTGCGAGATGCTTGATCTCCCCTGCCTGGGCTCGGATGCCTTGACCTTGGGCCTCTGCCTGGACAAGTCCCGCGCCAAGGAAATCCTGCTGGCCAACCACCTGCCGACGCCGGCCTTCCGCATGGTGGACTCCCCGGCGGAGCTCGGCAGCCTGGCGGATTTCCCCCTGCCGGCGATCGTCAAGCCCCTGCGGGAGGGGTCGTCCATGGGTATCGGTAATGCCAGCATGGTGCGCACCCGCGCCGACCTGATGGCGCAGGCGCAGGCCGTGTTGCGCCGGTATGCCCAGCCGGCGCTGGTGGAGGAGTTTTTGCCGGGCCGGGAATTCACGGTCGGACTGCTGGGCAATGCGCCGGACTGGGAAGTTTTGCCGCTGGTGGAAATTGACCACTCCGTGCTGCCGCCGGGCGCCAATCCGGTTTACGGCTACGAAGCCAAATGGGTGTGGGACGATCCGGCCCGCCCGTTGGCGATCCACGTCTGCCCGGCGAAGGCGCCGCCGGAACTCGTCGAAGCCATCCGCACGCTGGCCTTGCGCGTCGCGCGGGTAATGCGTCTGCGCGACTGGTGCCGGATGGACATCCGGCTGGATGCCGCCGGCGTTCCCAAAATCATCGAATTGAATCCGCTGCCCGGCGTGCTGCCGGATCCCCGCGATAATTCCGCGCTGCCGGCGGCGGCGCGCGCGGCGGGTTACGATTACGATGCCCTGATCCTGCGCGTTGCGCAAATTGCCCTTAAACGATGCGGCCTTGCCTGATGCAACCCGCCAACCATACCAAAACAAAGCGCGTGGCAATCGTGTATAGCGTTTACATGCCTCTCAGCGGCCGGACCGGCGAAGCGGCGGCGGAACAGGCGGTGGCCGGCGCGGCGCGGCAGGCGGCGGCGGCCCTGGCGCAAGCCGGCTGGCCCCGGCCGGCGCTGCTCCCCGTGCGGGACAGCGTGCCGGATATCTGCGCCCGCCTGCGGCGGTTGCGCCCGGCCGCGCTGGTGAATCTGTGCGAAGGCTTCCGCGGCCGCCCGGAATACGAAGCGCACCTGGCCGGCTTGTGGGAACTGCTGGAGATCCCTTTCACCGGCAACGGCGCGCGCGCTTTGCAGTTGTGCCAGGACAAATTCCAGACCAAGCTGCTGCTGCGCGCCGCCGGCGTGAATGTCCCGGACGGCTGGCTGGCCGCCGCCGCCGCGGATGTGCCGCGGACGGCCGGCTGGCCGCTGATCGTCAAGCCGGCGGCGGAAGACGGCGGCATCGGCATTTACCGCCATTCCGTGGTGCGCCGCCGCACCGACCTGGCCGTGCAAATCCGGCGCGTGGCCCGGCGCTATGCCCGGCCGGCGCTGGTGGAGCAATACATTGACGGCCGGGAGTTCAACGTCGCGGTCATCGAACGGCGCGGATTGGAAGTTTTGCCCATCGCGGAAATCCGGTTCGACGGCCTGCCGGCCGGCGCGCCGCGCCTGGTGGGCTACCAGGCGAAGTGGCAGCCCCGGCATGAGTATTACCGCAACACCACGCCGCAATGCCCCGCCCGGCTGCCGGAGCGGGCCGCCCGGGCCTTGCGCGAGGCGGCGCTGCGCGCCTGGACGGCCGCCGGCCTGCGCGGTTACGCCCGGTTCGATTTCCGGATGGACCGGCGCGGCCGGATTTACCTGCTGGAAATCAATCCCAATCCCGATACCTCGCTGGACGCCGGCCTGGCGCGCGCGCTGGCCGCGGCGGACATCGGGTATGCCGATTTCTGGAGCGCCCAGGTCCGGGCGGCCGGGCGCGGAAAGCGAGGCGCGGCATGTTGATCCGACCTATGCTGGATGCCGCCGACCGCGATGCGCTGCGGGAAGTGATCCGCGCCACGGACATGTTCACCGCCGAGGAGGAAAAGGTGGCGGTGGAACTGATGGACACGTTCCTCGAACAGCCCTGCCAGAGCGATTACATCGTGGATGTGCTGGAGGACGACGCCGGCCGGCCGGCGGGCTATGTCTGCTACGGCCCGACGCCGATGACCGAGGGCACTTTCGATTTGTACTGGATCGCCGTGCATCCGGCCGCCCAGCACCGGGGTTACGGCAAGGCTTTGGTAGCGCAGGTGGAAAACACCGTTAAACAAAAAAAAGGGAGAGTCATTGTGATAGAGACGTCTTCACAAGACAAGTATAAGCCTACCCGGCAATTCTATCTGCGGGCAGGCTATACGGAATGCGCGCGAATCCGCGATTTTTACCGGCCCGGGGACGACCGGGTAATTTACTGCAAATATCTATAGAAAGGTTGGATTGCCATGGAAGGATGGCGTAAGTTGCTGCAGAAAAGCCTGACGACGGCGGAGGAAGTAGCCGAAATTTTCGGCTTGAATGTCGCGGATGTGCGCCGGCTGGCTGAGCGGTTCCGCATCCGCATCAATCCCTATTACCTGGGCTTGATCAAGGCCAAGAACGATCCGATTTACCGGCAGGTGGTCCCCGATATCCGGGAGTTGCAGGACTCCTGCGGCATGGACGATCCGCTGGAGGAAGACCACGACTCGCCCGTGCCCGGGATTGTGCACCGCTATCCCGACCGGGTGCTCTTCCTGGTTTCCCATGAATGCGGCTCCTATTGCCGGTTCTGCACCCGCAAGCGCATGGTGGGCGACTTCACCAAGATGCATCCGCGCTTCATCGCCCGCGGCCTGGAATATATCCGGACCCATCCCGAAATCCGCGACGTCATCATTTCCGGCGGCGACCCGCTGATGCTTTCCGATGCCCGGCTGGATACCATCCTCAAGGGCGTACGCTCCATTCCGCACGTGGAGATCATCCGCATCGGCACCCGCATGCCGTGCTTCCTGCCGCAGCGCATCACCACCCGGCTGGTGCGCGTCCTGAAAAGGTACCACCCGCTTTTCATGAATGTGCATTTCAACCACCCGGATGAAATCACTCCGGAATCCCGGCGCGCCCTGAACATGCTGGCCGATGCCGGCATCCAACTGGGCAACCAGACCGTGCTGCTGCGCGGGGTGAACGACGATCCGGAAGTGATGAAAACCCTCATGCGCAAGCTGCTTTCATGCCGCGTGCGCCCGTATTACATCTACCAGGCCGATATGGTGGCCGGCACCGAACATTTCCGCACCCGCGTGGAAAAAGGACTGGAAATCATCCAGGAAGGCCTGCGCGGCTGGACTTCCGGGCTGGCCGTGCCCCACTTCGTCATTGACAGCCCCGGCGGCGGCGGCAAAATCCCATTGCTGCCCCAGTACGTGGAATCCATAAACGACCGCCAGGTGGTGCTGCGCAATTACGAAGGGAAGCGCTTCGTGTATCAGCAGGTGCCGGACGCGCCGGCCGGCCAACCCGCCGCCGCGCCGGTATGCCCGCTGGCCATGCCCGCGCCGGAGCCGGCCCGGGCAGCGCCGGAAGAAACCCCCTGCCTGGCGGCGGCCGCCCGCGCGGATGCCCGGTAGTCCTGAGGTGTGCCACCTGCGGTGTGTCAGAATCCCGCCGCTTGCAGCCGGTCCAGCGTCAACGGAGCGGCCGGCGGAACGCCGCCAAGATAGCGGACCACATATTTGC
This sequence comes from Kiritimatiellia bacterium, assembly GCA_040767085.1. Classification (GTDB taxonomy): domain Bacteria; phylum Verrucomicrobiota; class Kiritimatiellia; order JAAZAB01; family JAAZAB01; genus JAXGPF01. Next base: position 144,717 of record JAXGPF010000011.1, on the reverse strand, counting down.
CGATCAGGTCGGTTTCCAGGTTGACCAGGTCGCCTTCCGCCGCTTCATCCAGCGTGGACTCCCGGCGGGTGAACGGCACCAGGTGCACTGTGAAAGCGTCCGCTTCCAAGCCGGCAATGGTCAGGCTGACGCCTTCCACGGCAATCGAACCCTTCGGCACCATACCCGCCAGCAGTTCGCGGCTGCAGGCGATCCGGAGCGCGATATCCCGTCCCACCGGGCGCCGGCCCCGCACGGCGCCGGTGCCGTCCACATGCCCGGCCACCAGGTGCCCGCCCAGCGCTTCGCCCAGGCGCAGGGCGCGTTCCAGGTTAAGCCTGGCGCCCGGCCGTTTGCCGCCCAGGCTGGTGCGCTGGAGCGTTTCCTGGAGCACATCGCAGGCGAACCCATCGTCGTAAACGGCGGCAGCCGTCAGGCAGGCGCCATTGACGGCAATGCTCTCGCCCGGCGCCAGGCGTTCCGGCCAGACGGCATGAATCCGCAGGCGCGCGCCGCCGGCCGCGGTTTTGATTTCCGCCAGCCGTCCGACCTGTTGGATCAATCCCGTAAACATTTCCCGCTCCTGCCATGCGGGCCATGCCCGCTAATCCGCTCTAATTCCGTCGTGTTTCAGCGAATGTTATATCCCGGCCCGGCAATAGTCAAGCTGTCCGCCGAACATTTTCCGGTAGGGCGAAGTCTCCCTGCGGGCTGCGTCCGGTTTTGACGGACTTCGCTTAAGCTATGCAGGGCAAGCCGTACCGAGCCGCCTTTTCCGCGTATGACGCAGCCGTGCCGACTCGGCACGCCCGTAATTTCTCTTGAAAATAATGACCGGTCACGTTAATATGCCGTCATGGACAAGGCGCCAACGCGGAAACAACCAGGCAGCATCGTCGCCGAGCACCTCAAGCACTTCCTCGCCCTGACGAACGAGTGGGTCTGGGCGATCGACCCGGCCGGCACCCATACGTTTTCCACGGCAGCCGTCACCGAGATCCTGGGTTACACGCCGGCGGAGTTTGTCGGCAGGAACGCCCTCGAGTTCATGCATGAGGAGGACCGGCGCACGGTGGGACAGAGACTGCCCGGTCTCATTGCGGCCAAGCAGGGGTGGCGGGGGTGGATCATCCGCTGGAAGGCCAAGGATGGCGGCTACCGGATTCTCGAAAGCAACGGCAGCCCCATTCTTGACGGGCGCGGCAACCTGGCGGGCTTCATCGGGGTTGACCGCGACATCACGGTGCAGAAGCAATTCGAGGAGCAGTTGCGCGCCACCGCCGAACAGTTCCAACGCCTGAATGAAAATCTCGCCCGCGGCATGGTGTACCAGGTCATTTGCAGCGCCGATGGGTCAGGGCGCCGGTTTTCCTATGTCAGCCCTGCTGTGGAACGGCTCCATGGCTGCACCGTCGAGGCGGCCCTCGCAGATCCGGCTATGATCTACAACCAGGTCATTCCCGAGGACCGCGCCCTGCTGGCGGAAGCGGAATCCGCGGCCATTCAGACCCTCTCCCAGCTCAATATCGACGTGCGGTTGAGGCTGCCCGACGACCGGCTCTGCTGGCACAACATCGTCTCCGCGCCCCGGATCCTGGACGACGGCAATATCATCTGGGACGGCATTGAGCTGGATATCACCGACCGCAAGCAGGCGGAGGAGGCGCTGAACCAGAGCCAGGCAACCATCCTCAGCGTGTTCGAGGTTGCCCCCGTTGGCATCTGCCTCATGCAGAACCGGCTTTACGCCCGCGCCAACAAGTACTGGTGCGAGACGTTCGGCTACCCGGAAGAGGACCTCATTGGCAAGTCAACCCGGATGCTGTACGAGACCGACGAGGAATGGGAGCGGGTGGGCCATGAGCTCTACAACAACCTCCGGACCGCGGGGATCGCCTCCACGGAAACACGGCTGCGCCGCAGCGACGGGGTGTTCCGCGACGTCATCGTAACGGCCGCCCCCATCAATCCCGAGGATCCCGCTCAAGGCACGGTCGCGATCATCCGAGACGTTACGGATAAAAAGAAGGCTGACGCCGAACGCGAACGCATGCAGTCCCAACTGATCCAGGCCCAGAAGATCGACTCCGTCGGCCGCCTCGCGGGCGGCGTGGCGCACGACTTCAACAATATGCTGGGCGTCATCCTCGGACACGTGGAGTTGTGCCTGGACATAACCAAACCCGGCCAGGAGATTCACGATAACCTCCTGGAGATACAGAAAGCGGCCGAACGCTCCGCCAACCTCACCCGCCAACTGCTGGCCTTTGCCCGCAAACAGATCATCCTGCCCAAGGTGCTCGACTTGAACACGACCATCGAGGGCCTGCTGAAAATGATGCGCCGGCTCATCGGCGAGAATATCGAGCTCATCTGGAAACCCGGAACCGGCCTCTGGCCCGTGCATATGGACTCCTCGCAGGTCGACCAGATCCTGGCAAACCTGTGCGTCAATGCGCGGGATGCCATTGCAGGAACGGGCCGGGTCAGCATCCTAACCGGCCATATCAGTCTCGACGCCGCCGCTTGCGCCGGCCATGCCGGCGCCAGTCCGGGCGACTATGTCGTCATTTCGGTGGCTGATACGGGGAGCGGCATCAGCGAAGAGGCGCGGTCCCACCTGTTCGAGCCGTTCTTCACCACCAAGGACATGGGAAAGGGAACGGGGCTCGGGCTGGCCACCATTTACGGCATCGTCACCCAGAACAAGGGCTTCATCGATGTCGACAGTACGCCGGGCCGCGGGACAACCTTCCGGATCCACATACCGCGCCACCATGCGGCGGCCATGCCCGAGCAGAATCCGAAGGCCGGGGCCACCGTAAAAGGTCATGGAAAGATACTTCTGGTCGAGGACGATCCGGGAATGCTCCAAACCTGCAAGCTGATGCTGGAACGCCTGGGCTACACCGTGCTGCCAGCCTCCTCGCCGGCCATTGCCCTCCGCCTGGCTCAAGACCAGGCCGGCGGCCTGGCCGCCCTGGTCACGGACGTCATCATGCCGGACATTAACGGTGTCGAACTGGCCAGAAGACTCCGCGCGATCCGCCCCGGCCTCAAGTGCCTGTTCATATCCGGCTACACCAGCGATGTATTTGCCCGCGAGAATCCACCGGCGGATGCCGAATTTATCCAGAAGCCTTTCGCCGCCGCCGCCCTTGCCGGAAAGCTCGAACGGATGCTGGGTCCCGCGAAGCCTGCGGGCCAGCCTTAGTTTCGGTGGCACAGGGGGCACAGGGGTCAGTCCCGTATTCTAGTATATTTTTACGGCCGGCAGGCAACCAGCAGTTGAACACGCCGGATCAGGACCGCTCTTGCTGCATTGCCTGCGGCATCCCGGCATCATCGCGAATTCAGGGTAGCTCAAAAAGACTGTTGATACCTGAATTTTGCATGAATATTGGTATTAAAATGATTTAAAGCAATCATAGAGCGTGCAAATTTATTTTTGCACAGTTATCTGCTATCACCCATATGGTTACGCCAGCATAGGGATCAGAAACACCAATATTCGCCCGCCGTCGCACGGATGCTATGGCAGGCACAGCCCGCAGCCGGCCGCGCGATTTTAGCGCATGGCTTTGTTGCTCGGGGGTTTGCGGTATACTTATACAGCGGCACCCCTCGCGCCGCGCCCTGCGCCAAACTTGCGCGGTGCAAAATTCAGGTGATATAAAAGACATTAACACAAAAGACCGTTGACATACCGTGCCGCATGCAATAATTTACGCAGAAGGTTGCAGGGGTTTCACCGCCAGGCCTCCGGCGCTGATTCGCGCACGTTCAATTCAAACTGAAACACCATGCCTGACACCAATATTATATTCCAGCAGCCCGCGCCCGGCACCCGCCGGGCGCAGTTTTGCGGCGATGTGGCCGAGTTTCGCTTGCGTCTGGATGCACATGCCGCCGGGCAGGCCTGGCTGCGCACGAATCTGGGCCGGGATGCCCTGCGCCGCCGTGAAATCCTGAGGGAAACCCTCCGCCGGCGCAAACGCCAGGCGCGCGATTGGCGGGATATCCCCATGCTGCCTGACGGCGCGGGGGGCTGGCGGCTGGCGCTGCCCTTGCTGGAGCCGGGTCACTTTGAAGCCAAGGCCTATTTTTTGCCTGCCGGCCGGACGGAGCCGCTGTGGCCGCCCGGGGCGAATGTATCCATCAACGTGCATCCGGCGCAGGCGGCGGGCGCGAACCTGATCTACAATGCGTTTGTCCGCCAGTTTGGCCGGCCGCTCGATCCGGATGCCATCGTGCCGCGCCCGGAGCAGGCGCGCCTGGCGCAGGCCGGCTACACCATCCTCCCGCCTTCGGGCACGTTCCGGGATTTGATCCGGGAGTTGGATTTCATCATTGGCCGGCTGGGATCCCGCATCCTGATGCTGCTGCCGATCCACCCCGCGCCGACGGTGTATGGCCGCATGGGCATGTATGGGAGCCCGTACGCCGCTTTGGATTTTTTCGAAGTTGACCCGGCCCTGGCGGAATTCGATCAGCGCCGGACGCCCATGGAACAATTTTTGGAGCTGGTGGACGCTGTCCACGCGCGCCACGCGCGCCTGTGGCTGGATATCGCCGTCAATCATACGGGCTGGGCTTCGAAAATCCATACGTTGCATCCCGAATGGCTGGCGCGCCAGCCGGATGGCAGCATCCGGTCGCCCGGCGCCTGGGGCACGGTCTGGGAAGACTTGACCGAGCTGGACCACCGCCGCCGCGAGCTCTGGGATTATCTGGCGGAGGTATTCTTGTATTGGTGCCGCCGCGGTGTGGACGGGTTCCGCTGCGATGCCGCCTACATGGTGCCGGTGGCCGCCTGGGAATACATGGTGGCGCGCGTGCGCCGGGAATTCCCCGAAACGTTTTTCCTGCTGGAAGGACTGGGCGGCCGCATCGAGGATACCGTCAGCCTGATGCATAACGCCAATCTGAATGGCGCGTATTCGGAGTTGTTCCAGAATTACGACCGGCCGGCGGTCGAGCCGTACCTGGCGCTGGCGGCGCGCCTGGCGCGGGAAAACGGATTGATGGTGCATTTCGCGGAAACGCACGACAATCTCCGGCTGGCCGCGCGCTCGCCCGCTTACGCGCGCATGCGCACCGCGCTGGCGGCGCTCTGTTCGGTCAATGGCGCCTTCGCCTTCGCCAATGGCGTGGAATGGCTGGCTACGGAGCGGATTGACGTGCATGGCCGCGCCCCGCTGAATTGGGGCGCCGCGGAAAACCAGGTGGGTTGGATTGCCCGGCTCCAGGCGTTGCTGCGGATACATCCGGCGTTTTTCCCGGGCGCCGCGGTGCGTTTGATTAACCAGGATGCCGCCAACGGCATCGTTCTGCTGCGCCGGCCGCCCGCGGCTGACCGCGCTTTACTGGTGCTGATCAACCTGGATGACCGTCAGCCGCAGACACTGGTCTGGCCGGCGGCGGATTTCCCGGTGCAGGGCCGTCCCGCCGTGGACTTGCTGACCGGCCAGCCGATTGACCGCGCCGTGACCGAAGGCGCCAGCCTGTGTCTGGAATTGGCGCCGGCGGAAGCGCTTTGCCTGGCCCGCGACCCGAACGAGCTGGAACGGCTGACGGCGGCGGAGCAGGCGCCGGCCTCCATCCCCGACCGGGTGGCGCATCAGCGCCTCCGGGCCAAGGCCCTGGAAATTTTTCAGGTCTTCCGCGGATTTGGCGACATCCATGACCGCGATCCCGACCGCCTGGCCGGCGAGTTGGCGCGCGATCCCGCCGCCTTTTGCCGCGCGTTGGCGCCGGGTCAGGCCGATTGCCTTGTCCGCTGGCAGCCGCCGCGCGATTGCCGGCGCGAAGTCATGGTCCCGGCCGGCCATGGCATGTTGATCGTCATGGAACATCCCTTCCGCGTCCGCCTGACCGAGGGGCCGCGTGTATGTTTCCAGGAAGACGCCCTGCCGCTGGCCGCTGGTGGTTTTTTTGCATTGGCGCCTCCGCGCGTCTGCGCCGGCGCCCGACCCGGCCGGATCCAGGCGGATGTATACGCGCCGGATGACGTCCGCCATGAGGATGGGCCGGTGGTCTTTTTGCCGGCCGGCGCCCGGGTGACGGCCCCCGCCCGCCTGCGGTGCGGGGCGGGGGAGCGCCGTATCTTTCTGGCGACAAACAGGCGCGGCGGCATGTCGCGCGCGGCAATGGACTGGGGCAAGGTTTACAGCCGTTACGATGCCTTGCTGGCCGCCAACCTGCATCCGCGTCATCCGGTGGATCGCTGGGTGATGTTTCGCCGCTGCCGGGCCTGGCTGGAGTATCACGGTTATTCCCGCGAGCTAAGCGCGGACAGCCTGCGCGATTTTCAGCAGGACGGCGAAACCGGCTGCTGGCATTTCCGGGTGTTGTTCGGCGATGCCGGCCATGTGGAAGTGGTTCTGTCCCTGGCCATGCGCCCCAACCGGAATGCCGTGGAACTTGTTTTCCGGCGCCGGCCGGCGGCCTTGGTTAAAAATCCCTTGCCGGACAGTTTGCCAGTCAGCCTGGTCATGCGGCCCGACCTCGAAGACCGCAATTTCCATGAGGATACCCGGGCGTATGCCGGCCCGGAAAAAACCTGGCCGGCAGCGGTCCAGCCGGCGGCGGGCGGCTTTATTTTCGCGCCGCATCCCGAGCGCCGATTGCATGTGCGGGCGGCGCCCGGCGCATTTCATGCCGAAGCCGAGTGGCAATACATGGTGCATCATCCCGTGGAAGCGGAACGCGGGTTGCGGGCGCATACGGATTTGTTCAGCCCGGGATATTTCCGCGCGCCGCTGGCCGCTGATGTCCCCGTGCGGCTGGCGGCCTGGATTCCCGATCCGGCGGAAGATCAATCCGCCGTAGCCCTTCCGATGGAACATGCGGCGCCGGCCGATCCCGTAGTGGCGCCCCGGCCTCTGGCGGATGTGTTGCGGCAGGCGTTGCGGGCCTTCATCGTGCGCCGGGACGATTTGCAGACCGTGATTGCCGGCTATCCCTGGTTTCTGGACTGGGGGCGCGATACCTTGATCTGCGCCCGCGGCATGATTGCCGCCGGCATGTTGGATGAAGTCCGGCGCATCCTGCTCCAATTCGCCGCATTCGAGCAGGACGGCGCCTTGCCCAACATGATCAACGGGGCCGATGCCGCCAACCGTGACACCTCGGACGCTCCGCTTTGGTTTATCATCGCCTGCGCGGATTGGTGCCGGGCGTCCGACGGCCAGGCGCTGTTGGCGGAACGCGCGGGGAAACGCACAGTGCGCGAGGTGATTATATCCATTTTGAACAGTTATCGCCGCGGCACGGCCAACGGCATTCGCGTGGACCCGGCCAGCGGACTTGTGTTCAGTCCGGCGCATTTCACCTGGATGGACACCAATTTTCCCGCCGCCACCCCCCGCGCCGGCTACCCGGTGGAGATCCAGGCGCTATGGTGGGCGGCGCTGGATTTCATGGCGCATACGGCGCAGCCCGGCGACTGGCGCAAACTTGCACGGCAAGTCCGTGAAAGCTTCATGGCGCTGTTCTGGGATCCGGACCGGGGCTTCTTCTGCGATTGCTGTCATGCCGCCCCGGGCGCGCCGGCGGCCGGCGCGACACCAGACGATGCCCTGCGCCCCAACCAGTTGCTGGCGCTGACCCTGGGCCTGGCGGACGATCCGGCGGCCGCTTCCGCCGTGCTGGACGCCTGCATGGAATTGCTGGTGCCCGGCGCCATCCGCAGCCTGGCTGACCGTCCGGTGCGCCATCCCCAGCCGGTGCACTTGGATGGGCGGCCGTTGAACGATCCGATCCATCCCTATTGGCCGCATTACACGGGCGATGAAGACACGCGCCGCAAACCCGCCTACCATAACGGCACCGCGTGGGGCTGGCTGTTTCCTTCGTTCTGCGAAGCGTGGTTCCTGCGCTACGGCGCCGCCGGACGTTCCGCCGCCTGGTCCTGGCTGGCCGGCGGCGTCGGCCGCCTGATCCAGCGCGGCTGCGTCGGGCACCTCCCGGAAATCGTGGATGGCGATTACCCGCATGCTTTACGCGGATGCGATGCCCAGGCCTGGAGCGCCGCCGAAGCCTTCCGCGTCCTGCGCTTGCTGGAATCCGGTGGTTGATGGCATGACGCGGCGATTATTAAAATATAGGACTTACCCCTGCTCGCTGGCGGCGGTTCTGGCGCTGGCGGTTTACTGGCGCACCCTGGCGCCGTCCGTGACGCTGGAAGATTCCGGCAGTTTTATCGCCGCGGCCCATACCCTGGGCGTCGCGCATCCGCCTGGATATCCCTTGTGGTGCCTGTTGGCCCATGGGTTTACATGGCTGCCGCTGGGAACGGTGGCGTGGCGCGTCAACTTGTTTTCCGCCGTCTGCGCGGCGGCGGCAGCCTGGATGCTTTACCTGACGGCCTGGCGGCTGACCCGGTCGCGGCCGGCGTCCGTGGCCGCGCTGCTGGCCCTGGCGTTTTCAGGAATTTTCTGGTCGCAAGCCTTGATCGCCGAGGTTTACACGTTGAATGCGCTGCTCTGCGGGTGCGCGCTCTATTGTGCCGTGCGCTGGCGGCAGTCTGGCGCCCGTGGGTGGCTTTACGGATTGGCCCTGACGGGCGGGCTGGGCCTGGCCAACCATTCGACGTTCGCCCTGGCCGTCCTGGCGCCCGGGGTGTGGGCGGCCTGGCGGCATTGGCGGATGCTGCTGCGGCCGCGCGTGCTGGCCGCATGCATGGCGCTGGGCCTGGCCGGCTTGTCGGTTTACGCGTATTTGCCCTGGCGCGCGCGGGCGCAACCGCCGGTCAACTGGGGCAATCCCGTCACCTTGCGCGCCGCCGTCAACCACGCGCTGCGCCGGGCTTATTACACCGAGCCCGAACGCGTCCGCTATGCCGGCGATTGGCGCGATGCGGCGCAATACATGGCTGCTGGCGCCCGCGCGGTGGGGAAGTCGGCGACCTGGCCGGCGGCGATCATCGCGCTCGGCGGGTGGGCGGTCTGGACGCGGCGCCGGGGCGACCTGGCCGGGATGACCCTGGCGGTGGTGTTGTTGAATATCATTGTTTTGAATCTGATGCTGCGGGGCGCCGCCGCGCCGGATGAGATTTACACCCGGCGCGTGTTTTACATACCGGCGCAAATGATGCTCGCGCTCTGGCTGGGGCCGGCAGTGCGGCGTTTCCTGGCGCTGGTCCGCCGGCGCCGGCGCGGATTGACAGCGCGGCGCTGGGCGGCGGCGGCTTGCGGGCTGGCGCCGCTGCTGATCCTGGCGGCGAACTGGTCGGAAAACGACCGGTCGCGGGATACGCTGGCGCGCAGTTTCGCCATGGACATTATGGCCGCGGTCCCGGCAGATGCGGGATTGTTTTTTGTGCAGGACGAGTTTCTGTTTCCCTGCCTGTATTTGCAGGCGGTGGAAAACGTCCGGCCGGACGTGCAATTCGTCGCGACGCCTTTCAGCGCCCATCGGGATCAGCCTTTAAGCGCCATGATATGCGATCTCCCGCCGATCCCCGCGCTGGAGCAATATTACCCATTCCTGCGGGATACGGTGGCGGTCCCCTGGGGGCTGGTATATCGGCTGGCCAGACCGGCGGACAACCTGCCGGCCGGGCTGCTGCTGAATGAGACGGCGCTGCATCCGCCGGCGCCGGGCGCCGCGCACGATCCCGATACGCGCCGCGTGCAGGCCGCTTATGCCTGTCATTATGCCCGGCTGGGCGCGGAACGATTCCAGGGCGGCGACGTCGCCGCGGCCAACCGCGCCTGGGAACTCGGCGAAAAGCTGAAGGCTGACGATCCGTACGCCCATTACCTGCTGGCGGAGATGTACCGCCGCTGCGGGATCAACCCGGTGCGCCGGCGGGTGCTGCTGCGGGAAGCCCTGGATTGGTACCGCGCGCGCTATTCGCCGTTTGCCTTCCGTTTTTATCCGTTAACGGAGGCGGATATACTTGCGGCCATCGCCGCGGAAGATCGCCGCCCGCCGGCGGCAGGCTAGGGCGCGGCACGCCCGCCGGAGAGCGCCACGCCCTGCTCCGCCAGACTACGCAGGGCAAGCCGTGATGCTGCTACAGGGCCGAATCCGGATGCGCCACACCGTGGCGCTACTACAATAAGGAACGGCGCGCAAGGGACTGCGCGCCCTACCTCCGGAACGGCGCGCATGGTGCGGGAGCGAGCCGCCGAGAATGACGCAGCCCTGCGTCAACCAGCCCTCCGCGTTTTTTCCTTTCATTCCGCTGCGCTTTATATTTTAATTTCCCCTCGAAGCTGCTCCATCCCGGCACTCTGCCGGCGGGCGGATGACATTCGCACGGGGCGGCCAAACAGGGAGCAAATCATGGGCACGGAAGTTAAAGTTGACGCAGCCTTGGCGGAAAAATTAGGTTTGACGGAATTAGAGTTCAAGCGGATTCTGGAATTGCTGGGGCGGGCGCCGAACTTCACGGAATTGGGCGTGTTTTCCGCCATGTGGTCGGAACATTGCAGCTACAAAAATTCACGCAAGCTGTTCAAGCTGTTTCCTACCAAGGGCCCGCAGGTGCTGGTGGGCGCCGGCGAGGAAAATTCCGGGGTGGTGGATATCGGCGACGGCTGGGGTGTGGCCTTCAAGATGGAATCGCACAACCATCCATCGGCGGTCCAGCCGTTTGAAGCTTCGGCTACCGGGCTGGGCGGCTGCCTGCGGGACATTTTTACCATGGGCGCGCGGCCGGTGGCCGCCCTGGCGGCCCTGCGTTTCGGGCGCCTGGAAAATTCCAAGGTGCAATGGCTGTACAAGGAAGTCATCCGCGGGCTGGCGCATTACGCCAACAAAGCCAGGATCAGCGCAGTCGGCGGGGAAACCTGTTTCGATGAAAGTTACGAGGGCAATCCGCTGGTGAATGCCTTTGTGGTCGGCATCGTCCGGCATGAAAATATCGTCAAAGGCGCCGCCACCGGCGCGGGCAATGCCGTTTACTACATCGGCAAGGATACCGGCCGCGACGGCGTGGGCGGGGCCAGCTTCGCCTCCAAGGAAATCACCGAGGACTCCGGTGCGGACAAAGGCGCCGTGGCGATTGGCGATCCGGAACTGGGACTGCGCCTGCGCGAAGCTTGCCTGGAATTGATCGAAAAGCGGCTGATTGTCGGCATGCAGGACATGGGCGCCGCCGGTCTGACGTGCTCCACCTGCGAGACGGCCTCCCGCAGCGGCGCCGGCATTGAGATTGACGTGGCGCTGGTGCCGCGCAGCGAGGAAGGCATGACGCCCTACGAGGTGCTGCTGTCCGAGTCCCAGGAGCGCATGCTGGCGATCCTGAACCGGGAAAACGAAGCCGCCGCCTTGGAGATTCTCCGCCGCTGGAAAGTCAATGCGGTGAAAATCGGCCGGGTAACCGGCGATGGGCTGATGCGGGTGCTCGACCAGGGGCAGACCGTCTGCGAAATTCCGCCGGCGGCCCTGACCGAACATGCCCCGTTATACGACCGGGAAACCCGGGAGCCCTCCTACCTGCGGGAAGCGCAAAAGCTGGATCGCGCCGCCCTGCCGGAGCCCGGTGATTTCAACCAGGCGCTGCTGCAATTGTTGGATTCGCCGACGATTGCCAGCAAGGAATCCGCCGCCCGGGCGTTTACCTTCCAGGATGGGGACCTGGTGGCGGCGGGGCCGGGCTCCGACGCGGCGGTGGTCAAGGTGCCGGGCGCCAAAAAGGCTCTGGCGATCAGCGTGGATTGCAATGGCCGGTATTGCTATCTGAATCCCTACCAGGGCGCGATGATGGCGGTGGCGGAAGCGGCGCGAAACATTGTGTGCAGCGGCGGCAAGCCGCTGGCCATCACCGATGGGCTGAATTTCGGCAACCCGATGAAGCCGGAAAACTATTGGCAATTCGCCAAGTGCATAGAAGGCCTGGCGGAAGCCTGCCGGGCGCTGGACACGCCGGTGGTCAGCGGCAATGTAAGTTTTTACAACGAAAATCCCAAGGGCGCGATAGATCCCACGCCGCTGGTGGGGATGGTGGGGTTAATTGACGATGTCGCCAAGCATGTCACCCAGGAATTCAAACGCGCGGGGGATGCCATCGTCTTGCTGGGCGCCTGCCGGCCCGACCTGTCCGGCAGCGAGTATTTATGGCTGGTGCACGGCCGGAAGCAGGGCAATCCCCAAATTGACCTGGCCGCGGAAAAGGCCGTGCAGCAAGCCGCGCTGGCGGCCATCGCCGCCGGTCTGGTGCATTCCGCCCACGACTGTTCCGAAGGCGGGCTGGCGGTGGCGCTCGCGGAATCCGCCATTTCGCGCGCCGGCCATATGCTGGGCGCGGAAATCGGTCTGGACGGATTGCAGGCCGGCGGCATCCGGCTGGATGAAATTCTGTTTGGCGAAGCGCCATCGCGGATTGTGGTGTCGCTGGCTCCGGATAAGTTGCCGGAACTGGACAAGTTGGCGCAGAAATTCAAGGCGCCTTGCGTCAGGCTGGGGCAGGTCGGCGGCGACAAGTTCATCGTGCGCGGCAGCGGCCGGGCGGTCATAGACCTGCCGCTGGCAGAGCTAAGCGCGGCCTGGCGGAATGCCATCTCCGGGCGACTGAAAAACAGCGCTGAGTAAATCCTGCGGCGTGCCGGTAAAATTACCGCGGCTTGCCAGCCAGTTCCTGGCCGATTGAGAAGGCTTTTCCCAGGTTGTTGCCCATGCCGTAATAGCAGCGGCGCAGGGGGTCGAAAATCACCATGCCGGGCAGGGCATCCTTGCTGGCGACACAGTCCTCTTCCGCCTTGACGTCCATGATTTCGCCGATAAACATGGTATGCATGCCCAATTCAACATGCTGGAGCAACTTGCATTCCACGGCCATGGGGAATTCTTTCAGATATGGGGCATCCACATGGTCGCCCTTGACGGGCGTCAGGCCGGCGACGGCCAGTTTATCCGCATCCCTGCCGGAGGCGATGCCAAAATAATCGGTTTCCCTGATGTATTGCCGGCCGGGAACATTGACCGTAAAGGCTTTGCGCTGCATGATGTTATGGTAACTGTAAGTTGCCTTCCTGAGTGAAACCGTCACACAGGGCGGCTGGGAACAGCAAACGCCGCCCCAGGCGGCAGCCATCATGTCCGGCTTGCCGGCCTGGTCGTACGAGCCGATGACCCAGACTGGCGCCAGCAGGCTGATTTCAGGGCCAAGCGATTTTTTCTTGTCTTGCATGATTTAATCCTCCTTGTGCTTGCATTATACCTGGCATGCAAGGAAATGCAAGCGCCCGGCGGCATGTGTTCCGCAAGATTCCAGGGAGGGCGGGATTCCACCCGCGCCGCTCTGGAATATTTTAATTTGGTGGCAGGGTGCAATCGCCCATGCTACCATTTTGGACATGAGCGCATGTCCACTATGCGGCGCGGCGGATGCGCGGGAATACTATCGGGACGCGCGGGATGGCGCATATTTCGACTGCGGCGTTTGCCGCCTGGTTTTTCTCGCCCCGGCCTGGCATCCCGATCCACAACGCGAATGCGAGCGGTACCGTCTGCACCGGAATTCCATCGAGGATGCCGGCTATTGCCGGCATCTGAACCGGCTGCTGGATGTGCTGGCGCCGCTGCTCCCCGCCGGGGCGGCCGGGTTGGATTACGGCTGCGGGCCGCAGCCGGTGCTGGCGCAATTGCTGGAACGGCGCGGTTTCCGCACCGCCGGCTATGATCCTTTCTTCCAGCCCGATCCGACGCCGCTGGGCCGCGTTTATGATTTCATTACTTGCACGGAGGTAGTCGAGCATTTCCGGCGGCCGGGCGAGGAATTTGCGCGCCTGGCCGGGATGCTGAAGGCAGGCGGCATGTTGGGCGTGCTGACCGAATGGCTGGAGGGAGGCCGGAATTTTCAGACCTGGTCCTACCGGCGCGATTTTACCCACCTGTGTTTTTACCGGCGGGCAACCATGGAGTGGCTTGCCGGGCGGCATGGCTGGCGGACAGTTTACCTGGCCGGCGGCGTGGCTATTTTCTCAAGGTAATGGCCCGGGAGGGGCCGGCCTTCGATCACCAGGGCCTCGGCGGCCGTCGGGGTGACGCGGATGACCTGCAGCCGGCCGGTGTTCGCGCCGGGATGATGCCCGATGATGTTGCCGGTTTCCGGGTCCGCGATCGGGCGCCCGGCGGTGCGGGCAAGGAAAATGTCGCCGATGTTCACGCCCATGTTGGCGCCGCCGTTGATGATGGCCAGTTCCGCCGTGGCATCCGCAATGCGCGGCTGCCAGGTGGATATTGGGATCGCCTGGACGATTTCCACCACCGCCTTGTTGATCGCCTCGCGCGTTGCCGCGCCGATGGGAGTCCGGAAGAAAGCCTCGCCCCCGAAGGCGACGCCGCGGTAATCGAACTTGGCCCACTGGCCGGAGGCCCGCGCCGTGCCGCCGGCGGAAATGGATTTGAGAATTTCGCCAGTCTCGATGTCAATCAGGGTGATGCTGACCATAACCACGGCGCGCGCGCCGCTCACGCCGCCGCTGACCTGTGAAGTGCGGAACCAGCCGGAAGCGCTGCCGGTCTGGGTGAAATCGGTGATCGCGCCGCGCACCAGGTAGCGGGCGTTTTTCAGCCGGCCGCGCGCGACGACATTTTCCTTGCGGAAGAGGTCCTGGCCCTGGCGCTTGATTTCGTTGACCACGGCGCTGATGTGCTGCCGGTCCACCACTTCCACGTACCCCGTGGCCAGCAATTCCGCCACCAGCAGGTCGGGAATCCCGCGCCCCAGTTTCCATTGGCCGGCGAACCCGGTTTCATTTTCGAACAGGGAGACCGCCACCACCGGCTTGATGGCATTGGGCGGCAGCAGTGGCAGTCTGGCGGAAGGCGTGCGGCACCCGGCGAGCAGCAGGCAGGCCAGCGCCAGCCCCTGCCAGATTTGTCCGGCGGCAGTCTGGCCGGAAAATTTCATGGCATCATCGGCGCCGGCCGGTTCAGGCGGGTTTCTGCGGCGCGGCGGGCTTGGCGGCGTGTTTTTTGCGCTCAATCCAATTTTTGCGGCGTTGGCGTTTGACGCGCTTGCGGAGTTGCTGTCCCATAATGTTCCCGGTAACCAATAAGTTGAACTGCGGTTGAGCCGCGCCGGCGGCGGATGGCCGTCTGGCGCAAGCGGCGTTAAACATAGGTTATTTATGCGCCATTTGTCAAGCGTTTGCTGCTCCAGTTGCTGCTCCCGGCCGGAAGGCGCCGCGCCAGGGTCGGCCTTTACGCGGCGGTAAACCGGGATGCCGAACGCCGCTCGGTATTACAGTCGGCGTTGACGAGCAACAGGGCGGGGCAAGTCTTGACGGCAATGTTAGAATTTCAGCATCGCCGGATCATGACCTCCGCGCCAAGCGGAAAGTCTGACAGCGTAAACGTATGCGGTTTTTGGATACCCCGACAAGGGTGGCTGCAGTCAGGGCGATATTGTGCAATCAAGGAGAAATAACATGATCCGGCCCGGTAATGAAACCGCTGCATATCTCCCGGTTAAAATGAACCGCGAAGCCTTTGTTTTTTCCGTGGAATTCGACCAGGGCGAGGCATTGGGCGGGCAGGATGCTTTCCCTTCGCCGACGGCCACCGGCATTGAATACACAAGCATTGAACAAACCCGGGCGGCCATCCCCTGCAACGGCGTGCGCATCTGGACCAACCCCGATGAACGGCGGATGGCGCGGGCCGATACGGCCAGGCATCTAGCCATGGTGGATTTCTGGCTGTTGTCCGATCAGCAGAAAAATGTCGCCAAACTTTATCCGGACGAGCCCTACCAGGAATATCTGGACCGCCGTGTCGCCTTGCTCAGGCGTTATATGGCGCGCGACGGCGAGCGAGTCTGGTGGTGTATCTGCGGCGAACAGGACGGCGGCGTGGTATGGCCGGCGCGGTTATTCAACAGCAAGCGGGAAGCTTATGAATACTACCGGCAATGTTATTTTGAAAACGATCCGGCCCGGTATCCGAATACCAACCGGAAGATGGCCGATTTCATCATGATGCGCGACCGGTATCGCGTGGATTTTGCCAGGGATAACATCGCCATCCAGGTTTCACGGTGTTTTTCGACGCATTATCCGTACGAATGGGGCGCGCGCCTGGTATGGTGCGAACGCACCGGCACGTTGGGCAGCGGCCAGATTGCCGCGGCCTTCATGCGCGGCGCCGCCCGGCAATATGGCGCTTATTGGGGTATGGATATTTCCGGTTGGGGCGGATGCATGGATGGCGCGTGTTTTTATGACCGCGACGGCCGGCAAATCAGCGGGATCAGCGACAGCCTGGTGTTGAGAGAAATCATTGCTTACTTCTATGCCGGCGCAAATTATCTGCACCTGGAATCCACCGCGTCGAGTTGCTGGATTAAAACCCCGTCCGGCGGTTGGGAGCTTTCCGAGTTCGGACGTAAAGCGCAGATGTTCGGAAAGCATGCTTTGGCCAGGCATCCCGATCGCGGCTCGCCGCTGACGCCTTGCGCCATCATGTTGGAGCATGACCACGGCTGGGACCCGCGCGATCACCGCATTTGGGGCGGCTGCCTTGAATACGGCCCCGGCGACTTGATGATTGACGATCTGTTCAACTTCCTGTTTCCGGGGCAGGAGGACAATTGTTGCTTTGCCGGGAATCTTGACGACGCGGAACATATCCGGCGCCGGGTGGCTGCGGAAAATGCCGCGGCGCCGGGCGCGGATTGGCGTCCGCTGGAAAAAGGGGTGTTGGCCGCCAGCCGGTTCGGCGATTGCTTCGATGTGGTGCTGGAAAACTGTCCGCTGGAAGTCCTCCTGCAATACCGGGTGCTGATCATCACCGGGGCGCTGCAACTGACCGCGGACCTGCAAAAAAAACTGGCGCGTTATGCGGCGGCGGGCGGTGAAGTGGTCCTGAACATCAGGCATTATGCGCAGATATCCGCGGACTTTGCCGGCTTCCAAGCCACGGGCAAAATTGCTTCGTATCCCAAATTCCACACGGCGTGGGGCAATGTCTGGGATGAAGGGCCGATGGTTGTGGAAGTCGCCGAACTGCGCGCTGGCGCCGCGGCTTGCATTGAGGCGCGCCGCGGCCACCAGCCGACCGTGCCGGCCGTGGTGCGGCATGCCATGGGGAAGGGAGCGGTTTACACCACCATGGCGCACTACGCGCGCAAAGGCATCGGCAAACCGATGGCCGCGCATTGCCAGGACTTGCTGGCGCACTTGATCCGGCCGCATTTGCCGGTGGCAGTGGACGGATTGCCGATCCAATATCTGGTTACCGTTCGGCCGCAGCGCCTGACCGTCATTCTGATCAACAATCAGGCGGAATCCTGGACTGGCCGGATCAAGTCCCGCAATGATGTCCTGCGTTTCACGAGCGCTATGGATATCTGGACGGGAGCCAACCTGCCGTTAACCAGTCCCTTGAGCCTGGATGTGGTCTGCGGCGCATTTGATTTCCGCGTGATTGAATTTGTCACCAGCGGCCCAATCCAGGCCGGGGACGGGCATGATAATTGACCCGGCGCCACGGGAATACCAGCAGGATGCAGGCGTTATTTGCCGGCGGCATGCATCAACGCCGCGATTTCCGCCGGGCCGGCGGCGGCGGCGCGGATGACCACGCGTTCCAGGATCCCGGCAAAGGCGGCGCCGCCGCCGCCCAGTTGGCCGAGCATCACCGGCACGGCATTGGCGCACAGCCGGCCGGCCGCCGGCTGCTCGTTCACCAGCGCGCCGTCAACATACAGCTTGACGGATTGGCCGTCATACACGCCGGCCAGGTGCCGCCGGCCGGGGGCCGGCGCGCGGTTGGCGCGCGCGGAGAATACGCCGCGGTCGGTATTGACCGTAAACGTCGGCCCCGGGATGGCGCCGCACAAGCCGCCGTTATGTCCGTAATCCATGTATTTCAGGACAAACGAGCCGTTGGCGCCGACGGTGTCGTAACGCAGCACGCGGCCGTGTCCGACGATTTTGCCGCCTTTTTCGTAAGCTGCGCCGTCATGCCAGGGCGCACAATACAGGTACCGGCCGTCCGTGGCGCCGGCATTGTAGCCCACGGTGAACAAACCGTCGGTCCGGCCGACATCTTTCCATTGCCAGGCGGCCGGACTGTCGAATGCCGCGCGGGTGTCATAGCGGACCGCCTGGGCGTGGAACTTACGCGGCTGATCCGGCAACCCGGTTTGCTGTTCGTAAAAAGGGGTCAGGTAAAGATACCGGCCGTCGAAGAAGCCGCCGTCATAACCGGCCCATGCAACTCCGCATACCTGCTTGACATCCACGCATTGCCAGGCGGCCGGCGCCAGGAAATCGGCTGCCGTGTCATAACGGACTACGTTATGAGTATTATAGCCGCCGAAATATACATGCCGGCCGTCGAACACCGGGCCGACACACATTTTCAGTCCCTGCGGTTTGAACCAGGCCCAGGATTCCGGCTGGGTGAACGGCTGCCGGGTGTCAAAGCGGACAACGAGTTCGCCGACCAGCGGCGCGTAATACATGTACCGGCCGTCAAAACTGATGCCATCCAGGTCCACGCTGGTATTTTCCAGGCCCGGGTGGCCGGATAATTCGTAAACTTCATAGCTGGCGCGGTCGGCAAAAGGTTTTTGCGTGTCATAACGCAGCATCGGCGCCGGCCGGCCGCCGGCGCGTTCCCGGTCCTGGTTGACGCCGGGCGCGAAATAGACGTGCCGGCCGTCGAATGCGCAGCCCTGGTAGGAATTATTCAAGCCGACATCGAAAGCCGACCAGCTCGCGCCTTGTTTGAACGGCAGGCGCGTGTCGTAACGCAAAACCCGGGTATGGTAGGATTGCCCATCCATGCGCGGGGTAAAGTAAACATAAGCGCCGTCGAACACCGCGCCGTAGAATCCGCGGGTGGCCAGTCCGTCGGTCTGTTCGGCGTCGTATGCCTGCCAGGCGCCCGGGTCCTTGAACGCGGCATGGGTATCGTATCGCAAAACTACGCCATGCCGGCGGACGGTGTTGTGCTGGGGTGCAAAGTAGAGATAGCGGCCGTCAAACACCGCGCCCAGGAACCCGGTGGTGTCCAGCCCGTCAGTCCGGCCGGCGTCGTAAGCGTCAAAGGCCTCAAAGGCCGGTTGCGGCGCCCACTTCGACATCACCGTCCGCATGCGCTCGGCCAGGTTATCCGCGGGGACCACCCAGGCGGCCACCGTCAGCGCTTCGCCCAACGGCATTTTGCCGGCCGCCGGCCAGGCCTGCCCGTTTGCTCCATCCAGCTTGATCGGTCCGATAGCGAGTTCCTGTATTCCATCCTTTTTTTGCATATTTTCCTCGTTTTCCGCCGCCTGACCGGCGCCCGCCGCAATTGATGCCGCGCAGATGGCCGCCGCCGTCCAGACAACCTGATGCCGAATTTTCGCTTTAATACACATTTTGCTTTCTCCCGCTGATGAGTCGCGCCGGTGAATCGGTTTCAAAACGATATTTAATGTTTGGAACGTTCCTGGAGGGCGAAGCTGTGGCGAGCCTTGCAATTTATTCCATCCGCTCCGACTCCGGAATTTTCATGTACATGACGGAGCAATGCCCCCAGAAATCCACTCCGATATTGGGCGCCGGCTGGATGAACGCGCCATTCCACACCATGAACAAGCCCGCGCCGCGCTCATCCAGGGCGAACGAATACGAGCCGGTGGGAATATAGCCGTACTTGGCGTGGTAATAAGGATAGAGGAAGGCCAGCACCTTGCGCGTATCGGTCCTGGTATCGTATTGAATCACCGGGGAGCCATCCTGGTAGGACATGATGTTGTAATACAGGTAGCGGCCTTGCGGGCTGCGCGCCATCGTGGTGGTGCTGCGGCGGGTGCCTGCCGGCCCCGGCCAATTCAATCCGCGCGGCTGAATTTCCCGGCGGTCCGGGTCGAATGTAAAGAGCGCGCCGGATTCCGTCGCCGCCCAGTACAAGCCGTCCGGCCCGCGTTCGCGCGTATGCCCGCGCAGTCGGTCAAATGTGCCGCTGGCGGGGTTGGACGGCATATGGCAATCCAGCAGCGAAAAACGCTTGTCGGCGTCGTTATAACAGATCAGGCGGCGTTGCCGGTCGCCCGGATCGTCGTTCGAGGTGAAGACGCAGCCGGAATTGGAATCCACCAGGATGGCGCGGTTATTCCAAAGCATGCCCGCCGGGAGGTATCCCGCCCATTCAGTACGCTGCCGGCGGATATTCCAGGCCAGAAACTCATTGCGGAAACTGACGGCATACAGCATGCCGCGGCGGGCATCCAGGCGGTGCAAGGGCCAGGACGTGCGCGGCAAGGGCGCGCCGTAGTCCACGAACAGGTTGTCCGCCGGATCGTAGCTGGCGATATGCCCGCCGACGTAGCCGGTGGCGTAGTCGGCTGCGGACGGCTCGGGGAACTTGGCCCAATAGCTGCAGAACCAGATCTGCGGACGCGGCATGCCCGGCGCCTGGAAGAAATCCAGCCAGCCATGGATGATGCCGTCGCCGAAATCGTCCCGGCCGCGCCCCAGCGAGTGGTTGAACTCGGCCCGGCAATGCACCTGCCGGGCCGCCGGGTCATATTCCACCAGGTAGAGATGCGCATCGCGGGCGCCGTGATCGGCCACCGCCGAGTAGAATTTCCCGCTGGCCGGATCGTAAGCCGGCTGGCAGTAATTGCCCCACCAGCCGGAGCGATACTGGTTATGGTACACGCGCGGCCAGCGCGGTTCAACCGGGATGACGGCAAAATCAATTTCCGGCGGCGTATGCGCCATGGTAAAATCGCGCCCGGCCGCCGCGGCCAGGTGTTCCGGAACCGCCAGCAGGCCCGGGTCGCGGTCGCTCACCATCCGCCCGGAATACAGCAGGTTATGCGCATCCAGGCTTTCCGCCACCGCCTTGCGGGAAAGGGCTTCCGGACATGGCTGTTCCGGCGCGGCCGGCGGGTTTTTCCCGGCATACACCGCGCCGAACGGCTCCAGGCGCCCGCCCGGACGCAGGCCGCCGTCAAACTGATCGTTCCCGCGCATAAGGCATCCTCCCGCCGCCGCAACCAGGACCAGCACCAGCCAGGCCGGCATTTTACGCGCGCTCATCCGGCGCGCTGAATCCTGTAGTTTATGTTCCATGGGCGGGGAACATCCTAATGGCAGCGCCCGCGGGCGGCAATCGCACAATCCGGCATAATGTGTGCACTATCCGGCATGGCCGTGGTATTGGCGCGGCGGCATTTTGTAATGCCTTTTAAACACCCGGTAAAAATAATGCGGGCTGGCGAACCCGATCATGGCCGCGATGGCGGCGGTTTTATAGCCGGTTTTGCCCAGCAGCCACAGGGCTTTTTCCAGGCGGTAGCGCACCAGGTAAGCGTTGGGCGCCAGCCCGGTTTCGCGCCGGAAATTATGGCTCAGGAAACTGACGCTCACATGGATGGCGGCGGCGATATCCCGCGCGCTGATCTTGCGCATGTAATGCGCGTGAATGAAATCCACGGCCTGGCGGATTTTTTCGCGCGCATGGTCCGCCGGCGCCGGCGCGCTGCCCGCCGGATCGGCCGGCGTTGTCCCGCCGCGCCAGAGTTGCAGGAACAGGCGCGCCAGGAGCAACCGCAACGACAATGCGCGGCCGGGCCGTTCGGCCGCGAACTCGTCAATCAACTCCCGGAAAATCGTCCCTGCCGCCTCGCGATCAGCCACGGGGATGACCGGCGGCCAGGGCGGGCAACCCGCCAGCCGGAAGGATACGCTGTAAACATCGAACACCGGCGCCGGCGCCGGCTCCAGTGAACTATGCCGGCGGCCGGCGCGCACGAACAAGGCCTGACCCGGCTGCAGGGGAATGATTTGGCCGGCCACGCGCGCCGTCGTCCGCCCCTGGTCCAGCCAGTCCAGGTGATGCAGGCCGGGGTGGGCATGGCCCGCGCCGAAAAAAGCGCCGGCGTAGCGCATATGCTGCGCGCGCTCAACCCGCGCCGCCGCGGCGAGTCTGGCGATCATGACTGGTATTTGCATAATAAGGCGGCCTGGGGCCGCAATCTGCCGTCGCATAATCTATGCCGGACTGGTTGCATCCAGTAAAAACTGGACCAGCCTGCACCACCTCACGGGAGGATGGCAAGCCTGTCGCCTGCACCTGCACCGTGACTGAAACTGCGGCAACTGCCAATCAAAATTTCTTGTTTTTTGGGCAGGTGCTGTGGTTTAAGGCACTAAGTCTGCCAGATTTTTCACAAGAATCAATATAATGAATTGTGTCCTGGCTTGAATATCATATAATTCCAGCAAAACAACCTAAACCAAGGCCAGGATCTGTCATGTCAAAATCATTCAAAGCGGCGCTGTATGCGGCGGCGGGGTTAATGGCGGCAACCATTACCGCTGCCGCGGCGGATTATTCCCGTACCATCCGGGAGATGCCGGCTTGGATCACCAACCAGCTTCAGACGAAAGGCGCTGCCAGCGCCGCCTTGGCGCTGGTGGACGGCACCCAGACGGTTTGGACGGCCGGGTTCGGACTGGCCGATCCGGTGGAGGGCATTCCGGCGGATGCCGCTACAGTTTACCGCATTTGCAGCGTGTCCAAAACATTCACCACCCTGGCCGCCATGCGCGAGGTTGACCGCCTCCGGCTGGAACTGGATGCGCCCGCCACCAACTACCTGCCGCAGTTCCAACTGAAGCCCCGCTTCCCCCATGCCCCGCCGATCACCGTACGTATGCTGCTCAACCACCAGAGCGGCATGCCCGGTAATTTCATCCCGTATGGCGACGATACGGTGCAGGATTTGCGCTATGCCGAAATGATGCTGGCCGATTTAAGCATGGATTACCCGGTTTTCCCGCTTGGCTTGACCGATACTTACTGCAACAACGGCTTTACGGTCATGGGCGCCATGCTGGAAGCCATCAGCGGCACCGGGGTGATAGATTACATCACCGGGGAACTGCTGGCGCCGCTGGGCATGACCAATACGACTTTCCTTTATGATACCAACCGGTTTGAAGGCCGGCTGGCGCGGTCAATGTCCGGCACTAACGTCTTCCGGGACGAGGTGGTCAACGTGTTTGCCAGCGGCGGCTTGTATTCCACCGCCGGGGATATGGCGCGGCTGGTTGAAATGATGCTGGGCTGGGGCGAGTTCCGCGGCGCGCGCGTGGTGAGTTCCAATGCGCTGGAGGCCATGTATGCCTGGCAGGGATCAAACGTTGCGATCATAGAGAGCGATCCGTCAGCCCTGAACGGGCTGGGGCTGGATAATGTGGCCGAGCCCAGCCTGGCGTATGCCGGCCGGGCGTGCGGGAAATCCGGCGACAGCATTTGCTTCCATGCCATGCTGGAAGTGATGCCCGAACACGGGCTCGGTGTGGCGGTGATGTGCAATGGCGGCGCCATTGCCGAGGATACCGCCCACCGGGTGCTGATGTCGGCCTTGCGCGACAAATTCGGCCTGCCGGAGCAGACCAATGCGCCGCCCTTCCCCGACAGCCCGGCATCCGCCGCACCGCCGATCCCCTGGGCGGAATTGCACGGATTTTATGCGCATGCTTCCGGGTATCTCAGCGTCACTTCGGATACGCAAACGCTTTCCTGCACGATGACCGTGCCGGGCTATGGCGTTTACGCGTACTCCAACATGGTTCCCCATTCAAATGGCTGGTTCTGGACGCCGGGCGACGCCGCCTTGCAGGTGGGATTCACCAACGTACAGGGGCGGATTTTCGCGCTGATGCGCGAGCCGCGGACCTGGTTCTGGACGGACATGCTGGCGGGGGAGAAGATCGAGCCGGCCGCCATTTCCACCGCCTGGCTCGCGCGCGCGCAAACCCGGTGGGCGCCGGCCGATACCTGGCCTTCCAGCTTCCAATGGGAGACTGACACGCTGGATCAACGCGCGTTGCTGGCGACAAACGGGTTCCTGGTGTTCGGCCGCACCTTCATGCCGGTGAATGATGTCCTGGCGTATCCCTTCATCACCGGCCGGAACAGCGACGGCGCACTGCAGGTCGTGGCCACCAATGGCGAAGAATGGCTGCGCCTCAGCGGCGCGCATTACCGGCCGGTGTCAGGTCTGCCGGAACTCGCCGTGCCGGGGACGGCGGCGGCAACTCTGGCCGGCGACGTCACAGGCTGGCACCGCCTGCCGCGCTCCGGCAGCGGCAGCCTTGAACTCAACCTCAGCGCGCCGGACTCGTTTGCCGTGTACGTGTTGAACGATCAATTCCGCCAGTGCCGGATCCGGCAGCCATTTCCCGGGCGGATACTGGCGGCGGGTTCCGGGGCGGCATATGCGACCGTGACGCGCGGCCATGCCGCCGGCGGCGATTATATCCTGCGGGCCCTGTGGCGGCGCGCTGCCGCCGATTATGACGGCGACAGCCGTGCGGAGCTGGCATTATATTCCGCCGCGGAGGCAAGGTGGCAGGCAGCGCTTTCTTCGACCGGGTACGCCAGTTCGGGCGCCTTGACGCTGGGCGGCGCCGGCTGGCAGGCCGCGCCGGAGGATTTTGACGGCGATGGCCGGATGGATCCGGCCGTCTTCAACGCCGCTGCCGGCGCCTGGCGGGTGTTGCTTTCCGGCAGCGGATACGCGGAAACCGGGCTGGCCGGATTCGGAGCGGCCGGCGCGCTGGCGGCGCCGGCGGATTACGATGGCGATGGGAAAGCCGACCCGGCCTTCTACAACGCCGCGGATGGAACCTGGAACTTCCGGCTGTCATCCGGCAATTATTCCGCTTATGCGTTCCGCCAACCCGGCGGCGTGAATTGCGCGCCCATTCCCGCGGATTATGACGGCGACGGCAAAACCGACCCGGCAATCTTCGGGGCCGCCGCCGGCATATGGCGGGTGCTGCTTTCCGGCAGCGGATACGCGGAAGCCGGGCTGGCTGGATTCGGAGCGGCCGGCGCGCTGGCGGCGCCGGCGGATTACGATGGCGATGGCAAAACCGACCCGGCAATATACCGCCTGGCAGACGGCGCCTGGAGCTTCCGCCTTTCATCCGGCAACTATTCCCTGACGGAGATTGTCGGATTTACGGAGGGTAATTGCCTGCCCGCGCCCGCGGATTACGACGGCGATGGCCAGGCCGACCCGGCGGTTTATCGCGCGGCGGACGGCCAGTGGTCGGCGCGCCTGTCCGGCAGCGGCTACGATCTGCAAACTGGAATCTTCGGCGGCGCCGGGTATGTCCCGGCCCGCTGATCCGCGGCTCCGGCGAGTGACAACCGGATAAACATAGAGGCGCACGATGCAATTGATTGCGCTTTGCGCACTGACACTCGTTGCATCGCTCATTGGCACGGCAACGGGATTCGGGACCTCGACGGTGATGATCCCGGTCATGACCCTGTTCGTGCCCATGCCGGTCGCCCTGCTTTTCGTCGGCGCTATTCACTTGTGCGGCGACGTCTGGAAGGTGCTGCTCTTCAAGCGCGGATTCGAATGGAAATTGATCCTGGGCTTCGGGTTGGCCGGCATTGCGGCCAGCTACCTGGGCGCATCGCTGTCCATGCAGGCGCAGGAGTTTCCGCTCAGGCGGATTCTGGGCGCTTTTCTGATCCTGTATGTCGGATTCCTGTTCTTCAATCGCGACTGGTCTTTGCCCAGGACGCATGGGACGTCGGTCTGCGGGGGCGCCCTGTCAGGATTGTTTGCCGGATTCTTCGGGGTCGGGGGCGCCGTTCGGGGCGCCTTCCTGGCGGCTTTCAATCTACCCAAGGAAGTTTACATCTTCACCTCCGGCCTGATTGCCCTTTTCATTGATGTCACGCGGGTATCGCGCTACCTCTGGGGCGGCGTCCGGCTGGAGCAGGACCTCCTGGCGGCGCTGATCCTGAGCATCCCGGTGTCCTTCATCGGCGCGTATGCCGCGAAGCGGTTTCTGGCCGGCGTCCCGCAGAAATCATTCCGTATTTTCGTCGGCATCTTTCTCGGGCTGGTGGGCATCAAGTTGTTGTTCTGGAGTTGATCTGGCGCCGGGAACCGCCGGACGCTTGCGTCTGCCGGCTTGCTAACCGGCTCAAAACAAACATTTCTGCGTATCTAAAATTGGTAGGGCGGCCAGTCCCTTGGCCGCCTTCGTAATCGGCGCGCAAGGCGCAGACCGCCCTTGCGGCCAGTCTGTGTGCGGACACGCACAGGCAGGACCTGCGCGCCTGGCGTTGGGTTGTGGGCGCAAGCTCACGTTAGGATGGCTTCATGGAAGATATGCAAATCCACAAAGCATTCATGCTGATTGAGCCAGGGCCGGTGGTCCTGGTTACAACCAATCATGGCAGGCGGAACAACATTATGACGATTTCCTGGACCATGGTGCTGGACTTCGCCTCGAAGTTTGCCATTGCCACCGGGCCATGGAACTATTCCTATGCCGCCCTGCGGAAGTCAAAAGAATGCGTGATTGCCATTCCCGGGGTTGACCTCCTGGACAAGGTCGTGGGTGCGGGGACCTGTTCCGGCGCCGATACGGATAAATTTGAAAAATTCGGGCTGACGCCGGTGAAGGCGAAACATGTCCGGCCGCCCTTGATCGAGGAATGAGAGCGATCACAAAAAATGATGGATGATTTGTCGTGATAATTGATGGATATGTGTTTGGCCTGGCTTGTTTAATGAGAGCCTATTCGCTTTTTAATTGGGCGTGACGTGTAGGCGCCCCGTCTTTACTTGTCGTGTTTAAGTGTTGTTGCTTTATTGGGATTTTTGCGTTGATATGGCACGGATATTGAACACATCGAAGAAGAGTTTTTCATCAATTTGGTCGAGTTCACGTTGTAATGCGGCGGCCAAGAGGTCGTTGGCCATGTTCATTAAAGACCGGTAATTTCCGGCGGCATGTTCGCAAAGCGCGGCGATTACGGGGTCTGAAAGCAATCTGGTGTTGCCGGCCTGTTTTAGCTGATGGTTGAGGCATTCGCGTAGTTGTTGAGGGGTGGCGGGGTCACAGGGCAGCCGGCAGCGGATACGGCTGGCCATTGGCAACAGGTCGTCGCTGCGCAGTTTGTTAACCAGTCTTTCATCCCCGGCGAGCACCACGGTGAGGATGCTACGCGAGTCGAGTTCGGCGCTTGCCAGCATGCGCAGTTCACCCAGTGTTCCCGGCGTCATGAGTTGGGCTTCATCGATGAGGAGGACGGGGCGGTAGAGCGAGGCGTCAATATGGGTCAGCCATTTTTGACGCAACGCCTTGGCGCCGCCCCAACGGTTGCTTGGCGTCAGCGTAGTTGCGAACAGATCGCCCATTTCGCGGTAGAAGTCGGCCACGGATGCTTGTGGTCGGGTGATGATGCCGACGGTGATATCCGGGATGCCGCGCAGCCGGTCGGCCAGAATACGCAGCGCCACGCTTTTGCCGGATCCGGGCGAGCCGGTAACCAACGCGAAGCCGCCTTCGCCGACCTGATTTTCAATCCGCCAGCAAAAATGTTCGACGGCCGGCGTCCTGAATAGTGCGGCGGTCGGCACTTCCTGGCAGAACGGGTTGTACTTCAGGCTGTATAGCGCAAGTAGTTTTTTACTCATGATGTTTGATTACTCCTGTATTTTGAGTTCATCCTTTGGCAGATAAGCTGGCGGCAGCCCGGTGGCGGCATAATCCGCGATGAATTTGCGCAACAGTGGCGCCATGCCGGTTGACCGCGGCGGCGGCGATGTTGGATCGGGATGGTCGCCTATGGTTTCCTTTTGGCGGCGGTGGCCGTCGGCGTTTTTGTGTTTGTCTTGCGGAAATAGCCGCGTCAAGATTTGATCGCTACGCGCGTCGGCCAGATGAACATAAGACAAGTCCCATGCGGCGTATCGCACGCCGATGCGTTTGATATGGCGGTAGCGGGAAGGCACCTCGAAGCGTACGCCGTCAATGCTAATGGTGCCATCACTAAAGCGTTGCGTTCGCGAACATCCGGCGGTGAATGCCTGGCGCAAGACTTCCGCGGATGGGCAAGTTCTGCCCACGTCTTTGACATTGACAAAACGATCAACCGGCGATCGGGCGGTCGCGGAATGCACCTTGCGGTTATATTCCATTTCGACCCAGGCCTGTGTCGCCTGGTTGAGCTGTGCCAGCGTCAAATCAGGGCAGCCGCCGAGCATGGGCAGCAACCGCCCTTCTATTTGCCCCCAGAAGGATTCCTGTTTGCCGTTCTGGTAGGCGCTATAGGGCAGCGTCTTCTCGTGTAAAACACCTAAACGCGCGAGTCCTTGCGTGGTTTCGTCGGCCGTCATGGCGCCGCCGTTGTCCGTCATCAGCGCCCTTGGCAGACCGCATTTTTGCATGGCTTGGCTTAACCCATGCGTCAGGTTCTCGGCGGTTTCCGCCAGGTACCACTGCAAGTGGCAGCACATGCGGGAATGATCGTCCAACACTCCAAGTAATTGCGGCCGCAACCACTCGCCGGGCTTGGTCAAGACCGGGATTGATCCCTGATGAAAGTCCAAATGCCATAGCGCATTGACGTACTCGCTTTCGTAGGAGCGCACCTCTAAAGCCGCAAACCGCGCTTCGGCGGCCCGGGCGCCGGCGGTATCCCGGCGCCCGCCCAAACGGCGGCGCTTGAACATCCCCGCGGCACGCATATAACGGCGCACCGACACATAAGACGGTAACGCTCCCAGTCGCGAATCCTCCGCCACGCGCACCGCCAGGTTGTCGTAATGCAGTTGGCAACTCCACTCCGGGTGTTGTTGGTGCTGGACGCTTATTGCATTGCGCAACTCAAAGCTCAAACTGCGATGGGCGCCATGATCGTTGCGCACCTTGCGCGTCAACACGCCGACCGGGTCTTTGGCCCCATGTAAAGCCCGGTAATACCACCGCTCAATCGTGGAAGACCCAAACCGCACCCATTGCCCCGTCACCGGATGCCGCCATTGCTTGCCGGCCAGAAGCGCAATCTCCGCCTGCAAATCGCCCCGCCCCGGCGGCGCCGCCAATAATGGGCCAATTACGCTGAAACGAAAATGCGCCCACCGCGCGCATCCCCCGGAACCACCGCCACCCGCGCTATAATCCGCATCCTGTTTTGGCATTGCGCACCCCTCCCGTCTGGCCCGCCGCCAAGCGAAATCCATTCCGCTCCGCCGACCATTCCGTTGCAATGCCGCCCAAGGTATAACGCCCTCGCGCAAAGCTCCAGCGGCATGCTCTGCGGGAGAAAAACAACCATCACATAACCACCGCCATTTCACACGAACCAGTGGTAATCGGCGCAATAAAAAGTAACAGCTTGAACATCCCGCGGCGCCGCTCCGCGCCAAACGCCTCCAATAAACTCAACGGCATCCGGGTAGCCTCAACCTGTGGCATAAAACTCGCCCGAGCGCCCTTCCAAAACCCGCTCGTCACAAACACCGCGCGCCACCATGCAAGCCAACGCTTTAATGTTCGCCGGTCAATGCCCAGTTTTTCAACCAATACCTGCGCGCGCCCAGCATTCAGACCATGCATCAGCGCGCTCACCAGCGCCACCACCACGCCCGCATAAACCCGGCGCCCAAGAAAACGCACGCTGGGCGGCGTCTTGCGCCGCCGACACCGCGCACAGTTAAAACTGTGGCGTTTATCCCACCCGACAACACCGCGCGGCTTGCGCGCATAATCGCCGCAATGCAGCTTGCCGCCGCAATACCGGCACATCTCCGCCTTGGCGGCCTGCGCAATCTTCCCATCAAATCGCTCTAAATACTTGATAAAATGACCGCTGTTGAGTACCTTATGCATATGCGTGCTCCCATAAATATCGCGGAATATATCGCAAATATCAGAAAACAATACCCGCAAATCCGGCCACTCGAGGAAGAAGACGACATCGAATGGTGGAATCAGGGACTCGATCTGATTGACGCCGGCAAGCTTAACGACGCCGAGGAAATTTTCAACAAACTTATGCTCGCGCAACCCGATGTGCCCGACGGATTTAACGGGCTGGGAATGGTCTACGAAAAAAAAGGTCACCCGGCGCTCGCCGCGGCATTCTTCCGGGAAGCCCTGGTCAAGGCGCAAAAACAGGTGCAAGACGGATTCATGGATATAGAACTGCTCCAACCAATCCAAGCCGACCTCGACCGAGTCTTAAAAGCGTCGCTGCCATAAAAACGAAATCGCCCACGGCACGCTGCAAGGAGGCAGCGCCCCCGCTGCTGACGCAGCAGGCTACCGCATGCTCAAAAATCAAGGGGAGCAAAAAGAAGCACTTTATCTGATGGACGCTTGCCCACGTCCATCACTTAGCGTGACTCAAACAACCCGGAAAAACATCAATTACTCCGATCCTGCTCAGAATGCCTGGCGAATATCGAATGCAAGGTTTTAGATATCATCGGGAAGCACAATATCGTCGTGCTTGAAGGCCTTGCCGCCTATGTCAATCCAGCGCGCCCGGAACAGCGAACCATCCATGCCGTGGGCGATGGAACGTTCGTGGCGGATGGCCGAAAATTCAACCGCCGGGCAATGATGTCGTCCAAACTTCCCGAGGGCGTCTGACTGTAGCGTCGCCCGCCTACGCCTGGCTGCGGCGGGCACGGCCACTGTTTATCCTGCGTAGTCTGACGAAGTAGGGCTTGCCCTGCGTAGTCTGACGGAGCGGGGTGTGGCGCATTCCGGATTCCGCCCCTGTAGCGACGCCCGCCTACGCCTGGCTGCGGCGGGCACGGCCACTGCTTGCCCTGCGTAGTCTGACGGAGCAGGGTGAGCGCGTCCTTCCCCTTTCCCTGATTGCATATTGCCGCGCTTTGCGTTAAAAATCCCATATCCGCAATTTTGCATGCCTGTATGTTGCGCGAATATCATAGGGAAGGAGCGCTGTAAATGTTAAGCCGGTGTATTAGTCTGGCGGGGATAATAGTCTTGATAGGGCTGGCCTGGCTGATCGGCCGGGCGCGCCGGCCGGCAGCCTGGCGGGTGATCTGGTGGGGCACGGGGCTGCAACTGGCGCTGGCGCTGCTGGTCTTCAAGGCGCCGGGCAGCCGCCGCTTTTTTGAAATTTTGAACGACCTGGTGATCAGGCTGGTGCAGACCGCGCAGGCCGGGTCGAAATTCGTGTTCGGTAGCCTGGGCGGATCGGACTGCCCGGTGGGCTTCATCCTGGCGTTTCAGGCGCTGCCGGTGATTATTTTCTTTTCAGCGCTGATGGGCCTCCTGTATTACTGGCGCGTCATGCCCTGGCTGATCCGGATGTTTGCCGCGGTCTTTACGCGATTGATGCGGGTCAGCGGCGCGGAAAGCCTGTGCGTGGCCAGCAATATCTTTGTCGGGATCGAATCCGTCACCGCCGTCCGGCCCTACCTGGATCGGATGACCCGGTCGGAATTATGCACGATCCTGACGGCCGGGATGGCGACGGTGGCCTCCAGCATGCTGGGATTGTATGTCATGCTGCTGAAGGACGTCCTGCCGGGGATCGCCGGGCATCTCATTTCCGCTTCGATCATCTCCGCGCCGGCTGCGCTGGTGATGTCCAAGCTGCTACTGCCGGAACGCCAGACGCCGGAGACGCTGGGAACCCGGGTGCCCCTGGAGCCGTCCGCCGATGCCAGCGCGCTGGACGCGGTGGTCGGCGGCGCGCAGGCCGGCATGCAATTGGTGTTCGGCATCTGCGCCTTGCTGATCGCGTTCCTGAGCCTGCTGGCGGTGGGGGACTGGCTGCTGGGCTGGCTGGGCCGGGCGGCGGGATTGACCCTGACATTAGAAGGCGTACTGGGGCGCGTCTTCACACCGCTGGCGCTGGTGATCGGTGTGCCGCCGGAAGACGCCGTCCTTGCTGGCAAACTTTTTGGGATGCGGCTCGTGGCCACGGAAGTGCCGGCGTACCAGGCCCTGGCGGAGGCGCTGCGGACCGGCGCGCTGGCGCATCCGCGTTCCGGCGTGATCATCGCCTATGCCTTATGCGGGTTTGCGCATGTAGCTTCGATGGCGATTTTCGTGGGCGGGATCGCGGCGCTGGCGCCGGCGCGCCGGGCGGACGTGGTGGCGGCGGGGCCGCGAGCCTTGTTGGCGGCCACCCTGGCCTGCCTGATGACCGGCGCAGTCGCCGGCGCCTGTTATTAGCCGCGAACAACGGGAAACGCCCAGTGCGGCGCCTCCGCTGCAAGATTGGCAGGAAACCAACCAAGCCAGCGAGCGTTACGGCGCGCCGGCGGGGCAGTTAACGCCGTACGGGGCCGCCGCTGTTTGTGGCTTCATGCTCATAGCGTGAAGCATATATATCCAGCAGCCGTCGGATCATTTTCTGGTAGGCGGTTTGATTCCGGCGCGCCTCGCGCTTGAAGAACTCGACGCTGGCGCGGCTCAATCCGATAGTCACCTTGACCGTGTCTTCCTCCATAACCAGCTCATGGGGAGGAGGCAGGAAGTCCCTGACGACCTTCAAATCACCCATTGGCTCATCTGTATATTGGATTTTGTTTTTCATAAATTTGCTTTCCTTTCCGCCAGTAGCCGGCTCCGATAATGCGGATAACGTTTCCGCGGTATGTCATGTATACAACCTAACAGTCATTCCGCCAGATGTCAATATAGATATATGGCTGGTAGTATGTATATCCTGGCATTCGCCTTGGCATCTCGGATCCCGCCCGACAAGTTGCGTTCAGGCTACCGGCGCGGATAGCGAGCACGCTGAAGGCGCTGGTTACAATTTAACAGATCCAAAAATACTCACACAAAGACACAAAGGCACAAAGATTCATTCAATTTACAATTAAAACAGATCCAGAAATACTCAAAATGGGCAAAATGACCAGATGTATTGCCAATTGCCGCGCCGGACCGGCATCTGCCGGTCTGATGGACCGGCTGACACGCTTATACCCGAATTGATTCGCGTATCAGCGTGCCAACCGATCCCTGTCCGCCTGGCGGACAGCGCGGCATCCCATTCAAGTCCAATACGTCTATGCTCTTTTCTATGCCTGTGCTTGCCCGCCGTAGCTTGAGCGAAGGCGGGCTGTGTCCGCCATAGCATCCGAGCGAAGGCGGATGGCTAATCCCTCCATCCGCTCATCCGTCTCTGTGGTAAACAATACCCATCTTCTTTATGGCCGAAAATCTGCGTAATCTGTGGATAAAAAAGGTTCCGTGGTAAATTATCCGCATCTTCTTTGCGGCTTTGCGAGATAATAAAGCGGTTTCCTATAGGATGCTACTGAAACGTATTTGAAACGCAATGAAACGCAATGAAACGCAAATGAAACGCAAATGAAACGAAAATGAAACGTAAAGAAACGCAAATGAAACGCAAAGAAACGTATTTGAAACGATATGAAACGCAAATGAAACGTATTTGAAACGCAAATGAAACGAATGGGGATCAAGCGCCGGACGTCGGCGCGCCCGGCCGGGCATAATATGTTCCCCTGCCGGTCCCTTGCTTGACCAGCAATCCACTATTGACGAGGCCGTTTAAAATCCGCCAGGCGCTGACGGCTGAAATCCCCAGTTCGTCGGCCAGCATCTTCCGGGTCAGCTTGCCCCTGGCGGCCAGCAACTCCAAAACCTGGCGTTCCTGTTCGGAATTCTTCGCGCTGCGGCTGGTCTGGCCGGCAAAGACATGCTTGGAAGCCTTGCTGCCGAAGAAAATCCCCAGTACCTGGAGGCAGACTGGCAGCAGATGGCCCGGCAGCCGTAAATCCGGCTGGAATACGTGGATCATGTAAAAAGCCAGAAACAGCAACAGCCAGAGGTAGACGAAGACCGTGCCCTTGCGCGGGGGTTCCGGCGTGCCCAGCCAGCGCCGGATTTCCTTGTCCGCCGCGTACGCGCCGAGCAGGGCGATATAGAGCGGCATCATGCCGTCCGGCAGTTCCAGTGTTTGCTGGAGCGCGAAATCCGCCGCCGTCAGCCCCAGGTAGGCGACTGTATAAAACGCCAGCAAGGGGAACAGCACGGAGATTTCGTTAAACGGCCGCCGTGTGTGCCGGGCATGGCGGAAAGCCTGGCGGACTGAATTGGAAATGTTACAAATTTAGACATGACCACTATCTTCGACAGGCGACGGTAGACATTCAGCATCAAGATTAACCACGAAGGACACGAAGCACACGAAGGGCTTGTTTTAATCACATTTCCCGGCAAGGCCGCCGCCATTTCCGCCGATGTAGTAGCCGAACTGTGTTCGGCATCTGCTGATCTGTGTCGTAGGCGGGCGTGCCGCGCCGAAGCCTGGCGTGAACAAGTCCGGGAAACAGAATTTTATCTCTCACGAAGCCACGAAGACGCCAAGAATCACGGACTGACCCTTTTCCCCTTTCGTCGGCCAGCATCTTCCGGGTCAGCTTGCCCCTGGCGGCCAGCAACTCCAAAACCTGGCGTTCCTGTTCGGAATTCTTCGCGCTGCGGCTGGTCTGGCCGGCAAAGACATGCTTGGAAGCCTTGCTGCCGAAGAAAATCCCCAGTACCTGGAGGCAGACTGGCAGCAGATGGCCCGGCAGCCGTAAATCCGGCTGGAATACGTGGATCATGTAAAAAGCCAGAAACAGCAACAGCCAGAGGTAGACGAAGACCGTGCCCTTGCGCGGGAGTTCCGGCGTGCCCAGCCAGCGCCGGATTTCCTTGTCTGCCGCGTACGCGCCGAGCAAGGCGATATAGAGCGGCATCATGCCGTCCGGCAGTTCCAGTGTTTGCTGGAGCGCGAAATCCGCCGCCGTCAGCCCCAGGTAGGCGACTGTATAAAACGCCAGCAAGGGGAACAGCACGGAGATTTCGTTAAACGGCCGCCGTGGAGGCGGCAATACCGGTTCCGACGGATGGGGTGGGGGCGCAGGTTCCGGCGTATTCGCATTCATGCCTCATTGCTAATCATAAATAATTCGGAGTGTCATCCCGGAATTGCAGATGCGTCCAGGGAGCCATCCGCCTGCCTGTGCCGGGCATGGCGGAAAGCCTGGCGGACTGAATTGGAAATGTTACAAATTTAGACATGACCACTATCTTCGACAGGCGACGGTAGACATTCAGCATCAAGATTAACCACGAAGGACACGAAGCACACGAAGGGCTTGTTTTAATCACATTTCCCGGCAAGGCCGCCGCCATTTCCGCCGATGTAGTAGCCGAACTGTGTTCGGCATCTGCTGATCTGTGTCGTAGGCGGGCGTGCCGCGCCGAAGCCTGGCGTGAACAAGTCCGGGAAACAGAATTTTATCTCTCACGAAGCCACGAAAACACCAAGAATCACGGACTGACCCTTTTTCCCATTGCGTTTGCTGGAGCGCGAAATCCGCCGCCGTCAGCCCCAGGTAGGCGACTGTATAAAACGCCAGCAAGGGGAACAGCACGGAGATTTCGTTAAACGGCCGCCGTGGAGGCGGAATTACTGGTTCCAGAGGATGGGGTGGGGGCGCAGGTTCCGGCGTATTCGCATTCATGCCTCATTGCTAATCATAAATAATTCGGAGTGTCATCCCGGAATTGCAGATGCGCCCAGGGCGCCATCCGCCTGCCTGTGCCGGGCATGGCGGAAAGGCTGGCGGGCTGAATTGGAAATGTTATAAATTTAGACATGACCACTATCTTCGACAGGCGACGGTAGACATTCAGCATCAAGATTAACCACGAAGGACACGAAGCACACGAAGGGCTTGTTTTAATCACATTTCCCGGCAAGGCCGCCGCCATTTCCGCCGATGTAGTAGCCGAACGGTGTTCGGCATCTGATGATCTGTGTCGTAGGCGGGCGTGCCGCGCCGAAGCCTGGCGTGAACAAGTCCGGGAAACAGAATTTTATCTCTCACGAAGCCACGAAAACACCAAGAATCACGGACTGACCCTTTTTCCCTGCGTGGCGCGGCGGAAGCGGTTCCACCAGGCGTTCCGGAGCGCGTACCGGTGCGCGGGCGCGCAGGGTCGGCCCGGGCGGGCGGTGGATGAGGCGCGGGATGGCCAGGGGAATGTGCTGCGGGCGGATGGCGGAAGGAATCCGCAGATTACGCAGATTAACGCAGATTTAGGAGAGGAGGAAGATAAACCGCGAAGGACGCTAAGGACGCTAAGGGGGGATGAGGTGGTGGACGTGGTGGGGGTGGCGGTCGTCCGGCAAAGCCGGACTCCTACGGGGAACGGGGGCGCGGACTTGCAGGACGTGGCGCCGACGTCCCGTCGGCGTGAGGTGCGGATACGGAGCAGGATGGAGTTGTTGGAGGTGTAGGGTTTTTTTAAACGTGCGTGGAGGTGTGTGATGACGGAGTTGCAAGGGAAGCTGGATCAGTTGGTGGAGCGGCTGGAGAAGCACCAGGCGGCGCTGCGGTTGAGCGATGTGCGGTTTGCGGCGCGGTATCAGCGGCACCTGGGGAGCGCGAAGACGTGGCGGAATCGGCTCTGCGCGCGGGCGTATGACGAAATGGGGGCAGCGCTGGAGAAGTGGGTGAAGAAGCTCTCGGCAATGGTCTCGGAGGTGGAGGGGACGATTGACCTGGCGGAGTTTTTCGAGGAGCTGCCGATCGCGCGGTACGGTCAGCAGGTGTATGACACGCTGCAGGGGCAGCGGTCGGATCGGCGTTGCGCGTGGTTGATCGCGCCGACGGGGGTGGGCAAGAGCTGGAGCATGCAGGCGCTGGCGCGGCAGAACCGGCTGGCGGCGGTGTATCTGCATTTTAACCGGGGGGCGAAGGATAGTATGCCGGTGATCGCGCGGGCATTGGCGCGGGCGGTGGGGGCGACGGAGGAGGCGGGGGCGGCGGCGACGTTCGGGAATGTGATCGAGACGTTGAAGCTGAACGCGCTGACGCTGCTGCTGGACGATATGCACGAGGGCGGGGTGCTGGCGATGAAGTTGGTGAAGCACCTGATTGATGATACGCGCGGGAAGTTCGTCCTGGGGACGTATCCGACGGCGTTTAACCGGCTGGTGAATGGATCGAGCGAGGCGCATGCGGAGGCGCAGCAGTTGATCGGGCGGAGTCTGAAGCCGATCGAGAACCGCTGGGTGAACGGGGTGACGGAGGAGGATGTGGCGGCGTATCTGAAGCTGGCGCTGGGCGGGAATGGGGAGGCGCGGGTGGCGGCGCGGGCGTTGACGCCGGCGCTGCGCAAGCATGGGAATCTGCGGGCGCTGGCGGATGCGGTGGAGCTGGCGCGGATGAATGCGGATGACGATGGGGCGGAGCTTTCGGCGGACCTGGTGGAGGCGGCGGTGCGGGCGCTCTGCCCGGTGGAACGGAAGGTGTAAAGGGAAATTTGAGATTTAAAATTTAAGATTTGAGATTGAGATTCAAGGAGATGGCGATGAACAAGGCTGAAAAAAAGTTGGCGGCGGGGATGAGCCGGGAGCAGGTGGAGGAGGTGGTGCGGGAGATGTGCCTGGCGCGGGCGCGGCTGGATGAGCAGCAGGCGCGGCTGAATGAGGAGCTGGCGCGGGTGCGGACGCATTACGAGCAGGCGCTTTCGGAGCTGGGTCAGCGGTATGAGGCGCTGGAGGAGCAGGCGCATGTGTGGGCGGATGGGCATCCGGAGGAGTTTGTTGCGAAGCGGGCGCTGGCCATGGTGCATGGCACGCTGGGGTATCGGACGGGGATGCCGCAGTTGAAGACGGTGAAGGGGGTGACGTGGGATAAGGCGCTGGCGCTGTTGAAGGCGAATCTGCCGCATTATGTGCGGGTGCGGGAGGAGCCGGATAAGGAGGCGCTGCTGGCGGATCGGGAGGTGCTGGGGGATGATCTGCGGACGCTGGGCCTGCGGGTGGAACAGGCGGAACGGTTTTTTGTAGAGGTGAACCGGGAGGAGGTGGGTCATGTTTGAGGCAATTATGCTGAGCGCGATCGCGGGGCTGGCCGGGGCGGTCCTGGTGGATGCGTGGCGGCCGGCTGGACGGAAAGGGACGGAAGTGACGAAGGGGACGGAAGGAGCGGCGGACGGAGCGGCGGCCAAGGCGCGGGCCGCGCCGGCGGGACTGGCCGCCCTACCTGGTCGGCGGGCGGGCTTGGCCGGATTGGGATATTGGCTGGCGGTGCAAAGGGCGGTGCAATGAATACGGCGTTGGATGCGGCGGTGTTGGGGTCGGAGATGGCGGGGCTTTCGCGGGAGCAGCGGCGGCTGTTGATCGGGCGGCTGATCCGGCCGGCGTATGAGCGGCGGCGCGCGGCGGGGCTGGCCGGGGATGATTTCGACGCATGGCGGCATGAGGAGCAGTTTAAGGCCTGCCATAAGCAGTTCCTGCGGAGTTGCGTGCAGGAGGATTGGCCGAGGTTGAAGGGGCATTTCCTGCGGATGCTGGGGCGGCTGGATGAGGCGCGGGAGTGCGAGCGCGGCGCGGCGGCAGGGAATATCGGGGTGGCGCGGTATCATCTGCGTAAGGCGTGCGCGGCGGCGGCGGATGCGATCGAGCGGCCGGAAGATTATGCGCGGGCTATCGCGCGCAGCCGGTATAAGACGGCGGATTTGAATGCGCTGTCTTGCCGGCAGGTGTGGGGGTTGGTGTTCGATTTGCGGCGGGCGGCGGCGCGGCGGCGTAAAATGCTGTAGGATGCCCCAGGACGGGCGGAGAGCTCCGGGGGTATCCGAGGTCAAGGCCAGGGGGAGATCGTTGGCCTACGCGGATTTGCAGAGGTGTTGCAGAGGTCTGCTGATAAGCCGGAGTTCAGAACGCGAGAGGAGGCGGGGATGAAGCCGGAAGATGTGCGTGATCTGAGTTGGTCGCAGAAGCGGCGGCTGGTGAGCGGGGACCGGCTGCGGGTGTATCTGGGATTGCTGCAATATGGGCCGGCGACAACGCGCGAGCTGGCGCGGAAGTTGGGGATGGATGTGCTGGGGGTGCGGCCGCGGGTGACGGAGCTTTGTTATCTGGAGCTGGCGCGGATGGCGAGGCGGCGTGGGACGGAAGGAGTGTATGTGGGGGTGGTGCAGGTGGATATCGAGTTGGAATTGGAGTTGGCGTCGCCGATAAGGTTGGCGGAGAGTTTTTCTGGTAAATTTGAGCAACTATTGTTTGGGTTCGGGGGGTGCCATGCGTAAGTACAGGGCGATGATTTATGAGGAGCTGCCGCCGGAGGCGGATGGTACTATTAAGTTGCGCCGGGTGACGAGCGCGTTGTATATTACAGTGCCGCAGGCGGCGACAACGCTGCGGGTGAGCGTGCAGACGGTGTACCGGCTGGTGGATCAAGGGGATTTGAAGGCGAGCCGGATCGGCAGCCTGGTGCGGATCGGGCTGGCGGATTTTGTGGAGTTTCTGGAGGGGGCGCGCGGGGCGGAGTATGAAAGGCCGGCGAAGAAATGAGCGATATTGTGTTCCAGGCGTTGCCGCATGAGCAGGCGGCGGAGTTGATCAAGGGGAAGCCGGCGGTGACCCGGAAGGTGTTTGACCGGCTGCTGCCGGAGGCGCGGGCGCGGGCGTTTACGGTGGGGGGGATTGAGGACGCGAATACGCTGCAGAGCCTGCGCGACGCGATCGCGGAGCTGCCGCGGGGGGCGGCCTGGGAGGATGTGAAGGAGCAGGTGATCGAGGGGTTGACGCCCTGGCTGGGGGATGCGGCGGAAAAGCGGGCGGAGCTGCTGCTGCGGATGCATGGGTTTCAGGCATACCAGGCAGCGCGGCATGAGGTGATGGTTTCGGAGGAGGGGCGCGCGGCGCATGGGTATTGGATGTATTTGACGATGGGGGATGAGAATGTGCGGGATAGCCACGCGGCGCTGAATGGGTTGATCCTGCCGGCGGAGCATCCGTTCTGGCGGGATCATTATCCGCCCTGGGATTATAATTGCCGGTGCCAGGTGGTGCCGGTGAGCGATGAGGATTATGCCGAGGCGCAGGCGGCCGGCCGGGTGGCGGGGCAGCCAGGGGCGAATGAGCCGGCGGCCAGGGCGCGGGGCTTTGTGTTGAGCCCGGCGATGGAAAGGCGGCTGCTGGATCAGGGGACGCTGGATTTGGGGGCGGGGCATCCGGTGGATGTGCGCAGCCCGAAGGCGCGGGCGCAGTCGGAAAAGGAACGGCGGGGGGCGTTCGGGTGGCACCCCGGGGATTTGCGGATTGACCTGGAGACGCTGCGGGAACGGTACGATCCGGAGGTGTTCGGGGAGTTCGAGAAGTTTGCGCGGGAGCAGGATGTGGGGGAAGGGATTTCGCTCTTTGACTGGCTGGAGGGGCAGTCGTTGAGCGAGGCGCCGTTCCGGGCGTTTCAGTCGGATAAGTACCTGGCCGGATGGGCGGATAAAAATCTGGAGCCGATTACCCGGAAACTGCCGGCGGAACAGAAGGCGGCGGGGGTGGTTTATCAGCAGGAAGGCTCGCGTTTAAATGAGCTTTTACGCCTGCCGCACCGCGGGCGGATAGATGCGAATGCGGCAAAGACCATAGCGGAGTTGGATAAAACGCTGGCGCGTTCGCGGCTGCCGGAGAGCGTGGTTTTATGGCGGCGGACTGACTTGCCGGCGGGGATTGATTTGCGGCCGGGCGGGGTGTATAGGGATAAGGGGTATGCTTCCACCTCGCTTTCAAAAAATTTGTCGGCTGGGGTTAAAGGCAATACGTTTTTCGAGATTCGGGCGCCGCGGGGGACGCGGGGGATGTGGATCGGCGATCTGGATAAGGCGCATGGCTTCGAGCGGGAGGTGTTGCTGCCGCGTAAGGCGGGGTTGAAAATCCTGGCGGTGGAGGAGCGGGACGGCTATCGTTATGTGCGCGCGGAGGTGTTGCGATGAATATTGACCAGAAAACCGGAGTTGATCTGGATGAGCTGCGCAAGCAGTTCGAGGTGTATGCGGATGTCGGGCCCCAAGGACGGAGCAAGATAAAGGCTTTGGTGTTTAAGTTGTGGGATGCTTATCCATATTCGCTCCCCAGGCCGCCGGAGATTCAAGCAATTTCCGAGGAGTTCCGGAAGCTGACGCATTTTACATCGTACGAGGAAGATTTTACAATCGAGTATCCGGACGATGCGCCGAAGGGGGATTGAGGATGCAGTTGAAGTTGCATAAGGTCTCGGACGGGATCACGCCGGAATTGCGGCGCCTGGCGGCGCGGGCGATCAATACCCGCGCGGCGCTGCTACAGGGCGGGCAGGCGGCGGTGAGCCTGGCGCAGCGGGCGTTTGGGGATGCGAATTTGCGGCCGGCAGCCTGGCCGGCGCTGAAGGAAAGCACATTGGCCGAGCGCGCGCGCAAGGGGCAGGGTTCGGCGCCGCTGCGGCGGGCGAAGGGCGGGGCGTTGTGGGAGAGTTTGCGGGTGATGGATGCGGGCAATCGCAGCGTGACGATTGGAAGTGATCGTGTGGTGGGTAAGTATTCCCTGGCGGCGATTCATCAGTTGGGGGCGCCGCGGGCGCATATTCCGGCGCGGCCGTTTTTCCCGTTTGACGCGGATGGCCGGCCGACGGCGGCGGCGCGGGAACGGATCGAGATGGCGATCCGCCGGGCGTTGCGGTTCTAGCTTTCCCCCTATTCCACTGTTCCTAGCGGTATTTTTGCTCTCAGCGTAGGATGCGCCTCATGAAATTGAGGCAAACAGCGCTGGGTGGCATCTCTAATCACGCGTTGGCCTCCGGCGATCTGCCGGAGCGCATCAAGTTCCTGAACTGGGGCCGGAACCCTTCCGACCGCGGTGATTTCCTTGTGGATGAGCAGTCCGTGCAGGCGCTGAACGCGCAGATTGCGCGGGGCAGTTTTGCGCGCATCGTGCTGGACTTCGAGCACAATTCCCTGAAGGGTTCGCCGCATTATCAGCCGCCGCCGCGCCAACATGCGGCGTATGGCACTCTTAAAGTTATCGCACCGCACCACGCACAGCAGGCACTCCAGAGCGCAAGCTCTGGGGTGTCTGCCAACGGGGATGGCGCGGCGGCCAAGGGACTGGCCGCCCTACCCACGGAAGCGGACGGCGGCCAGGGACTGGCCGCCCTACCTGGGGAGACGGACGTGCCGGAGGATGCGGTCGTCCGGCAAAGCCGGACTCCTACGGGAAGCGGACAGCCGGCGGTCGCGGCGTGTGACGCCGCCCCTGCGGGGAGCGAGGCGGGGGTGTGGCTGGAGAATCTGGAGTGGACGGAATCGGGGCGGAAGTATGCGCGGGAGTATGCGGATATTTCGCCGGCGCTCCAGCATGACGCGCAGCGGCGGGTGCTGGGTGTGATCTCGGTGGCGCTCTGTCCGAATGGGTCGCTGCGGGATGTGACGTTTTTTTCGGCGGATTCCAACCAGGAGGACAACATGCCAGACGATACGGATGTGACAAAGCTGATGGAGCAGATCGCGGCGCTGAATACGGCGCTGCAGGCGGTGACGCAGGATTTGCAGGCGGTGAAGAATGAAAACACCGCGCTGCGCAAATGGGTGGATGAGCAGGGCGCGGAGCTGCGCAAGGCGCAGGAGAATGCTTCCGCCATCGCGGGCCTGACGGCGCGGGCGGATGAGCTGGCGGCCGGGCAGGAGACGCTGCAGAAGCAGGCGCTGCTGACGAGCGCATGCGCGGCGGGGAAGGCGGTGGCGCTGACGGATGAGGCTATCGCAAAGCTCTCGCTCCAGGACCTGGAGCAGCATGTCGCGGCGCTGGCGGCGACGGTGCCGCTCAGCCGGCAGACGCCGGTGGATGCCGGAACGCCGGCTGGGAATGACCGGGTGGCGCGGCAGTCGGCGGCGGTATCAGCTTTGCAGGCAGAGCTGAAGACGACTTTCGAGCTGGCCTGGGAAACGGCGCGCAAGCGCCATCCGGAATTGTTTTGAGCACGCAGATTAACGCAGGGTAAAGGAGGCGCGGGATGGAAGCAATGGATAAGGCGATTGTGGCAATGACGCCGACGGCGGATCACAGGGAGAAGCGCGGGTTTTTCGTGACGGCCGCGGCCGGCCTGGCGGCGCTGGTGGTAACCCCGGCGACGGATGACCCTTATGGGGTGATCCTGGACGGCGAGGATACGACCGGCAAGGATTCGGTGGCGCTCTGCGGGGGCAATGCGGGGCCGGTGAAGGTGAAGCTGGCGGCAGCCCCGGGCACGGTGGTGGCGGGCACGCGGTTGCAGTTGAGCGCAACCACGGCCGGCACGGCCGGCGCGGATGCGGGCACGGGCGCGCGGGTGGTCTGCGCGCGGGCGCTGGAAGCGGGTGAGGCCAATGAGTTGATCATGGCGATCCTGCTGGCCCCGATCATTTACGCATCGTAAATCGCGCGGTCGCCCGCAGGGCGCGCCGGCGGAGTTGCAGTAGAGCAAAAAAAGGAAGGAACAGGTTATGGGCAAGAGAAGTGATTACGGTTTGAATCCGACGCTGACGAATTACGCCACGGGCGTCTCGCAGGACAAGACGAGCGCGCTGGCGGAGTTCCTTGCGCCGACGGTCCCGGTGGGGGCCACGGTCGGGAAGCACAAGAAGTTTGACGACGGCAACGATTTCCAGGTGCTGGATACCGAACGCGCCCTGGGCGGGCCGGCGAAGCGGATCGAGTTCAATGCCTCGGACGCGGACTATAACTGCCGGCCGCATGCGCTGGAGGCGCCGATTGATGACGCCGAGCGGGATGCCGCCGGGGATGATCAGTTGGGGCTGGAGCAGTCGAAGGCGGCCACACTGGTGACCAGCGCGGTGCTCTCGCACGAGGTGCGGGTGTTTGCGCGGGTGTATGCCGGCCTGGCGGCGACGGCCGGCCTGGGCAACTGGTCGGCGCCGGATGTGGACCCGGTGGATGAGATTGACTCGCTGATCGAGGCAATCGCGAATGAAACCGGCCGGATGCCGAATGGGCTGGTGTTCGGGCTGGGCGGATGGCGGAAGTTCCGGAGCCATCCGAAGGTGCTCGCGCGGTCGCCCGCAGGGCGCGCCGGCGGAGTTGCAGTAGAGCAAAAAAAGGAAGGAACAGGTTATGGGCAAGAGAAGTGATTACGGTTTGAATCCGACGCTGACGAATTACGCCACGGGCGTCTCGCAGGACAAGACGAGCGCGCTGGCGGAGTTCCTTGCGCCGACGGTCCCGGTGGGGGCCACGGTCGGGAAGCACAAGAAGTTTGACGACGGCAACGATTTCCAGGTGCTGGATACCGAACGCGCCCTGGGCGGGCCGGCGAAGCGGATCGAGTTCAATGCCTCGGACGCGGACTATAACTGCCGGCCGCATGCGCTGGAGGCGCCGATTGATGACGCCGAGCGGGATGCCGCCGGGGATGATCAGTTGGGGCTGGAGCAGTCGAAGGCGGCCACACTGGTGACCAGCGCGGTGCTCTCGCACGAGGTGCGGGTGTTTGCGCGGGTGTATGCCG
The DNA here is from genome assembly GCA_040767085.1 of Kiritimatiellia bacterium. Taxonomy (GTDB): domain Bacteria; phylum Verrucomicrobiota; class Kiritimatiellia; order JAAZAB01; family JAAZAB01; genus JAXGPF01. The sequence continues at coordinate 100,670 of JAXGPF010000011.1, read as the reverse complement.
GCCTGGCGGCGACGGCCGGCCTGGGCAACTGGTCGGCGCCGGATGTGGACCCGGTGGATGAGATTGACTCGCTGATCGAGGCAATCGCGAATGAAACCGGCCGGATGCCGAATGGGCTGGTGTACGGGCTGGGCGGCTGGCGGAAGTTCCGGAGCCATCCGAAGGTGCTCGCGCGGCAGCCGGGGGCGCCGATCCAGGGGGTGTCTACCGAAAACGCGGCGGGGATGCTGCTGAATACGAGCATCGAAATCCGTGTCGGCGTGATGGCCAGCAATGCGGCCAAGACCGGCGCGACGCGCAAGGTGTCGAATATCGCGGGGATGAACCTGCTGGTGTTTTACCGCAGCGCGGCGCCGTCGCTCTATGACCCGAGCTTTGCGAAGACGTTCCGGGGCAACCGGGGCGGGGTGCAGAGCGTGCGGTTGTATCGGGCGGAGAGTAACCGCTCGGACATGCTGGCGGTGGACTGGAGCGAGGACGTGCAGGTGGTGAGCGCCATCTGCGGGCGGCGGATCGAGATCAAATAAAACCCGGAAGGGTTGTAGTCCGGCAAAGCCGGACGTTGTGGCGTATCTGAGTCTAGTTAGGGTGAGGGGACGGGCGGCTTGGCCGAAAGGTCAGGCCGCCCAACCCGCAAAAAGTTTTCGGGAATCAAAAGCAGGAGGCAATCAGATGAAGTTTAATTTTCAGTTGGGGTTGGCGGTGGTGGTGCTGTTTCTGGCGGCGCTGGTGGCGAGCGCTTTGACGCCGCTGCGGGAAACGGTGACGCTGGCCGGGGGCGCGGGAGTGTGGACGAATACCCGCGATTACGTCGTCGGCCGCCTGGTGCGGGTGGATGTGGCGGGCACGACGCCGGCGGCGGCTACGGGCACGATTTCGCACGTGATTGGCACGGTGACGAATAGCCTGGGCTCGGTGGTCTGCGCTTCGGGCGCGGGGACGCACCTGGAGACGAACACGGTTTATATCTTCAAGGGGGATAAGATTCCCTTTGCGGATTTCGGCACGAACGCGGCGAGCGCGTTGTTGGTGTTCGAGTTGTTCCCTTAAGGGAAGGCTCACCGCAGGTTCGCCCTCCAGGCGGGGCGTGGATTGAACAAACATGGCCTACGTAACCACAGCGGAGTTGCAGGCGCTGCTGCCGGATGAGTACCGGGATGCGGCGGTGGATGACGCGGGGACGGGGCCGGTGACGGGGCTGCTGGATGAGGTGGCGGCGGCAGCCAGCCGGGAGTGTGATGGGTTGATCGAGGCGCGTTTTGCCACACCGGTGACGGCTTCCCCTATCCCTTCGAAGTTGCGGCAGGCGGCGCTCTGGATTGCGCTGGAGATGCTCTTTACCCGGCGGGGCGCCACGCCGCCGGAACGCGTGGCTAAGGCCGCGGATGGCTGGCGGGATGTGTTGCGCGCGGTGGGTAAGGGCGAGACGGCGCTCGCCGCGCCGGCGGCGGCGGAAAGCGCGATCATCAGCGAGCCTTCACGGACATATAGCGGCGGGAGGTTGATGGTATGACGACGCCACTTTCACCAGCGGATTTGCTGAAGCTCGTGCATGACGATCTGGCGGCGTTCGCCACGGCCGCCGGCGCGCGTTTGGTGATCGCTCCGGACGCGCTCTTGCCGCTGGAGATGCTGCTGGATGGGCCGGCAGGCTTGTTGATTGCGCTGCACTGGGGCGGCGAGCAGCCGGCGGAGGAGCAGGCCGGCAACCTGGCAGTGGTGGCGCATAAGCTGGTGGCTACGGTGGGCCATAAGCTGCCGCATACGGCCAAGCCGAACCTGGGCTTGATGGAGACCCTGGGGGAACGCAAGGCGCTGCTGGCGCGGGTGGCGGAGGTGCGGAACCGGATTTTTTCGCTGATCATGCCCGCGGAGGTGACGGACGGGCAATGGCGGTACGCGGGGACGGAGCCGGTAGAGCTGGCGGGGCATCCGCTTTCGGCGTATCGGATCAGCTTCGAGTTGGACGCGGCAATGGCGTATGACACGCCGCGGACGGCCGTCTGGCCGCCAGTGGTTCCAGAGCCGGAAGAGCCGGAAGCGCCGCCGGAAGAGCCGCCGGCGGAGGGGTGAGGGTTTTAATGGAGGTGGATCATGGCAGTTTTGATTAAGCCGGCCGGGGTAACGGCCGTTTGGGGCGTGGTGACGGCAGAAGGGGATACGTTCGCCGCGGCGAAGGTCCAGAGCATGAGCGTGAAGCACGGCGCCGAGCAGGAGCCGCTGCCGGATAAGCAGGGGGAAACCACCGGGCTGGCAATCTACGACGCCAAGGATGAGCTGACGGTGGAAGTGATCGTCGAAACCGCCACGCCGGAGCCGGCTTTGGGGGATGCTTTGAAGGTGGACGCGGTCGAGGGCATCGTCTTAGGCTCGGAAAAGAAGTGGGAAAACAAGGGCTGGAAAAAGCTCGCGATCACGGGCACCAAGTTCCATGCCTTCCCGGCGGCGACTTGATTGTAGTCCGGCAAAGCCGGACTGGAGTCCGGCAAAGCCGGACCGCTACAGAAGAGGCCCTCTGGATGTAGCGGCGCCACTGCGTGGCGCATCTGACTGTAGTAGCGCCACTGCGTGGCGCATCCGCAACTGAATTAATCAGGAGTATTTTAGTATGGCAACCGATCAGCAACCCGCGGCGGAAAATAACGATATCCCGGGTGTGGTGGCAGAGGCCTTTGCGCAATCCGCCGGCAGCCGGATCGGCGAGCTGCGGCTGCAGCCGCTGACCATGGCGCATTACCTGGCGATGAAGCGCTTTTGTAAGGGTTTCCTGGCCGGGACCGCGGCGCGGGATGATTTGGAATTGCTGCGCGCGCTGCTGATCTTGAGCCGGCCGGCGGGCGTGATGACCGAATTGCTCGCGCTCGATGCGGATGAGCTGGACAAGCGGTTGCCGGAGTTTGCAACCACGCTGCCGCTGGCCTCTATCGGTAAATTAGCCGAGGCCATCAGCGCGCACGTGGCGGCGGCGTTCGGCACGGCGCTGCCGGCGGCCGGCGGGACCCGGACGGAAAAAAAAACGGCGTTGGGTGGTGGCTCGCGGCGCTCGAGTTCTGCTGCGGCGAGTTCCACTGGCCGCTCGGCTACGCGTTGACCAGGCCGCTGGCGCAAATCTTCGCGCTGATGGCGGCAAATACTCTGCGGCAGGGCGGCGAGTTCTCGGCGCCGGATTACCTGGAGCAGGAATATATCGCGGAACTGGAAGCTTTGAAACATGAGCGGCGCCCTGAAATACAAGCTCAGTCTGGATAATTCCCAGTTCAGCGCCGCGCTGGGGGCGGCGCAAAAATCCATTGCCCTGGGTATGGCCGGCGCCGCCGCCGCGGTGGCGGGCGCGGGATTGACCATCGCCGGGGCAATGGCGGGGATCAAGAACGCGATTCAGTTGGGCGGGGAACTCTCCGACCTGGCCGCCCAGACCGGCGAAACCGCTGGTGATATCCTGGTGTTGCGCGAGGCGTTTATGGACGCCGGCCTGGGCGCGGAAATGCTGCCGTCTTCCCTGGCGCTGCTTTCCAAGGCGCTTTCAGGAGTGAGCGAGGACGGGCAGAGCACCAAGGATGTCTTTGCAAAGCTCGGGTTGAACATCGCCAGCCTGCGCGGGATGGGCGCGGCGGAGCAGTTCGAGACGATCGGCAAGGCGATTAATAAGCTGCCTAACCAGGCGGATAAAGCCGCGGCGGCGATGAAGGTGTTTGGTAAATCCGGCGCGCCGATGCTGCAACTGTTCAGCGATCCGAAGGGGTTTGAGACCGCGCGCGCGGCCCTGGGCTCGATGCCCAACCTGGTGAATGCCACGAATGCCCAGTTCGACGCGATTGGCGATTCCTTCGGCCGGCTGACGACGAAGATCAATGGCTTGTGGATGGGCATCCTGACGGCGTTTATCCCGGTGATGGAGCGCATCTCCGGCTGGCTGGATTCGATTGACCTGGCGGGGATCGGTATGAAGATCGGCGCGCTGTTTTCCGTGATTGCGGAGATGTTCGGCGATGGCAGCCTGGGGGAATTGGTGAGCGCGGCGCTGATTGCGGGGTTCCAGCATGCGGTGAATTTTCTGACGCAGTCGCTCTCCGCCGCCCTGGGTGCGTTGTCCGGCTGGATTATGAATCTGCCGCGGATGTGGTGGGAGGAACTCAAAATGCTGGCGGACCCGGCGCTGTGGAAGGGGATGGCGGATGTGGCGATCGGCGCGTTCGAGGCGCTGGGGGCAGCGCTGCTGCGCATCTTTAACGCGCCGCTCGCGCACCTGGGGGCGGGGATTGACATGATCGTGCAGTGGCTGTTTAACGCGCTGAGCAATATCCCGGGGTTGAGCCATTTTAAACAGCCGCATGAGTCTTATAACCAGGCGGTGGAGCGGCGCAATCAAGAATTTGCCGGGCGCTCCGGAGAAGCCGACGCCGATGGCGCCGCGCGGATGCAGCGGGGCTGGGAAAGCATCCAGGCGGCGGGCGCGGGATTCGCGAAGGCGTTGCAGGATGGATTTGCGGATGTCAAAACATATGCTGCTTCGGGCTGGGAGACGGGGAAGGTGTTTGAGGATACGGCGGCCATGGGGCGGCTCGATCAGGCCTTGGCGGGCATCCAGGAGCGCATGGGGGAGCATATCCGGAAGGCGCTGGCGGCAGGCGCGGAGGCGCAGGCCGGCGCGGGCGGGGCTGGCGGCGGCGGGGCGGGGAAGGATGGGGCGCCGAAGATTTTTACCGACCGCCTGGCGCGTATGGGCGGGTTTATCGGGGGAGTGGTGAACGATCCGGCGCGGCGCTCGGCGACGGCGGCGGAGAAGCAGGTGTCGCTGCTGCAGCAGATTTTGCGGGTACAGAGCAGGCATACCGTGGGCGCGTATTATACGTGAGGCAATGTGACGGTTTTATATAGAGGCGATGTGAGCGTGCGGGAGGTGGTGGGGAGCCCGAAATTGACGTTCGGGGTGGATGAGATTGCCGGCACGCGCACGTTCCGGGGCTTGTTCGAGGACCTGCTGGAGGTTGTGCCGAAGCGCGGGGGGAAGTATGAGGATTTGCCGGTGGATGATCTGTGCGTCGTCAACGTCGTGCTCGAGGGGCAGCCTGGCGGCACGGGGGAGATGACCGTCTCGCTCTCGAATAAGCTCGGCGGGAGCGAGAATAATTACTCGCTGGAGGTTGAGTGGGGCTTGCTGGAAAAGGCGCTGGAAACCCATCCGCTGTTTAAGGATGTCACGGAAGCCGATCGCGCGATGATGGATGCCTGGATGAAACTGGGCATCAAATACAATAAGCGGCGGCAGGCGGGCCAGGCGCCCCGGCCCGAGATCAATGATCCGGATCCGGATAACGATGCCCATTGGGCGACGATGACGGGGCTGGGGGTGAAATTTGCGCGGCTGAAGCTCAAAGGCGTGGAAAGCTGGTCCATGCCGGCGCCGGTTATCCGGCAGACGCGGGTGCTCTCGTCCTATCCGGCCACAACGCGTTGCGGTAAGATATCCACGCCGCCGGTCAGTATTTCCGGGTATGTGTTTTTGAAGACGGCCGATCGGGCGGCGCGGGACGGATCCAGCGGGGGCTGGAAGCGGATTGAGGAATGGACGGGCGCGGAAGAGTGGGATACGGACTTGTACCAATGAGCATGATTTTGCCGAATCCGCCGCGGCCGGGCGAGCCGGTCCGGGCGGAACATATTAAGAGCTTGATCGAATATTGCCGGGCGATTACGCCGCGCAGCAGCGCTTTTTGCCGGGTCTCGACCACAAGCGGGGGGACGACGTTCCAGCCCGTGCGCCGGCCCGAGCCGGAAAGCCCGGGCGGCGAAGGGGTGGATTGGTCGAAGATTATGTTTGGATATAAGGTCAATCCAGATGGCGATAATCCCTTAGAAGTGCGCATTTATGCCGGCCGGATTGCGTCAATCGTAGTAGCTCAAGCTGACGTGGTTTTGCCTGGTGCGGATGGAGATTATTATGTGTATGTGCGCCGGGCGAAGTCAAATGATAGCACGAGCGTGATGAGCGGTGCGGACTGGCCGGATGATGACGCAACGTATGCGTATTATATACTGCACCAGTTTGAAGTGGAGGCTGGGGTGGCGGGTATTAAGACGGTGATTCGGCCGCTGGCGCGGGATAAAATGCAGGTGGATAAGACTGGTTTGCAGTACCAGGTACTCCAAATTGACGCGGAAGGCGCGGTAACGGTTGATTGGTTGAGGGCTGGGCCATGAGTTGGAGTTCAATAATTGATACGCGGTTGGATGTGCTGCTACGGGAGATTGACGCGGCATTCGTCGAGCGCGATCTTGGCTCTTATTACTATGGAGTTTCCACAGGGACAAATATACAGTCGGCCGCTCTTTTTACTCGTGATGGCGGTCGTCAGCCTTTGAATCATGGGTATCAACGCCGGATTGAGGCGGCGGTAACCGGCGTCTTTAACAACGCTTTGCATTCATATTTAAGATTTGTCAATAACAGCGCGATTTTGAATCCCACCCAAACAGATTTTGATTGTTGGACGCTGGAGACGTTTGCGGCGGCGGCTGGGCTGCAATATCCGGACTTGTGGCGGCGCAAGACCACAATGGACGGTGATTTCCTTTATGGCCGGATGCAGGCTGGGGATATTCTTGGCCCATGGGTGATTGAGGATTTACAGAAAGCCCTTAGCGCTTTAACCCGTTGGGTTCGCCGGGGTCGTTATAACATCGAACATGTCGGTTGTAGTGTGTGGCCGTTTGGAAAAGATGAGCGCAAGTGGTCTGATTACGATGGCGATTTATCGCAAGCAAAAAGTCGGACGCTGGATGCTTGGAACGCTGCATCGTGGGAAGGGAAAACGCCAATGGAGGCAACGGCTTCCGTGCATCAGTGGAGTAATTATTATTGGGCCGAATTGATTTTAAATACGGTGTGCGCCGCAGTTAATCCAGATGCTTATCCCGACGGGACGGTGTATCGAGTTTATATCCAGGGCGACGCGGTTGCAGAGGGTATTTTCAACGGGTTTGGTTATGCTTTTGTTGTGGAGGGGGTAAATCCTGACGTGATCCGGTTGGCTAAAACCATCACTTTCCCGTCGGGCGAAATTACGGATTTGGGCTTTTCTGAATACGGTGCAACTTATGGATTCCCGGTGTTGATGACTACGTCGCCGCCCTGGCCGGCCGGGACGCCGGTGTGGCCCGACGCCATGGCTCATGGGTTTTCTATCCCAATGGCATGGGATGGCGACAATGAAACCGCATATTTGAGGCAATATTATTACCTGGTGGAGCCGGCGTTGACTTATGGATAACATATGTCCTGGAACCGACAACTGAATTTGGTCATAGACGTGGACGCCATTGCGGCCGACAACGCCATCCGGCCGCATAAGGGCGATGGCGCACCCAGCGCGATTGCCGGCAGTCTCCGCGCCGTCCTGGTCGCCGGCGACCTGGTGCGCTTCCGGATATTCTTCTGGTCTTCCAGCCTGAGCCAGAACGTCCGGCTGACGGCTGGGCTGCAGGTCGTCATCTGCGCCAAGAACAACGTGAACCCCACCGCCAAGCTCTTTGAGGCTACCGGCCACACAGAAGTGAACATCGGCACCGTCGAGGAACCCGTATGGGCATACGATCTGCTGGTGAGTTTACACACCAATGAACTGGCCACCGATCTTGCCACCCTCCATAGTTTGATTGCCCGGACGGATATCGAACTGGCCGATGCCGGCGGCGGCGAGCCGACTACCTGGCGCTTCCTGCCTACTATTCTGAAGCAGATGTATGAAGGCGGCACGCTCCCGACGCCCGCGGAACCCCCTTACCCAGCATCCGCCGCGGTCCTGACTACAGATCACCTCATCACCGCGGAGATTTCCCAGGACGCCACGGAAATCACCCTGGATTTGTCCGGGTTTGAACTCGACGCACCCCCCGCGGCCGTCCTGCCAATCATCCGCAGACCGTCCGCCGGGGCCCCGCGCATTGTTGCCGTGGATTTTTATGGCGCCACCGCCAGCCAGGTCACGGTGGGCTTCAGCGCCGCCGTGCCTACGGCGGGGTATTATGTTTCGGCCCTGATCATCAAATAGGACGCACCATGTCAAAAAACCTGGCTATTATAGCAATTGCCCTCGGCCTGGCGCGCGCGGCTACCGCGCAAAGCAGCTTCCCGATCCGCAATGGGGTCTTGCAGACGCCCTTAGATGCCGCCGGCTTCTCAATCTCGAATCTGAATCTCGCGGATAGCGGGATCCCGACACCGACCAACCAGGTTATCACCATAGACGGCCAGGTATTCGTGATTACCAACACGCCCGCGAGCGCCGGGGATGTGCTGGTTTTCGACCCGGCCACCACGACCGCCTGCTTCGTAGCGCAGGCCACGGGACTAACCGAATCACAGGTGCGGGTAATTGATCCCTTGATGACGAATAGCGAAAATGTGGTTCTGGGCGCAGGAGCAAGCGGATCGTATAAGGGGTGTTCGATGGGTTTTAACGCCAACGGGAGCGATGGCCCTTATGGGCAGTCCATCGGCCAGCTTGCCAGAGGTGGTAACCAAGGCGTGGCGATTGGGGGTGAGGCAAGCGGATATAGTCAAGGGGTCGGGATCGGGGAGAGCACGATTGGCTACAACCACGGCACAGCCGTTGGGCAGCGATCAAAAGGATGGGTATACGGTGCCGCTCTCGGGTGCTATGCGTATGCCCCTAATTATGCGGTTGCGCTCGGTACATACTCCTGGTCCACAAACAACGCTGTCGCCCTCGGCTCATACGTAACCAACCCCATCCCCAGCACCACCCGCGTCCGGGGCAACCTCTACCTCGACGGCGGCACGAAAATCTACACCAGGCCGGATTTCAATAGCGGTGAGTTTACCGAACTCGCCACGGGCGGCGGCGCGGCGGGGACTTTCCCTGTCTTCCATCTGGATGTGGGAACGGTGGATGGCAATTGGACGGATTTTGAAATCAAGGCTAGCACGAACAACTTTGCATCGCTCTGCTATTACTACAAAAGCTGGACAAACGTGCAGGACGCCACTCGCGGGGACACGAATGCGCTGGTGTATTTCACCGATGATCACGCGGAGGATGTGCGCGTCTGGAATCTGAAGCCGCAGACCAACGCGGTGAGCGAGATGCTGATCTCCAGCAACAGCGTCACCCAGTGGATCTATTTTTACCCGTCCCACGATTGCACAATCCCATGGGGGGACTGGATGAGCAGCACCAACACTGCGCTGGTCTGGTCATGGGTGCGCGTAGATGATCTTGGATTTGAGATGAATGTGTCCGGCACAAAGCAACGATGGAATCCGATACGGCCGGATTCCTGGGAAATCGAAAGAACAACGCCGTAATAGCAAGGAGTAGTAGTATGAAAACAGTCAGGATCGTGATCGCAGCGGGATTGATTGGGATCGCGGCATACGCGCAGGACGGGAAGCCGCCCAGGGATGCCGCCGCCGAACTGGTAAAGGCTCGGGTTTATGCGCGCGAATGCGGCTTCACAAATGCGGCCGCCGCGCTGGCGCGGTATGATGAGTTGCGGGCGGCATTCCCGGATGCGGATGCGGCTATCCGCGCGCAGATTCAAAACGGCCGCGCATTCAGTATTTACCGGATGGGAGACTATGCGGCCGGCCTGATTGAACTGAACGCGCTGGTCCGAGATTACCCTGACGCCCCGGCCAGGATGCTGGCAAACGCATCTATGTATGCCGGGTATTGTCAACAGATGCTGGGTGACCAGGCTGCTGCCCAGGCCACATATGAGCGCATTCTGCGGGATTACCCCACTGCCGACCCTGGTGTTTTGGCGCAGACAGCCCAAAAATTGTCCAATTTGCTTGTCGGCCAGGGTAAAACGTCAGAGGCTAACGCAGTGAGAATGCAACTCATCCGGGATTATGCCTGGAATTTCACCATCCCGGATGAGAAGCATATCATCTGGAAAGCGTTCGATGCGATCAACCCAAATACAGTGGACGCCGAGATATACCGTGCGTTTTTAATGGACACGATCAAGGTGGTGAAAGCCATTGAAGAGAACACGAGATTTTTGGGCCGGGTACAGTCGGAATTGGAGAAAAAGAAATGATCCGGATGGTTTTGGCCGTGGTTTTTTTGACCGGCGCGGCATGGGGCGCGCCGGTCTCTGACCGCCGCCCGCCCGCCCATGCCGCCGCGATCGGTGAAATATCCGCCCGTGCGGCGTCGAACGATTGGATCGGCGCGGCCGCCGCGTGGCGGGAGATTGATTTGCGCAAAGGGGATGCGGCGGCGACGATCCGCGCGGCCGCCCAGGCCGTGCCGACGCATCCGGAAGCGTGGGCGTTGCGCCGAGAGATGGCCACTAAATACCGTCTGTTGGCCGATAAGGCTGCGCCGTTGCCCCCGGAATTATGTGATGTGGCTCCGTTTGAGATTGCCGTGGTAGAGGTTGTGCCAGCAATTAAAATTCGGGGCCTGGGATTTTCCTCGCTGGATATAATCACCCTACAGCCCGACGTTCTGCGTGCAATGGGCATTGTCGTGCCAGTGGTGGAGGGTGAAATCATCCAGATAGATGATGCCCAATTCCTCGAGTTAATGCGCCGATGGGAATTACGGTACACCCGGCAGATTGATTATTTTGATGTGCACGGCAACCGCCTGGTGCCGGCGCCTGGGACTGTCCTCTGGCGCGAACGTCAAGCGATGCTCCTGGCGGTTGAGTCGAGTGGCGATCCGGACGCGCTTTGGGACTCATATCAAGCACGCCTGGCATTAGCTATCGGCCGCCGCCTGAAATTGGGTCGAAAATAGTTGATTTTACCCTTTTCATTATTATACTTCTACCCTTTTCGTTTATTTTCTCGCGTTACAGCGGGCAGATGCTCAACAAGACCGATCTGGCCGCGCCGCTGGGAGTCAGTGTCCCAACCATCACCCAATGGCTGGGCATCCTGGAAGTCACCATGCAGATCATCCTGGTGCCGCCCTACTACGAGAATTTCGGCAAACGGATTGTCAAGACGCCAAAGCTCTATTTCGCGGATTCCGGGCTGGCGGCCGCGCTGCTGGGCATCCGGGACGAAGCGTCCCTGGCAACCTCGCCTTTCCGCGGGCCGCTGTTTGAGGGGCTGGTCGCCGCCGAAATTGTCAAGCACCGCCTGAATCGGGGGCGCGAACGGGGGTTGTACTGCTTCCGCGACCGCCAGGGATTGGAGGTTGATTTCGTGGTGGACGAAGGCGATCGCCGGCTGCTGCTGATCGAGGCCAAGGCCACCCGCACGCCCATGCCGGACGATGCGCGCTCCCTGCTCCGGCTGGCGGCAGCGATGAAGCGGCGCGCGTCGCAAGCGGCGGTCGTGCATGCCGGCACGGCGGAACATGCGGAACCGATGCCGTTGTGTCCCGGCGTCCGGGCGGCCGGCTGGCGCGCGATGCACACGCTGCTCGGCAAATGAGTTCACCAGTAGGAAAAAGTGCGCCAGGAGTCAGTCCCATAAATTAATAATTCCGCCAGGGCTGGCATGCGAAATCCCGGCACGCATGACTGCGCTTTATGTTACGGATAGGGAGCGGGCGGCGGCTGCAGCCAGCCGTATTGCGGCGGGGGGGTGTATTGCGCCCGCCGGTCGATCCAGGCCTGCCGCAGCGCCGTGCTGAGGATCGCGACCAGGAGCACGGCCGCCACCGCCAGGCTGGCTTGCCGTCCGCGCGGCGCGCGCAGCCAGGTGGCCAATACGCGTCCACCCGCGCTGGCGGCGGACCACAGCCGGCCGGCGAGCGTGCGGGCATTACGCTGCACGGATGTTAACCAGGGCCGGCATAATGCGCGCAGACGCTGAGACAGTCCGGCAAAATCCACCCGCCAACGCAGCCGCTCGCGCAGCGGTTTGCGCGCCTGCAGCGGCGGATTGAACCGCCGGCCCAAATCGGCTGGCGGCCTGGCCGGGGCCGGAGTGGAAGGGCGGGTGGCTGAACCGGGCTGAAAGGCGGGCCTGACCGGCGCCGCGGCCGACGCCGTTACGGCGGGCGCGGATGCCGGCGCCGGGGCGGGAACCGGCGCAATCAAGGGCGCCGGCGCCGGGGCGGCGGCGGTGGAGGGAGTGGGCGGCCTGGTGCGTTGCGGTGTGAAGGAATAAGTCTTGCCGGCGGCGGGTTGTTCGCTTTGCCGGCGGTAGATTTTCAGCAGCGGCTGGGGGTTCAGGCCGAGATACTCGGCGTAGAGCTTGATAAAGCCCCGCGCGTAAACCGGCGCGATCAATTCCTCGAAATCGTTGGTTTCGATCGCCTGGATGATCATCTGCTTGGCCTTGATGGCATCGGCGGCCTCGGCGATGGTATGGCCTTGCTGCTCGCGGGCGGCTTTCAGGATTTGTCCGATTGATTCCATTCCGTGTTTTCGCTGGTCCCGGCGTTTTCGGTTTCAGGCACTAGATTATCCGCGGTTTGGGCTTCAAGATCAATCAAAATCTCACGCGGGTCGGAGCCGCGGGCCGGGCCGACAATGCCGCGCTCTTCCAGGACATCCATCAGGCGGCCGGCGCGGTTGTAGCCGATCTTCAACCGGCGTTGCAGCAGCGAAACAGATGCGCGCCGTGTTTCGCGGATGATGTTGGTGGCGGCGTCCAGTAATTCATTGTCCGTGTCATCCTCTTCTTCCGCGCCGGGCAGCCCGGGCATGGCGGCGGACTTGGCATCCACTTCGTCCGGGTTGGGAATTTCGAATTTGGCGGGGAGCGCCTGCTGCTTGATGAATTCGACCAAGGCATGGATGTCTTCATCGGAAGTCATCGCTCCCTGGGCCCGGATCAGCTTACTGCTGCCGGGCGGCAGCAGCAGCATATCGCCGCGGCCCAGCAGCTTGTCGGCCCCGCCGGTGTCGAGAATCGTGCGGCTATCCACTTTCTGGGCCACCTGGAACGAGATGCGCGCCGGGAAGTTGGCTTTGATGGTGCCGGTGATGACGTTCACGGACGGCCGCTGGGTGGCGAGGATCATGTGTATGCCGACGGCGCGCGACAATTGCGCCAGGCGGGCGATGGCATTTTCGACTTCCGCCCGGGCCATCATCATCAGGTCGGCCAGTTCGTCAATCACGATCACAATATACGGCACATGCGGCGGGAACGCCGCCTCTTCATCGCCCCCGGGCGCGGGCGGATGGGCGCGCATGCGCTCGTTGTAGGAAGCGATATTGCGGACGCCGGCGCGGGCGAAAAGCTTGTAGCGCTTGTTCATTTCATTGATGGCCCAGCGCAGCCCGAAGATGACTTTCTTATGGTCGGTGATCACCGGCGTGGCGAGGTGCGGCAGATCGTTATACACCGAAAACTCCACGATTTTCGGGTCCACCAGGATCAGGCGCAGATCTTCGGGCGAGCGCGACATCAGCATGCCCGCCAGGATGGAATTCATGCAGACCGTTTTTCCCGACCCGGTGGCGCCGGCAATCAGCAGGTGGGGCATGCTGGCCAGGTCGGACACCAGCACGCTGCCGCCGACGTCTTTGCCCAGGACCAGCGGAATGGCCGCGCGCGTATTCTGCCACTGCTCGCTTTCCAGGATATCGCGCAAGTACACCTTGGTGGCGATGGCGTTGGGGACTTCAATGCCGACTACGCCCTTGCCGGGAATCGGGGCCTGGACGCGGATACTGGTGGCCTTGAGGGTGAGTTGGAGATTGTTGCTCAGTTTGGCGATATTTTCCACGCGAATACCCGGCGCCGGCAGCAGTTCATAGCGGGTCACCACCGGGCCTTGCTCGATATTGGTCACTTCGCATTCAATGCCGAATTCAGCCAGGGTATCCTTGAGCACCTTGGCCGTGGTATGCATGTCGCCGTCAATCTGGCGGTCTTGGCCCTCGGGCGTCTGGTGCAGCAGGTTGAGCGGCGGCAGTTGATACGGCAAGGGGGCGCCAGGCGCGGCCGGCGCCGGCGCGCTGGGTGGGACAGCGTGGGTCGGGGGCTTGGCGGGCGGGCGTGCTGCCGGTTTGGCCGGAGCGGGTAGAGGCGTTGGCGTGGGGGGCGATGGAGGCGTAGGCAGTGGCGTAGGGGTCGCTGGTGGCGCTGGGGGCGGAACTTTCGGGGCCGGGGGGCGTTGCGGCGGATTGCGGCGCAATTCCTTTTCGAGCACTTCTCGCTGGCGGGCCAGGGTGCGGGCTTCGCGTTCCAGCAATTCGAGGCGGCTGCGGCGGGCGGCCTGGGCGGCGCGGTACCGGGCCAGCAGCAGGGAGCAGCCGGCCTGGATGGCGTGCGCCAGGCGAGCCAGGGCTGTGCGGCCGATGAACATAACCAGGCTGGCGCAAAGAAATCCGCCGAGCAGGATGGCGGCGCCGGTGTGCCCCAGCAATTCGCGTAAAAAGCTGTCAGTCAACAGCCAACCGAACATGCCTCCGCTTAAGCCCTGGATATTCAAACGCAGGCAGAAGTTGTCGCACCAGCCGGGAAACAGCGGGAGAAACGCGGCGGACAGCAGTACCGCCAGGAGGCTCCAGCAGCAGCGCGGCAGGAACGGCGTACGGGGATAAAGCAGCAGGATCAACCCGAGCGCAACTGCCAGCAGCGGCACCAGGAAAGCGCCCAAGCCCAGCGTCATCAGGAAGAGAAACGCCGTCCAGGCGCCGACCGGCCCGATAAAATTCAGGGGCGGATCGTTCGGCGGATTGCGCAGCAGGGCGATATCGGCCCAGTCATAGGAAGACAGCGCCAAGGCGGTCAACACGGCAAAAGTCAGCAGAATGATGCCCCACATTTCCCGGATACCGGTGGAGCGGGTTGGTGTTTTTTCCGCCATATCGAAATAATTCCTGTCAACTGAGCCAATATCAAAAACCGCGTTTTGCACTGGCGCCCAAGGCGCGGGCCGCGCTGGCGGCACTGGGCGCCCTACCGATGTAAGATGGTTCGTGATGCATAACCTTTGTCTGAACCCGCCGGGGGACTTTTGAAACTATGAGAATCATGGCGGCATGCCGTTTTCCCCCGGCAATACCAGCGGATGGCCGGGCAAGGCCCGTTCGAAAACAATATGCGCCACGGGCGGCTCCGCCACTGCCGTGGCCCCGGCGCCGGCAGGCAGATGGATACTGACCGGCAGGTCGTAGGTCAGCGACGGGTCCAGTTCCCGGCAATCCACGAACACGCGCGGTATGGCTTGCCGGAGCGCGGCCACGGACTCGGGTGTGCCGCTGGCGATGACCTGGACCTTGGATGGCACGATGGAAATCCGGGAAGCCTGGCCGGGAGGCACGAGCGCTGCGACCTCCACCTCGCTCCAGGTCTGGCTGGCGGTCTGCTGGACGATCATCACGCTGACCTGCACCTCGGGCGGGTCGATGCGGGGCGTCCAGAGATTGCTGGGGGGGAGCACCCGGCAGCGTTTGCGGAACGAACTGGTGCGTCCATCCACATCCACCGGCTCGGTGAAGACCCATTCCGTCTGTTCCAGGTGGGTGGCCGGGCCGCGCAGCGAAACGATGGCCGGCTCGCAGAGCAGGGTTTCGATTTCGCCGGCAAACGGGCGCCCGGCGGTGCGGGCCTTGACCGGGACCTTGCGTTCCGATTCGCGGTCCAGGCTGACGGAGACGCGTTCGGGATGCACCCGCACTGCGCGCACGCCGCGGGTGCCGGCGATATGATCGGGGGTGAGGGTGATTTCCTCCTCCCGGCGCGCGGCGCCGGCATTGATTTTCAGGGTAGCGCGCAATTGTTTCTGATCCATCAGGCGGATATCTTCCTGCGAGCCGCGGAACGTGGCCGTGACGCTGTCGGCGGACTGCCGCAGCACCGACCAGCCTTCATCCGCCTGGATATCCAGCGGAATATCCGAGACCGTGATTTCAAAGCTGATCGTTTCGCGGATGGCGTACCAGGAGACCAGGGCCAGGGCCAGGGCCAGCAATTTCAGCCTGAGGTTGGGCAGGATGATTTTTTTCAAGTTCATGCCTGGTTTGCCCCCGTGGCGGCCGGCCGGCGTTTTTCGGCATCCGGCTTGGCCGGCGCGCCGAACGCGCGCAGCAGCCATTGGCGCGCCGCCGACCAGCGCCGGCGCGCCGGCAGATGTTTTTGCAGGCTGCCGGTCAGCAGCCGGCGCAATTGTTCCATTTCCAGGTGCTGAAGCAGGCGGCCTTCCTGGCTCAGCGAAACGCCGCCGGTTTCTTCGGAGACCACCACCACCAGCGCGTCGGTTTCTTCGGTCAGGCCCACGGCCGCGCGGTGGCGTGTGCCGAGCATGCGGCTGAATTCCTCGCGCATGGAGAGCGGGAAAACGCAGCTGGCGGCCGCCAGCCGGTCGCCGCTGATGACGACCCCGCCGTCATGCAGGGGGGTGTAAGGGAAAAAAATGCTGGCCAGCAGTTCCGGTGTGACGGCGGCGTCTATCGGCACGCCGGTTTCCTGGATATTGCGGATGCCGATCCCCCGTTCCACGGCGATCAAGGCCCCGATTTTGCGGCGGGCGAGGATGGCCGCCGCCTCGACAATGCTGTCAATCACCTGCTGCTCGGCCGCCGGCCCGGCGAAGATGTGCTGCTTGCCGATTTCCGCGAGCACGCGCCGGATTTCCGGCTGGAAAATAACCAGGAAGGCCACGGCCAGATAGACGGAAAAACGGCCCAGCAGCCAGTTCAGGGCGTCGAGGTGAAACAGGCTGGTGCCGACCAGCATGATAATAAACAGGGTAATGAAACCCATCAGGGCCGGCGCGCCGCGGGTGCCGCGGAAGAAAAACAGCACGTAGTAGAAAATTACCGCCAGGCAGATGATTTCCACCCAGCCGTTCACATCCGGGAAACTGAGGCGGTGCATCCAGGTCATGGCGTCCGGCGCTCCTTTTGCATAGCCTGCAGCACCAGCAGGGCGTCGCGGGCGGCGCTCACGTCATGCACCCGCAGCACCTGCGCGCCCGCCAGCGCCGCCCATGCCAGCCCTGCCACCGTCGCCGGCAGCCGGTCCGCCGGATCATCGCGGCCGGTGATTTCCCCGAGGAAACGTTTGCGCGACAGGCCGACCACCAACGGGCGCTCCCCGGCGCCGCGGGCCAGGGCGGGGAGGTTGGCCAGCAATTGCAGGTTATGCCGCGTGGTTTTGCCGAAACCGATGCCGGGATCCAGCGCCAGGGTCTGCGGGTCCAGCCCGGCGGCGCCGGCGGCCGCGGCGCGCTCGGCCAGCCAGGCGGCCACCTCGCACACGACGTCTTCGTAGCGCGGGTTATCCTGCATGGCAGGGGGCAATCCCTGGCGGTGCATCAGGACCACGCCCGCGCCGTGCCGGCGTGCCAGTTCCGCCATGTCCGGGTCGGCGGTCAGGGCGGAGATGTCGTTGATAATATGGGCGCCGGCATCGAGCGCCGGGGCGGCCACGGCGGCCTTGGTAGTATCCACTGAAAGCAGGCAGGCGGTCTGGCGCGCCAGCCCGCGGAGCACCGGCAGAATGCGCGCGCTTTCGATTTCGGCCGGCACGGGCGCGGCGCCCGGGCGGGTGGATTCGCCGCCGACGTCAATGATATCGGCGCCATCCCGGACCATTTGCAGGCCGTGGGCGATGGCAGTTTCCGGATCGGCGAACCGGCCGCCATCGGAAAACGAGTCCGGCGTGGCGTTGAGGACGCCCATGATCAACGGCCGGCCGTCGAGGCGCAGTATCCGGCCGCGGCAGCGCCAGACAAGCGTGTCGGCTGGAACTGGGAGCCCGAAATTTTTCTGATCCGGCATGTCCGATTCCGTCCGTTATGTCTTTCCGCAATGACCTGCATCTTCCCCTCCGCCGTCCGGATCCGCGCCAGGCTTTATGCCGGGGCGGTGCCGGTAGCCTCAGCCGCGGGCATAGGAGGCGGCGTGTCGGCCGCGGCGGGTGTTGCCGGCGTCGCCGGCGAGGCCGCGGCCGGGGGCGGGGGCGGAGTGTCAATCCGGCCGAGTTTAATCAAGTCGTTGACTTCCTGTTCGTCCAGGGTTTCGCGTTCCAGCAGGGTCTGGGCGATCAAGTCAAGTTTATCGCGATGCTTTTGCAGGATGGCGGTGGCTTCGTCGAAAGCCGCGCGCAGGAGGCGGTTGACTTCCATGTCAATGCGCCGGGCGGTCTCTTCGCTGAAATCCTGGGAGCGCGAGACTTCCCGGCCGAAGAACAGGAGTTCCTCGTTGCTGCCGAAAGTCTGCGGACCGAGTTCTTCGCTCATGCCCCAATTGCAGACCATCATTCGGGCCAGGTGCGTGGCTTGTTTCAGGTCGTTGCCGGCGCCGGTGGTGATGTCGCCCAGCGCCAGTTTTTCCGCGGCCCGTCCGCCCATCATGCCGGTCAGGGTGCAGCGGAGTTTCAGCAGGCTTTCCGTGTACCGGTCTTTCTCCGGCAGTTGCATGGTGGCGCCCAGGTAGGCATTGCCGCGGGGGATGATGGTGATTTTATGCACCGGCTCGCTTTTTTCCACCATCTTCAATACCAGCGCATGGCCGGCCTCGTGGTAGGCGGTCAGGCGTTTCTCCTCGTCGTCCATGACGCGGCTGCGGCGTTCGCGGCCCCAGCGGACCTTGTCGCGCGCTTCTTCCAGATCGCGCATTTCCACGGATTTTTTACCTTCGCGGGAGGCCAGCAGGGCGGCTTCGTTGATCAGGTTGGCCAGGTCCGCCCCGGAAAAGCCCGAGGTGCCGCGCGCCAGGCGTTTCAGGTCCAGCCCTTCGGCCAGCGCGATTTTTTTAGCATGCAGGCGCAGAATTTCCTCGCGGCCGTCCAGCGCGGGCAGGTCAATCACGATCTGGCGGTCGAACCGGCCGGGCCGCAGCAGGGCGGGATCGAGCACATCGGAGCGGTTGGTGGCGGCGATGATGATCACGCCGTCCTGGGTTTCAAAGCCGTCCATTTCCACCAGCAGGGCGTTGAGGGTCTGTTCGCGCTCATCGTGCCCGCCGCCGATGCCGCTGAACCGGCTGCGGCCGACGGCGTCGATTTCATCAATAAAAATGATGCACGGCGCGTTTTTCTTGCCCTGCTCGAACATGTCGCGCACACGCGAGGCGCCGACCCCGACGAACATCTCGACGAAATCCGAACCGCTGATGCTGAAAAACGGCACATCCGCCTCGCCGGCGATGGCCTTGGCGAGGAGCGTCTTGCCCGTGCCCGGAGGGCCCATCAGCAGCACGCCCTTGGGCATGCGTCCGCCGAGGTTTTGAAACCTTTTGGGGTCCTTCAGGAATTCCACGATTTCCTGGACTTCTTCCTTGGCTTCGATCACGCCGGCCACATCCTGGAAGGTGATCTTGTTTTGTTCGCGCGAGAGCAAGCGGGCGCGGCTTTTGCCAAAGCTCATGGCGCCGTGGCCCATGGCGCGCATCTGGCGCACGAACAGGAAATACAGCAGCCCCAGCACGAACAGAAACGGCAGCGCGCTTTGGGCGATTTGCCAGAAATCTATCCGCTGGCGGGTGAAAGCGAAGGGGACGCCGTGCCCCTTCAGCCACTCCGGCAGGCCGTCGGTGACCACGATGTCCACGCGGAACCGGCGCGGCCGGCCGGTTTTATCGTCCAACTCCGTCATTTCGCCCCGGATAAACTGGCCGCCGGACACCTCGGTCACGATTTCGCATTTGCGGATTTTGTTGTTTTCCACCAATTGAACGAAATCGGGATTATAAGCCAGGTCCTCCGCCTGTTCCTTGCCATTCTGGAACAGGTTGAACATCAGGAAAAAAGCCGCCAACAGGGCCATCCACAGGCCCAGCGTGCGCAGATTGTTGCGGGGGGCGTCCCCGGCGTTTTTTCCCGGCTTGTCGTTGTGATTTTGTTGTTCCATGTCTGTTGATCCGCGGATATCTCCAATCCTTTGGGAAAATAACACATCCTTGCCCGGGATGCAATCCGCCAGTTGATGTTTTGCATTGGAAATCGGCGGCTGTGTCATTCTCGGCGGCTCGCCCAGAGGTCTCGCCCTACCCACGACAAATGCTTATGAAACGGTAGGGCGAGGTCTCCGTACCGAGCCGTCTGTTCTGAGAATGACGCAGCCCTGATTGGAAATCGGCGCATGGCGGGCGCCGTCGGCTGACTTTGCGGCTGCGACGGGTAAACAAGCACTGCCGGCGCGGGCAAAAATCCATTTACGAAATCCATTTGCCGCTTGCCTGGACGGATGAATCGAGTTAAATTGACCATCCGTTATGGAAGCGATGGAACAGGCAGATATTTTGCAGTCCGCCCGCCCCGGAGCGGTAAGGCTGGGCGGCGTCCTGGGCGGCCGGCTTGACGCCATGGCAGATAACAGCGTATGGCGCCAGGAACAGGAACGCCTGTTGCGTCCATACCGCGATAAAGACGAAGTCGGCAATGGCGACTGGCGTTGCGAATACTGGGGCAAATGGGCATCCGGCGCGGCGCTGGCCGGCGGCGACTGGCCGGCTCAAAAACATATTGATCTGCTGCGCCAGGCGGCCCGGGATTTGATAGCCACGCAGGACGCCGACGGCTACATCGGCACACGCCGGCAGGAACATCATCTGCAAGGATGGGATGTCTGGGGCCGCAAATATGTTTTACTGGGATTGCTCGGCATTTACGATGTTACCGGCGACGATTTCATCCTGGCCGCCGCCCGCCGGCAGGCTGACAGCCTGATATCCGAGTGCGGGCCGGCCGGCGAGAATATTGCCGCCATCGGCTATCCGCACTGGAAGGGTTTGCCGCCCAGTTCCGTGCTGGAACCGATAGCATTGCTTTATCAACGCACCAGGGAAAAGAAATACCTGGAGTTTGCCCGGCATATTGTCAGCCAGTGGAGCCGGGCAAATCACTGGTCGCCGGCAGGATTGCGGCTGGTGGAGGATGCCCTGGCCGGCAAGCCGCCCGCGCAGATTGGCGGGGCGCCGAAAGCCTACGAAATGATGTCCTGTTACGAAGGCTTGTGCGAATTGTACCGCGCCGATGGCAACCGGCGCTATCTGGATGCGGCGGTAAAACTTGCGCAAGGCATTTTTGAAGAAGAGCTGACCATTGTCGGCTCCGGCTCCAACCACGAGGTCTGGTGCGGCGCGCGCGGCCGGCAATGCGGGGCGGAGCCGGTGGCCATCGAGACCTGCGTGACCGCCACCTGGATGAAATTTTGTTTCCAACTGCTGCGGCTCACCGGGGCATCCCGGTATGCCGATGCCCTGGAAACCAGCCTTTATAACGCGTTGCTGGGAGCATTGGCGCCGGCGGGGCAATGGTGGGGGTATCTTTCCGGGCTGGCGGGCGACCGCGTGCCCAGCCACGCCCAGCATGCGGATGCGGGCACGAGCTGTTGCGTCCTCAGCGGGCCGCGCGGAATGCTGCTGACGCCGCGCTGGGGGGTGATGTCCGGCGCTGGCGGGCCGGTAGTCAACCTGTACAACCCGTTAACAGCGGAGGTCCGGCTGCCGGACGGCGTGAAAGTCCGCCTGATCCAGGAAACGGACTACCCGGCATCCGGAGCAATAAAGTTAACAGTGCAGCCGGCGCGGCCGGCGGAATTTTCCATTTCCTTGCGGATTCCCGGCTGGAGCGTCCGGAATGCGCTGGCCGTTAACGGCCAAACATACGAAGGCGCAGTCCGCGCCGGGACTTATGCCGTCCTCCGGCGGAAATGGCGTACCGGGGATACGGTGGCATTGCAGCTTGACCTGCGCGGCCGGCTTATGGACGCGCCGGCCGGCAGTCCCAATGATTGTTTCGCGCTGATGCGCGGGCCGCTGGTCCTGGCCTTGGACAACCGGCTCTGCCCGGCGGCGGCCGATGCGGCGGCGCTGCTGAAGCCGGACGCGGCCGCGGATGGGTCGGTGGCATTGACCTTCAATCCGGACGCGGCGCGCCGGCATGGAGTCTGGCTGGCGTTTGACGCGATGCTCCGGGAGCCAGGCGGCGGCCAGCGCAAGATTACATTTTGCGATTTCGCGTCCGCCGGCAATTTGTGGAGCGAGCAATCGCTCTACCGGGTCTGGCTGCCGCAGCCGTTGGACCTGGCATCCGTGTGGCAGGCCGGCCTGCCGCGCTGGTGGCAAAGATTTCGTGCCACGCGGCCGGATATGCCGGAGAGCGGCAGCGTTGCCTGTCCGTTATCCGCCAGCGGCGCAAGCGGCTGATCTTTTGCTTGAGCAGCGCATAAATCAGCGCCGGCGGATAAACAATGCATGCGGGAAATATTTTACGGCTTGCCCTGGCGTATTAATCGAGTTAAATTTGCTATTACCTGAAATTAATTTAAATCATTTCAACGCCAATATTCGTGCAAAATTCAGGTGTTAAACGGGCTTTGGTTTTTCCACAGGCAATACGGCTCATGGCGAAAAAATTGTTTCGGCAATGAAAAGTTGCAAATCAAACTGCTGGACTAAAGCCGGCCGGATGGCCTGGGCGGCATTGTGGCTGGCGGGCGTGCCGCCCGGGGTCAATGCCGGCACGAACCTGGCGCGGATGGCTGGAGCCAGGGACTTGGACGGGCACGCTCGCATTGACCGGTTTTCCGGCCGGGCGGACATGGGCTGTTACGCATATCTGTCGCCGGGCGCGCTTTTTTAATTTCAGGTGAACCTGCCGCCGATCATGAAAAATCTCAATAAAAATTCCGCCAAGCCGCTTTATTTACAACTGGCCGATTTGTTGATTCCGGAAATAAAAAAAATTCCGGTTGGCGAAAAATTCGCGCCGGAACGCCAGATCGCGGCGGAATACAATCTCGGGTTGATTGTCGCGCGCGCGGCCTTGCAAAAGCTGGCGCGGGAAGGATACCTTAACCGGGTGGTTTCAAGAGGGACGTATGTGGCGTCCCACCGGCCGGTCAAGAAGCAGGCACGGCAATCATACAAAATATTGTTGTTCTGGCCGATCGGTAGATCCCTGCCGCATAGCGAAGCGGCGCAGGCGATTATCAGCCGTTCGTCAAATGAAGGCCACGCCCTGGATGTGCGCGAAATTGACCGCAGTGAAATAATAGACGGCAAGAATGCCGGGGCTGTGATCAGCGATGCGGCCCGAAATTACGACGGCGTAATATGGATAGATTCATTCACTAATTTTTATCCGGCCGCGCCGGCAAAGCTGGCCGCAATATCCCGTAAAACCATTTTTATCAATTCGTATTTGAATCACCCTGAATTAACCTGCGTTTTGCGGAATAATTACTCGGCAGTATTTGACCTGACCGCGCATTTGCTTGATTCCGGCCGCCGGCGGATCGGGTTTGCCGGGGACCACACCGGGCGCTTATTTATTACCGAGCGATACCGGGGTTATTGCGATGCGCTGAAAACCAGGGGAAGCGAGCTTGACCCGCGGCTGGTTCACATGGACTTGGACGGATTGGTTTTAAACAACGGCGCTGAGCTGGCCGAAAATATTTTGCGCGATCGCAAAATCCTTCCCGACGCAATGGTGTGCTGCACGGATTACCTGGCCATAGGACTGGTTTCACGGTTGCGCGAAAGGGGCTTGCGCGTTCCGGAAGACATGGCCGTGACCGGATTCGATAACACCGCCATGGCTGAGCAGTTTAATCCGGCAATCACCTCGGCGGATCAAGGCTATACTGCGATGGGTGTGGCAGCCATGCACCTGTTGTTGAGCCAACTGGATGGCATAATCGAGCCGGGAATCAAGGCTTTGGTTCCATGTCCGCTGTTTTTCCGGAAATCATCGGCGAAAATCTGATTGGCGAAAGCATTGGCGCGTGGCCGTAAAGTTTAAAACGGCAAAGCGCCGTTACTTTCGCTAAATCGCTGAAAATCCGCGGCCTTCCGGCTGAGACTTTCCCGCGCCTTGACTTAATGTTGGTTCCATGCCGGCGCGCTCCAGCGATCATTTCTAGCCGATGCCGTTCCCTTGCAACTTATCACCATGTCGCCCTTGTCGCCCCATTTTTATGGGATTGCAGGAATATTTTCAATTTAGCCACAAGGGACCCGCATGCAAGAATTGCCGCATCCATGGTAAAAAATGTTTGACAGAATTCAAATATTTAGTATTTTCATTATTGCGCAATATTGCGCTCCTAATATATTATGATAATACTTGGGAAAAACGTCGGAGCCGAAACTCGCTGCGGGAAGCCCGGCTGGTTATTACGCCGGCATCCGCGGAAACAAACGGGAAGGAACCAGCGATGAGAGAATGTCATCATGCGGGATGGTTGATGCCCCGGTTGAGTTGTTGCGCAATATGGATTAGCGCCATGTTGATGAACGCTGCAGCGAGCAGCAACATCGTGGGGTATTGGCGGTTCAATGAAGGCGCCGGCACCAATATCGCCGACATTTCGGGTTATGGACATCATGGCGCGCTGTATACGACCAATGCCGCGGATAATTGGACTCCGGGCGTCGGCCGGACGGCTTTACGTTTTTATGGACCGATTGGCAGCAACTATGTGAATTGCGGGACGGACAACATTTTTAATTTTCAGGACAACAACGCATTTACGGTGGCTTGTTGGCTGCGGCCGCTCAGCTTCGGTATGAATCAGTTTGTCATTGGGAAATATCCCGGCGGGTGGGCATCCGCGCCATTCCAATGGGCGTTTTATGCTGATGGCCGGTTGCGCATGTGTATCGGTGGCGGCGGGACAAACTGGGCCGATGTCTGCATTCCGGCGACAATTTTTACAGTTGGTGAATGGTGTCATGCCGCCGCGACATATGACGGTCAGGTATTGAGAGGTTATCTTAACGGTGTTGAACAGGTTGTCAAGGTCAGGGCGTTGACATTAGCCTCAAACACGGCGTCGCTTAGAATTGGGAGATCCAGCGCCGGCGGCTATTTTTATCATGGCGATATAGATGACACAGTAATTTGCAATTACAAATTGGAGGCGAATGATATCAGAGATATATACGAAAATAAAATTGGCCATTGGCAAATGAATGAAGGCATCGGAACAAACGCGTCTGATTGCTCCGTGTTCACAAATCATGCCGTTCTATGCAATATGGACGAGTCCGCATGGGTTGCCGGGCAACTCGATGCCGATGGAAATTGCACATCCCTGTATTTTGATGGGGTCGATGATTATCTAGACTGCGGGAAAGATAACATCTTCAACTTCAACGACAATAACGCGTTTACAATAGCTTGCTGGTTAAGGCCGAACAGGCTCGATATAAATCAATGTGTAATCGGGAAATATTCTGGCGGGTGGGCGTCCGCGCCGTATCAATGGATGTTTTACCCGAATGGGTGGCTGCGCATGTGTATCGGCGGAGGCGGGACAAACCTGGCGGATATCTACATTCCGGCGACTAATTTTGCCGTTGGCGAATGGTGTCATGTCGCCGCAACATATGACGGGCAGGTGTTGAGAGGATATTACAATGGCATGGAAAAGGGCGCCCAGTCCCGTGCGCTGACATTGGCATCGAACGCGGCATCGCTGAAAATCGGACGTTCCAGCTCAGGTTACTATTATAATGGTGCGGTTGATGATGTACGCTTGTATGATCGCGCCTTTAACGCAAGCGAAATCGCACAAATGGTGCAGATCCTCTCGGCTCAGCCGGATCGGAATTATTATACAGGGGAGGATGCCGTGGCAATTTGTACGCTGGATATTGCCTCCACTTCTGGTTTTGGGGGAAATTATTACCTGGTCGCCAAGGATGCGCAGGGTATCACGCTGGGAACCAACTCCGCGCCGGGCGTGGAAACCAGCCTGGTGTTTACCACGGCCGCGCTGCCGGCCGGGACGAACACAATCACGGTGGAGTTGCGCCGGAATTCCGGCGAATTGCTGCGCTCCTGCCAGATGGACATCCTTGTGCGAAGTCCCCGTTCAGGCGGCGGTGAGGTCAAGGTTGATTTGCGCAAGGGGATCATCCTGCGCGACGGGGCGCCGTTCTTCCCGATCGGGTTGTATTGCAACAGTCTGGGTAAACGCAACCTTCCGGATGGAGAGGAGGATATGTTTGCCTTATTCAGCCAGGTGGGCTTCAACACTCTGATCCGGGTGCAATCGAGCTATACCAATACTGATCAATTCATGAATCTGGCGGATCAATATGGCATGGCAGTCATTAATTGGAATTCAGCAATCTGTCCGCCGGTGCTGGACACGAATCTTTATCCAACCCTGGCGGAGCGGCTGGCCGTACATGGGGCCTGGTATACCAATATGCTGCCGGCAATCACAAACGAGACGACGATTATGAGCGCCCATTCCAACCTGTTGGCCTATTATAGTGTAGATGAACCCAACCTGAACAATCCCGACGAGAGAATTGCCGTGGCGGAATGGTATTGGAACACCGTGCACCCCGTTGACCCGTACCGACCAAAGTGGTTGCTGTATGCCCGCTCAATCCCGGCGGGCGGCAACTGGACGCGCTGGGGCGACGTGCTGGGGTATGACGTATATCCCGGGGTGTTCATGGGCGGGCTCTACAACGATCCCGGCCGCGGCACGGCGTATTACGCCTGGCAATTACGGGAACGCTGCCGGGCCGATGGAAAAGTCATGTGGTTTGTGCCGGTGGGGAATACGTTGGATCCCTTGCGCTCGCCGGTTGGTATGAACCAGACCCACATGCTATGCCAGGCGTATGCGGCGGTGCTCTATGGCGCGCGCGGTTTGTTATATTTTAGCTATCCAAACGTGGTCGGCACGCATGCCTGGGAGGCTTTGCAGGAAGTCGCCTGCCAGATGAATGAATTGGCGCCGGCGCTGCTCAATGGCGACATCGCCCAGAATATCACCTATACGCCCGGGCCCTTGAATCCGGCGGCGCAGCAGTTCCCCATGGTCAACGCCGCGGTCTACAAATACCCGGCGAGCGATCACCTGCTGCTGGCGGTCAACGTCAATTCCAACGCCGTGGCAACCACGTTTACGGTGGCGGGCTTGCTTGCCGGCGCGGACTTGTTCAATACATGCGGCGCGTTGACGTTGAACGGCGAATCGTTCAGTGATCTGATCGAAGGCTACGGCACGCACGCCTACCGCCTGACCCTGGCGTCCAATTCCGAGCCAGTGCAGGCGGCGGTGTCAATGACCGAAAGACCGGATTTACCGGCGGCGCATGTGGCGATAGACGAGATCATCGCCCAGATGCAGGCGGGCAAGAATTACTGTCCGAACCCGTGTTTCGAGCGTCAGTTCAATGCGAACATACCGGATTTCTACCGGCCTTATTTTAACAATAGCGTGGATGTGCTGGCTGGGGAGACGGGTTCCACATGGTATGTGGATCATGAAAATTGCTGGGATGGCATGCGCCCGGCGCTGCGGGTTTACCGTTGCACGACCGATGAATACCCGGAGCCAGAGACATGGGGAACCTTTGGCGTGATGTATCCTCCGGTGAGCGCTGAAATGACCTTCTCGTTTTACGCGCGCGGGGGTAAGAATGGCGATCAACTCTGGGTGCGGTTGAACGTCGGAGGAGATTCCTGGACGGGTTTTGATTATCAATCGTTTACGGTGAATGTCACAACCAACTGGCAGCGTTTCCAAACCAATCTGTACGTGGAGGCTCGATCGGAAAGTTTTGTGAAAAATGGCCGCGAGATACTGATGCGTCCATCCCGCGGAGATGAAATATGGGTCAGCGGGTTGCAGTTGGAATTGGGTTCCACGGCCACGGCGTTTCAGGACGATTCCATTTTGCCATAATGTCCGGTTTAGTTCTGGTTACTTTCCAAAATATTACATTTAATTTATGATGCGGATTGCTGGTGTTTATGCTATATTTACTGTTCGTGACGGTATAATTGTGAAAGGGTTGTTTCAGGAATGAAGACACGGCAACAATCATGCGGAATTAGCGGCCGCCGGGCGGCCTGGGCGGCATTGTGGCTGGCCGGCGCGGCGGTCATCGGGGCGCAAACCGTTTACGTGGCGGCCACCGGCAATGATACGGAGGGCGACGGCAAGGCCGGGAAGCCGTACCTGACGATCAGCAACGACGTGTATCAAGCGCCCGTGGACGGGACAGTCATGGTGGCCACCGGAACCTATGACGTCACTACGCGAATTTTGCTGGACAAGGCGGTGCGTTTGCGCAGTTGGAATGAAGCCGCCGGCGGCGGCGAAGACCGGGAGAACACGATCATAGACGGGAAAGAGACTTGCTCGCCGCTGTATATCACCCATTCCAACGCCATCGTCTCCGGGTTCACCATCACCGGGGGCAATGGCGTGCGGGAAGATCAGAATGGTCATGGCGGCGGAGTTTATATGACGCGTGGAGCTGTTTCCAACTGCGTGGTGACGAAAAATTATGGCGACCGGCGGGGCGGCGGGGTAGCCGTGGAATATGGCGCCAACGCGTTGATTGTGGATTGCATAATCAGCAACAACTGGCTGACCAATACTATTTTAGACACATACGGCGGCGGAATCTTTTTGCGGGCAGGCAATAAAGTTTTGGATTCAACGGTTTGCAGCAATGCGGCGCTGGAAGACGGCGGCGGCATATATGCTGAAGCCAATACGATTATTTCCAACTGTCTGATTGCCAACAATGCGGTAACGAAAGCAAGCTATGCCGATGGTGGCGGCGTTTTTGTATCCGGCACAAATGCGTTGTTGACGGGATGTGTAATCAGCAATAACACATCCGCGTTGCGTGGCGGCGGCATTTATGTGTATTCCGCCGGATCGCTGATCCTGCGCGACAGCATTGTCACCCACAATTACGCGCTAAGCACCGGAGGAGGATTGAATGTAATGCGTTCCCTCCCGGAGTGCAGCACCCTGGTCAGCAATTGCGTCTTCAGTCACAACACCGGTAGTGCGGACTCGGGCTATGGCGCCGGGATCGCGGATGGGTATCCTTTTGGTACCCCCAACACATCCTCCGGCATGCTGACGGTGGTCGATTGCCGGATTTTCGGCAATCATGGCGGCCGTTACGGCGGGGGAGTCTGGATCTGGACCCATGGCACGGCAATCGTCAGCAATTGCGAGATTGTATCCAATGAAGTCAGCATGTATGGCGGAGGCATGCTGGTCGCCACCGGCAGCGCTTGTGTCGTGGCGCAGAACTGCCTGGTTGCCAGCAACCGCTCGACCATTTCCTATGCGATGGGAGGAGGAATTTATCTTTTCGGTGACATTACGTGCAGATGGAGCGGGCCGAATCCGCTGGATTTGCGGGTGGAGTCCTGCACGATCGCCGACAACCAAACCCAACGGGATTACGGCGGGCTGAATGTGATGCCTGAACACACGGAAATCCTGAATTGCGTGATTGCGTCCAACCGCTGCGGGGCGACCTGGAATTATCCGGATTTAAATCCAGCCGACCAGGATGCGTTTTATTATTCCTGCAGCCCGGAGTTGACCAATACAGAGCAGGGCAACATCGCCAATACGCCGGTGTTCGCCGGTTACAGCGCGGGGAATTACCGGCTGGCCGGCCAGTCGCCCGGGGTCAATGCCGGCACGAACTTGGCGTGGATGGTTGGAGCCAGGGACTTGGACGGGCACGCTCGCATTGACCGGTTTTCCGGCCGGGCGGACATGGGCTGTTACGAATACCTGCCGCAGGGCGCGCTTTTTAATTTCAGGTGACCGCGGAGGCGGAATATCCGCGGCCGGCTGGCGCAAGCGTGCAAGCGGCGTCAAGCTTGCCCTATCCGCGTGAACGTTTCCAGGAACTCAACTTTCAACACCGAACACTTTTAAACCAACACATATGAAGGGGTCTTGCATGCATCGTACAAATGGATGGGCAGGGGTAATGATGTTTTTGCTGGCCGTGGGGATGACATCGGCGCAGGCGCCGGCGCCGCCGGAAATCAACGTGGCGCGCTGCGCGGCGGCGCCGGCCATAGACGGCCGGCTGGATGATCCCTGTTGGCGGGCCGCTGAATCGCTGGATCAATTTTATATCTTTGGCGGCGAACCGGTGCGGCAGACCAATGCCACGGCCGTTAAAATCTGCTGCGATGAGCGCTGGCTTTACCTGGGGATGGACTGCCGTAACCCGGAAATGAAGCAATTGGAGCAGAAGATATTTGAGAAGGAAGGCGCCATCCACCTGGACGACAGCGTGGAGTTATTTCTCGATCCGGGTACGGATGGCCAGGACTATTACCATTACCTGCTTTCCTTCGCCAACCTGCGCGCGGAACGCCGGGTGACGCCCACCGGCCGGGATGCCGGCTGGGATACCCCCTGGCGGTCGGCCACGATCCGGCGGGAAGACGGCTGGACGGCGGAAATCGCCATCCCGATGTTCCTGGCAGCGGCGCATGGCCGTCCGGAACAGGCGCGGATGAATCTATGCCGCAACATGATTCAGATGACCCTGGACGGAGTGGGCGAGATGACGGCCGTCAAGACCGTCCACAGTTCGCTGGCGCGGGTGAGCCGCGACTTCCATGAACCGCGGGCGTTTGGCTATTTGCGCGGATTGGACGAAATTGCGGTCAAATCGCCGTTTTTGCCGGCGCTGAAACAGGCGGTTATCGGCGATTATGAAGGCGCCGCGGAGGCTTGCCGTTATACTGTCCGCGTCACGGCGCATACCTTCACGCCGGAGACCGGGCAGGTGGCGGTGGTCGTCCGCGACCGCCCTTTGGAAGGCGCCGGCCGCAGTGTGACCAATATCGTCGGGCTGGCGGGGATGCAGCAGGCGGAATTCGAATTGCGTGTGCCGGTGGCGGCCATGGGGCAGCGCGAGGTCAGCGCGGCGCTGGTGGATAGCCGGACCGGGGAACTCCTGCAGGAAATGGCGGCTTCCGGCGCCGGCCGGCTGACGCCGATGGCGGCGCCGGTTTTGGATCGGAATTATTACACCACGGAGACGGAAGCGCAAATCCGATGCCGGGTGGGATTTCCGCCGGACATGGTCAAGGGTATGGTTATAGTGATCAGCGACGCGGAGGCCGGAGAGTTGGGCCGGCATGATCTCCGCGCCGGCACGGCGGATTATAGCCTCAAGATCGCGAGCCTGCCGACGGGCGGCCGGGATTTGGCGGTGGAGCTGCTGGGCGCGGACGGCCGGCGCCTGATGAGCCGACCGGTGCGGCTCGACAAAAAACCGCCCAAACCGGGGTGTGAAATCAAGATTGACCGGTTTAACCGGATCGTTCTGAAAAACGGCGAACCGTTTTTTCCGTTCGGCATTTACCTGAGCGGCGGCGGGGTGGAAGACATCCAGCCTTACGAGGATGAGATGTTCAAGCGCATGGCGGAGCTGGGTTTCAATACGCTGGGGCATTGGAATGTCGGCATGAAGCCTACGGTGACCAAGCCCTACCTGGACCTGGCGCAAAAGCACAACCTGATGGTGATTGAGAACCTGCCGGGCTACGGCCCGCGGGCGCCGCATGCCATTCCCGGCAAATCACCGGCGGAGGCCATGCGCGCGTACCAGGCGCACATGGCCGAACAGATGCAGGCGATCGAGGGCGCCATTGCCGCCGGCATGGATCATCCCAGCCTGCTGACATATTACAACGTGGACGAGCCGAACCTGGGCGATTTCGATCTGAAAATCGAGGGCGCGCGGATGATCTACGAGCAGGCGCACCGCCAGGACGGTTACCATCCGGTGATGCTGCTGTATGCCCGGTCCATTCCCCATGTGCCGATCGCCACGGCCTGCAGCGATATCCTGGGCTATGACGTTTACCTGATGGCCGGGCATAACCAGGAAGTCTACGCCTCGCCCAACTACGTTGCCCGGGAAACCGCCCTGTTGAAGCGCCGGGCCGACAGCGTGCATCAGCCGGCCTGGGTGGTGCCGCTGGCCGAGTTTCTGGACCCGCGGCGGACGCCGCGGCCGCTGCTGCCGGCGGAACAGATTTGCCAGACCTACCTGGCCATCATTCATGGCGCCAAGGGTTTTTGTTACTTTGTGTCAACCTCGTTTTCGCACGGAGAAACTTATGCCGCCTTCCGCGAGTTGGGCCGGCGGATGAAGCAACTGGGCCCCATCGCCCTGACGCCGGACAACGAACAGGATATCAAGTACGAGCCGGGCGTGTTCGATCCGGAAAACATGCGGTTCCCGGACGTGCAGGTCGCCTTGCGCCGGAACCCGGCGGGCGGCTATGTGCTATTGGCGGCCAACAGCCGGGAATATCCGGTTACGGTGGAGTATTCCATTCCCGCGCTGGCGGGAACGGCGCAGGCCGGGCGGTTATTTGCGGAGGAGGTGTATCCGGTGAAAGACGGCGTATGGCAGGACCGTCTGGAAGGATTTGGCGTGCGCGCCTATACCTTCCGGGCGGATTGGCCCAGGCGGGAAATAGCCCCGCCGCCATCGCGATTACTGTTAAAGCCGAGCCGCAAAAGGACGGATTTGTGCCGGAAGAGCGGGTCAATGCCCAGGCCATGCGCCGCGGCTGCCGGAATGTCATGGCCAACCCGTCGTTCGAGGAACCATCCCTGCCGCTCTGGCCGAAACATGTTGTGCCATACCGGGTACTCGGCTTTCCGCCGGTGGGAGATCCGCGGGCGCTTTGGGGATTGGACCAGGCGCGGCCGTTCCATGGCCGGCACTCCCTGCGCATGACCCGGGCAGTCGCAAGCGCGGACATGTGCTGGGGGATGTTCGGCATCGGGTATCCCCCGGAACTCGATCAGCCCGCGCCATACGTGTTTTCCATTTACATGCGGGGTGAAAAGGATGGCGATCGGGCCTTCGTGCGGGTGCTGGACCAGGATACCACGTTCAACTTAACTGGCGAGTGGCGGCGGTATTCCGTCAAGGGCGTTTTCCCGCCCGAGCGTTATCGCGACCGCGGCGTCCTGATTGCGCCAACCGGGAACGGCACAACAATCTGGCTGGATGCCATGCAACTTGAGGTCGGATCCGAGCCGACGGAATTTACCGATGATTAAACCGGATATATTCACGCGCCAAACCAAAAAGTTCACCACGGCGCCAGCTCCCGCAATGACTGAAACGGCAATTCCGGACGAATCTGTGATCAACCCAAACAAAATTCCTGACGGAGTAAGAGCTCAACAGATCAAGGATTTGCGATTTGGCATGTTCATCTCTTGGTCCTTCAGTTCGGTATCTGGCAGCGAGTGGACCAAAGAACCGCACGGTCCGGAGTTCTTCAAGGTAACGGGATGTGACACAGATCAGTGGTGCGAGACGGCAAAGGCCGCGGGAATGAAGTATATCCTATTCCTGACCAAGCATCATGACGGCTTCTGTTTGTGGGACACTAAAACGACGGATTTGAAGGTAACCAATAGTCCATTAAAAATGGATGCGCTGGCGAAGCTTCGACAGTCGTGTGACAAGCACGGCATCAAGCTCGCTCTCTACTTTTCCGAAGGGGACTGGAGGCACCCCCGCGAAACCCTGCGGGAAAAGAAACAAGCGGCCGAGAACAAAATGGCTCTGCTAAAGGAACTCTGCACCCTTTACGGTCCAATCGAGTTTTTCTGGATGGATCATGCCGCATGTAGTGATGGAGGTCTGTCCCACGAAGAAACTGTGGCGTGGGTTAATAAGCTCCAGCCGAACTGTTTTGTGGGGTTCAATCATGGTCAACCAGCCGGCCGGCTTTGCCTTCGTGAGCAAGGAACGTTTGGCAAGATCGGGGATACCAAGACATCCGGGCACAACAAGGAGGCCGAAGGAACCTACAAGGGATACCTCGTCGCCGAATTCACCTATCCTATATCCAGTACACATTGGTTTGATAATCCCGCCATCAAACCGGAGTCTTATCACTCTGCCGACAAAATATATCGGGACTACTTGGGCGCAGTGAAATTCGGCAATATCTTCTCGCTGGACATCGGCCCCAGTCCGGAAGGCAAACTGCGGGATAGAGATATTCAAATATGCCGCTTCCGGGTTTTGTGTGGGTAGCCCCCATATGTAGTGGTGTCAGCATGCGAAAAGGCGGATCATTGGAGACGCGGGCGCTTTCGGCATGAGATCGAGTCCTCCACAATGAAAATAAATGGCTTTTTTATAGTGATCCCGGTTGCGGAAACCGCAGGCCATCCGTTTGACCTTTTCTATCTTGCTATTAAGGCTTTCGCCCATGGCGTTGGTAACGCGGAGTTTGGCAAAGGTGACGATGTTAGCCATATGTGCCATCAAGGTCTTCGCCGCCTTGACCATAGCAGGCAACCGGGAGTGTGTTGCCCAGTGATACCACCGCTTAAAGAACTTCCGCGCCCAGGCCACCGAACGATACGACCACAGATGCCGCAGATTCTCCTTGATCGCCCACGCCCGGCAAACCTTCAAATCTTGGGATTTGAGTTGTTCGAACTCCACACGACGCCAATCGGGAATATTTTCTTCATTCCAAAGCCAAAGATACTTCGTGTGTTTCAAATCCTCTCGGCCCACTTGCATCAATTGCCGGTGTTCGATCTTGCGAACCTCGTCGACTGCCTTGGAAACATAGGCTGTCACATGGTATCGATCAAAGACGATCTTCTGGTGGGCAGCGGAAATCCAAGCGCGTGTCGCCGCGATGTACGGATCCCACATGTCCATGGCCACGGCTTCCACCGCCGCGCGCTCTTCCAGCGTGAACTGTTTGTAATATCCTTCCAAGCTTCCCTGCTCCCGATTGTCGGCCACATATTCCACCGTCGCTTGCTCCAAATCATAGACCAGCGTCTCGTACTTGTGGCCTTTTGCAAACGATTTCTCGTCCACCCCGATCCGTGCCGGCAACTTATGTTCCTTGCGATCCCAGCCGCGCGCTACACCACGTTCCACCACCGCCCACGCCTGCTCCCAGCTAATCCCCGTCAATCGACTAGCTCCACTCAAGCTGCATTCCTCAAGCACTGTAATAATCTGTCGTTCAAAGGCATATGTCATCGGCGAACCATTCTCGCCAAACTCCGAAAGAATCTGCTTAACCCCGTGCCGAGCGCACTGCGCACGCGGCAGTCGCACATGCACATACGTCGCCATTTCACAACTGTTAAGATGCCGATATTCGCGTTCCGCCGTGTGGTCGTACACTGGCCCAAATTGCCCACATTCCGGACAGGCCACTTGCACTCCCGGTTCATGCTTAACCCATACGTCCACACGACGGGCACTCTCGTTCACCTCAACCCGACTAACCAACCAAGGCCCTCGCAATCCCAACAATTTCGCGTATAATGTATTTGCATTCATTCACCACTATTACCACAACCTGTAGGGGGTGCCCATTCAAAAGTCTGAAGCCCCTCAAATATTAAAACAGGTTGGCGGGATGATTCAGTCGGAGAAGACCGCCCGACAGGCGCGTCCGCCTTGCAGGAAATAGTTGCACGATTGTCTCGGGTGATTCCAATCGTTGAAGTCCGCAGGGCAGGTGCCCGGTTGGACGCTGGCTTAACGGCCGCGGTCAAAAAGATCGGCCGTGTGGCCCGATCTCTGATGTCCGGTGAGAGAGGGAAGGGGTGGTATCCATGAAACGATTGCGTTGGCGATGGCAATATGCGTTGATTATTATATGTTGGGCCGGCTTGGCCCTGGCTGGAATTCATTATGATGCGGGTAACAACCGGATATGGGTCACGGATTATCCGGCGGCGGCGCCCTGCAATCTCTCCCTGCTGGCGCGGATTGACCGGATATGCGGATGGCACAAGGTCCATTATGATGCAAGCAACGGCATTTATCAGGTTAACGCCGATTTATGCGTCGGCGCCGATGACGGTACGGAAACTTATTTTGATATCGGCTCGCCGGATGAACCGCGCCCATGCCTTGTTCTCAACGGCAACCTGTTTGTCTGCCCCTGCGGTACGAATTCCGCCACCGGCCGGGTCGGAATTAACCGGTTGACTCTGGGCAGCGCCGTGGATTCCAATATCAACGCCGTCATCCAAGTGGATTGCGCAACGAATAATGAACACAGCGTCTATATTGGCGTCCGGCCGGAAGGCAAGCGCGCCCGGGGCCTATACTCCGGCCAACTGCATATGTTCAACAGCAGAATCACCGCGTTGGTTCAGGATGCGGAACATGCACTGGGCGCGCCGTTCGGATATGGAAATGTTTACCTGGCGGGCGACAGCATCCGGATCCAAAACAGCGAAATTTCCTGGTGCAAGGGCTGCCTTACCGCCGGCCTGGTCATGCACCTGGACACCCGCATCGAAAATTCCGTGCTGGCGCATGCCAAATCAGCCTTGTGCGGCTACAAGGAAACACCACATAAACACAACCTGATTACCGGGTGCGTCTTCCGCGATTGCGAAACGGTCGTGCAGTCCCCGCATACGTTCCTGGTCATTACCGATTGCAGGTTTGAACGCAACCGGCGCAACTGGACGGTTGACAATTGCCGTGAATTCATCCTGGTTGGCTGCGAAATCCAGCCGCCGCTGGAGGCCGATCTGTACGGGCGCACTGCCTACGCCTCGGGGAAAAACTGGCAGCCGCAGGTCTTGATCAAGCGGCGCGTGCAGTTCATCGTGCAAGACCAGGCCGGCCGGCCGGTGCCCAATGCGGCGGTGGCGATTTCCGGCGGCATGGATGGGGAGCGGATGATGTTTCAAACGGATGCCGCCGGAGTTGCCGGCGTCAATGCCGGTCGGTCTGGCATCCTGTTGACCGCCCGCCTGGAAAAAGCAGTGGAAGGTTCATCTGTGCCGGAGGCGGTGGATTTCCAATATGACATCCGCGTGCAGGCCGCTGGATATCAGACGGCGGAAAGCATTGGTTATTATCCATGGCGCGGCCCGGCGAGCGTGGCGGTTAAAGTAATGCCGCAGTGACGCCGGATCGGGGACGATACGACGCCCGCCGACAGCACCCATGCATCTTCAAACGCCCCGGCGCCATGCCATGAGGCGCAATCCCGGCATGCCTGCACGTCGCTGGGGGTGTAAGACAAATTAGTTGGGGTAGTGCGGCAGCAGGGATGCGTAGCGAATTCCGTTCGAAAAGGACGGCGGCCAGTGCGAGCCGCACAGGCGTTCTTTGGGGCGTCTGTCCGCTGCGCGGACCCTGCGACCACGCATCCACCCCAAACTTGCCTTGTCTTTTCGAACCCCTCGACAGGCTCGGGGAGCGGAATTCACAACGCGGTGGCCCAATTTCGGCCAGGATGGTTTAACCTGGCCGAAATTGTCGGAAATTGCACGCCACTGGAAGGCGCCGGAAAAATCAATTCGCATTGCCGGCGCAGCCTGCTATAATCAACGCCCAATAGGTTATAATTTCATTGGAAGCCGCTAAATTTTAAATATGAAAATCAAGCACCTGGAACTGGCGACGGATATCATTCAACGCGCGGCGGCGGAAGCCGTGGTGCAGGATGCCGATGGAGTAATCACGCGGGTGGGGGCCGGCGCGCC
This sequence comes from Kiritimatiellia bacterium, assembly GCA_040767085.1. Lineage (GTDB taxonomy): Bacteria > Verrucomicrobiota > Kiritimatiellia > JAAZAB01 > JAAZAB01 > JAXGPF01. The sequence goes on along the minus strand of JAXGPF010000011.1, from coordinate 63,483 downwards.
CGGCGCGCCGGTGGAAGTGGCATCCCGGGTGGAGCAGGTGCGTCCTGGCTGTTGGCTGATCCGCGCGGCGGTGCGGAATGTCAGCGGCCGGCCGCTGACGCTGCGTGAAATCGTGCCGCTCTCCATCGACGCGGAATGGGGCGGGCGGCTGGAATTCGGCAGCATGCCGGCAGCCTGGACGGTATTCGGCATGGCCGATACTGTAACTGATGGGTGCGGAGTTTATGACCTGGGCGTCTGGCGTGTCGACGCGATCAAAAATGATTTTTACATGGCCGATTACATGGTGGCGGGCGACCGCCGGAACCGGAAATACCTGACACTGGGGTTCCTGCGGTTCGGCCGGCAGCATGGCGTGTTCCGGCTGCATTTCGACGAGGCGGTTTACAGCCTGGATTACCTGCGCGCCGCCTGCGGGTTTGACCGGCTGCCGCTGGCGCCGGGCGCGGAAGTGGAAACCGTGCCGCTGTATGTCAACGTGGCCGATACCCCGGCGTGCGCCCTGGAAGAATACACCGGCCTCGTGGCGCAGAATCAGCAAATCGCGCCGCGCCGGACAACGTGCGTGGCCGCCGGCTGGGGTTCGTGGGATTATTACCTCGCCAAAATTACCGAGGACGATGTGCTGGAAAACACGCGCTGGCTGGCGGCGCACCGCGAGCAGATTCCGGTGGAATACATCCAACTTGACCACGGGTTCCAGCAGTGCGAAGGCGATTGGCTGGAAACCAACGAAAAGTTTCCGCACGGCTTGCGCTGGCTGGCCGGTGAAATCAAAAAACTGGGATTCAAGCCGGGGCTCTGGCTCTGCCCGTTTCTGGCGGCCGAGTCCAGCCGCCTTTACCGGGAACACCCGGACTGGGTCATCCGGGACCGCGACAACCGGCCGGTGGCGGTCAGCGGTTACGCGGTCAAGCAGGTGTTCATCCTGGATTGCAGCATCCCGGCGGCGCGGGAGTGGGTGTGGCAGTTGGGCGCATCTGTCCGGGAGTACGGCTTTGAATACGTCAAGCTGGACGGGGCCAATGTGCAGCCAATGTCCGCCGCCGGGGTGCTGGCGGACCCGGGCGTGACGAAAATCCAGGCCATGCGCCTGGGGATGGAAGCTTTCCGCGCCGGCCTGGGCGATGAGGTCTATCTGCTGAATGCCTGCCTCTTCGGGGCTTTCACCGGTCTGAGCGACGCCATGCGCATCGGCGGCGATATCGGCGCGCGGTGGGATGTCAAGCGGATTGACAAGCATCACGGCGAGCGCGACCGCTATCCCGGGCCGGGCTACATCCGGCGCGGCGTGAATTCCGCCATGAATTTCGCCTTCCTTCACCGGCGCTGGTGGGCGAATGACCCGGATTACCTGTCGGTGCGTCCGGCCGGCGACCGTTCCGAACTCAGTCCGGCGGAGGCCGTCACCTGGGCTTCCCTGGTGGGATTGACCAACGGCCTGGCGATCCTGGGCGATCGTCTGCCGGGGCTGCCGCCGGCGCAGGTGGAAATATTGAGCAAGGTATTGCCGCCGTATTCCGCGGGTGCGCGCACGGTGGATTTTTTCGAGCAGGAATATCCGGCGCTGCTGGATTTGCCCGTGGCGAATGCCGGCGAGTCCTGGCGGGTAGCGGGAGTGATTAACGCCCATCCCCTGGCGCGGCCGCGCGATTATATTATTGATTTCGCCGCATTCGGCCTGGACGCCGTCCGGGATTACCACCTGTTTGACTTCTGGGCCGGCGCCTACCTGGGCATCCATTCCGGCGGGTACCGGGTGTCCGGCCTGCCGGCGGGGCATTGCCGCGTCATCGGTGTCCGGGCGGTCCGGGATGTGCCCCAACTGGTGGGAACGGACTGGCACATTACCCAGGGCGGGGTGGAATTCGAGGCCGTGGAATACGATCCGCGGCGGCAGGCCATGGTCTGCCGCGGACTCCGCGTGCGGCGGCCCGGACACCTGTTCGTCTATCTGCCGGAGAAATTCCGCCGCGCCAAAGCCGCCAGCGGCGATGCGGCGGCGGTCCGCCGGTTACGGGTGGAGGGCGCCGGGAGCGGCGAGTTGGTATTGCCGGTTTAAAACCGGCGGGTAGAAGCGGAATTAATTTACCGCGAAGGAACGCAAGGAATTGCTATAAGGAATTGGAAGTTTTAAGTTTACGGTTTTAAGGTTTTACGCCGGAACACCGAATCCTGAAACATAAGCCAGAATGGAGGTTAACATGCAGATGCGGCCCAGCCGGGTATTGCGGAAATTGCGGGCGGGAGAACAGGTGCGTTGTTTCAAGTCCAACCTGGCCGATGCCCGGGTGGCGGAAATTGTGGCGCAATCGGGATTCGATTGCCTGTGGGTTGACATGGAACACGTGCCCAACGACTGGTCGGCGATCGAGGCCGGCGTCTGGGCGGCGCGCGGGTATGACATGGACGTGATGGTGCGGGTGGCGCGCGGCGGCTACAGCGATTACATCCGGCCGCTGGAATTGGATGCCGCCGGGATCATGGTGCCGCATATCATGAGCCTGGCCGATGCCCGCCAGGTGGCGCGGATCACGCGCTTTCATCCCGTCGGGCGCCGGCCGGCCGACGGCGGCAATGCCGACGGCGCCTATTGCCGCATTCCGTTCACGGAATACATCCGCCAGGCCAATGAACAGCGGTTCATCGTCGTGCAAATCGAAGATCCCGAGCCCATGGACGAGTTGGAAGCCATTGCCGGTGTGCCGGGGATTGACATGCTGTTTTTCGGCCCGGGCGATTTCAGCCAGGGGATCGGCGCGCCGGGCGATTTCAACCATCCGCGCCTGCTGGAAGCCCAGCGGCGGGTGGCGGCGGCGGCGCGCGCCGGCGGAAAATTCGCCGGCACGGTGGGCCATCCGGCCAATTTCCAGAAATTGGCCGGCATGGGTTATCAGTTCATCAATATCGGCGCGGATGTGATAGCCTTGACCCAGTACTGCGATCAACTGCTGGCCGCCACTGCCCCGGCGCCGGACCGGCCGGTCCGGCCGGACCGGCCGCGGCGGGAAGGCGTAAGAAGGAGGATAACTCGCCCAGCCGCAAAGGGATAATGGATTTGCAGATTTGAATGGAAACATATTGTTGCCCGGTGGTTTTTTCTTGGTGTCTTCGCGGTTTCGTGTGAGAATATTTGCGTTATGCAATCACTATGGATTCGCAACGGGAAAGTGCTTTTTCCGGACGGCCGCCTGGAGGCGGCGGAAGTTTCGATAGAAAACGGCCGGATAGCCGCGATCGACGCGCGCTTGCATCGCGCCGCGCCGGAGATAGACGCGGCCGGCGGTTACGTGTTGCCGGGATTGATCGACCTCCATACCCACGGCATCGGCCGCGATTCCACCGAAACCGCGCTGGAGGCCTTCGCCGCGGAGGAGGCCCGGTGCGGCGCCACGGCTTTTTTGCCGACTTTTTTCGGTCCGCCGGAACATTCCGCCCTCTTGATGCGGCGGCACCGCCGCGAATCGGATGAATTGCGCCAGGCGCCGCAAGTTGTCGGCTTCCGGCTCGAATCGCCTTACCTGGCGCAGACGGGCGGCGGTCTGACCCGGGATATCGCGCCGATTGCCGACGCGACGACGGAACATTTGCTGCAGGCGGCCGGCGGGCACCTGAAAATCTGGGACATTTCCCCGGAAATTGAACATGCGCCCGCTCTGATCCGCCGGCTCAGCCGGGCCGGCATTGTCTGCAGCCTGGCGCACACCGCCGCGACGATCGAGCAGGCGCGGGCGGCCGTGGCGGCCGGAGCGCGCCTGGTGACCCACCTCTTCGACACCTTCCTGCTGCCGGTTTTCGGCGAGCTCGGCGTGTATCCGGCCGCCTTGACCGATTATCTGCTGACGGAAGACCGGTTGGTTTGCGAGATCATTCCCGACGGTACGCACGTGCACCCCCTGCTCGTGGAAAAAACCTTCCGCTGCAAGCCGGACAACCGCCTGGTTTTCGTCACCGACAGCAATAATGGCGCCGGACTGCCCCCGGGCGAATACGAATTGCCGCGCCGCTGGGGCCGGGTGCGCATTGCCGGCGCGAACAACGGGGTGCGGTTGATCGAACCCGGCAATCCCGAACGCGATAACGCGCTCTGCGGCAGCGCGCTCACGCCGATTGACGGCTTCCGCAATGCCATCCGGCTGTTTGGCAAAACCATGGCCCAGGCCAGCCGGGTCTGTTCCGCCAACCCGGCGGAATTGCTGGGTCTGAACAAAGGTGTCCTGGCGCCCGGCCGCGACGGCGATGTGCTGATTCTCGATGGGAACCTGGAAATCCTTTACACCATCGTCGCCGGCACGGTGGCGCACCGCCGGTGAAAATCATGGCCAAACCAGCTTGCCGGCGCCTCACTTCGCGGGATCACCCCATTGTCACGGCATGGGGCCGCCGTCAAATTTCCCATGCCTGCCGGTTGGACTGGCATGCCGAAATGGAGATAAATTTCGTCAAGGACGGGGCCGGCTGTTATTTTGTGGAAGGGAAAAACATTCCCTACGGCAAAAATTCCGTCATCGTGATTCAGCCGCGCGAGATTCACCGGCTGTTGTCATCGCCCGGCAGCCGGGTGGAGAAATTCTGCCTGGTATTTGATGTCAAAACAATGGCCTGGCCCAGGGCGGTCTTGAACGATGTATTGTCCATGCAGCGGCATGTCAGCCTGACGGGCGGCGAAGCGGCGGTGATCGAGCAGATCATCTGCAAGATCATCCGGGAAAGCAAAGATTGCCGGCCGGGATGGCAATTGATCAACCAGGCTATGCTGATGGAGTTGATGTGCCGGGTCAAGCGCGCGGAAGCTAATGTTTCCGAACACGTTATGCATCCGGTGGTCCGCCGGGCGTTGGATTACATCGAACAGCATTACGCCGCTGCCTTCAACGTCAGCGAGATGGCGTCATTCCTGCGTATCTCCGAACGGCATTTATTCCGCCTGTTCGAGAAAGACATCGGCTTGCCCATCAAGCATTATGTGCTGCAACGCCGGGTCTTGCAGGCGCAACGCACGATCAGCGCCAATTCGGCGATCAAGCTGGAGGCGGTTTCCGAAGCGGTGGGGTTCAGTCAATATTCGCTGTTTCATCGCGCATTCAAAAAATTCACCGGGGTGCCGCCCAGCGCGCATGGCGGGATTTGACAGGTATCGGACAGAAATTGATATTGCCGTTTGCGGGCCGGCGCGCTAGTCTTCACGGCAATTGGCGAACAAACCGCGTAATAACCACGGAAGGTGAAAAACATGACCGGCAAAAATTCAAAAGCAGCCCCTGATCAGCTTGCTATCAACGGCGGCCCCAAGGTCCGCACCGCTCCCTGGCCCGAGCGCAGCCTGATCGGGCAGGAGGAGAAGGCCGCGGTGGACGCGTTGTTCGACCGCGCCATCGCCAGCGGCAAGGCGTTCGGCTACGGCGGCCCGGACGAGCAGGACTATTGCCGTGCATTCGCCGAGTTCATGGGCGGCGGCTACGCCGATGCCGTCAACTCCGGCACCAGCGCGGTCTACGTTGCGCTGCATGCGCTCGATCCCGAACCATTCACCGAAATCATCGTCGGCCCCATCACCGATCCCGGCGGCGTCATGCCCATCCCGCTGCTGAATTGCATCCCCATGATTGCCGACGCCGCCCCGGGCTCTTACATGCCCGGCCCGGAACAGATCGAGGAACTGATCTCCCCGCGCACCAGCGCCATTGTCGTGGCCCATATTTTCGGCGAGCCGGCCGATATGGAAGGCATCATGCGGGTGGCGCGCAAGCATAAAATCCCCGTGGTGGAAGATTGCGCCCAGGCGCATTATGCCAAGCTCAACGGCAAATTGCTCGGCACTTTCGGCGATATCGCCGCCTTTTCCACCATGTTCGGCAAGCACCACTGCGCCGGCGGCCAGGGCGGATTCGTTTGGACCGCGGACGAGGAATTGTACAAAAAGGTCCGGCGTGCGTCCGACCGCGGCAAGCCGTTTGGCCTGCCGGAGAGCGCTTCCTGCTGCCAGGCCACCTTGAATTTCAACCTGAACGATCTGGCGTCGGTGATCGGCAGCGTGCAGTTAAAGAAGCTGCCCGGCATCGTCCAGCGCCGCCGCGACCTGGTTAAGCGCATTCAGGAAGGCTTGCCGCCGGACAGCCTGGCGGTGTTGCCGCCGCAGTTAAAAGGCGCCGAGCCGAGTTACTGGTTCCTGCGGATGCGTTTTCAGGCCGAGCAGGCGGGTTGCGATAAGGCAACTTTCTGCGCCGCGCTGGCGGCGGAAGGCGTCCTGGTGCGCGTGCGCTACGTCAATCCGCCGACTCACTACGATTGGTTCAAAAACAAGCAGGTGTTCGGCAGCAGCCGCCTGCCCTGGAGTTCGCCGGCTTACCAGGGCGATCCCGACCGCCAATTCCCGTGCCCCAATGTCATGGCGGCGCTGGACGCGCATTTCGACCTGGTGATCCGGGAAAGCTGGGGCGCGGCGGAAGCCGCCGACATCGTCAAGGCCATCGCCAAGGTATCCGCCGCATACAGGAAATAATACCATGATCATAGACGCACATAACCATCCCGACTGGCACGGGCACGATTTGGACAAGTTTCTGGCCAACATGCGCCAGTACAACATTGACGTCACCTGGCTGCTGACATGGGAATCGCCGCGGGACGAGTATGCGCCTGGCAACAACCGCGTGGTTTCTCCCCTGCACGATGATTTTACCGGCCCCATTCCTTTAAGCCTCGGCGTCTCGTATATGCAGCGCGCGCCGGGCAAATTCATCCTGGGCTACGCCCCCGATCCGCGGCGGCCGGATGCGATTGACCGGCTGGAGGCCGCCATCGCCATTCACGGCGTCAAGGTTTGCGGCGAATTGAAGCTGCGGATGATGTATGACAACCCCGACGCCCTGCGCATGTTCCGGTTCTGCGGGCAAAAGCAACTGCCGGTGACCGTCCACCTGGATTATGATAAAGCGGCTCCCAATGCCCCGAAATATCCGCGCCCGGGCTACTGGTATGGCGGCGGCATCGAGCCCCTGGAACGCGCTCTGCAGGCCTGCCCGGAAACCATCTTCCTCGGACATGCGCCCGGCTTCTGGGGCAATATCTCCGGCGACGGCCAGCACTTGACGGTTTCCTATCCCAAGGGCAAGGTTGTGCCCGGTGGCAAGGTGGTGGAATACCTGCGCAAGTATCCCAACCTGTATTGCGACATCTCCGCGGGCTCAGGCTGCGGGGCGTTGTCCCGCGACCCGGAATTTACCCGCGAGTTCCTGCTGGAATTCCAGGACCGCGTGCTCTATGCCCGCGATTATTTCGACAACGGCCATCAGGAACTCATCAACAGCTTGAACCTGCCGCAGAACGTCCTGGACAAAATCTACGCCGGCAATGCCTTGAAACTCGCGCCGCTGTGAAAACCTTTATTGACATCCATGGTCATACCAGGATGCATGAAAGCCCGCCGCACCGCAAGCGCGGCGCGCATGCCTATGCGCTGCCGGAGCAGTTGATCGCCCGCTATGATCAACTCGACATCGAGTGCGCCGTCCTGCTCCCCGGCGTCAACCCGGAATGCGCGCACATGCCGCAGTCCAACGAGGAAGTTCTGGATGTCTGCCGGAAATATCCCGGCCGGTTTGTTCCTTTCTGCAATATCGATCCGCGCGCCATGAGCAATTCCCCTGACGCGCCGCTCAACGAGTTGATGGAATATTACCGCGACCGCGGCTGCAAGGGTATCGGCGAAGTCTGCGCCAACATGCCCATCCGGCACCCCATGGTGCAGAATCTTTTCAAGCACGCCGAGGCGGCCGGCCTGCCGCTGACCTTCCACCTGGCCGCGCAGCTTGGGGGGATGTACGGGCTGTATGACGAGCCCGGACTGCCCGGACTGGAATACAGCCTGCAGCGTTTCCCGAAATTAAAGTTCCTCGGCCATTCCCAGACGTTCTGGGCGGAAATGGCGCGCCTGGAGATTCCCCGCGACCGATACGGCTATCCGGACTACCCCGTCCGGGAAGAGGGCGTGGTGCCCAAGCTGATGCGGAAATATCCCAACCTCCTGGGCGATTTATCCGCCGGCAGCGGCTGCAACGCCTTGCAGCGCGATCCGGATTATGCCGCGGGATTCTTGGTCGAATTCCAGGACCGGCTGTTTTTCGGCACCGATATCAGCTATCCCGAAACCCCGACGCCGCTGGCGGACTTCCTGCCTAAAATGCGGGATGAAAAACGCATCAGCGATGCCGTCTTCCGCAAAGTCGCCCGTGAAAACGCCGTCCATTTGCTGGGGCTGTGATGGCGTTTTTATTTGACACTGCCGGGCGGATGGCGATAATACGCCCTGCTTTTTTGCAAGCCGGTGTATTTGTTTCCGTCTGACCATGGGAGGCGTATATGGCAAAAGGCATGGACCGGGGCAATGTCGGGCACAGCAATAAGCCGAAATTAAGTCTGAAAGAAAAACTCCAGAAGCGCAAAGAGAAGAAACTGGCCAAGCAGCAGTCCAGCGCGGCCGTTCAGAGTGTTTGACGTTGCTGGATTGGTTTGGTCGCACCGAGGGGCGGTAGCTCAGTTGGTAGAGCATCACGTTCGCAACGTGGGGGTCGGGAGTTCGAATCTCCTCCGCTCCACCCCTTTGGAGATGAGAACTCCCGGGGGGTTCGACTGCGAGCCGCGAAGGGCGCGGCGCGCAGAGGCGATGCCTCCCGGCATCGCGCCCGCAAGGGCCCAGCCGTGCGGGAGCACGGCGCCGCAATCTCCTCCGCTCCACCAGGCTTGCTCATCGCAGGCCTTGCATCCACCGTTTCGGGCCACACCAAAATGCGGCCGGTTTAATCCCGGTTTGCCCGGCCGATTTATCCCGGAATACGCAATATCTTTGCAGCGAGTTACATCGGCTTGACCGCGATATCCCACAGTGACGCCAGCGCGCTCTCCCATCGTTATGCCTCTGAAATTCTGACCGTAGCGGCCGAACTGTGTTCGGTATCCGATGGCGCCACCACAGCCGGACATCCGGATTAACCGCCAAGAACGCTAAGGACGCCAAGGCGGAAACCGGAACGGCGCTCACGGAGCAAGCACCACACCCCCGGAATTCGTACCCCGGCTTCGGTAGGGCGGGTAGTGCCGCCAGCACGGCCCGCGCCTTGGCCGCCTTTTCCCTGCACCGAAGTCAGGCGTAGGCGGGCGCTCGACATCTGATGCCAGGTGAAGCATGGATCATCAATTTATTACAGGGCACAAAAGTCGTTTAAAAATCCTCCGGGACTGCGTGCGGGAAGGGACAGATTAATAAAGAGTGATAATACTACTGACTGACCCTAATTCCCTGCGTGCGGGAAGGGACAGATTAATAAAGAGTGATAAAACTACTGACTGACCCCAATTCCAGACACCAATTCCTACCTGACAGACCCAAATTTCCACGCGCTTAATACGGCGCCAAACCCACGGCGGCGACAAGACTTTTTCAGCGGAACCGCATGTCGAGACGTGACCCCACTGTCATGTCGAGACGTGTCCCTTGTCACCGGTGAGCCAGGGCCATCCCCGGTTGAATTATTTTTCGTGCTATTCCTTGACAACCGCCGATAATTATGCAATGAATTACTTGTAATGACAGCATGACAATATCCCGGCGATGCAAATCATCAAAACCAATCATATCCCAAGGTATCTGCAATTAAAGCAGCTGCTTTTACGTGAAATCAAAACCCGCCGCTTGAAGCCGGGCGCGCTGGTTCCCTCCGAACCGCAATTATGCGCAAAATACGGGATCAGCCGGATAACGGTGGGCCGCGCCATGGCTGATTTGGTGAACGCGGGCATCCTTTACCGCGAAGCCGGGAAGGGAACGTATGTAAGCGACCGAAGCAAAATCCGACGCAACCGCTGCGGGACCATCGGGCTCTATTTAATGTCGCTGGCCGTTAAATTAACGGCAACGGAGGCCCCGACGCATTATGCGATCGTGCATGGGATTAACGGGGTAGCTTCCGCGCGCGGGTGGCATACCTTGTTGATGGACAATCAGACCATTAAAATGAAAACGAACAAGGTCATGGAAGCCGGGGTGGACGGGTTGATTATCAGCGGGGCGCATTTTGGCTCAAAGGTTGACCGGTTTGTCGTTCGCCTGCGGGATGAAAATATTCCTTATGTGATGATGGGTAGAGCCTCCCTGCGCGAAGATCTCAATTATGTGGAAGAATACAGCGCCGGCGAGATTTTCAAGGCAACGAACTATTTGCTCAAGCTGGGGCACCGGCGGATTGCGGTAATCGGGCGAGGATCGGACGAGTTGATTTACCGGAACTTTTTTGATGGGTATCGCAAAGCCATGGTGGCCCGCGAACTTTATGATCCGCAACGGGAGTTCCGGACCGACGACTATGCGCCGGAGGCTATGGCGCGCACGGTCCGGGAATTATTCCGGCAAGGCAATCCTCCGACGGCGGTTTTTTCGTTTCATCAAAAATTTCTGGGCCAACTTCTCCATGCATTTAAGGCCAACCGCATCCGGGTTCCAGAAGATGTGTCGTTGTTGACGGCGGGGAACAGGCAGGTCGAAAGCAACGGGATGCGGATCACGACCGTGGGGGGCGTAATTCCGGAACAATACGGCAAAACAGCGGCTCTGGCCCTCCTGGGCCTGATCGAAGGGAACATCAGCCCGCCGGTCAACATCAAGATGCCGTTGCGTATTATTGCCGGCGATACCTGCCGGCGTATCGGATGATGGCGGCGCCGGCAATGCGTCAGCGCTCCGGCTGCCGGCCGGATTGACGTGGAACGGCAGCCTGAATCAATGGCCCGCGGTATGGAGTGAACATGGATCGTATTGCCCGAATCGAAAATGAAGTTATCCTGCACGGCCGGAAAAACAACCAGGCATGGTTTGAGCCGCGCATGGATGTAATGCCGGCACGGGAAGCAAACGGCGCCCCTGAAATATTTGTGGTGGCAACCCTGCTGACCGGCACAGACATCGGCCCTCAACTGTTTATCAGAACCGCCGATTTGGGTAAAACATGGACGCCGCCGGTATTGAGCCAGCAATGGCACAAAATTCCCATGGAAGACGATGTGTTCGAGGAGCCTTGGTTCGGGCCGCTTTATCATAAGAAAACGGGCAAGCTGGTCGCCATTGGCGGGACACATTGCGTCGAGGATGCCGGCAGCGACGTCGTTTACCGGTGTAAAAAAGAACAGCATGTCCGGGTGCCCGGTTTTTACTCCAGCATCGTCTATTCGGCATGGAACCCCCTCACGCAGGATTTCGAGCCGTGGAAGCGATTGAAAACGCCAGACGATTCCAGGCTGGGCGTTTATTATGCGGGCCAGAAGCACGAATGTGATGACGGCACCGTGCTCATTCCAGGTTATTACTATTCCGGCCCGGCGCGGATCGGCAATGGCGCGTATTCCAATATTACGGTGCTGCGATGCAAGTATGATGGATTGAACTTGGAATACCTGGAGCACGGCAGCGTTCACGCGGTTAATGAAGCGCGGGGGTTGGCCGAGCCGTCATTGGTTTATTTCCGGAAGAAGTATTTAATGACGATTCGCCACGATTTCAGGGGTTATGTGACGACCAGTGAGGACGGGCTTAATTTCAAAGAATTAGCGACCTGGAAATTTGACGATGGGCTGGATTTGGGCAACTACAACACCCAACAGCACTGGCTGAAACACAAGGACAGGCTCTATCTGGTTTATAATCGCAGGAGCGAGCTGAATCATGGCGTGGTCAGAAGCCGGGCGCCATTATATATGGCCGAAGTTGACCCGGACAAGCTTTGCGTTATCAGAAACACGGAGCGGATTGTCTTTCCTGAAAAAGGCGCGAGAATGGGATGCTTCTGCATCGCGGATGCAAGCCCCGCGGAATCGTGGGTCATAACGGGTGAATGGCTGCAAGGGACGTTCGATCGTTCTGACCATAAAAAGGGAAAGCGCTTTTGGACGGATTGCGCAAGTTTTAATTATATTCAATTTATAGGCGACCTGCTGCTGGCCAGACTACATTGGCAGGATGAATGACAAACGCAATGTTAGCAGAAGTTGAAGACAAATCAAAGCGCAAGCAAACACAAGGAGAACACCGGTATGCGGAAATATCTGACAATAATATTTCTTGCGGTCATTGCGGCGTTGTCAATGATGGCTGAATTTGCCGGCGCTGCCTCGCAGGAAATGTCGCTTGACGGCGACTGGGACTTTACGTTTAAGGCGGAGGGCGCGGCCGACACCCCTGAGCTTCCGTCGGCGCCGCAGTACGATGTCAAGGTCGCTGTTCCCGATTATCTTGGGTTTCAGGTCGATCGGTTGAAAACGGCCGCTTGGTGGAATTTTCCGCCGAGTGCTGATGAGGTTTTCCAGCTGCTGAGCGGTATCGGTTTTTTCCGGAAGACGGTATTGGCGCCCGATGTCTGGAAAGGGCGCTCGGTCCGGCTTTATGTCGGCCGGGCCTACGACCGGATCAATGTTTGGATTAACGGTCAGCATGCGGCCTTTTATCCGTACAGCGGCATAACGCCGCTGGAGCTTGAAATTTCCGGGTATTTAAAGCTGGGCGCGACGAATGAAATCGTCCTTTCCGTGGATAACACGCAAGCCATGGAAAAACAATATTGGCGATACGGGGGGATTGTCGAACCGGTGCGCCTGCTCGTTGCCGGTGGTCCGGCTTGCATCAAAAGCGTTTATGTTAAACCCGGCGCTGATTTGAAGGAAGCAGTGTTTCAGGTGGAGCTGGCGGCCTTGGATTCGGCGCAAATTTCCGGTAAAACGGGTATTGAGTGGCGCATTCGCGCCGCATCTTCCGGGACGCTGCTCGGGCGGGGGACGGTCCCCGTTAACCCGGAGGATCTGAAGCGGCCATTATCCTGGAGCGTGCGTCAGGATGACTTCCGGCCGTGGCATCCGAACGCGCCGCAGCTTTATCTAGTGGATTTGAGTTGGAAAGACGGCGACGTGACGATTGATCGTCTGGAACAGCGGTTCGGATTGCGGCGCTGGAGTTCGGAGGGGCGCACGCTGAAATTGAACGGCCAGCCCATTTATCTGCGGCAATATTACGGGACCACGGATATAACCCATGCCCGCCATCCCCAGGACAAGGCCTGGTGGCTGCGGTTTTTCCGCCTCATCAAGGACCGGGGCTATAACTCATTTGATGCCTACAATGTGGCCATGTCCGGCGAATGGCTGGCTGCGGCCGATGAGGCCGGCATTGTGGTCCAATGCGCCGCGACGGAGCATGTTACGGTGGAGCAGACCACCGGCAGAAAAATTGCCCAAATGCCCGACCTTTGGGAGGATGTCATCCGCTGGACGCGGGCCTATCCTAGCATGTGCATTTATTACATAGGCGGCGAAATAAAGTATTACGATGGATTTATTGATGACTGTGCCAAGATTTACCAGCTAATGCGCGCCCTGCATCCCGAAGCACTTTTGTTGCCGAACCAGGCGATGCGCGGCATCGAATACAGTTTCAGCGCGGAGGATAAAAAGGAAAAATTAACCGAGAAGCCGTTTCCGTATCATGCCGAACGTCTGCGCCAAATCACAGTCGTATCTGATATTTTCGGAACGGTCAAAAAGAATTTCAGCTATGTAAAACTTGACGTGCCATGGCATACGGTGGATTCCTGGCTGACGATTTATCAGCGGCCCTTGATTGCGCATGAAATTTTGATGTGCGGGCGCTCGACCCCTTTTTTGTGGGGCGACCAATTCAACAGTTTACGGTACGGACCACAGGGCATCGAGTACTTGTGCAGGACGTATGGATATCCCCGCTCAAAAAAAGCGGTCCTTGACAGTATCGCTAATAATCATCCCAAAACCGCGGTTGCGTATGAAAACATCAGCCGGCTTAACGCCATTATGTGTAAGTATGTGTTTGAGAAGATCAGGAAATGCGGGAATCTAGCCGGCTTTCAGGATATCAGCGGGCAGGCGGGCTTAAACTTGTTTCTGGATGACAGCCCGGGCTATGCAGCCGGTTCGATGCTCAGGTATAACGACGACAACGTGGTGCTGCTTGATTTTGACGGCGGTAATTGCCGTAACCGCTGCTATTGGATGGGCGATGAATTCAATGGGCGGGTGATGGTTTCATTATACGACGGCGCGCCGGCGCCGTCCGGCAATCTGAGCTGGGTGTTAAAAGACGGCTCGCAAACGCTTAAACAAGGTTCTACCCAGGCCGTTGCGATTGCGGCCGGCAGTGTAACCTCGCTGGTGGAGATCGTGTTTAACTGGCCGGAACTGCCGGAAAACAAGCGGCTAAATCTGGCGGTATCGTTTCGGGCATATGACCGCCCGGCGGCGCAGACCAATGATTGGGATTTTTGGGTATTCCGGCGCCTGGTGGCTTCTGGTGTAAAAGCGAAATGCTCGCCGGCTTTGGGAAGAACTTGGGCGCGCGAGTTTCCGCTCTGGACGCAGACCGACACCAACCGTGCCGACCGTCTCTGGGTCGTGGATTTACTGAATGAGGAGGCGATTGCCCACTTGGAACAGGGCGGCGATGTGCTTTTGACGGGAGGCCGCCCTTTTCCCTTGTATACTCAATGGACCACGTTCCAGCAGGGGCATCGCAACTGGCATAATCACGCCACGATTGTGCATGCGCATCCGATCTGGTCCCATATCCCGCATGCGGGCTGGGGCGATTGGCAGTTCTATCCGCTGTTGCAAGGCGCGGCGCCGGTTATCTTTGCCGCCCGGTGGCAGAAGGATTGGGGTAAACAACCGGATGCCGACCCCCGCCTGCCTATCATGGCGGAGATTCCTTTTGCGCCGATCCTGGAAGTGCTTGACAGACTCGGGTCAAGGGATCAAGCCTGTATCTTTGAACTCAAGGCCGGAAAAGGCCGCCTTCTGGTTTCAACCTGCGTGGCCGATCCTGACAAACCGGTTTGCGCCGTGCTGTTCGCCGCGCTGGTTAACTATATGGCGGGTGAAAAATTTAATCCGGAGAAATCCGTCTCCCCGGATGTGTTGCGCCGGCTGTTGCCGGGAACATGGCCGACGGTCGAGAAAAATGCGCTGCGGTTTTCGACGCAGGTCTTCACTGGCGGCACATTGTGGAAAAAATATTCAAACTTTAATATCAAGCCCAGGGATGGGATTGCCGTTAATCCCGGCGACGAAATGAAGGCGGTCTTTGACCTGCAGGACGCTCAGATTCCAACAGCCAGCGGCGGCCATTTAACTCTGGCGATTGATGGACAAGACTGCGACAAGCCCGGCCCGACCGGCCTGCAAATTCTTTTGAACGGCCAGTTAGTGTATGCCGGCACAAACCGTTGCGTTAAAAAAGGCTGGTCCATCTGGAAGCTGCCGGTCCGCCGGGAGATTATCCGTGCGGGGCAGAACGTCCTGGTTTTCCGCAATACGGAGGACCCGGCCAACAGCGAGAGCTGGTTCATGCTGGCGGAAGCCATTATTTCCGGCAAGGGGGCCGGTGCGCCGGCGCAAACGGCAGTTAAACCTTCCGTCCCCGTGGAATGGCATAACAAGCCGTTTGCGCTGGCATGGCAAGCAAAGCGATGGTGCCGGATTAATGATGGCGAGTGGAAGGAAACGGATAAAGTTTCCATTGACCAGGCCGGCCTTCAACGCATTACCGTCAAACAGAGTCGGGCGGATGCCGAAGCGGAGATGCGGGAAGTTGGCTTGGATCTGACGCCGCCAAGCTTAAGTCTGCTCTCCCGCCCTCCGGTGGAACAGATTGCCGGCGAATATTTTGCCTCGCCGAAAACGGAATTTACGCTGGAAAGCAAGGACAGCCTGTCGGGCGTGAAACAGGTGGAGATCGCCATTAACTCCAGTGAATACAAGCCGTATGCGGGTCCGTTTTCCTTGCCGGCCGGACGGCATTCCATCCGGGCGCGGGTGACGGATAATGCGGGGAATCAGACCGTTACGTTTACCAGCGGCCTGGAGGGCGGGGGCGCTACGGATTGCATCCAAATCCAGGTCCATTGAATGAATCCGGAGCCGGTCAAGGAAACCGCAAACAAAGCAGCATGGATGAAAGGGATCGCTAGTATGAATAAAACTGTAGCCAGCCTTATGGCGGGCGTCATCATCGCGTTATCAAACACGCACGCCGGAATGGAAATAACAAAAATGACGCCCTGCGACGAAATGCTCTTTGCCCGACTGCTGCTGCCCATGCCCCAACGGCTTGCAATTGGCGAAACGATCACGTTGCGGCCAGCGTCCGTCGGCATGGCCGTCGCAGGCAGTCTGGGTGCCGCCGGCAACACCGCGGTGCAGGAATTCAAAGATATGCTGAAGGCGAAAACCGGGGCGGATATCAGTGGCACGGAATTTGTTTTCCGATTCCTACTTGTACCGACTGACCCGGAATTGAAAAAACTTCCCAACGCCGCCCAGGCGTACCGGATCGCGGCGGATGGGCGGCAGGCGCTGGACGTTACCGCCGTCGACGACCGTGGAATCTTTTACGCCGTCCGGACGCTGCGGCAACTTCTGGGGACTGCCGCGACGCCGGAAGCAATAGTTATCCCGCTGGCGGATATTCTTGACTGGCCTGATTTCGAGGAGCGCGGAATATGGAATGGCCAAAGCGCCCGGCATTTCGAAAGGTGGGCCGACATCAAGTTGAATTTTGCGAACACGAGTTCAAAAGTATCGCCCATTATCCGGGGGCAGTCCGCGTCTTGTCAAATTGATGGGGCATTGCTTGAGCGCGCGCGAAGCCGGGCGTTCAACATCATTCCTAAAATAGAGCATCTGAATTTCCTGCATCGCTATGGTTTATTTGACGCGTATCCCGAATTGAAAGGGCAAGGTAAAGAAGCCGACGCCGGCAGTTATTTTGCCCACGGCAAGGGGCGATACTCCCATCCGGTTCCCTGCGCCTCCAATCCTCTCTTGGCGAAAATTATTGCAGACTGGATGGCGGATTTAGCCCGGCAAGGCGCCAACGAAATCAGTTGCTGGCTGAGCGAGCGCCCCGCCCAGTGTCAGTGCGACAATTGCCTGGCAAGCGGGCAGTTCGTGCTCGAAGCCGCGGCATGCGTTCAGGCCTGGGAAAATGCGCGCCGGCAGTATCCGAATTTAAAAATCCGCCTGTTTATTTCCACCACTACCGATAGCGTGGGATATTACAGGCTGTTGGCCACCCTACCGCAGGAAGTCCGTGTTGAGCGGGCCTGCGCCGCGGAAATGGGGCGCGTGCGACACTCGCCGCGGGATTTGTTCCGCAATGCCCTGTTCGACGGCTATGCAAGCGCCGGGGTATGGATGGCGTCCTATGATGCGCCGATCAACGTGAACGGCGCGGTGGAAACTCCGGAATTCAAGTTGCCCGAATGCTCGGCGGAGCGCGTCCGGGATTTTGTCGAACAGCTTTATCACCGCGGTTACAAGGCGGTGTATGGCATGATGGCCTGGCGGAACTTTGACCTGGAAATCTGCGGATACAATATTGCGGCCCTGGCGGAATGGAGCTGGAATGTCAAAGGCCGCTCGCCGCGCGAATTTGCGCTCGCTTGGGCGACGCGCGCGGGGCTTGACCCGGATGCCTTCGCCGAATGGGCAGCCTGCATGGGGCCTGTCGAGTTCGACGTTTACGACTCCGACCTGCCTGAATGTTACACCCGCAGCAAGGCCGTCGAAATGATCCGGAATAAATTGTATCCCGAACTGGGCGAAGGCATGTTCCGATACTATGCGTCTCCGGCGGCATTCGACGACAAAATACGCGCTTGCGAAAGGGCTCTGAAAATCGCCGGGACTCTGAAAGACCCCCGCTATGCGCTGGAAACCCGCGTGGTCATGTCGTACGCCAAACTGGCGCGAAGCGTTTATCGAATTGCCTTGTCGAACCGGCGCGGTGAACAACCCGGGGTGGTCGCGGGGTTGCAGGCCCTCAACGAAGCGGCTGAAGAAAACGCCGCGGCCATCATGGACTGGCGCGCCCACCTGGGACCGGAGCCATGGCATCCACGGGTTAACGATGCGATCATGGCGACGCGCAACACCGTCCGTGAAATTCAAGCAACGCTTGTGACGCCAAGGCCGTTAACCAACAGTAATATTCTTCAATAATGCATGGAAATTATGGATAATATTGCCGGAATCGAAAACGAGATTGTCCTGCATGGCCGCCGGAATAACCAGGCTTGGTTTGCGCCGACGGTGGGAGTTATTCCGTCCGGGAACGCGGGCAAACATCCTGAAATCGTGTTGTCCGTCACGCAATTAACCGGCAATGATATAGGGCCATGCCATTTTCTGCTGACGAGCGACCTGGGCCGGACCTGGACGCCGCCAATGGAAAGCCAGAATCTGTTCAAAATCCCCATGGCGGACGATGTGTTTGAGTCCTTTGGCGGCGCCGGTGGCGGACTGGGGCTTTTTTATCACCGGCATAGCGGAACGTTGCTGGGGATCGGTCTGACGATATTTCTCAGGGACAGAGGCGGTGAGACCGGGTTTAAATCCGAACAATATATTACCGCGCCCAATCTCAAAAGGGTCATGGCCTACGCTGTCTGGAATGCCCGGCAGAAAGATTTTCAACCATGGACAAAAGTTGCATTCCCGGCACAACTCAGCGGCGTAAACATCTGGCCGCAGGGGTGCAATCAAATACATGAATGCGATGACGGGACGATCTTGATTCCTGCCATTTGCGACGAGCTTGACAACCGCCGATATTCCAAGGTGACCGTTATGCGCTGCGGCTTTGATGGCTCGGAATTGCAGTATATCGAGCACGGCAGCATGCATGGGTTTGAAGAAGATCGCGGCCTTCACGAGCCATCCATGATATGCTTTCAAGGCCGGTTTTTTATGACGATCCGCCACAAGCTTAGAAGTTATGTGACAACCAGCAAAGACGGGCTTCATTTCAAGGATTTGGAGACCTGGAAATTTGACGATGGCCGCGATTTGGGCAACTACAACACCCAGCAGCACTGGTTGAAACACCATGACAGGCTCTACCTGATTTATAATCGCAAAAGCGAGCTGAACAACGGTGTTTTCCGCAGCCGGGCGCCGTTGTTTATGGCGGAGGTTGATCCGGATCAACTGCGGGTGCGCCGCGGCACGGAAAGGATCGTTTTCCCCGAGAAGGGCGCCCGCATGGGCAACTTCTGCGTCACCGATGTGGCGGCAAATGAATCCTGGATTGCCGTCGGCGAGTGGCTGGAAGGAAGGTTCCAGCACTCGGTGCAAGGCAAAAGATTCTATGTTGAAACCAAGACGATCAACTACATCCAATACATAGGGAATCTGCTACTGGCGCGAATACACTGGCACGATTAAGGCCGCAAATCGGGCGCGGCATGTTTTGCAAAAGTCTATAACCACGGCATAAAAGGGAGCGGAGAATGTTGAAAAACACTTTAATTACAGCGGGTCTGATGATGTTCTGTCTGGTTTCCGCCCGCGCGGCATATCAAGCAGTGTCGTTGGACGGCGATTGGGATTTTGCGTTCAATGCCGGCCTAACCAACGATACGCCGGAATTGCCCGATGCGGCGGCCTTCGATGTGCAATTACGCGTGCCGGACTATATGAATTTTCAGACCGACCGCTTTTCCAGGGCCAAGTGGGCCAAGCCGGAATGGCAGGACGCAAACTTTGTCGGGATGCGCGGCACGGCTTTTTACCGGAGGTCCGTTGATGTTCCCGCGGACTGGGCCGGCAAATCGATTCAGCTCAGTATCGGCCGGGCCTACGATCGAATCAATGTCTGGGTTAACGGCCGGCACATTGTTTTTTACCCCTACATTGCTTTTAATCCGCTCGCCGTCGACTTGTCCGCAATCCTGATGCCGGGAGCCCGCAACGAGATTATTATCGCGGTGGATAACAAGACACCGCTGACATACAAGTTTTCAATGCTGGGCGGCATTGTGTCTGCAGTCTCCCTGAAAGTCTCAAATGGCCCGGGACGGATTGATGACCTCTATCTCAGGCCCGGGCTTGATTTAAACGAAATTCTCTGGGAGGCGGATTTAAAAGCGCCGTTCAACGAACAGATGATCAATAATTCGTCGCTGAAATGGGTGATCAAGGAATGGAAAACGGAGCAGGTGGTTGGTCGGGGGGTAGCGGCGGCGGGTGCTTTCAGCAATCTGCAAACGGTAAGCTGGCGCTCGGAACATCCCGGAATCAAGCCCTGGCATCCGGATCATCCCGTTCTTTATATTGCCGAGCTGTCCTGGGAAGAGCAGGGCAAGGTGATCGACACCTTGAAGCGGAGATTCGGATTAAGGCGCTGGAGCACCGAGGAAAGAACCCTAAAGCTCAACGGCCAGCCGATTTTCTTGAGACAAATCTACGCCAACCCCGAACACGCGGCCCACTGGCGCTATCCCCAGGACAAGGATTATTGGCTCAAATATTTTCGGCTGATCAAAGACCGCGGCTATAACGGCGTGGATTGGCTGAGCATTGCGTCCCCGGAGGCCCTGGCGGCGGCCGACGAGGCAGGGATTGTTGTCCAGAGCGGGTATATGCTGGATGCGAAGGATAACGGATACCTGGGCAAGGCGCTGAACGTAAGCAATGGCTCGCTGCAGGCGCCTTTTTTATGGGCGGATATTGCCCGCTGGACGCGCCGCTATCCCAGCATGTCAATCTACGTTCTCGGCGGAGAGATGAATTATTATGACGGTTTCATTGATGATGTGGCCAGGTGCAATCATGCCATCAAGGCGCTCAACCCGGAATCCTTGCTGATGCCCAACCAGGCCATGCGCGGCATTGAATATTCGTTTTCCCCGGAAGACAAACGCTCCCTGACCCCCCAGCCATTTCCTCACCATGCGCAGCGCTTAATGAAGATTACGGAATTTTCCGATATCTTCGGACAATATAATCCCCTCGGCTGTTTCAGTTACTATCCGCTGGCGGGAAACTGGCGGGAGATCAATGAATGGTTTACGGTTTATAAACGCCCGCTGATTGCCCATGAAGTTATGCAGAGCAATCGGCCGCGCTATGCGTTTCCCAAGGATGGGAAAACCACCACTTTACGATACGGTAAAAAAGGCGTCGAAAACATGATTTACCGGTGGGGCAGGTGGCCGGCGCAAAAATCGGAGATCGATAAGCAGGTTGCCGATTACTCCCCGGATGAGCGGTCCCGCTTGTGTTACGAGAATATGTCCCGGCTGAGCGCCATTCTATTTAAATATGTGGGCGAAAAGATGCGCAAGTGCGGCAATCTTTCCGGATACCAGGATATATGCGGGCATGGCGGGCTGACGCTTTTTTTAGCGGAAGATTCGCCCGGCTTCACCGCGGAAGGATTCCGCCGGTTTAATAATGACGACGTGCTGCTGCTGGATTGGGACGCCGGCATGGGCCTGAAATATTGCTGGTGGGAAGGCGAGCCGTTTGAAGCGCTGACCATGGCGTCGCTTTACGGGGCCGAGAGCCTTGCGCAGGGAAAATTCGTCTGGGAACTTAAAGATGGCGATAAAATTCTTCTCCATGGCGCCGCGCAAGCCGGCGATATGCCGCCCGGCAAGGTGACACACCTCGCCCCCATCAAGTTCAACTGGCCGGCTGTTGCCCGAAACAGCAAGCTCAATCTTGCCCTGACGCTGTCCGGGAGCGGCCGGACGATTCGGAATGACTGGGACTTCTGGGTGTTCAAAAAGCGGCCGGCGCCGAACGTTGAGGCGGCCTGCTCGCACAATATGCATTCATTGTTAAAAAGCAAGTGTCCGGCAATGCGCTATCTGAAGGATGAGACGGCCGGGACGAAGTTGTGGATCGTGGACCTGCTTGATGATCTGGCCATCCGGCATTTGGAGGAAGGCGGCGACGTTGTGCTGGTGGGCGGTAAGCCGCTGCCGCTTTACACCCAGTGGGCGAAATTTGAGCAGGGGCATAGAAATCATCATAACCATGGCACTATCGTGTATAAGCATCCCGTTTTCAAGGACATACCGAATGACGGCTGGGGCGACTGGCAATTTTATCCGCTGTTGAACGGCGCTGCGCCCGTGATTTTCCGGAATGATCGAACCAGCGATGCCTATGCTTCCAAACTTGTTTTCAATCCAAATCAGAAATTGATGAAGGATGTGCCTTTTAACCCCATCCTTGAAATTATTCATCTTCGCCGGCAAGCAGACCAGGCCTCCATTTTCGAGCTGATGGCCGGCAAAGGGCGTCTTTTTGTGACCACCTGCGCCATGGATATGGAAAATCCCGTGTGTGCGACCCTTTTCGATTCCATCCTGGAATATGTTTCCGGCCCCCAATTCAATCCTGCCGGAGAGATCAGCACCCGGACGTTGCGGGGCTTCCTGGAAGACGCCGGGCCGCTGATCGCGCATAACACGGCCGGCATTAAACTCCAGAACTTTGACGGCGGTGATTTTGTGCCGAATTACAAGATTTTCGGCATCGCGCCCAAGAATGCGCTTTCAATCTCCGCCGGACAACGGGCGCGGGCCGCCTTTGTATTGAAGGCTTCCCAGGTTCCCGAAACTTTCGAGCAACAACTGGTGCTTGCCTTGGAGGGGCAGGATTTTGACAAGCCGGGGATAACCCACGTGGAACTATGCCTGAATGGCCACTCAATTTTTAAGGGGACCAATCAATTCGTCAAGATGGGCTGGTCCTTCTGGAAGATCCCGTTTGCCAAAGAGTTGCTCGTGGCCGGCCCCAACACCCTTGAGTTCCGGAATCTGGAAAGCTCGGCAAGCGTCAATCAATGGTTTGCGATCGCCAGGATTACCTTAAAGGCAGACGACAGCTATGTCCGGGAAGGCGCCGCGCGCCCTTCCGGCGCGGCGGTTAAGAATGACCGCGAACCGCCGGTGATGAAATTGATATCCAACCCGCCGCTTGAGCAGCGCGGCCACGAGAACATCGGTACGCGCAACACGGTGTTCGAGATCAAGGCCGCGGACAAGGATTCGGGCGTAAAACAAATTGAATATTCCATCGAATTTGTGGGAAAAAACTATATACAATATAAGAAGTTTATGCAATGGGCACGGGATGGTGCGACCGTTATTAAAGGCCGCTTTGGGCGTTTGGCGTCCGCGCAGACCATGCCGGATTCAAACCGCCATTTTGAAATGGCGGAACGGAGATAAGGGCGGCAAAAAAATGGATTGCATTGAATCCATTGATTAAATAAAATGGAACAAAAAATGTAATACCAAAATGTTCTGTGAAACTTAAAACAATTTTGATGCAAAGCGAATCGTTTTTCAAGCAATGGCAGAAATTTGAAACGTTTTAAAAAATTCGGTATCAGGTAATCTTGTATGGTTTTTGATGGTCGCGGCCAATGGAAAGTGGCCACGGATGGGGATTCGATGCCCGGACCGGCCAACGCGCGGCATGCTGCCAACGCGTTGCGGGCACCGCTGGCGACATAACGCGGAGAACGACCTGGTGCCTGAACGGATATGGGCGTGTGTGCACATTTTGAATGTGTTTTTTGCATTATAGTCCGCGCCGGGTAAATTGCCCCGAACATGGCGTGGTGGTGGAAGCGCAATTATTAACGGGAGCGATGTTAAACGGTTTTTATATAAGGCGCTGATGCTTTTTTTGGGGAACTTAACGGCGGAGGTCGGTGTCCTGGAAAGAGACGGCGCTGATTTTCAAATGTGTCAGTTGGCAGGCGGTTTATCGGTCGGTCGAGTTGATGGTGGAATGGGGCTTGGCGCATAATATCGCGGCCAATATAACGGCGATTGGTGTTTATAAACTCCACGTAGGCAACGGTAAAAAGAGCAAGCATTATCTGACAATGATCTATCAGATTGATGCGCAATGGCGCCGATTGCTCTGGGTCGGCCAAACCCGCCGGGCGAGCGCTGCGTAAAGGGTTGCAATCTTTGGGAAAACCCGTGCTGGCCGGCATTCGACATATATGTAGCGATATGTGGCGACCTTATCTGAATAGTCATTGCTGCGACCTCAGCCACGGTTGCCACATGATTGACCGCTTCCATGTCGTGCAAACCAATGCCGCCGTGGACGAGGTTTGCCGGCGCCGGGATATGGCGGCGATGACAGCGCGTCCGGCGGCCAATTCAAAAACTCGAAAAAAGCGCTTGTCCTTCAGCTGCGCCGCAAAGTTTATATGCGCGGCGAAAGCTCGCGAAATGCTTGATCGGATATTGGGCACAAGACTGCAAACCGGCCGCGCCTATTTGTTCAAGGAAAGCTTTCAGCATTTTTGGAGCTATCACAGCCCAACCTGGGCGCGTAATTATCTCCAGGCATGGGTCAAGCGCGCCTGTCGTAGCCGCATTGCGCCAATCATTAAGGCGGCTAAAACCATTGCTAAACACGAGGACCTGCTTTTGAACTGGATCAGAGCCAGAAACGAGGTTTTTACTGGCGCCCGAGGGCTTGAACAATAAAGCTCGAGTGGTTACCAAACGATCTTATGGCTTCAGAACTTTTCATGGCGCGGAAATGGCGCTATATCATACGCAAAAATCAATTGCCCGAACCGGTAATCACCCACAAATTCTGGTGAGGAAACAAATTGAATATTCCATCGATGGCGAACACTATATACAATATACGGGACCGTTTATGCTGGGCACGGGCGAGCGCGACCAGAAAAAGGCCGGGGTGCGCAATCTGCGCGTCCGCGGCGTTGACCATGCCGGCAATCAAACCGCCATTTTGAAAGGCGCATCGGAAGAAGGTAAAGATTTGGATTGCATTGAACTACAGATTAAATAAAATGGAACAAATAATGTAATATTTAAAATGTTCTGGTATGCTGCCTCGTTCCGGTGATCGTGATGCAAAGCGCAAAGATATGATTGTCGGCTTTTCAAGCAATGGCAGAAATGATAAGGAGGCCTACTGTGAAAAAATATCGGTATAGCGCGGTAATCTGGCTGGCGGCTGTGTTGATGGCGGGGGCGAAGACGATTTACGTGGCCACGGATGGGGATGATGCCCGGACCGGCCAGACGGATTGGACCAACGCGGTGCTCACGATCAGCAACGGCGTGGCGAAGGCAACCGCGGAGAACGACCTGGTGTTGGTGTCGAACGGAAAATATGGGGTGTCGGCACAAATTGATGTGTTAAAACCGATAACCGTGCGGAGTTGGAATAATGGGATTGTGGATCCGACTAACACAATTATTAACGGGAATGCGAGTGTTAAAGGGTTTTATATAAGCCATACCGGCGCCGTGGTTGAGGGGTTTACGATTATTAACGGTGCGGTCGGTGTTCAAATCTGGGATGGAGGCACATTGCGCAATTGTATCGTTATCAGCAATGTGTCAGCAGGGGCCGGGGGGGGATATATCTGCGACGCTCGGGTTGCCTGGTGGAGGACTGTGTTGTAGCGCATAATATCGCGGCCACGCAAGGCGGCGGAATTTATTTTTATAATACGAGCAAGGGGACGGTAAGAAATTGCATTATCAGGAACAATACCGCGAATTATTCCGGCGCATACGGTGGCGGTGGCGGGGTTTATATGAACGACAGCAACACGATCCTCGAGCACTGTCATGTTTATCAAAATGAAGCCGTAAATGGCGGCGGCGGTGGAGTAGCCGGACAGCCCACCACTAGTCCGGTAATAAAAGACTGTTTTATCTCCAATAATCTGGCGGCGACAGGCGGCGGCGGAATTTGGCTGCATACGGCCGGGCTGGTTACAAATTGTTTGGTGCGCAGCAATGAATGCAGTAGTTTTGGGGGCGGAATTTATGCCCGGTATGGCATCGTTGTCGCCAATTCCCAAATCATCGGCAATAAAGTAAACGGATTGTCCGATTCAGCCAGCGGCGGCGGAGTTTATATGCGAGGCGAAAGCGCTGGCGCCATGTTAGTGAACAGCGAAATACGGGATAATTATGGCGCGAATAGCGGTGGCGGCGCCTATTTGTCAGGGGGATCGCTCATGTGTAATTGCCTGGTCGTCGGGAACACCGCCACTAATACAGGCGGCGGACTTGCGCTTCCGGATGTCAGCACGGTGGACAACTGCACGATTGTGAGCAATCAGCTTATTAACGGGGCGGAAGGCGGCGGAGTCTATTTGGGTTATACCATCGCCTATCTTGCAAACTGCATTATTTATTATAACAGCGTGCCGACAGGTGGCATGCACAGCAACTACTACAACGTAGGCGCCGGAGGCGGCAATGGGAGTTATTCGAATTGCTGCTTTGCGCCCGCGCTTAGCGGCGTGGGATCCATCGCGCTTTCGACGAACAATATAACGGAAGCTCCGCAATTTGCCGACCTGGAGGCAGGCAATTGGCGTTTGAGCAAAAATTCGCAGTGTATCAATGCCGGCGACTACCGGGACTGGATGCAAAACGCAAGCGATCTCGACGCCCGGATTAGAATTCGCGAAGGCATGGTTGACATTGGCGCCTATGAATATATTCGACAACTGACCATGTTTTTGGTGCGTTAAGGGATGTGTCGTGACTCTTTAACAATGTCCCCTTATGGACTCGATTAAAATGTCCTCATAATGCCCCTTTTGGGGGAGGGGCATGGAAGACGTAATGTTGAGCAGTAAGGAACGGCAGAGATTGGAAGTGATGTCACGGGAGCGTGACGAATAACTACCGTTAGTCAAAGCACAGGAGAGGCTTAGGTTAAGGCCTGACCGAAGACGCCAATCGATGATTTCCCGAGCACAATTCCGGCCAATCGCCGCATACCTCCAAATTCCACCGTAGAAACTGGAGGTCGTCATCGGGTTCGCCGGGAAATCAAAGGCATACCCCTTTGTGGCAGCAGGATGCCTTGCCTCCAAGCGGCTCAGAGTGGAACAGGTCAATGTAAGGCTTGAAACGATATCGGCGGTTGCGGCGCCAGCCGGTAGTCTCCTGGAGCAAGCCGAGTTTCTCGAATTGCAGGACAAGTTTGTTCGCCTTGACGTAGGAGCAGTCAATGTGCTGCTCCACCATTTTTACCGATGTCAGCGGATGCTCAAACAGGTAGTCCAGCTTATTTTACAAAATAGCTATAAACCAAAATATGATTGCGCGACTGGCCGTCTTATTTAAAAAACCTGTAACAGGTTTATATCGTGCCGAATCAGGGGGGGGAGGGACACAATTGGCTGTGAGATTTAACACGATTGACCGTGGAGACAGAAAGGGCGCCGGTTGCCGCCAGAGCCATTTTTGTCGTTTTTGTTATAGGTATGGTCATTTTTAGATGGCGATCATGTCGCGGGCGGTTAGGACAAGCCGGAGGGCCGGTTGGACATGTTCGGGAGCAACGCGGATTTTGGCGGGGCAGGGGCATCTTACAGGATATCGGCGCCACACCAGCCTCTCATGGAGCCGGCACGCCCTCGTCCAGGTGTCAACGCCGGTCTGAAATGACGCTTCTTCCGCCGGTTAAAAAATGACCTTTGCTTCATCCTTTTTCCGGCGAACCGCAGAACCGCAGATTGAAGAACCGTAGAATGTCGAAGGCAAGGCCGGAATACCGGAGGGTGGATTTCGACTTGGGAGTTCGGGATTCGATCTTCTACGGTTCGGTTGCGGCGGTTCGCAACCGGCGCAATCGGACACTTTCACGCCGGCGGTGGCGGACGCTTACTTTTTCCCGTGAAACAGCTCGGTCCCGGCGCCCTGATACGTGATACGCTGGCACTTTGGCAGGGACGCGGTTGCGCCGGGCCATCGGCCCGGCTGAGGATCCGAGCCTTCGCGGGCGGCGGGCGTCGGTTGGGTATCGCCCATGACCGGATGGGCGCGCACGTCGATGCCCGCGACACTCCAACTGAACTCGATCGGAATGCCGTTCGGGTCGTGGGCGTAGATCGAATGGATGAATCCGTGATCGATCATGTCCGACACTTCGCAGCCGGCCGAGGCCAGCGTATCTTTCAGCGTCCAGAGATCGTCTTCAGTGTCCACGCCGAAGGAGATGTGGTCGAACACAAACGGTCCCTCGACCGGTTGGCCA
Source organism: Kiritimatiellia bacterium (assembly GCA_040767085.1). Lineage (GTDB taxonomy): Bacteria > Verrucomicrobiota > Kiritimatiellia > JAAZAB01 > JAAZAB01 > JAXGPF01. Next base: position 35,553 of record JAXGPF010000011.1, on the reverse strand, counting down.
TGTTCCTTCTTACGCACCGGTTTGACGCCGGGCCATTCGAAGAACGCGAGCAGATCGGTGTCGGATATCTCGAAGAAGTAGTGGCGGTAACCCGGTTCGCCCAGCCCCGCCACCAGGCGCATGCCGAGCAAATCACGCCAGAACCGGATCGTCATGTCCATGTCGCCCGTCGCCATTGCCAGATGATTGATGCCGTTGAACTTCATGTGTTTCATTCTCCCCGTATTTTTCAGACGCTCCTGCCAACGCATGCGCCAATGACGCATGCCCTTCCTTGCAGCCCGCCCGGCGGGCCCGCCAAGGGCAATGGCTAATGGCCCTCCCTGATGATCCGCGCCAGCGTTGTGACGTCAGTCGTCGGACTTCGGCAGACATAGTTTTCGCAGACATAAGCGGTGGCTTTGCCGTCGCGCATGCAGAAGTTCTTGATGAATTCAAGATGTTCCGCCAGCGCTTGCTGGCCCTTGCCGCCGTCGGCAAGCATGACGATCTTGTTGGGCATGAAACGCGCATGGACCTCGCGGAGCATCGCGATCGTGTCCTGGGCGCGGGGCTTGCCGGCAATGACGACCTGCATGGGCTGATCCAGGAAGAAGCCGAAACCGGCCATCATCTGGGGCATGGCGTGCGGCACATCTTGCAGCGCGCCGCCGCATGCCGACAGCGTCCGTTCCGCCTTGTCGCGGAGCCCGTCGTCATCCGTCATCCAGGACATCCGTAAAAGGTTGAGGACGGCCACGGAATTCGGCGAAGGCTCCGCGCCGTCATAGCTTTCCTTCATGCGCAGGAAAATTGTCGCGTCTTTGCCCGAGGTGTTGAAGTAGCCTCCGGCGCCGTTATCCCAGAACAATTCATCCTGCTTCTGCTGGAGCGCCAGCGCCCACGTCAGGAACTCCACCTTGAAGGAAGCCTCATAAAGGTCGAGGAGGCCCTGTGCCAGGAAGGCGTAATCGTCCGCGTATCCTTCGATGGCGGCGTCGCCATCCCGGTAGCGCCGCAGCAGGATGCCATCCTCTTCCCGGTATAGGCGCCGGCGAATGAATTGCGCCGCGGCTTCGGCTGCCGCCAGGTTCCGCTTGTCGCGCATCACCTGGTACGCCCGGGCGAAGGCGGAGATCATCAGGCCGTTCCAGGCGGCAATGATTTTATCGTCCAGATGCGGTCGCGGGCGCTTTTCCCGGGCCGCGAATAACTTGGCGCGCGCGTCGGCCAGTGCGCGGCGGACGCCGTCAGGCGTCATCCCGAAGAGCGCGGCGGTTTCTTCGACGGAGTGCGATACGATCAGGATATTCTGGCCGCGCAGTTCCCCGAGAGGATCGGTGGCAACATTCCCGGAGTCATCGACGCCGTAGTAAAAGTTGAAGGCCGCATTCGCCTTTCCGCCAAGAACCTCGGCGATCGCGCGCGCGGTCCACACATAGAACGCGCCTTCGGCGCGCTCCCGGGGATTCGCCGGCAGCGGGCTGTCGGCATCTTCCGCCGAATAGAATCCGCCCTGGGGATCGGTCATGTCGCGCCGCACATAGTCCAGGATGTCCCCGGCGACATCCGCGAAGAAGTCGTCGTGGGTGATCTGCCATGCGTCCAGGTAGACGCACGCAAGTTGACCCTGATCGTAGAGCATCTTCTCGAAATGCGGCAGGTGCCAGCGCTCATCCACGGAATAGCGGTGAAAGCCGCCGCCGACATGATCGTGCATGCCGCCATCGGCCATCTTGCGGAGCGTGAACAAGGTCAGGTCGAGCGCGTCTTGCGCTGTTTTGCGCGCCGGCCCCGTCGAGGCGGAGCGGAGGCTGCGCGCGTAGTAACGCAGCATGAAAGCCGGCGCTGCCGGCCTGGGGAATTTCGGAACGCCGCCGAACCCTCCGTATTGCGGATCGTAGGATGCCTTCAGCGCTGCATATGTCCGGTCCAGCAGCGCGGCATTCAAGCCGGCCGCGGCGGCTGGCGCCGCGGCGGCCGCCTGGCGAAGCTGTCCAACCGCCTCGCCGGCGGCGGCGATGAGGCGATCCCGGTCGTGTTGCCACGCTTCGGCGACACGGAGCAGCATGTCCTTGAATCCCGGCCGCCCCCAGCGGCTTTCGGGCGGATAATAGGTGCCGCCCAGGAATGGTTTCAAATCGGGCGTCAACCATACACTCATGGGCCAGCCGCCCTGGCCGGTTGCGGCCTGAACGTAGGTCATATAGACCTTGTCGATGTCCGGCCGTTCCTCCCGATCCACCTTGATGGACACGAAATGCCGGTTAAGGATCGCCGCGGTCTCCGCATTTTCGAACGACTGCCGTTCCATGACGTGGCACCAATGGCAGGTTGAGTACCCGACCGAGAGAAAGATAGGTTTTCCCTCCTTCCGCGCCTTTGCGAAAGCTTCTTCGCCCCAGGGATACCAGTCCACGGGATTGTGCGCATGCTGCTGAAGATAGGGGCTCTTTTCGTGAATCAGGCGATTCGGCGGAAGGCTTGCGGTCGAATTCGAAGTGTTGCCCGAATCCGCCGGAATGAAAGTCGTTGGCTCCCCCCGGGACGGGTTCCCGGCGGTTTGCTCAAATGCAGAGGATGTCCATTCTTTTGCGCACATGACAACCAATCCCTTCCCAAATCCCGAACCCATCGGACCATGATCTTTACTTCCGTATAAAATGCGTGCTGCAGCCCGAGAACATCTGGGCTGTTTCCATCAAGGTTTCAGACAACGTTGGGTGGGTGTGAATTGTTAACGCCAAATCGGCGGCCGTTGCTCCCATTTCCACGGCCAAAACGGCTTCAGCCAGCAGTTCACCGGCGCCGGGGCCCGCGATGCCGACGCCCAGGATGCGGCCGTTCTCGGGATCGCACAGCAGTTTAGTAACGCCGTCCGGACGGGAAATCGTCGCGGCGCGGCCGGAAGCGGCCCAGGGGAAGGTCGTGATTTTCACTTTGCTTGACCGCTTCCGGGCCTCCGTCTCCGATAGCCCGCACCAGGCGATCTCCGGATCGGAAAACACGACGAAGGGAATGGCCCGTGGTTCAAATGCCGTCTTTTTCCCCGCGGCAGCTTCAGCGGCAACCACGCCTTCATGCGTGGCCTTGTGCGCCAGCATGGGTTTGCCAGCTACATCGCCCACCGCGAAGATTGACGGCTCATTTGTACGGCGCTGCCCGTCCACCTCGATGAATCCCTGCGCCGTCACGCTTACGCGGGTATGCTCCAGCCCAACATCCTGGCTGAACGGTTTACGGCCCACGGAGACCATGACCTTGTCAAAAAGGTGCTTGCCGCCGTGTTCGCCGTCCAGCACTACGCGCATTCCGCCGTCCGTTTGTTCCATTTGCACAACCCGCGTATTGGTCTTGATGCTCTCGAATTGGTTGTTGAGGCGCTTGGACAGGAATTGCATCAAGTCGCGATCCGCGCCCGGCAGGACTTCGGGCATCATCTCCACCACGGTCACTTTCGATCCGAGCGCCGCATAAACTTGTCCCAGCTCCAAACCGATGTAGCCCCCGCCCACCACGAGCAGCCGCCCGGGGACGGCCTGGGGCTCGAGGGCCTGTTGCGAGTTCATGATGCGCGCCGATGGCGGAGTGCCCGGGAGCGTTGCGGGCGCCGAGCCGGTGGCCACGATGGCGTATTCGAAGTCGATGGTCCTTGCTGCTCCCGCGATTGGCGTAACCGCGGCCCGGTGGGCATTTTCCAGGCGCGCCTTGCCCCGAATGTATTCAATGCCTCGCTGCCTGGTGAGTTGCCCAAGTCCCTTGGTCAGATTTTCGACGACGGATCGTTTCCAACGGCAAAGCTGCCCGACGTCGATCTGAAGAGCGCCAAAGGATATTCCCCATTGTGGCGCCAGTTCGGCTTCGTGAAGGAATCCCGCCACGTGCAAGAGCGCCTTGGACGGCACACAGCCGCAGTACAGACACACGCCGCCCGGATTGGCGCGGGGATCGATCAGGGCGACTTTCATCCCCAGGTCCGCCGCGCGGAACGCCGCCGGGTAGCCTCCTGGCCCCGCGCCGATCACGACCAAGTCCACTTTTCCGTTGCCGTCCATAAGGCCTCCCAACCGGTTTTACAACGCATCTGCGCAAAGCGGAGCTATCCCTGCCACAACAATTTTACCGGATCCTCGAGGACTTCGATGAGCCAGCGCATGAAGCGCACGCCGTCTGCTCCGTCAAGGACGCGGTGATCATAGGACAAGCACAAGGGCAGCAGCAGCCGGGGCACAAAAGCCCCATCCCGCTGGACGGCCGCGGTCCGCGCCCGGGCCATCCCGAGAATCGCCACCTCCGGCCAGTTGACGATCGGTGTGAACAGGTCGCCGCCCAGGGCGCCGGCGTTGGAGATCGTGAAACAACCGCCGCGCATATCCGCCACGTCCAGCTTGCCGGCGCGGGCCTTGTCGGTGATCCGGCGCAGATCGACCGATAACTCGATTACGTTTTTCCTTTCCACGTCGCGCATCACGGGAACGACCAGTCCGCGGGCCGTATCCATGGCAATCCCGATGTTGCAGTACTTCCGTATCACAAGCTCATTTCGTTCCGTATCCACGCTGGCATTGAACCGCGGGAATACCTTCAGCGCGCCGGCCACGGCCTTGATCAGGATGGCCATCAGCGAAAGGCATCCGCCGGCCCTTTCCGCGTCGCTTTTGTAATGCTGGCGGAGCCGCTCCATCTCGGTGACGTCGGCTTTGCCGAACTGAGTGACGTGCGGGATGACGGACCACGAGTGGGATATCCGTTCCGCGGTCAGCCGCCTGACCTTGGTCATCGGTTCCCGTTCCGTCGCGCCCCATTGCGAGAAATCGGGAAGATGTCTTTTCGGGAAGCTTCGCCCGGCCGCGCCGGCCATTCGTCCTTCCGCGGCCGGCCGCCGGGTGTGGGTCTTGACGTCTTCGATGGTGATCCTGCCGTCCGGCCCGGTGCCTGCCACGCCGCGGATATCAACGCCCGCCTCACGGGCGAACCGGCGGACGGAAGGAGCCGCCGGGATCGGTTCAACGCATTGCGCGGCCTTGGCTTCGTGGCCCGCCGCCACCGCTGCGACCGCGGGCTCTGCGCCCGTTTGTTTCGTCTCTGGCGTACGGTCCCCGCCGGTCTGTTCGGCCATTCGATCCGCTGTTGCTCCCACACCTTCCTTTATCGGCTCAGCTTGCTCCCGTCCTCCGGATTTCTTTCCGCCGTCGGCAACCGGGGTATCCAGCGCGGGCGCCGAGCCGGCGTCTGCGCGCAAGGTGAAAAGCGTCTGTCCTATCTTCACTTCGTCGCCTTCCTTAACCAGAATCTCGTCCACCGTGCCGTCCAAATCGGCCGGCAGCTCCAAAACGGCCTTGTCGGTTTCGAGTTCCATAACGGCCTGTTCCCGCTTGACCGTGCCGCCCCTGGATATCAGCACCTTGGCCACCGTGGCGGATTCCACGTTCTCGCCGAGCTCCGGGACTGTGAATTCCTGTGACATGGTTCCTCCAATGACCGAGAGCGATGCTATGCCTTACTCGGATCCGCCTTCTCCGGATTGATCCCGAGTTTCTTGATGGCACTTGTGACCTGCTCCTTGCCGGCCTCGCCATTCAGGGCCAGCCCATGCAGCGCCGCCAAGGCAATATGCCTGGCATCCACCTCGAAGAATGCCCGCAAGTGCGCGCGCCCGTCGCTCCTTCCAAAACCGTCGGTCCCGAGCGCGATCAAGCGACCTGGGAGCCAGGCGGCAATCGACTCGGGCAGGACCTTCAGGTAGTCGGTGGCGGCAACGAACAGGCCCGCCGCATCTTGCAGCGCCCGTTTCAGATAGGGCACGCCGGGCGTTTCCGCGGGGTGCAGCCGGTTCCAGCGTTCGACCTGAAGCGCATCGCGATAGAGCTCCTTGTAGCTCGTGACGCTCCATACGTCGGCCGCCGTGCCGAACTGCTCGTCCAGGATCGCCTGGGCCTTGATTGCCTCGTTCAGGATCGCTCCGCTGCCGAAGAGGTGCACGCGCGGTTGCGTCTCGGCCCGCAGGGCTGGTTTGAGCCTGTAAATGCCCTTAAGGATTCCTTCCTGCGCCCCGGCCGGCATGGCGGGTTGCCGGTAAGCCTCATTCATGATGGTAAAATAGACCAGCTCGTCAACCTGGTCGTGGAACATGCGGCGGATGCCTTCCTGGACGATGGCCGCGATTTCGTAGGCGTAAGCCGGGTCGTACGCCTTCAAGCTCGGGTGCGGATAGGCGAGCACATGGCTGTTGCCGTCGCAATGCTGCAGTCCCTCCCCGGCCAGCGTGGTACGGCCCGCGGTGCCGCCGACGAGGAAGCCCCGGGCGCGGATATCGCCGGCGGCCCAGATCAGGTCGCCTATCCGCTGAAAGCCGAACATGGAATAGAACATGAAGATCGGAATCATGTTGATGTTATGCGTGGAATAAGAAGTCCCCGCGGCGAGAAAAGAAGCGAGCGCGCCGGCTTCCGTGATGCCTTCTTCCAGAATCTGGCCGTCTTGAGCTTCCCTGTAGTAGAGGAGATTCTCTTTGTCGACGGGCTCGTAAAGCTGCCCAACATGCGAATAAATGCCAACCTGCCGGAACAAGGCATCCATCCCGAACGTCCGCGCCTCGTCGGGGATGATCGGCACGATCAAGCGGCCGATCTGCTCGTCTTTCAAGAGCCTGGAAAGCATGCGGACGAACGCCATGGTCGTGGCCACTTCGCGCTCACCGCTGCCCTCCTGGAACTCCGCGAAGACCGTATCGGCCGGAGGGCTTAAGGGCGCGCATTGAAGCCGCCGCTGCGGCAGATAACCCCCCAAAGCCTTGCGGCTTGCGTGCAGATACCGCATTTCCGGGCTGTCGTCCGGCGGGCGATAGAAAGGAACGCCGTCAATATCCGCGTCGGATACGGGAACGGCAAACCGCGACCGGAATTCCCGGAGTTCCTGCTCGTTGAGCTTCTTTTGTTGGTGGGAGATATTGCGGCCCTCGCCCGCCTCGCCGAGTCCGTATCCCTTGATCGTCCGGGCGAGGATGACCGTGGGCGATCCTCGGTGCTCCACCGCGGCTTTATAGGCCGTGTAGACTTTCGCTGGATCGTGGCCGCCCAGGCTCAACCGGCCCAGTTCTTCGTCGGAGATGTGTTCGACCATCTTCAGGAGCCGCGGGTCCCGTCCGAAGAGATGCGCGCGCACATAGGCGCCGCCTTTCACCGTGTAGTTCTGGTGTTCGCCGTCGACGATTTCGCCGAGCGTCCGGACCAGGATGCCGTCCTTGTCCCTGGCCAGGAGCGGATCCATGTCAGAGCCCCAGATGACCTTGATGACATTCCAGGCGGCGCCGCGGAACACCGTTTCCAGTTCCTGGATGATATTCCCGTTGCCGCGGACCGGGCCATCGAGCCGCTGTAGATTGCAGTTGACCACGAAAATCAGGTTGTCGAGCTTCTCTCGCCCCGCCAGGCTGATGGCGCCCAGCGTTTCCGGCTCATCGGTTTCGCCGTCCCCCACAAAACACCAGACCCGGTGCGCGGACGTGTCATGCAGCCGGCGGTCCGTCAGGTAGCGCTCGAACCGAGCGTGGTAAATGGCCTGGATCGGTCCCAGGCCCATCGACACGGTGGGGAACTGCCAGAAGCCGGGTTTCAGCCAGGGGTGCGGGTATGACGGCAGGCCCGGGCCGTTGTGGCATTCATGACGGAAGTTCTTGAGTTCCTCCGCCGAAATGCGGCCCTCGAGAAAGGCCCGCGCATAGTTCCCGGGCGACGCATGCCCTTGAAAGTAGACGTGATCGCCGTCGCCTTCGTCTCCGCCGGCCCGGAAGAAATGGTTGAAGCCGACCTCGTAGAGCGTCGCGGCGGAGGCGAACGTGGATATATGACCCCCGATTCCAGCCTCCGCCCGATTGGCCCGGACAACCATTGCCATGGCGTTCCAACGAACGATGCTCTTGATGCGCCGCTCGATTTCGCGATTTCCCGGATACGGCGGCTGTTCCTCAGCTGCAATCGTATTGATATACGGGGTGTTGGCGCCGTGCGGCAGGCGGACGCCGGCGGCACGGGCGCGATCCTGGAGGATTTCCAGCAAAGCGCGCACCCGCTCCGGACCGCCCCGGGCAATGACGTAGTCCAGAGATTCCAGCCATTCCCGCTGCTCGATATCGTCAGGCGCTGGCCGCCCGCTTTCCTTGTGGTTATGGTCCATGAAGGTCATTGCTTCTGCCGTCTTCTTTGTGGAGCATTGCTCGGCGCTCTACGCGTATCTTCCGCGTCCCTTCCCGCGCGCCGCGCGGATTGCAGTTCGCAAGCGGACATTCCGCCTGCGCCTTTCACGGCCGCCCATATCTAGCTTGCGGCATAATGCGGCTCGTTGCCGCGCTTCCATTTAATGCCGCAGCCTATGCTCGGCGTCTGCTTCTGGCTGACCGGCAGATTATGCAGCACCGCATCGATAGCAGCCCGCAAATCCTTGCCCGTGACGGGTATGGCGTTGCCGGGGCGGCTGTCGTCCAACTGGCCTCGATAGACCAGCTTTCCGTCCTTGTCGAAGAGGAAAATATCCGGCGTGCAAGCCGCTGTGTAATCTCTCGCCGTCTTCTGCGTCTCGTCATAGCAGAACGGAAACACGAAGCCGAGGGAGGTCGCCATATCCTTGAGCAAGTCCGGGCGGTCGTCAGGATAAGCGGAAGCGTCATTGGAACTGATGGCCACAATCCCAATGTCCTGTTCAAGATAGTCCCGCCCGATTTTTGCGAGTTCATCCCGCACATGCTTCACGTATGGGCAGTGCCTGCAGATAAACATCACCAGGAAAGCCTTCCGGTTGGCAAAGTCCTTCCGGGAAATCGTCTTCCCGGTGACGACCTCTGGAAGGGCAAAATCGGGGGCTTTGGTTCCCAGCGGCAGCATTGTTGATGGTGTAACGGCCATAACGACCTCCTGTTGTGTGTTAGCGCATTGACTCTTTGACGGCGCAATAATATAGCGCGCGGCTGAAACCGCCAATAAGGGATACCCTGATTTCAACGGCGGAAATCCCCGATGGCGGACACGGTTGCCGGGAAATTCCTCGACGATGAGCGATAAGTTCGAGGACCGGCAGGCCATGTGAGGCAAGGTATTTCGAAGTCGATAATAGGGGTGTGCCGGATGTGCGGCTGGTTCCCTGATCGTCTATATTGCTTGCCAGCGGAAGAAATAAGACGGAATAAACCGGTTGCGGGAAGCTCCGTCCGGGATTCGGATCGTTACATTCGGATCATACCTCTTCGGCTACAGCGCGTCAGTTGACGAATGCGCCGGCCGATGCAGCGGAGACCGGCACCAGACAAGGGAGGCGGCGGACATGGCTGACTTGCGCACAACATACATGGGGCTGGAACTGAAGAACCCGATCATTGCCGGCGCATCCGCGCTGACGGCGAACATGGCCTTCATCGGAAAGCTTGAGGAATCCGGCGCGGCGGCGATCGTGACGAAATCGCTGTTCGAAGAGCAGATTCAACTTGAACGCTTCAAGTACGACGAAGATCAGAAGAAGGGAGAATGCCGGAATGCCGAGATGATCACGGTGCGCCCGCACCTTGAATTTGCCGGGCCGGCGGAACATATCATGTGGGTCCGCGAGATCAAGAAAGCGGTGCGCATTCCGGTCATCGCCAGCCTGAATGCCGTGAATCCGGAGACTTGGCTGGAATACGCGCGTAAGCTCGAAGACACAGGTGTCGACGCCTTGGAATGCAACTTCTTTGCGTCTCCGAAGGATCCGGACCGGACAGCCGCGGATATTGAAAACGAACAGGTTGAACTCATTGTCCGGCTGAAGGCGGCGGTTCATATTCCCATCGCCGTCAAACTCAGCTTCTTCTACACGAATCCCCTGAGCGTGATTCGGCGGATGGACCATGCCGGGGTTTCCGGCTTCGTTCTCTTTAACCGCCTGGTGGAGCCGGACATCGACTTGCGGGATGAAAAGGTATCCAATTCTTTCAATCTCAGCCACGAAACGGATTACCGGCCGGCGCTTCGCATTGCCGCTCTTTTGGAAGGATTGCTGAAGGCGGACGTCTGTTGCGGCACGGGCATCTTCGATGGCGCGACCGTCGCGAAGATGCTTCTTGCCGGAACGCAAGTTGTGCAGACCGTAAGCGCCCTGTTCCGCAATGGTCCCGCCAACATTCAGACGATGATTCGCGATCTGGAGCAGTGGATGGCCCTCCAGGGATACAACTCGCTTGCGGACTTCCGCGGCAAGCTCAGCCGCCGTCATTTCGGCGACCCATGGGCCTACACACATGCGCAATATGCGCGCCTGCTGATGAACCCTGAGGAACTCGTGAAGAACTGGCCCGCGGTGTAAAGGAAAGGAGAACAGGCAGGTCGCGCCAGGATCGCTCTGACATGGGGCAAGGTGAAGAAAAGCAAGCATCGACGTGGCGGAAGCCCTTACGAAAGGAGGTGCTGGATATGGAACAGTAGTTGGCGCAAGGATTACTGGAGCGGAAAATAACGACACAAGCAAAAAGGGAACTTACATGAAAATTCTTTCAAAGAGAGTCATTGGGCCGACGGTGATCGGGCTGTTCATTATGACGTGCGCGGCGGTCTACGGCATGGCATCGAAAACGCCCGCCGAACATCCGCGGGCGGAACGCCCCGGGAGCACGCCTCCCATGGAGGCGAAGGCGGCCATGACGGACGCGGTCTATGCCTGCCCGGATTGCCACGCGGTGGCGATGAAGGCGGGTATGTGCAAATGCGGCAAGGAAATGGCGCAGAGGCGCCTCTTGGGCGTGAAGGACGGCCAGGCCCTGCTTTGCGATTGCCCGGCGGGTTGCACGTGCGACGCCAAGGGCGTCAAAGACGGGAAGTGCGCCTGCGGCAAAGAAGTCAAGACGGCGAGTTGCAAGGGCATGTGTTGCTGTCCCATGGGTTGTCCGAAGATGTCGGACAAACCCGGCAAGTGCGCTTGTGGAATGGACATGAAGAAGTGTGAGTAGAAGGCAAGGCATTTGTCATTGGCCGCCGGCATTCCATGACTGGTGGCCAATGACAGATGCCCAATACCCGGCAAGGTCAATGAGGTATTTCGAAGTGATTTCTAAATTTTGCCCCGATAGGCGCTGTCCGGCTATTTTGCGACGATGCGCCTTGTTCAATACGAGAACCGCGGGACGAAATGACGCGGACCGCGAATCAAAAAGGAGAAGTTCCAATGACAAAGCTGAGCGAAGTGATTCAGAGCGCGGACTGGAAATCGGAGAAGCACGTGCCGGTGATCGAGTGTCCGGAAGTGGTGAAAGCCGGCGAGTTCTTTGCGATCAAGGTTACGCTGGGCAAGGCCGTGGCCCACCCGAACACGACGGAGCATCACATCCGGTGGATTCAGATCTATTTCCAGCCGGAAGGAGCGAAGGCCCCGTTCCAGGTCGGCAACTTCGAGTTTACGGCCCACGGCGAGTCCGTCGAAGGCCCGAACAACGGCTCCGTGTTCACACATCACGAGGCGAGTGCTTCCATCAAGACCGGCAAGTCCGGGACGCTGTATGCGCTGGCATATTGCAACATCCACGGGGTGTGGCAATCTTCGAAAGCGCTGGGAATCGCATAGAAGGACGGACTGGCCATGAACGAAGCAGCCCAGACGACGGCGCTCGCGACGAGAGATGAGTCCCTCCTCGCGTACTTGAAGCGGATGGCGGAGACGACGCATATAGAACCCGTTAGACTGCTTTTAGGCAGATACGCCGAACTCGAGAAAATGCGGCTCGGGCAGGTAGCATTTGCAGGCGGCAATCCGGTTGTTGCCCGTCAATGGAGGAAAAGCGACGATATCGAAAGCCGGCGCTTTCGTGACGGCGGAATGCCGGAAAACAAAGAGGAAAGAGGAGAAAACATTATGAAAAGCCCGAGCCGGTTGGCGACACAGTCGCAAACAAAGAAAAACGGCGCCAAACTTTTCACGTTCAACGCAAGTCCCGGCGTGAAACAGGTATGCCTGGCGGGAGACTTCAATAAGTGGGATCCGACGGCGCTCCCAATGAGCAAGAGGGCCGGAATGTTCGTCAAGCGCGTTGAACTGGAGCCGGGGGACCACCACTACAAGTACGTGGTGGATGGCCAATGGATGACGGACCCGGCGGCGGAAGCCCAGGCGGCGAATGAGTTCGGATCCATGAACAGCGTGGTAAGAGTACAGTCCTTGGTTTAACAACACGTCATCGCGAAGCATAGTGACTGCCTTGATGGATATTGAAGGGAGGATTCAGATGAAAGCAAGAGTGGATCAGGATACATGCACCGGGTGCGGGCTGTGCGCCGACGCTTGCCCGGAAGTGTTCGAGATGGATGGGGATAAGGCAAAGGTGAAGTTGGATGTCGTTCCGCCCGCGGTCGAGGCATCGTGCAAGGAAGTGGCGGAAGATTGTCCGGTCGAGGCGATTTCTACCGCGGAGTAGAAGAATTATCGGTCATTGGCTATTGGCCAGGAGGAGGAGCTATGGCGGCGTTTTTGGACCCGTTTTCCGGGCTCGCGCCGGACCGGAAATTGACCGACAGAGAACTGTCGCGCGCCATCCGGCTGGCGCTTTCGGCGGAAGAAGAGGCCGTTCATCTGTACGAAGCACTGGTGGATGCTACGGGACATGCATTGGCGAAATCGGTTCTCCAGGAAGTCGCCAACGAGGAGCGCGTACATGCCGGAGAGTTTATGCGTTTGCTGAGCCTCCTGCTTGATGATGAAGACGGCAAATTGAAGGAAGGCGCCGGCGAGGTGGACGAGATGCGCAAGAAGGTTGCGGGCGGCGACATTCCGTCCGTCGGCGAGTTGAAGTAAACGGCCGCTTATCACCGGCTATGGATGGAACGCAGACATGGCCATCTAGCGGCACTTGTAGATTACACCATGACCAGGGATAGGCAACTAATGATGGATGACCAGAAAGGAGTCCCCAATGAGTGATAGATATTTGCAGCGGGACGACGCCCCCTTCGGCGCCGCGGTGTGGGAGAAGATCGACGAAACGGTGATGGGAGCCGCGAAAGCGCGGCTGGCCGGCCGCCGGCTGCTGCACATTGACGGTCCCCATGGACTCCCGCTTCAGGCATTCGGCAGTGTTGGCGGTGAAGCCGGCGGCAACGAGACGCAGGGCGCCGTGGTGCGGGCGCCGGCGATGACTCCGCTGCTTTCGATCGAGAGTTCGTTCAGCCTGGCAGTCAAAGACATCGCGGCATTCGAGGGCGCGGGGCAATTGCTCGACTTGGGGTCCGCGGCCAAGGCAGCCGCAGCCTGCGCCGACCAGGAAGACACCGTGGTGTTCAATGGGGCAAAGGCGTTCGAGCTCGAGGGACTTCTGACGGCCAAGGGCGTATTGTCCTGCAAGCTGGCGGAATGGAAAGAAACAGGCAGCGCCGTGGACAACATCATGCAATGTGTCACCAAGCTGGACGCGGCAGGCTTCCAGGGGCCGTATGCCCTGGCGCTTGCTCCGGGATTGTTCAATACGCTGTTCAGGCGTTATCCCCAGAGCAACCAAACCGAAATCGAGCATCTCCGATTGGCTATCACCGACGGCATCGTCAAGGCGGCCGCAATCGCTTGCGGCGGTGTTCTTGTGACGGCGGTAAAGGAATTGGCCTCCATCGTGGTTGGGCAGGACCTGAAGACGGCGTTCGTGGGCGCTGCGGGAAGGTCCTACGAGTTTGCGGTGTCTGAAACCGCGGTACTGCGTCTGGCGGAGCCAACATCGGTATGCGTTCTGAGGTGAGCGCTGCCAGGCGGTGGTATTAAGCCGTTCCATCTTTGTGCGCGGCGCAATTAATTTTACCTTCCGGATTTTATCGGATTGATTTAAAAATGTGCCAAATCCTTGTCCGGCAGGCGTGTGAAACGGGCGTAATTGCGGTCGCGGGGCAGAGAGCCCGACGTTAAAACAATTGCATTGCGCCCGGGTCGTCCACAAACAGGAGCAAACATTCGACCCGGCGGCTGGCGCCGTAAAGCGCGGTCAAAATCTGCCGGTAGCGGAGCATTTGCGCCTGGTATTTTTCCTGCAGATGGCCGCGGCGCGCGCCGGTCTTGTAGTCAATGATGGTGATCAGGTCGGGCGCAATCACCAGCCGGTCCACCAATCCGAAATGATTGGTATCGGAGACATGCTGTTCGCATAACGTTTTGCCGGGCCGGCGCAGAATTTCCGCCACCGCCGGGTGGGCCAGGAACCGTTCCAGGCATTGCCGTTCGGGCGGCGCCAGGTCCAGGTTGACTGGCAGGCCGCCCTCGGAAGTCAAGCACGCCAGGGCCGCATGCAGCCGCTGGCCGCGCGCGATCCCCTCTTCGATTTCCGCCGACTTCAGTGCGGGATCAATTTCATCCGCGTCGGGCGTCGGTTCCGATTCCGGCAGGCGGCAGGGCTGCAACTCGGTATAATCCGATGGTCGGAGTGCGCCGGGCCCGTAATCATGCTGGTGCCCGCCTGGCAGCGGTTCGGCCCCGGCGATGGGTTTGGCCGCCGCCCGGCGGATTTTTTCGCTGAATCCTTTCAACTGGCCGTCCTGGCCGGCCTTGAGCACCCAGGTCAGACTGGAGATGGCGCGGGTAGCGGCGACATAGAGCAGGTTGGCGGTTTCTCCGGGCAATGCGTCCGTTTCCGCTTCACCGGCGGGAGCCGCGGCCGACGGCATGCCGGATGCAGCCATGGCGGCCAGGAACCCCCGTTCCTTTTTGTTGAATTTCAGCGGCGCGCCGTCCGCGGGGTGCAGGATGATGTCGGGCCGGTCGCGTTCCTCTTTCCAGAGCACAAAGACATGCGGGAATTCCAGCCCTTTGGTGCCATGGATGGTAGCCAGCTTGACCCGGCCGGCATGTTCGCCTTCCGGCACAGCGACCCAGGGCGACATGTCGCACAGGTGTTTGAGCCAGTCGGCCGGCGCGCCGGGCGCGGGGGCGTCAAAATAGCGTTCGGCGTCGCGCCAGACGGCCTCAATCACCACCGGCGGGAAATGCCGGCTTAATTCGCGCAACGCCCGCGCAGCGGAGGCAAAGCCGAAGGGTTCCATAAAGGCGGCGGCGGATTCCTGGATGCGCGCCAGGTCTTGCCGGAACGCGGCGTTGTAGCCCAGTTGATCCAGGGCCTGCGGGATGAATTTTCCGTCATGCGGCATGAATAATGCCGCGAGCGCCAGGTACAACGCCGTGCCTTCGCGCAGGCTCAGCAGTTCCCGGCCGCGCACGCCGGAAGTGGCAATGCCATGCTCCGCCAACACCCCGGCGATTTTATGCATATGGTCGTTGGTCCGGCACAAGACGGCAATATCGCCCCAGGCGCAGCCAGTGCTGGCCTGCCAGTCCCGGATAGCCTCCTGCAGCGTCGTATATAAAGATTCGTCGGACCGCCCGCAACTCACCGGCAGGGCGAGGATGCGCGAAACTCCGGCATAAGCCGGCCGGCGTCCGGCGGGCGGCGGAGTTTGCCGGCGCCGGGCGAAAGGTTTCCCCTCGAAAAGTTCCGCGGTCAAGTAATTGAAATACTCAATCAGCAGGGGCGTGGAACGCCAGTTGCAGGGCAGTTCTTCTTCCGCCAATTGCCGGCGTTTTGCCAGCGGCGCCAGCCAGGCTGCCAGCCGGTCGGGCTCGGCGCCGCGCCAGCGGTAAATGGACTGCTTCCAGTCGCCGACGATGAAAAGCGACCGCGCTCCCGTTCCATCCGATGCAACGCTGCCGAGAATATCTTCCATCAATGGCTGGAGCAGTTTGAGCTGCTCGCCGGAAGTATCCTGAAATTCGTCCAGCAGCAAGTGCGCAGTCCGGTCATATCCCCGCTCGTAGATTCGGGCCATGAGCGCGGGGCGTTCGACGGCATCCGCGCCGTCCAGCGCCAGCAGTCCGCGCGTGACATCCTCGAAAAAACACTCGCCGCGCCGCTGTTTTTCTTCGTTGATCAGGCGCTGGTATATGCCGTGGAAATGTTTTAGCAGCGCGCTGGCCAGGCGCGCGGAATTGACGATATGCCCGGCCAGCAGCCGGCGCATGGCCGGGAATATTTTTTCAAGCTGGTCATAGGCCGGCGTGTGCCGGTCTTTTGCGGCAATGCCGCTGACCTCCCCGAGGCTGTTTTTCTGGAACAGGGCGCACCCGGCATCTGCCTGGTCCAGCGGCTGCAACAGAGGGTTAACCACGCTCCGGCGCAGATTGCCGGCGGCGCCGCCGGCGCAGGCGCGGACAGCGTTCTGCAGCCGCGCATATTCGGCGGCGAGCTGCGTCTGGCGGGTGCGCCAGGCTTCAACCTGGCCGGCGGCCGGCGTCCATTGCTCGAAGGCGGGATCAATTTCCTTCAATTTAGCCAGCAATTGTTCCGGCGTGATCTGCAGCACCCGGGCGGCGATCAGGATGCGTTCCGTATCGCCAATGACCGCGGGGTGGGAGAAGAAAAGCTCGTCCACCGCCATCCGGATGCTTTGCGCTTCCTGGTCATCCGCAATCCGGGGGCTTGTTTCCTCGGTGGACAGCAGTTGATGGAACAAGGCGTCAATGGTGGAAAACCGCACCTTGGCAGCGCGCATCAGCAGGCGTAATTTTTCCGGCGGATCGGCAGCGGCGCTGCCCGCGACGATATCCAGAATCCGTTTTTGCATTTCCGCGGCGGCGGCCCGGGTAAAAGTTATGGCGACAACCAGGTCGGGGCTGGCGCGGATATGTTCCCGCACTTCCGCCGTCAGGCGATAAGTCTTGCCCGATCCGGCGGATGCATTCACTAAATAACTCCTGGCCATCAGAAATTCCCTCCCCGGTAAAGGTCGGGTCGCAGGCAGAGCGCCTTGAAGGGGCACCAGGCGCATCCTTCGGCGCGGAAATTAGGCGCGAAAGCCGGCTGTGCCAGTATGCTGTCCAACCGCCGCGCCACGGCGTCCATCGCCTGCCCATGCGCGGCGATTTCCGCCGCCGGCAAGTCGGCGCGGAATCCTTCGGCGCTGCCGGAACGCAGCAGCAGAAACGCGGCGTCCAATTCCGCGGCGGCCGCCCGGCCGGCGATTTCCAGCAGGTGGATATAGAATACCAACTGGAAGTGGTCGTTGACCTTTTTGAGCGCATCGCCGCCGGCAATGCTCGCGGCCAGACCGTCCCGCGGCAGCGAGGCGATTTTCTCTTTGTATTTCAAATCCGCGACCAGCCAGCGGCCGGCATATTGCTGCAGCCGGTCAAGCCGGCCGGTCAGACGGTATTGCCCGGCGCCGAACGCAGCATCGAGTTTCAACTCAGTCTCCCGCACGTTTCCGGAAAAGAGCAGGGGCTCATCCGCTTTCCGTTCGCGTTCCGCGATTTCCTTCAGGTAACTCAGCAGGATTGCTTTGCGCACGGCCCGGTCGGCGATTTTTTCCCGCACGGCCGCGTCGGCTTCCCATTGTGCTTCGAATGCGGCCTGCCAGCAGTCCAGGGGCGTCGGATCATGTTTCAGTCCGGCGAAGAATTGATGGATAAAATTCCCGATGATCAGGTTGGCCGATTCCTCCGGCTCCAGCACGGCCGGCGGCGCGATCTGCTGTTTTTCCTCCAGCAGGAAGCGGTAGGGGCAGGTAAAGAAAACGGACAGGGTGGAGAACGACCACTGGTAACGGCCAAGCCACTCGCGCAGGCTGGAGTCGTTTTCGATGGCAGGCGGATTGCCCGGCGGGATCAATGCCGCCGCCGCCAGGCGGCGCCGGACGCGCGGGCGGTCGAACTCGGCCGAAAGAAAGGCGAAATGCGGGGAGGGCGCCATGCCCGCGCCGGTGTCGTAGCGGGCGGCGATCTGTGCTTCGGTGCCGTATGCCAGGAACTGGCGCAGCGCCAGGTCATCCGCCTCGAACATGGCCTGGTGTATCCGCGGCACATGGATCAAGTTGAGAAATGGGCCGTCAAAAGGCTTGGTTGGAAATATATCGCGATCCATCGGCAGCACCAGCGCGCGGCGGTAAGGCACTCCGGTCGTTTCGCCCAGCGGCGCCACTTGCACCGGCGCGTTGCGCCGGCCCGTAAGATATAGCTTGCTGTTAGCCGCCAGGTGCGGCGCCAGGATTGGCCAGTCGTTGCCCATCAACGGGCGGAGTTCCGTCAGCATGTCAATCAGGGTGATGGCTTTCTCGCCTGCCGCGCGGTTGGCCGCATCGAGCGCCTGCCAGCGGTCGGCCAGTTCCCGCGCGATTTCCCGGCGCAAATCGGCCAGCGGGACGTCGCGGCGGATGGCGTCCAGCAGGCGGTGTGCGGCGCCGAAATGCCGGAATGGCAGCCACAGGGCGAAATTCACCTGGTCGCCCAGGGGACGGAATACCATCTCCCAGAGGTAAAATGACAGTGATTCATCCAGCAGGACAATCAGCAATTGCTCGTTCGGGCCGGCGCGGGATGCCAGAAATTCGGCGATCGTCCCGCCGGCCAAGGCCGTCAGAGCGGGCTGGTCCGCCAATTCCGCAAAGGACAGGGCCGGCTGGCTGGGGCTGCGTTCCGGCAGATTCAGCCGGCGCACCAGCCGCAATGCCGATTCGTAATCCGGCTTGGAATCAAGCAGATGCGGGCCAAACAAAGGCGGATCGGCAAAGAGGTTGTCCCGCGGGATGCGGACGAAAAACCGTTCGTTGACCGGCGTCATGAGCGGCAGCCCGACGAACAAATCGTTTTTAAGGGGCTGGGCATCGGCCCAAACGTCTTCTTCCAGGGGAGCGTAGAAGCGGCCGGCTGCCGCCAATTCCTGCCGGAACTCTTGCGCCAGCGCGAAAAAGCCGGCAATCCGCCCTATTTGTTCATCCGGCAGACGTTCGGCGCGGGAAAAGTCATCCATACCGACGGAATATTTCGCGATCAACGCCAGGAAATTCAGCAGGCGTTCCGCGTCTTCCGGCGGCGGCGCAACGCCCCGCTCCCGTTTTAACCTGGCATGAAACCGGACCAGGGCTTCTTCCCGCGTCAGGTTGGCTCCGGCCTGCCGTTCGCCGATCAGGCGCGCCTTGTAATCGTCGAAGTTCAGTACGCGCGGCATCAATCCGCCCAGGCGCCGGTGTAAAGTGTCATGCAGCAGGTCGCGTCCGCGCCCGCTCATCGTCACCACGGTGAAATCCGAAAAATCCGGCCGGTGCGGCGCTAAACGGTCAATCAATTGTTCAAATGCATTCAATATGCCACGCAATTCGATTACATCCATGCTCTTTCATGCACATGTGCGTGCCGCGCCGTAGCTTGAGCAAAGGCGGGCTGTGTCCGCCATAGCATCCGAGCGAAGGCGGATGGCCAATCCCTCAGTCCGTTTATCCGGTTCCGTGGTAAACAATCCGCATTTTTGTGGCCGAAAATCTGCGTAATCTGTGGATAAAACAGGTTCCGTGGTAAACAATCCGCATCTTCTTTACGGCATTGTGAGAGCATAAAGTGATTTTCTATGGGATGCTACTGAAACGCAAATGAAACGCAAAGAAACGTATTTGAAACGCAATGAAACGCAAATGAAACGTATTTGAAACGCAAATGAAACGAATGGGGATCAAGCGCCGGACGTCGGCGCGCCCGGCCGGGCATAATATGTTCCCCTGCCGGTCCCTTGCTTGACCAGCAATCCGCTATTGACAAGGCCGTTTAAAATCCGCCAGGCGCTGACGGCTGAAATCCCCAGTTCGTCGGCCAGCATCTTCCGGGTCAGCTTGCCCCTGGCGGCCAGCAACTCCAAAACCTGGCGTTCCTGTTCGGAATTCTTCGCGCCGCGGCTGGTCTGGCCGGCAAAGATATGCTTGGAAGCCTTGCTGCCGAAGAAAATCCCCAATACCTGGAGGCAGACTGGCAGCAGATGGCCCGGCAGCCGTAAATCCGGCTGGAATACGTGGATCATGTAAAAAGCCAGAAACAGCAACAGCCAGAGGTAAACGAAGACCGTGCCCTTGCGCGGGGGTTCCGGCGTGCCCAGCCAGCGCCGGATTTCCTTGTCCGCCGCATACGCCCCGAGCAGGGCGATATAGAGCGGCATCATGCCGTCCGGCAGTTCCAGCGTTTGCTGGAGCGCGAAATCCGCCGCCGTCAGCCCCAGGTAGGCGACTGTATAAAACGCCAGCAAGGGGAACAGCACGGAGATTTCGTTAAACGGCCGTCGTGGAGGCGGAATTACCGGTTCCGGCGGATGGGGTAGGGGCGCAGGTTCCGGCGTATTCGCATTCATGCCTCATTTCTATCATAAATAATTCGGAGTGTCATCCCGGAATTGCAGATGCGTCCAGGGAGCCATCCGCCTGCCTGTGCCGGGCATGGCAGAAAGCCTGGCGGATTGAATTGGAAATATAACAAATTCAGACATGCCCCCCCTATCTTCCTTTTCCGCCGATGTAGTAGCCGAACGGTGTTCGGCATCTGATTTTTATCTCTCAAAGAACCACAAAGACACCAAGAATCACGGACTGACCCCCCTCCAGGGTCCCAAGAATCACGGACTGACCCCCCTCCAGGGTCAGACCTAAAAATAAAAGTTAATTGTTGCGCTGGTCGGATAATTCTTGGGAGATTGGCGCGGGCTGCGCTGGCGGGACTGGCCGCCCTGACGAAACTTTCAGGTGGCGAGATTCTGCACCGAAGTAAGTTCGGGACTTGGCTTGGATCCGGGAACTAGTTCTGGCCGTGCGCCGCTCTTCAGGATATGCGTTTTCGGCTTGGCCAGAAGGAATATTGGCCCCCATCCACTACACGCATTACTACACTCAATGGCACTTACTACACTCATTCACCTTCGACCCGCCAGCGAGCTGCCTTGCCCTTTCCGGTACACGCCACAACGCCCCTCTTCTTGAGAGCAAAAAGCAAAGTCCTGATCCAGGCGCGGCCTGCCTCCGGACAGGCGCGCTTGTTGAATTTTGCTTCATATTTTAACATTTCTGCTATGTTTCTAATCTGGCATGCCGGCAGTCCATCGGGTATATTTAGCGCATATGGTCAGGATTACGCTTCAGCCGGTCCGGTCGGTCGGGCCGTGTCCTGGTGGCCTTCAATGTAATCCCGAATACATGCGGCATGGTGGAACCGTATATGCATCACCGCAGAAAACTTCGCTGGTCGGAACAATGGGCCGCCGCCCTTCCGCCGGATTATGCCGAACTGAAGCGCTGTTTTGTTAATCCGCCGGATGAGTTCCGGCCCGTGCCCTGGCTGTGTTTCAACGGGCAATGCGCTCGGGCGGAAATCGCCTTTGCCATTGACCGGATGCATGCGCAGGGCATTCGGTCATTTATCATTTTCCCAATTTACGGTCTGGCCGTCGCATATCTGTCGGAGGCCTGGTTCGATGCGGTCGGGTTCGCGCTGGATTATTCTGCTGACAAGCAAATGACCGTATGGATCTACGACGATTACAACTGGCCCTGCGGAAGCTGCGCCGGCCGTATTCCGGTTGACCGGCCGGACTTGGAAGTGCGCCGGGTGCGTCCGGCCACTCCCCCTGAATCCGCGGCGCCGGGCGCTACCGTTGTCTTCACGCCGGCCGCCGGACAGGAATATCTCTTTTCGGTGGCGACGGATGCCGCGGGCCATTCGCGCCGGGTTGAAACCAGGTTGGACCCGCGTGCCGAAACCAGGCGCTGGGCCTGGCGCAACGATCAGGCGGCGCCGGTCGGCATTATGCACATTGTGCAAGGCGCCTGCCGCCGGAAATATGTCGCCAATACCGGCGCGCCCTGGACCGGGGCGATTCCGCCTGCCGATTATGTTGACCTGACTATCGCGGAGATGGGGCCGGAATTCGTGCGGCGCACGCACGCCCAATATGAGCGGCGGTTCCGGCATCACTTTGGCAGGACGTTTAAAGGGTTTTTCCAAGATGAACCGCAAATCAACGATGTCCGGATGTCCGCGGAATTACAGCGGGAATTCCAGGCGCGCTACGGTTATGCGTTGCCGGACAAATTAGACCGGCTGTTTACGGACGAACATGCCGACCGTTTCCAGGTGCGGCACGATTATTATGCGCTGGCCGGCGAACGGTTCGGCCGGTTCCTGCGGCATATCAAAAACTGGTGCGATGCGCGCGGCCTCGATACCACCGGCCATTTCGAGGGGGAGGAATCGCCGGCGCAAGGCGCGCACTGGGATGGCGACGAATACATCGCGCGCGCGTCCATGTCCCTGCCGGGCATGGACCTGTTATGCTGCGAATCCAATTATGAACATACGCCCTCCCGGGCCGGGTTGGCCCGGCGCAAGCCGGGCGCCGGTTATCTTTTGACGGTGAAACTCGCGGCGGCCGCCGCGCGGGTGACGGGCAGTTCGCGCGTCCTGTCGGAGTCGTTCGGCGTGATGCCTTTCAGCGTGGCGCCGGTCGACCTGGCGGCCAACACGCATTGGCAGACCGCCCTGGGCGTCAACCTGATCAATGACAACCTGCTGGCGCTTTCGGCGGAAAGCTTTCGCTGCAGCGCCCGTTCCTTTCACATGCCGTGGTGGCCTTTTTATGGCGCATTCGCCAAGTTTGCCGGCCGCTGCTGCCTGATGTCCACGGCGGGCCAAATCCGCGCCGGTATCGCCGTGCTGTATCCAGCATTGTCGGCGCGCTGCCTGTTGCGGGCAGTGCGCAATCCTGCCGCGCCGGATGCGGATGACTGCCGTCTGGAGCGAATGAATCTCGTTTTGCGGGAAACGGCGGAAGCGCTGACCCGCGCCCATCGGGACTGGGAATTGCTATTCGAAGAAGAATTGGCGCAATCTGACGTATTTGCGCGGGGCCTGAAGGTCATCATAATCCCCGCGGCGTTTGCCATGACCGCAGCCGTGGCTCGACAATTGCACAAATTTGCCGGCGCCGGCGGCCGGGTATTGTTTCTGGATGCCTCGCCGGAATACGATCCGGTTGCGGGCAGAAGTATTCAATCCGCGATACGGGACATGCTGCAATCCGGCGCGGCGCGGCTGGTCGGCATGCCGGCGCCGGTGGACTGGCAGGCGCTGCGGCCGATGTTTGACCGAGCCATCGGCGATGCCGTGCCGCGGCGTTTTACGGTGGCGGGGACGTCGTCCGACACCGTGTTGGCTGCCAGCCGCACCATTGGGGAAATGGATGTTTTGCACGTGGTCAATATGAGCCCCGCCGCCAATGCCTGCGCCCTTTCGTTCTCCGATGAGCGTCGCCGGGAAATATGGGATCCGATGGACGGACGGATTTACACCGCCGAATGCCAGGACGGCCGCCTGGCGCTGGAGTTGGCGCCCTGGCAAGGGGTGTTTGTCGTTGCCGGCAGCGGTAAATCCCGGCGTTTGCCGGCATTCATTCGCGCGTCCGGATTAAAGGTTGTGTCCGTGCTGGATGGCCCCTGGGATATTACGCGCGAATCGCCCAATGCCGCCGTGCTGGACGTCGTGCTGATGCATCCCGAAAGCAGCGAGCGCGTGCCGTTGCGCGGCAATATCCTGCCGTTTAACATGGACCCAACGCGGCATGCCGTCCTCCGTTTCGAATGCCGCTTTGACGCGCGGCATCTGCCGGATGATTTGAGCGCGGTTTTCGGTAACAGCGACTGGATAAATATTGCCCTTAACGGGAAAGCGCTTGAACGCGGCCGACCGGGCTTGCTTTGGGATAAGTCCAATGTCCGGTACAGTTTACAACCTCATGCGCGTTTGGGCATGAATGTGTTGTCCGCCGGGTTGCGGATGAGCGAGTGGTTCCACCCGGCCAGCGTCTATGATCGCGGGATGATTCCCGATCAGCCGGATCCCATCGTGTTGACGGGTGATTTCAGCATGCAGCGTGATCGCGGGAAAATCAGCCTGCGCCCGCCGGCGGCAACGCTGACGGCCGGATCGTGGGACGGCCAGGGTCTGGCCGCTTACGCGGGCATAGTTTGTTATCGCCGGAAATTTCACATGGATTTCGCCGATCCCAGCCTGCTGTTGGAGATTGAAGATGTGCATGCCGCCGCGGAGGTTAAGCTTAACGGCCGCCGGTTGGGCCGTCTCATTACTCTGCCGTTCCGTCTGCCGGCGGCCGCCGCTATCCGCGCGGGCGAAAATCTATTGGAAATTCGCGTGGCCAATACTTTTTCACCTTTGTTCAGATCGCGCAAAACCGCGTTCAGCCGCGAAGTCATTCCGCCGCGGGCGGGGAGCATGGGGGCGGTGGCGCTGAAGCGTTCAGTTTTCGGAGTTCCTTCATAAAACCTCAAACCAAGCATTCTTATGCAAACTCAAAAAATATGCCTGATTGTTTTTACCTGCTGGCCCTTTTTGGCGGACGCCGCGCCCACCGCGTCGGATTTATTCGACCGGGCACAGGCGCTGACGCTGCCCGTAGCGCCCGCGGATTCCTCCGGCGCGGACTCGCCGGCGCAGCATAACACCGCACTCAAACGCGCGGGCGCTTTCGCGCTGGATGTGGACATTCCGGATGGTGAAATCTGGCGCGCCGTGCTGGAAGTCGACAACACGACGGAACTATTCATCAACGGGAAGGTTGTGCCGGACCCCAGCGTGATGCTGCCGCGGCCGGTGCGGCATACCTGGATGCCGGCGAATTTTTACGGCTCGCGCCCGGTGGACATTGCGCCTTACCTGCATGCCGGCCGCAACCGCGTCGGCCTGCGCGGCGAGCGCGATTATATCTGGGCGCGCGGCAGCATCGTGATGGTCTCGGGTGAACGCATCGTGCTGGATCCCGGAACCAACTGGCATTGGATCAGCCGGCCGGGGCCGGATTGGGCGGCACCGGACCTGCCGCTGCAAAATTTGCCACTGGTGGCCGCCGCGGCGCGGGTGCGCAACCAGGCGCAGCCGGATCAGCCCCTGGCCGCCCCGCTGACTACCCTGGCCCTGCGCGGTCCGCGCGGTTTCAAGCAAATATGGGCGGGCAGCCAGCCGGCCGCCGATGGTCTGATGGAATTGCGCAATCCCGACGATTTACTCCTGTTCTTCAGCGCCGAGCGGGATGCCCGCCTGGAAGTGGATTTGCCTGCCGGCGTTGCGGCGCGCCAGCCGCGCCTGGAGTGGTTGCTGGAACGGTACCAGGCCGGCTCCGTTCAGCCGGCGGGCAAGGGCGAATGCCGGGACGGCGTCCCGGCCGGCCATGCGCTGAGGTATGCCGTGCCGCTGGGCCGGTTGCCCCGCGGCGTTTACCTGTTTTCCGCCAGGTTGTTTCTGGATGGCGAATTGGCGGACACACTCCCGCCGGAGCCGCTGGCCGTCATTGGCGGCAAGCTGACGATGACGCCGGCGGCAGGAACGCGCATCGAGGATGGCCTGGCGCTGGAGTTGGAGGATGTGATTGATTTTACCCGTCCGGATGAGGCGCGCCGCCCGTGGATGGAAATTGACGCCACCGGGCGTAATCCCCGCAAATCCGCCTGGACGGAGGAATACGTTAACTTGATAACCAACGCCCTCGTGGTTGAGCGCGGCGGGCTGACTTACCGCGAAACGCGCCCCGGCTATTGGGCGCAATTTTCGTATAATGTGTTTTTTAAAAACACCGGCGACTGGTACCTGCTGACGCTGGAATATCCGGACGATGCCGAACGCTGGATCGGTGTTTCCTGCGCCAGCGCCATCAATCAACGTCCGCGCGAAGCCCGGACGTCTGACGGCATCTCCAAGTGCGGGCCGTCGGTCTGGACTGGCGGTAAATACCCCAATTCCGGCGTCATGCGCAAAATGCACTGGCTGTACCGGCCCGATCCGGGCGGGCATGCCGTCACGGTGATCAATCTCGGTAAAAACACGGCGCCGGCGGCTGCCGCGCGCCTGCTGATTCAACACGTGCAGGGCCGGCTGCCGGAACTGCAGGTCAATCCCCCCGCCGGCGATTCCGTCCGCCGCCTGGGCCTGTTGACCGAGCGGACGGCGCCGGGCCGGGGCTTGGATGCAACTTTCGGCGTGCGCCGGGAAAAAGGCGGGCCGCCGCGCGCCGCCCCGGACACCATCCCCGCTCACGCTGCCTGCGCGTGCCTGCTGGAATACCTGGAAACCTGCGAGGCCTATGCCGAGTATCTGCGGTTTACCGGGCAAAACCTGCACGTCATGGGCGCCTACCAATACCATGACGCCAACACTGGTTTTGCGCCCAACCGCGGCAGCGCGCGCCTGACGGAGGACCTCCGCGACGTCCTGGCCCGGGTGCTCGAGGCCAACGATATAAAATTTTATGCCAGCGTGGAATTTGCCTACACCACCGGCCTGATGGAAAAGGCTGAACGCGCCCGCGCCGCCACAGGGAGCAACCCGTTTGTGATGGTCACCCGGGAGGGCGCGCCGGCGCCCGCCGCCCGCGGCACGGCCGCCAAGGCCGGCTGGAATTTTGCGCATCCGGAAGTGCAACAGGAAATGCTGCGGGTGGCGGACGAACTGGCCTTGAAATTCGCCCGCAACCAGGCCTTTCTGGGAATTAACTGGACGGCGTACTTTGGCGGCGGCTGGATGCCGGCCTGGCGCGCCGGCGGCGACCCCTGGCAATGCAGTTATGATGATGCGACCATCGCCGCCTTCGAGCAGGATACCGGCATCAACCTGCCCGGTGCGGCGGCGGACAGTCCGGAGCGGTTCCGCCGGCGCCATGACTTTTTGACCGCGCCGGACATGCGCGGGCAGTGGATGGCGTGGCGTTGCCGCAAACTCGCCGATTTCTTTATCAAGGCGGATGCCGCGGCCAAAGGCCACCGCGCCGACTTGGAATGCGTTGCCGGCTGCTATGTTTCCGGCCATCTGCCCCAGTGGCTGCAAAGCGGGCGCCCGGCAGGAGAATATTTGATGGAATGGGGCTGGGATCCGAAGCTGTTCGGCGGGCAGGGCGTACGGATTGCCCCCTGGTTGCCGGCCGCCGCATTAAACCGGCCGTCCACCCAGGTGGAAGGCTATGCCTGGTTCTGGCAGGGGAATGCCGAGCAGGAGTTGTATGACGCTTTTCATGCCGGCCCGCGCCGCTCGCTGATGCTGCATTACCCCTGGTGGGAGGTGGAGGGGGTGGCGGGACAGATGCCGTGGCGGGAAGAATGGCCCCGGCCGTATCAATCCACCATGCAGGCCAATCCCGCAGCGGATTTTTGCCGCGAATCTTTCGTGCAGGCCATGATCGGGATGGACCCGGACCTCTGCCTGTTCGGCTTCACCGATTTCGGTATTCTGACGGGCTACGAGGCGGATTGGCGGCCGTTTGCCCGCGTTTTCAGATCGCTGCCGCCGGATGAATTCGCTCCCTGGGGCGGCACCGGATTCCAGAGCAACCTGGCTATCCGCGCCTTGCGCAAGGATGGCCGGCTGTATTTCTACGCGGTCAACCCGGGATATTGGCCGATCACCGGGCGGATAGTCCTGCGCGGTGCATCCACCGGGCGCGGCGCATCCGCCGTGCGCGACTTGGCGGCCGGGTTGCCCGTGGCCGTGGAATCCGCAGGTGACGATCTCAACCTGCCGCTGCAATTGCCGCCATTTGGCATTGCGGCGTTCTGCGCCGATGACGCGCAAGTAGAAATCGCCGGATGGGCCACCGACCGGCTGGACGATACCCAGACCGCCCACATGCGGAATATCATCGCCCGGGCGCAAGCTTTGGCCGACTTGCCCGGGTGTGCCGCGGCGCTGGGCGAAACATCTTATGCCGGCCTGCTGGAGACCATCGCCGCGGCGCAGGCGGCAATAAATGCGGGCGACTATGCGCGGGCGTGGGCTTTGCTGACCAGAGGCGATTTTTGGACTACAGTCCATCAGAAACGCGAGTATGTCCTGCATGCCGAATTGCTCGGCAAAAAGACCATGGAGTGGCCGCGCGTCGCGCATCCGCCGGCCATTGACGGCCGGCTGGACGATCCGGCCTGGCGGCAACTGCCACCCGTGGGCGGCTTTGTCACCGCGGATCGCCAGCCGGCGGCGCCCGCCTGGGGGACGCAGGTCTATACCTGCCATGACGGGCAAAATTTGTATCTGGCGTTCAAGTGCCTGGACCCGCAACCTGATTCCGCCACGCGCGGCGCGGCCAGCGAACGCGCGGTTATTGGCAAAGGAGTGGATTTTATCAATCTTTTCATCCGCCCCGATTTTGGAGGGCATGAGTATTTCCAATTCGCTGCCAATGCCGGCGGCCGCAAGTTCGACCAGCGCTGCTTCGGCGGCTCCGTGGAGGATGACTACGCGCCGGATTGGACGGTTCAAGCCGGCATGAATGCCGATGGCTGGGTTGTTGAAATGCGGATTCCGGCGGCAGCCTTAAAAATGACCTTGACGCCGGGCAAGGTTATCGGCATCAATTTTCATCGCCAGGTGCGCGGCAGCCTCGCGCCGACGGCGTCCTGGTCGTATCAGCCCGCCAACTGGCACGAATTGGACAAACTCGGCATGGCGCAGGTTAATTGATGATAAAAATCGGATAACCGGATAAATCACAAACAAGGAGGAAACGGAATGAAAGCGCGCATTGTTTTTCTAATGGTCGCATTGGTTGGCGGGATGCGCCTGACGGCGCAGGATTATTTGTATGTATCGCCGGCCGGCACCAACGATGCCGCGGGCAAATATCCGAACTGGAGCGGCGCCGCCACCAGCATCCAGGAAGCCGTTAATGCCGCGGCGGATGGCGACGTCATCCTGGTCACCAATCTGGCGACATACCGGTTTGCGACCAACATCGCGGTCTTCAAGCCGGTTACGGTGCGCAGTTATGCGCCCGGGGGCGGGGAAGACCCGGACACCGCCATTATTGACGGACAGAACAATTCGGCCTGTTTTTACATCAGCCATACCGGCGCCTGGGTCAGCGGCTTCACCATCACCAACGGCAATGGCTTGGGCGGCACCAATAGCAATGTCGGCGGCGGCGTAAGCCTCGGCTACGGCGCGGCGGGAGGGGGGACGTTGTCGAATTGCATCGTGGCCGGCAACACCGCCCCCGTCGGCGCCGGCGGCATCTACGCTTCCGGCAGCGGCGCGCTGGTGACCGACTGCCGGATTGCCGGCAATACGGCCGGCGTGCCGGACAACACCTATCGGGGCGGCGGCGGCATTGCAATGTATTACGGCACAATCCGGCGGTGCGTCATAGACGGCAATCAATCCTTGGGCGGCGCAAGCTACCAGGGCGGCGGCGGGGTCTGCCTGCAAAACGGCGGCGTGTTGGATGACTGCCTAGTCGTTTCCAACAAGGCCAAAAGCGGCGGCGGAATATTTGTTGTAATCTCCGGATCTATCACCAATTGCCGGGTGCGGAGCAACGAATCCACCAACCCGGCCAGCTTAACATATAGCGGCGGCGGTATCTTTGCCTACCTGCCGGCGGGCGTGGAGGTTGTCGGGTGCGAGATTTCCGGCAACCGCGGCGATTACGGCGGCGGTATATTCAGCCGGCAGCATGATCACATGCAAGCCGTGTATATCAGAAATTCCAGTTTTATTTCCAACACGGCCCTTGCCGGCGGCGGCTTCTATCAAAATCCAAGCGCGTCAACGACGGACGCCACTAATTATCTCGATGACTGCGTGTTTGAGGGGAATACGGCTTCCAATTACGGCGGTGGGATTAGCGTGCGCCAGGGCGGGATTATGGTCAACCGGTGCGAGCTCAGGAATAACGCCAACGGCGGGTTTGGTATGGCGGACAACGGCGTTACCATGCGCGTGATCCGCAATTCGTTGATTGAGGGGAATTTTGCCACGTCTGCCGTTGCGCCCAATGCCGGCGCTGGAATTTTAAACAACGGCGCACTCATGCTGAATTGCACGGTAGTCAGCAATCGCGCGGAAAACGGGAATTGCGGCGGAGTTTGGCTGTATGGCGCCGGAGCGTCCATCACCAACACCATCATGCGCTACAATTACGGATCGGATCTCGGGACGGAAGCCAATTACAGGACCGCGACTTACAGCGGCAATCCCTCGAATATCGCCTGGAGCTGCACTTTTCCAACGAATGGCCTGGGCGTGCAAAACATCGAGGCGGATCCGCAATTCCGGAGTTTGGCCGGGCAGGATTATCGCTTGCAAGGCGCATCGCCCTGCGTCAATGCCGGGCTGAAAGAGAGCTGGATGGAAGATGCCGCGGACTTGGACGGCCGCCGCCGGATTGATCGGTTCTCGAGGATGGTGGACCTGGGCTGCTACGAATATCTGCCGTCAGGAATGTTTTTAAATGTTCGCTGAAAATCGGAAGATTATGCGTAAAACACTGGCGGCAGCGTGCGCGATGCTTTGCGCCCACGCCGTATCCGGCGCGCCGACGGCATCGGAATTGTTCGACCGGGCGCAGGGGTTGTTTGTTCCCGCTATAAGGCAAGACCTTGTCCTTGACGGTTATGCCCCGGATCGGGTTGCCGGTCTTACGCCGCCGGTAGTCCGGGAAGGCGCATTGAGATTGGCAGCGACCAACAAATCATTTTCAATTGCCTGGCTGGACGGAATATTGGAGACACCCGGCGAACAGGTTGCCGCGGTTTATCCCGATCAATTCACATTGATTATGAAGTGCAGGCGGTCCACGCCGGGAAACGTGAATGTTCAACTTTGGCCGATGGCGGATGGCGCGCGTTTAAGGCGGAAGCCGCGTCCGGTGAAATTAAACGGCGGCGGGGAATGGAAAGATATACGGATAGATTACAGCCGGTATCAACATAATCCCGTGGATGGCATTGAATTGACTTTTGAAGTGGAAGGAGACTTGGAAGGAACGTTTATTGATATCAGTTCCATCGCAATCGAATACACCAAGGGAGATTTTGTCCTGGACTTTACCGTGCCGGAAGGCGATATCTGGCGCGCTGTTCTTGACGTGGCGGATACCACGGAGCTTTGGATCAACGGCGCGCCGGTCGAAGATTCCAGCATCGTCATGCCGCGTCCGGTCAGACAGGTTGATACATGGCGGCCCTGGCACTGGTCGGCTTCCCGGCCGGTGGATATTGCGCCTTTTCTGCGCGCCGGCCGGAACCGCATGCAATTGCGCAGCGCATTGTTTTACGCCTGGGCGCGGGGCGCTGTCATTATGGCTTCCGGCGAGCGCATCGCGCTGGATACCGGGCCGCATTGGCGCTGGAAATCTGATCCGTCCGCATCCGTTTTGGATCAGCAGCCGGACATCCGCCAATTAACCATGGTGACCAATCCGCCGCCGCGGAAGGTCGGCGATGTCATGCCGCGGCCTTACGCGGCGCCGCTGACGGAATTCGATTTCGGGGTGCGCGGCGCCTTCGGTCTGCGATGGGCGGGCAGCCAGCCGGTATATGACGGCCTGATCCAGTTGCATAATCCGGACGATCCGTTGTTGTTTTACCGCGCCCAACGCGAAGCGGCAATGCGGGTTGATGTGCCGGGCGGGTTGGCGGGACGCCATCCGCGGTTGCAATGGTCGTTGGAACAATATGTTGACGGAACGAATGTGCCGTGCAAGTCCGGCCTGGTTGACGCCGGCCGGCTGTCGGGCAACTCGCTGAGCTTTACCGTGCCCATGGGGCGGCTGGCACGCGGGGCTTATATGTTTTCCGCCGAGTTGTTTGCCGGCGAAACATTGCTGGATTCCCGGCCGCCGGAGCCTTTGCTGGTTGTCGGCGGCGCGTTGGAAATGCGCGAGGTTGCCGGCGATACTTACGAAGAGGGGATGAATCTTGAACTGGAGGATATAATCGATTTCACCGATCCGGACAATCCGCGCCATCCGTGGATGGAAATTGACGCTTCGGCGCCGTGGCCGCCCGGCAAAGATTATCCTGAAAATTATGTCAGCCTGGTGACCAATGCGATTGTGGTGGAGCGCAACGGGCTCAAATACCGGGAGGCGTATCCTGGGTCAAGTTCAAGGCGGGGCGCGGGGCAGTTTTCCTACCAGGTCTTTTTCCAACATCCCGGCGACTGGTATTTGATGGTATTGGAATATCCGGATGACCAGGAGCGGTGGATGGGCGTGGCCTGCTCGACCGCGGTCTTTCAACGCCCTGGCGCCGTGCATGACCGGCATTCCAAGTGCGGACCGGCCGTCTGGACCGGCGGCAAATATCCCAACACCGGGGAGTTGAAGGAGTTGAAATGGCTGTATCGGCCCGAACCGGGCGGGCATGCCGTCAATATCATTACCCTTGGCGTCAAGGCGCCGGCCGCCGCGGCGCGTTTGCGCATCTACAGGGTGCAGGGAAATTTGCCGGCGTTGCGGGTGAATGCGCCGCCGGACGGCTCCCGTAAATGGGGAATGCTTTCCGAGCGGACAGTGCTGAGCAGCGGGTTCGGCGCTTCATTCGGCGTCCACCGGCGCTTTGAAACCGGAACGGGCGCGCGCGCCAATGGCATTCCCGCTATGGAGGCCTGTGAGCGCCTGCTGATATATCTTGAGACCTGCGAGGCTTACGCGGAATACCTGCGGTTTACGGGACAGAATCTGCACCTTATGGGATCTTTCCAATATACCGACGGTAACGACTGTTTTACGCCATTCCAGGGTATTGCCACCCTCGGCCCGGATATGCGCGATATTGCCGCGCGGGTGTTTGATGCCAATGGCATCGATTTTTATGCCAGCGTGGAATTTATTGAAACTACCGGGTTGCGCAAAAAAGCCGAACGCGCGGTTGCGGAAACCGGCATTAATCCGTACGTGATGGTGTCGGAGACCGGCATCAACGCCGGCGGCGGCAGCGGAACCGGCGCGCGGGAAAGCTGGAATTTTATGCATCCGGCGGTGCGCGGAGAAATGGAGCGGGTTGCCGGGGAACTGTCGCGGAAATTCGCGGGCTTGCATGCTTACCGCGGCGTAAATTGGACGGCATATTTTAGCGGCGGTTGGATTCCGGCCTGGCGCAATAGCAACCCCGATCCGTTCTGGTTGAGCTATGATGACTTTACCATGGAAAGATTTGCGAGTGAAACGGGGATCAAAGTGCCCGGAGCCGGATCCGGAAACGAGCGCTTCCGCGAACGCAGCCAGTTCCTGGCAAAGCCCGCAATGCGCCCGATCTGGACGGAATGGCGCGTCGCCAAGCTGTCAGAATTTTTCGCCGGGGTGGCGGCGGCGCTGGCCAGGCACCGCGGCGACCTGGAATGTGTGGCGGGGTGTTACCAGGGATGGGAGGATATCCGCGCATGTCTGCATGACGATATTCCGTTCGCCGGATATTATCGTGACGGTGGTTGGGATAAGGAATCATTCCGTGATTATCCGGCAGTGCGGTTGATGCCGTGGCTGCCGGCCACCGCCAGTTATCAGCCGGCGTTCGATACGGAAATTTACGCGGCAGCATGGCAGGAGAACGTCGAGCCGGAGTTTTATGCGGCGTTCAACCTCGGCGCCAAGCGTTCGCTGATGCTGAATTATGGGTGGATCGAACTGGAGCGGATTGCCGGACTCTATCCCGATCGCCCCGACTGGCCGCGGCCGTTCCAGTATACCATGCAGGCGCAGCAGTCGGGCGCTTTCTGCCGCGAGCCATACGCGCAGGCCATGATCGGAATGGACCCGGAATTCATCGCGTTCGGGTTCACCGATGCCGCCGCGCTGGTCGGCCAGGAAGACGCGTGGCGGCTGTTTGCGCGCGTGTTCCGCGCATTGCCCGCCGATGAATTCAAGCCGTGGGGCGGGACGGGCTTCCGCGATAATTTTGCAATTCGCGAGTTGCGCAAAGACGGCCGGCTGTATTTCTACGCGGCCAATCCAGGATATTGGCCGATTGCCGGCCACGTGACCGTGCGCGGCGCGCGGAAGGTCACTGAATTGAGTTCCGGCGAACCGTTGCCGGCCAGCCGGCTGTCCGGTGAAACCAGCATAATCCCCGTGCATCTGCCGCCATTCGGCATCCAGGCGTTTGTGGTGGAGGGGGATGCGGCGGAACTGGGGGGGTGGGGCAATGACCCGGTGGATGAAAAATATCTGCGGCACATGCGCGCCATCGCCCAACGGGCGGATATGGTTTGGACACAGACCCTGCCCCGCCGGCTGCTGCCGCAGGCCGAGCAGGATCGCATCCGCAAGATTACCGCCGGCGCCATGGCCGCGCTGGATCAAGGGAAGTATGCCACGGCCTGGTCGGACTTGACTCACTGGAAGTTCTGGAGTTTTTTGAGCGACGATCTGGCGCGGGTGGATGATTTTGATCCCTGGGTGGCGCTCGCCCCGGCGGCCGGGACGGCCGGGGCGGACGGCTTGGTGTCATATCCGGCATGGACGGCGGACAGCGCCGGGTGGCGGGTCGCGCCGCGCGGCAATTATGCAGTGTATTGCGATTTGGACGCGGAGGGCGGGCGTGTGCCCCTGTTTGCGGCGGTGGAAGTCCGCGGTCCCAAACGGTGCCGGGCGCGTTTAATGTTCGGCAGTGCCTGCCCGCGCAAAGCGTGGATGAACCGCAAGGTCATCCAGCCCGGAGCAGGCGCGGGGGCGGATAAAGGCGTGGAGGTTGTCCTGGTCGGCGGATGGAGCAGGATCGTCGCAACGATTGACGATGCGTCCGCTTTGGCTGACAGCGGATTTTTGACCGTGGTCGTTGCTGGGGGGGACGATGCCGCCGGGCTGCCGCAGCGCCTGCCGCAGATGGATTTAAGCGGCCCCAAGCCGGTTTACCGCGTAAATTGCGGAGCGGAACCGGGCGTGCTTTACACGGATCATGACGGCAATCTCTGGCTCCCGGACCATGATTATGCGGGTTGGGGGACCGCGCAGACCGGGTACGGCCATCTTGGCGGGGAAGTGTCACGCCGCCTGCGAATGGATAACCTGCGTAATTACGAACGCTGGGGTATGGATGGGTACCGGTTTCATGTGCCGGCCGGCAGTTATCAGGTGCGTTTGCACTTTGCTGAAACATATGCGCCGGGCATCGGCCGGCGCGTATTTGAAGTGAGCGTGCAGGATCAGCAGCGTATGGCTTTGGATATCTTTGCCGAAGCCGGCATGCAGGAGGCGTTAGTTAAAACATTTGACGGCATCCAGGTTGCCGGCGGGGTGCTGCGCATTGACTTCAAGGGGATTTCCGGGCCAACCGCCCAGGTGATCAGCGGGATCGAAGTAATCAAAAAATGAGTAATTTCAAAACTCGCTGTCGGGAGTCATTTGCGCTGCGCGCGGTAGCGCCGCGGCGGGATTTTAAGCATTTGCTTGAATGTACGGCTGAAGGTTTGGGGCGAACTGAATCCGCAGGCGGCGGCGATTTCCTTGATGCTTAACTGGGTAGTATTCAGCAAATCGCGCGCCCGGCAGATGCGCTGCGTCCGCAGAAATCCCCCGAGGCTTTTGCCGGAGGCCTGCTGGAAATGGCGGTTAAGCTTTGGCATTGATACGCCCAGCGCCAGCGCAATCCGGCGGCTGTTGCAATATTCGGCCGGGTTTTTCAGCGCCAGCGCCTGCACACGGGCAACCAGATTGTCGGCAATTGCCGGGGTGGCGGGCGGGCGGCCAATTGCCCGCGCGTTGCGTTGGCTGGCGATTTGCGCGAGCAATTGCCATAAGGTCAGGCTCAAACGCACGCTGCGTTCGGGAGACGGCAGCGCACTGGCGCGTGCCGCAATGTAATCCTTCAGCAAATTCGCCAGGTTGCCGTGGATGGCGGGAAGACCGTCTATAACCGTGGAACACAGCGGCTGCAGCGCGATATGGTTGTCGAGTTGGAAGCCGACAAACAGCCAGAGGAATTTTTGCGGGCGGGCGATGGTGTAATGCCGTTTCTGGCC
>JAXGPF010000010.1:0-237132 GCA_040767085.1 Kiritimatiellia bacterium | reverse complement strand
CCGCCCACAACCTGATGCAGACGGCCGTGGAAACGTTGCGCTGGGCCGTGCTGGATAAAACCGGCGGCGCTTTGCACTGGCCGACCAACACTTATGTCCCGCCCTTCTCGCCTGTCACGAATATTCCGCAACTGGAAATTGACGCCCTGGCGGGTATATACATCACCGGCGACAGCCTGGATGAGCTGACGCCTGGCCCCGGCGCCTTGTCCTGGACGGTCAACTTGGACCAACCAGAACCGCAGATGCATTCCAACCTTGTCCCCCGGGCCAATGGCTGGTTTTCTGATCCGGACTCCCAGACCCTTGAAATGACGGTCACCAATACGGCCGGCTATACCGTTTTGATGGCCCGCCGCGCTACCGGGGCCTACCATTTGACATCGCCCAAAGGCCACCGCTACACCCCGGCTCCCATCCCGGAAGCCTGGCAGAACCGCGTTTCCCGGGTTTACCTTGTTGACAACCTGCATCCCCTCGATTATATCCGGCTGTTGACATCCAACTTCGGCCTGCTGCTGGATGTGCGGCATAATATCCTGCATGCCGCTTCATTAGCCTGCAACGGCTATCTTGACCCTCATGACGGCGATACCGCCTTCGTCCTGGGGATAAGCAACCGTGGCCCGGCCTCCATCCAGGCTGTCCGAGTCAATGGTGGCGAAAGACTGCTGTGCGGTGGATTTGGCTTTACTGATGCCCACCAGGTCCCGATTTTGCCGGCGGGCGGCGCTTGCGCAGGCGCTTTGACCGGCGTTGACCGCTGGACCTGGCGCCGCATCGCTGTGCGTGCGGGAGTAGATTACCAGGTGCGGATAACGTCCAGCAATGGCTGCTCGGCCCTCATCTGCAATCCCACCGCCGATGGCGTTGCTTTGATCGTCCCGAATGCCGCCGTCAATTGGCGCCCTGACACCAATGGCATGGCTTATGTCGGTATTTTCGGCGACGGCCATACCGCCGGCGTTTACCGCGTTTCCCTCGCCATTACCAGCCATGGCGGGCATGACTTCGACGGCGACGGCAAAGCCGATCCCGCGCTGGCGCAAGATGGCGTTTTGACCGTCTGGCTCTCGGACGCGAATTACACGCCGGCATCCATGAACCTGGGCGATCCCGGCCGCGCCATGCTGGCCGCCGACGCGGATGGCGATGGCAAGGCCGACCCCGTCGTGGTGATGCCGGACGGCGCCTGGCGGGTTTGGTTCTCCTCGCAAAATTACGCCATGACCGCCGTGGCGCTGGGCGCCGCCGCCGGCATACCGCTCCTGGCCGATTGCGATGGCGATGGCAAGGCCGACCCGCTGTTGATCCTGGGCGAGGTTTGGCACACGGCGCTTTCCACGGAAAATTATGCCAACCCCTACTCCTTCAACTTCGGCCTGGGCGCCGGCCAGCCGGCAGCCGCCGATTTCGACGGCGATGGCAAAGCCGACATGGCCATGGTGAACGGCGCCGTCTGGACGGCCGCCCTCTCCGCCAGCGGCTATGCCGTGAACAGCCTCGCGCTTGAAACATCCGGCGCGCCCTGCCCGGGCGATTACGACAGCGATGGCCGGGCCGATCCGGCGGTGTTCAACGACGGCTGGCATGTCTGGCTTTCCGGCAACGCGTACCGGAAGGCCGGGCCGTTTTTTTCCGGCCTGGCGGGCGTCCCCGTGCCCTAGCGCATAGGTTTTAACAATGCTTCTTATTTTGGCGGGCGAATCTGCGGTGAGCCATCCTGGTAGTTCCGTGCCGAAACCTGGCATAGGCCAAGCATTTTAAAAGATTGTCACCGTTTCCAGGATGCATATAATCCGGCATATGCAAAATAATTCCAAATCGCGCAAGCCATCCAAACGGCCGCAACCTGCATTAACCTTGCTGGGACAGTCCCGCACGGCATATCCCGCCCGCCCGGACCAGGCGCGCCTGGAGGCGTTTCCCAATGCGCATCCCCGCCGGGACTACTGGATCACTTTCCACTGCCCGGAATTCACCGCGCTCTGCCCCATCACCGGCCAGCCGGATTTCGGGGTGATCACGATCGAGTACATTCCCAACCGGCTTTGCCTGGAAAGCAAGTCGCTGAAACTCTACCTGTTTGCCTATCGCAATCACGGGACGTTTCACGAGGCGGCTGTGAACCGGATTCTGGACGATGTAGTCAAGGCCATCCGGCCCCGGCGGGCGCGGGTGACGGGCCGGTTTAATCCGCGCGGCGGGCTGGCCATTACCGTCGCGGCCGAGCATCCCGCCCGCTAAAGACCGATCGACGATTTGCCGCCGCCAAACAGCGGATGGCGTTCCGCCGCCAGGCGGACGATGCGGCTGCCCATCGCGCCGTATGAATACCCGGCTTCGGCGGCGGCGCAGGCTGTGCTGGCTTCGGACGTCAAGTCCGAGTTGGGATTGATGTCCAGCACGTAAAAAATCCCTTTACGCAAGCGGATGTCAATCCGCGCATAATCCCGGCAGCCGGCCGTACGGTAAGCCTGCACGGCGGTTTTTTCCATGCTGGCGTACTCCGCGGCCGACAACTTGGCTTTGAAACGGGTCACGATCTTGCGATAATGCAGGGAATTCGGATCGAATTTGGCGCCATGGGTGCAAAGGCGGTCGTGAATGTTCTTCAAGGCCGAGAAATCCATTTCCACCGGCGGCAACACGGCAATGTCATGGTTGCCCCAGAGCGATACGTGAAACTCGCGCCCGTCAATAAAATCCTCTACCAACGCCGGCTGCTTGAATTTATCCAGCACATATCGGATGCGCTGTTTTAATTCCTTGCGGTTCAGCACCACCGATTTCGCCGTCACGCCCAGGCTGCAATGTTCATTTGCCAGCTTGACAATCGCCGGGAAACAATGCCAGCCGTCGGCGGCCATATCTTCGTATATCTGCCAGCGCGGCGTCGTGACGCCGGCATGCTGCAGCAGGATTTTGATCTGCTGCTTGTTCCAGTTGGCGCTCAAGGCTTCCGGCGTCGCGCCGGTGTAAACGAAATTCATATCGGCAATCATGCGCGCCGCCACCGCCTCGCTGTGGTCCACGCCGGGCAACCCCTCGCACCAGTTGAACACAATCCAATGGTCCGGGTCATACGGCTTCAGTTGCAGCGGTAAATCGGCATTGCAGACGCGGATCAGGTTGACCGAATGGCCATGGCGCCGCATGGCGCGCCCCAGTTTTTCCGTTTCCTCGACCGCCTCCTGAATATCATGGGCCGGCCATGCCCGGTCCAGATTGTAAACCAGGAGCACCGGCGGCATATTCCGGGCAGGACGGTTGCGATGCGCTAAATGGTTGATTTGTACTGGCATACCCATTTTTTAGCCTGAGTTCCCGGGATTTGCAAGCAATTTTATGCTTTTGTTCAATTAAAATCGTGCTAGTATGAATGCTTCAAGCCTGTTCCGGCCCAATCCATGCCCGAGGTAATTTATTATGGCCGCTGAATTAGCGCCCATGCAAGTTCCGCAAATGCCGAGTTATTGCGGGCCGTCCAGCCTTTCCACCTGTCTGTACATCCTGGGGATTGAAGCTACCCAGCGCGACCTGGCGCGCGCGGCGGGCGTTCAGCGCCGTATTTTCTGGGCCGGCACCGATGAAAAGCAAAATCGCAAAGCCGCCGCCCGGTATGGTGTCCGCTCGGAGTTCCTGCACATTGACGACAAGCGCAAGGGCAAACTGTTCGCCGGGCGGCTGCGCCGCCATTTGCGCAAGGGCCTGCCGTCAATGCTGCTGGTGAAAGACCTGGGACACTGGGTGGCGGTCATCGGCTGCATCGAGGATGAAGATGACGAAAAATTCATCATCGTGGATCCCAACGACCGTGAACGCATCTTCAGCCGCTGGAATGAGACCACCCTGCTCAAGCGCGCCTGGAATGAATGCTGCGACGCGCCGGACGAAGACGGCGACTGCGGCTGCGGCGAAGAGGATCAATACTTCGCCATCCTGCTGAGCCGCAAGGACGGCCAACCGGCCAAGTGGAAAATTTCCGAAGCCTGGCTGCGGCTGTACGAAACCGGCACCGCCGACACCGCCACCAACATGGCCAACGATTTGTATGAAATCGTCTGGCGCTCGGCGCCCGGCGGCACACCCGAGGAAACCGGCGTCTATCTCACCGACGTCCTGGATCAATACGAGGAAATGGTGCTGGAAACCATTGACCACTGGGTCGCCAATCCCGCCGCCAGCCTGCTGGACTTGAAGAACCTGTACCGCGACTACAAGACCGTCGCCGCGGCTACCAGCGTGCGCCTGCCCCTGGGCGCCGACCATACGGCCCTGGTGGCGCAGATTGCCACCATCCTGACCACCTATTGCCTGCGCCGCAAACTCTGACCCGCCCGGAAAGCATCCGCCAGGAAAGCGTGTGGGATTGTGAGAGTGTGCGCGTGTGTGATTCCTGGAGGACGAACCGGGCAGCGTAAGTTTAAGGTTTATCGTTTTAAGGTTTTACGCCTGAAAACTGAATACTTTCCCACTTTGTGCCTTTGATCCTCTGCTCTCCCTTGTTCAGGGAATGACCGGCAGAATCACGCAGGAAGCATTGGCGCCGCCCAGGTAAACGGTATGGCGCGCTGGCGTCGCCGCATCCATCCCGGCGCAGGGCGCATAGGTGTTGGGATGGACCTCGTACTTCGGAGAATCGCTGCCGGCGACATGCACGGCCAGCCGGTGGCCGGCGTTGAAAACATAGGCCGTGCTCCACATGTCAATCTCCAGTTTGTATATCCGGCCGGGTTCCAGCGGCGCGGGCTGGTCCAGCCCCTTGTGGAACCGGGCGGTCATGGCCCCTTCCCTGACGATGGCTTCGTAGCCATCCGGATAAATATCCAGCAGTTTGACCACGAACATCGTATCTGGCACATCCGCGCTGACACACAGTTCGGCGCGGACTTTGCCGGTTATTTCCAGCGGCTTGGCCAAAGGTTCCGACAAAAACCGCAGGATATCGGTCCGCGCCGCGAGCGGCCGCTGATCCACCGGTCCGGGCGAACCCATCATCGCCCCGCCCAGCGTCGGGACGGGATTGCCCGGAGCATAAACATAACTCAGGCAGGCATTTGTGGCGTCGGATTTTTCGTGCGCCAAAGCGCCCGAATCGCGCAGGTAAAACCGTGTTGCAATATGCGGCAGGGGCCATGCATGGGCAACTTTCCATACATTGCCGGGAGCGTTGGATGCGACAACATCGCCCATCAGGTAATATAACAGCATGGAACGCTCCGGTAATTCGGCAGCACCCTTCAATACTGAAATAAACTCCGGTGTTTTAATGCCGGCCGGGAAGGCGCGGCGCGGAAATTTCAGGCCCTGCATCGGTCCATGCCCGCTGGCGTCCATGGTGACAAATACCTTGCCGGCGGCGCCGAAAGCTGCCAGGTAATCCAAACCGCCCTCGGCGAAGATGTCGTACCAGCCGGACTTGGCGATGAAAACCGTATGATTGGACGCGGCGCTGCGCCGCACCCGGGCGTCATAGGCGGCGCGGTCAAACAACCGGATGGTCGGTTTCGGCCAGTCCGGCACGGGCGCATTGCGATTCTTCATCCAATTGAACATGTAACGCCGCGCGCCGTTCTGGAAGGTCCAGTAAAGATACGCATTGCCGCCGGAATTGATGGATTGCACCGCCACCAGGTGCGGCGGATTGGCCAGCATGGCCATGCACCCGGCAAAGCCGTGTCCGCTCGTGCCCTGGATGCCGACCCGCCCGTTGCACCATGGCTGGCGCGCGACCCATTCCACGGCATCGTAACCGTCTTCGATTTCATTGTCGAAGGAAAGCGGATCGAGTGTTCCGGCGCCTTCCGCATCGCCGTCGCCGCGCAAGTCCTGGGTGACAAAGGCCACTCCATGTTGGCCGAACGTGCCGGCGTCCCGGAGCGCCGCGCTCCAGCGCCCGTAGGCGGTTCGGGTCAGCACCGCCGGCCAGGGGCCTGGTCCCGGCGGCAGAAAAATCTCCGTCGCCAGGCGCACGCCGTCGCGCATGGGAATCATGGTGGAATAATTGGTTGCGCCGGGCGGGAATTTTGCAAGAACCGTCTGCCGCCGGTGCCGATCGCGTTCGGCCACCGCCAGGATGCCATCGCCATCCGCATCCGCGGCAGGATATTGTTTCAGATAGGATTTCAACTCGCCGGCGGCGCGGGCGTCGCGTTCCTCGTTGCCTACGGATTGCGATGAAGCAATACCAGCGCCGAGGATGGCAAACAGGGATGCCGCCAATATTCCGGCAACCGCCGGCGCTTGGATGAGGTTCATGCTTTCATACCCGCCGGGCGCGGGCAAATTTGAAAAAGTTTTTCAGGATGCGCAATCCGTCCGGATAGGCGGCCTGCCGGAATTCCGGGTGAAATTGGACGCCGTAAATCGGTAGCTGCCGGTGGCGGACGGCCTGCACCGCGCAATGCGGCGACTCCGCCAGGCGCACGAAGCCTGCGCCGGGCCGCTTGACTTCCCAGGCATGCGCCTGGCGCACCCGGATGGTTTTGCCGCATCCGGCAAACAGCGGGTCGTCTTTGATCACGCGCACCGGGCAGACGCCCCACTCCTTGAAATAGCCCGGGCTGTATTCCGCCAGGTCCGTTTCATCC
Source organism: Kiritimatiellia bacterium (assembly GCA_040767085.1). Lineage (GTDB taxonomy): Bacteria > Verrucomicrobiota > Kiritimatiellia > JAAZAB01 > JAAZAB01 > JAXGPF01. Next base: position 230,539 of record JAXGPF010000010.1, on the reverse strand, counting down.
GGTTTCAGTTTGCGCATCCGGCCGATCCGCCCGCCGAAGTAATGCGCCAGCAACTGGTGGCTGCGGCAGATGCCGAGCTGCGGGATCGCGCTTTCAGTTACCAGGCGTCTGTACGCGGCGCAGTCCAGGATATCGTAAGAATCGTAAGGCGCGCATCCGCCGCTGCCGCAGATGGCCCGGGGACGGATCCGCTGCACCGTGTCCAGGGTGGCCTGGGTGTAATGCATCACCAGGCAGTCATCCCGCGCAATGTCCTGGAGGGTGTTGCGCGCCTTGAGCCAACCACCCTTGCAGAAATTATCGTACGAATCGGTGACAATGAAAATAATCATATTACCTTGTGCATCCTGCTGGCCTTACGATGCTGTTTTACTCATGAATTCGCCTGGACGCATTTCTCATTCAGCCAGACCGGCCGGATAACATGCGCCGCCACCCGGCAATCCCGCGCCACTTTCAGCGCCCAGCCCAGGTTGCCCACGCCGCACAGGGAATGCGCGTCGGAACCCAGCGAAAATCTTGCGCCGGCCGCGGCAAACATCCTGACGATTTCGCCGAACCCGGCGGCAAACCGTTCCGGCAACATCCGGGGATACCAATGCCAGATGTTATATTCATAATTTCAAAGATATGCCCGCGTTCCGCGAAAATCCGCGCCAGGTCGCGCAGCTAATATATGGATATTGCGCGGTGGTATTGCTTAATCGCCAGCAACCAACATCGGGATTTCCAGCAAGCCCACCGGCGGCCGGCTGGTTTCCAGCTTGCGGTATGAATTTGAAAGAATTCCGCTCATGGCGGTGCGCAGGCGCAAAGTTATGCGGTTGCGGCCTTTTTTAATCAGCCCGCCGATCTCCAGCCGGTACGGCGGCCACAGCAGCGCGCCGGCATCCCGTCCGTTGACGACCACTTCAAATGTATCCCGCTGCGCGCCAAGGTCAAGCAGCATCTGCCGCGGTTGGCGGGATAAATTAACCGTGGTGGAATATTCCACCAGACCGGCAATGCCCGGCAGCCCCATGGCAAATAAATCGCCCAGCGGCATAATTTTGGGAACGGGCCGCAGCACCCTGAATCCTTCGCGATGGCGCTTGGGATCCACGACAAACCCGCCGGCCAGCACGAAGGGCGGCAGGCTGGTCAGCGGCCAGAATCGGCTGGCATATTTTCGCTCCCGGTGCGGGGTATAGCGGATCAGGATTTCATGCTTGCCGGGGCGCGCACAACCCGGCAAATTGAAAGTCAGATTGGCGTCATCCCACAATGGCCGGCCGGCATGGCCGGCCGCGCGGCGGCGATTGAGAAACACCTCGCATTGATCGCGGCCGTCGGCGATCAAATGCAAGCCCCCGGAGATTCCTTCAATGTTTAATTCCGCCCGCAGCCAGTATGTGTGGCCGGGCAGCAGGTCAAAGGGCGCAATCTCCGCGAAGGGCGCGGACCATTTCCCGCCTGCAGCCGGCGGGAATTTTCCGCGGCATGCGCCGCTGAAAATTTGCAACGGCAGGTTCAAGGTGTTGCCCTGGGGCAGGCGGAACGACCATTCCGCCGGCAGCCGCATTGCCGTGCCGGATTGAGCCGGCGCCGGTAATGCCGGCGCTTTCCGATCAGTCCTGGCAAACAACACCGACTCGTTCGGCAGCAGGAGAAAGCGCCGCGGGGATTTACCGGCATCAGCCATCCCGCCGGGTTCCGCGAGCCGCCAATGGCCGTCCAGATTCGTCCGCACATCGGCGGCTTGCTCGCCAAAATTAGTCAGGAACACCCATTCCCGGCCGCGGGCATGCCGGTGGGTCAACATGACTGCATCCGTATGGTCGCCGCTGATGGCCACCTTACGCGGCGCGATTTTTTCCAGCATCCGCGCGGTCCGGTCAGCCAATTCTGACATGCCGCACCGCACATCGAACACCCGCGGACCGCGGAGCCACGTTGCCGCCCGCGTCCGGCCATCCGCGCCGAAAATCAGCGGACGCCGTTGCGCGCAAATCAAGCAGCCGCCATTGTCGAGAAACCGCTTGAGCATGGCCGCGTCCGTTTCCGAGACCGCGTACAGGTCGGGCAAAATCAGCGCCCGGCATTCAAACCCGTCAATCTGCATCCCGTGCCGCGGGAATTCCGCCCGGGCCAGGGCCTGTTCGAAAACATAATAGTAATTCCAATGCCGCCGGATCAGGCCGTGCGTCAGGTTTAAAAAGGTTTGCTGGGTGGCATGCCATGCCGGCTCTGGCGGTTGGCTGCCATGAAATGTGCCCGGCGGCCCGAACCGCCGCCAAAGATCCTGCCGGGGGTACAAAATGCCGAGATTGGTTTCCAGGCGCGAACCGGAATTCAGCCGCGACATCGCGCAGACATGGCGCGAGAGCAGCTTGTAATGCCGCGTCCAGGGCGTCCAGAAGGAATGGCAGCCGAATCCGGAACGGAAACCGCCTTGCGAGTCGGCAAACAGGTTGTCATTCATCAGGCTGATGCCGTGGTGGAAAAGATAATCCATGGCGCGCTTGTAAAACTGGGCCGTCCCGCTATGCGCTGTCACGCCGCACACTTCGCACAGCAGGCGTTGCTTGCCGGCGAAAAACCCGACACTTTCGATCAGTTTGCCGGTGATATCGGCGCAAGCCTCGCCGCCGAACGCATCGCGCAGGCCGCGGCGGTCAAAGCTGGTCAAGCCCTGCAGCATGTCAATGCCCGGCGCCTGCATTTCGGCCAGCGTGTCATACACATCGCCGTTAAACTGGACCTGGCCGGACAGCATTTCCTCGTAAAGCAGGTGCCCGGTCATCTGCAGGCCATGCCTGCCGCACCAGCCGGCGTACTGGCGGAAGAAGTTGATTTTAAACAATTCGGTCACCAGCGCCCAGTAATCGCGGCGGAGGCGCGGCGCCAGCGGCGTATCGGTCACAAGCCCCAGGATGTTTTTTTCCAGGTCGTAGCCATAGCGTTGCCGGAAGAGTTCAAACAACCCCGGCGTAAAAGGCAGGGCACGCCCGGCACGCAGCAGCACCGGTTCATCGGTAAAGAACCCGAGAATTACATCCCTGAAATAGCCGCCGATCGCGTCACGGTAAGCTTCGTGCGTCATCCGGATGTAATGGCCGACCGCCGGGGCGCTGAGCGTATCCAGGTATCCCGTGGAATTCAGCGACCATTCCGAGCCGTAAGCCGCCAGGTCGAACCCGGCGTATTCCTCGATTTTCCAGGTTGGCTGGCCGGATTGTCCGATGCCGGGGAATTCGAATCGGATGATTTTTTTGCGTGCTTCCGGGTGTTCGCGCAGGACTTTGCCGGCGCAGGTGCCGCTGGGCCAGTTGAATTCGTCGTAAATCCAGATTTTCTGGTCGTATTGCCGGCAACGCTTGCAGGCATGCTCATACAACCGCAGGTAATCCCGCCCCAGGTAAGGCTGCACCAGCCCGTACAATGGCATGATGACCAGTTCGTAGATTTCCATATCGCGGAACCGTTTCAGGTCCCGATCAATCTTTTCCGGAGTGATATTGCCCGCCCATGTCCAGAACGGCGCCGGGCCGTATTGATGTTGCATTGTACGTTTCCTTGTTGCGTTTTGGCGCATATTATTTCTCCATGGTTCAATTACGCTTGCGCACTGTTTCGCCCGGCTCCCAGCGGTTTTTACCCAGAGTGATCCGATCGACATTTTTGACCTGTCCGGCAATGATCAGGCGCGTATATTCGCAAATCGTTTCGGCAATCGCCGGATAATCATTGTAATAACCGGAAACATGGCGGGCGCCGGCGGAAGGCTCCTGCCCGGCCAGCGCCAGCACCGATGCCTGCTCCGGCACCGCCACGCCCACGGCGGACAACCCGGCCATTAAAAACGGATTCAAGTCGCTGCTGGCGGTGATGAATCCGTCCACATCCGGCCGCTCGCGGATGAGCCGCTGAATCTGGAGTTGAACCTTGATCAGATCCGGCGCCGGGAAATTTTCGATTTCCAGGTAAACCGGCGGATTCAGGCCAATGCGCTTCAACGCGCTTTCGTAGCCGGTCCGCTCTACCGCGAAAGTTCCGAGACCGCGGTCCGCCCACTCCACCCAGACCATCCGGCGATGCCCCAGTTCCGACAGCTTGGCCACTGCCTGGCCGGACAGACCGAAAGAGTCAAAATCAATTTTAAAATCAGCTTGAATGCAACTATTGGGAGGGGGATTCACGGTAATTACCGGTATATGGACATCCGGCAGCGCAAAGCTCCGCGGCAGGGATTCAAACACCAGCAGGGCTTTCATCAGGGAACTGAAGACAACTTCGGGCGGTTTTGTTACTGAGACGTCGATCGGGATGCCCAGCAAGCTTAAATTTGAAGCTTGAAACACCCGGGCCATGTGTTCAAACATGCGGGCAAACACCAGGTTGCCGAAAGTGCCGGCCGGGGAAGAACTGCTGCGCCCGAGACAGGCCACCAGGCTGGTTTTGGGCGCCGGCCCGGCGGCGGCCAGCAACCGCCGCCGCTTGCCGGTCACAGGCGAAACGATCCGCTGGTTTTCCAGGTGTTTCAACGCCCGCCGCACCGTCAGCCGGTTCACCTTGAAGGAAGCCGCCAACTCAACTTCCGTCGGCAGATATGCCTCCGTCGGCAGATTGCGCCGCCGGCAATCATCCCTGATCAGTTCCGCCACCCGTTGATATTTCTGCTCCATGGCAAACAGAAAAGATATTATTATCTACTTATAAAAAGCGAATTGTATTTATAATGCAATATTTTACAATAATATTCTGGTTTAATAGCAACGCGTATAAAGCACCAGCCTGATTAACGCACACAATATTGTACGCATTGCGAGTTGGGTTGAATTGGCAACCTTATTATGCAATGATTGATCAGGCTGGCGATTATGATTGTCCCGTCTCCGCCGCCGTGTAATGCGTACTGCGGGATGAGCCGTGTCTGACGATCAACCCGGCGCGTTCCATGGTCTGGAGAAGCCGGCTGGCATGAGAAGAGGAAATCCGCAATTCCTGTTCCACCATTTGCCGGGTTATTCTGCCCTGCGCCTTGATCATTTCCAGCACCTGTCGGCGGCGGTCGGACTCAACCTCCTGCCGGCTGGTACGATTCGAATGGAGATACTTGGATGTTTTGCTGCCGAAAAATATCCCCAGTACCTGGAGGCATACCGACAGCATGTGCGGCGGCATGGCATAGTTAGGCTTGAAAACTTGGACCAGGTAAAAACCCAGGTACAGCAAGAGCCAGAGATAGACAAAAATCGTGCCCTTGCGCGGCGGCTCGGTCAGGCCGATCCAGCGCCGGATTTCCTTGTCCGTGGCATAAGCGCCGAGGAGGGCAATATAAAGCGGCATCATGCCTTCCGGCAAATCCAGCGCTGGCCCCAGCAGGAAATCCGCCGCAGACAAGGCCAGGAAACCAACCGTGTAAATCGAAAGCAGGGGGAACAAAACCGACATTTCATTCAATTCCCGGCGCGCCGGTGCTGACGGAGAAGGATTGAGTTGGTTTTGCAATGGTTTCACCGAATTATCGCATGGCAAGGCAGGTTTTCTTGGCAGTTTGGCGACTTTGTGAGATATCCTTAATCCATCCCTCCAACGATGATTTAAAAGATGGCATATCGGTTTTTGTTTGTCAAGATTCCGGCCGATACCCAACCATGATTTCGATAAACCCCTTTAAATTTAGCCGTAACTACCATATCTCCGACATGGGGAGCAAATGAGGAGCAAAAACTTGCCGTTTAGCGGCAAATTCGCCTGCCCGCCAGACTAGCCCGCTCCATCATATTTTGTAATATGCTTGTAGTCAAAGATATACAATTCAGGCAAAATCCGGCACGGCAAGCCTGCATGAGCATTAATTTGCTCCTCCCCATCTTGGGGCGCTATTGAAGCGCTTTGGGGCGCTAATGGGGAGCAAATGGGGAGCAAATTGCCACATTACAAACGCAACGGCTCTGGCGCACCGACCAGCCGCCCCGGATCGCCTCGGCCTCATAGAAGGCCCTGGCTAATGGATTATTAACCGAGATCAAGCGGACATAATGGGATTAGGAAAGAGGAAAGGACGAAGCAAGCGATTGTGCAAACACCGTCTGCGCAATCTCGGATTTTCCCGACAGTGTCGGGAGTTTCTCTATGGAAGATGCACTCGCCAATTTCGGGCGCTTTGGAAGCAGTTGTTAGAGCGGTCTACTTTCATTTCTCAATCCTACCATATCCGTGACATATTGCCTTCGTGCAATCTGTCAGAGAAGTAGGGACTCTCCAATCCCATCAGGTTCACGGCCTCGTGTACATGATCCATAGAGATGTGTCGGCTTTCGTTCAGGTCGGCTATGGTTCTCGCAACAAGAAGTAGATTAACTTCCATTCGCTTTGTGCCGATGCGTCGGGTGTGTTGATCAACAAGCTCGGAAACCGATGAACTCAGTGAAGGGCAGAACTTCTCGAACTGCGAACGGTCAGGAACATGTGCGTTGCAGATGCCGAAGACGGAGTCAGCATATCTCTCGCCCTGAATCTTCCGCGCACCCTCTATCCGCCGTCTCACACTGTTTGACGTTGTGTCATAGGTGCCCAATTCGGCGTCATATGCAGAGACCAGCACTTTAAGATCAATCCTGTCAAGTAGTACCTGCAGGCGGAGTAGTGGGCCGCTCAATCGGTCACGGAACGCCGATACATCTCGACGCGAGCAGTGGCACTTTGGCAGGAGCTTACTATTGCCACAGGCACAGCGTACGTCGGGATCGATGTAGATGGCCTTGCATGAGGAGCAATGAAAGTGTCCATACCAACCGCACTTGCAGGGATTCATTGCGGCAAAGAGGATGAATCTGCACGGGTATTCGATTGTGGCTCCGAGTCGCTGTACCTTCTGAATGCGGTCGCTTAGTGTGATTCGGAGTTGTTGCGTGATGTGAGATTTGAAGGTGTTAATTTCATCAAGAAGGAGAACGCCATTGTGCGCAAGCGACACGATGCCCGGCAACGGCGGACGGTGGCCGCCGCCGAAGATGGCTTTGTCTGTCGCGTCATTCGTCGCAGTTTGGAATGGTCTATCAAGCACTACTTCATCAGCCCGGAGTTCCCCAGCAGCACTGAAAACCTTGTTCACCTCAAACATTTCGACATGCGTAAGGCGCGGCAGCAGGTCCGTCGCAGCCTTGCACAGCATCGTCTTGCCCTGTCCGGGTGGACCAACCATTAGCATGTTGTGACCGCCAGCGAGGGCGACTACCATTGCCTTCTTAGCACGAGCAACACCATCGATTGCACGTAAGTCCGGGACGTAGTGACAAAGCCGTTTGCGGCGAATGTCGGACATCTTGTATGTGGCTGGTCGGGGCCTGTTGACGCCAAGAACAACGTACCAAACCTCTCGGAGGTTTTTGGCAACATGTACGCGGATGTCTGGCCGGCTCTTGCCTATGACGGCTCCGTGAATCCGTGAGTCCTCTGGGATGATGACCGTGAAACCGGGTTGCGCGGCGGAGATCATGCCGAATATACCGTACTGTGGGGGCGCAAGATTGCCTGTGCAAATGTCGAGAGTCCCGATGAGAAGGTACTTGCCATCATTTGCGGTAAGGCGTTCTCGGTACTTAAGAATCAGCTCCCGCTGCCGAACAAGATTCTCGATGGTGTCGAGCAACCGATGTCGAATCTCTTCCCCGTTTTTCCGGTCCGTGGCTTTGGCCGCCTCATCATTCAGCTTTGTGATTTGATCTGCGAGTGTGTCAAGATTTTGGAGTATGCTTGCGTACAGCAGCATGATTGCGAGCGGCAAATCAAGGCCAGCGGAAACCTTCGGCACGTCAGGTGGAGCCAGTTGAACGGTGTATCCCTGATCGGTGAGAATCGACGACCAATCACCATCCAAGGTCTCAACTGCCTTGGCGACGCGACTGAATCCCTCTCTCACAACCTGTTTTGCAAGGCCAAGGAGTGTAACCCCTTGCCGGTTCTCGTCCTTGGTGGCGGCAAAGCGGATAAGTTGTCCTTCGATACCGTCAATGTCAGCGCCGTAGACTTCCATAGTATTTTGCCCTCAAATGTTCATGTTTTGTGCAGTGGTGGTAGAGGCACAGTGTTACAAGATTCTCAAGCCGGTTCGTTCCGCCTCGACTGAGGGGCACGATGTGGTGAATCTGGAGGGGGCCATCGCACCTACCAGCTGCTTCAGTACACTGAAAACCGTCACGCTCCAATACGGACCGTCTGATACTCTCCCAGTCCACCGGATATCCTTCTGCACCAAGCCGCGTAAAATCCGCAAAGGTATTTCGACTAACCCTTACGCCATGCAATTCGACGGTTTGCAGTAACTGGTCGTCAAGATTCGTAGCGTGGGCCGTAAACTCATTGAACTGATCGCGTTGGGTCTTCGCAGAATAGCACGCCCGTTGGGCCTCGGTAACCTTCGCTTCGCGTGAAAATAGGCCTAACGTAAGCAGCCGCGTGATTCGGTCGACGGCTTTTGCCTTCCGCAATGTTTCTTCACATTGTACGAGATTTGTCTCGAAAACGTTCACCGTCGTAAATAACCTTAGCGACTTTCACGACTTCTTGAAGGACCTTTGCGCTGAGTGCATGGAGTTCGGCCGGTTCATGCCGTCGTAAGTCAACGGACTTGCGAATAATTACCACACGGTCTCCGTGAGCAGTCGCAACCCCAAGATTGCTGCAAAGACGCTCCGCCTCGGCCATCTCGAGAAGTTCAATGGTGCAATCTATGACAAGAGGAAACACGGCTTTGATCTCTAATTCTGTGCCCGCCGACTGCAAGGATAGAGTGCAGTCACAAGAACAGCCTGGGACAATCTCAGAGAGGGAGATTTCATTGAGCCGTTTCTGCACACTAACGCCAAGTTCTTTCTCAATCAGTGTTTTCAAGTGGCTCAGAGGGTCTGGGGGTACAAGCGATGGTGGCGTTTGCTGCTGTTTATTCTCTGGCGCTGTGGGGGCTGCGTCTTCCGTTACCTCGTTCGCCAAAATCGCCAGTTGTTTCTGCGCATCGGCGTCCAAAGGGGCGCGTGGAACTTCGGCAAATTGTGATTGCTCGGTGGGCAAAGCTTCGGATAAGTTAGGGATGGTTGGAAGGTGGCTAGAAGACCTACGCAGAAGACCGGTGTTCGGCTCAGGGCGCCGGACATCTTCAGGGCTCTCCGGGGGCGTGTCCGTTATCTCCCGTAGCGCGACATCCTCGCCATGTTTAGTTTGCCTCTTGTGGTGGACAACAAAATCACCATATGCCGTAATCTGCCCGTTTTTTTCCAGCTGCGTGAGTGCAGCTTCGAACGCTTCCAAATAGGCCTGCAGAAGTTCCGGTTTTCTGATTAAAACGTCTGACAAACCACTTCGGTTTCGCACTAAGGTCGAAAGATCGGCCTTCTTCACTCCGTCGTTGGGCAATACGCTCAAGGCCGTGGTGATGACTTGTGGCAGGGACGCGAACCGCTCTGCCAGAGTGGGAATGCCGTAGAACTTGAAAACATGGCGCAACCTTTCGGGTACGTCGCCCACGATGTCGATCATCACATTTCGTTTTGCGTCTCTCATATTTGCGTTTGGGGTCGCCCTCTTCACTCTCGGCCAATGTCAGCCTTCTGGCTGAGGCAACCCCGGGGTGCCGATAGCCAGGAAGGCCTGGTTGGAAGCTTCATGTTCCTGCTTCGATCACAGCTTGAACGAAACGTTTCTCCTGAACAATGAAAGAATGTGTTTTGCCGGTCTTCCGCATTTGCATAGCCTTTTCGATCTTTGATCCGAATCGGCTGAACTTCCAGGCCTCGCTTCCAAGCTCACCCACCACAAGGTAGTTGAGATCACCTGTAACCGATGCTGGGGCGATTGATCCTCCACGCGCCACGACGGCATTTTCCGCCTTCTTACGTGTGCCGAAGACCAGTTTGCCGGTGAACAGGAACATCTGGCCTGGGAAAATGATCTTTGCGTCAGAGTCGAAAATGCCTTGAATGACTTCTGGCTGTTGGGGGCCAGCGGCGAACTGGGCGAGAAAGTTGAGGAGATTGAGTCTTTCCTGTTCGGTAACCACGCCGTCTGCGAGGACATTCTTGAGAATAGCCACAAGGTCCGAGAGGGGCCAATCACCGGCCTCCACGATGTGGCGATTGAGCCAGTCACTCATCAGGTTGATCTCAACGTCATCCAAGCGCCCGTCATAAATCATGGCCGCTGCCATGCCCTGCATCTCTTGGACCGCCCTCTTGACCATGATCGGGAAGTTGTATGACTTGATCAGGTTCTGATCGGTGTCGTAATCAAGCGGTGTCATATTGCCCCCTTGCTCCCAACGTCCGCGTTCTCCCTTGAGCAGCCCGGCGCGGACTGCGAATAGGGAGCGACGCGTTGTTCGCCCTTCTATTTCAGAAACGAGGCTGAACCGATCCTTTCCGTGAACGCATCCGCCTCCCTGATCTGCTTCAGTTCCGAGGCAAGTGCTCGGATCACCTTTTCAGATTCCTCCTTGGTCACTCCCGCATCGGGTTTCAGAGGCTTCAGATGAGCATCCTTTCCCACGTAGAAGGCTGCCTGTCGTTTTTCAAATGCCTCTTTTGCACGGGCGCGATCATACTGAATCGTCGATGCACCAATGTCTTTGGTGTTCAAGACGAACTGTCGCCAGTTGTATGCGGACTTAAGGTTGTGATCTCTGAAAGCGGCTTCGAACTCCTCCTCAGAGACCATGTCGTTCGCGTAGTCACCGACGAGTTGGGCTTTCCCTACCTCTTCCCATCCGGTGTAGGCAAGCGCGAACGCGCGGGCAACATGGCCGTGACTGAGGAGCAAGCGCGCCTCGTTCAGTAAGTCGTCAGCATTGAGCAAGCACACGTCGTACAGTTCGAGCAGGGACATGAAGACCCTCATGTCCGTTCTCGTCGCTCGGCTATTCCCTCTTGCCTTCTCAGTCTTCATTCTGGTCTGGCGAACGGCGAACTGTTGAGTGCAACTGACAGAGACCGGAAGCTCGGTTTCGGGGCGAACGGCAGTTGAGCTCGGCAGGTCGGTTCGGAATTTCCCCATGGTAATCCCGGCCGGACTTTCCATCAACGCCGGATGATAGGCGATTCCCGGACTAAAAAGCAATGTATTTCTGTTTTCCTTGGTTGACCGGGTAGAAAGTACAAGAATCCTTAACTGATACCTTTACCCTCCTGCGTCCGTTTCTTTCCGTGTTCCAGAATCAGGTCTCCGCCACCCATGCCAAGCCCGGCCTCCACCTCGATTGGGCCCTCCAGGGGGATCTGTTCAACCGTCAGACAGGCGGCGTCGGCTTCCGATTCAGGGAAGAATGGGCCACCCGGCTCCGAATGCAGGTAGAAATCACCAGACAGGATCCCGCACTTCGGACAGGTGTTCGCGTAGTATTCGGTCCGCGTCGTTTTCGAGAACTTCCGCTTGAACGTGGGGAAACGTTTCTGGACGAAGGCCAAGACGGACGGCGGGAGTTCCGTAATGTCGGACAGGATGCATACTTCGTCTTCATTATCCGGCACTTTGGGAGCGATCAGGCCGACCGCCGGCATGTCCGCCCCGCACCGCCAGCAGGCGATGGTTGTGCTCGCCAGAAACAGAGGAGGGTTTATCGTTGTCTTCTGATCATCCATTCTTTCCTCTCCGCAGAACAGTATTATTAAGCCTACTTCGTGAAAGCTGACTAGCCGATTTAGTTATGTATTTTATAACTCCGATGTGCCCCATTGTCAAATGCCCAATCATTGACTGTCAATTGATTATCCTGCTCGCTTGCTTACGAGGTCGGCTTTATGCGACGGTGGACGATCCACGCAACGACCGCCTCCGCTTCCGCGTTTCTTATGCCGCCATTGCGGGCACACCAGCATTCTGCCCGACTATTTGCTGCCCAGGCTACGCAGGGCATGCTTCGCTTTCATCCCTTGTAGGGCTCCAAGCGAAGCATGATCGGGGTGACTGGCGCTCGTTTGAACCGTACCTCCGGTTGGTGGAGCCCAAAATGCAGCAGACCAGTTCCCAAGGGCGGTACTTGGCGGTGTGGAAGTTGGCACCCTCATTGTGGCTCTTCAGCCGCGCCCGCATGTCGTCCGTCAGGCCGATGTATGTCTGCTTGGGCTCGGCCAGACTCCTGAGCAGGTAGACATGGTGCATGGTTCTGTCAGAAGGCTGGCTTGCCATACGTAGCTCCGAGCGGGAACCATCGAGTCGGCCCTACTTCGCCCGGCGCGGTGCCGTGCTACGTAGGGCATACTTCGCTCGTCGCTCCGCTCCGAGCGAAGTATGGCTTGCCATACGTAGCTCCGAGCGAAGTATGGTCGGGGCGGTGGGATTTGAACCCACGACTTACAGCTCCCAAAGCTGTCGCGCTACCAGACTGCGCTACGCCCCGCGAAAATCAAATGGCGCTCTCGTCATGGGCAACATCAAAATCCGGGAGGATTGGTCCGGAATGAATTACACCCTGCCCTGTTAAATTTGTTGCGCCAATGACGTCGTTTGCGCTATTATAACGCGAGCTTTGATTATTACAACCACGGAGTGCCTGGGCATGGCAAGTATTTGCGCGAAACCGGCCGGAAGCAGCGCTGCCGCAGCAATCTGTCTGGCGCTGGTTCTGACAGGTTGCGCCGGCAATGACGACAAGTTGGCCTCTTACAATGGATTAAAAGCCCTGGAACACGGCGACTGGCAACGCGCCGTGGAGCAGTTGCAGTATGCTGTGCGCAGGGCTAATGATCCGGCGCGCGCGGCTTTGCTGCAGAACCACCTGGGGATCGCCCTGGCGCGCGCCGGCCGGCCCGACGATGCCATGGTCGCCCTCGGCACCGCCCATAATCTCGCCCCAACCATGCCGGAACCGGCGTATAACCTGGGCGTGATCAACCTGGAACTCGACCGGGCCGCCACCGCGGAGGAATGGTTTTTAAAGGCGTCGGACCTGGCGTCGGATGACACCATGGCGCTGGAATACCTGAGCGCCATCCGGCGCGGCATGGGCGACCTGCCGCAGGCGCGCGGCTATCTGATGGAAGCCCACCGGCGCCAGCCGCACCTGCCCCGCATCATGGCGGCGCTCGGTTTGGTGGAATTGCAGGCGGATAACCTGGACCAGTCTGCCAGGTTTTTGCAGCAATGCCTGGAAAAGGATCCGGCCTATCCCCCCGCCGTTTATAACCTGGCGCTGGTGCGCCGCCGCCAGAATAACCTGATCCAGGCGCGCTCGCTGTTTCATGAATATTCCCGCCTGAGCGGCGCCAGCCGCAGTCAAATGGAACTGGCGGCCCAGGCCATGGATGAATTAAACCGCGAACTGAATGCCGCCGCCCTGTTCGGCGTCCCGCCGCCGGAAGAAGCCGCCGCCGCACCGGCCCCCGCCCAACCCGCCCCGCCCTCCCCCGACGACCTGGCGCGCACGGCGCGGTTGCTGGAAAACCAGGGCCGGGCGGAGGCCGCGGTTAATCATTACCTGCTGGCCGTCCGGGCGGCGGAACGCGCCGGCGACGAGAAGACGTTCCGCGCCATGCTCCGCGCGGCCACCCTCGCCTGCGGCGAAGATTCCAAGGCGCATTACAACGTCGGCATGTATTACCTGGAAAAGAACCGCCCGGAAGAGGCCCTGCTGCATTTCAAGAAGGCCGTCGCCCTGGATGATCAGTGGTATGCGGCCCACCTGGCCCTGGCGCGCGTGGCCATGGAGCAGTCGGAATACGACGCCGCGCTGGTCTCCCTCAAAATCGCCGTGAATCTGCGGCCGGATGATCCCAATGCTCTCTGGTCGCTGATCCAGGTTTACGACCGCAGCTTGAACCTGGCGGAACAGGCCATCCGGCATTACGAGTTGTTCCTGGAGCGTTTCCCGGCGGATGTGCGCGCGCGCAACGCGCGCCAGCGGCTGGAAGCGCTCCGACAATCCAACGCCATGTGAATTTTAACGAGCGAGGCTTGCTATGGCGCAGTTTTCTTACAATGCGGTCGATTTAATTGCGCTGGGCATGATCGCCTGGGAAATCGTCATGGGGTTGCGCCGCAAGATGGCCGGCGAACTCTTCCGCCTGCTGTGCACGGCGCTGGTGCTGGCCATGGGCTGGCGGTATTACGCGGTTATCGGCGATCAACTGGCGGCGCATACCCGTCTTTCCGCCAGCCCCGAAATGGCACAGGCCATCGCCTTCGCCTTGATCGTGATGCTGCTGGGCGTTTGCTGCGCCTTGCTGCACCTGATCGTGGCCTTGTTGATGGAAGTGCATTTCAACATCCTGATTGACCGGATCGGCGGCGCTGTCATGGGTCTGCTGCGGGGCGCCCTGGTCGTGATCATGCTGTTATTCGCCGGCGCGCTCTGGCCTTCCGAACCGCTGCGGGAAACGCTCCAGCAAAAATCCTGCGCCGGGCGCATCACCGCCCGGCTGGCGCCGCCGGTCATCCGGTTCGTGCGCGCCATTAAAGTCGATTTTCAGCCGGAGGCGGCCGCAGAAACCGCGCCGCATTCCAGCGCCCCCCCGCCTGATCTTGACGGGCAGCCGCGGGAGGATTGAACCGCCGCGCCGGCGCCAGGTTTGTTTTTTTCGGACGGACTCATTCTCCGGCGTGTGCTCCAGCGCAGCGCGTGGGAAAATGAATCAGAGCCAGCATTGACATGTCACCAATGATACCGCCAGAAGTCCTGGAAGAAATCCGCTCCCGCAGCGACATCGCGGCGGTGGTCGAATCCTTCATGCCCTTGCAGCGCCAGGGCAACACCCTGAAGGCGCTCTGCCCGTTCCACAAGGAAAAAACACCTTCCTTCGTCGTGAATCCGCAACGCCAGGTTTTCCACTGTTTCGGCTGCGGCAAGGGCGGCGACGTTTTCCGGTTCGTGATGGAGTATGAAAAACTGGATTTCATCGCCGCGGTGCAACTCCTGGCGCGCCGCGCCGGCGTGTCGCTCGACCGTTCCGGCGGCGCGCCCGCCGGGCAGACTTCCCCCCGCGAAATGCTTTTTACGATCAACCAGGCGGCCGCCCGGTTTTACCAGCAATGCCTCCGTGAAGGTCCGGCCGGGGAAAGCGCGCGGCGCTACCTGGCGGCGCGCGCGCTTTCGGAGCGCGCCGTGGAAGATTTCATGATCGGATACGCCCCGGACAAGTGGGACGCCTTGCTCGCCTGGGCCGGCCGCAAGTTCAAGCCCGCCCTCCTGGAACAGGCCGGCTTGGCCGTGCAGGCCGCCAGCCGGAGTGTTGGCCGGCCCCATGAGCCGCACTGGTACGACCGGTTCCGCAACCGCCTGATGTTTCCTATCCGCGACGAGCAGGGCCGCGTGATCGGGTTCAGCGGCCGGAGTTTATCCGGAGAGGACCAGGGCGCTAAGTACGTCAATACGCCCGAAACGATCATCTTCCACAAGGGGCGCGTGCTTTACGCCCTGGACCGGGCGCGCCGCGCCATTGCCGACGCCGGCCGGGTCATGATCTGCGAGGGGCAGATTGACGTCATCCAATGCCACCTGGCCGGGTTCGACAATGCCGTCGCCGCCCAGGGCACGGCCTTCACCGAGGAGCATGCCCGCATCCTGCGCCGCTATGCCGACAACGTGCTGCTGGTGTTCGACGCCGACCGCGCCGGCCAGAACGCCGCCTTGCGCGCCGCCGAAGTCTTCCTGCAATTCGGCCTGGCCGTGCGCATCGCCACGCTGCCCCAGGGCGACGACCCTGACTCCATCCTGCGCCGTCCGGATGGGCCGGCGGTCTTCCGGCAATTGCTGGAGCAAGCCAGCCCGCTGATGGCCTTTCAAATCAACATCCTGCGCCGCACTGACGACGCCGACACGGAAGCCGGCCGGCTGCGGGCCGTCCGGGCGGTGTTGGCCATGATCCAGAAAAGCCCAAGCGCGGTCCAGCAATCCCTGCTGCTGCAGGAGGCCGCCGCCGCCCTGGGCCTGCCGGTGGATGTGCTGCAGCGGGACTTGCGCGCCTTGCCGCCTCCCGCCGCCCCCCGGCCGGAAGCGCCAGCGCCAGGCGCCGCGCCGGCCACCGAGCCTCCGCCCGCACGCGAGTTGGCGCTGACGGAACATCTGGCGGCGGAGCCGGAACTGGCCAGCCTGGCCCGGCAATACCTGCCGCTGGAATGCATCACGCATCCGCTGTGCCGGCGGATCGTCGAGTTGAGTTGCGAAGCCGCCGCCCAGGGATGCCCCCTGGCCGCGCTGCTGTCGCAAACGGCTGCCGACGACGAGACCTTGATGCACTTCGCCGCCCGGGTGCTGGCGGCGCCGCCGAAAATCACCAGTGAATTTGCTACAACCCGCGAGTCCGTCCAGAACCTGATCCTGAGCCTGCGCTCCGCCGCCGTGCAACGGCGCCGCCGGGAATTGCGCGAACTGCTCATGCGCGCGCCGGCCGGCACGGCCGGCCGCGAACGGCAGGCGCTGGAAGAAGAATACGCCGAACTGGGGTACGATGTCGCGCGCCTGAAAAACTGGGAGTCGGCCCTGGAAATCATGTGATCGGGCCGGGCTGGAGAGGGGCAGAGGATTAAAGGGGCAGCACAGTATCTGGACCTTTCGCGATCTTTGCGTTCTTTTGATGTGAATTTTCTCCGCTTCGTGCCCTTCGTGTTCTTCGTGGTTAAATCAGAAAAGGGGCAAAGGTCCAGAGAGGGGCAGAGGATCAAAGGATCAGAGGGGCAAAGGATTAGAGGGTCAAAGGGGAAAATGTTCAGCCCTAAAACCTTAAAACGGTCAACCTTAAAACTTACATCCTTCCGCTCCCCCCCCGCGACTTTGCCCTGTTCGTAACAAGTCAAGTGTCCGCTTTTTGTAACAAGTGATCTGTCCGATTTGTTATTGTGTGTTGTTGCTCCTGGGGTGAGGATTTTCCTCCCCCGCGGGGGAGGAAAAAGTTTATGCGACGTCCTCCAGCGACGCCGAAATGTTCAACGGTCCTTGGTAGCGGCCAACCACATGCGGGCCATAACGGATGGACACCGTGCCATCGAGGTGCTCGCAGACTTTAACCCGGCACTTGGCGAAGCTGAAACGCCATTTTGATGGTCCAATCTGCAAGCGGCGACTCCCGACAGCCACGGTATTGTCATTTTGAACCTCTCGCGCATGCTGCACACAGAAAATGCTGTCCAAATCCTGCTCACCGCAAGGCACGAAACACGTTCCTGTTTCCCGCGCCTTCACCTTCATGTTGCGATTGAAGGAAGGCAGAAACTGTTGTTGAATATAGACGTTGGCCTCGGCCATCGTCCGGATTCCCGCCTGCCTTAATTCCTGCGGCAGGCGCCCTTGCCAGGTCTTAAACATCCGCTCTATTCGCCCACGTCCCTGGGGGCTATAGCTCGGAATATGTTCGATCCCCAACTGTTGCAACGCCCGTCCAATTTGCGTCAATTGACGCCGGTCCACCGCCCCGCCTTCTTTGGGCGTATAAAAGAAATGACTGCCACGATCCGTGTACAGACTGCAGAAAACCCCATGTTTAATAATGACTTCTTTCAACCCCTTCATCACCGTTAATGTCCCTTCCTGGGGCACAAGATAGGCCGTGTAGACTTCGCTGGTGGCATCGTCCATCACCAGGATCAGATCCTGCTTCTGGCCCGCCAGCAGGGGCAACCAGGCATGGGTGCTGCCATCCACCATCAACATCATCCCCGCCATTGGTCGCCGTTCCCGCTGCTGCCGATGCGGCCCTCGTTTCCGGGCCTTCGCCACCAACCCGGCCGTCTGCAAGGCGCTCTTGACCCACTGATAACTGAGCTCGATCCCATGCTCCGCCTGCAGCTTCTCGTGAAAATGCCTCACATTGAAATCCATGTATTCTTCTCGGTACAACCTCAGCACCTGCTTCACCGTCGCAAGGGGCACGCGCCGCGGCCCCGGTATCTTCCGCCGACGATCCAGCAGCCCGTCGTAACCATACCGCTCGTAGCGCCCTTTCCAGCGCCGCATGGTCCGGTAGCTCACACCTAGTATCTCCGCCGCCTCCCACCACATTAACCGCCCTTCAATCGCACGCAAGATCACTTCCTGTACCTTCATTGCCCGCTCCAGTGCTGCCTTCGGATATTCATCCATATAACCCCCCTTTGAATGCACCATCCTGACAGCTTTAAGCGGACAAATCATTTGTTAATTATGCGGCCAAGTCATTTGTTTACGACACCCCGCGACTTTGCCCTTGCAAAATCATGATTTGCATGCGAGTATTTAGTCAAGCCGCGCCCCGTCGGGCGCATCCCGCGAACCGCCGGGCAGCGGCCCGCCAATGACTTATGCCGACGGATGATAAAACCTTGAACACCCGCGCCGCCGCCTGGCGCGCCTTGGGCAAATTCGGCGCTATCGGATTCATGCTGGCGGCATGCATCATGGCCGGCCTGGCCGCCGGCTACACCCTGGATCAGCATCTCGACACCGCACCCTGGCTGACGATGGCGCTGCTGGCGCTGGGCATCGTCGCAGGCTTCCTCTATATTTTCCAGCAAACCATGCCCCGCGGAGGCCAATGAACACGATGCTGCCGGGCTCTCTCGCCGGCTTTGCGGCCGGCATCATGTTGGGCGCGGTTAATTACGGCCTGTTGCGCTTCACCGCCGCGCGCGCCAGCCGCGCGCAAAGCCGCGCCGCGTCAGCGGCGCTCCTCCTGGGCGGCTACGCCCTGCGCTACAGCATGATTCTGGGCTTGATTTTGCTGCTGATCCGGCAGTATAATTTACATGTTGCGCTGGCATGCCTGCTGGGAATGCTGCTGGCTACGCTCGGCATGGCGGTTTGCGCCCGCCCGCGTAAAACGGTGTCCGCCGACCCTCCGCCGGCAGACCTGGCACGCCGCCATTCGCCGGATTGATATTTTTCGGAATCTGCCATGGACGCGATCGAATCGCCGAACATTGTCGAATATATTGCCCATCGGATCGGCTTGAACGATTACATCGCCCCTGACATCCTGACCGGGATGCTGATCCTGGGCGGGATGCTTGTCGGCGGCTGGCTGGCCGTGCGCCGCTGGCGCAACCAGCCGGCCGGGCCCCAAAATCTCCTGGAAGCGCTGGTGGACGGCATCAACACGCTCAGCCGGCAGATCATTGGCCCCGCCGGGCCGCGTTACATCTCCTTTTTCGCCACGCTTTTTTTATTCATCCTCTGCGCCAACCTGATCGGTTTGCTGCCGGGCTTCAAATCCCCGACCGCCAACTTGAATGTCAATGCCGGCCTGGCAATCACGGTCATGCTGGCGGCCTCGGCCGTGCGCCTGCGCCTGCATGGCGCGGGCGGCTACGTACGCCATTTCTGCGGGCCGCCCTATTGGCTGGCCCCGCTCTTCCTGGTCATCCGGCTGATGGAAGAAATCATCCGGCCGCTCTCGCTGACCATGCGGCTGTTCGGCAACATCATGTCGAAGGAAATCATCCTGAGCATCATGGTTTACCTGCTGACGCTGTTTTTTTTCGCCGACAACCTTTACGCCAAAATACTGCTGCCGGTGCCCTTGATCCTGCGCCCCCTGATCATCCTGCTGGGGGTGGTGGTCAGTTTCGTCCAGGCGCTGGTATTCACCGGGCTTGCGATGGTTTACGTTGGAGAAGCGGTTAACGGACATTAAACAGGAGGAGGATCATGAACGTGGGCATTATCGAAATTTCAATCCTGCTGGCGGCGCTGATCATCGTGGCCGGGACCATCGTGCCGGCCATCGGCCAGGCACGCGCGGTGGTCAGCGCCATGGAAGGCATCGCGCGCCAGCCGGAAGCCGCGGGGCCGATTGGCAACAATTTGATCATCGGCCTGGCCTTTATCGAATCCTTAAGCATTTACGTCCTGGTCATTGCCTTGATCCTGATCTTCGCCGATCCCTACACCCAGGACATCAAGAAAGTGTCAGCCGCCAAGGCCCAGGTGGAAGTGCTTGAATTGCAGGTGCGCCAGGCCGAGTTGCAGCGTCAGTTGGACCAGCTTGCGCCGGCGCATTAAGCCATGCTGGACATCGATCTCAATGTAATCATCGCCCAGGCGGTGACCTTCGCCATCGCCCTGGTGCTGCTTGGCCGGATCGTTTTCAAGCCGGCGTCGAATTTCATGCGCCAGCGGTCCGACCGCATCGCCGATGACCTGCGGCAGGCGGCCGAGCAGCGCCGCGCCATGGAACAGCTCCGGAAGGATTACGACCGGCAACTGGCTGAAATCGCCGCGAAAAACCAGGAACTGATCCGCCAGGCGATCCGCGAGGGACAGCAGGCGCGCGACACGATCCTGGCGGAAGCCCGCCGGCAAAGCGACGCCATCATGCAGCGCGGCCTGGAACAACTGGAAGTTGAACGCGCGCGCGTGTTGCGCGAGATGCGCGGGGAAATCGTCGAACTGTCGGCCCAATTGACGGAAAAAGTCGTGCGGGCCGGCATGACCCCCGCCCTGCAGAACCGATTGGTGGACGACTTGCTCCGGGACTTGGAGACGGCGAAATGATCCTGACGGCGATATCCAACCTGGCACGCCGGTATGCGCAGGCGCTCTATGACATCGCCGACGCCCCCGGCGCGCGGGCGGACCAGGAAAAACTTCTGACGCACCTGGCGGAATTTTATCGCGCGCATCCGGAAGTGCGCCTGGTGTGCGGCAACACGGCTCTCCCGGCCGGCTGGCGGACCGAATTGTTCCTGGAACTGGCGGGCGCGGAACGCGGCGCGCCGGCCGGCCGCCTGGTGCAACTGCTCGTCAGCCGCCACCGGCTGAACCTGCTGCCGGAGATCGCCGCCGCCTGGCGCGCGCTGCAACGCGAAGCGGCGGGCCTGACGCAAGTGCTGGTCGAAACGCCCGCGCCCATGCCGGAGGCGGAACGCCAGGACCTGGCGCGGCGGCTGGCGGGCATTCTCGGCCAGCAGGTGGAACTGGATTGTGCGGTCAAGCCGGATTTGCTGGGCGGCATGGTGCTGTATTACGACGGCCGGATACTGGACGGCAGCATCCGCGGGCGCTTGAAGGCCGCCCGCGAATGCCTGCTCGCGCGGCAGACGGCGATCGCCTGAGCCGGGCGGCCCGCTGATGCTTGGCTGATTTATGGAAGCAAAATTGAAAATTCAACCGGACGAAGTCACCGCCATCCTGCGGCAGCGGCTCCAGGAATTCGACGGCAAAGCCGCCGCGGCGGGCGTGGGCGTCACGTTGCAAGTCGGCGACGGCATTGCCCGGATTTACGGCTTGCAGGACACCCTGGCCGGCGAGCTGCTGGAATTTCCCCATGGCATTTACGGACTGGCCATGAACCTGGAGCGCGACAATGTGGGTTGCATCATCCTGGGCGATGATAAAAAAATCCAGGAAGGCGACCTGGTCAAGGCCACCGGCCGCATCATGCAGGTGCCCACGGGTCGGGCCCTGCTGGGCCGGGTGGTCAATGCCCTGGGCCAGCCGCTGGACGGCAAGGGTGTGATTCCGGAAGCCGCCACCCGCCCCATCGAACGCCGCGCGCCGGCGGTGATGGAGCGCGATCCCGTCAACGAGCCGCTGCAAACCGGCATCATGGCGGTGGACTCCATGGTGCCGATCGGCCGGGGCCAGCGCGAGCTGATCATCGGCGACCGCCAGACCGGCAAAACCGCCGTGGCGATTGACGCCATCATCAACCAGAAGGATTCCGGCGTGGCCTGCATTTACGTGGCGATCGGCCAGAAAAATTCCACCGTCGCCCGCGTGGTGCGCGCCCTGCAGGAGCATGGCGCCATGGACCACACCATCGTGGTCAATGCCGCGGCGGCCGACCCGGTGCCCTTGCAGTACATCGCCCCCTACAGCGGCTGCGCCATGGCCGAAGCGCTCGCGGAAAACGGCGGCCATGTGCTGATCGTTTACGACGACCTCTCTAAGCACGCCGTAGCCTACCGCCAGTTGTCGCTGCTGCTGCGCCGCCCGCCCGGCCGCGAAGCGTACCCGGGCGACATATTTTACCAGCACGCGCGCCTGCTGGAACGCGCCGTGAAATACAACCGCGAACTGGGCGGCGGCAGCATCACGGCCCTGCCGATCATCGAGACGCAGGCCGGCGATATCTCCGCCTACATCCCCACGAACGTGATTTCCATCACCGACGGCCAGATTTACCTCGAAAGCAGCCTTTTTTTCGCGGGAGTGCGGCCGGCAATCAATCCCGGGCTGTCCGTCTCCCGCGTGGGCGGCAACGCCCAGCTCAAGGCCATGAAGCAAGTCGCCGGCCGGTTGCGCATTGACCTGGCCCAGTACCGCGAGTTGGCCGCTTTCTCCCAGTTCAGCGCCGACCTGGACAAAAACACGCGCATGCTGCTGACCGGCGGCGAACGCCTGGTGGAAATCCTGAAACAGGACCAGTACCAGCCGCTGCCGGTGGAAAAGCAGATTGCCGCAATCTTTGCCGGTGTGCATGGCTTCCTGGACGACCTGCCGCTCGACCGCGTGCGGCCGTTCATGGAAAGTTTGCGGCGCTACATGGACCGCGAATATCCCGAGTTGAATGAATTGCTGCGCCGCGGCGAAGTCTGGGACGAATCTCTGCAAAACCGGATACACGAGATGATCGAAAAATTTAAAGCGCAATTCGCCTGATTAATGCAAAATTTACGCTCCATCCGCACACGCATCGCCAGCCTGCGCAAAACCGCCCAGATCACCCGGGCCATGAAAATGGTTTCCGCGGTGAAACTGCGGCGCATCCAAATCCGGCTGCTTGACAGCGGCCCCTACGTCGCCGGCGCCGCCGCCATGATGCGCCTGCTGGCGCGGCAGGCGGAGACGCCGGCGGGGGCCGCGGCCTGGCTTGCGTCGCCATCCCGGCGCGTTCTGCTGGCGGTGATCAGCGCCGACCGCGGCCTGTGCGGCAACCTTAACCTGAATGTGCTGCGGTTGGCGCAGGACGGGCTGCGGCAACTCCTCGCCGATCCCCAAACGACGGTCGGGCTGTACCTGGTCGGGCGCAAAGGCGCGGAGTATTTCCGCGGCCGGCTGAACGACTACGGCGGCCGAGCCGCCATCATCCATGCCGTGGACGCGGCCGGTGCGGACCCGACCGAACTCTGCCGCGAGTGGACCGCCGCCTACCGCCAGGGCGAATACGGCGCAGTCCGCCTGGTTTACACGCATTTCGAGTCGGCCCTGCACTTCCAAGCCGCGGCCTGGCCGCTGCTGCCCCTGCGCTTTGACGATCCGGCGCCGGATGACGGGCCGGCGACTGAGATGCTGCTGGTCGAGCCGGACGCCGGTCAAATTCTGGATTACCTGGCGCCGCGCTATCTCCAATCCTGCGTGCGCCGGCTGCTGCTTTCCTCGATGGTCGCCGAACACAGTTCCCGGATGAGCATTATGGAGCAGGCACACAAAAAGACCGACGAAATGATCCGCCAGCAGCAATTATTTTTCAACAAGGCCCGCCAGATGGGCATTGACCGCGAACTGGCCGACATCACCGCCGGCGTGGAAGCGTCCGCCTGAACACCGAACACTCCTGAAAGACCAACCATGATGGATACCCCGAAAGCAACCGGCAAGGTAGTACAGGTGATCGGCAGCGTGGTGGACGTGGAGTTCCCGGGCGGGCAGTTGCCCCTGCAGAACATGGCGGTGAAAATCCAGCGCGATCAGCCTGACGATTACGGCCGGCGAGAACTGGTGGCGGAAGTGCAACAGCACCTGGGCGATAACGTGGCGCGCTGCATCGCCATGGCCTCCACCGACGGCCTGCGCCGCGGTAATCTCGCCGTCAACACCGGCATGCCCATCACCGTCCCGGTCGGCCGGGAAAACTTGGGGCGCATTTTCAACGTTTTCGGCGAAACGGTGGATGGCGGCCCGCCGCCCGCCAGCATCCGGTTCGCCCCGATCCACCGCAATGCGCCGGCCTTGCACGAGCAGGAAACCCGGTCCCAGATTCTGGAAACGGGGATCAAGGTGATTGACCTGCTGGCGCCTTATCCCAGGGGCGGCAAAATCGGCTTGTTCGGCGGCGCGGGTGTAGGCAAGACCGTCCTGATCATGGAACTGATCCACAACATCGCCACCGAGCATGGCGGACTGGCGGTTTTCGCCGGAGTCGGCGAGCGGACGCGGGAAGGGAATGACTTGTGGCGCGAAATGCAGGAGTCCAAGGTTCTGGAAAAAACCGTCCTGGTGTACGGGCAGATGAACGAGCCGCCCGGGGCCCGCCTGCGCCTGCCCTTGACCGCCCTGACCATGGCCGAGCATTTCCGGGATGAAACCGGACAGGAAGTCCTGTTGTTTATTGACAATATTTTCCGGTTCGCCCAGGCCGGGTCGGAAGTTTCCGCGCTGGTCGGGCGCATCCCCTCCGCCGTGGGTTACCAGCCCACCCTGGCCGCCGAACTCGGCGAACTGGAAGAGCGGATCACTTCCACCCGCCGCGGCTCCATCACCTCGGTACAGGCAGTGTACGTGCCGGCGGACGACTTGACCGACCCGGCCCCGGCAACGGTGTTTACCCACCTCGACGCCTCGACCGTCCTTTCCCGGGCCATTGCCGAGCAGGGCCTCTACCCCGCCGTGGACCCGCTGGATTCCAATTCCAAATTCCTGTCTGCGGAAGTCGTCGGCGAAGAGCATTACCGGGTGGCCCGCGGCGTCCAGCAAATTCTCCAGAAATACCGCGAACTGCAGGACATCATCGCCATCCTCGGCATGGAGGAACTCTCGGACGCCGACAAACTGACGGTGGCGCGCGCGCGTAAAATCCAGCGCTTCCTGACCCAGCCGTTTTTCGTGACCGAGCAATTCATCGGCACGCCGGGCCGCTACGTCAGCCGCGCGGAAACCATCCGCGGCTTCAGTGAAATTCTGGAAGGCCGGCACGACCGCCTGCCGGAGAGCGCTTTTTACATGGTGGGCGCCATCGAGGAAGCCCAGCAGAAAAAGGCGGCCACATGATGCTCGCTTTCGAACTGGAAATCATTACGCCCGCCGGCGTGGTTTACGACGACACTGCCGAAGCCCTGGTGGCCCAGGGCGCGGACGGCGCCTTCGGCGTGCTGGCCCAGCATGCGCCGCTGCTGGCCGCCTTGCGCCCCGGTAAACTCAAGGTCCGCAAAAGCAACCAGCGCACGCTCTGGTTCAACTGCGGCGCGGGTGTGCTGGAAGCGCGGCGCAATCGCGTCATAGTTCTGGCGGATCAATGTTCATCACTTGATCCCGGCCCTGCGCCCGCACCGTGATCAGGCCGCTGCCGAGCGCGGCCAGGATTTTTTCGAGCGGGATATCCAGTTCCTCCGGCGTCCGCATGGTCATGGCGACGCCGCTGATGGTCGCCGTGCAGCCGGAATTAGGCGCCGCCTGGCCGCGCACCCCGGCGCGGATTTTCTCCAACGCTGCCGCCGCCGCGTCCCGGTCCACCCCGCCCATGCAAACGATGAACTCGTCCGCGGAAAACCGTCCCACCAGGTCGATTTCCCGAACGCTGTCCTTGATCAGTTGGTGGATTTTTGCCAGCAACGCATGGCCGGCTTCGATGCCGCAGGTCTGGACGAATCCCGTGTAATCGTCCACATCCAGGAAAATCAACGATAGACATTGCCGGTAGGATTTGGCCCGCGCCAGTTCCAGCCGGTATTCTTCGAGAAAGGCGTGGTATTTCAAAGCCTTGCTGACATCGTCCACGCGGGACAGGTGCCGGGAAAGCACCAGCAGGTCGTATTTTTCGATCAACTGGCCGATCAGCAACCCCAGTGTCTGCAGCCAGGCGCCTTCTTCGGAAGTAAACGCGCCCTGCGCGCGGTCGCAGTGCAGGTAACCGATCGCCCGCTGGCTGTGCATGATCGGCGCCAGCACCGCCGCCGCCAGGTCGGCTTCCAGCTTAATTTCGGTGTACGCCGTCATTTCCGGCCGCAGATCGTTCAACACAACGGTTTCGTGTTTCAGCAGCACATGCGGAATCACCTGGCCGTTGATCGGCCGGTGAAATTTCTTGGCGAAGGAATAACTGATCTGCCGGGAAGTCTTGATCGCCAGCTCGTCGGTGTTCTGATCCACCATAATCACCGCCAGGCTGCTATGCGGGATGAAATCCTTCAGTTGCTCGACCACCTCGTGCAGCGCCTGTTCCACGGTGAGCGCTCCGCTGACTTCCTGGATGGTGCGGATTAACCAGGCGGCCGCATCTTTTATTTCGGTTGCCATATCCTCTCCCATCCGTTAATTCCACGTCATGCAACTCCCCCGATTTTGTATTTCATTTATTTAGTTCAGAATCCGCCGGATGTCAAGGCTCGAATTCGGAAAAATTTTAAATTGGAAAAATGCCGCAGCACGCGATACAATTCCGACGCACACGCATTCCCGGAGGTAACACCATGCAGAACCACCAGCCGCCGCCGCCCCGGATTCCGCCCGCGGATTGGCCCGCCCTGCGCGCCCTGATCGGTCAGGCCTTGCAGGAAGATATCGGCGCCGGCGATGCCACCACCCTGGCGCTGATCCCGCCCGATGCCCGCGGCCGCGGCGCCATCATCACCCGCCAGCCTTGCTGCCTGGCCGGCCTGGATATCGCCCGGGAGGTTTTCCGGCAGCTCGATCCAGATCTGCGCGTGGAAACGCCGCGCCTCGATGGCGCTGGGGTTGGCCCGGACGAAACCATCATGACCCTGGCCGGGCCGCTGCGCCCCATTCTGACCGGGGAACGGACGGCCTTGAATTTTCTACAGCGCCTGTGCGGTATCGCCACCCTGACGGCCGCTTTCGTGGAAAAAACTCGCGGACGGCCGGTCCGGATATTGGACACCCGCAAAACCACCCCTACCCTGCGCCGCCTGGAAAAATACGCCGTGCTCTGCGGCGGCGGCGCCAACCACCGGTTCGGCCTGTCGGACATGATCCTGATCAAGGACAATCACCGCCGTTTCTGGCGCGGACCGGACGGGCTGGCCGGCGCCATCCGGGCCGCGCGCCAGCAATATCCGGATTTGCCGCTGGAGGTTGAGGTGGAAAGCGAAGCGGAATTGCGGGCGGCGCTCGAAGCCCGGCCCGACTGGATTCTGCTGGACAACATGTCCCCCTCACAAATGCGCCAGTGCGCCGCCATCGCCGCCGGCCGCTGCAAGCTGGAAGCTTCCGGGGGCATTACCCTGGCCACGGCGGCAGCCGCGGCCGCGGCGGGAGTGGATGCCATTTCGCTGGGCTGCCTGACCCATTCTGCGCCGTCGGTGGATTTGACCCTGGAATTGCAGGATGACGCCTGACCGCCACCGTCGTACGGTGCCATCGGCAGCGTATGGGGCCAGCCACCCGGCTTGCGCAAAGTTAGAACTTGTCGCGCACTCTGACATACTCGTCCACCAGCGCCATGAAATTGTCATATTTCACGCCGTAGGCGATGGAGTGGCTGGGGCCGAGAATGAATCCGCCGCCGGGCGCGCCGGCCTCCATGGCGTGCCGCACGGCTTGGCGCGTCGCGGCGGGCGTGCCGTCTATTAAAACTTCCATGGGGATGCCGCCCCAGAAAGTCAGGCGGTCGCCGAACATTTTCTTCAGCCGGCCGATTTCCATGCCGGCGGTGGTTTGCAGCGACTGGTAGCAGTCTATGCCCGCCTCGATGAACATCTCCATCAGCGGGATGTTCATCCCGCAATCGTGGAAATTCACCTGCCCGGTATGCTGCTTGATCAACGCCACGCTTTGCCGCATATAAGGCAGGCAGAGTTCGCGGAACATCGCCGGCGAGATGAAGGGCCCGTTGGTGCCGGCGGTATCGCAGCCGATATGCACGCCGGCGCTGCCCGGCCGCACGGCGGCGTGCACGTTTTTTTCCAGCACGGCGACGGCGCGCCGGTTGGCCGCATGGATCACCTCCGGGTGCAGGGCATAAGTCAACATGGCCGTGTCGAAACCGCCCGGCAGCGGCATCACCGCCGCGCCGGCGGAACTGCACACGTAACGCTCCCCGCCCAGTTGGGCAATCAGATAATCCAGCGCTTCATAAACCGAGTCGTCTGGCGGCCTGACTGGCAGCGCGCCTTGGAAATCCTGCGTGGTATATTCGGTTTTACGCGTGGGATCATGGACGCACATGAAATCATTAGCGTCGAACACCGCCTGAAAAATGCGCCCGCGGGGATCTTCCCACCGGTCGTCGGCAATTTTTTTCAAAGGCTGCGGCACATAATCCTTGGGCGGCAAAAGCGCGGCCTCTTTGGGAATGATGAGGTCGGCGCAGTCAATCTTGCGGTAAAACTCGACGGTGTCGCGCTTGAAGCTGTCGGCGACTTCAGCGCGCCGGCCCTCGGCCAGGGCGAGCGGCACCGCGATTTTATCGCGGACAAAGGTTTTCCGTCCGATGACTTTTTCGACGATATCGCAATCCACGGCGTAAAATCCCAGCGGGATTTTATCCGCCGGCTTGCGCGCAATGGTGTTGGCTACCCGTTCTCTGCCATTCATGGTTTTCCCTTTTTGTTGCGCAATATACCGTGGCTGGTCTTTTGGATTGCATTATACACATCATGAACCATCAGGCAATATCGCAATTACAGACCTTGTGCTTGCTTTCTCCGCCGGCAGTCTTTAATCTTACGGACATTGATTATTAGCCCCTTGGCGTTTTTTTTACATGTAAGATGAACCTATTTCAAAAGTCCCCAGGCGGGCTTGTTCCACCTGAGGCGGACAAGCCCACCGGAGACCAAGGCTATCTAAAACGCCACATATTGTTAAAAAACAACACATTGTGTTTTTGCATAACCTTTCGCTCCTGCCACGCAAGGTGGCAGGGGGCGACTTTTGAAATTATCTCAGATGAACACCGCTATACTGATTGACATCGGCAATTCCAGCGTTTCGGCAGCGCTGACAGGTATCCGCGGTCCGGGCCGCGTCTGGCGCATGCCAACGGCAGCCAGCCGGCCGGCGGCCGTACGCGCCTGGCTGCGCCGCCTGGCGGCCGGCGCGGCGCCGGATCGCTCCGCCATCTGTTCGGTGGCGCCGGCGGCCACCGGCATCTGGCAGACGGAGTTAAGGCGCTTGACCGGCGCCGCTCCGCTCCTGATCCGACACACTTTGAATTTGTGCGTTAAACTCGATTATCCGCGCCCGGCCACCATCGGCGCCGACCGCCTGGCCAATGCCGCCGCCGCCTTTAAAATTTACGGGGCGCCGGTGATCATCGCGGATTTCGGCACGGCCTTGACGGTGGACGCCGTGGATGCCGGCGGGCGATTCGCCGGGGGCCTGATCATGCCCGGCCCGGCGCTTTTCCTGGATTACCTGGCGGATCGCACGGCGTGCCTGCCGCGCCTGCCTTTGCCGTCCGCCGGGGCCGCCCGGCGAGCCATCGCCCGCGGCACCCGCGCCGCCATGCGGGCCGGCGCGATTCTCGGCTGGCGCGGCATGTTCCGCGAAGCCCTGGCGGCAATCCGGGCGGAATTGCCGGCCGGCGCCGCCGTCTGCGCCACAGGCGGATATGCCCGGCGCGCGCTGGCCGGCGCGGATTTCAACGTGCATGTCGATCCGCGCTTGACCTTGCGCGGCATTCAAATTATCATGAATTTAAATTAAATTCACCAGGAACAAGCCAATCCATTGAAACCAAAACCTGCATCACATTCCCATGCCTATGCCGTCATACTGGCCGGCGGCCGCGGCGAACGATTCTGGCCGATGAGCACCGCGCGCCGGCCGAAACAATTGCTGGCGCTCACTTCCCCGCAGCCCATGCTGGCGGAGGCGGTCCGCCGCCTGCACCCCTTGATTCCGCCGGAAAGGGTGATCATCGTCACCAATGCTGAATTGACGCCGGCCATCCGGCAGATCATGCCGGAATTCCCGGCGGACAATATTATCGGCGAACCCGAGGCGCGCAACACCGCCCCGGCCGTGGCGCTGGGCGCCGCCATCGTCCGTGCCCGCGATCCGGCGGCGCAAATCGCGATCCTGACCGCCGACCATATCATCGGCGACCTGCCGGTGTTCCGGCGGACATTGGCCGATGCCCTGGACCTGGCGGCCGCCGAGGACTTGCTCCTGACCATCGGCATCCCGCCCGCCGCGCCCAGCACGGGATTCGGGTACCTGGAAGCGGCGCGGGCGCGGCTGGTCGTTCCCGGCCGGGGCCGACGCTGCCAGACTGAATTTCACAAAGTGGCGCGATTTGTGGAAAAACCCGATCGCGCCACGGCGGAGCGCTACGTGCAAGCCGGCAATTTCTACTGGAATGCCGGCATGTTTGTCTGGTCGCTGGAGTCTTTTCAAAATGCCGTCCGCCGCCATCATCCGCAACTGACGCAACTGATGGACGCTTTGGCGCCGGCCGTCGGCCGGCGCGGATTTGCGGCAGCCTTGTCCCGCGCCTACCGCCGGATGGAAAAGATTTCCATTGACTACGCCCTGATGGAAAAAGCCGGTAATATCGTCATGGCCCGCGGTAAATTCCGCTGGGACGATCTCGGGTCATGGTCGGCCCTGGAAAAACATTTCAAGCCGGATGCCGCCGGCAACGTCTGCGTCGGCCGCACCGCTACAGTGGACGCTGCCCGTAATGTGATTGTGGCCGGCAAGGATCACCTGGTGGCGCTGATCGGCGTGGATGACCTGGTGGTGGTGCAGCACAACCATGCCACACTTGTCTGCCCGAAATGCCGCGACCAGGATGTCAAGCAAATCGTCGCTCAGCTCAAGCGCCGGGCGGACAGCCGGGGCTGGTTATGACCCGGTGCCTGGGCATAGATTTCGGCTCGCGCCGGATGGGCCTGGCCCTCAGCGACGAAACCGGTGTCATCGCCCTGCCTCTGCCGACGGTGGAACTGCGCGGCGTCCGCCATGCCTTGGAGGCGGTCAAGGCCACCTGCACCGAGCGCGCCGTGCGGCAGATCGTGCTGGGTTGGCCGTTGGACATGCGGGGTCAGGCCGGCCCGGCCGCCGAGGCGGTCCAGCATTTTGCCGGGCAATTGCGCGAGGCCACCGGGCTGCCGGTGGAATTGTGGGATGAGCGCCTTAGCAGCAGCATGGCGGAACGGATGCTGCTGGACGGCAATGTTCGCCGCGCCCGCCGGCGGGAATTGCGCGACCAGGCAGCAGCCCAGATCATCCTGCAAAGCTACCTGGACGCCCACGGTTCCGTTCTGGAGCCGCCGCCGGCGTAAAATCGCCTGATGACCGTGGTTTGGACGCGCTTAACGCACATTGTGGCGCGAGCTTTTACGAGTCGCCTCGGAGTAGTTGCTGGAAATCTATATGATCATTTCCTTTGTTAAGCCGGGAGCGAGTTCAGACAGCCGATGAATGAAAGCCCTTGGATCGTTGGGTGTGAGATACAATCCGAGACGCTGCGCATTCCGTTTGAGGATGGCGCCATCTGACAGACGAACACATGGCATGACCGATGGCCAACCGATTTTGGTGGCGAACATCCCTTTCTGCCAATACGCAGTGACGAAATCCGACCATGGACAGGCGTCCACCAGAGAGCCAACAAACACCTCCGTCTCAATGGGCACTTCCTCCAGACGCATTCGCAACTCCTCCGTAACGCGCTCCGGGCCGAACCAAGGCTCAGCATTGCCTTGGGAACGTGCAATGCAGTAATCCAAAACTTGCAACGCATGTATCACTCGAAGCGTATTATCATTTTATACGACCGCCCCCCTGCCTGTGCCCGTTGCCTGCGGTTGTTGGGCTGTCTGTTCTTGTCCGCATTGCATACAATAGACACCGGTGATATACGTTTCGACGCCGCATCGTGTGCATCGCCGTAGTTGCTTTTCTCCGCAGAACGGGCACGCCCCTGAATTCTTCGCCGGGAGCTTCTTTCCGCACGCATAGCACGCGCCCTTGGAGAGCCGTTTCTCGTAGAGTCGAGCCTTGTCGAATATCTTTTTCTGGATGATGAAAACAGCAAACAAAACGACAGCAACAGCCAGTACGATCACCAAGTAATGCCACAGCGCGATTATATGAAGCCGCTCAAGCAGGCCGAACAGCTCTTTGAAGAAATGATAGGGAATGAGTTCCAGGACAACATCACCGATCTTGATAACGACGGGAATAGCAGCCACGACGATCAAGTGGGCCGATATGAGGCCTTGGATCGTACGGTTCCTCGTGACGCTTCTGGCATGCCACACACAAAAGATGGCGAGGAGGGGCAAGAGGAAGAGCAACTGCCACAGGAATTCCTGTCGTAAACAAATGACTTGGCCGCATAATTAACAAATGATTTGTCCGCTTAAAGCTGTCAGGATGGTGCATTCAAAGGGGGGTTATATGGATGAATATCCGAAGGCAGCACTGGAGCGGGCAATGAAGGTACAGGAAGTGATCTTGCGTGCGATTGAAGGGCGGTTAATGTGGTGGGAGGCGGCGGAGATACTAGGTGTGAGCTACCGGACCATGCGGCGCTGGAAAGGGCGCTACGAGCGGTATGGTTACGACGGGCTGCTGGATCGTCGGCGGAAGATACCGGGGCCGCGGCGCGTGCCCCTTGCGACGGTGAAGCAGGTGCTGAGGTTGTACCGAGAAGAATACATGGATTTCAATGTGAGGCATTTTCACGAGAAGCTGCAGGCGGAGCATGGGATCGAGCTCAGTTATCAGTGGGTCAAGAGCGCCTTGCAGACGGCCGGGTTGGTGGCGAAGGCCCGGAAACGAGGGCCGCATCGGCAGCAGCGGGAACGGCGACCAATGGCGGGGATGATGTTGATGGTGGATGGCAGCACCCATGCCTGGTTGCCCCTGCTGGCGGGCCAGAAGCAGGATCTGATCCTGGTGATGGACGATGCCACCAGCGAAGTCTACACGGCCTATCTTGTGCCCCAGGAAGGGACATTAACGGTGATGAAGGGGTTGAAAGAAGTCATTATTAAACATGGGGTTTTCTGCAGTCTGTACACGGATCGTGGCAGTCATTTCTTTTATACGCCCAAAGAAGGCGGGGCGGTGGACCGGCGTCAATTGACGCAAATTGGACGGGCGTTGCAACAGTTGGGGATCGAACATATTCCGAGCTATAGCCCCCAGGGACGTGGGCGAATAGAGCGGATGTTTAAGACCTGGCAAGGGCGCCTGCCGCAGGAATTAAGGCAGGCGGGAATCCGGACGATGGCCGAGGCCAACGTCTATATTCAACAACAGTTTCTGCCTTCCTTCAATCGCAACATGAAGGTGAAGGCGCGGGAAACAGGAACGTGTTTCGTGCCTTGCGGTGAGCAGGATTTGGACAGCATTTTCTGTGTGCAGCATGCGCGAGAGGTTCAAAATGACAATACCGTGGCTGTCGGGAGTCGCCGCTTGCAGATTGGACCATCAAAATGGCGTTTCAGCTTCGCCAAGTGCCGGGTTAAAGTCTGCGAGCACCTCGATGGCACGGTGTCCATCCGTTATGGCCCGCATGTGGTTGGCCGCTACCAAGGACCGTTGAACATTTCGGCGTCGCTGGAGGACGTCGCATAAACTTTTTCCTCCCCCGCGGGGGAGGAAAATCCTCACCCCAGGAGCAACAACACACAATAACAAATCGGACAGATCACTTGTTACAAAAAGCGGACACTTGACTTGTTACGAACAGGAATATATTTTTTGCAACAAACAAGAATGGAAAACACCTTTGGCATTGGATACTATCTTTTTTGTTAACATGCAAATACCTGAATTTTGCGCGAATATTGGCGTTGAAATGATTTGAAGCAATCATAGAGCATGCAAATTAAATTTTGCACGGTTAAATGATGTCACCCATATGGTTACGCGAGCATAGTATCCGGAAACGCCAATATTCGCCGGCAGCCGGCCGCGCGATTTTGGCGCGGGGCAGCGTTGGCAAGGGTTCCATGTATAAGAATACACCATCACCCTCGCCGCCTTGCCCTGCGCCAAACTTGCGCGGTGCAAAATTCAGGAAATATGATACTAATTTGATTTCGACGGCAAGGTTTT
Source organism: Kiritimatiellia bacterium (assembly GCA_040767085.1). Taxonomy (GTDB): domain Bacteria; phylum Verrucomicrobiota; class Kiritimatiellia; order JAAZAB01; family JAAZAB01; genus JAXGPF01. Next base: position 196,686 of record JAXGPF010000010.1, on the reverse strand, counting down.
ACGCGGCTGATTCTAAATTGACAGGCGTGAATTTATTTTATCGACATAGTAATAAAGAATTGTTATACGCCCGCATATCAGGAGGAATTGATGGCTGAGGTCAGCAATACTCCGGTGTCGTTTGCGGATTGGAATACCGGGCTGGCCGGCGAGCAGACTTTGGATACCGGCGCCCGGGAACGGTATCGCCGGTCTATTGTGGCGTTTTTGCGTTATTTAAAAACACGCCGGGAACGCGCGTCTTTCGCCACGGCTTATCCTATGCAACCCGACCCAGCGGATATTTTTAAAAAATATTCTTTGCAAGCGCCGGACAAGATCTATACAATAGAGGCAAATAAGGATCGGCATGGCACGCCCGCCGCGGCGGCCACACGCACCAGGAATCCGGACATGAAAAAATCTCACACCATCCACCTGCCGCGCGATCCGTTTGCGTATATCGGCTTGTGGCAGATGTTGACCTTTGTCATGCTGCTGCTTCTGATCTGGGTGAATGAGTTACGCGATATTTCCGGTTTTTATTTCGGCGAATCGCCGGACGACTCCACGCTCGTGCGCGGTTGTGTGCTGACCGCGGCGGTTTTATTTACGGCGATCGTTGCCGTGGGCAACACCTACGTCCAGCAAAAACGCATCCTGAGCACCCTGATCTCGGTCTGCGCCAAGTGCCACCGGGTGCGCATCAACGATACTTCCTGGCAATTGATCGAAGATTACATCAGCGACAATTCGCTGCTGTCATTTTCCCACGGGCTGTGCCCGGACTGCATGGCGGAGACCATGCAGGACATTACTTCCCTGAAAACCGAAAGCGAGCCCGACGCCCCCGCCCCCGGCCGCGCCGAGGCGGAACCCCGGCAGCGCAAAGCCGGGCCGGATCAAGCCCCCACCAAGCCGGCGTAATGCTGGCTGGCCATGAAAATACCGCCGCTGCGGCGGTAAAAATCATCGCCCAGATCAAACACGCCGCGCACCGGCGCGGTCCAGGGCGCGCCGCGGCAGGGATGCCGCCGCGCCATGTCGGCCCAATGGCGGTAATTCTGATGGCCGTTGGTCTCCAGCACGCCGATGGACAATTCCGGCAGCGGTGCCAGGCGGGCGGCCACGTTTTTGTTCCAATCCACCAGTATGGGATTGACGGTCAAATCCGCGCAAAAACAAGGCACGCGGCGTTCCGCCGCCAGGCGGGCGATGCGCAAGCTCATGCTTAAGGTCTTGGCGATCGGTTTCAGGGCGATGGCGCCGTACCCCATATCCATCCGGCGGCGCGCATCTGCGGCGGAATGGGCGCTTTCATCGGCCGCCAGCCGCACCGGCAGATCGCGCACATCCAGTTCCAGTTCTTCCGGGAATGGCTCTTCCAGCAGGACGATGCGCTCCAGAGCGCCGATTTTGGCGGCATGATCCAGCAAACGGCAAAGGCGGTCCTTGCTGTCATACCGGCCGTTGGCGTCGAGGTAATACGGGATGCGGCCATTTTGCGTGTGCGGTGTCGTCAATTCCTTCAAGGCGCCATGGATTTCCGTCAGCCGGCGCATGTCCCAGGCCAGCATCTTTGCACGGTCGCCATCGCCTTCCGGGTCGCATCCGATTTTGATCTTGAAGAAGAAAAAGCCGTCCTGGACCGTCCGCTGGATTTCGGGCAGCGGGACGCCGTAGGAGAGCAAGGGGATGCAGGCGACCTGCGTGTGCCGGGCCGACAGGGCCGGCCGGAATTCCGCCGGGAGCATATCGTCGAAATCGCGGCAGCCGTTGACGGCGGCGTAAAGCTGCCAGGCGGCGTTATCCACGGCCACCAGCGCGTTCAAAGCGAAAGTCAAACGCAAATCCCGGCGGCCGCTCAGTTTCTGGCCGTAGGCATGGGTTTCCGGCAGCAGGCGGTCCAGCAGGTCCAGCGGGGTGTCAAAAGACATGCCGGCGGCGCGCCGCAAGGCGAAGGCGGTCATCATATACATCAGGCAGTTCCCCGCCGCTTCCGAATGGGCGGTGAACACGGCGGCGTCGGACCAGAGGATGCTTTGCGTCCCCAACCCTACCCCGTTATGCCCGGCGTCATCCGCCAGGCATGCCGCCGTCTGCCACAATTCCCCGACATACCCGCCCTTGAATCCGAATGGCGCCTTCAATGGTTCGCGTTCGAAATTGTCAGCGGCCTGTTTAATGGTTATCATTTCGGTCCTTTTCAGCGCTTGGCGTAAAACTTTTCGAAGGCGGCGCCGTCGAATCCGGGATCATCGACGGGAATATCCGCCAACTTCACTTCAATGCCGCCGCGGGCGCGCGACAGGCGGCCGGCCAGCATGATCGCCACCGACTCCACCAGCGCCGGGATATCCGCCAGGGCGTTGGGCTTGTTTTCCATCCGATCGAGCACCTGGTCCAGCAAAGCCGCATAAAGCCGGCCGGTATTGACGGTGAACTGGAAAGTGGTCTTCGTGGTCATGATGGTGGCCGTGACCGGGTGCCAGACTTCGTGGAAGTTGTTGTAAACGGCGGTCACACCGGAGGCAAAACGGACGAAAAAAGTCTCGCAACGGCGTCCCCCCGCCTCGCCGCTGCCCACGCAGCGGCAGGCCACCGCGCCCGTGCCCGCCAGCCCGCCGATCATTTCCACCACGTGGATGCCATAGTTGAATTCATCCGTGCCGACGGTGCCGATGATACTGACAGTCTGACCGCGCTCGGATTCCGGCTTGGCCAGGAAATCGCGCACCTCGTCGCAATACCGCAGGGAGGAACTGCCCAGGATGACGGCGCCCTGCCGCGCCAGGGCTTCCAGTTTCCGGCAATCAGCCAGCGAGCCAACGATCGGCTTGTCAATAAACACCGGCTTGCCTTTTTTGACGAACGGCTCGGCCAGGCGCAGGTGCTGCGCCCAGTTGCAGCTATGGATGAATGCCACATCCACGCCATCGGCCAGTTCATCCAGCGTGCGGCAGCGTTTTTCCAGCTGGAAATCGGCGATGAACTTGTCGATCGCCGCATCGTCGCGGATGCCGTCGTTGTAAATGGCGGTGTAGCGGGCGCGGTAGCCGGCATGCAGGTACTTGGCAAACGTGCCGAAGTGCGAAGTGTCCGGATTGACTGCTCCAATTCTGATCATGGTGTCCTTTCCGCCGGCAAACCGGCAATCAAAAATTTTTGCACAACCTGGCGTTCCTGCCACGCAAGGTGGCAGGAGACGACTTTTGAAATTGGATCAACCTGTTTGCCCATCTGCCCCTCTGCCCCTCTGTGTTCGTGCCCCTGGCAATCCGCCCCTATGTGCCTTTGCCCTTATGTGCCTGATGAAAACGTCCGCCGGAGGGGCCTTTGCCGGCTTCGGCATCCCGCTGCGCCTGTGATTGCGCCTGCCCATCCGGCCCGAGCACGGCGCGGGTCAGGGCGCGCGCTTGCAACACCACATCCGCGGTGCGGAAATGGCATTTGGCATTTTGCACCAAGGCGGCCGGACCATGTTTGTCCGCCAACTCGCCCGCGGCGGCGACCACGGCGGCGGATGCGCCTTTGGGGAATTTGACGCCGGCCTTTTCGCCCATCTCCCGCAGTGCAGTCAAGAAATCTGCGCGCGCCAGGATGGACGCGGCGGCGACGGCCGGATCGGATTCGGCGCGATGCATTTGTTCGAGTTTAATTTTGCGCCCCTTGCCCATCAGGGCGCGCAAGACCTGCTGCTGGCTGCCGAACTGGTCGGAAACCGCGCGCGGGCAATCCGGGGTCACCGTCAGCAGGTTTTCGATGGCGCGGGCATGGCCCCAGGCCAGAATGCGGTTGACGCTCCGCATCTTGGCGTAGAGGCGGTTATAAGCCGCCGGACCGATGCGCACCAGGCTGTAGCGCCGCCCCAGCAATTGCCGGAGGTCGCGCGCAATTTCCAGCAGGCGCTTATCGCTGGTGATGCGCTTGCTGTCGCGCACGCCCATGGTCTGCATCCGCTCGGCCAAGGACCGGTCGGCATAAGCGGCGGCAATCACCAGCGGCCCGAAAAAGTCGCCTTTCCCGCTTTCATCCACGCCCATGTGCGGCTGATAATGTGCGGCGTCCAGGATTTTTTCGTACCCCACCCGGACGGCGCCCAGGACCTGCGGCTCCAGGACAAACTGGACGAAATCCGCGGCTTTTTTGCCCTGCACCAGGCATTTGCCGCTGTTGTACAGCGCCACACGGCAACCATCGGCATCGGCGGCGGCCTGGGTATATTCCATGGGCACCGGGCGGTAATTGCCGCCGTGCAGGATTTCCATCAGCAGAATTTGCTGGGCTTCATCCAGTTTAAAGGTGAAGGATGTCGCGGGCTTATCGGGTGTCATGGCCATACTGTTGTTTTGCCAGTTCCAAACTTAACGATACAGCGGCCCCAAAAAGGCGCAGGCCCGGAAATCGTCTCCGCCGAACCGGTCCCAGAGCGTCGGGCGGAAAACGTCTGCCGGCGCCACGTTATGCAGGTCCACCGGAATGCGCAGCATGGCGTTCAAGGTGAGCATGTCGGCGCCGATACAGCCGAAGGAATTGCCGTCGTGGTTCGGCCCGATGCGCGTCATGTATTCGAAGGACGACATGCCGCGCGGGCGCCAGGCGGTTTCCGGCCAGGTGGGATCGGTGACGCGGTTGACGTGCTCGGCCACGGCCGGCGGCAGGTCAATCGTATCGCCCTCCACGACGGAACAGGTCAACCGTTCGCCGACCATGTTATAGCGATAAGCCGTAACCGGAATGCCGCCCGGCGTGCGGTAATGGCTGGACAGGCCGTCGCCGGGGAAATATTCCAGGGCGGCATGGATGAACTTCGTGCGGCGGAAGGCTTCCCGGGCCACTTGCGCCTGGAAGCCCGCGTCATCCCGCAGGCGGGCGGCAATCGCCGGCATCGTCCAACCGCGGCCGGCCAGGCCGGGTAGGTCCAGCGCGTATTCCAGCGCGCCGGCGCCGGAATTGCGCTTGTCGATAAATCCGGCGGGGGCCAGCTTGGAAATATCATGCCCGGTGGCCTGGCGGATGCTGTCCGCGGTCCAGTTGGTGCGGATATCGGCGAACAACTGGGGCAGCCCGGTCAACAGGTGCGCCGCGAGCATGCCGATAGCGTTTTTGGAATCGTTTTCCGTCGCCACGACAAACGGGGGACGCCCACCGCTCCAGTCGAACGAACTGTTCAGGAGCGCTTCGGTCAAGTCGAAGTTGGGATACAAATCGGTCCAGGCCCGCTGGCCCTGGGTGCCGGCAACGATGGCGTTCGCGCCCTGGGCGCGCTCGACATTGACCTTGAAGCCATGGCGCTTGGCAAAAGCCGCATCCGCCAGTTTGGGATTGCCGATCATCAAGTCCCGGGTGATCATGGTCATCAGGATGCTGGTGCGCAGCAGTTCGTCGGGCGCCGATGGGCGCGCGCCGGCGCCGAACTCGAAGGTGGCGTTTTCCTTGAGGAAGCGGAAGGCCCGCTCCAGCTCCTCGTGGTCATAGAAGCCCTGGTCAATCCGGCCCTTGATGGCCACCATGTCCACGGAAACAGCGCCCATGCCCAGGTAATGCAGGAAGGTATTGCGCCGGACATCCGCGCCGATGATGCCCATGGAGACGCCGCCCAGCGAAAGGTAGTTTTTGCCGCGCATTTCCGCCACCGCCGCGGCGCAGCGCGCGAAACGCAGGAGGCGCTCGCGCACGTAGGGCGCCAATTCGCCGTCTTCCGCCTCCAAGTCCGGATTGTAGATGGAAAAGATCGGCCGTTCCTTTTCATCCATGGCCGCGCAAAAAGCCTTCAGCCAGACCGCGCCCGGCCGGTCAGTCTGGTTCAAGCCGTAGGCGGCCTGAATCCATTCGCTGCTGCCAAGCCCCTGGCAGGCGCTCATCAATTCATCGCTGTAGGCCCAGGAGCGGCTGACCCAGATATTGGCGCTGACGCCTTCGCGGGCGTAATATTCCTGGGCCAGCGCGCCGGTGCGCGCGCCGTAAACGATTTCCGGGGGCGTGACCACCCGCACGGGCGTGCCATCGGGCAGCACCACGTTTTCGCGGATCAGGCGCGCGACCTTATCCGCCATGCCCCAGGTGCCGGCGAGGTTGGATTCGTACGCGCCGGGGCGGCCGTCGGCCACCGGGGTAATGGCGATAGTCGGGACATGGCCGGCCAGGCGGCGCGCCGCGGGGGCGAATCCGCGCGGGCCGCGGGCGGCGGCGGGCTGCTGGGACTTGCTGGAGCGTTTGTTATTCGGCATGATTTCACCTCGTGGATGTCGGGTTATGTATCTATCAAAATGCAACCGCCGGTTAGAGCAATTCCCCCTGGCGGGACCGCGCTCCCGGCGCGGGCAAACCCAGCCGCTCGTAACACAAGGCGGTGGCCAGGCGCCCCTGGGGTGTGCGCTGCAGGTATCCCTCCTGGATCAGGTAAGGCTCGTAAACTTCCTCGATGGTGTCGGGCTCTTCTCCGACGGAGACGGCGAGCGAGTTCAATCCCACGGGGCCGCCGGAAAATTTATGCACCAGCGTTTCCAGCAGGCGTTTATCCATCTCGTCCAGGCCGTACCGGTCAATCTCCAGCATCGCCAGCGCCCGGTCGGCGACCGGGCGGGTGACCTTATTGTCCGCGCGTATCTGCGCGTAGTCGCGGACGCGCCGCAGCAGGTTGTTGGCGATGCGCGGCGTGCCGCGGGCGCGCGCGGCGATTTCCAGCGCGCCGTCCGCATCCACATCCACCTTCAACAGCCGGGCGGACCGGAACACGATCGCCTGCAAATCCGCGTGGCCGTAATAATTCAGGCGGCAGGCCAGGCCGAAGCGGGAGCGCAGCGGAGCGGAAAGCAGGCCGCTGCGGGTGGTGGCGCCGACCAGGGTGAAACGCGGAAGGTTCAAGCGGACCGCGCGGGCATTGGCGCCCTGGTCCAGCATGATGTCAATCACGAAATCTTCCATGGCGGAATACAGGTACTCTTCCACGGATTTCTGCATGCGGTGGATTTCATCAATAAACACCACATCCCCCGGCTCGATGCTGGTGAGGATGCCGGCCAGGTCGGCGGGTTTGTCGATCACGGGGCCGGAAGTGGCGCGCACGTTGCTGCCCATGGCATCCGCCAGGATGTAGGCCAGCGTGGTCTTGCCGAGGCCGGGGGGGCCGGAAAGCAGGACGTGGTCCAGCACCTCGTTCCGGCCCCGCGCCGCAGCGACAAACAACTCCAGCCGATCGCGGATTTTAACCTGTCCGATGAAATCCGGGAATTTCGCCGGCCGCAAGCTAACGTCCAATTCCAGATCTTTGCGATTCAACTCCGCGGCGTAATTTTCGCGCATGCGCCTTGATCCTTGGTTGGAAAAATTAATTAGTGATCATAGCACATCGCCGCCGAAACACAAAAGATAATTCTGCAATTTTGCTGGCATTCCGAAGACGCTTGTGATAATTTGCCGCTGTGCTTAATCATCCAATCCCGCTAGCCACAAGGAGCTGAAGATGTTTGACATCCGTATTGCCAAACCCGAAAATGGCCGCTGCCTCGTGTCCCTGTCCGGCCGGCTGGACACCGCCACCGCGCCGCTGTGCGAACAAAAACTCCTGCCCGCCCTGGCGGCGCCGGGATTCCGGGTGCTGGTTTGCGACATGTCCGGGCTGGATTACATCAGCAGCATGGGGCTCCGGCTGATTTTCAAGGCGCGCAAGGCGCTGGAGTCGCAGAACCGGAGCTTTATGATGGTCCGGCTGCCGCCGCAGATCGCCAAGGTTTTTGAAATCGCCGCCGCCCTGCCCAAGGAAGCGATTTTCTCCAGCCTGGAGGAAGCCGACCGCTACCTGGCCGTGATGCAGCGCAAGACGCTGGAAAACCAGGCTTGATTCACACCATCATCGGCATGGCCAGCGCCATGGCCTGGGCGATTTCATGAATGGAGCGCGCCACCTCCTGGCCGATCAGGTCCAACTTGGCCAAAGCGGCGATCCGCGGGCGATACTTGTCCAACTCCGTCTCGGAAAATATTTCGTCAAACAGGCGGCAGGCGTTCACCAGGCCGATCAACACCGCCTCGCGGGCGTCGGGAATTTCGCTGCTCATGATTAACTCCCGCAGACGGGTTTTGACTTCCTTGACTTCCCGGTTGTCCTGCAAGGGATATCGGCGCACCTGGAACACCCAGAGAATTTTGCGGTTTTCCAGTTTCAGGATGCCCTTCTTCACCAGCCGCTTGAGGACCCGGTCCTGCAAATCCTTCGCCTGCCCGGCCAGGTAGCTCAGCCAGTGGGTGGTAGTCTGCGGCGCCGGCTGGGATTGCAGAATCTTCAGCGTCTCGTCCAGGATCTCGTCGCCGGTGGGAGCGCCGTCCACTACGCGCAGTTGTTTCAAGTCCGTGTCAATCCGGTTCGCCAACGCCAGATCCATCAGCACAGCGCCCGACAAAGCGTATTCCATGGCGGACACCGGCAGGGGCTTGATCACGCCCTGCTGATCGTCCAGCGCCAGCAACAGAATTTCCTCGGCAAAGGTCAACATGATACATTCTCCTGTTTGTTTCAGCTGCAGGCCTGCACGGCCTCCGCCACCGTATTAAAAATGGGTATGATCGCCGAAAATCCGGCGATATCGAAAATCTCGCGGACGCTCCTGGGCATGCTGGCCAGCGCAAAGGCGCCATCGGCGTTCCGGGCCTGCCGGGCCGCGGCCAGGAATACCCGCAAGCCGGCGCTGCTGACGTATTCCAAATCCGCGCAATCCACCACCACCCGCGTCCGGCCTTCGTCCGCCAAATGCCGCAAATGCTGTTCCATCAGCGGCGCCCCGGGGGCATCCATCCGTCCCCCCGCCGCCACCACGGCCACCCGGCCCTCCTGCCGATCGGTGAAATGCATGCGCGTCTCCTCAATCCTCAATCGGTTTACGTGCAACATGCTACTGAATCGCCCCGGCAGCGTCAAGCATCGAAACCGAAAGATAAGCTTGAAAATCAAACCGGGATTCTGGTATCATAAATTAAAATTTTTCAATTCATGGCCGTCGTTCCAACAACCTTGGGGGTTCGCATGAGAACACCGCTTTACGAAGAACACACCGGTTTGAAGGCCCGCATGGTGGACTTCGCCGGCTGGGAGATGCCGCTGCTCTACACCGGCATCATCCCCGAGCACCAATCCACCCGCAGCCAGGCCACGGTTTTCGACATCTGCCACATGGGCGAATTCGAATTGCGCGGCCCGGGCGCGGAAGCGGACCTGGAACGCCTGCTGACGCAATCCATTGCGGCCATCCCCGCCGGCGCGGGCGCATACGGTTACCTGCTGGACGAGCGCGGCGGGGTGATTGACGACTTGATCTGCTTCCGCATGGGCGCCGACCGGTTCTGGCTGGTGGTCAACGCCGGCACGGCGGCCGGCGATGCCGCCTGGATCCGCGAGCATGTCTCCAGCAACACCACCTTCCTGGATTGCTCGCCGGATACCGCCAAGCTGGACATCCAGGGCCCGCGTTCCCACGCGGCGCTGGCGGAAATTTTCCCGGGCCAGGTGCCGGACTTGAAATATTTCCGCTTCCAGGAAGTCGTCTGGCAGGATACGCCCTGCCTGCTCAGCCGGACGGGTTACACCGGCGAATGGGGTTACGAACTGTTTCTGCCCGCCGCGCGGGTGCGCCATTTCTGGCGCCTGCTGCTGGGCGCGGGCGCGATCAAACCCGCGGGCTTGGGCGCGCGCGATACCCTGCGCCTGGAAGCGGGTTACGCCCTCTACGGGCATGAATTGAGCCGCCAGCGGACGCCCGCCGGGGCGTCGCAGGGCCGTTTCATGAATTTCGATAAAAACTTCATCGGGCGCGACGCCGTGCGGCGGGAACTGGAAGATGACCGGCGCCGCGACCTGGTGGGCCTGCTGCTGCCGGGCCGCATGGCCGCGCGCCCGGGCGACATCGTGTTCAGCGGCGACGCGGAAGCCGGCGCGGTCACCAGCGGCTTGTTCGCCCCCAGCCTCAACCGGGCGGCGGCGCTGGCGTATGTGGACCGCGCCTGCGCCGCGCCCGGGCGGCAACTGGAAATTTCAGCCCGCGGCCGCCGGCTGCCGGCGGTAGTGGCCCCCCTGCCCCTCTACACCGGCGGCACCGCACGCCGGAAAACGCCGCCGGCCTGAAAACATTTTTATCAATCCAGGAGCAATCATGAGCGCAACTCTCTTCCACGCCCCGGGCGCCGACGAAGCCCGGGAAATGCTGCACGCGATCGGCCTGGCCGATTTCGAACAGTTATTCCGCGATATCCCCGCCGGTCTCCAGACGGCCGGCTTCAATATCCCGACGGGCGTCTCCGAAATGGAAATGGCCGGCAAGCTCCAACGCCTCGCCGGCGCCAATGCCACGCAACTGGTCAACTTCTGCGGCGGCGGGTTCTACGACCACTTCATCCCGGCCGCGGTGGACGCACTGGCGGGCCGCGCGGAATTTTTCACCGCATACACGCCCTACCAGCCCGAGATTTCACAGGGCACCCTCCAGGCCATCTATGAATACCAAAGCGCCATCTGCCGCTTGACGGGCATGGAGGTCGCCAATGCCTCGCTTTACGACGGCGGCACGGCCCTGTTCGAGGCGATCATGATGGCCTTCCGCATCACCCGCCGCCGCCGGGTGCTGATAGACGCCGGCGTCAACCCCATTTACCGCGCCATGCTCAAGTGCCTCTCCGCTAACCTGGATTTCGAATTCCGGGAAGTGCCCCTGAAAAGCGGCCTGGCGGACCGCGCCGCGCTGACCGGGATGCTGGACCGCAACACGGCGGCGGTCATCCTGCAGAACCCGAATTTCTTCGGCTGCCTGGATGATTTCACGGACATCATCGGCGCCGCGCATGCCGCCGGCGCGCTGGGCATCATGTCCGTTTATCCGCTGTCTCTCGGGCTGCTGCGTCCGCCGGGTGCGATGGGCGCCGATATTGTCACCGGCGAGGGCCAGAGCCTGGGCCTGCCGCTTTCCTTCGGCGGACCCTACCTGGGCTTCATGGCCACCCTCGCGAAGCACGTGCATAAAATGCCCGGCCGGCTGGTGGGCGCGACGAAGGACGCCCGGGGGCGCCGCGGATTCGTGTTGACGCTGCAAGCGCGCGAACAGCACATCCGCCGGGAAAAAGCCACGTCCAACATCTGCTCCAACCAGGCGCTCTGCGCGCTGCGCGCGCTGATCTACCTCTGCCTGCTGGGGAAACACGGGCTGGCGGAGACGGCGGAAATCTGCGCGGCCAATGCCGCCTATGCCTGGGGGAAACTCACCGCCATTCCCGGCGTGACGCCCACTTACCGGCATTATTTCTTCAACGAATTCTGCCTGACACTGCCGGTCCACGCCGCCGACGTCGTCAGCGCCATGATTGACAAAGGTTTCGCCGCGGGCTTCCCGGTGGCGCGGTATTATCCGGGCATGGATCGGGAACTGCTGCTGGCTTTCACGGAAAAACGCACCAAGGAAGAAATTGACATTTTCGCCGCCGCCCTGGAAGCGGCGCTTTGATTTTACCGGAAGGGATTAAAATGCAACTGATCTACGAAAAAAGCGTTCCCGGCCGGCGCGCGGCCCGCGCACCGCGCCTGACCGTACCGGTGCGGGACTTGATTGACCGTAAATTTCTCCGGGAAGCGCCGCCGGCGCTGCCGGAAGCGTCGGAATTGGAAGTCGTCCGCCATTTCACCAATCTCTCGCGCCGGAATTTTTCGGTGGACACCAACTTCTACCCGCTGGGCTCCTGCACTATGAAGTACAACCCCAAGGCTTGCGAAGCCGCGGCGGCGCTGCCGGGGTTTGCCCAGATTCATCCGCTGTGGCCGCAATTAAGCCACGGAGGGCGGCTGACCCAGGGCGCGTTGCGCCTGCTGTATGAAACCGAACGCCTGCTGTCCGAAATCACCGGCATGCGCGAATTCACGCTCCAGCCGCTGGCCGGCGCGCATGGGGAACTCACCGGCGCCATGATCATGGCGGCCTGGCAGCGCGACCAGGGCCGGCAAAAAAAGCAAATCCTCATTCCCGACTCGGCCCATGGCACCAATCCCGCCAGCGCCGCGCTGGCCGGGTTTGAAGTCGTGACCATCCCGTCCAATGCGCGCGGTACGGTGGATGTCGAAGCCCTCAAAGCCGCGCTGAACGAACACACCGCCGGCATGATGATGACCAATCCCAACACCCTGGGGCTGTTCGAGCCGGACGTGGAACAGATCGCCGGGCTGGTGCATGACGCCGGCGGCCTGATGTATTACGATGGCGCCAATTTCAACGCCATCCTCGGCCGGTGCAAGCCGGCGGACATGGGATTCGACGTCTGCCACCTCAATCTGCATAAGACATTCTCCACGCCGCACGGCGGCGGCGGGCCGGGCGCCGGCCCGGTGGGCGTCGTCGAACGGCTGCGGCCGTACCTGCCGATCTCCCGCGTGATCAAGCGGACGGACGGCGCATTCGCCCTGGACTACGATTACCCCAAAAGCATCGGCTACGTCGCGCCCTTTTACGGCAATTTCGGCGTGCTCGTGCGGACTTACGCCTACTGCCTGATGATCGGCCGCGAGGGCTTGCGCGCGGTCAGCAACCATGCCGTGCTGAACGCCAATTACCTGCTCGAGAAGCTCCGCAAGCATTTCGCCGCCAATTACTCCGGCCCCTGCATGCACGAGTTCGTCCTCAGCGTCGATCCCCGGCAAGCCGGCGGCGCGCGCGCCATGGATTTCGCCAAGGCCCTGATTGACCGCGGCATCCACCCGCCCACGGTTTATTTCCCGCTGATCGTTCCGGAAGCCATGATGGTGGAGCCCACGGAAACCGAGACGCGCGAAACCCTGGACCGCTTCGCCGAGGTCATGGCCGAACTGGCGGAAATCGCGCGTACCAATTCCGACGCGTTGCATGCGGCGCCCGCCACCACCGAAATCGGCCGGCTGGATGAAGTAGCCGCCGCCCGCAACATGGATCTGGCCAGCCTGGCCTGACGGCGTCCGCGGCGGGCGGCGTTATTTTCGCGCGCGCATGGCCCAGACATGCGCGTCAATGGCCTGGTCCACGGCCTGCTCGGCTTCCGGCGGATTATGGTGGCCGAAGCGCGGATTGTTGAAGATGGCTTTCCGGCCGGGAACACAGTTATAAGCGGAGTAGACGGAAGACGGACAGCAGGTGTTGTCAATCAACCCGGCGGTAAAGATCGCCTCCGCCCTGATCCGCGCGGCAAAATTCACGCCGTCAAAGTATTTGGCCGCGGCGACGACATCCACCTGCGCCGGTTGGCCGGATTGATCAACCGCGATGAGCCGCGGCCAGCCATTCGCCCGTCCGGCAAGATAGCCGTAATGGTCGCAAAGGGCTGGCACCAGCGCCGCGCAAAAAGTGACCTGCGAATCCAATCCGGCGGCCGCGATAGACTGCCCGCCACCCTGGCTGCTGCCGCGGGTGACCAGGCATTTGCCGTCCCATTCGGGCTGTTTTTTGATAAACTGCAGCGACCGGTAAACCCGCTGGAACATGCCCAGAAAATAACACTTTTCACGGTCACCCTTGTTTAAATGCGGATAACCTTTCAAGTCCGTGGTGTTAAGGCGGTCGTAAAACTCCGGGGGTTGCCCATTGGCGATGCCGTGCGCATTGATATCGAGCGCGAGCATGCCTTTCTCCGCCCAGGAGCAGGCCAATTCGATTTTCGCGCTTCGCACCCCCGCCCCGTGATAGGTGACGATGGCCGGCAGTGATGCTTTCACCGTCTGGACGGGTTTGGCCAAATACCCGGAAACCGGCTTGGCGCCAGGACAATTGACCTTGATATCGAAACATTCCACCTTCCCCGCATACCCGGCGGGCGCGGGAACGGGTTCCAGGCTGAATTCCAGCGGAAGCTTCTCGAGCGCCGCTTTTTGGGCATCCCAGAATCGGTCGAACTCATCATGCAATTCAAGGCCGGGCTTGATCTCCAGGGGAGCGGCGCCGGCACCGGCCAGCCCGCGCACCGTCTGGCCGGTGGGCGCAGTGAAGGTCGCCGCGCATAGCGCAAAACCCGGGTTATCCATGACCGTTGCAATTGAAGCCGGCGTTACCGCGGAAGTGATGGCGCCTCGGACAGGATCGCGGCGGCCGTTGCGCGTGATGGCATAGTTCACGGTCTGGCCGGGCAAGGGCGCCCCGTCCGCGGTGAGCATCACGCTGAAAACGATCTTTTCGCCGACCGCATAGAGCGCTTCCGGTTTGCACGTTTGAACATGCAGGGCATATTCGGCGCCGGCGGCGATCCCCTGCGCCAGGATACAGGCCAGCATGCCGGCCGCGCTTTTCAAAAACAGTTTTGCCTTCATTTTGCCAAAGCCGCTATCGATGTTCATAGTAAAAGGCCCGGCCGCACCGCCGCGCCGGGTTGGGTGCGTTTTGCAGGTGTTTAGCAGATATTACTTGAGATGTCTAGCATTCAGCCCGACCAGGCCGCAATTCGCCTGATACACGGACGACGTGGAAGTCGTCCCTCCAAGACCGCAATAACGCCATGGCGTGATTTGGAAGGGGCTGGTTCAAACCCGACCGGCAGCACAGCAGCCAAAATCCGAATGCCGGGGCGGCCGGAAAATGCCATTGCATATCAAAACCGATTTCAGGTATTATTGATTAACTTGTCGAGTTGGCCAGGCCACTCTGGCAAAGAGGAGGATTCCGCCGTGAAACTATTCCCTTCTCAATCCGACAGGCACGCTCCGGCCGCGCGGGCCGCGGCTAACAGGCGGTCTTCCGGCAGATGCCCCGGGGCCATGCTGCCGCCGGCCCAGATCAAGCCCGCGATCCGGCCGCCCCAAGCCTCTCCCAGCGCCCGGAATTGCTTCCGGGCGCAGGGCATCATGAGCCGCCCTACCCACGCCGGCGCACCGGAAGCAGTCAGGCACAGCATCGGGCGCGGCCGGCCGCGGTAACGCGCAGCCGGCACTGCCGGCACGCCAGCCAGCCGGCGCGGGAGGCCGGTCAACGGGTTGAGCCGGGTCAGCACCAGGCAACGCTCCTGGAATTTCTTGAACAGCGCCGTGAGCGACCCGAAATTCACGGGCGCGGCCAGGATCAAGCCATCGGCGGCAGCGATCCGCTCCAGCCAGGGTGTGAGATCGTCCCGGATGACGCAATCCGCCGCCGGTCCGTCTCCCGGCGACTGCCAGCAATGCTTGCAGTTCCGGCAGAATTCGAAATTGAGATCGCGCAGTGTCAGCACGTCCACCGCAGCGCCAGCCGCGCGGGCGCCTTCCAGGGCCGCATCCAGCAAGCGTTCCGTCACTCCGCCCGGCCGGTAATTTCCGCAGACTCCGATGATTTGCATGCGCACTTCCCTCCGGTTGGTTTGCATGCCGTCCGGCTTTGCCATGCAGCCGTCCAGCACATATCACCATGCGGCTTATACAATTCCGACGCATTTCAGGCAAGGGAAAAATCCGCTGCTGCAAATTGTTTTCCCGGAATTTTGCATCGCCAGCAGATAACCGTGCAAAAATTAATTTACACGCTCCATGATTGCTTTAAATCTTTTCAATTCCAATTTTCGTGGTAACTTCTGGTCGTCACTACCTGCCAGCCGCGCTGCCCATCCACCGCGCCCATACGCCTTGCCTGGTAAAGTCCAAGGTCAACATTTGTCCCGGCGCAAGTGCCACGCGGCTTTCCGCGTCATCGGCCATGAATTGCGGCCCGAAACCATGCGGCGCGCATTCGATGATCATCCGTCCCCCTGCTCCGCCTGGCCCGGCTGCATGCCGCGGTGCAATTGCAATCCTTGGGGGCAACTGACCTTCGGCATCGCCCGGCGTTATTGCCGCAGCCCATGCCGCCCAAGCTGTTTCCGCTGTCATCCGGCCCGGCGCATCGGCACCCGGCCGGGCTTGCCATACCAGGTTGCCGGCCAATTCGCCCGATACGGCCTGGGTTGCCTCTGTTAAATGCGCTCCCGCCTGCGCCAGACACCGGAGTAGGCCGGCAAACACGCGGTAACGTGGCGCGCCGGCCGGATAAACCGTACGGGCCGGCTTAAATTCTCCGCTTTCGATCAAATCCGCGGCGGCATTGACATTCCCGGCATCCATCCCGGAGAGCATCCACAGGTCCAACCGGTTCACACCGGCTTGGGCTAACATTTGCCTTAACTGGCGCGCCTGGCGCAGGTTGCCGGCGTTGACCAGCCAGAAGGCGCGGCGGACCAGGCCCGGTCCGCACCCCAGGACTACTGCCCTTCCACCGGCATTCATGATTTGAACGCGGCCGGCGCAGCCATCGGTGAAATCCCAGGCCGGCCAGACTGCGATCAGGGCCAGCGCCGCCGGCAAGCGCCAGTCCCACTGGCGCCGCGGCTTATCCGCAAGCGCGCCGTATGCCGGGTCAGCCGGTAACTTGCTGGAAGATGACGAATCGGCGGCAGCCGCCCGCGCGGCGCGCCGGGCAACTGTCAGTTTGATCCGCCGCCAGACCAGGATGCCCCATCCGGCATACCAGGCGCAGATCGCCCAAACCGGCGGGCTGCTGACGAGCAGCTGGCAGCCGGGAATGGACTGCACGAATGCGAGCCAGTCGCGCATCAGGATGACCGGAGCAATATTCATCCAGTTGCAGGCGGCGGCCAACCCGGGATGCAGGCCGCCCAGAAGCATGGCCAGGAATCCCAGCCCCAGCGATATGCCGGCCAGCGGTATGACCGGCACATTGGCCAGGGCGGAAAGAGGCGACCAGACGTTGAACCAGCAGGCCATCAACGGCATGGCGGCCAGCCACGCCGCCGTGGAAGCCGCCGTGCTGAACAGGCAGGCGCGCCAGACCTGGCGCATCCAAACGCGCCAGCGTTTGCGCGCCGGGTCAATCGGCGCCGGCGCCGCGTCCGCCCGGAGCCGTGTGCAGAAAGGAGCGATGCACATCAGGCCCGCGACGGTCACAAAGGAAAGGATGAAGCCAGGCGCAAACAACTGGGCGGGGGCGCACAGCAAAATCAACCATCCCGCCAGGGCCAGCGCGGACACCCCGTCGCCGCGGCGCCCGACCAGCATCCCCAGCAGCCAGAGGCCAGCCATTAAACTGCCGCGCACCGCACTGGCGGGCGCGCCAACCATGGCGGTGAAAAACGCCAGCACCGGCGCGACCCCCAGAAACCAATAAATCCGGGAGATTCCTGCCAGCCGCAGCACGCCGGCCGCCAACAGGGCCAGCAACGCCATATGGGTGCCGGAAATTGCAAAAAGGTGAAATGTGCCCGTTGCGACAAATCGCCGGCGCAAATCGGACGGCAATTCCTCGTCATACCCCAATATCAATGCGCGTAATATGGCGGCCACATCCGGACGGCCGGCCAAGCCCAGGGCGAGCAACTCTCCGGCGCGCCGGCGCCAAGCCTGAAAATACGGACCGGGCTGCCAGGCGCTGGCCGCCGCCGCCAGGCGCGCCGAACGCGGATCCGCTCGCAGGGTATAACGGCGCATTGTTTTCAAGGCGGCCGATGCCCGGGGTGGACACCCGGCGGGCGCCGGCGCGGACGGCTGACCGAGCGAGGCCGGCCAGTACCATTGCCATTGCCGCCGCTCCGAGTGCAGAGACAGATGATCCGTCAACGCGCCCGCCAGGCGCCATGCGGATCCGCTCTGCGGCTGCAGGCTTTCGGCGCCCGCTAAAAAAACGCGCACACGCCCCCGCGCCGGCTGCCAATCCGGCAGCCGGCGGATATGCGATATATCAAAATCGAAGAGCCATAATCCCCTCAGCTCCGCCGCGCCGGCGGAACGCGCCTTGGCGTGATAAAAAACCGGTTGTCCGGCGATGCGCCCCTGTAATTCCACGGACTCGCGGGCACGCTGCAGCAGGCGGCCCAACTGCTCCGGGCCGGCGGCATCCCAGCGCGCGCCCGTCAAGCCCCAGGCGGCCAAAAACCAGCCCGCCCACAGGCCGGCGCGCGCCAACCAGACCGGGCGCAGCCATTGCGCCGCCAGGCATACCGCCAGCATGGCGGCGGACGCCGCCAGCACCCACCGCCAATCCCAGCGGTCAAACCAAGCCGCGCACCAGATACCGGCGCCATAAACCAGGGCGATCCGGACCAGACGCCGGCCGGACGGCGGCGGATTTTCCGGGGGAGCATTTATTGGCATCATGCCGTATAAACTAATTCAAGTGCCGGGGGATTGCAATTCGCAAAAGATTTTGCCATGATGACGGGCATGGCAATGAATGTGTCCATTCAATATTTATGCCGGCAATGCGGCGCCTGCTGCCGCTGGCCGGGCGTCGTGCGCCTGCGGCCGGAGGAAATCGCTCCGCTGGCCGGCCACTTGGGCATGCCTCCGGCCGAATTCATCGCCCGCTTCACCACCCTCGCGCCCGACCGCCTGGGATTGATTTTGACGGAGCAATCGGATGGCGCCTGTATTTTTCTGGAAAAAAACCTTTGCCGGGTGCATGCCGTCAAGCCGCTGCAATGCCGGGATTTTCCAGCCCGCTGGAATTTCAATGGTTTTGAAAAACTATGCCAGGCGCGCCGGATTGAAGCGTCGGACGAGCAGAGTTGCCGGCCGGCGCCGGGAGAACAAATTTAATGTCGGAATTATGGCCAACCATGTCCGCTGAACCGTCCCATCGTCTGCCGCCCTGGATTCGCGTGCGATTGCCCGCCGCGGAACAGCATTACCGCGTCGTCCATGACGCCCTGCGGGCGGCGGGGCTGCCGACCGTCTGTGAAAGCGCCCGCTGCCCGAATCGCCAGGAATGTTTCAACCGCGGCACCGCCACGGTCATGATCCTTGGCGATACTTGCACCCGCCGCTGCCGGTTTTGCGCGGTAAAACACGGCGCGCCCGTCCCGCCGGCGGCGGATGAGCCGGCGCGGGTGGCGCAACTGGCCGTCAGGTTGGGACTGCGTTACGTGGTGGTGACCAGCGTTACCCGCGACGACCTGCCGGACGGCGGCGCCGCAATTTTCGCGGCCGTCATCCGCGCCCTGCATGCCATTCCCGTGCGCGTGGAAGTCTTGACGCCGGATTTCCAGGGCCAGGAATCTTCCATAGCCGCCGTGCTGGCGGCGGCGCCGGAAGTGTTCAATCACAACCTGGAAACGGTCCGGCGTCTGCAGCCGTTGATCCGGCCGCAGGCGGATTATGACCGCTCGCTGCAAGTGCTGCGCAGCGCCGCCCGGCTCCGGCCGCGGACGCTGGTCAAATCCGGGCTGATGCTGGGCCTGGGTGAAAATGATGCCGAATTGCGGCAAGCCCTCCGGGATTTGCTGGATAACGGCTGCCGGGCGCTCACCCTGGGCCAGTACCTGGCGCCTTCCCGGCGGCATTTCCCGGTAGCGCGTTACGTCACTCCCGCTGAGTTTGAAAACTACCGCCAGTTCGCGCTGCAGTTGGGCTTCGCCGGGGTGGCCGCCGGGCCGCTGGTGCGGTCATCCTACCAGGCGGACCGCCTGGCCGGCGCAACTTGCGGCGGCGAAGCTTGCCAGCCTTGACCGATTCCGCTATCATGCGGCGTGTTTATGGCGTAAAAGGATGGCAGCGTCAGCCGGCCAGGCAACCGGACCAATGAATTTATACATTCCCTACCGTTTGGCGCAAATCATCAGCCAGAAACTGCCGCATCCTTTCGCCTATTGGCTGGGCATGCGCATTGCGGATTGTTTTTGCTTGTGCGATCGCAAAGGACGCCGGGCAGTCCGGCGCAACCTGCGTCAGATCATGCGGCACCAGGGCCAGTCCGTTCCGCCGAAACAACTGGCGCGCATGGCGCGCATGAATTTCGAACACTTCGGCAAGTACCTGGTTGATTTTTTCCGGTTCGCTCGAATGCGCCCGGAAGATGTCCGCCGGCTGGTGGACATGGAAAATTTCGATTACCTGGCCCAAGCCCGCGCCCACGGCAAAGGCGTGATCATCGTCACCGCGCATTTCGGCAACTGGGAACTGGGCGGCGCCATCATGACCGCCCTCGGCTACCGGCTTTCCGCCGTCTTTCAGCCGGAACGCGCCCACAGCGTCAACCGGCTGTTCCAGCAGCATCGCGCCGGGCGCGGCATCCATGGCATCGCCCTGGGCCGGGCGGCCCGGAGCGTCATCCAGGTGTTGAAAAACCAGGGCCTGGCCGCCATGCTGGCCGACCGCGATTTCAGCCCCCACCACGAGCCCATCGAATTCTTCGGCGCGCCGGCGCGCCTGCCCAGCGGGCCGGCGCGCCTGGCGATGCACATCGGCGCCCCGGTGCTGCCCATCTTCATTTCCCGCAAGCCGGACGACCGGTTCCTGATGCGCTGCTATTCACCCCTGATGCCGGCCGACTGTCAATCCCTGGACGAACTCCGGCAGCGCATCCGTGATATCCTGCAGGAGGAAATCAGGCAGAATCCGCTGCAATGGTTCATGTTTGAAGATTTTTGGCGAAAGGAAAAAGGATGACCACGCAAGACAATCCCCGCGGGCGGCAGCGTTGCTGCGTGGTGGTGCCGGCCTACATGGAAGAACGGCGCATCGGCGAGGTGGTGCGCCGCATCCGGCGGCATGTCGCCGATACTGTCGTCGTGGACGACGGTTCCGCCGACCGCACCGCCGCGGAAGCCGCGGCGGCCGGCGCCACGGTGATCCGCCACGAAAGCAACCAGGGCAAGGGCGCGGCGCTGAACACCGGGTTCAAGTATGCGCGGGAGCACCGATTCGATTACCTGATCACCATGGATGCCGACGGACAGCATGACCCGGACGATCTGCCGGACTTTATCGAAGCCTACCAGCGGACCGGCATTCCGGTCCTGATCGGCAACCGGATGGGCGCCACCGGCAATATGCCCCTGGTGCGCAAACTGACCAATCGCTTCATGAGCTGGCTGCTCAGCCGGGAAATGCGCCAATATGTGCCGGACACGCAATGCGGCTTCCGTCTCTACCGGTGCGACGAAATCCCGTTTATTTCAACGGAATCCACGCGTTATGCCGCCGAATCGGAAATCCTCCTGCATGTGGCCGCCCGCGGCATCCGGATTGACGCCGTCCCCATCGCCGTGATTTACCGGGACGAAAAAAGCAAAATCAATCCCATGCGCGACACGCTGCGTTTCATCGCGATGATCTACCGTTACCGGCGGCAGCGCGCCCGGCGGGCGCGGCGGTCGCTCTGAGACGGCCGGCGGCGGGTTGTGGCGGCGAACAGGCGGATTTTATCGGGCGCCGGCGTCATCCGGCCGGGCCGCGGCTTCGCCGGCCGGCGCTTCATCCGCGGCTTCTTCTTCGTCCGGTTCCCGGTCTTCCTGATCCAGTTCCGCCATTTCGGCGTCGGACTTCAGGTTATGGATTTCCGCCTTGGCCACCAGGTAGTTCTGCCATTCGTTAAACACCAATTCATCCCGCCGCTTGCGGATGTAACCGGTCAATTCCGAGCGGATGGAAGCCAGCAAGGCCGGATTAGCCGGCTGTCGTTCTTCCAGGCAGCCGATGGCATAACCGCCGGGGATGTCTACCAGGCCGGTCAGTTCGCCCGGATTGCATTTCAGCGTTTCGCGCAACACCACTTGAAAATCTTCGCCTGTATCCTCGATCACGCCCTCGAGCCCGGTCTGCAAGGCAAACGGATCGGTGACGGTCAATTCCACGCCATACCCGGCGAAAACCGGCGCCAACGGCCGGCCGGCTGCGCGGGCGGTTTGCGCCGCCTCCAGGATGGCCGCGGCCAGGCGGTGCAATTCGTCCTCCATGGCCTGCGCGCGCGCCGCTTCCATCACGGCCGAGCGCACTTCGTCGAATTCCGGCAGCCGCGCGTCGCGGCGGTCATCCAGGGCCAGGAGATAAAAGGCATCCGCACCCGGCACCGGCCGGCTGAAGTAATCCTCCGGCGTTTTCCGCAATTCGAAGGCCGCGCGGTTGAATTCCAGGCCGGCCGGCGGCTCCGGCAGCAGTTCGTCCTCGGCGAAATAGTCCGTCGTGCGCACTTCCAGCCCGGCCTTCTCCGCCGCCGCGTCAAAATCCAGGGCCCGGCCCTGGCGGTCGGGGGCAAGGGCCACCTCAAATTCCGCGGCCCGCTCCGCCGCCGCATCCTCGGCACGCTGGCGCACCAGCGTCCGCCGGATTTGTTCGCGCACGTTTTCAAACGGCTCGGCATTCTGCCAGTCATTGGTGTCGCGGACGGTGAAATCCTCGATATGCTCGTCATAATACGACTTCAAGGTCTCTTCATCCAAGTCCAGATCCGCCGCCGGCGCCATGGGTATGACGGCATACTTGACGCGCACCTTTTCCGGAATCCGGAATTCTTCCCGGTGCCCATCGAAATACCCGCGCGCTTCCGCCTCGGTGACATCCACGGCGTAATTCAGGTTGGATTGGCTCAGGATGGCGTAACTCACCGTGATTTCGTCGTACAACTGGTGGTAGACCTGCTCCACTTCCGCCGGCGGAATCCAGGCCAGCGGTGTCAGCATCTGCCGCGCCTTGTTCAGCAGGATTTCATTTTTCAGGTAGGCTTCGAATTGCACAGGCGTCAAGGACATGCCGCCCAGGAAATTCTGCAGGAAAGCCTGGTAACGGGAGGGATCGAACCGGCCGGCATCCTGGAACTGAGGCTGCTGCTGGATCAATGCCGCGACTTCGCCGTCCGCCACTTTCCAACCCGCCGCGCGGGCCTGGCGCGCCGCCGCCAGACGCCGCCAGGCCAGTTTTTTCAAAGCCTGGTCGGTCCGGGGATTAACCGTCATGGGCCGGCCAAACATCAACGAAGTGGCCAGGTACGCGTTAAACCAGGCGGCCTGAAAATCTTCCGCCCGCACGGCGCCATCCTCCAACTTGCCGATTTTCTGGGTTTCCTCATGCTGCCCCACGCTCTGCGTCCCCCATCCAACAAATGAGATAACCACCAGCACGGCGAAAGCGCCCCAGACCAGGCGATTGCGGATCAGGGCGTTGAACTTTGATATGAACATCATGTTATAAATTCTCCCGGGCGTTATTTCCGACTGACAGAAAAAGCAAAGAAAAAACAAAGAAAAAGCAAAGACATAATCTAGCCGGACTTCCGCCCGGCGTCAAATTGTTTTTGCTTGGCATTTGCACGGTATTGGCTTACTTTAACGGGGTTGAGAGGTGTTCCGCCGCCCGGCTCTCGCGGGGCCGGCGTCAATCACGGGGAGGGGTCAGATGCCCGATCGTCATTTTTACATTACCACGCCGATCTATTATGTGAACGACCTGCCGCACATCGGCCATGCCTACACGACCATCCTGGCCGATACGCTGGCGCGCTTCCAGCGGCTTCGCGGCCGCCCTACCCGCTTCCTGACCGGCACGGACGAGCATGGCCAGAAAGTTCAGCGCGCCGCCGCTAAAGCCGGCATCACCCCCCAGGAACAGGCCGACCGGACCGTGGTGCGCTTTCAGGAACTCTGGCGCAGGCTGGACATCCGCCATGACGACTTCATCCGCACCACGGAACAGCGCCATACGCGCGTAGTGCAGCGGATTCTGGCCGATTTGCACGCGCGCGGCCAGATTTACAAGGCCCGCTACGAAGGCTGGTATTGCGTGCCCTGCGAGCGTTTTTATACCGACAGCGACCAGGGCGCGGCCAAGTGCGCCGAATGCGGGCGCGAACTGGAACGCATATCCGAGAGCAATTATTTCTTCCGCATGAGTTCCTACCAGGCCTGGCTGCTGGATTATATCCATCAGAATCCCGCCTTCATCCAACCGGAATTCCGCCGCAACGAAACCCTGGGATTCCTGCAGAAACCGCTGAATGACCTTTGCATTTCCCGCCCGAAAACACGTCTGAGCTGGGGCATTGAACTGCCGTTTGACCAGGACTACGTGACCTACGTCTGGTTCGACGCCCTGATCAATTACATCAGCGCCATCGGCTACCTGGCCGACGAGCAGGCCTTCCGCCAATGGTGGCCGGCATCCTGCCACTTGATCGGCAAGGATATTCTGATCACCCATACCGTTTACTGGCCGACCATGCTCCAGGCCATGGGCTTGCCGCAGCCGCAAACCATTTTCGCGCACGGCTGGTGGCTGACCGACAATTCCAAGATGAGCAAATCCGCCGGCAACGTGGTCAATCCCATGGCAATGATCGAAAAATACGGCGCCGATCCATTCCGCTACTTCCTGATGGCCGAAATGACCCTGGGTCAGGATTGCAATTTCACCGAAGAGGCCTTCATCCGCCGTTATAACGCCGACCTGGCGAACGACCTGGGCAACCTGCTGAGCCGCACGGCCAAGCTGATCAACAGCCACTGCGGCCGGAAGATTCCGGCGCCGGCGGCCGGCGCGGACGGGCCGGAAGAAGCCGGGCTGCGTGCCAGCGCGGGAAAAACCGCGCGCCGGCTGTTCGAGCACCTGGACGCCATGCGCCTGGATTTGGCGCTTGCGGAGGTCACCGGCATGGTGCGGGAAGCCAACCGTTACCTGGAAAAACGCCAACCCTGGACGCTGGCGAAACAAAATAAACAGGACGCCCTGCACACGACGCTGTATCACGCCGCGGAAATTCTGCGCATTGCCGCCGGCCTGCTCGCGCCCGTGATGCCGGGCAAGACCGCCGCCCTGCGCGGCGCGTTGGGCCTGGACGCCTCCGCCCCGCCCGTCCTGGAAGATTTGAGCGCCTGGGGCAAACTTCCGCCCGGCAGCCTCCTGCCGGAAACGCCCATTCTCTTTCCCCGCATCAACGCCGCCGCGCCCCAACCGCCGGCGGCGGAATTGACCGCCCCGCCGCCCGCCACGGCGCAGCCCGCCGCCGCCCAGCCGGCGGAAAATGTCGCCCTGGCGGAATACGCCGACTTCGCCAAGCTGGAACTGCGCACCGCGCGCATCCTGGCCGCTGAACGCGTGCCCGGCGCGGACCGCCTCCTGCGCCTGCAGATTCAAGTCGGCGGCGCGCCCCGGCAACTGGTGGCCGGCATTGCCGAGCATTACCAGCCGGAGACCCTGCCCGGCAAAACCATCGTGATCGTCGCCAATCTGAAACCGGCGCGCATCCGCGGAGTCGAATCGCAGGGCATGCTGCTGGCCGCTTCGCATGGCGGGCAACTCCGCCTGGTCACGGTGGACGGCGAGCTGCCCGACGGCGCCCTGGTGAAATAGACCACGCCGGAGCATCCGCTCCGGCGCCGGTCACGCGGTGAACTTTTCGCGGCGGTGCCGGTCGGCAATGGCGGCGGCCAGCTTATCCAGCGCGGCGTAATCGGCCGCGCGCGGCAGGCCGCGGCAGATTACAGGCTCCAGCAATTCCAGTTTCAGGCCCTGGCAAAGTTCAACGATCTGCTCCGCCGCCCGGCTGTTCCATCCATAGGAACCGATCAGGCTGGCAAACCGCATTTTAGGCTTGAGCGCCACCGCCAGGCGCGCGGCGTAATACGCCGCCGGATGGGCACCCAGGTGCACCGTCGGCGTCCCCACCACGATCGTCCCGGCGTTGACCAGGGCGATCGCCAGCTTGCCGATATCCGTCACGGCCAGGTTGAACGGCTGCACCCGCACGCCCTGCCCGCGGAGCGACTCGGTCAGCCGCTCCGCCATGCGGGCGGTGCTGCCGTGCATGGAAATGAAAGGCAGCACCACGGAGTTGTGCGGCATGCCGGTCACCCAGTCGCGATAGGCGTCCATGATGAACCGCGGACGCTGGTAAAGCGGGCCATGGCTGGGCGCGATGACGGCGATGTCCAACTTGTCCAGCTTGTCGAGGTGCCCTTTGATCACCGTGCGGAACGGCATCATGATTTCCGCGTAATAACGCTGCGCCGCCTCGTAAACCTGGCCCTCGTCCCGGACGTAAAGATCCGTCGTGGCCAAATGGGAGCCGAACAAATCGCAACTGAACAGCATGCGGTCCTCCGGCAGCCAGGTCACAATGGTTTCCGGCCAATGCACCCAGGGCATGGCGAAAAACTGCAGCGTCTTGCCCCCGAGGTCCACGCTTTCGCCGTCCGCCATCACCCGGATGCGCGCTTCCGGCACGTCCAGGTGGTCCACCAGCATGCCGCGGGCCTTGGCGGAAGTCAAGACCGTGGCGGCCGGGTACCTGGCCAGCACCATCGGCAGGGAGCCGGAATGATCCTGCTCGACATGGTTGACGACCACGAAATCAACTTGCGGCACATCCGCCAGGCGCGCCTGCAGTTCTTCCCACTTGGCCGGATCCACTGCGTCAATCAGCGCCGTGCGCGACTGCCCGCGCACCAGGTAGGCATTGTAGCTGGTGCCGTCCGGCAGGGGAATCAGGGAATCGAACAAGCGCCGGTCCCAATCCGCCGAGCCGGCATAAAACACTCCATCCTTTATTTCTATCAATTGCATGGCATCCTCCTGTTGCTGTTAACCTCCGGCCAAGACGCGCCGCATTTCCTGCTGACCAATAATATTACCGCAAACCGCATGCCAGTGGAAGCCTAAAAATGCCGCCGGGTGTGTTCTTTGGTGGTGAATTCCTTCCCTTCGTGTCCTTGTGGTTAATCAGAAAAGGGGCAAAGGATCAAAGGCACAAAGGGAGAGGATCTGGCTCTTTCGCGTTCCTTTTATTCTTTTGTGGATAATCATCAGAGGGGCAAAGGGGCAAAGGATCCGAGTTCAGGCGTAAAACCTTAAAACGGAAAACCTTAAAACTTACGCCGAACTTACGCCTCCCGGCACAAGAGCGTATTAACTGCGGCGGAGAAGGCCGACCATTCCGCGCATTGTTCGCGGAGCGCGGCCAGTCCGCGGCGGCGGATGGCATAATATTTACGGGGCCGGCCGGCTTCCGACTCGCGCCACTCAGCGCCGATCAGGCCTTCATTTTCCAGGCGATGCAGCCAGGGATAAAGCGTGCCCTCTTTCCAGGCGAACAGGTTGCCGGTGCGTTCGTTGACCACCTGGATGATCTCGTAACCATACATTGCCCGTTCGCTGAGTAACTTGAGGATAATCGGCACGACCGTGCCCTTGACCAGTTCCGGCGAAATGTCCATACCCGCCTCCTCTTTAAATCCGCAATGACTGCCGCATCATTCCAGTTTGCATGCTCACCCTATAGCATAGGGTTCCTAGGCATGCAAGCCTTTGTTTTGCCGAATTTCGCGCATGCATGATTCAGCGCGCCGGCCGGCATATCCTGGCGCTCCCATCAAAACATCCTGCCGGTATTGCTTGGGCGACAATCCGATCTGTTTTTTAAACAGCTTGGAAAACTGCGCCTGGTCGGCACACCCGGCGCGATCGGCTGCCGCTTTCACTGCCAGCCCTTCCGTCTCCAGCCAGACGGCCGCCTGCCGCATCCGGCAGTGCAGCAGGTAATTGTGAAAACTCCGGCCGGCATGGCGGCGGAACAATCGCCGGAAATGCCCGAGGCAGACATGCAAGTCCCGCGCCAGGACATCGGGGCTATAGACGGCGAACGGCTGCCGCCGCATACGTTCGGCCAGTTCCATGATTTTCCGACCGTAAGCGCCAAGCACGCCGGAGGCGGGAACGAAAGCAGTTAATTGCAAAATCCGCTCCAGCATGATCACCGCCTCCGCCCGCGTGGCCGCCGTGAGCTGATGCGCCATGGCAATCAGTTGCATGAACATTTCCCGGATGATGGCCGGCTGAGCGGCAAAAACATACCCATCGCGGGATAATATTGAAAATCCGTCGGCCACCAGACGCCGCGCCCGCGCGCCGCGCAGCACGAGGTAATAATGATCCCAACCGGCCGCGTCCGCCGGCCCGTATTCGTAGAGCACGCCCGGGCGGTGCCAGAATACTGCCGGTCGATCCAGGATGATCCGATTCCCGCCGTCCACCCGCCAGTACATCCGGCCGGCATGGAGATATTCAACAGTGTAAAAAAGCGGGAAATAACTTCTGACATGCACGCAGCAGCCGGCCAGGTGCCGCCCGGCAATTATTTTTATATCATCAAAATAATTCATCAATCAGTGTTCAGATATGACATGTTTATGTTGAATTGTGCTATTTACCTTTTATCGAGGTTTATATTACGATGCCTGCATTTGACAGGTCAATGTTTATTCAGGACATGCCATGCAAAAACATATAAAGCGCAACCAGGATTTCATGCGGGATTTGTTTACCGGCAAGGCGAAACGCCATGGATTGACCGTATCCGTCGCCCATCCGCCCATCCCGGCCGAACTGGGCGATTTTGCCATATCCAGCCGGCCGGTGCGCGATTGGATTCCCTGGTTTCGCGCGCAATATGCCGCGCAATGCGAATGGTTAAAGGCGTTTGACGACGATTCCGTCCCGTTCATCAACCTTTTCACCAATACCGGTGTCTTTGCGGCGGCCTTCGGCTGCCCGCTGGAGAAAGTCCCCGGCAGCAGCGCCTGCGCCCGCCCGATCGTGCATTCCGCCGTCGAGGCCGCGCGCTTGCCGGAACCGGACCACCGCTCTGCCCCCATCCTGGCGCGGCTGTTCGAGATGGCGGACGCCTTGCGCGCGGAATTCGGGCCGGACGTGCCGTTGAGTCCGCCGGATATCCAGAGCCCGCTGGACATTGCCGCGCTGATCTGGGACAAATCGGAGTTTTTTGTCGCCACGCATGAGGAACCGGCAGCGGTAGCGGAACTGGTGGACAAATGCACGCGCCTGCTTTGCGCATTCATTCCCGCCTACATCCGCCATGTCGGGGCAATCAATACCTTGTGTTATGCCCGCTGGTATGCCCCGGGCGACCTGGGTTGTTACGTGGCGGAGGACGAATGCGGCAGCATCAACCCGGAGATGTTCGAACGGTTCGGCATGCCGGGCTTGCGGGATTTGAGCCGGGCGGCCAACGGGCTGTTCATGCATTCCTGCGCCAACGCCGACCATCAATATCCCCTCTTGCGCACGCTCCCGAATTTGCGCGGACTCAACCGCGTTTTCACCAAGGCCCAGAACTTTTCCGTGCCGCGGCGCATGTTGGATGCCTTTGCCGACCGCTCCGTGCTGATGCTCGGCGGTCCGGTGCAGAAAGGGCTGGACATGCTGGCCGCGGCGCCGGCCGGGACGCGGTTCCTGTTTGCCATGGGATTCAAGGAAATCAACGATGAGTCCCGGCGGGCTTTCGCTGAAATGCGCCGGCGTTGCGAAAATCTGAATGACCAGTAATTGCCTGAAGCGACCAAGACCGGGGGAACGCTTCTGCACGGTGCCGCGACAGCAATCCGAGGTTGTTCCGAATGGATGGGTGGGACGAGACCCCGCTCAAAGCGGGGTAAACCGCCGGCTTGTCCCGCCTGGCGCGGGAGCGAGCCGCCAGCGTTGCAGCGCCGGAAAAGAACGGTTCCTCCGGCGTGCCCACCGAAATTTCAATGCAGGCGGGAGGCGTCACCTAACCTTCTGAAAACCTCTGCCATGGTTTTGAGGACACCCGGTTCGAATCACGATAACGCGGCATCGAATTGCGGGAGCGGCCGGGGATGCGCGCGGGCTGGCGCCTGAGGCGCATCCCGATGCCAGAGACGCGCCCGGATGCCCGTGGCCAGGCCGCGATTGGCATCCAGCGCAACGCACAGCGTGTGCGCGCCCGGATGCAAATCCAGCGGCACGATCGCTTTATCCGTCCCGGCCGGGGCGCGGCCGCCGGGATCGCACCAAACAGGCTGGCGATCCAACCATACCTTGACCGGACCATCATAACCAAGTCCCACGGCAAGCCGCATTGGCCTGAGACATGTGAGGCGAGCATGATAATAGACCAGCCGGGGCGCGCCTTTCCAATCCTCCGCCAGCTCCGGAATTTCGCACAAAGTCGTCGCAAAATCGCGCACTGCGCCTTGGCCAAAAACCGGGGGATACGGCAGGGCACGGATTTTGCCGGAATAAGACTGCAGGCGGCTGACAAAATACCTGGTGATATACCCAGGCGGTATGCGCGTCTTGAACTCAAAGATGTCGGCCTTCCCCGTCAGACAGCGGCCGGCCTGACGGGCTCTTTTTGCGAGATTCCGCCATGCAGACGGCCGGCTGTCATCCATCCACATCTGATGGTGGCGGTTCATTAAGCCGGACAATTCCCCGGCCAGGCGCCGACGGGCACGCAGCGTATTTTCGCCGCCTGATCCCATCACCGCCAGTTTACGCGCCGCATGCCGGAGGGTGTCCACGGCAAAAATCCAGGCCGGCATTACTTTTTCCGGATCGGCGCCGGGCGAAGTTGACGCGCGGACAAGATCGGCGCGGATAGCGTCCAGGCGTTCCAGCACCGCCGCCCCCAACGGGGCATCCACTTGCCGGCTGTAGCGCCGCCAACGTCCGCCGGTAAAAATGCGGTCAATCCGCGGATAGGCCGGAACGCGGCGATTGGGGTTCGCGAAAAACACTTTGGGCCAGAAAGCATGGCCGCCAATCTGGGTGATTTCGCCCAGTTCATTCAAAACGACCGGCAGACGCCGGTCGGAACTGCGCAAGAACAACCGGCAAAACCGCGCGTGGTAATCAGCCGCGTCAGCCGCCGGATTCCAGGATTGTTCGGCGCCAAAGAGCAATCCGTGCCATTCGCAAGCCGGCAGATGGAAATGGCCGCCATCGCCCCAGATGGTATTCAGCAGCCCGGTGCCTCCATCCTGCTGCGCCGCGCGCGCAGCGGATGAGATATTGGCCATGGCCACTGTCAGCCGCGGAAACAAACCACCGTATGAATGGGTGCTGGGACAGGCATACACCGGCCGGCCCTGTCGCGCGTTGTCCCCGACGCCGGGGAACGCATACTCCGGATGATACCCCCAATCCAGGATGGTGATATCGTTGGGCAACCCGGCCGCCAATTCCGGATAATGCCGGAGAATATCGCCCCAGCACATCATCCGCTTGCCGTGTTTCCCGCATAGGGCATGCAGTTTCAAAAGATGGTCAATATAGACACGGCCTTTCCCTATGCGCCGGCACAGTTGATAACTCTGGCCGTACCCTAAATCCACCGTCTCATCGCAGCAGACGTTGAAATGCCCGGCGCTGAACAGCGGCAGCAATTCCGCATACAACGAATCGAGGAATTTGTATCCGGCGGGATTGGCCGGCGAGAGCGTAAAGCCTTTGAATTTTTGACTGCGGAACCATGCGGCCAGCCACTCCCGCGCCTTGGGGTCCGGCGTGACATAACCTTTCAAGCCCAGGCCAAAGTCTTCCGCCAGCCGGCGGTAAGGCGGAAGTTTTAATACCGTCTCCATGTGCCCGAACGACGCCAGCGACGGCACCAATTCGATAAAATTTTCCCGGCAATATGCGTCCAGTTCCAGAATATCCTCCGCCGTCATGGGCGAAGCGTTGCGCCCGATCGCCGGATGCGCACGAAACCGGAAGGTATGCTGCATATAGAGAGAAAGTTGGTTGATTTTGTGACGCGCCAGGATGTCCGCCATGCGCTTCAAGGCCACCAGGGTCGGCACCCGTCCGCGGGCAATGTCCAGATATACGCCGCGCACCGGTAGCGCCGGCCAATCGTCTATCGTCAGACATGGAACTTTTTTATCATCTGCCTGCGCCAGAACCTGGCGGAGCGTCTGCCAGCCGTAAAAAGCGGCGCGGACGGAACCGGCATGGATTTGAATGCCCTTTGAACTTATCCGCAATTGATATGCATCCGGCTTCATCCGCTCAGCCAAAAGCAATGTAATCGCATCGCGACAGGCCGGGGTGGCGATATTTATCCCGGTTGCGCCGAGCGCTTGACCCATCCGGCGGGCCAGCGGATACAAGCGCGCGTCAGAAATCCCCAGCGTCGGTCTGGCCGGCATGCTGAAACGGCCGGCATCCAGGCGCAGGCGTTGGGGAATGGGCAGCAATGCCAGTTTGTTTTTTAAAAGATATTTACTTCCGGCTGGCATGCTGAAAAATCCGTTAGCATAGGAATGTTGACTGGCTGATTTACCGTACCTTTACAATCAAGCCTTTACACGGGGCGGATTGCTCCAGACCAACAGTCAGGAGCGAATCATTCCCGGTATGATATTCGGCCTTGACCCAAGCCGCCGGACGGGCAACCAGGGAAATCCTGACTTCATCAATGGATCCGGAATAAAAGGTGGTAGTCAAGTCCGGCCGCGCGCCAATTTTCACACTGCCAATTCCTCCAAAGCCGGCGACCACATCGGATGTTCCGATATTATTTCCATCCACATATCCGATAAATCGGGCGGCGGATTGATCCCAGGTCAAGGCGAGATAATGCCAGAGGTCGTTATTAATCGTGGCTACACTGCCGAGTGTTTTGGACCGCATCCAAAATATGCATGTGGAACCGAAAGGGAAAAACCAGTCAGACGCATATGGTTCCATGGCACGGGCCTGGCCCACGGCATAAGACACATTGCCGGTGTATTTCACCCAGGCGCTGGCGGTAAAATCGCCATTGCCGCTCAAGTTATTGGAATAGCCGGTATCAATGTAACTTGTGTTCGCGGCGTTGTAGGATTGGGCCAGCCCTATTTTGCCGGCCGTTTCGGCGGGCGCGTTATTGGCGCGCTTATTGCCGACATACCCATTAACCGTACTGTCGCCAATCGTCGTTTCCGTCAAATCGTTTTTATGCCAGACGGCATCGAAATCCGCGTCCCACACATTGGCCGGATCTGCGCCGTCGCTTGCACCAGAGTTGTTGTAATACAAGTAAATTACCGTGTCCGCGTTGCTGCTGATCAATGGAATTTTCACCCAGTATTCCGCCGACTCCGCGACGGCATCATGCCGTTCCCGCTCATATGCCAGCAGCGTTGTGGTATCGGCGCCGGTAAACCGCAGGTCGAAACCGTTGGTCATGGCCCTGGCAAAATTGAAATTATTGGTTGCAAGCCGGACCAACACTGAAAAATTCGACAAATCCGCGTCTATCCTGGATGAATCAATGATTATCTGACGGCGGCATGCAAATCCTTCCAGCCAGGCAGCCTGCGCGCTCTGAGGCAGAAACATGACTCCGCCTAAAAACAGGAACAAGTATTTTGAGCAAATTTGTCTCATATCCAAAGCAGTGATCATTGTTATTGCAAATTATTTTTAACAATAATTTGATGTGCTTGCAAAGTCAAGTATTCCTGGCTTGCAAGCGCCGGAGACTGTTTCCGGGTAACTGTTCTGATTTTTTGCCCGGTTTTGTCCGGGTCGGGTTTTGTCCGGATCGGACTAGTTATTCGTGGTTTCAGGCGCAGTCAGGCAGATATCGCCATCCGCACCTCCCATTTGTTATTACACTCTTGGACCGACAACCATTACCGGGACAATTGCTTCTTGATGCAGTCGGACACCTGCCCGGCGAGCTGCCGATAACCTTCATCAGTGAAGTGGGCTTGATCCGCGCTCTGCCATTCCTTGACATGCGGCATGACAAATGCGTATAAATCATCAATGGCCACGCCTTGGGATTGCATGACTTCGGCGGCAACCCGGTTAAGCGTCGGGATGGCTTCCAGCCGTTCGCCCTTTCGGTGCATGACCGGGGTGGAACTGGCCCAGATAAGTCTGGCTCCGGTACCTTTGAGAATTTCCACGATTTGTATCAAATTCGCCCGATACTGTTCCGGAGGATGACGCAACCGGATGCCGGCCCTTGCCATTCTTTCTTCAAAACCGGGCTTGTCCTCGCCACGCACCAGGGCGCCCTGCGCATCGAGGAAATGCGTGTCCCAGATGCCGAAATTGAAGTGGATCACCTCCCATTGGCTTGTCCCGAGCCAATTCCTGATTTGCGCCAACCCGACGCCGGTATCCTGGCAGTTCCCGGAAGGGCGGAACACGTCCGCAATGCCCTTGAGATTCTTACGTACCGGCTCGGTATAGCCGATGGAGATGGAATCCCCGACGATCAGCACCCGGGGCAGGCTTCCCGCCGATTTGGGGTTGGCAAAGGCCTCGGTGACATCCTCATGCAGTTCGGCTTCCACGACTTGCCCGGCGCCGGGGCCGGCTGAACTGTCTGTTTTGTTTTGTGTTTTTAAATCCTCGGCCTGTAATCCCGTCAAACCAAAGGCAGCCATCCAGAAACAGAGCAACTGCGATTTTTTAAATGTTGCTTGTCGCACAGCGCTCCTCTCAGATGTCTGAATTTTGCGCGCTGCAAGCGCAATATTCGGGTGTTAATAATACAAGGCGGCCTGCGGCCACAATCTGCCGGCACCAAAGCTATGGCAGCCGCAGCCAAAGTGGCCTCCGGTCGCCTTCGAAAGTCACAAGCTTGCCACGCTTTTTGGCATGGTCTAAAGTGCAGGCTTGTCCAGTAGCAACTGGATGTATTTTGGCACGGAATAAGCTCACGATATCAGATCCTTCCCGCTTGCGGGCTAACTGCATCCAGTTGCCACTGGACAAGCTTGTAGCTTGCACTTTAACCTTCACTGTGTCTTATTTTCCGTTGCAGCCGTTACATTTAGCAATATTAATTTTCGTGTTTTTTGGCAGCAACTGTAAAATAAGTCACTAAGCTTTGATTGTCAGCCCATCCCCGCGTTTGAATTCAAACCCGCAATCCACCGGACTGGTCCCAACGAAGGGGATTTCGCCGAAGAGCGCCCGGCCCAGGGCGGCTTGGGTGGCGTCGCTGTTGCAATAAGCATTAATATATGTATCGGCGGACGCCACATCATGCAGGAAGTATGGTGTGCCGAAAGAGACGCAGATTTTACGCTCGAACGGATGCGCCATGAACGGCCAGATCGGCCCCAGCGCGCGGATGCAGCCATTGGCGTTCATCGTGGTCACATGCTCCATCAACACCACCAGGGAATATTGGTCCAACCGCTCCCGGTAATCGCCGAATTTCTCGAATTTATCCACCGTAATTTCCACCCCGCGCGTTGTAAAGGCCTTGAAGAACACCGCAAACCGCTCGGTCTTCATCCGGTCGGGCATGTGTTCGGACTTTAAAAACAAGACCTTGTCGCCCGGCTTGACTTTTAAGGGGACCAGATCGTTGCGATTGCGCAGCAAGGTGATGGATTTTTCGCCAATCCGGTCGGCCGCGGCGCGGTAACGCGCCACGGTGTCCGCGGATACCGGCGGCGGGATGCGGTTTTCGTCCACGCCCAGGTGCGCCTTGAACTCCAGTACCCGGCGCGCCGATTCGTCCAGGCGTTCCAGCGCAGCCCGGCCATCCGCCAACGCCTTCAGCATCAGTTCGAAAAACCGGGGGGGGTCGGGCCAAAGGAAGACATCCGCGCCGCCGTTAAAACAATCGAGCATGCGCTGCTCATAATCGGCAAAGCTGCAGAACCCGCACATGCTCAGGGCGTCGGTGACAATGATCCCCTCGAATCCCAGTTCGCCCCGGAGCAAATCCGTCATCAGCCGGCGGCTGGCGGTGGCGGGGCGGAACATGCCGCGCGCATCCGCCGGTTCGTAAGCGGGCAAGCCGATATGTCCGATCATGATCGAAAGCACCCCATCGTCAATCAATTCCTTAAAGACGCGCCCATGCAGCCTGTGCCAGTCCGGCATGGCCAGCGTATTGAGCGAGGTCACGTTATGCTGGTTGCGGTCATCTGTGCCATCGCCGGGAAAATGCTTGGCGCAGGCGGCGAAATCATGGTCCTGCATGCCGCGGATATAGGCCTTTAAGAGCGGCAGGGCATGCTCCGGATCGTCGCCGAAAGCGCGGTGGTTGGTCGGTTGGTTGTTGATGTTCAAGTTCAAATCCGCCACCGGCGCGAAGGCCCAGCGTACGCCCAGCCCGCAGGCCTCCACGGCAATCGCTTCGCCCTCGGCATATGCCAAGGCCGGGTCGTTGGCTGCGCCCAGTGCCATGGGATTCGGGAAACGGGTCAGACTGCTGATCACACAGCCCGCGCCATGTTCAAAATCGCCGCAAAGCAGCAGCGCCTGTTCCGGGCGCGTTATGGCGCGCAGTTTTGCGCACTTCTCCCTGACATCCGTAATGCTGTCGCTGGTCTGGTCAATGATTTCCGCGCCGACAAAGGCGCTGCCGATGGGATATTTTGCCATATAATCCGGCGAAGCGCCGCCGTCAAACAGCGTCTTGGCGCGCTCACAGACCATCTGCCCGAGTTTTTCCGCCACGCTCATTTTCGAGAAGGCATTATCCACCCATTTCCGCTTGGCCGCATTCAGTTTGAACAGCATGTTAACTCCTGTTTATTCACCACGAAGAGCACATAGTATTTTTATTCACCACGAAGGACACGAAGAGCACGAAGTTTTATTTGTTTTTATCCACCACGAAGGACACGAAGAGCACGAAGTTTTATTTGTTTTTATTTCACCACGAAGGACACGAAGAGCACGAAGGGTTAAAGAACAAAACGCTTGATGCCAGCCTTGAGCATTGTGATGTTGAAGTTGATCAGCAAACCAGTCTTTACTCCGGCCAGCTTCATGTATGTCAGTAATTGCGCCTCATATATACCCTTAATTTCCTCGACACTCTTCAACTCCAGGATCAGCGCGTTCTCCACCAGAACATCAACACGGTAGCCGCAGTCCAAACGGACGCCCTTGTATTCGACCGGCAGCGGGTGCTGAAGATGGAAGGCAATGCCGTTCAGTTTCAGCTCATGCGCCAGGCATTGCTCATATGTGGATTCGAGCAGCCCCGGTCCAAGCACCCGATGCACCTCAATTGCGCAACCAATCACCCGATTCGACAATTCATCGAATTTCATTCCTCGTGTCCTTCGTGGTGAAATCTCCCCTTTTCCCCTTGTCATCCTTCGTGATCTTCGTGTCCTTCGTGGTGTACGCTTCTCTGCTTCCGGCATCCTTCGTGTCTTTCGTGGTGAAATCTCCCCTTCTTCCGACATCATCCTTCGTGCTCTTCGTGTCCTTCGTGGTGAAATCTCCCCTTCTTCCGACATCA
Organism: Kiritimatiellia bacterium; assembly: GCA_040767085.1. GTDB lineage: Bacteria > Verrucomicrobiota > Kiritimatiellia > JAAZAB01 > JAAZAB01 > JAXGPF01. Next base: position 159,958 of record JAXGPF010000010.1, on the reverse strand, counting down.
TCCTTCGTGCTCTTCGTGTCCTTCGTGGTGAAATCTCCCCTTCTTCCGTCCTGGCGATTGCCGGTCGTTTCAAATTCCGGCAGGCCTGCCGGATCACCAGTTAGTCGATAACTTACCATACGCGGCATTCCTTCACAATCCACAAATGATTTCTACGGATTTTCCGCCATAAAGACCGAAGGTGGTGCTTACCGCGAACGCCAGTGAATTTCCGGCAAGGCCGCCTTCAGGTGTTTGGGGAAAAGAGAGACGCGCTGCTTGCGCGCCAGAATGCCGGGACGCGTCAACCCGGATCGCGACGCATTGCGCCGCTCATGACAAAGGCGGCGCTACGCCCCGCGATGCCGCGCCTCCCACGGGTATTTAATCCGCACCAATTCTCCGCCCTGACGCGCCGATTCCGCGGCATATATTCCGGGAAGCGACATGCGCAATCCATCGCGCAAGCTGATCGGCGACGGGCCGTTTGACCGCACTGCGCCGATAAAAGCGTCCAACATGGCATAATCAATGCCGCCATGCGCGCCCGGCGCATGAGCCTTGGGGTTCCCGGCGTAAGCCGGCGGCATTCTTCCAACCGGCAATTCAATCCAATTATTGTATAGCGGCAGCTCGCTGGAATAAAACAGTGTGCGCTCGCCAGCGGCGGCGGGCTCTTTCCGCAGGGTCTGGTAGTTCGGCGTTTGTTCGAAACAACCTTTGGTAGTGAAATACCGCGAAAAGTGCGATCCGCCGCGATAGTTATTGATCCATGACACCGTCAGATGCGCTACCACGTTGGAGGGAGTGCGTAACAGCGCCGTCATCACGTCATGCTGCCCATCCTTCTTGTTGATATGGCTGCCGGTATCGAAACAGGCAACGCAATCGAAATCCTCATCAATCAAGCGCAAAATGGGTGTCAGCGAATGCGTGCAGTAAAGGATTGGCGCGTAAGTTGCCCGCCAGGGTGTGCGTTTAAAATAGCTGCGCAAGTCGTGGATATAAGAGGCTTCCGCGTAAATCAGATCTCCGAACAGTCCCTTGCGTTTGAGTTCAACCGCCGCTTGCACCCAGCCTTTATATGCCGGATTAGAACCGGTCATGTAAAATGCACGGCTTGTTTTATGCGCCTCCCACAAGGTTGCCGCTTCGCCTGCGCTGGTAACCGATGGGATTTCCGAAAGCACGTGAATGTTTTTCTTGAGCGCCTTGACCGCGAATTCCGTGTGCAGATTGGCCGGGGTGCCGATGATCAGCGCATCCAGATGCACGCTGGCCAGCATTTGATCAAAGTCGGCAAAGGTTTTGATCTTTGGGAACACTTCTTTTGCGGCAGCCAGAGCGGTCTTTGATATATCGCATACCGCGGTTGGAATAACGCCGTCAAACCCGCTGATCGCTTGTTGGAAAACATTACCACCGCGTCCGCTGTTATGGCCGTTATAGGGGTCTCCAAAACCCACCAGCCCCAGTCTGATTGTATCCGGTTTACTCATAATTGATCCATCCATCGCGCCCAGTGCACATTCATGACGCCAGGCTTACCTATTGGCGAGGGCTAAGCGCCAGGCATTATTTCACCTTACCTGATACAGTGTTCCGATGGGAAGATGCTCATAACATCCCATGTCCGTACGGCGCATATAGCGATCAATCCGCGCATGCCCGTCCAAGTCCACCGCGCCAGCCATCCATACGCGGTTGCTGCCGGCATTGACGCCGGGAGAGCCGCCTCGCAACCGATAGTCGCCGGCGGCATATCCGGCAAACTCCGGCGCATTGGTAATGTTCACATTTTCCGCATTGGTCAATGCCTGACTGCAGGAATAATGGAATGGCGCTATGAATTCGGCGCCCGTCAGCAAGTCCGGGTAGGTAGCGGCCGTGTTGGAAACAATCAGGCAATTCCATCCCTCGCAACCGCTGGCCGGCATGTTCATCCCGCCGTAATACCGGGCTTCGTTATCTACAAGCGTGCAGGACTCCAAGCGGGCATCCAACGGCTGCGGCCCGCTGTTGGCGCCCAGTTTATTATATATCCGAATGCCCCCGGCATAGGTATCGGTGTTGGTTAACCGGTTGCCGGCAAAAAGGCAATTCCGCACGATCACACAGGCGCTGCCGGTGCCGATATACATGCCCGCCCCATGACTCGAAGGTTCCGGCAAGTTATTGCTGAGAAACTCGCAGTTGTGAAAGATTGCCGTGCCGTGCGTATAGACAAACGCGCCGCCGCCGTAACGCGTGCCATTATTGCCAAAGATCCTGGTGTCCAACACCGTTAATCCGCCGGTGGATGTGGCCCCTGACACATAACCGTCCATAATCCCGCCGCCGGCATTATTTGAGGCAAAGTTGAAGCTGACGATGCAATTGCTGACCAGTAAGCCGCTGGCCGCAGCCGTGCGCATGGCATGAATTCCGCCGCCATACTGCGCCAGGTTATGCGTGACCGTCGCGCCGCTAATTTCCGCATACCCACTCTTGTGGACACAGATGCCGCCGCCGCTCAAACCAGCCGAATTATTGCTGATTATGGAGTCCACGATCCTTAAGCCATTTCCTTCCACGTAAACACCGCCGCCATACGAATTGCCCGTGATCACATTGTCCGCGATGAGGCAGTTGGAAATCAATCCATTGGCCGATATGGAATAAATGCCGCCGCCATAATTCACGGCCATGACGCTGGTATTGCTTCGGACTTCGGAGTCCAGGAGGCTGGCGCCGCCATGATCTTTATACATATCGCCGAAGACCACGCCGCCGCCGCCCCGGCTGACGCCGTAGGCGCAGATATTGTTGGAAATCCAGCAATTACGCATCACGGCATTGGAATTCCACAATGCAGCGCCGCCGCCAAACCGGCCCTGGTTGTCGCGGATAATGCAATTGGTCACCAAGCCCGCTTCCAGCAGAATGCCCCCGCCCTGCGCATACTGATGCGCGGCGACGTCCGGCGGATATCCCTTTTCAATGATAAAACCGTCGAAAACTGCGCCCTGGCTGCTTACCCGCACGCACCGCGTGGAATAATTGATGTCCGGATACATGGTGGTGATCACCGCGCCGGTCGGCGCGTGCATGCCGCGCACGGTAATGTCGCTGGCAATGTAAATGCTTGTGGTTTGCGTGTAAACGCCATCCGCCACCAGCACGGTATCACCTGGCGCCGCCATCGCCGCGCCATTACTGATCGTCAGGTAGGGGTTGCCTTCCGAGCCATCGCCGGTGACATCGCTGCCGCTAACGGCGACATAAGTGGTTTGCGCTGATGCATGCAGCCATGCGCAAGCAGCCACAACCATGAAGTAAACGATGTGCGTCTTGACGGGACGGAAGCGCTCCGCTAAGCCAGAGGTATTTCTTTTATACAATTGCATGGCCATCTCCTCTCCGTTACCCTTTTGCCCAAAAATCTAAACCAATAAATTTTATGGATGAACCGGAACGGCTCAGCACAGCTTCGCCCTCCATCTTAACCATCCTTTTCCTCCCCTTGTTGTATTTATGACACAGGCAGAACATCCACCGCCGGCACACAGTAGGCGCCCTGCTCCATGATCAATTGGCCATCCAGATATACCGCGGGCTGTTTGATTTCGCAATCAACGTGAAAACTTCCATGCACCATGTTGTCGCGATCGAGATTATTGCCCAGGGCGATATGGACGGTGTCGTGCTGGTGTGTGCCGTCGTGCCAACAAGCGTCATTGGCGGCAATGGGGGTGGTCACCAGCCCCACCTCGTCCACCACCGCAACCGGCGGCCTGGCATTCGCGATGGTCCGCTCCAGGCGCGCCAACTGCTCCGGATCGCCGCGTTTTTCCTTGATTGCGCCGTTTTCCACCACGATTTCCAGCGGCATGCGGTCCAATTCCGCCGGCGGCCGGACGGCGCTGGCCGTCGGACCATCCACCACGAAAACGCCGTTTTCCGTGCCCAGTTGCGGCGTAATGGCGATTTCTCCAAAGAGCGGAACGATTCCGAGGATAGGCACCCACTTCGATTTTGCACCCAGCGCAAAGGAAAAATCCGTGCCGGCGGGAGAAGTCACCCGGACGCATCCGGTCCGGCGCAGCCGCGCGTCCAGCCATTCCGTGCGGATGCGGATACCGGCCACGGCCTCTGTCGTCATTTCCCACGACTCCATCCCGGGCATCAATAGCATGCGCCGCTGCCGGCCCGTCAGGAACGAGTCATTGATCCCGGGAATGCCATACATCAGGTTATATCCCGGGAAGGATGTGATTTTTGGCATGGTTCAAAAACATGCCTTTTTGGGTAACAGAAGGCAGTATACGCCTGTCACGCATGAATGCGCAAGAATTTGATCGGACTTGGGCGGGATTATGGTCGTTCAAGCCGCGCGCTTGAACATTTCAAACCCCAGCAATTCCAGCCAGTGCGGATGAGTTTTGCCGGATAGTAATTCGGCGGGACTTTTATCAACGCGCTCGGGATGTTCACTGCGCAGGAATCGCCGATGGTTGAAGAAGAAACGGAGTAGGTCCAGATAGCCGTTTCCGATCTGGCGGCGCAGGAAAAAGTAGCGCCGGAGACGGCTGTTGATGTTCTCAATAATGGAGCTGGCGCGGACAACGCCGGCGATGATTTTCCGGACGCTTTGCTCCGCGGCGCCTGATTGTTCATCTGATTGTTCACACGGAATATCATCAGCAATGTGGTCCTGGTCGGACGCGCGTTCCTTGATGCGCTGATTAAAGAGCCGGCGCATATCGGATGGATCCAAGTTGAGTTCGTTGGCGGATGCAATGAGCCTATCGTCTATTTCCTGCGCAAAGGCCAGGAGCAGGTCGCGTTGGTTTTCCAACATGACACGCACCGGCTGGATTCTGTGCGGACGCAGATGTTCTCTTTGCCGCAACGATTCAATCACGAAATCCAACAGTTGCCGGCGGGTGTCAACGTTGCCGCCCGCCAGAGAAAGAATATCGTTGCGCAGCCATCCGGCCAAGGTGCTTATATCATCGGCCAGATTGATAGCCGCGGCTTCGGCCTGACCGGCCACGGCGAGACGTTTCGAGTATTTGTTGCCATTGCCTTTTCTTTTTGCTTTGGTCATTTTTGCCTCCGTTTTTTCGAGAGCCGACATTGCGCCGAATGCGCGATTCTCCAGATATACCGTCAGTCGCCCCATATCCAAGAGTGCGTGAAACACATCTCCCCGGCATGGAATATCCGGCCATGCCAGCGTTTGCCCGGCTCGGAGTCCCAAGCCGCCGTCGGCAACAGTGTAATCCGGCTGAAGGCCTTTGTCGCCGAGCTCCATCAGCCGCAATGCCCATGTGTCGCCATCGCGCGAGTTTTCCAGACTCAAAAGATAGCAATATGTGGAATCAGCGTCCGCGCCGACCAATACCGGCTGCCGCGCCTGGAATATTTCATCATGGGCGCCGACTCTGACAGACTCCAAACGCTCGTTGGCGTTAACGGTTTTAGCTTTGCCAACGGCATCCATAAGCGTGTTATGCACGGAGCCAATGGAAATATCGAAGTCCAGCAGGTCGCGCATGAACTCCACCACGCCCCGGAATGAGCTGTGACAGATTAAAACCAGACCGAGAACGGCTTTACGGAGCCATGCCTTTGTCACCGGCAGATAAAACAAGACCTCCTCGTCGGGGAATTTGTCGTCGAACGCTTGGTCTAAAATATTGTTCGCTTTTGCCGATTGCCGATACACAAACTTCCGGCTGACACCGCTGGCGGCGGCCAGCCGTGAGACCGGTGTTTTCCGCGACAACGCCGCGACAGCCAATGCCTGGCGCGCGCGCGGCGGCAGATTTTTTGCGGAAGACGGACAATCTCTTGACGCAGTCAACATGGGCATGTCTCCTCAAGCGTGTGATTTGCGCCGTTGGCGCGATTTAGTTTTCACGGCAATTCCGCGACGGAACTTTTTCAGATTGGAATCTGAAATCCTCTGAACAAGTTTTTTCAACTTCCGATAATCCTCCGCCGCCCGGCGGGCTTCCGCTTCCATGCTTTTCGGCACGTGCAGCCCCATGCTCCGGCCTTTGTGCTTGTAGGTGAAAGTCAAAGCGGTATGGCGGAACCGAGAATTTTTAGCGCAGCGGCATGTGGGTTTGCCGCACTGGACACGGGTTTTGCAAAGCGAGGCTTTGATAAGGCCCTGGCAGGATGCCAGCGCCATGGCGCGGGATTTTGGTTTCGATTCGGCGATGCGTGTAGCGGACATGGGGCAACTCCTTTCTGATTAGATTATTACAACAAGACACAAGATACAAAAAAAACGCCGCGGCGTCAACATTTTTCTAAAAAAATATTAAATTTTTCTTCTTGTCGTAACCGATTGAATATCAACGAATTACCCCCCCCCGGTTTTCCGCGTTTTTTTTACTTGACAGCGGACGTCCAATGCGGCTATTCTTACGCCAGTTTTTTGGGGGAATTGTCTTTCAAAAAAACAGGTTGGAGAAACGCGGGGGTTCGGGGGAATGGCGGCAGCGCTCCCGGCGGAGCTTGGCAGTCCACAGCCTGAACAACCCGCATAAACGAATGGTGATTTTGCGGGAAACACCGGACGATTTTACCGGAAAAGTGTTACCCGAAAATGAACCAGGCCTGATTTTTATGGTTATATCCGCCGCTTCCAACGCCGCCTTCAATGGCGGCAGCACCAGTTCTCCCGGCTTCCTGCCCTTGAACAAGCTTTTCAAAGGCGCAGTATTGATGGCCATCGGCATAAGTTTCAAATCCCACGCTGCCCGCTCCAGGGCCGCGGCATATTCCGGGTATCGGCCTTCATTGCTGTGAATGATCAACACCGATTCCCCGGGCTGCGCCCGGCAGGCGGCTGCCAGCGTAATCCGGGCATTTTCGAGCATCCGGTCCATATTGCTCCCCTTCGCCTTGTGTTTATCTTTTCCTGCTACATGGCCACCCGTATCCGGACGGACTCATGCGCGGCGAGGGCAAACCGCAGCAACGTTTCGGAGCCCCCGGCCGCAACAATTTCAAATTGCTTGTCGGATGAAATATGTTCCGGCTTAATCCCCGGAATTTTGATGCGGACCAGCGGCCGGATCGGCCGGCCGGGCGCCGGATGCCGGTCTTCCGCAACAATGACATGCGCATGGTCATCGGCATCCCGGAACCCGATCAGGACACCGGCGTTGGTTTCCGCCTCCTTGTTGCCCGCCAGGCGCATGGCCAGCCGGGTTGCCGCCGCGGCCAGATCGCTGTTGCAGACCTGGCCGTTGGTCGGACCCAAGGCTCGGGCGCGGCTGACGCAAGTGGGCGGCAACGCCCAAAATGCGGCGCGCCCCCAGGCGGTATCATTCACCGTCAAGGCCGGCAAACCGCCCGAGCTGGCCAGCAGGATTTGCGCGGTAGTCGCGCGATGCCGGATCACGCAAAGCGGATGGTCGGCTTCATCGCGCATACCATCCCAAGCCGCGGCAGCCGGATGCGCGCCGGGGAAAATCCGGCCGGCGCTGACGGCCGGCGCAGCCGTCACGCCGAATAAATCCTCCAACCCGGAGACATCCTCAAACCCGAGCAGGCCCGCGCCCTGCTCGTGCAGTTTGCGGATGACCGCTTTGGCGGCATCGCTGACCCCGCAAAGCGGCGGCAGCACCAGCATGTCCGCCGCCGCCGCCGGCAGATGCTCCAAATCCTCCATTTTAACAACAAATCCGGCCAATTGGCCATCCTGCCGCGCCTGCTCATATGCAAAAGCCGCGGCTTCCTCGGCGGTGTTGATGACCGAGCCTTCGCGGCACAGTTCTTCATCCGCATCCCAGTAATCCGGATGCGCCAGGCACGCGGCGCGGCTGAAAACAAACGCGGTGGTGCGCAGCGGCCGGGCGGGCTTAACCTTGTTGACAAACGCATAGGCATAAAGCAATTCCCGGTAATTTTCCGGACTCCAGGTTTTGGGCGAATAGCCGTGGTCCGTCCAATTATGGAATCCCGCGCGATCGAACCAGACGGATGCGAAACAGTATTCATAAAACTGCTTGAGCAGATAACCGGGCGGCGGATTCGAGCGGCCCAGCGGCGGAAACGCCATCAATGGGCGCGGATCGGCGGTTTCGCCATTCAATCCGAACATTTCCGGATAAATTTTACGCTGCGGATCTTCCAGCTTGCAGGTGGCCAAGGCGTAAATGCCCCGGGCCATGGGATATCCGGACGAATACGGGTAATCCTCCAGGATGGCGGCGCCCGGCAGGAATCCCGACCAGCGGCGGCGCAAGTCCAGCCCGAACTGCAGCGGAAAATACCCGCCGCTCTTGTAAGGCGCGGCATAAACCGGGTAGATGCCGTAATATGACGGCTCGCAACGCGGATTGATTGCCAGAATTTCCCGCGCGCTTGCCCGGCCGAGTTCCTCGTTGGCCGCCGCAAAGAATATCAGCCAGGATTTCCAGTGACACGCCACCAACTCCTGGAATTGCGCGGGCGTCAACCCGTCCTGCGCCGGGCCGGCAGCCAGGGCGGCATGATTCAACTCCCCGCCCCCCGCCCTCGCAAAACCCGGCCGACCAAGGAATTCCAGCAGCTTCTGGAATACAAATTCATCCTTGTATGCCGCCCGGAAACGCAGGTCGGCGCGGCGCAGGCCGGCCAGGGCCATATCCGCTTGCGCGATCAAATCACGGTTGGGAGCAATGCCGCGTTCACCGTAAAGCGTGGCATAAGCCGCGCCGGCGCGGCAGAACCATTTGCGGCGGTATGCGCGCAACAGTTCCGGCGCCCGCCATTCACGCGCCACCTTGTAAAAATTGTTGCCGACATTGTTGTAATGCGCCGTGTCCGCCACGGCCGGGCTCCAGGGATTGAAATGCTCGTTGAGGATTCCCGCCAGGCCGCAGGGACATAGCTCCGGCAATCCCGACGCCAACTGCGCCGAACGACCATCCGGGGCGGCCGGCATGATCTCAAAAGCGCGCCGCTGCTCAGGCGTGCCCGCGCCGGCCAGCCGGACTCGCAAATGGTAAACGCCGACGCGCGTGACCGGCAAGGCGAACCAACCGGTGGAAAACACCCGCGCGCCCGCCAAGTCCAATTTTCCCGGCGCGTGATGCAAACGCAATTCCCGCCCCGGGCCTACTTGATCCCCGAACACATCCTCCACCCGGACCGCCGCCTTGACAGCATCTACCTCGAGGCTGGCATCCCGCGAGTAAAGCGTCACGGCAAACCGCACCGGCTCTCCCTCGCAAAAAAAATGATTGCGCCTGGCAAATTCCATTGCCGCCGCATGGCGCGGCAAGTCCGGCGGGATCCGCGCGCAGACCTGCTTGTCCGGCGGCGAAATAATTTCGAACTGAACATCGCCCCTGCGCAAAACGGGGCCGGCATGCACGACGTTGCCGCCGGCGTCCAAAAGCGCCTCGGTCGGTCCGCCGGTATTGCCGATGGAATCCTCGGCGATATATTTTTCATAGCCAATAAAAATTCGCACGCCCGCGGGCCAGTCATCCAGGACAACCTCGCGTTCCATCGGGCATTCATGATCCGCCGGCAGCAGGGAAGTCGCCAGAACATTCCAGTGATATCCGGCCAGGCCGGCTGAACCCTTCGCCAGTAAAAACCGCCCCAAATCCCGGCCGGCGGCGGACTCCAACCGCACATACGGATTGAACATTTTTTCATTCAGCCGGTAGCGGTCAATATCCGGGTAAACCGGCGCCTTGGCCGGGCCGCCGGTCAATTTCAAACGCAGATGCGTCAAGCCGTTAACGCGTCCAACCGCCGTGTGGAAATAATACGGGGAAATGATGCCGTTAGGCCCGGCCGGGAATGCCGTGCACGTCTCGGGACGCAACACTTGTTCATCCCGCGCGAGCTTGGCGGCAATGGTCAACGCTGAAATCCGCGGCGCGCCACCCCAGCCGGACCAGCGGCGGGATTGATCGAAGGCCAGGCAACCGGCATCCGGCGCGCCGGCGGTAATGGCCGCCGCCAGGATGGCGGCGCCGCCATGAAAGAATTCCAGACGCTCGTCATGCACCAGCAATCGCACGCGGTATTTAACGGACAAATCCCTGATGAACCCCGGGATTTTAGCGGCCGCCACCGGCTGGCATTTGCCAAAAGCGCGGCGGCCGTCATAACGCAGCAACTCGCACTCATATTCCGCCAGTTCGCGCTGTTTGACATTGGTTTGATTGCCGCTGACTCCGCAATGGTAACGCAGGAGCCAGCCTGAACGCGCGGCCGGATCGTAACGCAAGAGCAGTTCGATCCCCAGGCGCCCGCAATAAATGTCGCCGCGCAAATCGAATTCCAACGTAAAATCACGCAAAGGCGGGGTGCGGGGAATATGCCGGTTGCCGCGGGTAAACAGGCAAAATTCCCGGCCGATGACCCCGGCGAGCAAAAACGGCTTTTCGCCCGCCTGGTCGCACTGCCAATTGGCGGGATAAGCGTGGTCCGGCGTCACCGCAAAATCGTCCTGAAAGATTATCTGTTCCGGTATGCTCATTTCAGTAGCCCGAATCATCCTGGAATTCCGTCGGTTTCCCCCCTTTTTCCAATTGGAGGCCGCTGACCCAAACCTCCGCGCCGTCAAGCGGCATGACGATAAATGTCCTGACCGGGACACTTCGGCCATCGGGACGCGGATGCAATGTAAAGGGCATAACTATGCGCTGCCATTCCGTGGTCAAATCAAAAGTCTTGCGCACTTCCACCGGGCGCGACAGCGTCATCAGATTCGCCAAAACGCGGTCGCCGGCCTTGGCGCCTCTGGCATAAAACGAAAACACCATCTGCTCCGGCTGGTCCGGGATGGGCGGGTAACAAGCGCCAAAGAAGCCACGGCTTTTAGGGCATGGCTGCGACCGGTCCATCCGCAGGGATGGATGTCCATTCCATCGCATATCCGCATCCACGTACCAGACCGATCCGGTGCGGGTGAAATTGTAATCAATTTCATCGTCCTGATTGATGAAGGGCTTGTAAAAATCCGGGCTGCCGGGAATGAGCTGGCGTTCGAAGCAGGGATTTGGACAATGATTTTTGCCGGCCTGCACCCGCTGGATGACACCCGGAATATCCACCGAAGGCGCCTGCTCCGATTCGTCCGAGCGGGGCGTAATGGCCAATGCCAAGGGCGTTTTCAGTTCGCCATCCAGCCGATAGGCGCGAGTGCCAAACGGCTCCAAGCGCTCGTGGAACACACCATCGGCTGCAGCCAGACGCTCCCGGGCGTCGAACATCGGCGTCGCGCCCATGACGCCCGGCAATTGAAATCCGACTTCCGCGGCAAAATGCCGGAGATTGGCCGCCAGCAACACGTAATGGCCGTCGGGGTATTGGAAAACCCGACCCAATACCTGGGGAAACAGCGCACCCGCGGGATCGTATGCCTGGCCGGGGTATTGCACATTCTGCGCAACTTCATCATGGATCAACGCCGGAATCAATTGCTTAACCTGCGCGCATAATTCCCCCAGATCATCCCAGGCGGCGGCGCTGCTTGGCGTGGTAATACAGAAGAAATCCAGGCACTTGACGCCAAAGATCAAGTTGACATAATTCTGGCACAAGGTTTGCCGACGGCTCAGACCCACCTGCCCTTTTTGTATCGAATGCTGCCCGGCCAACGGCACCATGAACATCAACTTATGATCCTGCTCGCAGCGTTGCCGTAATTTTTCCGCATAATAGGCCTGTCCCAGACCGGGCTCGGCAAGCAGGCCGACGCCGGTCCAGGGCCGGGGATAGATATCGTCCGAGAGCGCCTCGGCATACGCGGTCCATTCCTTGCCCGGCGGCAGATATTTGCTGAAATTCAACAAAAAGGGGCGATAGGGATCAACGGCCAGCATATCATTATAAAACCATTTCATCGCCTGCAGGTTGACATCGGCGGCGTCCAGGTTGGGTTCATCCACCTGAAAACGCATCAGGAAATTCGTGCGGTCGGCCAGAGCTTGCGCCGCCTGGCGGTATTTCGGCAACATATTCGCATAATTTGTGCGCGCGGCCGGCAAGCCGTCCCAGGCTTTGATGTCAATTTTATTCAGGCCCCAGTCCATGACATACAAGCCATGTTTTGCCGCTAAATCCACCAATTCCGGCTGATCGCCCACGTTGCAGATTTGCACGGTATTGAATCCCAGTTCGGCAAGTTTTTGAAAATGGCGCTCATGGCGAATATGATGCGCTATCATCGCCAACGGGAAAAACGGCACGCCGTCTTTCAGCAGCACTTTGCGGATGTAATCCGCCTTGACTTCGCAGCCGGGGCGCGGCGCAAGTTTTATGATTTCATAATCCGCGCCGTAAATTTCGCGACCGGCATCCATGATGCTGAGATGCACCGGGTTGCGGCCGAACGCCAGGCCGGCCAGCGGCACGACGGCGGTCAGTTCCGGATCCGGCTGTGCCTGCTCGAATACCGTCTGACCGGCCGCCGTCACCCGCAACGAGATTTTCGCGCGCATCCGATCAGGCGCACCCAGAGCAATCCTCAATTCGGCGTTGGTCTCCGTGGTGTAATAACTACGCCCCACGAACGCATCCCGCACAATCGCCAGATGCCGGCTGTCCGGAACGGCGGCGGCCGCCAACAGGCTGCCGCCCTGATCGCGCAAGATCACCCTGATCGCGCGTTCATTGAAATCGTTCAAAGGCACGCTGACCACGACTTTATTCTCACGCGGCAATTCAACTGGCCGGCATTGATGCTCAACCGCCGCGCCATCCCGGGTTTCAATCACCCAGACATCCGCCGTCCCGCCGATGCGCGTCGCGGTTGAAAGCGACAAGGTCATGTTATAAGAATAGCCGGTGGCGTCTTCATCAAAACCGCCCAACTCCACGCCGTCAATCCGCGGCGCAAACGGTTGGACCGCCGGCTGGTCATCCAACCCGGCAACCGGCAGGTAGCCCGACGCATCCTTGGCATTTTGCGCCGCCGCCAGAACGTAATATTCCCGGCGTTCGCCCTGCTTGGCGCCCATCTCGTCGATTTCGGGGACGATCCGGTTGCGCAGCAGGTTGATCCGGGTATCGTCGAGCCGGCCGCCTTGCAGTGCGTAAAGCGGAATCGCCATTTCAGCTTCCCAGCCTGCCGGCAGGCGCCGGACCGCAACCCGCCAGGGGCAACCCCAGTTAACCCTCGGATTCGCACCCGACAACCCAAAGGTTTTTTCCGTTTGCACGCCGGCGAAATTGAGCATGAAGTGCCTGACATTTTTGCCGTCCGTGCCCGGATCAATGAAGATTTCCACCGATTCGTCCTTTTGCACCGGTCCGTCATGCGCAAAAACAGTCTGTTCGACATGCGGCATGTCCGGATTGGAACATTGCACGGCGATGTAAAGCCAGGCATCGTCGCGGCACAGCCGGAAGGTTGTTTCATCCGAAGCCTTCGCCGGATCGGCGCCCGCCAGATGGAGGACATCCAGCTTCGTCGCGGTTCGCCAGCAATCGTCATCAACGATGCCGTCAATTTTGGGAGGCCCGGATTCCGGAATATTGATGGGCGCCGCCTGAACAACGCCAGCCACGTTCCAATATGCAATCAATACCGGCAATGCCAACATAATATTGCGCATGACCCATCCTTTCGATTTGTTTGTTGCTTTAATCTGAATTAACGTGCGGCAAATCTTTCGCTTTATTTCGTCTGCGCGGACAACTCCAATTCCGCCGGTGTCTGGCGCAGCGCAGCCCGGCACAAATTCATGAATTTTTCATTGGTTTGATCCATTGCGCCGGCGGCCGGCGCCTCCCAAATCAAATTACGCAAAGGAAAGAAATCTATTTGCAATGCGCCGCCGCGCGCGGCGCCCAGTTCAAAACAGGCGCGGGCTTTGTTTCCCATGCCAGCCAGGAGATACGCCTGCCCGGCGAGGTATAGACTTTCGGCGTCGCAGTTGCCGGCCGGCCGGCCGATGCCGATATTTTCCGGGTAATCGGCGGCCTGCAAGTAAAATTCCGCGGCCGCGGCATGCTCTTTCCGGCTTGCCGCCTTCTCCGCCAATTGTCTGAATGTTTGTACATACAGTTCCCGGGCGGTTTTCTTGCCTTCGCTCAGCCGGAATTCTCCCTGTTCGAGAAGACGCGCGGCGTGTTCCGGTTGATGACTGGCCAACAACGCCCGGATATACGCCAGTTTAATCCTGCAATCCCGCTCGATCAGTTCGGTGCGGCGGTCGAATAGTTTCAACTGCGCGGCGCTGTCACCCAGATCATCCAACAAAAGCGCCGCTTCCGTTACGGTTTTGGCGGAGGCATTCCCTGCCAATGCCGCCTGGTAATGCCCGACAGCCTGCGGCAAATCGCGCAATATTTTCCATCTATACAACCCCAGGCCGCGCTGGGCATCGCCATAATGGCGGCCATGGCGCACCTTCCGCCAGCATTCCGCGGCTTCGTCCCAGCGGTCATCGGACGCCAGCAGGCATCCCAGGTGATAATGCGCCGCATGGTCATCCGGCGCCTGCTGCAACGCCCAGCGCAGCACATCTTCGGTCTCCCGTCCATATGGAAACACCCCGCCCCATGGCGGTTGCCGCGCTTTTTTCAGGCATTCCGCCGATTCGCCATCCTCATGTAATTGCGACTTCAGCCAGGCCATGACGTAATAGTGACATGCTGCTTTTTTTGAAACCGCCTGTTCCAGCAGAGTCAAGGCGTCAGAGTAATGGCGCAGTTGCAAGTATGCGCAAACCGATTCCATGACGGCATGCGCGGGCCAATCAAGACGGCCGGCCGAAAAGAATTCCTCGCCGAGCGCCAGCGGCGACAATTCGTCCGGCATGGCAGCCTCTGCCGGCAGATTCAATTTGCGGCGGCAAAGCGCCGCCAGGGCGCCGTGGCCATCAAGAATCTCCAGGGCGCGGCGGTATTCCCCCTGCATAACGGCGCCGCGCGCGAGCTGTTCCAATGCCCGCGCGCGATACTGATTATCGTCCGCCGCAATGGAAAATTGCCGCTCGGCCGACGCATAATCCTGCTCGCGCAGATACAGGATGCCGGAATATATCAACGCCTCGGCATGGCGGCTGTCTTCGACGAGCAATGCGGCCAGACGTTCCCGGGCCAACTCCCATAATCCCCGGCGCATGGCCAGGCGGGCTGCCGCCAGCATTGCCCCCCGTTCCTTCCGGGCATGCTCCAGATAGACGGCCTCCGCCTGCGCCGGATAGTCCTGTTCCTCAAGGTATTTGCCCAGCAGACAACCGCATCGGACCGGCCGGGCGGCCGGCGCGGGAATAGTGCGCGCATTGACCCGCGGCGGCGCTGGCCGGTAAACCGCGACGACTTCGCCGCCGGACGCTCGGAAAGTCAGTTCCTCCGCGGCATAATTGCCTGCCAAAACGCAAGTTTCACCCGGCGCGGCCTCAATGCGCCCGACCTGACGGCGCCCGGCCCAAATTTCCAAGCCATGCAATGGTTCGGCCGCGCAAACCCGGATGGCGGCATCGGCGCCGGAACCGATCCGGGCGGCAAATTGGCGGCAGGCGCAATTGAACCCGCCGGTTTTGGCAACCGGCAGCCATAGATCATTCTGGACATAACGGCCGCCCGGGGGCAACAAACGGTAATCCGACTGGAGGGAAAACGGCCCGGTCTGCAACTCGCAATAATCCGTTCCATCGTCGGATAGTTGTTCGATGAAAATCCGGCCGTCGCGCGCCGTGCCGAACATCCATAATTTCCGCCCCCGCACCAGGTTGCGATCAGCCAGATGCACTAATCCATAATCCAGGTGATGGTGGTAGATGCCGTAAAAATCCTCCGGCATGTGCTCCGCGAACACCGGCAGATGCTGCCGGATATTTTTGAAATAACGCACATCAACGCCATGGTGCGCCGGCCAGTTCAGATAGCCAAGGCGGGAAGCATCCATCGGCGGATGCGTCAGCAGCCGCCGGGTGGCGGGAGGGTAAATGAATTCCGTTTCCGGGTACACCGGGCAGGCGGCATTGATCCAGTAATAATAGCGCCGCGGATAATCGGTCGGATTGAACAAACAAGAGCGCATGGCAATCGCGCTGGAATCCGGCTGGAGCTTGATGGCCGCCTGCCAGCTCATCCGGCTGACGCATTCAAGGTCGCCCACCACGATCTCAGCCGCTCCATCGGGATGCTGCCGGGTATGACAATGCACCGGCGCCATGGTGGTCACGGTATGGCTGTTGGGGAAGTTGAATTCCACGCCCACCGCCGGCCAGGCGCCGCGCAAGCCGAACAAACCCGGACGGATGACCCGGTTGGCGTAAAACAGTTCCTTCTGATGAATCTTGTCGAACGCGGAATACAGACGGCCATTCAATTCCGGCAACACCGTCAGTTTCAGATAATCGTTCTCCAGGATGATGGCCGTGTAATGGCGCACGGAATTGGCGGAAGTCAGCAATTCCTGGGTGGAATATGGGTAAATCGGCTGGTTGCGCGGGGTAAATTCGCGGATCAACGGCGGCTCCCGATCGGCGGGACCGACCTGGTATGTTTTCAGCGGCAGGGATTCCTGATATATTTTGACAGCCGAACTCATCTCATTGCTTTTCCCTTCTCCTCAGCCGCTGGGCCTCGCGCGCTGCCCTTCCCTGAATGCCCGAACTGTTTTTCCGGCGCCGCGCCGGCGCCGGCCATATTGCCGCCGCAGATTTGCGTGGCGGACGCCGCGGCAAGCCTGATTTCATTCCGCAATGAATCGGCATATTTCCTGGTAAGTCGCAGGCTCGGAAATGATACGCCGATGGCAGCCGCAATGCGGCCGGACGCGGCGAATACCGGCGCCGCCAAAGCCGAAACTGATTCCCGGTCTTTATTCAGGATTTCCGCCATGCCACGGGCGCGGATGGCCTGAAATTCCGTGCGCCAGGCGTTCAACGCCATGGGCGCGGCGGCATTCCGTAAAGTTTTCCTGCGCTGCCATTCGTCCACAAACCTTTTCCAGAGACTTTCCGGTCCAAACGCCACCAGGACCCGCCCCGTGGCCAGATCCAGGGGCGATGGCCAGTCGGCGCGGAAGCTGTTGGCGGTCACATCGCGGCTGCCGTGATGCGAAACCAGCAATTTTGCCTGATCCCCATGCAAAATCGCGGCAAAGGCATTTTCGCCCGTGGCCCGGCTGAGTTCGCCGACAATCGGATCCAGCAACTGCGGCAACGGCAGGGCGGCATGCATGGCGGCCGCCAATTGTTCCGCCGCCGGCCCCAGCCGGTAGCGGCCATCAACATTGATCAAGTAACGGCGCAAGGCCAGCGTTTTGACGATATTGAAAATGGTTGCGACATGCGTATTCAACTTGCGGGCCAATTCGCTGACACCCAGTTCCTCGGCGCGCGCAAACTCTTCCAGCACATCCAGCGCCCGGTCCAGGCAGTTGATCCGATTGGTGCGCAGCTTCATACCCCTCCGTATATATTGCAATACAATATAACTATTGCATAACAATATAATTAGCTCAAAGCCAAACATGTGTCAACAACTGTCGTAAACAAATGACTTGGCCGCATAATTAACAAATGATTTGTCCGCTTAAAGCTGTCAGGATGGTGCATTCAAAGGGGGGTTATATGGATGAATATCCGAAGGCAGCACTGGAGCGGGCAATGAAGGTACAGGAAGTGATCTTGCGTGCGATTGAAGGGCGGTTAATGTGGTGGGAGGCGGCGGAGATACTAGGTGTGAGCTACCGGACCATGCGGCGCTGGAAAGGGCGCTACGAGCGGTATGGTTACGACGGGCTGCTGGATCGTCGGCGGAAGATACCGGGGCCGCGGCGCGTGCCCCTTGCGACGGTGAAGCAGGTGCTGAGGTTGTACCGAGAAGAATACATGGATTTCAATGTGAGGCATTTTCACGAGAAGCTGCAGGCGGAGCATGGGATCGAGCTCAGTTATCAGTGGGTCAAGAGCGCCTTGCAGACGGCCGGGTTGGTGGCGAAGGCCCGGAAACGAGGGCCGCATCGGCAGCAGCGGGAACGGCGACCAATGGCGGGGATGATGTTGATGGTGGATGGCAGCACCCATGCCTGGTTGCCCCTGCTGGCGGGCCAGAAGCAGGATCTGATCCTGGTGATGGACGATGCCACCAGCGAAGTCTACACGGCCTATCTTGTGCCCCAGGAAGGGACATTAACGGTGATGAAGGGGTTGAAAGAAGTCATTATTAAACATGGGGTTTTCTGCAGTCTGTACACGGATCGTGGCAGTCATTTCTTTTATACGCCCAAAGAAGGCGGGGCGGTGGACCGGCGTCAATTGACGCAAATTGGACGGGCGTTGCAACAGTTGGGGATCGAACATATTCCGAGCTATAGCCCCCAGGGACGTGGGCGAATAGAGCGGATGTTTAAGACCTGGCAAGGGCGCCTGCCGCAGGAATTAAGGCAGGCGGGAATCCGGACGATGGCCGAGGCCAACGTCTATATTCAACAACAGTTTCTGCCTTCCTTCAATCGCAACATGAAGGTGAAGGCGCGGGAAACAGGAACGTGTTTCGTGCCTTGCGGTGAGCAGGATTTGGACAGCATTTTCTGTGTGCAGCATGCGCGAGAGGTTCAAAATGACAATACCGTGGCTGTCGGGAGTCGCCGCTTGCAGATTGGACCATCAAAATGGCGTTTCAGCTTCGCCAAGTGCCGGGTTAAAGTCTGCGAGCACCTCGATGGCACGGTGTCCATCCGTTATGGCCCGCATGTGGTTGGCCGCTACCAAGGACCGTTGAACATTTCGGCGTCGCTGGAGGACGTCGCATAAACTTTTTCCTCCCCCGCGGGGGAGGAAAATCCTCACCCCAGGAGCAACAACACACAATAACAAATCGGACAGATCACTTGTTACAAAAAGCGGACACTTGACTTGTTACGAACACAACTTTTCAAGGATTGTTTTATCCTTGTATAAAGGCCATGGATTCTTATAATGCAAATCCATGCATTTGATGGAATATTACTACACTCGCCGGCCTGACCGCCGGCCGGCGGCGCATTTGCCTTTTGGCGTGCGCAGCACCGGCTGCATGTGTTGTGCGCATCCGTACGCGAGCGTTGACAAGACAATGCCTTCGCTTCAGATCTTCTGGTGCATGCGGGGCGCTGGATGGCTGCATCTTCACGGACGTGATCATGTGTTGCAACGTCATCAGATTGCGATATTGCTGCCGGGCATGCGCCATTTTTTCCATACCATGGGACCGGATTGGGCGTTTTACTGGCTGACCTTGGATGGCCCGCTGGCGGTGGTCATCACGGCCGCCATGCGATTGGAGGCGACGATTTTTGACGCGGGGCCGGCGCCCGTGACGCTGTTCCGGAAATTGCGCCGCACGGTTCCGCTGCCCGCGCTGCAGACCGAATCGCAAAGCTGCCAAACCGCGTTTGCCATCCTGCTGCGCGCGTCCTGGCGGCACGAGCCGCCGGGTGACGCCATGGTCAAGAAAGCGCGGGCATTCATTCACCAAAAATGCGGCGACCCGGGATTGAACGTCAAAACACTGGCCGCCCTGCTGGCGGTGCCGCGCGCGACATTGTCCACAAGGTTCCAAGCCGGGACAGGATTGCCGCCATCCGTGTATCTGGAGCGGTTGCGCGTACAAAATGCCTTGGCGTTGCTCCAACACAGCCGGCTGCCGGTGGGCGACGTCGCGCACCAATGCGGATTTGCGGACTCAAATTATTTTGCGCGGCTGATTCGGCGCATTGCAGGCATGCCCCCGTCGGAATACCGGCGCCAGAAGTCCGGATAAAAAAAGCGAAGCTTTTGGCCGCTCAACCACCCAATACCTGCGCGCCAAGCATGCGCCGCGCAACTCCGCGCCTTGCGCGGCAAAGCATTCATGCGCCTTCCAAAGCCCATGCAAGGCCATCCAGATCAGCGCCAGCCATTAATACTTATTTTGCTGTTTGATGCCGAGGCCTTGCAGCCGTTTGAATAAAATTCCCGATGCCAATATGATTTTCCCTGTTGGGATAGTTTTTTCTCATTTCAAGGCTTGAGACTGCCTGCGGCCGGCGCGGCGGCGCCATGACTTTGCACTTCCAGGTTGCCGTCGAAGTGAAACAGCGCCCGGGTATGTTCATCCATGGCAAACGCGCGTTCGCGCGCCGGCGGCACAAAATCCTCCCGGTAGCGTTGCATGTCCGAAATGCGCAACTCGTCCACCGCGCCCTGCAACGGGTCCAGCACGAGGGTATGCGGCACTCCCAGCGCCAGCGCATCCGCGGCGGTGCGGAAGATCACCATCTTCCGGCCGCGGCCGTTGACGAAGATCCGCATGGTCATCAGGTTAAGCTTTTCGCGGTGCGGCCCGTAATTAATCTCCGGCCCCCACGACCAGGCGACATGCGTCCATTCGCCGCGTTCGAAAATCGCCTGGGTCCGCCACACCCGCAAATTAGCCGGCTGCGGGGACGTATCGAGCATGATCCGGCCATAGAGCGCATGCGACGGGTCCTTGGGCGCAAGGTTTTCCAATACTCCTTCCGGATCCAACCGATACAAAAGCACCCAGGGAGACTTGTCGTTCAGGATGCGGACAAAGCTGCGCTGGACATTGCCCGTGCCCAGGTCGAAGGTCGCCCAGTATGGCCGCAGGAAAAACTCGATTGTGCCGGAACGATAGGGCAAATATTGCCCGCCATCCCCGGAGGGATGCGCCGGCCCGGCCGCCACTTCAAAAGAGCGCCGGCCGGCCAGTGATAACGCCTGGTTGCCGGATTCCGGGATGGCGCCGGGAACAAACACCGCATCGGCTGCCGGGCCGGCGGCCGGCAACGCCTCCACCCGCGCCGCGCGTTCCCACGCGATCGGCGGCATGAAATAATTCTCCGGCCTTCCGAAGGCGTAAAATGGCGGAAAATTCTGTCCGCGTACCAGCCGGTTTTCCAGCGGCTCGAAACTCCATAACCCAGGCTTGTCCGCCGGCAGGTCAATCCAGCCTTGAACGCCGTCGGCGGCTCCAAACGCCTGGCCTTGCGGATCAAACAGCCTGGCCCGGCCTTCAAAGAAAATCCGGGCCTCGGCGCTGTCCTCCGTCACCTTGAAATACACCCGCCCGGCCGGCGCCAGCTCCGGCAAGGACCAGTAATTCGTGGCATGCAGCACCATGGGCGTCGGGCCGCCGGCCAGCACAAAATGTTCCCCTGACTCCGACGGGACGATCTCGTAACATCCGCCCGGAGCGTCTTTGGGAATCCGCGCCGCAGCGGCGCCGCTGCTGCGTTCGAGCACCCGGTGCAAATCCTGCCCCCATGGATCAACGATCCCAATGCCCCGCAAGCCGAATTGCCGGCCCAATTCCGTCGGGGGATTGAGGATGGTCAGGTCCACCACGCCGTTGTTGCCCTTGTTGACGGCTATGCTGACGGGCGAACCGTAATCATTGCAGGCCGCCCAGGAAGCCAGCGGCGGGCAACGCGCCACCACATCCATGGCATACGGCAGGCTTTCAAACAAGGATGCGATCGCCGAGGCGCCCACGGGCGCTTTCAGGGTTGCCGCCCGGCGGATGGCATAGTCCAGTCCGGCCGGAATGGACGGGTCGCCCGTTTCCTCATACAGGAAATTGCCGCAAACTCCCATGGGATTCATGTAATTGACCGGGAAAGTCCCGACATTGAGATGCCACCAATGCCACGCCAGCGCCAGGGCCGTCCGGCGGTATTTGGGATCGCCCAACAAGCGCCAGCCTTCGATGATCCCGCGGACATCCACCTGGGTCTTGTAAGAGCTGCTGTTGTAGGGCCGGTTTTTGGTCAGCAGCAATTCCCCTGCCCCGTCCGTAAACGCGTCGAAAGTGCCTTCCGCAAGCGCGCGCAACCGCGGATCCCACGTAAATCCGTAACATTGGGTCAGCGTCCGGAAGACCATCAACGGCCGCCAATCCCGCCTCCCGGGCTGCCAGCCGCGTTTCAGGCCCTCGCCGAATTCCGCCACGGCATCCTTGGCCCGGCGGTAACCGGTCAGGTAATACAGCCATAAGAATTGATTCAAATCGGTGGAACTGCTGATATTGAAACTGCTGCCCTTGCCCCAGTAGAAAGGCAATTGGGCGAACGGCTTGCCGCCGCTGGCGGTGAAGATGCCGCGCACTTTGCCGGGCACGTCCCAATGGGCGAGATAATTATCCAGGTAGGCCTTGTTGGAGCCCTCGGCAAAAATCCGCGCCGCGCGGTCGCCCGATCGGGCGTAAACCAGCCAGATGCTTGAACGCAGTCCGTATGTAAAACGATAACGCTGGGCGCTGCAGGGACCGGAGCTGCCATTGTAAGTGGGCCCGGCAAAGTAATCCACAAAACCGTAATGGCCGGGTTCATGCCCGAAGCGGCTCCAAATCCCAAAAACATACTCGATCGCTTTTTCGGCCGCGGGGAATCGCCGGGTATCCCGAGGGTGTAGCGGCCCCATGGCGCCGCTCTGATGTATCCATTCCGGATCCACCAGCGCGAAAACCGGCTGAGAATGCAGCCGCGCCAGCAACGCCGCCCGGTCAACCGCCCCGGTTGGCGGCAAGGGGGCCAGCATCAGTTCGTGTGTCTTGGACCAGCCGGCGGCATCCGTTTCCACCGCATTCACGGCTGCCGCAATGTCGCCTTGCAGATTCCACTTTTGCGCCAGCTTCGCCGGCGCAAATTCCAATTCCTCGCCCGCGCGGCTGCTGAACAATTTGACCGCCAGGCGATCGGCATGCATTTCAAACTCTTTCGGATGCTGCCGGGCGGCTTCCTTGCATGCCGCCAACAAGCCGCCGGCTTCCCCGGCCAGCATCGCCCAGTCGCCGCATTCCGCGCCTTCAGCCAGGATTTGATTGCCCGCGGCCACGACAAACCGGTTGGTGCCGGCGCCATATCGTTCATGCTCGCCTTGCAGCATGTAGGCCGAAGCGGCGCCGGCAAGGCGCTGCTCCGCGACGCGGCTGGAATCTTCCCGGTCAATATTGAACACCGCCCGCGGATCGGCGCCGGGCGCGACGGCAAACTCCCAGCCCGCTTCGCGGAACCACACCTTGCGCGTGTCTTCGCTCAAAACCAGGGTATGGGTAACGCGCGCGAACGGCTGGCCGGCAAACGCTTCCACCCGGGTAATGTGACGCGCCAGGTTGACGCCATCCACTGTGCGGTAAAAACCCTCGAAACGCACGCAGGCCGCCGCCGGCCCGGCCGCCTCCACCGCCACGGTTTCGCCTTCCGCCGCCGCGCTGGCGACCTGCCCGTTTTGGTCAATAACGAATAACCCGCGGGTTCCGGCGCTGGCGGCGATCTTGCGCCCGTCCGACCATATTTCGGCAACGGGCGATGCGCCTCGCGCCAGCACGTATTTTGCCGCGCCGGTCTCAATGATCCATTGCCCGGCAGCTTCCCGCACGGATACCGGCTGCGCCGGCACCTTGCCGGACGCGGATGTTTCCACCCAGCAACCTTGGCCGGAATTCACCAATGCGTCGAACCGCACCCATTGTACCGAGCCTTCGCGCGCCCACCGGCTGACAATTTCTTTCTGACACGGGATTTCGGCCCCGGCGTCGTCCACCAGGCGCAGTTTGCCGGCATCCCACAGGGCGCCGCGCGGAAACGGCACACCCAACACCACCGGCCAGCCCTCCACAGGTTCCAGGCCCGCGGGCAGGTCAAGCTGAACGGGAATTTTGCGGCCGGCCGGCAAAATTTCGGCGGCCTGCGCGGTTAAAAACATCTTGGCCAGCCCCAGCCGCCGTTCACCGATCGTATATTCCAGCTTGACTTCGGCGTCCGCGAGATTATGGCGGCGCAGATCGACCGAAAACAAGCCGCAGTCATGCTCCGGCACAATGGACGCGGTCGCCAGCGGCTCGCGGCCGCCCAACGCGAACAGGCTGGCCGTCAACCGGGTATCCTTCAACGCGCCGCCGGGCGCAAGCTGCAGAACGGCATCAATCCAGCGATCCTGCGGCCGCGCGAATGACCGCGGCAAGACCACGGCTAATCCCGCGCCTTCCGCCGTCAGATCAGCGCTCGTTTGAACCGCTTGGGCGCCTGCCGCGTCCGCCGCGGTGTCCGGCCCCGCGCCCTTGAGGATCAAGGCGCTGCCGGCGGCGGAGGAATGCAAGGTAATATACCAGGCGCGCATCATCAAATCCGGCCCGCTGCGTCCGATATTAAACCCAAGCGACGGAGGCGGCGCGCCCAGGCCCAGCGCAGCAAATGGAATTGCGACCTCCGCCTGCCAGCCGGATGAATCGCGTTGCACCGCCTGTGCCCACTCCGGATTCCACGACTCGTCGCCCATGCGCGCATCGTAAATCGATCCGGCGGGATTGATCCGGAAGAAATGTTCCTTGTCCGCACCGACGCCGGGGCTGACCACGATATGGATGTTGTCATCCTGGCGCATTCCGGCGTCCCGCGCGCGCGGCTCGCCCCGCGGCGCGCGGCCCTTTTGCGCTTCGCAGCGCACAAAGCAGTAAAGCGCCCGGTCGTCATAACAAATCCGGGCGCGCGTGGGCGGCTCGGGAATGCCGAAATCCGTCAATTCCGCGGCAGCGGCCCAGCAGGGATCATCCGGCGCTCCGTCAATTCTGGGAGCAGCCGGACATTTTTCGATCGCCAGCGTAAACAGTTGCGGACCTGCGTCCTTTTGCGGCCGGACGACATGCGCCGGGTTGAAATCGAAGCGCAGCGATCCGGCGGCTTCTTCCGCACCGGCAAATCCCGGCCGGGCCAGCAGCGCCAATCCGCAAACGGCATAATGGAGCAATTTCATGATGTCGGCACTGGCGCCGGCAGTTTCATTCTTTCTTGTCATCCGATCAATCTCCCTGGTTCAGGTTCGGTTTCAATTGCGGACCGCGGCAAACATCGCCGCCAAATTCTCCGGTTTGACGTCCGGTAAAACGGCTTCATGGCTCGGCGATATTATCAAACCGGTCGGAAACAGGCGGCGCAAATTGCGCACAGCCGCCGCGACTTCCCCGGGCCCGGCGCGCACCAGCAATTCCTGCACATCCACGCCGCCGCAGAATGACACCTGGCCGCCGAACCGGCGGGCCAGCAACTCCGGCTGCATGTTCCGCGCCAGCGCCTGCATGGGATGAATGGCGTCCACCCCCGCGGCAATCAAGTCCGGGATGATCTCGAACACCGAGCCGCAGGAATGGTGGATGACCTTGATTCCGTGGCTCCTGGCCTGCGCAACCAATTGCCTGACGCCGGGCAGGACGAATTCCCGCAATTGGTCCGGGGCGACCATCAATCCGCGCTGCGTGCCGAAATCGTTGCCGATC
Source organism: Kiritimatiellia bacterium (assembly GCA_040767085.1). Taxonomy (GTDB): domain Bacteria; phylum Verrucomicrobiota; class Kiritimatiellia; order JAAZAB01; family JAAZAB01; genus JAXGPF01. The sequence continues at coordinate 134,755 of JAXGPF010000010.1, read as the reverse complement.
AATACGGCATCCAGGCGGTCGCCCGCCGCCTTGTAAAAGATTTCATTGGCGTCCAGGTAAAACGCGGTAATCCGGTCAATCACGGCCCGGTAAACTGCCGGCTCGGTAATCATCTTGACAAACGACTCCGCCATGCCGAAGGCCGCGCAGGCATCCTGGAAATGGGCCGACCACAGCATGCCCAGGGTGGCGTACCCGGCGGGCACGGCATCCATGGCCCGGCGGCAGGCATCCGGATCAATGTGCCGTTTCGGATCGGGCCAGTCGAATTTGCGGACATCCGCCGGCGTCGAGCAGCCGGCAAAAAAACCCGGGGCAGTCAGGGTGCGTTCGTCGGTAGTGCCCGCGCCAGGCGCGCCGGCGGCAAAATCGAACGCACAGGCAATGTGGTTGGCCGGCGGATTATTGTAAGGCACCTCCACCGGAAACACATCGTCATCCAGGATTCGCTTCAATTCGACCAAATCCCCGGCCTTGAAATACGCCAGCAGCCCCGGCAGGGCGTCCGGCACGGGCAAGCCCAGCCAGGCGGGCGGGCGGTCCAGCGGCCGCCGCTCGATCGCGGCCAAAAAACGCTCGCGGCGATTCATTACAACCCTCCGATAAAAAGATATTCCTTATCCGTGGAATATACCGCGATCCATCTAATCATGTCCATTGAAATTCTGCCTGGCGCATGCTGAAGGGAGCGGCGGCAATGCGCTTGCTTTCAGCCGGTAATCCGCTATATTGACTGCACGATGGAACTCCCGCCAACCAAGACGGCCCAGTCCGACACGCCCCGCGGCCAACGCCGGCGCCACTCCCACGCGGTGGCCGAACTGATTCATTCGCATGCCTTCAGCGCTGTTCAGCGCGAGGGCGAGCGCCGCACGGCCTGGGTTACCGGCCTGACAATTGCCGCGATGGCCGTGGAAATCGCCGCGGGCTGGGCCACCGGCTCGATGGCGCTGCTGGCCGACGGCTGGCACATGGGCACGCATGCAGCGGCATTGGGCATTGCCTGGGCGTCGTTTGCCTTTGCCCGCCGCCAAGCCCGCAATCCGCGGTTCACCTTCGGCACCGGCAAAGTCGGCATCCTGACCGCTTTCGGCAGTTCCATCATCCTTGGCGGCGCCGCCTTGCTGATGTTCTGGGAGTCGACGCTGCGCCTGCTTTCCCCCACGCCAATCCGGTTCAACGAAGCGCTGGCGGTCGCCCTAATCGGGCTGGCCGTGAATATAGCCAGCGCCTGGCTGCTGGGCCGGCCGGACGGTCCGGGCGGCCATCCGCACAATCACGACCTCCACCCGCCCCGCGATCACAACCTGCGCGCAGCATATTTCCACGTCCTGGCCGACGCCCTGACCTCCGTGCTGGCCATCGCCGCTTTGCTGACGGCGCGGCAATGGGGTTGGCTTCGGGCCGACCCGCTGATGGGCCTGGTGGGCGGCGCCATCATCCTGCGCTGGGCCTGGAGCCTGGCCCTGGATACGGGCCGGATTCTCACCGACAGCGACCTGGATCCCGCTGAGACGGAGTGCATCCGCCGCGCCATCGAAAGCGACGGCGACAGCATCGTCACCGACCTGCATGTCTGGCGCGTCGGCGCCGCGGAACAGGCGGCCATTATCAGCCTGGTTTCCGGCCAGGCGCGCGCTCCCGCCGACTACCGCGCCCGGCTGCTGACCTTTCCGGACCTGCGCCACGTCAGCATTGAAGTTAATCCCTGCGCCGAATGCAACCGCCAGGATGGCCAACCGCCGGCCGATCGGCGTCTGGCCGCGGCGCCGGCGGACTCATCCCACGGCGGCGCCGGCGGCCACTTGCCAGTGAATGTCCATCGGCAATAACACCGGCGCGGCCGCCGTCCGCTGGCGGGGACGGACCAACATATCCTCCATCAAATCGAAAGCCGCCCTGCCTTCTTCGCGATAGGGCGCGGTGATCAGATTGGGATAATGTTCCCGCCGGTCGGTAAAATGCACCTGAACGGGCTGCCAATCGCGGCTGTGCGCCAGGAACTCGGCCACCCCGGCCGATAAATTCAGCCCATGCACCACCAGGGCTTGCGGACGCTGCGCCGCCGGCAAATTGGACAGGGCGCGCATCGCGCTCAAAGCCGCGCCGGGCTCATCCGCCAACGCCTGCCACCAGGCCACTTCCGGGCGTATTTTGCACTCGGCATAGTATTCATAATATGCGCGCGCGATAAAATCGCAGGTGCGCTCGACATCCGGCTGCGGATTACACCGCACGATGGCCGCAATGCGCCGCGCCCCATCCTGCGACAGACGGCGGCATACATCCAGCATCGCCTGGCGGCTGTCAAACAGCACCGACGGCGCCCGCAAACCGGGATAATGATTGCCGACGCAAACGCAAGGCAGGCGTTCATCCAGGAAAAACCGGATGGCATCGGCGTCCAGGGGCGACAAGACAAAAATGCCGTTGATCTTGCGGCTCGTCACGAGGTAGGGCAAGGAAGACATTCCGTTGCCATCCAACTGGCGGCCGCGCGTGGTGAACAGGTGTAAATGGTGCTTTTTCGGGCGGGCCCGTTCTTCAATCCCCTGGACAATCTCGGCAATGAACAAATCGTGCGGATCGAAAACGTCAAAAAAAACCACGCCATACTCCCGGAAGTCCCGGTCCTGCGGCTGCCGCACAATGCTGCCCCGGCCGACCTGGCGCGACAACAAACCTTCCAGGGCCAAGTCATTCAACACCCGCCGGGCCGTCGCGCTGGACACCCTGAACCGGTGGATCACCAGGCTTTCCGAAAGCTCCACATGCTTGCCGTCGAGGATTTCCTCCTTCAGGGTTGTGCGGATCTGCAGGTGCGCGGGAATTCGTTTCCGGTTGTTCATATTGGTAGAGCCGTCAATTGCAAACACCCGACCATTCACTTGACTTGAAATGTTATAATACTAATTCCAAACTGCTGCAAACTCAAGCATATATTTCGGGCTTGCCGGATTGGCGGACTGCGTCATTCTCAGAACAGACGGCTCGGTACGGAGACCTCGCCCTACCGTTTCACAAGCATTTGTCGTGGGTAGGGCGAGACCTCCGGGCGAGCCGCCGAGAATGACGCAGCCCCGGATTGCCGGACAAGGCCGATCAAGTTTACCGGGCGAATTTGCTTGTTTTCCGGATAATTTCCGGCAGAATATCAGTTTGATCCATTTCCGCCCTGACCGGCGGTATAACTGCGCGCGGCCATGAAACCGGGACACCATGATTGATCTCCACACCCATTCCACCTTTTCCGACGGCAGCTTTACTCCCGAGCAACTGGCTCAGGAAGCCGCCTTCGCCAGCCTCTCCGCCGTTGCCCTCACCGATCATGACAGCATCGAAGGCGTGCCGCGTTTCCTCGATGCCTGCCGCGCCGCGCAAGTCCGCGGCGTGCCCGGGGTGGAATTAAGCGCGGAATTCAAGGACAGCACAATGCACGTGCTCGGTTATTTCATTGACCTGCAGCACCCGGAACTCACGGCGCGCCTGCGGGAAATCCGGGCCGGGCGGGTGGCGCGCAACGCGGAAATTCTCAAACATATCAACGATATGGGGCTGGCGCTTACCATGCCGGAAGTCGCCGCCTACGCCGGCGGAGATAACATCGGCCGGCTGCATTTTGCCCAGGCGCTTGTGGCCCGCGGGTACGTCCCCACCCGCCAGGAGGCGTTTGACCGCTACCTCGGCAAGGGCCGCAAAGGCTATGCCGACCGCCTCCGCCTTTCGCCGCGCGATTGCATTGAATTAATCCGCCGGGCCGGCGGCATCCCGGTTTTGGCGCATCCCTTCACTCTCAACCTGGGCAAGCCGGCCCTCGCCAAACAGGTCGCCGAACTTGCCGGCTACGGGTTGCAGGGCATCGAGGTTTACTATCCCCAGCAGAATGCCCGCCAAATGAAACAATACCAGGCGCTGGCCCGGGAACTCAACCTGGCAATGACGGGCGGCACTGATTTCCACGGCGCGCCGATGCCGGATATCAAGCTCGGTTCTGGATTCGGCGAAACCAGGATTCCGGAAACCGTGCTGGAGCAATTGGATGCCCTCCGCAGCGCTTGAAGCCGTCCGCGGCGCTTATGTGCACGTACCATTTTGCGATGGCAAGTGCCATTACTGCGCTTTTTATTCCGTGCCCTACGCCCGTGCAACCGCCGCGCGCTGGCTCCGGGCCCTGGCGCGCGAAATGCAGCCCTGGCGCGGCGCGCGCCTGCAAACGATTTACATCGGCGGCGGCACGCCCTCCCTGCTGCCGCCCGCCCAGTGGGACGAGTTGGCCGGTTTGCTGCGTGCGACTTTCAGCATATCCGCCGGCGCGGAATGGAGCGTGGAAACCAATCCCGGCTCCATCACGCCCGCGGGGCTGCGCCGGATGGCCGCCGCCGGTGTCAACCGCATCAGCCTGGGCGCACAATCGTTCCACGACCATGAACTGCAACTGCTTGGGCGGCGGCATGGCGCGGCCGACATTGCGCGCGCCGCGGCGGCCATCCGCGCCGCCGGCATCGTCAATTTCAATCTCGACCTTCTGGCCGGGATTCCCGGCTCTGCGCCGCGCGATTGGCGGATGAGCCTGCATAGCGCGCTGGACCTGCAGCCGGCGCATCTATCCGTTTATGCCCTGACCATGGAGGAAGGCACGCGCCTGGCCCAACTGGCCGGCCGCCATGCCGTCCGGCTCCCGGACGCCGATGCCCAACTGGCGGCCCTGGATACGGCCGAAAAAATCCTGCGCCGCGCGGGCTTTGCGCGCTATGAGATTTCCAACTACGCCCGCCCCGGCCGCGCCTGCCGCCATAACCTGGATTGCTGGCGCGGGAAACAGTACCTCGGCTTCGGACCGGCCGCGGCTTCGCATGTCAACCGGACCCGCTGGCAAAACCGTCCCGACCTGCCCGCCTACCTGGCGGCATTGGAAAACGGCGGGACACCGCCGCGGGAATCCGAGCAGCTCACGCCGGCGCTCGCCCGCACGGAACGCTTGATTTTCGGCTTGCGCCTGGCGGAAGGCGTCAGTTGCCGCCTGGCTACCGCCAGACATCAGACGGTCTTGCAGCGTTTGACGCGCGCCGGTCTGACACGCCGGCGCCGGGGGCGCTGGCGCCTGACCCGGCGGGGGCGTGAACTTGCCGACTACGCGGCGGTGGAATTGCTGGAGTAATCGCGTCAGGCATCCGCCAGCGGCAGCCGGATGACCACCCGGCAGCCGTGTCCTTCCGGCAAATCGGTCAGAATAATCCGGCCGCCGCAGTTCATGACGGCGGCGCGCGCCAGCGCCAGGCCGAGGCCCGTCCCGCCGGGCCGCCGTCCGTAATACATTTCGAACACACGCTTGCGTTCGGCGGCGGGAATACCGGGGCCCTCGTCGGCAACGGACACTTCCCCCTGGCGGCCATGCCGCGCGGTCAGCACCACAACCCGGCTGCCGGCCGGCGCAAACTGGACGGCATTGTTCAACACATTCAACAAAGCCCGTTTGAATTGCGTGGTGTTGCCCTGCACCGTCATTTTCTCAGGCGCGCATGCCGTTTCCAGCCGGATATCGGCGCGTTCGAACCGCAGTTTCAGCAAATCGGCGCAATCCGCCGCCGCGGCATTGAGATCGAACAACTCCGGCCCCGGGCGGTCCGGACAGGAAAGCGCCAGGAATTCCCGGAGGATTTCATCCATGCGCGCCAGTGTCCGGGCAACCCGGCCGGCAAGTTCGCCCAGCTTATCGGCCCGGGCGGCGGCCCCGCGGCCGGCTTCCTGCTCGAGCAATTGCGCATCCAGGCGCATGGCGGACATGGGATTACGGAAATCGTGGATCACCGCGCCGGCCACCGCGCCGGCAAACGCCAGGTGTCCCTCGACCGCCCGGCGGTTAATCCAGCGCATCTCGCGCCAGACCAACACCAGCACTGCCAGGAGACAAACGCCGAAGGCCACGGCCAACATGATCATCGCAAAGCGGAACATGGCCGTCAGGGCCGCCAGCAATTCCTGCTGCTCGCGCTCCAGGATTTCCTTCTGCAACCCCACGCGCAGCCGGCGCCCGGCCGCGTCATCCGCGCCCAGCGGCCGCGAAAAATCCAGCACGTCTTCCGTGCGCGCGCCAAGATGCAGCCGGCGCGGACTGACCACGATCCGCCCGCCCCCCGGCCCCGCCGCGGAATCCGGCGGCGCCGCAACCAGCGGCGCCTGCCAGTGATAGAGCACCAGATCGTCTTCCTGCACCGTCACGTACTCGAGCCGGCGGTCCAGCTTGTGCAACGATGCCGCCAACCGCCGGAATTCTTCCAGACTTTCCGGCGACACCGGCGCCAGGGCCAGGTATTCCTCCTGCGCCAGGCGGCGCGCCAGCAGCGTGCCGTATTGCAGCGCCGAAGAAGTCGCCGCCGAACGCAGGTAACGCTCATAGAGTTGAAACAGCAGCCGCAGGCTGCCGGCCGCCAGTAGCGCTATCAGCACGATTAAAACGCCGGCGGTCAAGGCCAGCGGCGTATGAAAACGGCGGGGACGCATATTTTACTTTATTTCAAGCCGGATTTGCAGTATTGATTGCCGTGAGCATTGGAATCGGCCGCAGGCGCCGGGGCCGGCGGCCGGATTTCGGCCCCCCTGGCCGCGCCGCGCATGACGCCGGCACGGAATTTGCCACAACATATCACAACCGCCCCGGCATGTCCATGATGGATCGCGGCATGATTGCTTTCACCCCCCCGCAGCAAAAAACCATCGCCGCCGCCGTGACGCTGTTGGCGGCGCTGCTGATACTGGCGGCCATCCTGGGCTTTTTCCGGCTCCTGGCGGAAATGGCATCATTTTTTTTCAGCGTGCTGGCCCCGCCCGCCGCGGCCCTGGCGCTGGCGCTGGTCTGCCGCCCTTATTACAACTGGCTGCAAAACGCATGCCGGCTGCGCCCGTTTCCGGCGGTGGTGGCGGTCTGCTGCTCCATCCTGGCGCCACTGGCGGGCTTTGCCTGGTTTTTCGGCTTCCTGCTTGTCAGCCAAACGGCGGAACTGATTGCGCAGCTGCCGGCATGGTCGGCGGATATCCGCCAGGCCATCGCCGAACGCCAGCCGCCGATGGCGGCATTCATCCAGCAATACCGGCTGGATGAGCGGCTGACTGCTTTCCTGCGCGCCCGGGGAGATTACCTGATCCGCGGCGCATGGACCATCGGCCGCACCGCCTGGTCCGCCGGCGCCGGCGCTTTCAACGGACTGATCAGCCTGGCCGGCTGGTTGGTGTTGCCGGTTTATTTCGGTTTTTTCCTGATGACGCCGCCGCCCTGCGAGGAGCGCGTGCGGACCTGGCTGCCTTTTTTAAAACCGGCCACCCAGGCGGATGCGATTTTCCTGGTGCGGGAGTTCGCGGGAATCGTCACGGCTTTCTTCCGCGGACAATTGCTGGTGGCGCTGCTGCAGGGCGTTTTATTCGCCGCCGGTTTTACGGCCGTTGGGCTGGCCTACGGCGGCGCATTGGGCATGCTGATGGGATTTCTGAACCTGGTGCCCTACCTGGGCAGCATGGCGGGACTGGCCCTGGCGCTGCCGCTGGCTTACTTTCAACCGGAGGGCGGCTGGACGCGGCTCCTGCTGGTGTCCGGGGTTATCGCGGCGGTGCAGATGATTGAAGGTTACATCCTGACGCCGCGCATTATGGCCGGCCGCACCGGTCTGCACCCCGTCGCCGTCATCTTCGCGGTGTTCTTCTGGGGCGCCGCCCTGGGCGGCATTGCCGGCATGGTGCTGGCCGTTCCGCTCACCGCCTGTTTTGTAACCGCCTGGCGCCTGGCGCAGTCGAAATACATCCGCGGTGTAATCTGACGGGTTTAAGGCAATTATTGACTTGACCTGACAGGGCAAAAATATAGTATTGATATTTGTTTGCGCGCGAACACGAACAATCGCGCTGATGCCAATAATCATACGGAGGAGCACTCAAATGGCTGTGATCAATTTCGGCGGCGAAAAGGAAAACGTGGTTACGCGCAAGGAATTCACCCTGGCGCGCGCGCGCAAGGTGCTGGCCAAGGAAACCATCGTCGTGCTCGGTTACGGCGTGCAGGGTCCGGCCCAGGCGCTCAATCTTAAAGACAACGGCATGCGGGTGATCATCGGCCAGTCGCCCAGGTTTAAGGCCGACTGGGACCGCGCGCGCGCCGACGGTTGGGTGCCCGGCAAGACATTGTTCGACATCGAAGAAGCCGTGCAGCGCGGCACGATCATCCAGATGCTGGTGTCCGACGCCGCTCAGAAACAAATCTGGCCGACGGTGAAAAAACATCTCAAGCCCGGCGCGGCGCTTTATTTTTCCCACGGTTTCTCGATTGTGTACGGCGACCAGACCAAGGTCATTCCGCCGTCCGACGTGGATGTGATCATGGTTGCCCCCAAGGGTTCCGGCACCTCCGTGCGCCGCAACTTCCTCTCCGGCGCGGGCATCAATTCCAGTTACGCCGTCTTCCAGGACGCCACCGGACGCGCCCGCGAACGCTGCCTGGCCGTCGGCATCGGCATCGGCTCGGGGTACCTCTTCCCCACCACCTTCGAGCGCGAAGTTTACAGCGACCTGACCGGCGAACGCGGCATGCTGATGGGCGCCCTGGCCGGCGTGATGGAGGCGCAGTACGACGTTCTGCGCGCCAATGGCCACTCGCCCAGCGAGGCCTTCAACGAGACGGTTGAGGAACTTACCCAGAGCCTGATCCGCCTGGTGGATGAAAACGGCATGGACTGGATGTTCGCCAATTGTTCCGCCACCGCCCAGCGCGGCGCGTTGGACTGGAAGCCGAAATTCAAGAAAGCCACCCTGCCCGTGTTTAAACAACTCTACCAGGCCGTGAAAACCGGGAAGGAAACCCGCCGGGTGCTGGCGGTCTGCGGTCAATCTAATTACCCGGCCAAGGTGTCCCAGGAACTGGCCGCGATCCGCAACTCCGAAATGTGGCAGGCCGGTTTGGCGGTGCGCAACCTGCGCCCGCGCGAAAAGGCCCGCGCGCTGGACAAAAACACCAAGGGCATTAAAGGGCGTTCGGCATAAAAAACATTACGCTCATTCTGGACGGCGGCCGGCGTCTGAGCCGGCCGCCGGGAATTACTCCCGGAGATTGTTTGCCGCCCAGGCGGCGCCGCGCCGCACCGCCGCCGATTGCCGCCCTGGTCAACAACGAAGTCTGTTCGCTGGCCTTCCCTCTAGGGGTTAATTGCCGCATCCGTTTCCTTACCCGGCAGGATCCCCGCGGCATGCGGGTATACCGCAACTCGCTGGTCTTCCTGCTGGCCAAGGCGGCGGCCACGACGCTGCCGCAGTGCCGTCTGACGGTGGAACATTCTTTCGGCACCGGTTTTTTCTGTAGTTTCGAGGGCCAATGCGGCAAGCCTATTACCGCGGCGCAAACCCGCATCCTGGACCAGGCCATGCGCCGCGCAGTCCGGCGCAACCTGCCCATCCACCGCTACCGCCTGGCATTCGAGGAGGCCGTCGCGCTCTTCGAACAATCCGCGCAGAAGGACAAGGCTGATTTACTCCGGTTCCGCAACCCTCCCATGGTGGTCGTCCACGCCTGCGGCCGCTTTATTGACCTGGCGCACAGCCCGCTGGCGCCATCCACCGCCGCTTTGCCGGATTTCAAACTGATCCGTTACCCGCCCGGGCTCTTGATTCAATTCCCCGGGCTGGAACACCCCGCCCGCATCGCCCGCTTCCGCGACCAGCCGCATTTGTTCCGCATTTTCCACGAACACAAGCAATGGGGACGAACGATCGGCGTCCGCAATACCGGGAAATTGAATGAGTTGATCTACCGCGGCCGCCTGCCGGAATTCATCCGCATGGCGGAAGCTTTCCATGAAAAAAAAATCGCGCGCCTGGCCGACCAGATCGCGGAGCGGCGGCGCACATTGAAAGTGATCCTGATTTCCGGACCTTCCGCGGCGGGCAAGACCACCCTCGCCAAGCGCCTGGCCGTCCAATTGCGCGTCAACGGCATTGCCACCTCCACGATTTCCCTCGACGATTATTACGTGAATGACGCCGACAACCCGCGCGACGCGGCCGGGCGGCCGGACTATGAACATATTGACGCCATCGATGTCCCGCTGTTCAACCGCCACCTGCTGGAACTGATCCAGGGCCGTGAAATCGAATTACCGTCTTTTAATTTTGAAACCAAGCAGCGCGAATTCCGGGGCGCGCGCCGGCAACTGGCGCCGGAAGAAATGGTGATTGTCGAGGGCATTCACGGCCTTAATCCGCGCTTCACCCGCAGCATTCCCGCCGCCCGTAAATTCAAGATTTACATCAGCGCGCTGACCCAGTTGAACATTGACGCTGACAACCGCATCTCCACCACCGATAACCGCTTGATGCGCCGAATGGTGCGCGACCACCTCTTCCGCGGCAATTCCCCGGCCAATACCCTGCGCATGTGGCCTTCCGTGCGCCGCGGCGAGAAAACCTGGATTTTCCCCTTTCAAGCCCGGGCGGACGCCGCCTTCAACTCCGCCCTGGATTACGAATTGGCCGTGTTAAAGCCCATGGTCGAACCGCTGCTCATGACCATCAAGCCCGCCGCCCCGGAATACGCGGAAGTCCGGCGCCTGCAGGGTTTCCTGGATAATTTTCTGCCGGCGCCGGCCACGGATGTGCCCGCCACCTCCATCCTCCGCGAATATATCGGCGCCAGCAACTTCGAGTATTAATCGTCTTCCGCGCCGCCGTTTGCTGCAGATTACAACCAACCGCCATCCAGAAAGAAACTGTCTATGTCACACGGTTTTAAACTCAACCTCAACGCCGCACCCCGTGAGTTGCAGGCCGGATTGCAGATCATCGCCCGGGATTACCCGCGGCGGTTTTCCGGCGCCGCTGGCGCCCGCGCAGTGACCTTCATTCCCCAAGCCGCGCCGGGCCTGCAAGTCGCCGCTGGACCGGACGGTATCTCCATCCGCTACCGCACCCGCACGGACGCCTTCCGCGCCCTGGGCCGCCTGCTGGGCGCCGAGCCACGGAATCCCGCGGCGATGAATTTTTCCGAGACGGCCGCCTTCGACACCATGGGCCTGATGCTGGACGTTTCGCGCAACGGCGTTTACCTGCCCGGCACGCTGGAGCAGTTCATCCTCCAATCCGCCCTGATGGGGTTGAACATGCTGATGCTCTACACCGAGGACACCTACGAGGTGCCGGGCCATCCCTTTTTCGGCTACCTGCGCGGCCGTTACACGGCCCGGGAATTGCGCGCCCTGGACCGGTACGCCGGCGCCCTGGGCGTCGAGATGATTCCCTGCATTCAAACCCTGGGGCACCTGGAACAGATACTGCAGTGGCCGGCCTACAGCGCTTGCCGCGACACCGACAAGGTGCTGCTGGCGCAGGCGCCGTGCACCAGCCAGTTGCTGGAAGAAATGATCGCCGCCGCTGCCGCGCCTTACCAGTCCAAGCGCATTCATATCGGGATGGATGAAGCCCATGGCATCGGCAGCGGCCGGTTCCGCAAGCTGTTCGGCGAAAAGCGCCCGTTCGATATCCTGAACCGCCACTTGCGCAGCGTGCGCAATATCTGCCGGAACCAGGGCTTGCGGCCGATGATCTGGAGCGACATGTACTTCCGGCTCGGTTCCAAGATCAACAGCTACTACGACGAAAACTCCGTCATCCCCCGCGAAGTGACCAAGGCGATTCCCCGCGGCGTGGACCTGGTGTACTGGGATTACTACCACCACGACACCGCCTTTTACGAAAAATGGATTGCCCGCCACCGCGCCATGGGCGCGGAACCGGTCATGGCCGGCGGCATTTACACCTGGAGCCGTTTCTGGACCGCCCTCCCCTGGACCTTCAACGTCACCCAGGCCTGCATGCAGGCTTGCAGGAAAACCCGCCTGCGCGAGGTGTTCATGACCATGTGGGGCGACGACGGCGCCGAGCACAATCTTTTTTCCGCGTTGCCAGGCGTTCAATTCTTCGCCGAACACGTGTATGCCGGCCAGCCCGATCCGGCCCGGATGCGGACTGATTTCCGCGCCATCTGCCGGGCCGACTTCGACGCCTTCGTCCAGGCCGCCGAACTGGATGCCCCGGGATACCTGCGCCGGCAGCCGGTATCGCTCAGCGCCGCCAATCTCAGCAAAGCCCTGCTCTGGCAGGATCCCCTGCTCGCTATCATCGATCCGCAGGTTTCCGACCCGCCGCGCCTGGCCCGGCATTATCGCGAACTGGCGCCCAGGCTGGCGCGCGCCGCCAAGGCGGCCGGCCTGAACGCGCACCTGCGCCACCCGGCCCTGCTGGCCCGCGCCCTGGCCATCAAGGTCATGCTGCGCCGCAACCTGGCCGCCGCTTACCGGACCGATAACCGCGCCGCCCTGAAAAAAATCGCCGATACCGACCTGCCGGAACTGCGGCGTACGGTGCGGCAGCTCTGGCGCGCGCATCGCGCCTACTGGCTGGCTTACTGCAAGCCGCACGGCTGGGAAACGGTTGAGCGGCGCTACGGCGGATTGATTGCCCGGCTGGACAGCCTGGCGGAACGTCTGGACGAATATCTCGCCCGGCGCACGTCTGCCATCCCGGAACTGGATGAAAAGCTCGAGCCAATCTGGCCGAAACTGGCCGAACACATCGTGGTCCACTACCCGCGGGGCGCCAGCCCCAGCTGCATCAAATGAACTGAAATTCGTGCAAAATTCAGGAATGAACAAGCTGCTGGTATTCGACCTGGACGGCACCCTGATCGATTCGCGGCGCGACCTCTGTACGGGCATCAATCTCATGCGCCGGCATTACGGCTTGCCGGCGCTGCCGGAGGCCACGGTAACGCAATTCATCGGCGATGGCATCCGCCAACTGGTGCGCCGCTCCCTGCGCGATGCCCCGGAACTCGATCTGGATGAGGCGGTGCAAATCAACTCCGCCTGCTATCGCGCCCACTTGCACGACGCCACCACGCTCTATCCCGGTGTCGCGGAGGGCCTGGCGCGCCTGGCCCGCGCCGGCGGCACCCTGGCTTTGATCAGCAACAAGCCCCGCGTCTCCTGCCGGGATTTGCTGCGCCACTTCGCCCTGGACGCTTTCTTCGCAAGCGTCATGGGCGGCGACAGCGTGGCCAACCTGAAACCGCATCCGGAAGCGCTGCAATGCACAATGCAGGCGCTGCGCTTTGCGCCGGCGGACACATGGATGATCGGCGACAGCGCCAATGACCTGGCCTGCGCGCGCCAGGCTGGCGCGCAAAATGTTTTCGTCACCTACGGCATCGGCCGGGCCGAGCCGGAAATTCCCGGCCTGGCTTTCGACGATTTCCCGTCGCTGGCGGATTATTTCCTGGCGCATCGCGGCTGACGCCGCAGTATAATGGTTTTGATTTTGCCGGACAGAGCTAACCGCGCGATTCCATGGTTTTCACGCGGTGGCTGACGGCATCCAACCGGTTCAACTCTTCGATTTGCTGCTCGCTGAGAAAAATCGGCCGGCCGACCACGGCCGCCGCCACCATGGACTTGGCCGCATCTTCCACCACCAGGCACCGGTAATAGGCCTGTTTCATAGTGACGCCCACCGCCAGGATGCCATGGTTGACCATGAGCATGGTATCGTGCCCGGCCGCCATATCGCCCACAGCCTGGGCCAGGGCGCCGGTAGTGGGCGTAATGTAGGGAATCCGGCCCACGCGCCCCAAGTCGCAGACAAACTCGGCAAACATGGCTTTCAGTTCCGCGCCGGAACTGATGACCCCGGATGCCCAGGGGGAATGGGTGTGAAACACCGCGCGCACTTCCGGCCGGGCGCGATAGACGGCCAGATGCATGTTGAATTCGGAAGTCGGCTTATGCGCGCCATGCGTCTGGCGTCCGTCGGCCAACGCAATCCCGCACAAGTCATCCGGCGTCATGTCATCCATCGCCACACCGCTGGGTTTCATCCAGACAGTGCCGCCGTCACGCGCGCTGATGTTGCCGCCCGCGCCGGCCACCAGGCCGGCCCGCGCAATCTTGACGCCATACTCGACCAACTCCGCCCGCGCATCCTCCGCCATATTTCCGCCCTTTCTTGCCCGCTGATTCAAAAACGCCGCGGCGCGCGCCGGCACGCCCCGGACTGCCAACCATCATATAGGCCGCCCGCGGATTTGCAATGGAAAACTGCACCTGCGGCCATGGTCGTTCACGGCGGCCGGGGGCGGACAATGCGCGCGACTTGCACTTGCAGAGCATCATCCGCCAGCGTCGGCCTGCGGGCCGGCGCTGCCGAAAACATACGGCAGCGGACGCCGCGGCCGCCGGTCAAGCGCGTGCAGCGCCGGTGTGAAAATATCCCATGCCGCCGCCAGTTCCGCTTCGCTGATGAACAGGCTGCGGTCGCCTTCCAACGCTTCCCACAACAGGCATTCATAAGCCGAGGGGATGGGACGGCGGGGGAAGGCGTCCGCATAGCGCAAGTCCAGCATGGTCGGCGCCAATGCCATCGCCAGCCCCGGGACCTTGTTGTTCACGCGCAGATAGATTCCTTCATCCGGCTGCACCCGGATCACCAGCACGTTGCCCGGCAGCGGCTGCGTCTGGAAACGAAACGCGGCGGCCGGCCGGCGTCGGAAATGAATCCGGATTTCCGTCAGCCGGTCGTGCAAGCCCTTGCCGGCTTCCAGGTCGAACGGCACCCCGCGCCAGCGCGGATTCCGCAGGCGCAACCGCACGGCGGCGTAAGTCGGCGTCAACGAGCCGGCGGCGACTTGCGCCTCATCAAGGTACCCCGGGCGGCGCCGGCCAGACGTCCGGGCCGCGCCGTACTGCCCCAGACGCAATCCGCCGGCGCGCACCGGCGCCACGGCGCGCAATAAGCGCACCTTGGCGGCGCGGATGGCGCCGGCATGATCCAGCTTCGCCGGCCGCTCCATCGCCGTCAATGCCAGAATCTGCAGCAGGTGGTTTTGCATGACATCGCGGATGATGCCGTAATGGTCGAAATAGCCGCCGCGGCCTTCCATCCCGATATCTTCGTGCCAGACAATTTCCACGCGCTCAATATGCCGCCGGTTCCATAAAGGCTCAAACACGGCATTGGCAAACCGCAGAATCAAGAGGTTCTGGATGACTTCCTTGCCCAGGTAATGGTCAATTCGGTAAGTTTGCTCTTCCGTGAAAATGGTCCGCAAGTCCCGCACCAGCCGGTCGGAGCTCGCGCGGTCTTTGCCGAACGGTTTTTCCACAATCACGCGGGACCAGCGCGGTCCCTGGCAATGCACCAGCCCGGCGCCGCCGATGGCCTGCGCCACATCCTGGAAGACCTGGGGCGGCACAGCCATGTAAAACAGCCGGTTGCCGCCGCCGGCGCCGTCTTCCAGACGGCGCATGATCTGGTAAACATCAAGAAACGCATCGCGCGCGTCATAGTCGCCGCGGCAATAAAAACACCGGGCAAGAAAATCCTGCGTCAACTGCCGGCAATTGCGGCCGGGGCGATACCGGCAGGTCAGGGTTTCGGCGAGCCGGGCGCGGAAGGAATCGTCCGTGTAATCGCTGCGGGCAAAACCGATGATTTGACAACGCTCCGGCAGCAATCCCTGGCAGAATAACGCGAAAAGCGCCGGCGCTATTTTCTGCCGGGCCAGGTCCCCGGATGCGCCGACGATGACGATGTTCAAGGGCAAGGATGGTCGGTTGGCCGGCATGGCATTTCAAGGCGGTGTAATTGCGGACGCAGACCCGGCCGGCGGCGCCAGGATCACGTAGGTGGGCAACCCCACGACCTTGAAGGCCGGCAGCACGGCCTGCGCCGGCGGTTGATCGGGTCGCTCCGCCTGGTATTTCAACAGCACAAAATCCTGCAGCCGCTCCCGGACTTCGGGATGTTTCAGTGTGGTAGCTTCCATCGCCATGCAGTTTTTGCACCATGATGCCCAAAAATCCACCAGAAGCGGTCGGCCTTCCCGCTCCGCCAGTTCCAGCGCCGCCGGCAAATCCGTCAGCCAGCCTTCCGCCAGCGCGGCTTGGGCATTGCGTGCCGACTCCCGGGCGGCGCGCGCCGGCAGCAGCCCCCACCCCAGCCAGGCATAATAGCCGGCCAGCAGCAGAATGATGACGCCGAAAACCCGCTTCACATTGTTCATCCAGCGCCCAGGCCGCGGCAAAGCTGCCAGCCCGGCGCCGGCCAGCGGCCAAGGCAAGGCCATGCCCAACCCCAGGACAAACGGCAGAGCCAGGCCGGCCGCGCGCGCGCCGCCGGCATATAAAACCAAAGACTGGGTCAGCACCGTCAGCACCACCGGCGCGACGCAAGCCCCGGCCAGGATAGCAGAAACCGCCCCCATCAATACTATCGCCAGGCGGCCGCCGCCGGTGAATGCCAGGCGCGCCTGCCAGCGGCTGAAATCAATCGTCCAGACATCAAACATCGCCAGCGCCAGCCCTAAAAACAACACCGCCACGGCAAAATTAAACCAGGGCGAAGCATTGACGGACCCGAAAACCGAACCCGTTAGCACCACCACGGCGCCCAGCGTCCCGTAAGCCAGGGTAATCCCCAGGCCGTATAAACTTCCCAGAGCGAAACCGCGCCGGCGCGCACCGGCGGCAGCCGGGCCGGCCGCATCTTTCCCAGCGCCGGCGCCAGCGCCGATAATAGCCAGGTTGACCGGGATCATCGGCAGGACGCAGGGCGTTAAATTCAAAGCCAGACCGCCCAGCAAAATCAAAACGACAAACCACCCGTAATTTTTTGCCGCCGAATCGTCCTGTTCCTCGCCAGCCGCCCGGGCGCCATCCGCAACGTCGAGAAACTGCAGGAAATCTTCCGCCGGCATGTAACCGGCGCGCAGCGCCCGCGTCTCAAATCGCGCCAGCCGTCCGGTCCAATCCCCGGCGACATTTTTCGCCGGACCGCGTTCCGGCGCTCCGGTCATGACTGCCGCCGCCGCGCCGGCAGAGTCGCCGCCGGCCGGCAACGGCAGGTTAAACTCGCGGGTCTGCGGGAGAAAACATACGGCATCGTCGCAACCCAGGTAACTCACACGAACCGGCAACGCGGGCGCGCCCGGCGATTCCGTCAGCCCGTAAACGGCGGTAAAATCGGAAGTATAGACAGGCTTCATGGTTCCGGCCAGCGTATCCAGGACCATGGCCGGCGCAGGCAGTGAAACATCAGCCAATGCCGCCGGCGCCGTAGTTTCAACCTTGAAATCATCGGCATATAAGCGATACCCGGGCGGGATGCGGACCGCCACCGTTAACAGGGCGCGGTGTACGCCCGAAGGGCGCAGTCCGGCGGTGACGGAAAAAGGATCGCCATCGGCGGCGGCGCCGGCCGCCGCCAGCCAGGCCAGCGCAAAAAAAAGACGCAAATGCATTATGCTCTCCAACGGAACATTTCAGGTCTTCCGCCAGTTTTTCAACACATCCAACATGGTGCGCACATACTCGCATTCGCATTTGGATGGGCAAGGAACGAGTTTGCTGCGATACAGGCAGTATTCGGCGCAGACGGCCGTTGGCCGTCTGACGACCATCGGGCCATCGTGCAACTCGGCAAAAGCGCCGGCCGACACGCCAAAAGTCGTTCCGCAGCCCGTGGCATTGTGCGCAAACAGAAAAAAGCCCTCGCCCGCCTCGACGAAGTTTGTCTGGTACCCAATCAATTCCACCCGCGGATCCGAAAGCATGTCGGCGCATGTGCGCCAGACCGCGCCGCAGGATTGGCATTTTTTAAACGGCAAAAACTGGCATACTTCACCCATATCGTTCCGGTCCATGCCCCACCATCCTTCCGAGAGCCGCGGCCGGCCTGACGCACCGCGCCATGCCGCATTGAATTTTGCGGCAAGTCTACCCGAAAACATCCGGCATGGCAATCGGAAAGCGTCCGATGCACTCCTCAATCCAACATCTGGCGTTCGGCGTTCAAGATTCCCCAGTTGGCCCGGCGGGAGTCCGTACACGTTCACAGCGCAGCGGTACACGTTCCCGTACACGAGGATGCGGGACAGTCTCGAACGGTGCGGAGTCACGAGAATCCCAGGTTCGCGCAGGGAACGTCGTGGACGGGTACGTGAACGGACACGGGAGATAATCGCCCCAACCGGCGGAATCATACGCTTTCACGGCGGCGTCGCTGCAGCTCTTTCCCCGTCAACGTGCAGGCGCACCGGTTGTATCCCGCGGACGGAGTTCAGCAGGCAGACCGAGGGACTGCCCAGCGCCTCTGCAATGCTGATGGGCCTTTCCCGGAGCAGCCCTTGTTGCAGCAGCAGGGCGCGTTGTGTGCCCGGCAGCAATCCGCAGCGCACCGGCGGGGTATACCGCACGCCGTCAATTTCGACCGCCACATTGGCGAGAGTCGTCTCGGTAACCTCGCCTTCCTCGTTGAAGAGGAGGACGTCCGCATAGCCGGGACAATGTTGGACGGCGGCATCGTATGCGGCGCGGCGAGTGGTCTTGTGGTAGAAAAACACATCCCGCTTGTCAATGGGGTTCCTGGCCAGCGCCACATCCCCGAAGCGCAGGGCCGCCGCGTCCAGCAAGGCGGCTTCACAGCGGATTCCGCCCAGGCGCGACAAGCACAGCCGGACCCGGTATTGCGCCGGCAACAGCCCGGCGGCGGCCGCCGCCAGCGCTTGCCTTGCTCGGAGCGTTTCAAACTGGAAGCCGAAATACGCCGCTGACCGCGCCAAACGCCGCAGGTGATATTCAAGCAGCGCATATCCGCCCCCGGGCGACCAGAGTATGGTTTCCAACAGGTCAAAATCCCGCGGCAGCGGCCTCAGCACTTTGGCCTTTGCCAGGCTTTCGTTATACTCGCCCGCAGGTGTGGAGTCCCATACAACGCCGCCTCCCACGCCATACTCCGCGCAGCCGGTGGGTTTGTGCACCAGGACGGTGCGAATGGCTACATTGAACTGGATCCGGCGGCCGGGCGCAATATATCCGATAGCGCCGGTGTAGATACGACGCGGGGTCGATTCCAGCTCCGCGATGATCTCCATCGTGCGCCGTTTCGGTGCGCCGGTAATGGATGCGGGCGGAAAGGTTGCCTGGAGAATCCGATCCAGTGACGCGCCGGTCCGGGCGGTGACGGTCGAAGTCAGTTGCCAGACGGAGGGGTACTGCTCGGCCGCGCACAGCGCGGCGACCTGGACGCTGCCGGCATGCGCCACGCGTCCGAGGTCGTTGCGGACCATGTCCACAATCATGATATTCTCGGCGCGATCCTTGGCGGAGGAGATCAGGGCCTTTTTTTGCGCCTGGTCATCCTCAAACCACAAGCCGCGGGCCGCGGTCCCCTTCATGGGGCGGGACTCGATCTGTTCGCCGTTGACCTTCAGGAAAAGCTCGGGCGAGGCGCTGCAGACAGCCCACTCGCCTGTATCAACATACGCGGCAAAAGGCGCCTCGCCATCCCCGGCAATCTGTAGAAAAAGCCGCCAGGGATCGGCATCCGTCTGCGCCCGCAAACGGTACGTATAATTCACCTGGTAGGTGTCGCCGTCCCGGATGCGGCCGCGGATGGCGTTCAGGCAGCGTTCGTATTCATCGCGCGCCACAGTCGGACGCCATGCCAGGGCTGGCGGCTGTGCCTGGCCGGCGCCAGGCAGATCGATTTCCCGGGCATGCTCGAAAAGCCCGAACCAGAGGAGCGGAAATGCCCCGTCCGGCTTGGCTGGCAACGACGGATCGAAAGCGGGGGCCGCCTCGTAGGAAACGAATCCGGCGGCATGCCATCCCTCCTGTTCCACCAGCGCCTCAACCTGGCGGACCAGGGGAAGCACTTCCACGATGCGATTGGTGGCAATCACCCGGCCAGGCGTAGAAAACTCCAGCCATTTCTTTTCCGCTCTTATCAGCACATTACACAAATGATCCGGTCCCATGCGGCGCTTTAAAACATGAGGATTGGCACTGGCGCATAAGCCTAACAAGCCGCACCAAACTGTCAACGTTTTTGTGATCATTGATGTTTTCGATCGCCCCATCCTGACGGCGCGCCCGCCCCCGTTCAATTAACCGGCATCCCCTATTGCCCGCAGCCTGGATTTTTGGTATATAATACCCCATGCACCAGCACCCGCACAATGCCGTGGTTTTGGCCGAAGCCGGCGGATTTCTGCGCGCCGAGGTGCTGCCCGATGCCGGCATGACTTTGCGCAGTTTGCGCCTGGGCGATATCGAGGCCATCTGCCAGAGCCGCGCCGCGCAATTCGCCTCCTGCCGCAAAGGATACGGGCCGCTGATCGGACCGCATTTCAACCAGCGCGCGCAATTGCCTGCGGCGGCATTGGCGAACATGGCCCGCTGGCCCCAGACGGATGCGCTGACCCAAATGGGCATCCGGGATCCCTGGCAGCACGGCGTTGCCCGCTACGCGCCCTGGGAATACTCTTCATCTCCCGGCAGTATCCGCGCGCAACTCGCCGGCAATCAGGAAATGCACGGCCGGCCATTAAGCGCGGTTCAGGGCGGTGATTTCGAATTACGGCTGGAACTGCAGCTTGCCGGCAATGCCTTGCGCGTGCATTATACCGCCGAAGCCGATTTCCCGCCCGTGATCGGGTTGCATTATTACTACGCCCTGCCGGGCGATCAAGGCCGCGTGCAGGCGCCGGTAACGGGCATGATGCATGAAGGACGCCAAGCCGGGCCTATCCCGCCGGAGTGGCTGGACGCTGTCGGCCGGCGCCTGAACCTGCCTCTGGACCGGAAGCTGGACAACGTTTTCCCGCTGCGGCCCGGTCCGATCGAACTGGCAACTCCCACCCATACTCTCAAGATCATCCCTGAATCAGGCGTGGAATCTTTTATCGTTTTCCATCCTGGTTTGGACGGATGGGTTTGCGTCGAGCCGCTCTCCACCGCCACCCTGTCGCAGCCGGCCGGCAACCGCGCGGAAATGGCGTTGACCATTATGCTTGACGACTGCCGATGATTAACGCATGAGTTTTTCATTATGCCTTGTAAGACTCACAGATTATTATCAACCGCTGCGGCAATCCTGGTGGCGCTTGGCGCCGGCCGGCAGCTAACAGGAGCGTCCGTCATGACAGACCAGGCATTGAAGGATATCAACCAAGCCTACGGCGCCGGGCGCTGGTTCCCGGGCGATCCGCAGGCCTTGCGGAACATGGTGGAAAAATACATCCAAAACGCTCCGGCGCCATCCATCACGGGACGCATCGCCGCCGCCATCGCGCCGCACGCGGGTTACATCTATTCCGGTCCGGTGGCCGGCCACGTTTTCCGCGCGCTGCGCGACCAGGCGCGCGCCGGTTGGGCGCCGGCGACGGTCATTATTCTGGGATTCAGCCACAGCCGGTCCTTCCAGGGCGCAGCCATGATGGACGGCGAGGCCATCGCCACCCCGCTGGGCGTCGCCGCCCTGGACCGCGCGGCCGCGCAAATCCTGGCCGAGGCCGGCGGCAAAAAATGGATTTTCTTCGACAGCCGCCCGCACCAGGGCGAGCACTCGGCGGAAAATCTGATCCCCTTTATCCAGGCCGCCCTGCCTGACGCCAAACTTGTACCCATCATCATCGGCGACCACGACCTTCAGACACGCTCCGCGCTGGGCGCCGGGCTGGCCAGGCTGGCGCAGCAACAAAAGATCACCGTCCTGGCAAGTTCCGACATGCTGCATGATGCGGATTATGCCAAGGTGACCCGCACCGACCGCGGCACATTAGCCAAGGTCAGCGCAATGCAAACCGCCGCGCTCCTGGATGACTGGCATCCTTCCCGCCAGGTCTTCTGCGGGATTGCCGCTGTTGCAGCGGCCATGGAATTCGCCGCGGGACAAGGTTGTAAACAGGGGATTGTCCTGCATTACCGCAACAGCGGCGACGATTATCCGGAAAGCCGGGGGGAATGGGTGGTGGGCTACGGGGCGGCGGTGTTTCCGGTAAATCCTGGCGCCCGCCCTGGCCAATAACCACGCCCCGAAGCCACGGGCATTCGCGGCCTTGAGGGAACCAGAACCGCAAAAAACATAAATTATTTATAACTAAGCTCTTGTATTTATTCTAAATTCTGACTCCTGAATTCTGTATTCTTTTACAACGTAAATTTTGAAAGCGGCTCAATTATGAAGCAACACGACATCACACCCTACATTTTGCACGAAGAATTGATTGCGGATCATCGGACCGACGGATTGCGCGCGGGCGAGGGTTGCGTCGCGCCGCTGGCCAACGGCGACCTGCTCCTGGTTTACGGGAGTTTTCAGGGGTCCGGCGACAGCGCTCCCGCCACGCTGGTTGAACGCCGCTCGCGGGATGGCGGCCGGCATTGGTCCAAACCGCGGGTATTCCTGCCGACGCCCCGGGGAGTCCTGAACCTGATGTCCATCAGCCTGCTGCCGCTGCAGGACGGGCGGCTGGCGGGAATATTTTTACGCAAGCAGTCGCTGGAGGACTGCCGTCCTTATTTTATGACCGCCGCCGGCCATGCCCGCCGCTGGACCAAGCCGGCGCGGATGATCGAACGGCCGGGCTATTATGTCATCAACAACGACCGGCTGGTGCAACTGCGCTCCGGCCGGCTGCTGGCGCCCTACGCCTTCCATGGAACATCCATCGCGCGCGCCCAGCCTTCGGTCTGCGGCTGCGTGATTTCCGACGATGCCGGCGCAAGCTGGCGGCTGGGCGGCCGGGAAATCCGGATCGAACCGGCCAACGTGCGCCGGCCGCAATTGGTTGACAAGCGTTTACCGGAAGCCTGGCGGCATGTCCGGGAACGGCAGGTGCAATGCCAGGAGCCGGGCGTCGTGGAATTGGCCGACGGGCGGGTGATGATGTGGTGCCGTTCGAACGGCGGTTACGCCTACCGCGCCTTCACGCGCGATGGCGGAGAAACCTGGTCGCCTTTCCGGGCCATCCCCGAATTTGCCATGCCTAACGGCCCGCAAAGCATCAAGCGGTTGCCGGGCGGCGACCGCCTGGTCATGCTGTTCAACGACCGTACCGGCATCCCGATGGGGCACCCGCAATGGAGCTGGCGGCGCCCGCTGGCCATTGCCGTCAGCGACGATCATGGCGCGACATGGCGGCGCCATGGATTGCTGGAGCCGGACAGTGTCCCCACCAACTGCTATTACAGCATCTGCTTCCACGGCGCCCGGGCGGTTTTCACCTACTATGAAGGCGTCATGCGCACCAACGCCGAAGGCGTTTACCTGCCCCGCAACCTGGCTTCCTGCAAGTTGAAGGTCGTGCGGCGCAAATATTTCGAGCTTTAGCCGGCGGGGTTCCGGCGGAATTGCGGGAGCCGTCCCAGCAGCAACGCGCGCTGCTGCGCCTTTTCCCGGTCGGAACGCGGGACATGGACGGGCTGCAAGGTTTCCGGTTCCAGGCCGGTGTAAAACATGGCGGCGCTCATGGTCAGGGGCGCGGGATAATAATCCTGCACCTGCTCCGGCCGCAGCCCGGCCGCCTTAAGGTAGGCGGCCAGCTTCCGCATATCGTCCAGCGTGCAGCCGGGATGGCCGCTGATAAAATACTCGGTCAGGCCGGCGCGCGCGCCGGCCGCGCGCGCCTGTTCCTTGAACAATGCGACAAACCGCCGGTACACCGCCGCCGCCGGCTTGCCCATGCAGCGCAAAACGCTGTCCACCACATGTTCCGGCGCGATTTTCAGGCGGCCGCCCACGTGCCCGTGCGCCAGCAGCTCGCGCAGCCAGGCCGTTCCGCCCGGCAGCAGCGCCAGGTCAAACCGGATGCCGCTGGCCACAAAGACGTGTTTGACGCCGGGAACCGCCCGCGCGGCCCGCAACAATTCGATCAGCGCCGGGTGGTTGACGCGCAGATTGCCGCATACGACCGGATGCACGCAGGCGCCCGCCGGCCGCCGGCAGGATTGGCCGCGGGCGCAGGCGGAAGCGAACATATTGGCGGACGGCCCGCCCAGATCGGTAATGACGCCGTCGAAATCCGGCCGGGCGGCGATCCGGCGGATTTCCGCGGCAATACCGTCAATCGAGCGCGAACTGATGTGCGCTCCCTGATGCGCGCGCAAGGCGCAAAAACGGCAGGCGCCATAGCACCCGCGATGGGTGGTCACGGAGTTTTTGATCATGTCAAACGCCGGAATACGCCGGCCCTGGTAGCACGGATGCGGCTGGCGGGTGAACGGCAATTGGTAGAGCGTATCCATTTCCGCGGTGGTCAACGGCGCCGCCGGCGGATACACCGCCAGCCAGCGCTCGCCGCATTGTTGGAAAAGCGGCGCCGGCGTCCCGCCGGCGGACGTTCCATCACTCCCAGGGCCGGCCGGGCATCGCTGTTGACGTTCCAGCATCAACGCCATTTCCATGAACTTTTGGCGCCCGGCGGCATCCGGCCGGCTAACCTCCTCAAATGCCGGCAATCGCGGGCTATCAGCAGGAAC
Organism: Kiritimatiellia bacterium; assembly: GCA_040767085.1. Classification (GTDB taxonomy): domain Bacteria; phylum Verrucomicrobiota; class Kiritimatiellia; order JAAZAB01; family JAAZAB01; genus JAXGPF01. The sequence goes on along the minus strand of JAXGPF010000010.1, from coordinate 110,411 downwards.
CTGCGCGACATCCACCGGCGTTGCCGTGCCGGGTATTCCCGTCCATGGCTGTCCGGCGGCCAGCCGTTGCATCACCGCGGCCAGCGCGCGTTCCGCCATACCGTAGACCAGGATATCAGCCTTGGCATCGAACAAGATTGGCCGGCGCACGCGGTCGGTCCAGAAATCATAATAAGGGAACCGGCGCAACGATGCCTCCACCCCGCCCAGCACCACCGGCACGCCCTTAAAGGCCTGGCGCGCGCAGGCGGTATAGACAATCGAAGCGTTCCGCGGGCGCGCGCCGGCCAGGCCGCCGGGCGCATACGGATCGTCGCGGCGGCGCTTGCGCATCACGGTCAACAAGGCCAGTTCGCTGTCAACGTTGCCCGCGGTTACCCCCCAGCAAAGCCGGGGCCGGCCTAAAACGCGAAAATCATCCGCCCGCCGCGGATCAGGCCGGGCGATGATCCCCACCCGATATCCCAGGTGTTCCAGCCACCGTCCGATCAGCGCCGCGCCGAAGGCCGGGTGGTCAACGTAAGCGTCCCCGGTGATGAGGATGACATCGCATGCCGTCCAGCCGCGCTGCCGCATTTCGGCCGGCGTCATGGGCAACGGCGAATCCGCCGTTGCCGCCGGCGCTGCGCGCCGGCAGGTCTGGTTCGGATTATTTTTTGGAGTTGCGGACTGGTCCATCATATCAAACATGCTGACATCCGGCGATCTGCTTGCAGCGGCGCAACGGTGTTGCGCTCCGGTATGCCGAACACCCGCCTATGCCAGGCTTCGGCGTGGCACGCAGTTCGTCCGCTACATACGGAAACTTAACCGCGTTGCTTGCAAAACGAGTCGTTAAAACAGCTTCAACTGATTCATAATAAACTTGAACAAATTAGCCGCCGGTTGCTAAGCTGTCAAACCTATTACAACCGTATTCCGTCAAACCTTTTGCCCGGCACAACATGCACGTCAACGTCAAACATCCCACACTCTGGCTCAGCCTGATCACCCTGCTGGGTTTAGCCCTGCGGCTGGCGGCGTACTGGCAGGGCGGCGCCTTCGCGTATTTCGCCTTTGGCGACGAAATCCTGGCGTACGAGCGCGCGCTGGATTACGCCATGGGCGTGGATGAAGCCCGCTATCTCAGTCAGGCCAAGTTCACCGCCAACTCCCACACCCCGGGCGCGCTTTGGACAGTCTTCTGGCTGAATGCCATGCGTTTGGGCGGCGGTCCGCACGCGGTGGCGGCCGCGATGCTGCTGCTGAATGTCGCCGCCATCGTGCTGGTGTATATGCTGGGGCGGCGGCTATGGGGGGAGCGCGGCGGCCTCTGGTCGGCATTATTCATGGCTACCCAACCCTGGGCGGTCTATTACGCGGTGGGGGCCTACAACCCGGAAATCATGGCGTTTTTCGGCAGCCTGACCTTTCTGGCATTATGGGACGCCGTCACCCGCGACCGTTCGCCGCAGGTTTTCTGGGTCGGACTGCTGTCATTGATGGCGCTGCAATTCCATGCTTCGGCTTTCGCCATGCTCTGCGGCGCGCTGGCGGCGCTCGCCCTGACGCGCAAGCGTTTGCACTGGCCGGCCCTCCTGTCGGGACTGCTGGCCGGATTGCTGCTTTACTGGCCATACCTGCAGGGCGATGCCGCCCGCGGTTGGGCCAATACCCGGATGATGTTTGGCAGCGGCGGCGACGAGTTCAGTTTCGGATGCCTGAAAGCCATCACCACGCCATTCAGCCTGCTGATGAGCTGGTGCAAACGCTGGGCCCTGCCGGATTTCAGCGACTACCTGGCCATGGGCGACGCGGTGTGCGGATCGTTTCTCGTGATGTTCGCCTTCAAGGCGCTGGGCACCGCGGTGGCGCTGGTGTACATCTGGGAATTCGCGCGCGCGGCGGCGGCGCCCTGGCGCGGCGCGCATGGCAATCCGCGCGCGGCCTTCGCGCGCGACCCGGCGCCGGTCTGCATGACCGCGTTGCTGGCCATCCCGTTGCTGGTCTTTCTGCTGTCCGGGCAGAACTATTCCAGCCGTTACGCCATTTTCCAACTGCCCATCCTGATGATGATTCCCGCCGTCTGCCTGACGCGGCGGCCGGCCGGCGGGCGCCGGCAACGGCTGCTCCATTGGGCCGCCGCCGCCACGATTGCCTTCAACGTGTATTTTCTGTTCGCATTCTTCCATTACCAGGGCGGCTTGATCGCCGGCGATGCCAAGTTCATCCCCAGTTTCCGGCAGCTCGCCGCGGTCTATGAAACGCTCAAGGCCGATGCGGGCGCGCGCCGGGCGATTGCCGTGGAAGACGCGGAATTCCTGGCCGCGCACCGCAAGCATGATGCCGCGGCCATCGCCATGTATGTCCGGGCTCGCGAGAAGGAAGCCCGGATGCAAGGCCGCACCGACGCCGCCATCCCGCCGGCCCTGTACGTGCTGATGGCGCCCGACGCCGGCGCAATCCCCGCCTGGCGCCATGCCGGCATCATGCTGGCGCGGCGTGACGGAAGCGATTAGGCCGGAGATCTTCGGCATCCCGCAATGTGGCAAACTCCAGGCTGCGCCAGGGCTCCCCCCGTCCGGGATGAGTCATGATGATGTCGTTTGGCCGGCGCGCCTCCGCGAGAAAATGCGCGAAATGCCGGGGAAACAATTCCCAGCGCCGGTAATCGTAAACGCCGAAAAAACCCGGATTGGTCGGCACCGCGCGGCGCAACAGGAGCCGGCGGAGCGGGCCGGCCGGGGCGGCAATCGCCGCCCGCTTGAAGCCGCCCGCGCGCCGCATTTCCCGCAGCAGCTCCGGCAGCGGCAGCCAGGCATGCCGCACGTAACAAGGCGCGGCGCGGCATAGTTCCGCCGCGGCGGCGGCCACCGCCCCGCGGATACCGGGTAATTGCTGCACGTGCAGATGCCCGTCCAGATGGTCGGGAGCGCGGCCGAAACAGGCGCGGAAGGCGGCGATTTGCGCTTGAATTTCCATCCGGGCATCCGGCGGGCGGATACGCCCGCTGTATGCCCGGCGCAGCAATTCCGCCAACGTGCAAAAACCGCCGCCGCGCGCCCCCAGCGAACCCGCCGCGCCGGCCAGCGGCCCGCCTTCATCCGTCAACACCAGATGCAGGCCGATATCCAGGCCGGGGCCCAATTCCGCCAAATCCGCCGCCAGCGCCGGAATAAGCCGGGATCCCGCCACCATGACGCTGACAGCGGAAATACGCCCGGCGCGCGCCAAGACCAGGATGGCGGCGTCATTCTCCGGACTCAAGCCAAAATCATCGGCACAGATGATCATAGATAGTCCAGGATGATTTCCGCGGCTTCCTGCGCGCCGTCCAGGCACAGGTCAGGCTGGTACGGCGCGAATCCGCTCCAGGCGTCGGTTTCGTACAATTCCTTGATGCGTTCGATCACCGCGTTTTCCGTGGTCAGATCGCCGCGCCCCAAATCACGCACCAGCATGGCGTTGACATATTGCTCCGCATGCCGCGGCACGGGGATCACCAGGGTCGGCTTGTTCAACGCCAAGGCCTCGCTGACGGCGCTGAAGCCGCCGTTCACCACCAGCAGGTCGGCCTGCGCCAGGTGCGGCGTATTGTGCATCAGGCGGCCGTGATATCGAACCCGCTCGTCGCTGGGGCCCGCGCGTCCAATCACCGCGACACGGTACGGCAAATCGTGAAAGAGCAAATTTTTCCGGGTGCCCAGGGTGGAACCGCTGAGCATGCACAGCATTTCGCGGAGCGCGCGGGGATTGCGGAACGGCGCGGGCGCGGGCGCCATGCGGCGCACTTCATCGCGCAGGATCAATCCGACGCGGCGGACGCGCCGATGGCGCGCCGGGAGGCGCGCTGGCGCGGGACTGATCACCGCGTTCACCAGGAAGCGGTGGAACAAATAATCCATGAACTCCACCAGCCAGAACTGGCCGGCGATGGCCCAAGGCTTGTCTTTACGCCGGAAATATTCCGCGACCACCACATCGGAATTGTTCACCGCCAGGACCGGGATGCCCTGCCGGCGCGCCGGCCGCACGGTGTATTCCGAGTCGGTGACCACCGCGTGCGGCTGGATCCGGCGCAAGGCTTCTGCCACCTGGCGGTTTTTCCGCCAGGCCAGCCGGACCAGGCGGCCCAGCGACAGAAAAGTCCGCCAGGCGCTGATCTGGTTGTTCTTCACCGAGTAGAAAAAATTCGCCATCGGGGTCAGCGTGGCGATTTCCGGCTTGCCCCGGAAAAACTCCAGCCCATTGCCGGAAGTGAGCACATGGATTTCCACTTCTGAACAGCGCCGGCGCAGTTGTTCGATGATGGCGTAACACCGGGTGGAATTCCCCAATCCCAGCCCGTTAATGATGAATAAGCATTTTTTTGGCATGACCGTCCCGGCGCCGGCCCCCGGGTACATCCCCGCACCGGCCAACGTACCCGGCATTTAATCCGGTTCGCCCGCATCTTTCAACAAAAAACCGCGGCGGGGATGTTTTTTAGGGGTAAAAGACGGAATGGTTATCGGCGGCAGACAAAACCATGATCGGCATCCGGATTACCCCGGGGAGGGCCCGCATGTTGCGGGCCGTTCCGGCGTAAAACGGATTTAACGGAATGAAATGATTGCGCCGCGCGGCACATATTCATAAGCGCCCATATCCACGAGCCGCGAAAAACGATCCAGACGCTGGCGCCCATCCAGGTCCGGGGCGGCCGCCATCCAATCCTGGTTCGTGCCCGTGTTGATACAGGGCGACGCGGCGGCGAGCCGGTAATCGTCCGCGGCCGGCTCACGGAAGGCCGGGTCCGCGGCTAGATTGCCGTTCAGCCCGCCATCCAGGAGCGGCAGGGCGCAGCAATTGACAAAAGCAGGCGCCGACTCGGCGCCGATGAAATAATTCGAGCCGCTCGCAGCCAGGTTGCCGTAAAATATGCAATTGGCCACCGGCCCCTTGACGGATTCACGGGAGGAAAAATAGATGCCGGCGCCGGCATTGAGCAGGCTGACGGTCTCATTCTTCACAAAGGTACAGTTAAACCAGGACGATGTCCCGGCAAATATATACGCGCCGCCGCCAAGGTAGGCCTGATTTTCATAAAACAAACAGTTGACGAAGCTATTCGAGACCAAATTGCCGGTCTGAAACACACCGCCGCCGTAACTGTTGAGATTCGTCGCGCTGTTACCGCCAAACACGCAGTTAGAATAAATGGTATATCCGGCTAAGTAGGCCCCGCCGCCATGGCCGGTAACCCCGTCCGACGGCGCGGCGGTATTATTGATAATCCGGCAATTGGCGATGAGGCCTATGTCAGCTTTGTCCATGATTCCTCCGCCGTCTTTATTGGTTGTCAAGTTTTCAGAAATTGTGCAATCGGCAATCAAAACAGTCCCGTCCAGATACAATCCCCCGCCCTCGCCTTCACAGTAATTGGCATGGACGAGGCTGCGCAGAAGCTGGCCGCCCCATCCCATATAAACGCCGCCGGCCCGCGCCGCCCCGGGGGCGGTATTGCCGACCAGCCGGCAATCCGACACGCCGCTGTTGGGCCCGAGATGCACTCCGCCGCCGAAACGCCCGCGGTTTCCGCTGATGACGCAATTCGACACCCAGGCGTCGCCCACGCAATAAACGCCCCCGCCATACCCGTAATAACTGGCAGCCGGTGGCGCGCAATTTGTAACAGTGACCGCAGCCAGCACGGCATTCGTCATTAAAAAAGCACGGGTTGACGCGCCGCCGTCCACAATGACATCCCGGGGATCGCCGCTGAATCCCCGGCAGACGCACCCGTTGCTGATACTCACGTGGTTGGTGACATAATAAGTCCCGTTGGAGATGAGCACGACGCTGCCGGCATTCGTATTGGCGCGCGCGGCGGCATTGCTGATCGTGGCGAAGGGCAAATCTCAACTTAAACCGCGCCCGGGATCGCTGTTATCCACGCCGTTCGTGGCCACGTGCCAGGTCGCGCCCCGGACCGCGGATACTACTGCCAATCCGACACAAAGCATTAGAATTGCCGACTTGTGCATAACATGCTCCTTCCCGGTTGAGCAGATCGAAACTCCAACCGCACCGCCTTGGGGCAACCGCCGAAACCCATTCGAATACTAGCAAGACGCAGCATCCTTGTCGAGCAGCGATACGCAATGGGCGCAAGTCATCGCCGCAGGGATTGCTGCCGCTCTTTCGCGGTAAAACCGGTTTAGACCACGGCGGCTCAAAAGCGGAACCGGATTGCCCGGGGAGGGCCCGCATGTTGCGGGCCGTTCCGGAGGAACAACGGATTTTAACGGCATGAAATGATTGCGCCGCGCGGCACATATTCATAAGCGCCCATATCCACGAGCCGCGAAAAACGATCCAGGCGCCGGCGCCCATCCAGGTCCGGGGCGGCCGCCATCCAATCCTGGTTCGTGCCCGTGTTGATACAGGGCGACGCGGCGGCGAGCCGGTAATCGTCCGCTTCCGGTTCACGGAAGGCCGGGTCCGCGGCTAGATTGCCGTTCAGTCCGCCATCCAGAACCGGCATGGCGCAGCAATTCATAAAAGAAGGCGCAGTACCGGCGCCGATGATATAATTCGAGCCGCTCGCAGCCAGGTTGCCGTAAAATATGCAATTGACCACCGGGCCTTTGACGCTTTCGCGGGGGTAAAAATATATGCCGGCGCCGGCATTGATCGAGCTGACAGTCTGATTTTTCACAAACGTACAGTTAAACCATGAGGATGTCCCGGAAGAGACCATAACGCCTCCGCCAAGGTAGGCCTGATTTTCGTAAAACAAGCAGTTGACCAAGCAATTCGAGATCGCGGATCCGGTATGATATACACCGCCGCCGTAACTGTTGAGATTCGTCGCACTGTTACCGGCAAAAACGCAGTTTGAATACACGGAATAGCCGCCCAAGTAGCATCCGCCTCCATGGCCGATAACGCCAACCAGGGGGGCGGCCGCATTACTGATAATCAGACAATTGGCGATGACACCCGTGGCCGACTTGTCATATATTCCACCGCCGTCACGGTTTGTTGCAACGTTTTCTGAAACGGTGCAACCGGAAATGAATGGCGTCCCTCCCAGATACAAACCGCCGCCCTCGCCTTCGCAGTAGTTGGCATGGATGAGGCTGCGCAGAAGCTGTCCGCCCGCCCCCATATAGACGCCGCCGGCCCGCCCCGACCCCGGGGCGGTATTGCCGACCACCCGGCAATCCGACACGCCGCTGTTGGGTCCGAGATACACTCCGCCGCCGAAACGCCCGCGGTTCCCGCTGATGACGCAATTCGACACCCAGGCGTCGCCCACGCAATAGACGCCGCCACCATGGCCGGTAAAACTGATGGCTGGTGGCGCGCCATTCGTCACGGTTACCGCCGCCAGCAGAGCGCTTGACACCAGAAATCCGCGCGCCATGGCGCTGCCGTCCACAATGACGTCCCGGGGATCGCCGCTGAATCCCCGGCAGACGCACCCGTTGCTGATACTCACGTGGTTGGTGACATAATAAGTCCCGTTGGAGATGAGCACTGTGCTGCCGGCATTCGTATTGGCGCACGCGGCGGCATTGCTGATCGTGGCAAAGGGCAAATCCCAACTCAAACCGCGCCCGGGATCGCTATTATCCACGCCGTTCGTGGCCACGTGCCAGGTCGCGCCCTGAACAGCGACCGCCATCGCTAATCCGATACAGACCGATATAACTGCCGTTTTGTACATAAAACTCCCCTTCCCCGGTTATCCGATTAAAACTCCTCCCGCGCCGCCTGGGGCAACCGCCGAATCCTATTCGAATACTAGCAAGACGCAGCATCCTTGTCGAGCAGCGATACGCAATGGGCGCAAGTCATCGCCGCAGGGATTGCCGCCGCACTTCCGCGGTAAAACCGGTTTAGACCACGGCGGCTCAAAAGCGGAACCGGATTGCGCCAGGGAGGGCCGGCATATTGCGGGCCGTTCCGGAGGAACAACGGATTTAACGGCATGAAATGATTGCGCCGCGCGGCACATATTCATAAGCGCCCATATCCACGCGCCGCGAAAAACGATCCAGACGCCGGCGCCCTTCCAGGTCCGGGGCGGCCGCCATCCAATCCTGGTTCGTGCCCGTGTTGATACAGGGCGACGCGGCGGCGAGCCGGTAATCGTCCGCGGCCGGCTCACGGAAGGCCGGGTCCGCGTCTAGATTGCCGTTCAGTCCGCCATCCAGAACCGGCATGGCGCAGCAATTCATAAAAGAAGGCGCAGTACCGGCGCCGATGATATAATTCGAGCCACTCGCAGCCAGGTTGCCGTAAAATATGCAATTGACCACCGGGCCTTTGACGCTTTCGCGGGGGTAAAAATATATGCCGGCGCCGGCATTGATCGAGCTGACAGTCTGATTTTTCACAAACGTACAGTTAAACCATGAGGATGTCCCGGAAGAGACCATAACGCCTCCGCCAAGGTAGGCCTGATTTTCGTAAAACAAGCAGTTGACCAAGCAATTCGAGATCGCGGATCCGGTATGATATACACCGCCGCCGTAACTGTTGAGATTCGTCGCACTGTTGCCGGCAAAAACGCAGTTTGAATACACGGAATAGCCGCCCAAGTAGCATCCGCCTCCATGGCCGATAACGCCAACCAGGGGGGCGGCCGCATTACTGATAATCAGACAATTGGCGATGACACCCGTGGCCGACTTGTCATATATTCCACCGCCGTCACGGTTTGTTGCAACGTTTTCTGAAACGGTGCAACCGGAAATGAATGGCGTCCCTCCCAGATACAAACCGCCGCCCTCGCCTTCGCAGTAGTTGGCATGGATGAGGCTGCGCAGAAGCTGTCCGCCCGCCCCCATATAGACGCCGCCGGCCCGCCCCGACCCCGGGGCGGTATTGCCGACCACGCGGCAATCCGACACGCCGCTGCTGGGTCCGAGATACACTCCGCCGCCGAAACGCCCGCGGTTCCCGCTGATGACGCAATTCGATACCCAGGCGTCGCCCACGCAATAGACGCCGCCGCCATGGCCGGTAAAACTGATGGCTGGTGGCGCGCCATTCGTCACCGTCACCGCCGCCAGCATGGCATTTGTCAGTAAAAAAACGCGCGCCGTGCCGCTGCCGTCCACAATGACGTTCCGGGGATCGCCGCTGAATCCCCGGCAGACACACCCGTTGCTGATACTCACGTGGTTGGTGACATAATAAATCCCGTTGGAGACGAGCACTGTGCTGCCGGCATTCGTATTGGCGCGCGCGGCGGCATTGCTGATCGTGGCAAAGGGCAAATCCCAACTCAAACCGCGCCCGGGATCGCTGTTATCCACGCCGTTCGTGGCCACGTGCCAGGTCGCGCCCCGGACCGCGGATATTACTGCCAATCCGACACAAAGCGATAGAATTGCCGACTTGTGCATGACACCCCCCTTGTAACCGACCGAAAGAACAACCGCGGCCTGACTTTTTTAAATGTGATCAACTTAAATAATTTTGTCGAGCAACAATGCTGAATCCCATGGATACGGATGGCTCAGCATAGCTTCGCCCTCCATTGCCCGTTTATCAACTTTACCGAAAGGCGAACTTTCGGTGAACCTTTAAAAACACCTGTTTTTACCCCCCCCCGGCCCCCTGATTGTTTACCGATTCATTTCCACAAAACGGACGGTCCCCATGTGTTCCAGGGAATGCCAGTTGGGCGAATATACCCAGGAGGAATATGGCTGTTGATTAAGCCGGAAACAGCGGTGGAAATTGATTTTCCATTCCGCGCCGGCGACAATGCGCTGCGCGAACGCATCCGCCAGGTCAATTTCGATTTCCACTACCCAGCCCTCCCGGTTAGTTTGCACCGCCGCCTGCCATTGCGGGGCGTAATCATAATCCCGCCAACCGTCAGTCCGGCAGCGCTGGTCAAACTTAGCCCCGCTGGCGCTGACCGCGAATTGGTAGTAATTCGTCGTGTCCGGCGCAATGAAGATCGCCGCCAGATCATCGGCGGCTTCCCATATCCGCTTCTCATCGTCCAGGCCGGCTGTGCCCCGGATTTTACCCGGCGCGGGATCATGGCACTCGAAGGCGATAAACAGGCGGTCTTTCGTACGCGCCAGACGGACAAACGTTTTCAAAGGTGAATACGTCTTCTCTTTGGTGACAAAATAATCCACCGGTTTGGCATGCGCCTCCTCCCAGACACGGTCATTCAGGACTCCGTCAATTTTCGGAGCAAATCCGCTGCCTAAACGCACGGAGTTCATTGTGCGCGGCTTGAGGATATCGGCAAACTGCATCTCCGGCACCTTCTGGAACAGGATGGTCCAGAAAAACGCGTCGGTCACCAGGTCCCAAGCCCGGGCATAACGCTGTTCGTCCAGCGCCTGTTCAGCCGTTGCGACCGTTCCCGTCAGCATCCCGTAATCCGCGCTCCCCAGGAAACCGGCCACGTCCGGCCTGGCGATCGCCGCCTTGGCCTGATCCAAAATGCTTCGGATATGCGCCAGCTCTTTTTCAGACACCGGCGCGGTGGTCCAAGCGGTGATTTTTGGAAGCAGACTTTGACCAGTGATCGGTAATCGTTGGTCAGCGGAAGAGCCGGCCAATGCCCGGAAGGCGGCAAGGCCGAAGGGCTCAAGCTCCACATCTATCGCGCCGTTTTTCATCGGCAACGTCTTGCCCGACACCAGGCCCCCCACCTGCGCCGCTCCCTCCAACGTCACCGTGCCCTTGATTGGCCAATACCCCGGATTGGCCACGTAAAAATAATACCCGTCCTCCGCCGGCAGGCCCCGGATCGCAAGATTAGAGTCGAATCCCGTCCCCAGCACCGGCTCGAACCGGCCCCACGGCAGGCGCCGCAGGACCCGCGCGAATTTACGCTGCATCCCTTCCACCCCGATATAGGGCGACACATCCGTAAAGCCCATCATCACCATCTGCGGGTCGAAGCCGATCAGTGCCTGGGTGTAGGGCTCCATCGCAAATTCCTCGCGCTGCTGGCCCATCATGGTCTGCTGGTACGGCCGCGGCCAGCCCGGCTGGTACGGGAAGTTCGCCGCAATGCGTTCCACCTCGTGCCAGTTGATGGTCAGCATCAGCGCGCGCCGGTCAAAACCGGCAAATGGCCGGTAATATTCCGGATCGTGATTGCCCTGCCACCCCATGGCGTATTCCATCGTCCTGGCCGCCGGGCGGTACCGGGCATTGGCGTGCAGCCAGGGCATCAGCCAGAGCCCCGGTTGATCCTTGTATATTTCGGGATCCCATCCCCAATCGTTGAGGTAATCACGGAATGGAATTTGCTGATGCTTCCATTCCGCAACATGGTCGGCCATCAGGTAACACGCCGCGACGGTTTCCAGGTCCGGGCGCACCGCCCGGATTTCCCCCTGCACCTTCGCGAAAAACTGGTACATCTTTTGCGCCCGCCAGGCCAGCCATGCCGGCTTCATTTTGTCCGACGTCAGAAACTGGTAGCGCTGTTCGTAAACACCCTGGTCCCTGGTCACTGATGACTGATCACTGGTCACTGATGACTGATCACCGCTCCCCGGCGCCTTGATCCCGGTCTCTTGCTCGAACAAGTTGATCGTAAAGTCATCGTACCCGTAGGCCAGGGGATCGGCGCTGGATGCCCGGTAGCTGGGAAGCCAGCCGCCCCCGAAGAAGGCCGTCCAGTTGATGCCCAGGAAATTGGGCTGCGCTTTGAACTCCTCGGCCAGTTGCCGGGCGATGGCGAGCATGTCCTGCTCGATCTCCGGGTGCATGAAGTTGAGCCCGCCGCGGCCGGACCGCCCGCCCAGGTACCAGGCCGGGTCCTGTGCGCCTTCGCTGCGGCGGAACGTGTTTAAAAACTCGACCGACGCGTAAAAAAGCAGGTCGTTGGCCTGCAAGACGCGCGCCAGCACATCGTAGGGATTATAATGCAGCCGCGAATCGCCGGTCAGGTACTGGGGCGCCGTATTCCGGTCGTTGTACTGGTGGCACCCCATGGTATGCAGATTCTGTCCGGCGAAGCGCATGTATTCGGCGTAATGGCTGGCGGCATCCTCCATTACGCGCAGGCGCTCGCAAGCCTCATGGACGGCATTTTGCGAGCCCTGGCCGGCGCCCATGTTGCTCCGCGCGCCGCCGGGCAGCTTGGCGAACGAACTGAACAGGTTATAAATGCCGCTCTGGTACGGGCAGGTGCGTTCGGTCAGCATGCCGAACCGGCGCTGCTTGTCAACCGGCAGAGTTCCCGCGGCAAGTTCCGGCAAGCGGCCGGCGATATGATAGATGCGCAGGCGCGCCGCGGCGGCATCGGCGTCTTTCATCAGCGACATCACGTTGATCGCATGCGACCCGGGGTCGGGGCGGTAAATCCATTTCATTTCCAACATCTTGCCGGTGTTGGGATACTTGCCGCCCGTCCAGACAATCGGTCCGCACTTGGAACTGCCATCCGCCTGCCCCGGCTTGGTCATGTGCGATGCCGCATTGCAGGAGACCCCGATCCAGCGTTCGCCGTCGTCCGGATACTCCAAAACCATCAGATACCAGTCGCCGGGATGCGCAAAATCCACCTTGTAGGAAAATTGCGCCGTTTTACGATGATCGTAAACCTTGCGCGTGGTGCGATATTTCAGCCCGCCGCGTTCGACAATCAGCGCCGGTTCCACCGTATGATAATAGTTCGAACCCCAATCGAGGCCGCTGGGCACCGGCCCCCTGACATCCGTCTCGTACCAGGGATGCGGGTCTTGCGGATCGGTGAAATCCACGATTTTTTCTAGCCCCAACTCCATGCCCTGTTCCAGCGCATCGCCAGCGCTCTCCGGCATTGGCACTTTACCGGTCACCAGCAGCGGTTCCGGATCGCGTTCCTCGATCGTCTGCCCGTTGACCTGTAACCGGCTGGTAAAAACGTAGATGCCGCGCGCAAGGCTTATCCCCGCCGTGTTCTGTAGCCGCGCACTTTGGGCGCGGTCTGGCTCCGATCCGCCCGCATCGCGGGCGGCGACCGTCGGAATCCCGCCGGCAGCCGGGCTGACATCCGAGACTTCGCCGACCAGCGAACCATCCGCGAGCCGGAATTTTTCAATCCGTCCATCCGCGACCGGGGTAAACGTCCCGTCCGCGGCATACCGGCTGATTTCCCATGCCAGTTCCGGCCGGCCGTCCCGGAATCCCGGCGGGATAGCCGCCTCCAGGCGGATCGGCTGGTTGGCATCGAAGAATAATTTAGCATCCGCGGGGTGGCGCAGCTTGATGAATCCGTCATAACAGGGCATATCCCCGGGCGAACGGTAATTCAGGCTAATACCGCTGACCGGCGTCACGAAGGCGTTGCGCTCCCCGCTTTTTATTATGTCATAATAGTTGGGAAGTTTATCCGACTGCATCACGGGCAGCCAGCCGGCAGCGTCATCTTCCCCGGCCGCCCAGTTTTCCGGCGCCGCGCGACTCCAAACCCAATTCGTGCCGCTATCCAGCAGGATGCGGTCGCCGGAACCCATGATCACTGCGCCGCGCAGGTAAGCCGCGGGGGCGGTGCCGGCGCGCATCACATACAGACCCAGCACATTCCGGCCGGTTTTCAAATGCTCCTTGAGCGGCACCCGCTTGGATTGATACATGTCGCCGCCGCGATAGACCGGACGCGGCAGGATTACGGAAGCGTCATCCACCCGCCGCCCGTTGACATAAAGCGTGGTCATATTGCCGACTTCGGCCACGGCTTCCCAGATTTCACCCGCCGGGATCGTCACCTCCCGGCGGAAAAAACCCTCGTATATGCCGGCGGATAATTTAATAGTTTCCTCACCAGAATTTGTGGGTGATTACCGGTTCGGGCAATTGCCCAAGGGTATGATATAGCGCCATTTCCGCGCCATGAAAAGTTCTGAAGCCATAAGATCGTTTGGTAACCACTCGAGCTTTATTGTTCAAGCCCTCGGTTGCGCCAGTAAAAACCTCGTTTCTGGCTCTGATCCAGTTCAAAAGCAGCTCCTCGTGTTTAGCAATGGTTTTAGCCGCCTTAATGATTGGCGCAATGCGGCTACGACAGGCGCGCTTGACCCATGCCTGGAGATAATTACGCGCCCAGGTTGGGCTGTGATAGCTCCAAAAATGCTGAAAGCTTTCCTTGAACAAATAGGCGCGGCCGGTTTGCAGTCTTGTGCCCAATATCCGATCAAGCATTTCGCGAGCTTTGCCGCGCACGCGGGTTTTGCGGCGCAGCAAGGTCCAGCGCATTTTCTTGAGTTTTTGCTTGGCCGCCGGACGCGCTGTCATCGCCGCCATATCCCGGCGCCGGACCTCGTCCACGGCGGCATTCAAGGTTTGCACGACATGGAAGCGGTCAATCATGTGGCAACCGTGGCTGAGGCTCGCAGCAATGACTTTCAGATAAGGTCGCCACATATCGCTACATATATGTCGAATGCCGGCCAGCACGGGTTTTCCCAAAGATTGCAACCCTTTACGCAGCGCGGCCGCCCGGCGGGTTTGGCCGACCCAGAGCAATCGGCGGCATTGCGCATCAATCTGATAGATCAAGGTCAGATAGTTCTTGCTCTTTTTACCGTTGCCTACGTGGAGTTCATCAACACCAATCGCCGTTATATTGGCCAATTCCCGGTGCGCCAAGCCCCATTCCACCATCCACTCGACCGACCGATAAACCGCCTGCCAACTGACTTTGAAAATCAGCGCCGTCTCTTTCCAGGACAACCTCCGCGCCCAGTTCCCCAAAAAAAGCATCAGCGCCTTGCTGTAGGGTCGTTTGCCATCGCTCCAAGGCAGCGCTTCCACCACCACGCCATGTTCGGGGCAATTTACCCGGCGCGGACTATAATGCAAAAAAGCCGGCACATTCAAAATGGGCACAAACGCCCATATCCGTTCAGGCAGAGTGTCGTATGTCGCCAGCGGTCGCCCGCAACGCGAGCAGCATGCCGCGCGTTGGCGATGCGGACGAATGCTTATATCCACTTTCCATTGGCCGCGACGATCCAAAACCATACAAGTTTCCTGATAAATAAAACGTTTCAAAGGTTGCAAACGATTCAAAATTGTTTTAAGTTTCACCTTGGGCTGGTCCTCCTTTTTTTGTGTTCACCCATTGCATACGCAATGGATTACGGAAAGGCCAGCCTATTTTTTTGCCGCCGCTTTATCTCCGTTCCGCCATCGCGCCAATCAGGAGTTATTAATCAGGCTGCTGCGGGGCCGCCAAACGCCCAAAGCGGCAGGCTGTTAATAACTCCACCATCTTTTGGCGCCATTGCTTGGAGAACTTCTTAAACTTTAAAACCTGTTTTTTACCCACAAATTCTGGTTAGGAGCCATTTAATATTCTCGATCCGGATCGTCTGGCCGGCCAGCCCCGCGCCCTCGATGACCAGTTTAATGCCACCGAACCCCTCGCCCTTCATGTCGAATGCCGGCGGCTTTTTAGCGGACGGCGTCCATTCTCCCTCCCGGTTAAAGCGATCCCCGTTAAAGCCGTACAGCACCACCCGCGCAGGCGCGGCGGCCTGCAAGTCGAACGACAAGGACATGCCGGGCAACGGGCGCGGGAACGCGCCTTTCCAGACAAGTTCCACTGTGTTGGACTGGGCTTCCAGGGAAATCCCGCCGGCCGCCGCCGCCCGGCGGCCGCCGGCAATCTCCCAGGCACCGGTTTCAACCAAGTCCTGTTCCAATGTGGTCAGGCCGGGAAGCATCCCCTGCGCCCGATCGAAGAGCCGGGCATACGTCGCCCCGGCTATGGGATCGGCATACCCTGCAAACGCCATGGCCAGCCCAAACATCGCCGCCAACAACCGCCTGATTGTCCGCATAACCCCTCCTGTCGTTCGTTTGATAAATCCCGAAAGTTTATTCGCCGGCATTGATAATCCCCAGCGTTTTCAGCCATTGCCCGCATAAACGCGACCATTCCCGGCCGACCTCGCTGTTGATGCCAATGCCATGCCCGGCTTTGGACCAGACATGCAGTTCCGCCGGGATGCCGCGTTTTCTAAGCTCGATATAAAGGGTGGCGCTGTTGACGGCGGAATGTTTGTCGGCGTCGCCATGCGCGAAGAAAACCGGCGGCGTATGTTCATCAATCCGAATGTCATCACTGATGGCGCCATCCGGTTTGAGCGCGTAAGGCGCCGCAATCGAGATCACGAAATCCGGCCGGCAAATTAACTGGTCAATCTCATCCATTGGTTCATAGCTGTTACGCTCAAAACCAGTGGCCGCCATGAGCGACAGGTGCGCGCCGGCGGAAGCGCCCATGATGCCGAGTTTGGTTATATTGTACTCCACCGCCTTGGACCGAACCAGGCGCAGGGCGCGTTGCGCGTCCTGGAGGGCTTTTTGCGGCTCATTGGATTTGGACGGCACCCGGTAGCGCAATTCAAACGCCGTAATCCCCAGGGAATTCAGCCAGGCCGCATCCGGCGCCATTGATTCCAGCAAATGGAAAGACCCGCCGGAGCACAAGATCACGCCCACCGGCTGCGCTGGTTTTACCGCGGGCTTGTGAACGATGATGGTTGGCCGCGATATATCCCTGAAATAACGGCCATTCCCGTCAATATAGGCCTGGTTGGGCAGGAGTTCCCGCTGGCCGGGCGGCAAGGAATCCGGCCACAATGCATACACCTGCTGCTCGATATTTTCCGGTTTCAATTCCACCCGGCTGATCTTGATCACGCCCCCGGTATCCTTCAAGTTTTCATTGCTGATTTCAAATTCAAACACCCTTTCCCCGGCCGCCCCGCCGGCCGGAACCGAGATGATGAAGGTGTAGGTATGGTAACCGCCGCCCGTCAGAACGATGCTTTTTGTCACCGCGAAGCCCTTGGCCCGCCCCTGCGCGTCGGAGCGATCATCGATTTTATAGCTGACCACTGCCGCGTGCGGCTGCGTCTCCAGCAGCGGCCGCTGCCAGCAGGTAAAACTCCAGTGGTAATTGCAGCCCGGTTGAAAAACAGCCGCCACCTTAAGCTTGAGCTTGTAACACCCGTTGGCCGGACAATCTATCTGCAGTTTGTTTTCAACAATGGCAATTTTGGCAGGGTGCAGGTTGCTGTTTTTGGCCAGCAGCGGCGAACAATCAACCAGGCACGGCGGCGGGCAAGGCGCGCGGTCGGCGGCATCGCAGGCCTGGAGGGTAAGCTTGTTGAAATCTTCCGCTTGAAACATGGCAGCTCCTTCTGAACAGTTGTTATCGGCAAAAACCGCCGCGGCGGCCAGCGCCGGGACCAGACATAAATTCAAAGCTCTCATCCCCATCCTTCCGCCATCAGGCGATTGCAGGCGTCCGCCGGGAGTTACGCCAGCAGCCGCTCCGCCGGCCACTTTTTCCATGGCCAGCGGGCCGCGGATGCCATCCATTCGTTAAAAGTCTCCATCGCGCTGAGCCGCAGGCCGGCAAGCAGTTTGGCCATGAGCTGTATCCCGAAGACGCTCGCAATGTCGCGCACCATCGGGTACGACATGCCGGCAAACCGGGCGTGGCCGTATGACTCAAAATAAGCGCCGCGCAGGTTTTCATCCGCAAAATCCGGGGCAAATTGAGTGGACGTCAGGAAGGCGCAGCTTAATTCCACACCCCTGGCAAAATCCCCGTCAAATTCATAGCTCAGCAATTTCAGCCAGAGCAGGGCGGACATCGCGACCGCAGAGCCGCAGGGATACAACATCAGGCCTCTGCCCTCGGGCGTCGTCAGGTAACTGATGCCGCCGTCAAGATGTTGCGCCTTCCGGTAAAATCTTGCGGTGCGGATGGCCGCCAGGCGGTAAGCCTCGTCGCCCAAAACCTCATACCCGTTCAGCAGGGCAAAAGCCAGCCAGAGGTTGTATCGGCCATGGGCTCTTGGCGGATTGGCGGCATTACAGACCCAGTTCCACCAGATGCCATCCGGCGCTTGATCCTGAACCAGGAAATCCAAGATCCGCTTGAAGGCGTCCGCCAGCCGGGGCCGGTCCAAAAGCCGGCCGCACAGCAGCAAGGCGGAGCCTTCGGCATCCGGACGTTTGTAGAAAAACTCCGGATTATCCCGGTTAAGCCGGTTAACCCGGTGAAGCTCAGCTTTAAGATATTCTTCACGCTCCCGGTCCATTGACGACCAGACCATCCCGCTGGCTTCATCCAGCATGACGTCGCCCAACCAATGCGCCGCGCGCTTGATCGCCGCCAGCGACGCGGGGTCTTGCCTGGCAACATAATAATCAATCAGTCCTTCCAGCCCGTTGGTCAGGACGGTGGCATGCAAAGCGCCGGCGGGAAGACACTCGTCAACTTTCCCGGCGAGATGCATGACCCCGCCATGAATCCGGGAGCGTTCCGGCGCGTGGATAATCTGGTTCCGCAGAAATCCGGCCGCTTGCTCAATGGGCGCATCCCATTGATGGGAGCCCAGCTCCCCGGCCAAGTCCAGCCAGCCCCGGAGCGCCTGGGCCGTGTGCCAGAATGGCTCGGAAAATTGCCACTGCCGGTCTTGCGCGCTGTAATTGCTTTTGAGCGCGCCGTAAAAAGCCGAGTCAGGCTTGCGGATCAGGGCAATCCCGGACAGCCAGTCCGCCGCCATGGCCGCCGAATCCGCAACCAGCTTGCGACTTATTTCCATGGTTCCAGCCCGGATTCAAATTCCCAGATAGCAAGTTGATGACATCAGACTATCCCGCGCTGATTTGCCGCAACAACTTGAGATTTTCCGCCACCAGCACATCGTCAATATTGTCCGCCAGGAGATGGGCGCCGACCGCCCGGCCGGCCCAGATTTCATAACCGCCACGATGGCGCGCCTCACGGGTCGGCAGATATGCCAGCGAACCATTGGCCACGCTGCAACAAAGCGTGTATTGGAAAGGACTTCCGGCGCGAATCCGCAGGGAGATGCCGGAAAAAATCTCGCCGGGCATGGGCGCTAAAACCAACGGCCCGATGGCGGTGATGGTTTGTGAAAACTGCCGGCCCGCCAGCGCCGGCTGCGCATGCGCGGCCACCACGGCCTGATTATACATATACTCGCACATCGGCTCGCCCCACTCGTCTTTCCGTTCCGCCCATTGCGCCATGTCCCGCTCGGCAGCGGCCAGCGGCTTCAACGGCGCATGCGGCAGAAATATTGGCGCGTTCAAAATGTCCAGTTGAAGCCCGGCACGCCATTCCCGGATGGCAAGGAGGGCGCGCATAGCGTCGGTGGCGGCGCGATAGCCGACTTCCCGGACAGCGTCAATGCCGTCGCCTTCGCCGGCTGCCAGGCAGGCGCCATGGCGGAAATTGGTGCGTGGACCAACGTCGCCGATCGCCCCATTCAGGAACAGCACCGGCGCGGTAAATTGTGATTCGATCCGGTCCTGCATGACGCCGCACCAATCGCGTGAAACCAGGCGGTTGCTCCCCATCGCCGTGCCATGCGCGCCGTAGTGCACCAAGATGCCCGCATCCGCCCCGGATTCATCCTTGAAATGCGCCACCGTCATGGTCGGATCAAAGGCGGCATGGGGATCGGCCATGAAGCGGACCTCGCCGTTTTCCAGGATGCCGCGCCGATTCACGCCCACCAGGCTTTCCGTGACGGCAAAGCCAACCCGTACCGGCCGCAGATTGGCGTGCGCCATTTCGACTGACCGGCAAATTTCCGGCAACACTGCGGCGACGTAAGCTTCATCCACCCCGCCCCACCCCTGAAAAGCAAAAGTATTCGGGGCGGAATGCGTATGGGTGGCGCAGACAGTCACATGCGGTGCGGGAATGCCAACGCGCTGATGCACTTCGCGGCGGATGCGTTCAATCACGCCGGCCGCGATGCAACCCCAGTCCAGGCTGATCACCACCGTCAGCCTGCCAGCCTGCCCCAGGACCATGGCGGTGGCATGCAACCGGTCAAAGATTTCCTCAGCCGGCCGTTCCTTGACGCCATACCCGCCCAAGCGCACACCCAACTGCGGCGTAATATCCGCGCGCCCGAAGCCGGCATTCAATTTTTCGTGTTTCAGCATGTGCCTTGCTTCCGGACCGCAACTAAAACTCCGCGCGCACCGCGCCTTCACGGGGCGGTTTTTCGATCAGCACGCATTCGCGCTCACGGTCATAAACGCCCCCTGCCACCCTGCCGGGATAACGCCCGCGCGGATGCGGCAGACGCAGCCGGATCCGGTCCGGCATCCTCCCGCCGTCAATCGCGTAGCGGGCGTCAAACACATCGCCGTCGGGAGAGACCTCCACCGTCAGGGAAACATCGCCGAAATAGGACGGCATCCGGTTCAATCCTACCCGTTGGCCGCCCGCCAGCCACGCCCGCGGGACCGCACGCAGCAGGTGCAGGGTCCGGCCTTCCTCCATCAGCAGCATCCAGCGGGTCTGCATCATAAACCAGGCTTCCTCCTCCGTTTTGTGCGTGCCGCCGCCATGGCAATGTTCGTTCCAAGTATAGGTCTCGCGGTCGCACTGGGAGGCCAGGCCGTTGTAATAATACATCAGGAAGGCCTTGACCTCGTCGCGCAGCAAATGGGCGTAATCATGCCGGCTGACATAAGGTTGCGACATGGCGACATTATTTTTCATGAATAATTCGGTCTGGTACAAAAGGATATCCGCAAACTCGCGCTCGCGCGGGTCCAGGACTTCGTGAAAGGCCAGCCAGATCGGCCCGCCCAGCACATCATCCGAGTGCATGACGCCGTGCGAAAAACGCGGCTGGCCGTCGCAGAACAGATGATAATTACCCACCCCCTCGGCGACGGGCGGCACGCTGGAACACCAGGCGCCATCGCCCAGCGGCACCGCGGGCGACCGCGCCAGGGCGTCCGCCAAGGCCGTCCGGATATCGGCGCGCCAGGCCGCGGCCTCCGCCGCCAGTTCCGCGGCCTTGCCGGGATTGAACGCCGGCAGCCATTCGGCCGTGCGCGCCAGGCCCAGGCAGGCATAACCATTGTTCACAAACATGCAGTCCGGATTGGTATTGTCGCACACGCCCCCGGAATACAGGCCGTAATTTTTGCCGCGGCACTCCTCGCGCTGATTCGCCCGGCGCAGTCCGATCAGGTAGTCGCAAGCCTTGATGGCGCGGGGCGCCGCGCGTTCGAACCAATCCCGGTCGCCGGTCATCCGGTAATGCTCGCCCAGGCCGTACAAGATCGGTCCGGTCTCCCCCATGGATTGCGCATAGTTATGCATGCGCCCGTTCGCCTGCTGTTTCTTGAACAAGTAATATTCCAAGGCTCGCCGGGTGAGATCATGCCGGTGAAAACGGTCAAAGGCCAGCAGGATCGGCACGCTTTCAAACGCCAGGGGCGCAAAGGGGCCGATCGCGGGCGCCACCGGACCGTCGGGCTCCCGGCCATAGGCGATCAAATCCAGATGCAACAAGCCGGCCTTGACCATCGCATGTATGCGTTTTTCGGGAATTTCCAGGATGGCGGCCTGCGCCAGTTTTTCGCGCCAGAAGACGCGGCATTCGTTTTCACGGACCGTGAAATCGCCGGCGTGCAAGCGTTCCGCGCGCGCCAGCGGCAGGGGCCGGTGCGGAATCAACATTTCAAACTCCGCCGCCTCCCCCGGCCTGACCAGCACCGCCTGCTCCGGCTCGGCCATCGGCCGGCCGTTGACGCGGTGGATGCCGAATACCCAGTCTTCCTCGTCCGCCGTGAACACGCTGAACCCGTTTTCCGTATGGCGCACCGGAAATTTCGCGTTAACCTTGTATTTCCAGACAATGCCCACGGTCTTGAACCAGGCATAACGCGGCACGGCCGCCGTATTGAACGCGCGCACGCGGGTGAACAGCAACAGCGGATGCTTTTGACAACGCCGCTCTTCCGGTCCCGCTTCGCGTTCGTATTCGGCATGCTGCTCCGGCGTAAACACATGCACCCCGGCATGGTAATCCGCCACCAGGCAAGGGGTGCCCTCCAGCGCCGCCGCCGTCAGGGGTTGTTCGGCGGGCGCCGCGAACATGGTGACCTCATACTGGATGTCGCCGTCAAACTGCGTGCCGTGCAGGATGGGCAGGCAGCCCTCGCTCAAGCGCCGGACGATTTTCACCGCGCAATTAGAACCGCGCCCGATCCAAAAACGATATTTCAATGTCGCCAGCTCGCGGGGCGCCGGGAAATACCCGGGGAACTGTTTTTCCGACACCGGCAACTCGTGGCTGGCGATGAAAGGATGCACCTCGCCCCAGCAGCCGGCGGCGTAATTCGCGTTCACCCGGAAAATCCGCATGTCGCGGCTCAATCCCAGCCAGGTTTCATTCACCGGACGGCGCACATCATCGCCGATATTTTCAAATCTCGCCTCCGGCGCCCGCTCCAGGGCCTGCCGCCCATTCAACAACCCGCGCGCCTGGATAGCCGCGCAAATCTCGCCATACGTCCGCCCGTCATCCGCGGCCGTCACAACCACACCCGGCGCCGGCAGCCAGACGGGATAAGCCGCCGCGACATCCCGGAGGAAGAAGGTGAATCGCTTTTCGGCGGCGGCGACGCTCACGCGCGTCGCCTTGCCGCCCGGCAGCACGCGGACATCCCGGCAGGTCACCGCCACGGCACATTCGCCGGTGGCCCTGACATCAAAGCGCGGCCCGTCAACCGCGCCTTCGCCCGCCGCGATCCGGACCTCCGCCAGCGTGCCATGCGTCACGGCGATCTCGCCGGCCACCGGCCCCCTGGCCCATTTCAAAAATACCGTCAGCGCATCGCTCATTGGATTATCCCCCACCCTTGCCGTCTGGCCCCGCGCCATACTTGCGCAGCGCATGATTCAGTTAGTTGCACGAAGGTGCGGCTACCGCGCCGCCACCGAAATCCCCTCTCGCAGGCGATAATGCCTGGCCACAACCTTTTTGATGTGGCGCATCCGCCCCGACAGTAATTCCAGGACGTACTCGCAGACGCAGCGCGCGATCGCCGGATAATCGTTGGCAAACCGGGCCAAGGCCGTTCCCGGCACTTCCGGATCGACGCCGCCGGTGGTCACCACGGAAAGCTGCTCCGGCACCCGCTTCCCGATCGCGCGCAACGCGGCCATCACGCTCGGGGCAAAATCGCTGGTCGCCAGGAAAAGCGCATCGGCATCCGGCGCGTCCGCGAACAGCCGGCGCGCCGCGGCCGCCATTTGATCGGGATGGGTTTCGCCGGAGACGGACAAGTCCCAATATGCCGGCGCGCCCAGCCGGCATTGATGGATTCCGCGCAAATACCCCGATACAATGTCGTCATAATGCGGGAAGCGATGGGCCGTGTCGGGCAGAGCCAGGGCCACGCGCCGGTGCCCCCGGGCCGCGAGATAATGCATGGCGTCCATCGCCACGCCAATCCCGTCAAAAGCCAGGACCGGCTTGTCTGGCGGTTGCTTGGAACTGTCGCCGATCGTTAAAACCGGAACATGCAAATCCTGAACCCACTCGTCCGGCAAAGGGCGGAAAGCCAATAGTCCCCGGATCATGCTCGTCCGGATCGGATCCGGCATTTGAACGGCTCCCGGCGGCATCACGAATTTCAGCAGATACATGTTCTCCGCCTGAAAGACCGGCACCATCTGCTCGAAGATGCGCGTATGCACCAGGTTGCCAAAGGACTCCTCCGCCGCTGCGCCATATCCCAGGCAACCAATCAAGGTCGCCGGCATTTTTGGGGTTCCGATAAACCGCCGGCGCTTGGCAATGACAGGCGAGATAAGCTTTTCGCGCTCCAGACAAGACAAAGCGCGGCGCACCGTCAAACGGTTCACGTTAAATTTCTTCGCCCAAACCATCTCGGTCGGCAAATACCCGCCAGGCTCCGCGCCATGCGCCGCCACCTGCCGCATGATTTCATCGGCCACCTGCTGGTATTTCGGGGCATTCCGCTTGCGATCAGAGTTCATGAAAAGAATTTCCCGCTCACGTTGAAACCTGCTCTTACGCTTTCCAATTAAACTATGTATAAGAGTGTAGATTCAATTATAATATTTTGCAAACTAATTTTTATAATATATTTTACAATCTTAACTTATCTCATTACTGTTCAATATATAACATGATAATTATTAGAACACTTATGTTATGCTATAAGTCCTGACGATATTTGAATTTTCATGACTGAAACTCCAGCAGCCGGTATTTGGCTGTCGGGGGAAAAGCAAAAGCGGAATGCTGGAGCGAGCAAAAGCGGAAAGGGAGTGGAAAGGCTGGGATCGGGAATAAGAGGAGTGGAAGGTGCTGGTACGGATATGGTTGCGAAGGAGAGGGGCAAGGATGTGACGCCCCCTAGGGGGCGCGCGCCCGTGGAGCGAGCAAAAGCGGAATGCGGTCTATAATGACCGCATGAAAAAACAAATAGGATCCCGGTTGGGCTTGGCACATGTTCATGACGTGCTCAAGCAGGTGTGTGAAGGAACGATGACCATCGAGCAGGCTTGTGAATCCTTGGGGATGGGCAAGACCAGGCTCTACGAGTTGCGTAGTAGCTATCTAAAGGCACGCGCAGCGGGCAAAGATGCTGTTTGGCGGCCAGGCATATCCGGTGGCAATCATGCGGCGCCATGGGATGAAAACGTTGTGAGTTTCCTGAAGGCCGCCATCCGCAATGGTTACAACTATGCATTTGCGGCCAGCGAGGTGGATCGTCAATACGGCATTACACTGGCTCGCTCCCAAGTCCGTCATTGGGCGATACGCGAAGGAATTTGCCCGACCCCAAAACCACCTCGTCTTCCTGTTCACCTGAGGCGCTGGCAACGCCAAGCCGTTGGTGAACTTTGGCAGATGGATGCCACCCCGGATCATTGGTTTGGCCGTGAGGAGCCGGCTTATCCACTGCTGGACATGCTCGACGACTGCAGTCGTATGCAAGTGGGATGTGCCATCTACCGCCGCGAGAATATACCCGCCTACCTGCATTTCTTGCACAACGCATTCATGGAGCATGGGTTGCCTCTGCAAATCTATGTAGATCAAGCAGGGATATTCACGGCGCACAAGGAAGACAACGTGACCTGCATCGAGCAACGCCTGATGTTCTACGACGTGTCGTTCATCGTTGCCAATACCCCTGAAGCAAAGGGCAAGGTCGAACGGATCCACCAAGTCTGGCAAGATCGGTTGCCGCCATACTTTGCCCATAACGGTCTGTCCACATCTTCCGAATTAGAAGAGGTAAACCGGCACATTTACGCGCTGCGTGATCATCGGAACCGGCGTGAGCGCCATCGTGAACTGGGCATGACGCCACAGACGGCTTGGGACAATGCCATCGCACAGGGTCGAAACAAGCTGCGCCCCGTCCCCAAGGACCCTTGGTGGAACTACGTCTGGTCTCTATGGCATCCCGTCACGATCGCCGTGGGCGGTCGCGTCCAATTCCGACAAGGCTCTTTCCCTACTCGGGGTAGCCTTGGCACCAGGGCCATTGTATGTGAACATCTGGACGGAACCGTCTCGATCATCAAGGA
Organism: Kiritimatiellia bacterium; assembly: GCA_040767085.1. Lineage (GTDB taxonomy): Bacteria > Verrucomicrobiota > Kiritimatiellia > JAAZAB01 > JAAZAB01 > JAXGPF01. Next base: position 85,033 of record JAXGPF010000010.1, on the reverse strand, counting down.
GCGGCCAGACAAGCTCAAACGCCCCGTCGTTCTGTTCACCAACCGGCCTCACTAACCAGACTGATTGTATGCGTTTCTTTTCCGCTTTTGCTCGCTCCAATAATTCCGCTTTTGAAAACTCCACGACAGCAGCCGGTATTTGGCTTGACTTGACGGTGACAGGCGGTATGCTGAAGGGCCTGTTTGTGAAGCATTGGCGCGGGCACGCGCCTGGACTGTTTTGCCTATTGGGAGGCGTATGATCATGAACGCATCGCAGAAAGAGCAAAAGCAAAAGACCATCGACAGCCTGCTGGGCGCCTTGACGCCCGAGGAAAAAGCCGGGCAATTGATGGTGCTGGGATTTAACGGCACGATTGCGGATCCGGAAACGGAAACATTCGTTGCCAGGTATAATATCGGCGGCCTGCGGATTTCGCCCTACATCCGCAAATTCATCCGCTATCTGCCGGACGGCGCCCCGGGCGTGGAAAATGTGCTCCGGCCCCCGCGGCCCGGCGAAAAACTCTGGAACGACGGCGTCAAGCCGCCCAGTTTCCGCGCGGCGGAATACGCCGGCGTGCTCAACGGCCTGCGCCGGTTGGCCATGGAGCGCCGCCACGCCATTCCGCTGCACATGGTGATTGATTACGAAAGCGGCGAAGGCTCGAATTACCTGCCCCCCGGTCTGCTGACCCTGCCCGCCCCCATGGGCTTCGGCCGCCTGGACGATCCGGACCTGATCCGGCGCGCCTTGCGGGCCGCCGGCCGGCAATTGAAGGCCATGGGCGTGGACCAGGTGCATTCCCCGGTGGTGGACGTCAACACCAACCCCCGCAATCCTGAAATCAGCACGCGCTCCTACTCCGCCGACACGGAAGTCGTGATCGAGTCCGCCCGCGCGGCCCTGCAGGGCTTCGCCGAGGCCGGCATCATCGCCACACTGAAGCACTATCCCGGCCGGGGTGAATCCGCCAACGACAGCCACCATGGCCTGTCCGCCATCAAGATGGACCGCGCGGAATTTTACCGCCGGCACCTGGCGCCCTATGCCAGATTATGCGCCGAGGGGATCGTCCCGGCCGTCATGCCCGGGCATTCCATTTACCCCATGCTGGATTCCTCGGGCGAGATTTCGACCGTCTCCCGCCCGATCATCACCGGCATCCTGCGCGAGGAATTCGGATTTGACGGCGTCATCACCACCGACTCCATGACCATGGGCGGGTTGATGGCGCGTTATACCGTCGGCGAAGCGGTGGTCAAGGCCATCGAAGCGGGTGTGGATATCGTGCTGCTCAAGGACGATAACTCCCTGCGCTACGAAGCGCATGCCGCGCTGGCCGAAGCAATCCGAAGAGGGCGCATCTCCGAGGAACGCGTCAATCAATCCCTGCGCCGCATCTGGTCGCTCAAGTGGGATTACGGTCTTTTCAACAACGGCGGCCTGGCGCGGGTGGAAGGACTCAACGAGCATCTCTTCCATGAAGACTACCAGGGCGTGGGACGGGAAGCCGCCCGGCGCGCCATCCACCTGCTGCGCGACCGCGCCAAAATCCTGCCGCTGCGGCCGGAACAGCAGATTCTGGTGATCGACCGCCCCTCTTCAAACTCCACGAACGCCAACGACTATTGGAATTATCCCGGCGTTTTCTGGGAGTGCCTGCGGCGGCATTCGGCCAACGTGACTTACCTGGACTACCAGCCCAAAACCGTCCAGACAGCCAACGGCTTGATTGAACAACTCGCCCCCGCGATGGACGTCCTGGTAGTGACGGCCTGGTACGACCGCAACAGCCATGACGATACCCGGCAATTCCTGACCGGTTTGCTGCGGTACGGCAAGCCGGTGGTCATGATCAGCAACAACCCTTACGAAGAACTGGTGGTGCCGAAGGAAATGGACACCGTCGTCGTCGCCTATTCGCTCCTGCGCGGCAGCCTGGAGGCCGCCAGCCATTACCTCTACCACGGCGCGCCGGCCCAGGCCAAATCGGGGAAAAGCAAATGAACGCAACCGCAAAAAAACTCAGCGTGGAACTGGCCGGGGAAAAACAGCGCTCGCTGGCGATTGCCCTGGATTTTGACGGGGTCTGCAAACTGTTCACCGAACACAAGCACCAGATCATGTCCACCGCCCTGTTTCTGAACCTGCGCGAATTCCAGCGCGTGCCGTTCGAGGTCTTCCGCCAGGCATACGTATATATAAACTTCCGGTCGGCGGACTACGCCGGCAAGGAGCGGTTTCTCTGCGCCAACGCGCTGGCGGAGCACCTGGCGGCCAAGGGTTACCAATGCGCCTTGCCCGGCCTGCATGCGGCGGTGCGCACCTTGCGGGAACGGGGCCAAAAAATCAGCGCCGCCAACCTCCAGGAATTCGCCGGTGACCGCGACGTCACCCGCGCCCTCGCCTGGAGCGAGGAAATCAACCAGCGCGTGGCCATGCTGACGGAAATCGGCCTGACCCCCGGCGTGCTCCCGCACATCCTGCAGCCCTTCCGCGAGCGCGCGGATTTTTACATCGTCTCCACCGCCACGGAAGAGCCGCTGCGCGCATCCATGGAAAAGGAGGACATCCGCTTCATCCGGCGCTACATCGGCCAGGAGACGGCCACGAAGACCGAGGCGCTGTCGGCGCTCGGCCATTGCGGCTACCAGAACGTGGCGATGTTCGGCGACAGCGTCGAGGACGAACGCGCCTCCACCGCCGCGCGCCAGGAATATACCGACGGCCGCCGCCTGATCTTCATCCCCGTCATTCCGGAAGACGAAGAGCGCTGTTTTGAGCTGGGCAACCAGGCCCTGACGGCGTTGCTGGACGGGAAGCCGGAAACGGCTGAAAAAATTTCCGCCAAACTGGCCCGGGAATTCAAAGGCCGCGAAGCCGGCAGCCAGGCCCGGGCCCCGCTTTCCATCCGCGCCTGATCTGCTATCGGTTCAATCCAAGGCGGGCGAATGCCCGCCTTGGGTTCACAGGTAAGGCCCGGACCGAACGTAGCCCTGTCCGGAGAGCCAGGCGTACCATTTGCCGGAACCCAGTTTATACGCGGCAATATCCGCGCGCCCATCGCCGTCAAAATCACCCGCCGCCGGCAAGGCGCCCGGTTCCGCCAGCGGCAGCGGCGGGCTGTAAGCCTCGTACCAGTTGTCGGACAGCCAGATGGTCCAGGAACCAGTCCCGGGATCGAACAAGGCGGGATCGGCTTTGCCATCGCCGTCAAAATCCGCCGCCAGCGCGATGGCGTCCGGGTATGCGCCAACGGTAAATTGCGCCATTTGGGCATAGGCGGCGGCGGACATCCAAAAATACCAGGTGTCCGCCAGGTAAACCGCCGGATCCGCCAGACCGTCGCCGTCAAAATCCGCCGCCACGGCAGCGCCGCCGGCCGCCGCCGCCAGGGCATGGGTTAAAGGCGCATATTGACTGCGCGACAGCCAGGCTTTCCAGACACCGCCGCCATCCATCGCGCAGGGATCCGCCCGGCCATCGCCGTCAAAATCGCCGGCGGCAAATGTGCGGTTGGCGGTATCGCCCAGGACGGGGCCGACCAGCGCGTATCCGGCGCCCGATTGCCAGACCTGCCAAAAGCCGCCAACGACTATCGCCGGATCCGCCAGACCGTCGCCGTCAAAATCCGCCGCCACGGGGACCGTTCCACTGCGGCGGCCGGCGGCGGATTGGCTGAAAACGCTGGCGCCGGCAGCATTGGTGGCCTTGATCCAGTAATAATAAAAGACGCCCGGCGCCGCCGTCCGGTCAATGTAAGCCGTCGTTTCGCCGTCCAGCGCGGCCAGCAGGCCGGCACTGCCGGTGTCGGATGACAGGCCGCGCCATACCGTGTAGCCCCCGGTCCGGTCGGCGGCGGTCCAGGAAAGGCGGATACGATCGGCATAAACGCAATCCGACGCCGCCACGCCGATGGGCGGCGCGGGGAAATCGCCCATGGCGTTATCCAGTTTGGAGACGAAGGCATCGCCATGCCAGAAATTCAGCGGAACGTGGTACTGGCGTTCATAACTGCCGGGCGCGGTGGGAAAATCGGCGGACTCGGTATAGCCGGCCGCGAAAACATTGCCCGCCTGGTCAAGTTGCATGGCATACGCGTAATCCGCGCGGCGGCCGCCCAGCAAAGTGGATTGATGCAGTCCGGCCAGGTCAACGCCCAGGCGCGCGATAAAGCAATCCGGCTCGGCGTAAGGCGCGCCCGGCGGGATTTGCAAGGTCCGGCTGTAGGCGCCGGGAGTGGTGGGAAAATTGGAGGCGGCAGTATAACCTGCCGCCCATATATCCCCGGAGCCATCCTGCAAGATGGTTTGAATCTGGCTGTAGCCCGCGCTGCCGCCCAGGAAAGTGGAATTATGCACCACCGACAGGCCGGCATTCATCCGGGTCAGGAAGCCATGGTAACTGCCAGGCTCTCCGCCCGGAAAATCGGGTTGCCATGCGTCCACGGTGGCGGGGAAATCGGCGGAATAAGTATAACCGGCAAGATAGATGCAATCGGCCGACCCGATAAGCATTACATTCGGCCATTCATTGGTGCTGCCGCCGAGATAGGTGGCGTTTTGCAGCGTCTGCAGCGATGCATCCAACCGGGCCACGAAGCAATCCTCGCCGCCGGCCAGGGCCGCGGCGTATGGGGAGTTAATGGCGGGAAAATTGGTGGACATGGTAACGCCCGCGGCATACACCGGCCCGTCCGGATGCAGCTTGATGGAGGCCACATTTTCGTAAGCGCCGCCGCCCAGCAACGTTGCCGCCGTCAGATGCGTCAAGCCGCTGTCGAATTTAGCGATGAATCCGTCGGCATACCCCTGCAAGGCGCGTTGGAAGGCCCCGTCCGTCGTGGGGAAATTACTGGAAGGCGTAACGCCGGCGACATAGACATTGGTCCAGGCGTCCAACGCCAGGGTCTGCCCCCAGTCCTGGCCATCGCCGCCCAGCAGCGTGCATGCCTGCAATTGGCTCAGGTCTGCGCTCAGGGCCGCGATGAAAATATCATAATTGGGGGTATCCGGGTCATAAGGCGAGATTTCAGCCTGATAGGCGCCGGCCGTGGTCGGGAAATTAGTGGAACCGGTAGTGCCGGCCACATATACCCGCCCGGCGGCATCCAATGCGACAGCACAAGCCGATTCGCCGCCGGAGCCCCCGAGGAAAGTCGAGGCGATCAGGTTGGTCAGGTTATTATCGAAGAGCGATATAAACACGCCATGCTGGTTGGTTTGAAAGGCGCCCGGCGTGAATGGAAAATCCAGGGAACTGGTCGAGCCGGCGATATAAACACGGCCCTGGCTGTCCAAGGCCATGGCGTAGGCCCGGTCCCAATCCTCACCTCCAAGATACGTGCCGCCGAGCAGCGGATCGATCACCAGCGGCCGCGCCGGATCATAGGCGCCGAGCGCAAAGCCGTACCGCGCGCCGCACACGGCATAACGCACCGCCACCGGCTCATACCCCATGCTCCCCGCCTGGTAGGCGGCCGGAGCGGTGAAAATCAATTCCCCTTGCGCGGTTTGCGCGATCAAGCGGCCGTCGGCATCAACCCGCAGGGCGCCGGCGCCGGCCAGTTCGATCTGCAAATCCCGCGGATCGGCGCCGGGCATGAAGGTGAAGATTTTTTCAACATTATTGCCGCAAGCCCGCCAGGTCACATGCAGCCCCGGCCTGGCTTCACGCCATTCCACGGCATGAAACGCCGGAATGCCGGCCTGCCAGCGTTGGGGATCTGCGCCATGGAAGACGCTCAGCCGGGTCGCGGCCGGTTGCCGTCCGCAGAGGCGGGCCGGGCTGGCGTCCAGAAGTTTTTCAACGATCAACTCCGGACCGGCCGCACCTGCCGCGGCGGAGGATGCGCGCGGCATGGCATACAGCAATTCGCCGTCATGCGTGACATAAACCATGCCGGCCATCGTGCGCACGGCATAAGCGACGCGCTGGTCCGCCCAGCCGGTATTTTCCATGAACGGCAAACGCGCCCGCGCCAGGGCCGGCGCCGCGGCGCCGGCTGGAACGGCTGACGCAAGGCGGACCGCAGCGAAAATGACCGCCAGGCAAGCCAAACACCACCAACCATGTGAGTCACGCATATGCATCCTTTTTTATGGGGCACACCGGCAATCTTACTTTAATAATATAATCCGACCTTGGACGCGCATGCAAGCATGAAATTAAGATTGGCAGGGCATCCCCCAACCGGTATTCTCCATGGCGCGCGCAGCCTTGGCTGGCGCTTGAAACGCGCAAATTTTTCAGGCATGAAACCGGGAGAGCAGCCATGGATTGGAACCACGCCAGGCCGTTAGCGCTGGTAGGCGGCTGGGCCCATGGGTCAACCGTCTGGCAACCCCTCCTGGCGGAATGGGGGGCCGGCTGCGCGCCGTTATTGCTTAACCTGCCGGACTTGGCGCCAGCCGGCGCCGCGCCGGTTGATTTTGTAAACGCTTTAACCAGGCGCCTGGCAGCATGCCCGGCCCCGCCCATCGTGGCCGGCTGGTCGGCCGGCGCGCTCGCCGCCCTCGCCGCCGCCGCGGCCCGGCCGGAACTGATACGCGGGCTGGTATTGATCGCCGGCTCTGCGCAATTTTGCCGGGCGCCGGATTATCCCTGCGGGCAGACAACCGGCAGTTTGCGCGCGCTGCGCCGGCGCCTGTTGCGCGATGCGCGCGCGGCCCTGTCTGATTTCTTCGACATGGCCTACGCGCCGGCCGGCCTGCCCATGGGAGAGCGGGATCGCCTGATTGACGCTGCGCTGGCAAGCGGCCGGACAGGTTTGCTCGCCGGCCTGGATTTTTTGGAGCGGACCGACTTGCGGCCGGTCCTGCCAGATGTTACCATGCCGGTCCGGTTGCTTCACGGCCGTTGCGACCAGGTGATTCCCTGGCAGGCATCCGAGTACCTGGCGCGCCGGTTGCCGGCCGCGGAATTGACGTTGCTGGACGCGGGCCATGCCCTGCCCCGCCATGCGCCGAAGGCCATCGCCGCCGCGATCCGGACGTTATAACCTGAATTTTCAGTTTTACCATGCCCGGCGAGGCTTGGGTTATGGTCAGCCAAACAATGAAATCAGTCGCCATGCGTTTTTCCGCCGCCGCGCCAACCTACTCCCGCGCCGCCGATATTCAGGCGCTGGCAGCCGCCCGGCTGATGGAATATCTGCCCGCCGGCTTGCATCCCGCACGCATTCTGGAAGTAGGCTGCGGCACCGGTTTCCTGACCGCCCGGCTGCGCCGTCGTTTTCCGGACAGCCGCCTGGATGCGCTGGACCTGGCGCCGGCCATGCTGGAACAGGCCCGCCGCCATCTGCCCGATGCCGGGATCCAATGGCTTTCCGGCGATCTGAGGAACATGCCGGCCGGCCCCGGGTATCAACTGCTGGCCAGCAGCGCTTCGCTGCACTGGCTGCAGCCGATCGTCAGCGGATTCGCGGCCGTGCGCCGGCAAATGGAGGACGGCGCGCATCTGGTTTGCGCCGTCATGCTGGACGGGACACTCCGGGAATTGCACGAATTGCGGCGGCGCATCGCGCCGGATAAGCCGCCGGCGGTCTGCCTGCCGCAAAGCGCCGAACTGCGCCAGGCTTTAACCGCCAACGGCCTGCGGATATTGCGCATGGATGTGGCGGAACTGCAAACCCGGCACGCTTCCGCGGCCGAGTTGCTGCGCCGCCTGCATGACCAGGGCGTTACCGCCGGCCCCCTTGCCGGCGCCCCCCGCCCGCTGGTGCGCGGCGAACTGCAACGCCTGGCGGCGGCCTATGACGCAATGTTTGCCGGCGGCGCCGGTGTAGCGGCCACGTACAGGGTGGCCTATATCCTGGCGGTAAAAAAATGAAAAATAAATTGCGCGGATATTTTATCACCGGCACGGACACCGACGCCGGCAAGACCATCGCCTGCGCCGCGGTCGCCGCCATCTGCCAGGATGCCGGATACCGGGTTTTGCCGGCCAAGCCGGTGCAGACCGGCTGTCCCGCGCGTTACCCACGGTTGGCGCCGGACCTGGCTGTTTGCCGGCGGCTGGCCGGCATCGCCATACCGCCCGCGGCCTTGCCGCTCTTGACATCTTACCGGTTTGCGCCGGCATGTTCGCCGCACCTGGCCGCCGCCCGCGCCGGCATCCGGATCAGTGTGGCGAAAATCGCGCGCGACCTGCGCCAACTGCAAACCATGGCGGACTTGCTGGTGGTGGAAGGGGCCGGCGGCGTCCTGGCGCCCTTAAACCAACGGCAGACCATGCTGGACCTGATGCGGGAACTGGAGTTGCCCGTCATCCTGGTCAGCCGGACGCAACTGGGCGCCATCAACCACGCCCTCCTGTCGCTGCGCGTTCTGCGCCAGGCCGGCATCCGGGTCGCCGGCGTGTTGTTCAACGCCACCCGGCCGGGCCGGCCTAATTACATTGAAGCCGACAACCGGCGCTGCATTCCCAGTATGGGACGCGTCCTGAGCCTGGGCCATATCCCTTACTGGCCCGACCTCCCCACGCTGCGGCCGGCCGCTTTTCTGGGGCGCGTCCGCTCCGCTCTGCGCTTGACCCCCTGAGAGACATCGGGTATCGTCTGATGGATTGCATCCCCTGCCCACGAACACTGAACATTAAACATCCGACTCCCGAACATTTTCCATGCCTCCTAATCATGATTGGCGCGCCGCGGACCGGCGCTGCATCTGGCATCCTTATTCGCGCTTGTCCGAAATCAATACGGAAGCTTTTCCGATTATCGTCCGGGGCCGCGGCCCATACCTGTTCGATGACGCCGAACGGCGTTACCTGGACGGCATATCCTCCTGGTGGTGCTGCAACCTCGGCCATAGCCGGCCGGAGATTACAAGGGCGATCCAACGCCAGGCGCAAAAGCTGCAACACAGCATGCTGGGCAATCTGTCCCATCCCGCCGTGATTAAACTGGCCGCGGCGCTGGCCAGTGTTTTGCCGGGCGCGCCTTGGCGCGCCTTTTTCGCATCCGACGGCGCTTGCGCCGTCGAAGCCGGCTTGAAAATCGCCGTGCAATACTGGCACAACCTGGGCCAGCCGCGCCGCCGTAAATTCGTCAGCCTGGAACAAGCCTATCACGGCGACACGTTGGGCGCGATGGCGGTCGGCTATCAGCCGCAGTTTCACCGGCCTTTCCGGCGCCTGTTATCCAAGCCCTGGCAGGCGCCTTCGCCCTGCTGCGCCGATTGCGCCTGGGGGCGGACACCCTCCTCCTGCGGACGGGAATGTTTCGCGCCGATGCAAAAAATGATCGCCGCGCATGCCGGCGAGATTGCGGCGGTGATTGTCGAGCCATTATGCCAGGGCGCGGCCGGGATGCGCATCTATCACCCCGACTACCTGCGCCGGCTGGCGCGCTTGTGCCGGCAAACCGGCATTTTGCTGATAGTGGATGAAATCGCCATGGGTATGGGGCGCACCGGCCGCCTGTGGGCCTTTGAACACGCCGGCATTAAACCTGACATCGTGTGCGTCGGGAAAGGACTGGCCGCCGGCTACCTGCCCATCAGCGCCACCATGGTCCGCCAGAAGATTTTCCAGACTTTCAGCGATCGCCCGGTTGACCGCACTTTTTACCACGGCCATACCTTCGCCGGCAACCCCCTGGCCTGCGCGGCCGCCATCGCCGTCCTGGATTTTTACCGCCGGCACGACGTCGTACGCCGGGCGCAGGCCAACGGCGCGGCGCTGGCGGCGGCTTTCCGGGAACTGCAGAATTTGCCCGGCGTCAAAAACATCCGCTGCCTGGGCATGCTTGCCGCCTGCGAACTGGAAGACTGCCGCGGGGCCGGCCGGCGGCGGGCGCAGGACATCCGCCGCCGGCTGCAGCGCCAGGGCGTCTTAATCCGCCCGTTGGGCAATGTGCTTTACCTGATGCCGCCGCTGCTGACACCGCCAACCTTGCTGCGCAAGCTGGCACGGATGCTGGGCGACGCCATTCGCGCCAATTCCGGCTGATCCTGCTATGCATTTTCGCGGATTGAGCATGTCCAACACCAATCAAAATTCCAACCGCCTGCTGCAGCACAGCATCCTGATGCTGGCGGCGACGCAAGCCGGCAATCTTGCGAACATGCTGTTCCAGATTCTGATGAATCACCGGCTGTCGAACACGGAATACGGCGCTTTGGCGGCCATGCTGGGGTTGATCAACATCACGGCCACACCCCTGGACGCCTTGCGCACCGCGGCCGCGCATTTCAGCGCGCGCCTGCGGCTGAACGGGCAGACCCATGCCGTGGCGGGCATGCTGCGCGCCTGGCTGCGCAAACTGGGGTGGCCGGCCCTGGGCATCCTGGCGCTGGGCTGCGCCGCCGCGCCCTGGGTTGCGGGTTACTTGAAACTGCCCTCCGCCGGCGTGGCGTTGGGCGGGGCCACAGTAATAGCGCTGGCGATTTTTGTGCCGGCGTTGGCGGGCGGCTTGCAGGGCTTGGAAGCATTCGGCTGGTACGCGGCCGTCGCGCCGACCTGGGGGATCGCCCGTCTGGCCATTGGCGCCGCCCTGACCGCCTGGGTGGCCGCCACGGCGTTGATGGGACTGGCGGCGCAGGCGGCCGGCACGTTGTTGTCCGCCGCGGTCGCCGCGATCGGATTATGGCGCATCCTGCCGCGGCCGGCGGCGCCGGGCGCCCCGGCCGCCGCCGCGGGCGCCCGCGGTTACCTGGGCGGAGCCTTTTGCGTATTACTCGGCTTCGCGGTTTTGATGAATAGCGATGTCGTCCTGGCCAAAATATTTTTCCCCCCGGAAACAGCGGGCATGTTTGCGCGGGCCGCCAACATCGCCCGCGCCGTGGTGTTTCTGCCCATGCCCATCGCCCTGGCGATGTTTCCCAAGGTTGTGGATGCGGGGCCGGAAACCGCAATGGGCAACCGCCGGACCATGCAGACGGCTTTTCTTTACACGCTTGTCCTGGTCATAGCATCTGTCGCCGTCTGCAGCATCGCGGCCGGCCTGCTCTGGCGCCTGTTTACCGGCGTCGGCGGCACACCGGAGGAATTGCTGATGCTGCGACGCCTGGCATGGGCGCTCGCGCCGCTGGGTCCGGCTTACCTGCTGCTGAATTTTGAACTGGCGCGCAAGTGCTTCCGCGCCGCCAGATGGCTGGCGCTGATCGCTGCGGCATACATCGGCGCCGCGGCCTTGTTTCACCGCGCCCCGACGCACATCGTGCTTGCGCTGGCCGTCGCCAGTTGCACCGCGGCGCTGGCCATGGCCGTGCTGGCATACCGCCGGACGGAAGTCAGCCCGGCACAACATCGCCGTTCAGATTGATCTGCATTTCCCGGATTGGCAATTCCGGCAGGCCGGCCTGGAGCGCGGCCGCGCACGCCGCGGCCGTCAAGGCCCGGCAGCAGGGCACTTCCATCCTGGCCACCACCACTGCCGGCGGCTGGGCGGCGGCGAAAATGGCAGCCAGTTTATCGCGTATATCGTCCTGGCGGCTCAGTTTGGGACAGGCTACCAGCACAGCCCGGCCGCGGATGAACCGCCAATGGACATCGGCGGAGGCAACCGCGCCGCAGGCGTTCAATAACAGTAATTCCCGGCCGCGCAGGAAAGGAGCGCCGGGCGGAACGAGGTGCAACTGCACCGGCCATTGCCGCAATTCGGAAGAGATGGCCTGGCCGGCCGGTCCTTCCAGCGGCGCAGGGGCCATTGCCGGCCGGCCGCCGCCCATCCGCACCTGCATGCCCGGGCAGACCGCAGGGGCCGGCGTTGGCGGCGGATGCGGGGCGGTGAACGGCGGCGCCTCGCGCTGCTCGATGCGCAAGGCGCCGGTGGGACAGTCGCCGATGCAGGCGCTCAAACCATCGCAATAATCCTCCTTCACCAGAACGGCTTTACCGTCCACCAACTGCAATGCGCCTTCCACGCAGGCCGTGACGCATTTGCCGCAGCCGTTGCATTTTTCCCGGTCTATGACAATGATTGGACGCTGCATCTTTGCTTCTCCTCAGTCAGGATTCCCGGCGGCGGCCGGGACTGGATCAACCCTGCCCGGCCGCCGCACCGGCGCCGCATGCTTATTTACCCAGAATCGCCTTCAAATCCTGTTCCGGCGTGGTGATGGGCATGATATTGAATTTATCGGCCAGGATTTTCAACACCGGCGGCGTAACGAATGCCGGCAGACTGGGGCCCAGCCGGATATTGCGGATGCCCAGGTGCAGCAGGGTCAGCAGGATGCACACCGCCTTCTGCTCGTACCAGGACAGAACCAGCGAAAGCGGCAGGTCGTTCACGCCGCACTTGAAGGCATGCGCCAGCGCCACCGCAATCTGGATAGCGGAATAGGCGTCGTTGCATTGCCCGCAGTCCAACAGGCGGGGGATGCCGCCGATATCTCCGAAATCCAGCTTGTTGAACCGGAATTTCCCGCAGGCCAGCGTCAGGATGACGCAATCCTTGGGAATCTGCTGCGCCAGGTCGGTGTAATAATTGCGCCCGCTCTTGGCGCCGTCGCAGCCGCCGATCAGGAAGAAGTGGCGGATGGCGCCGGATTTTACCGCGGCCACCACCTGTCCCGCCGCCTGCATCACCGCCGCGTGTCCAAAGCCCACCAGAATGGTTTTTCCGGGGCCATCTTCCTTGAAACCGGGCGCCGCCAGGGCAGCCTCGATGACCGGGGTGAAATCGCGGTTGGCAATATGCCGCACACCCGGCCAGGCCACCAAACCGCAGGTGAAGATCCGACTTTGATACGATTCCTGCGGGCGTTGAATGCAATTAGTGGTCATCAGAATCGCGCCGGGAAATTCCGCAAACTCCTTGCGCTGATCCTGCCAGGCGCCGCCGTAATTGCCCGCCAGATGCCCGTAACGTTTCAATTTCGGGTAGCCGTGCGCCGGCAGCATCTCGCCATGCGTGTAAACATTGATCCCCTTGCCTTCCGTCTGCTTGAGCAAGGCCTCCAGGTCCAGGAGATCATGTCCGGAAATCAGGATCGCCTTGCCGCGCACCGGGTCCACCCGCACGGGCGTCGGCACCGGGTCGCCAAAAGCGCCCGTGTTGGCCGCGTCCAGCAACGCCATGGCCTTCAAGTTCATTTCCCCGCAGCGCAGGCACATGCCGAGCAATTCTTCCGCGCCGGCCGGTTCGCCGGCCAGGAAGCTGAGCGCCTCGTGGAAAAACGCATTGAGCGCCTCGTCCGTGCGCCCCAGGATGGCCGCGTGATCGGCGTAAGCCGCGGTGCCTTTCAACCCGTACGTCAACAATTCCTGCAGACCGGCAACGTCATCGCCCGCCGCCTGGCGCCGCCGCATGATGCCGTCAGCTTCGCCCGCGGCCGCCAGCGCTTCCAGGCCGCGGGGCAATGGCGCGGGCGCGGGCCGGTCCGCTCCCGCCGCGCCGGCCAGTTCCCGCGCCGCCGCCAGCATGTTCTCCGATTCCGCCAGAATCGTCTCCAGACGCTGCGGATCGAAATTCACATTCGTTACGGTGGAAAAAAGGCCCTCGATGACAAAGCGGTCCAACCGGTCATCCTTGCGGCCTTCCCGACGCGCCCGCCAGGCATAGTCGCCGATTAATTTCAGACGGCTGATCAGCAAATCCTGCATATTGGCGGTAAGGTTGTCCTTGCCGCAGACACCCGCGCGCGTGCAGCCCGCGCCCTGCACCGTTTGTTCGCATTGATAACAAAACATGATCTCCTCCTTGTTCCCGATAGTTAACTGTCATACCGCGTTAAATCTTATCCGCCAGGGGCGGGAATCCAAACACTCCTCCTTTTGGCCGGCCGGCCTCCGCGCCCCGCCCCGTCCGCCGGGCAGCCGCGCCGACAAAGCGGCGATATTGGCAGTTGAAAAAAACGACACGAGCTGCTGGTTGACTGCCTGGAAGACAGGGCCCAGCAGGCAATGGCCGCCGCAGATCGGCCGGTGCAGGAGGCAGCCGGCAGGCTCCAGGCGTCCTTCCAGCGCTTCCAAAACCAGGCGCAGGGTAATCCGCGCAGGCGCCTTCGCCAAAATATAACCGCCGCGCGGGCCGCGCACGGGCCTGACCAACCCCGCACGGGCCAGCCGCTGCAAGACCTTGACGAGATGGTTGCGGGAAACCCCCAGGTTTCGGGCCAGACAGACCGCCGAAAACACGCCGCGCGGTTCGCCGGCCATGACAACCAGGGCATGCAGCCCGATGGACACCGCATCGGAAATCTTCAATAACGACGACATACTCCCTCCCGCTCACCCCAGCCCCTTCCCAGGCGGCCTTTCAAGTAATCAGGTATATTTATACCACTTTAATCTTTCGCGTCAACAAAATTCTGCAATTATTTTTACGCTGATTTGTCTAGACCGGATTTTTGCCTGAAACTTGCTTCTGTCAATTTACAATATTCTGACTGCTGAATTCTGAATTTTTCAATCAGCAGCAAAGACACAGAGGATCAAAGGATCATAGACGGATTACTTCTTCGCTTCACTCTGCCTTTTTGTGCCTATGTCCCTCTGCCCCTCTGCCCCTCTGCCCCTCTGATCCTCTGCCCCTCTGATCCTCTCCGCCTTTACCCCTCTGTGCCTCTGGATCGAACACGTATGTGGCGAACACGTCGTCAAACGACTCCTGGCGCCGCACAGTTTCAAATTCTCCCGGTACGGCGGCGGACTCAGCCAAAATGGGCGGCGCCGGAACGATAAACGGCGGTTTTAAAACAATCGTGTACGCGCCGACATTATGAAAGACGACGTAATCGTTCACTGCCAACGGCCCCATGTAATTCCGGTACAGGCAATCGTCTTCCATGCAGGTATAACCGACCAGGTCCAGGAGCCCGCCCGGACGGCGCGCGCGCGCATTGCCCGGTTGGGGCAAGTGTTGCAGGGGAAGGTTTTTCGCGTTTTTGGTGGGCTTGATGTCATAGACACTACCGGCCAGGAGGGCGTAATTTTTACCGCCAATGGTTTTGAACGACACGACCTTGGCGGCGAATTGGAGCGCATCCGCGGCCAGCGCAATGCCGGGTTCGAGCACGAGTTCGGGGCCTGCCGCGTCGGGATAGGCCCGCGCGAACTGCGCGGCGATGGCGCGGGCGTATTCCTGAAAAGTCGGGATGTTAAAATCAAATTGCTCCGCCAATTCCGGGCGCATCCTGCTGCAAAAGCCTCCGCCGAGGTCCAGCAGGGCCGGCGGCCGCGCGCCAAAACATTCCCGCGCAAGCTGCAGCATGCCCCGGGCGACCGCCGCATAGGCCGCGGGACCGCGGCCGGGCGGCAGGAAGTGGCAGTGCAGCCCGTCCATCCGGCACCGCTTGATCCGGCGCAACCGTGCAATGGCATCCGCCAGGGCGCCGCCGGCGGCGTCCAGACCGAAACGCGAAATGCCGCGCGCGCCGAAATCGAAATTGCAGCGCAAGCCGACGCGCAAGGCGCGGCTCCCCGCCCGGCGGGCGGCCGCCTGCACCAGCGGCACTTCGGCGGCGCTGTCAAGGTTCACCAGGGCGCCATCGCGCAAGGCCCGGGCGACATCGCCGGCGGTCTTGTACGGCCCGTTGAAAATAATTCTAGCGGGCGGGACGCCGATCCGCAGGGCCAGTTCATACTCCATGCCCGACACGACTTCGGCATAGCCGCCCAGTTCGTTCGCGCGACGGCACATGCGCGGCAGGTAATTGGTCTTGTAGGAATAGGCCAGGGCCGTGCGCGGGTAATGGCGGCGGAAGGCGGCCAGCAACTCCGCGTAATTGCGGTCAAATGCCGCGGCGTCGAACAGGTAGAACGACGGGCCGAATTTTTTCGCCAAGCGATTTAAAATCCGCCAGGTAAGTTTCATATTGGAATCGCGCCTGTCATACGACACTCAAATCCAGGGCCCGTTGAATGCGTTCGACGATGTCCAGGTAATGCGTGTCGGAATCGCAATCGAAAAGAGCCCAGCCGAGGCTGTCGGCGCTGTGCGCCATCGCCGCGACCGGCGCGCCGATTTCGCGGTAAAGGGTGTAATCGAAAATTTCCGGCACGGCCTGCGCCATGGCGCCGGCGGAGGCGATCCGGGCCAGCCGGCCGTCCCGCGCGCTGCCCAGAATCCACGAGCCGCAGCCGCGGAGCACCGGTATTGCCGGGGGAACGCCCGGGGAATCCCCGACCGCGAACCGCGCGGTCGCGCCGATCAAATCCACGCCCCCGCCGCGCGCGATCAGGAGCGGGATGCCATTGCCGCCCAGGCGGGGGCTCATCTCCAGGACCACCGCCCGGCCATTGCGCACCATGACGTCAAAATCCAGCGGCCCGTCCCGGTAGTTCAGGGCGCGGCAATGCGCGGCGACCGCGCGCTGCACGGCCTCCTGATCGGCCGCGGATAAAGCGGCCGGCAGGCGGTGCCCGCGCGGGACCAGCTTGTTTTTATATTTATGGGTAATGACGGCCGCGAGCGCCCCGTTGACCAGAAAACCGTCGCCGCTGACATCCGACCCGGACAGGCATTCTTCCACGCAGACCAGGCCGGAACGCGAATACCGGCCCGCGTATTCCACCGCCCGCCGGCATTGGTCGAAATCCGGCTCCGGCACGACGGAAATGCCGCGGGATCCGGAACTGTCAACGGGCTTGATCACCAGGGGCGTTTGCTGCTCCGCCAGCCAGGCGCGCATGGACTCGGCATTCCGGCCAACCGTAAATTTCGGGCAGGGCAATCCGGCGCCGGCCTGGAAAGCGCGGAAGCGGGCTTTGTCCGACATGACCTGCGCCGCAGCGGCCGGACAGCCGGGCAAGCCCAGTTGCTCGGCGACGTAGCCAACCGCGGGCGTGGCCGAGTCGGAGGCGAAGGTCATGATGCCGTCAATCGCCAGTTCCCGCGCGGCGCGTAAAACGCCGGCCTGGTCCACAGTGCTGCAATTGACGCAGCGGTGGGCCAGCGCATGCCCCGCGTTGCCGGGGATGTTATCCACGGTAATGACGCAGTAGCCCAGCGCCGCCGCCTGGCGGATGGCAGGCAACTGGCTGTTGCCCGCGCCCAGCATCATGATCGTTTTGCGCCGGACCGCGGGATCGTTAATTCTACCTCTGCCTGGAATTTGCATGGGGGGTATCGCTGGCGTCCACGGCGGAGCGGCCGGCCGCCGCCGGACGCTCAACGCGGTTGCCGGATCAGATGAATTTTTGATAAAGGCGGCTGGAGCGCGGCGCCCGCGGCGTGCCCCGGGCGATATAAACGCTTTCATCCGGGGCATCCTCAAGCATCAGGGCGCCGGCGCCGATGATCACGGATCGGCCTATCTTCACCTTGGGCCGGAACGTGGCATTCAGGGATACGAAACAATACGGCCCGAATTCCACCATCGCGGCAATGCAGCAGCCGCCGGAAATGTAGCAGAAATCGCCGATGATGGTGTTATGCCCCATGCCGGTGTCGGTTAAAATCACCACGCCGTCGCCCACGCGGGAAAAGGGCTGGAACACGACTTTTTCCAGGAAAAAACAATTTTCACCGATCGCCAGGTCCGGCGGGATCAGGGCGCTGGAGTGAAAATAATTCACCATCTTGTACCCCTGGGCGCGCACGCGGGCGCAACAGGCGGCGCGCTGCCGGTTCAGATCGCTGTAACCCATGGCCACGAACATATCGTAAGCCGCCGGCGGATACTGCTCCGCCAGGGTTTCGAACGGCGTCACGGGCAGCCCGTGAAAAGCCGGTTCCTTAATGTACTTCTGATCCACGGTAAATGCGCGGACGTCGAAAGCCGAGTCATGGCGGAAATAATAAAAGGCCTGGTCGGCGAATCCGCCGATTCCGAAAATTACGATTGGTTTCATGTTGGCTTCCCCTGCGCGTTGCCGCCCTGCCCTATTGCGCCCGATGCGGCTATTTCAAACCCGCTTTCATTCCAGCCGGCCGGAGGCGGCGCCGGGGCGCGGTGAATCCGCCGGATGACGTATTGCGGCCGGGCCTTGACCTCGGTGAAGATTTTCGCCAGGTAAATGCCGATGATCCCGATAAACAGAATCAGCACTCCGCCCAGAAACCAGATGGAAACGATAATCGAAGCGTACCCGAAGAACACGCGGTGGGGAAACAGGATTTTTTTCACCAGCATGAACGCGCCCATGCCGCCGAAGCAGAGCGAGAGCGCCAGCCCCAGCAGGAAAATCAGGTGCAGTGGATACGCGGAAAAGGAGGTGACGGCGTTGGCGGCCAGGCGCAGCGACCGCCAGAGCGTATAATTGGAGGGCGTGGCGCGCACCGGACGCTGCACCGTAATCACGCGCGAGCGAAATCCCATCCAGGCCATGGCGCCGACCAGGAAGAGGTTTTTTTCCTGCATGGCGCGCATGGCTTCCACGAAAGCGCGCTGCATCAGGCAGGCGGAACAGATGTTCGGTACGATTTTGACATCCGAAAACATGTTGAACAGCCGGTAAAACAGGGAGCCGGACCAGCGCCGGAACCAATTCCCCGCGCGCTGTTCCCGGGCGGCATACACGATGTCGCACTGGTGCTGGCCCATTTCACGGACGAACAAGTCCAGCCATTCCGGCTGGTCTTCCAGATCCACGTCCAGGTAAAACACCCGGTCGCCCCGCGCCGCCATCACGCCCGCCAGGCTGGCGTGGTGATGGCCGAAATTCCGTGACAATTCCACCAGGACCACCCGGGCATCCCGCGCCATGAGACCGCGGACCAGTTCGCTGGAATTGTCCGGCGATCCGTCGTCCACGAAAACCAACTCAAAGTCGTCCGTGCAGCGGAGCGCCGCCCGGATGATGCGCTCGTAGAATTCCGGCAGGAACGCGGCGGAATTGTATAAGCTTGTGACAATGCTCAATTTCATAAAGTGTAATCTGACACAATCCGGCAGGCTATCTCAAGCAAAAAAGCTGCGCCGGCGGCGCGTCCGGCAGAAAAGCGGCGTCAAACTTGCCCCAACCCAGCGGGGCTGCCGCATTCCAAAATCATCGGCATGGCCGGCGTGATGCGGGCGGACGGTCAGCCGGAAGTCCGGCCCCGGTATTCCATGATGATGGGCAATTTCCGCCACTGCACCGGCACCTGCACGGGATAAAAATTCCGGCCCGGGCCGGCCAGGCGGATCCGGCGGACCCGATGCCAGGCGGCGCCCTGCCAGAATTGCGCCAACTGGCTGTAGCGCTCGGGAAGAAAATTAATCTGCAAGCCATGGCCGGCGACGGCGGGCGTCAGTTGGAAACGATAACGCTGCCCCTCGTCGTATTCAACTTCCATCTGCAGCGGCGGGGCGCGGAAACACGCATTCAACATCCGGCCGGGCAGGTTCATCGGCAAGTCCAGGGCCGCGAAGAGCAAAGCGTTGGTTTCCGGCAAGGCCAGCCACTCTTCCCTCGTCAAAATGGCGCTGCCGGCGGCGGCGGGCGCCGGCAGCGGCGCCGGCCGGCGGCGCACCAGGGTCAAGCCCGCCGCCGTCAAATCTGCCTGCCATTCGTAGCAGCGTAAAAGCATCTGCCAGGCCAGCGGCGCGTCCCAGGCCAGGTAGCGTCCATCAAGACTCCCATAATGCAACAGCACGTATTCCGGCGCATCCGCGCCGGTGTAATGCGCCGCGGCAAACCGGTCCAGCCAGGGCGTGTAGGCGGAATACAACTGCAGCAGCGGCTGCACCCGCCAGCGCAGGCGGTTACCCGGAATCCAGGTCAGTTCCCAGGGCACCGCGTCCACCCCCGCGCCGGCGGCGCGGATTTCCGCCAGGGCGGGCGCCGGCACGGCGGCGGCCTCCCGCGCGGCATTGAATTGCGCCTGGAAACGGCGTTCATATTCATTGCGATGGCGCAGATATTCCACTTTTTCCATGGCTGACTGGCCGCTCAGCAGGCGGTAATAAACGCCGCCGGGCATGACGCCATGCCGGGAGCCGACGGCCAGCGCCAGGGGCAGCGACACCAGCAGCGCCACCGCGGCCGCGGGAAACGCGCCGCGCCGGGCAAAGAGCAACCAGCCGGCGAAAATGCCGGACGCCGCGGTAAAGAAAATGACGACATGGGCATCCTGCCGGACAAATCCGTGCTTGAATGCCGCCAGGAATATGCCCGACGCCAGCACGGGAAAAAGCGCGGAAGCACGATCGCGCGTCCAAGCCAGCACGGTCAGCCCGGCATACAAAGCCAGCACTAAGACGCCGAAAATAACTTCCATACCCGGCCCCGGGAGCGACATGGCGGAACTGTACCCCGCCGCCAGTTCCAATGAACCCCGCAGCCATTGCCGGTAGTCGCCCGAATTATTGAAAAGCAGCCAAGCCAGCCCCGCGCCAACCGCTCCCAGGATGGCAACCGCTTCCAACAGGCGGCGGCCGGCGCGCGGATTGCGCAGGCCCAGGTTCAGCAGGTGAAACAGGCCCAGGGTGGCCAGGGCCGCGACCCCCAGTGAAAACTTGATATGTAAGAAAACCGCCGCCAGGATGGCGGCGGCGGCGGCCAGCGCGGCGGCCGGCCGGGGCGCGCGCAAGGCCGTGCCGAGCAGGATGAGCGTCAAGAGCAGCCATTGATACTCGCGCGGCAATCCCGCGCCGAGCAGGATCAACCAGGCCCCGGCGAACATGGCCAGGCGTTCCCAGGCTCCGCCGGCGGCATGCACCGCCAGCACCGCCACCAGCAGGCCGTGCAACGCCAGGTTGAACACCAGCGCCCAGGCCAGGTTGTCGTCAACGGCCATGGGCATGGCCAGCCAGCCCAGCGGGCCGTACGTAAAAATCAAGTCGCGTCCGAAGCGCAACCCCATGCCGGCGGCGGCATTGATCGCGTAAACCCAGGACACATCCAAGCCCCGCCCCATGGCGATGTAATCGCCGGGCAGGGCCAGCCAGGCCAGCAACAGCAGCGCCGCCCACCCCGGCAAGCAGGACGGAAGTTTTTTAAAATATTCACGCATAAGCGTTGCCTCGCCAGCGGCTTTGCTCAGCCGCATCCCGCCGCCGGCGAGCAGCATTCTGAAGCACCGCATAACCGCGCGGCGGCTGGACTACCGGATGCCGCACACCGTGCGGCTACTACAGCCGGATGCCGCACATAGTGCGGCCACTACAGGGCGCTTACCCGCGCCGCGGCCGCCGGCCGCCGCGCCGGCGGGCCGCCGGCCGCGATTGTTTGACCGCCGCGTCCGGCCGCGGGCGGCGGTCTTTTAGCGCCGCGGCGGGGCCGCCCTCCAGCACAAAATCAATCTGCCGCTTGTCGAAATCAACACGGCCCACGCGGACGCGCACCCGGCCGCCGCGCTGGAAGACGGCGCGGCCGGCGCGCAGGGATTCGCGCGCGGGGTCGTACTGCACAAAACTGTCGGCGATGGCGGAGACACGCACCAGCCCCTGAATTTGCAATTCCACCAGTTCGACAAACATGCCGAAATTGCGGACATGCACCACGACGGCATCGTAAACCACGGGTTGCTTCTGGCGGAGCTGCTGCTCCAGGAACCGGTATTTCTTGATTTCCAGCAAAGCCTTTTCCGCCTGCTCCGCCGTCTGCTCGGTATGCGAACAATGCACGCCCAGGGCTTTCAACTCGGCGGCGTTATAGGGATTGCGCCGGTTAAGCAACCGCTCCGCCAGCACCCGGTGCGCCACCAGGTCGGGATAACGGCGGATCGGCGAGGTGAAATGCGCGTAATATTTTTTCGCCAGCCCGTAATGGCCCAGCGGTTCCGGGGAATACACGGCGCGTTTCATGCTCTTCAGCACGGCCACCTTGGCGTCGTACTCGAAGGGATGCCCGACGAGTTTTTTCAAAAACGCCGCCAGGTTGGGCCGCTTGGAGAGATCGCCGGGTTGGAGGCCCATTTCCGCGAGTTGGGCGGCCAGTTGTTCAAACTTGGCCGGGTCCGGCGGCTCGTGCACGCGGTGCAGGATCGCAAGGCCCCGCGCGCTTAACTCGCGGTCCACCGCTTCATTGGCGGCGACCATGCACTCCTCGATCATCTGGTGCGCAATATCGTTGAACTGCCGCCGGATATCCACAATCATGCCGGCCGGGCCCATAATGACTTCGTGCTCCGGCACATCCAATTCCAGCGCGTAATCCTTGAGGAAGCGCCGGCGGCGAAGTTGCTGCGCCAATTCGTGAATCCGGCGGATCACGCCCAGGCCGGCCTCGCCGACGCCGGCCGGCCGGCAGACTGCCGGACAGCCGCCCTGCAGGATTTCCAGCCCCTGCTCGTAGGTCAGGCGAAGCCGGGAGCGAATAATGCTGCGTGAAAATTCGGCGCGCACCGGCGCGCCGGCATCGTCAAAGGTCAACCAGGCCGAAAACACCAGGCGGTCGGCGTCCGGACGGAGACTGCACAGGCCGTTGGAAAGCTGTTCCGGCAGCATGGGGATTACCTTGTCGGGCAGGTACACGCTGTTGCCGCGGCGGCGGGCTTCCGCGTCCAGGGGATGGCCGGGGCGGACGAAATGCGCCACATCGGCGATATGCACGCCCAGCACGCGCCGCCCCTGGTCATCCGTCTGCAGGGAGAGCGCGTCGTCGAAATCGCGCGCGGTGGCCGGATCGATCGTGAAAACGAACAAGTCCCGCGCGTCGCGCCGGCGGCCGGACTCCGCCAGGCGGGCCGGGGCGCTTTCGGCTTCGCGAAGGGCGGCGGCGGGAAAGGCCTCGGGCAATCCGAAATGCCGGATGACCGCCAGGGTGTCCAGCGAGGGATCGTCGGCCGGACCGATAACTTCGATGATTTCGGCTTCCGGATTGACATGGCGGTGGGGCCAGACGGTGATTTGAACGACCACGCGGTCGTTCACCCGCGCCTGGCGCGGATCGGCCACGTAGAAGTCCTGGTTGTAAACCGGATCAATCGGCACAACGTAAAAAAAACGGCCCGTGGAACGCAGCGTGCCGGTGATGGCCCGCCGGGAACGTTCGAGGATGCGGATCACCTTGCCGGTGCGCCGGCGGCCCGCGCCGGCGGCGCCGGGCGGGTCCAGCCGGACCACCACATTGTCGTGCGGCAGGGCCGTGCCCAGGTTGTCGCGCGGCACGAAAATTTCCCTGGAATTATCGGTTGGCTGCACGATGGCGTCGCCGGAGCGGAGCATTTCCAGGCGGCCGGGCGCCAGGTCCGCCGGCGAGCCGAGGGAATAGCGGTCCTGGCGCAGGCGGACAATTTCCCCCTGCACCGTCATGGCATTCAGCAGCAAGCGCAGGCGTTTACGGGCCGCTCCCCGCAGGCCCAGGGCCCGGGCGATGGCGGCCTCATCCAGCGGTTCGATGCCTGGACGTTGCAGCAGTTCCAGCACCGCGTCATGATGTTTTTCGGCATAGCGCGCGGATAAATTCATGAATCAATATTCTTTCAGGTGTTAAGGGCGGATTTCAAAGGTGGTCCAGTCAGGGTTTGGTGGTATTTTTTCGATGCGGCATTCCCGCACCGCCGCGCCCGGCGGACCATGGCGGCACCAATCCGCGAAGGAGGCCAGGGCGTCCGGCAGGCCGGCAGCGGCGGCTTCAACGCGCCCGTCCGGGCGGTTGCGCACCCAGCCGCGCAGGCCCAACCGCCGCGCCTCCGCCCGGCATGACCAGCGGAAGCCCACGCCCTGCACCATGCCGCCAACGACGATCGAGATGGCTGGATTATCCGGCATCGGTTAAAACCGCCAGCATCCGCTTTAATTTATCGATTTTTTCCAGCAATTCCTGCTTGCGTACGCGCTGCTGTTCAACGACAGCCGGCGGCGCCTTACGGACGAAATCAAGGTTATCCAACTTGCGGTTGACGACGGCGAGGTCGCCGGCCGCCTTGTCCGACTGTTCGGCCAGCCGCCGGCGTTCCTCCGGTATGTCAATCACGCCTTCCACCGGCATGAACACCGTCCCCAGGCGCGAGATGCCGTTGGGCATCGCGCGCGGCGGCTGGTAATCCAGCGCCACGAGCAGAGATTTGGCGCGCAGCGGAGCGGCGATGGCGCTTTCATCGGCCGCCAGCAGGTGAGCGATTTCCTCGGATTCCGGCTTGATGACGAAGGCGATCTGCATCGCCGGCGGGATGCCGTAATCCGTCCGCAGGGTGCGCCCGATGCGGATGAGTTCGTGCTTGTCTTCCACGTAGGCGGCCAGGCGCTGGAAATCGCTCCAGCCCGCGATCTCTTCCGTTTCGACGGGTTTGGGCCAGGCGGCGAGCATGATCAGGTCGTTTTCGCCGCCGTACCCCAGCCCATGCCATAATTCCTCGGTGATGAAAGGCGCC
Organism: Kiritimatiellia bacterium; assembly: GCA_040767085.1. Taxonomy (GTDB): domain Bacteria; phylum Verrucomicrobiota; class Kiritimatiellia; order JAAZAB01; family JAAZAB01; genus JAXGPF01. The sequence goes on along the minus strand of JAXGPF010000010.1, from coordinate 60,920 downwards.
ATGGGATGCAGCAGGCGGAGAAAATGCGAGAAGATGCAATGCATGACCGCCACCACCCGCCGGCGCGCTTCCCCGTCGCCGTTGGACAGCACGCCCTTGGCATACTCGATATACCAGTCGCAATACTGATGCCAGACGAACTCGTACAACTCCCGGGCCGCATCGTTGAAGCGGAACCGCTCAAGGTTTTCCGTGCAGGCGGCAATGGTGTCGTTCAGGCGCACCAGGATGTGCTTGTCATCCGGCGACAGCGCCAGCGCCAGCACTGCCGGCAACTCCTCCGCCCGCGCCGGACCGTCAGTATTCATCTGCAGGAAGCGGGCGGCATTCCAGATCTTGGTCAGGAAATTCCGGCCAACGGCGAATTTATCCTTCGACAGGAACACATCCTGTCCGACGGCCGCCACCATCACCATGCTGAACCGCAGGGCGTCGGCGCTGAACTCGTCGATCACTGTCAGCGGATCGATCGAATTGCCGAGGCTTTTGCTCATCTTGCGCCCGGCATCGTCGCGCACCGTCCCATGGATATAGACCCGTTCGAAGGGAATCTTGCCCATGACTTCCAGGCCGGCGACGATCATGCGCGCCACCCAGAAGAAAATGATTTCCGCCGCCGTCACCAAGGAGTGGGTGGGGTAATAAAATTCCAGTTCCGGCGTCCGCTGGGGCCAGCCGAGGACGCTGAACGGCCAGAGCCAGGAGGAGAACCAAGTGTCCAACACATCGGGATCCTGCTCGATTTCAGCGGCATGGCAGGCCGGGCAGGCCGCCGGCTGGCCGCGCGCGGCCCAGGTGTGCCGGCAGGCGCGGCAATTGAACACGGGAATGCGGTGCCCCCACCAGATTTGCCGCGAGATGCACCAATCGCGGATATTTTCCATCCAATCAAGGTAAACCTTGGTCCAGCGTTCGGGGATGAACTGGATGCTCCCATCCTTGACCGCGGCAATGGCGGCGCGGGCCAGCGGCGCCATGCGGACGAACCATTGCATGGAAAGCCGCGGCTCCACCACCGTCTGGCAGCGGTAACAATGGCCGACGGCATGGGCATGGTCTTCGATTTTTTCGACCAGGCCGGCGGCCGCCAAGTCCGCCAGCAGACGCTTGCGGCATTCGAAACGGTCCAACCCGGCGTAAGGGCCGGCCTGTTCGTTCATGATCCCGCTGTCATCCATGACATTGACCGGTTCCAGTCCGTGCCGCCGCCCCATTTCAAAATCATTGGGATCGTGGGCGGGGGTGATCTTGACCACGCCGGTGCCGAATTCCGGATCGACGAAATCGTCCTCGATCACCGGCAAGGGGCGCTTCAGGATGGGCAGCAGGCACTGGCGCCCGGCCCATTGGCGATAGCGCACGTCGCGCGGGTTGACCGCCAGGGCGACATCCCCGAGCATGGTTTCCGGGCGGGTGGTGGCCACGATCAGCGCGGCCTTCTTGCCGCCGCCCAGCCCCGGATAGCGCAGGTAATAAAGTTTCCCGGCCGTCTCCACGTGTTCGCTTTCCTCGTCGGAGAGCGCCGTGCGGCAGCGCGGGCACCAGTTGATGATGTAGTTGCCGCGGTAGATCAATTGCTTCTCGTACAGGCGGACGAAGACCTCGGTCACGGCCGCGCTCAGGCCGGCATCCATGGTAAAACGCTCGCGTTCCCAGTCGCAGGACGCGCCCAGGCGCTTCAGTTGCCGGATGATGGTGCGGCCATACTGCTCGCGCCATTCCCAGACGCGCTGAACGAATTTTTCGCGGCCCAGGGTTTCGCGGTCCAGGCGCTCCTTGCGCAGCGCGCGTTCCACGACGTTCTGGGTGGCAATGCCGGCGTGGTCCGTGCCCGGCGCCCAGAGTGTGTTATAACCCTGCATCCGCCGCCAGCGCACCAGGATATCCTGGAGCGTGGCATTCAGGGCATGCCCCATGTGCAGCATGCCGGTGACGTTCGGCGGGGGAATGACGATCGTGTAAGGCTTGCCGCCGCGCGCCGGGTCAGCATGAAAGGCGCGCCGCTCCAGCCAGCGCTGGCTCCAGCGTTCTTCCACCGCGCGCGCGTCATAGTTCTTTTCGATTTCCGGCATGGCAATCACTCCGTTCCGCCCGTTTGTTCATCCGCCTGCTTGAAGAGTTTGTATTCCACGCTGTCCACCAGGGCTTCCCAGGAGGCCTCGATGATGTTTTCCGAAACGCCCACGGTGCCCCAGGTGTCGCGGCCGTCCGACGACTCGATGATCACCCTGGTTTTGGCGGCGGTGGCTTCCTTGGGGTCGAGGATCCGGACATGGTAATCCGTCAGCGACACGTCGTTGATGGCCGGATAAAACCGGACCAGGGCCTTGCGCAGCGCGCTGTCCAGGGCGTTGACCGGGCCGTCGCCTTCCCCCACCGTATGCGCCACCTCGCCGTTGATTTTCAGCTTGACGGTCGCCTCGGAAATGCAACGCTCGCCCACCCCGCGTTTTTCCACGATCACGCGGAATCCTTCCAGGGTAAAAAACGGCTTGTGTTTTTTCAGCACTTTCTTCATCAGCAGCTTGAAGGAGGCGTCGGCCGCCTCGAACTCGTACCCCTTGCGTTCCAGTTCCTCGAGGCTCCGCAGGACCTGGCGCACTTCGGGCGACGACTTGGTGAGAGCCACGCCCATTTCCACGGCCTTGAGCAGCACGTTGCTGCCGCCGGACAACTCGGACACCAGGATGCGCCGGGTGTTGCCGACGCTCTCCGGCGGAATATGCTCGAAACTGAGCGGATTTTTTTCCACGGCATTGACGTGCATGCCGGCCTTGTGGGCAAAGGCGCTTTCCCCGACATAGGGCGCATGGCGGTTGTACTGGCGATCCAGCAGATCGTCCGTGAAACGCGACAACTCCGCCAGTTTGGACAGACAGTCCGGACGGCCGCACTCGCGGTTCATTTTCAACAGCAGGCCGGGGACAATCGAACAGAGGTTGGCATTGCCGCAGCGCTCGCCGTAGCCGTTAATAGTGCCCTGCACATGCACGGCGCCGGCGCGGACGGCTTCGAGCGAATTTGCCACTGCCACTTCGCAGTCGTTGTGGCAATGGATGCCGATCGGCAGCGGGAAGGACCGGACCACCAGGCGCGTGATCTCGTAAACATCATGGGGGAGCAATCCGCCGCGGGTGTCGCAGAGCACCAGCACGCTCGCGCCGCCTGCCGCGGCGGCCTTCAGAACGGCCAGGGCGGCGTCCGGGCTGTCGCGGTAGCCGTCGAAGAAATGCTCGGCATCGAAAATCACCCGGCATCCGTTGGCTTTCAGGTGGCTGACCGTGTCGCGGACCATGGCCAGGTTTTCCGCGGGCGTCGTGCGCAGGACGTCCCGGACATGCAACTGCCAGGCCTTGCCGAAAATGGCGGCCACCGGCATGCCCGATTCCAGCAGCTTGATGGTGCCGGGATCCTCGGCGGCGCTGACATTGGCGCGGCGGGTGCTGCCGAAGGCCACGACCTGCGCGTGCCGCAGCGGCTGGCGCCGCATTTCGGCGAAGAATTCCATGTCCTTGGGATTGGAGGCGGCATAACCGCCTTCGATGTAATCCACGCCGAATTCATCCAGCTTGCGCGCCAGGCGCACTTTGCCGGTCAACGACAGTGAAACGCCTTCGCATTGCATGCCGTCGCGCAACGTGGTGTCGTAGATTTCAACGCGTTGTTTTTGCATGATGCCCGCCTTTGCTGGGCCGCGGCGTCCGCCGGCGCCGCGGGGATTGATGCAAGCCGAAGGTTCGGTGCAGGGATCGCAAGGCCCGCGCCGCATGCCGCTTGCGCACGACTACGGTGATCTTGATTTCCGATGTGGCGATCATCAGGATATTGATGTGCTGTCGGGCCAGTTCGTGGAACATCCGGTACGCCACGCCGGCATGTCCCCGCATCCCCACCCCTACCACGCTCACCTTGGCGATATCAGCATCCGCCGTCACCTGCTCGCCCTGCGTCTGCCGCACCAGTTGGGACAGCACTTCGCGCGCCGGCCCTTCATCGTCCTGGTGCAGGGTAAACGAGATGTCCGTCAAGCCCCGGGCGCTGGTATTCTGGACAATCATGTCCACGTTGATGCCGGCGGCGGCCAACCGGCCGAAGAGGCGCGCCGCCATGCCGGGCTTGTCCGGCACACCGGCCATAGTCAACTTGACATGCTCTTCTTCGACCGTAACCCCGCGAACGACGATGTCTTCCATATGCGCCACCTCTTCCTTCACCACCGTGCCGGGTTTCCGTGTAAAACTCGACAGCACTTCTATTTCCACTCCGTATTTCTTGGCAAATTCCACCGCGCGCGGCATCAGCACCCGGGCGCCGAGACTGGCCAGTTCCAGCATTTCATCACAGGCAATTTCATTCAGTTTGCGCGCGTCCGGCACCAGGCGCGGGTCGGCGGAATAGATGCCGTCCACATCCGTGAAAATCTGGCAGCGGCCGGCCCGCAGCGCCGCGGCGAGGGCGACGGCCGTGGTGTCGGAGCCGCCGCGCCCCAGCGTGGCGATATCGTCCCGCGGCGTCGCGCCCTGGAAGCCGGCAACAATAACGATCGCGCCTTCCCGCAAATGGCGCCGGATGCGCGCCGGCTGGATGCGCATGATCTTCGCCTTGCGGTGCATCGCATCCGTGAAAATCCCGGCTTGCGGCCCGGTCAGGGAGACCGCCCGGGCGCCCAGGGCGTGCAAGGCCATGGCCAGGACGGCCACGGAAACCTGCTCGCCGGTGGCCATCAACATGTCCATTTCGCGCCCGCTGGGATTGGGTGTGATCCGGTGGGCCAGCGCGACCAGGTGATCCGTCGCGTCCCCCATGGCGCTGACGATCACCACCACGGCGTGGCCCTGCCGCTGGGTTTCCAACACCCGCCGCGCCACCCGCCGTACGCAGTCCGGGTCGGCGACGGAACTGCCGCCGAATTTCTGCACGATTATTTTTTTCGATCCCGCCATGTTAAATCTCATTGACAATGCGCAGGCGCATCGAGCCCGCACCGACGATCGGCAGTGCGTCAATTTCCGCCAGGGCTTCCCGGAAGGCCCGCTCCGGCGCCGTGTGCGTGATGATTACCACGGGCACCTGCGCGCCCGCCCGGTCTTCCTTCTGCAGCAGCGAGGCGATGCTGATGCCGTGCCGGCCCAGCACGGTGCCGATTTCGCCGAATACGCCCGGCCGGTCGAGCAAGTTCAAACGCAGGTAATAACGCACTTCCGTCTGGTTGATATCGCGCAGGCGGCGGGCGGCGGCGGGCATGCCCAGGAACGGACGGCGGGCGGCGGCGGACGCCAGGGCCATGGCGGCGTCCGCCACGTTGCTGATCACCGCGCTGGCGGTCGGCTCGCGGCCGGCGCCGCGGCCGTAAAACAGCAATTCACCCGCCCCGTCGCTTTCGATCAGCATGGCGTTGAAAACACCCTTGACGGACGCCAGGATATGGCGGGAGGGCACCAGCGCGGGATGGACCCGCACCTCGACTTCCGGCCCCGCATCCCGGATGACCGCCAGCAGCCGGATGCAATACCCCAACTCGCGGGCGTAAGCCATGTCCAACTCGGCCAGGCCGCGGATGCCCTCCACCGAGACGGCCTCCAATGGAAAATGCTGGCCGTAAATCAGCGAAGCCAGGATCACCGCCTTGTGCGCGGTATCTTTGCCGTCAATATCCAGCGCCGGATTCGCCTCGGCATACCCGGCGGCCTGCGCCGCCTGCAGAGCCTGTTCGAAGGATTGCCCGGTCTGTTCCATGCTGGTCAGGATGAAGTTGCACGTGCCATTCAAAATGCCGTAAATCCGGCGGATATTGTCCGCCACCAGCCCCTCGCGCAAGGCGCGGATGACCGGGATGCCGCCGCCGACGCTGGCTTCAAAGTAAATCTCCGCGCCATGCTCCCGCGCCAGTTGAAACAACTCGGCGCCATGGGCGGCCAACAGGGCCTTGTTGGCCGTCACCACCGGCTTGCCCCGGCGCAGCGCCCGCGTCACCAATTCCCGCGCCGCGCCCGTGCCGCCAATCAACTCCACCACCACATCCACATCTTCGGCATCCACGACTGACGCCGCATCATCCGTCGTTAAAATTCCCGCCGGCGCCGCCGCCCGCCGTTCGGCGGAAAGGTCGGCCGCCCGTCTCAGTGTCAACCGGATTCCCAGCCGGTTAGTCAGCAAGCCGGCCTTGGCCGGCAAGGTGTGCGCCACGCCGGCGCCGATGGTCCCCAACCCCAGCAATCCTACCCCGATTTCTTTCATAAACACCTGTGCAAACAGTATTTCTCAAGATGCGATCAATGAAAATATCAAATTTACCCGCCAGTTTCAACAAAATACGATGAAACACAAAATACGATGAAACATGGGCAAGGAGGCGGCAAATGTCCGCGGGCGCCTGCTGCCGGGAATCGCATTCATCCGCGCCGTGCCAGGCAGGCGGCATAAAACCCGTCCATCCCCGACTCCGGCGGCACGCCCTGGCATTTCTTCAGCAACACATACCCTGACAAGCGGGACAGGCCGGCGCGCACCACGCCGCCGTTTTCTTCCGGCTCCAGGCTGCAGGTGCTGTAAACCAGCCGGCCGCCCGGCGCCAGCAGCCCGGCCAGCCTGGTCAAAAGCTCCGTCTGGAGACGGACCGATTCATCCAGCCGGCGCGGATCAAAATTCCAGCGAACATCCGGTTTGTGCCGGATCACGCCGGTATTCGAACAAGGCGCATCCAGCAGAATCCGGTCGAACGGACCGCTGTCAGGCGGCGGATGCAGCGCGTTCACCCCCTGGAGTCCGACAAACTCCGCCAGGCCCAGCCGCTCGAGATTGGCGGCCATGCGCGCCCGGCGGGCGCCCTGCGGCTCCCAGGCAGTCAAGCTGCCCTGGCCTTGCATGGCGCCGGCCAGCAGCGCGGTTTTACCGCCCGGCGCGGCGCAGGCATCCAGCACGCGCATGCCGGGTTCCGCGCCGAGCAGGATTACCGCGTGGGCCACAGCCGGATCGGCCGCCAGGAACCAGCCCTTGTCATACCCGGGCAAGTCCGGCACGGATACGCCCCGTTTAATGGCGAAAAACTTTTTCCCGGCGGACTCCGCGGCGCGCGCGATCAGGCCCTGTTCCTGGAAGGCCGATTGCAGGGACTGGTCGGCGATTTTCAAACTGTTCGCCGTCACCGTGACTTCCGCCCGCTGGTTGTTCCAGGCGGCAATCTGTTCCGCCCGCGCGGGAGAAAAATTAGCGCTCCAACGCTGCAACAGGCAATCGGGATGCGAAAGGCGGATGCCGGCCGGCAGGCGCTGCAACTCCTCCGCGAGCGCCTGGCGCTCGCGCAACGTCCGGCGCAGCAAGGCATTGACAAAGCCGGCGACGCCTGGGGCGCCGGTTTCCCGCACCGCGGCGACCGTTTCATTGACCGCCGCGTATTCCGCCACATCAGTCAGGTGCAGAATCTGATAGAGGCCGATGCACAAGGCCGCGGAAATTTCCGGCGCGGGGGGATGGGGCGCGTATTTCCGCGCCACCCACTCCAATTGCCGGCGCCAGCGCACCGCGCCGTAAACCAGTTCCGTGACGAACGCGCGGTCGTCGGCGACTTCCTCCAGCAGCCGCCCCGGGAAAGCCCCGGTCTGCAGCCAGCGGGCAATGATACGGATGGCGGCGGCGCGGGAATTCGTTTTCATGTCAAATGCGTTCCGGGGCTTCGATGCCCAGCAAATCCAGTCCCTGGCGGAGCACGCCGGCCACGGCGGCGCAAAGCCGCACACGGCTTTCGCGGATGCCTTCCGCTTCCTTCAAAAAAGGCACATTCTGATAAAAATTACTGTAATGCCCGGCCAGCGCGTAGAGGTAATCGGCCAGGATGCTGGGCCGGTAAAGCCGGGCGGCGCCCAGCAGGATGTCGGGGAAGCGCGCCAGGTGCAGTGACAGCGCGCGTTCCACCGGGAGCTCCGGCCGCAAAGGATAATTTTCCAGGCGGACGCCCGGGTGGCGTTCCCGGTATTTGTCCAAAACACTGCAAATGCGCGCGTGGGCATATTGCAGGTAAGGCGCGGAGTTGCCGGTCAAGGCCAGGGCCTTGTCCCAGGAAAACGTCACCAGGCTCTGGGGGTTCTGGCTCAAATCGGCGTATTTCACCGCGCCGATGCCGACAGCCCGCGCCACGGCGCGCTGCTGTTCGGCGGGCATGTTCGGGCTGCTTTCGCGGACCATGGCCAGAGCGCGCGTTTCCGCCTCGTCCAGGAGCATTTCCAGCTTGATGACATTGCCCTGGCGGGTGGAGAAAGTGCCTTCCGGCAGGCGCATCAAGCCGAACCAGACATGCACCAGTTCGGCGCCGACCCCCAGTTGGCGCGCCAGCGCAAACACCTGCCGGAAATGCAGTTGTTGGCGTTCGTCGGTGACATAGATGATGGCGGCCGGATTGAATTCCTCCACGCGGCTTAAGACCGTGGCCACATCGGTGGCCGCGTAATTGAATGCGCCGTCCGACTTGCGCACGATGCAGGGCGGCAGTTTATCGCCGTCAAAAAAGGCCACCAGCGCCCCTTCGCTTTCGCGGGCCAGGCCGGTGGACTCCAGGCGTTCAATGACGCCGGGCAGGCGGTCATGGTAATGGCTCTCGCCGCGCGTCAAGTCGAAGGTAACGTTCAGGCGGGCGTAAATCCGGTCGAATTCGCCCCGGGAGAGCCGGATGAATTCCTGCCAGAGCGCCAGGTTTTCCGGGTCGCCGGCCTGTAATTTAACCAGTTCCTTCCGGCATTGCGCCATCCAGTCTTCCTCCGCCCGCGCGCGTTCGTAGCTGCGCACGTAAAGCCGCTCCAATTCTTCCACCGGCGCGGCCGCCAGCGCGGCGCGGTCGAGAAAATGGCGGTAGCCCTGGATCAGGATGCCGAACTGGGTGCCCCAGTCGCCGAGATGGTTGTCGGCAATCACCCGGTACCCCAGGAACCGGTGCAGACGGTCGAGGGCGTTGCCGATCACCGTGGAGCGGATGTGGCCGATATGCATCGGCTTGGCGACGTTGGGACTGGAATAATCAATCACCACGGTGCGGCCGGCGCCCGCCAGCGGCGCGCCCAGGCGGGGATCGGACAGCATGCCTTCCAGGCGGGCTGCCAGCCAGGCATCGTCGAGGGTAAGGTTAATGAAGCCCGGGCCGGCCTGTTCCAGGCGCGCTACCGCCGGCTGCGGCGGCGCATGGGCAATCGCGGCGGCGGCGATGGCCCGCGGCGCCTGGCGCAGCGTCCGCGCCAGCCCCATGGCGGCATTGCACTGGTAATCTCCGAATTCCGGCGACGCGGCCGGCTCCACCGCCACTGCCGCCAGCGCCTGGTCCTGCCCGGGGAAGGCGGCCTGAAACGCCGCGCGCATCCAGTCCGTCAGCAGGCTGTTTAAAGTTGACATATTATCCATCGTCCCGTCTCAAAAAAAAGCGCCCGCGCGGCTGGAATCAAGCCGGCGGGCGCATTGATCGCATATCATCCAGGCCTTCCGACTAAGCCTGCGCCGGCGGGCGCAGCAGGTCGCGGTAAACAACCGCCAGGACGCTGAAATAGAGCGGGAAAGTCACAATCACACCGAAACCGCAGACCAGGGCGCCCGCCATGCTGATGATGCCCGTAACCACCACGATCGCCGCCAGCGGCAGGAACATGGTGCGCAGGGCGCCGAAGGCCGCCATGACCGCCGGCCAGCAATCCATTTTTTTGTCGACGATGTAAAACAGGGCGAAAGCGGCCAGCGTGTGCAGCAGGATGCCGAACACGATCAGGAACACAACGGCAATCAGCTTGGTAAAGATCACCAACGATAAAATCCCCGCGAGGATGGATACCACGACGCAGCCCAGGCAGAGCAAAAAGGCATCCAGGAAGAAATCGAATCCCTTGAAGACATCGCCGATTTCCGGCTTGGGCTCGCTTTGGTCCAGCAGCCTGAGGTTGATCAGCGCCACTCCTGCCAACAGCGGTCCGGCCAGGATGCCCAGGGTTAATTTTCCCAGCACCAGGGCCAGTAGATTGACCACGATCAGCAAGAGAAAATTCTCCTTGTAGATGTTGAACCCAGCCTGCAGCCAAGGACCGATTTTTAATTCCTGCTGTGCCATGATGCATCTCCCATGAATGTTAATTAAAACGCAGGATTATAACCGCGCCGCCGGTTGGGATGCCGCACGTCGGCCCCAAACCGCATTCCGGCATAATATTGTGTTCCGCCGCCGCTAAAGTCAAGCGGGAATTCCGGACCCGGCGGAGACGGGGCGTTCAGGCTTCCGACATCTCCGCCAGGAGTTCCCGGATCAGTTCGTGGACGCTGACGATGCGATCGACGCGCCAGGCGTTCGCCCCGCACATGGCAAACCCCTGGTCGAAATCGCCGCGGCTGGCCTGGAGCAGAACCTTGGCGATGCAGTAATTGGCGACGCCGGCGTCGCAGGTCAGCAGGCACTTGTAAGGGCAGGCAAATTTCACTTTGGCGCCATGCTGGCTGGCTTCGGTCAAGGCGTTTTTCAAAACCCGGGCCGGCAGACCAACGGGCGACTTGATTAAAATGACATCATCGCGGGTGGCCTGCACGTAGCGCTGCTTGTAGGCATCCGCGGCGTCGCACTCGTGGGTGGCGACAAAACGCGTGCCCATCTGCACGCCGGCGGCGCCCATTTTCAGAAACCGGGCGATATCCCGGCCGGTGTAGATTCCCCCGGCGGCAATGACCGGGATCGGCCGGCGGCCGCGCGCGCTCCATTCCGCCGCCACTTCCAGGACCTCCGCCACCAGCGTTTCCAGCGGCTTTACCGTGCCATCCAGCAATTCCTCGAATTTAAATCCCAGGTGCCCGCCGGCCAGCGGCCCCTCCACCACCAGCGCATCGGGCAGGCGGCCGGCGCGTTTCCACCAGGTGCGGCAGACAATGTCGGCCGCCCGGCCGGAGGAAACGATCGGTATGAGTTTGGTGTCGGTCACGCCGGCAATTTCCGGCAGGCGCAAGGGCAGTCCGGCGCCAGAAATAATGGCGTCGGCGCCGGCCTCGATACAGGTGCGCACCAGGCTGGCGTAGTTGGTCAGGGCCACCATGACATTCACGCCCACCGGCAGGCGCCGCCGCTTCACCGCCAGAATTTCAGCGCGCAAGGCCGCGCTGGAGCGATCGGCATACGAATCGCTGGACGCGATATCCTCGCCCAGGCCGACACTGGCAATTACCCCCAGGCCGCCTTCGGCGGACACCGCGCCCGCCAGCGAACTTTTGGACACTGCCACCCCCATCCCGCCCTGGATAATGGGGATATTTAACGTCAGATTTCCAATGACAAGATTCGGAATTTCCATTATTTCACACACCCATGCTAAATTTTTTTGTGCATTCTAAATTAAATGACGCGCAAATGCAACAAAAGACCTATACACAAAAGACCTATACTTTTCCTCGCCATGCCAGGGCTGCGTCATGCTCATCGGCTCGCTCCCGCGCCAGACGGGACAAGCCGGCGGTTTACCCCGCTATGAGCGGGGACGTGCCCTACCAAAGGCAAAATTATCAAAAATGGTAGGGCGCGGTCTCCATGCGGGCTACGTCCGGCTTTGACGGACTTCGCTGCAGCTATGCAGGGCAAGCCGTACCGAGCCGTCTTTTTCCTGAATGACGCAGCCCTGCCCGCCATGCCGGAAGGAGCCGCTTTTAAACACGCACCCCCGCGCGCTTGCGCAGGCGGATATTTTTCGGGGTGACTTCCACCAACTCATCGTCGTTGATGTAGGTGATACAATCTTCCAGGCTCATCCTGACAACCGGCGTCAGGATGATGTTTTCGTCGGACCCGGCGGCCCGCACGTTGGTCAGTTTTTTGCCCTTAGCGGGGTTGACCGTCAGGTCGTTGCTCCGGCAATGTTCGCCGATGATCTGCCCGCGGTAAATGCGCACGCCCGGCTCCAGGAAAAGCCGGCCGCGTTTCTGCAGGTTGAAAAGCGCGTAGGCCACGGTCATGCAGGTTTCCGTAGATACCAGCACGCCGTTCTTGCGCTGCCGCATGTCGCCGGCGAACGCGTCATATTCCAGGAAAATGTAGGTCAGCATGCCCATGCCTTTGACGTCGGACATGAATTCGGACTTGAACCCCAGGAGTCCGCGCGTGGGAATTTTGTATTTCAGCCGCATCAATCCGTTTTCGCGGCGCATCTCCAGCAACTGTCCCTTGCGCATGCCCAGTTTCTCAATAACCGTGCCGGAATATTCCTCCGCCATTTCCACCAGCAATTCCTCGTAAGGCTCCAGCCGTTGCCCCGCCTCTTCCTTGAAGATCACCCGCGGGCAGCTGACCTGAAATTCGTAGCCTTCCCGGCGCATTTTTTCGATGAGAATGGACAGGTGCAACTCGCCCCGGCCGGACACCTTAAACCCGGGCGCCCCGGCCAATTCTTCCACGACCAGGGCCACATCCACCAAAGCTTCCCGGCGCAGGCGTTCGGCCAGGTGGGTGGAAGTGATGAATTCGCCTTCCGTGCCGGCAAACGGAGAATTGTTGGGGAGAAACAACATGGAAACCGTCGGCGGATCGATGGGCGGCGAAGGCAGCGGCAGAGGCTGGTCGGGATCGGTAAACGTTTCGCCGACGGACAGATCGTCCTGGCCGGCCACCGCCACGATTTCCCCCAGCCCGGCGCGGCCGGTTTCGACCTTGCGCGTGCAGTCGAACCGGTAAATCTTGGTGATGCGCGTCAGGCGCAGCCGTCCGGCAGTGTCAGCCACCGCCGCCGGCATCCCCACCTGCATGCCGCCGGAAGTGATCTTGCCGATACCCAGCCGGCCGAGGAACGGCGAATGATCGATCGTGCTGACCTGCATTTGCAAAGGCCCGCGCGAATTGCCGGCCGGCGCGGGAATGCGCTGGATGATGGCGTCGAACAGCGGCTGCATATCCGTCCCCGGCCGGGCCGGGTCTTCCCCGGCATAGCCCCCGGTGGCAGAGGCATACAGCGCGTGGAAATCCAGGATCTCGTGCGGCGCGTCCAGCTTGACGAACAAGTCGAATACCTGGTCCACCGCCCAATGCGGCCGGGCGGCGGGTTTGTCAATCTTGTTGATGACGACGATGATCGGCAGCCGCCGCGCCAGAGCTTTTTTGAGCACAAAAAATGTCTGCGGCATCGGTCCTTCCTGCGCATCCACCAGGAGCAACGCGCCGTCGGCCATTTGCAGCACCCGTTCCACCTGGCCGCCGAAATCGGCATGGCCGGGGGTGTCAATGATATTGACGGTGTAGCCGCGGTAACGCAAGGCGCCGTTTTTCGCAGCGATGGTAATGCCGCGCTCGCGCTCGAGATCCATGGAATCCATCAAACGCTCCGCCACGGCCTGGTTTTCACGGAACATCCCGCTCTGGCGGAAAAGCTGGTCCACCAGCGTGGTTTTGCCATGGTCCACATGGGCGATGACCGCAACGTTGCGAATTTTACCGCTGTCATGCATAAAAACAATCTTCCGGCGCCGGCCGGAACCGCTGATACGGACCGGTCCAATACAAAAAGCAGGAGTGTTTAACAGAAACCGGCACAGCGCGCAAATTATTTTTCGCCGGGGCGTGCCGGGGGCACGCACCGCGGAATAGGCGGACACGGTAAATTCACCGCAAAGAACGCAAGGAACGCGAAAGGCAAAACAGCTCAGCCGTGACAAAGGCACAGAGGATCAAAGGATCAGAGACGGATTGCCTCATCTCTTCACTCTACCCCTTTGCCCCTTTGATCCTTTGCCCCTCTCCGCCTCTGCGGTCCCTGTTCGGCTTGACTCCCTTATAAAATCATCTAGACTATCGGTATTGACACCCCATGCCGGGGAAGACGCAGACGGAAGGAAAACATATGCCGGACATATCCATTATCGTGCCGATTTTCAACGAGGAAGAATGTGTTGCGCCGTTATGCGCCAAGCTGGGCGAAGCATTGTCCAAACTGCCCCAGTCTTATGAAATCATCATGGTGGACGACGGCAGCACCGATGGCACCTGGAGCAAGCTCAAGGCAGAGTCCGCCCGGCTGCGGGGCTTGCGTTTGATCCGCTTCCGCCGGAATTTCGGACAGACCGCCGCCATGTCGGCCGGCATGCATCATGCCCGCGGCAAGGTCATCATCACCATGGATGCCGATCTGCAAAACGACCCCGACGACATCCCGCTGCTGCTCGCGCAGATTGACCAGGGCTTCGACGTCGTCAGCGGCTGGCGCAAAGACCGCCAGGACGCCTTCATCCACCGCCGCCTCCCATCCATGGTCGCCAACCGCCTGATCAGCCGGTTGACCGGCGTGGCCTTGCACGATTTCGGCTGCACACTGAAAGCCTACCGCCGGGATGTCATGCAGAACGTGCATCTGTACGGCGAAATGCACCGTTTCATCCCCGCCCTGGCCCACTGGGTGGGCGGGTCGGTGGCGGAAGTGGTGGTCAATCACCATCCCCGTCGCATGGGGCGCTCGAAGTACGGGCTTTCCCGGATTACACGCGTGATCCTGGACTTGTTCACCGTGACCTTCCTTCTGCGTTACAGCAAAAGTCCAATCCAGATTTTCGGCAGGATCGGACTTTTCCTCGGCGCGGCCGGCATTTTGCTGCTGGCGGGCATGGTGCTGGGCAACCTCTCGGCCAATCTCTTCGGCACCGCTTTCGCCGCCACCCTGCTGAAACGGCCATTCTGGGTGATGACGTCTTTCATGCTGGTGTTCTTCGGCCTGCATTTCATAAGCATGGGACTGCTGGCGGAAATCCAGATTCGCACTTACCACGAATCGCAAAACAAGCCGATTTACGTGATCCGCGAAACCCTCGATCCGGACGCGGGCTGAGTTTGGCTGAATTCAATCCATCCCTGGCGCAAGCAGCCGCCGCGGCCATTGCCGGCGCGGTACTGATGGCGGGCGGACTGGCGGCGGCGCGCCGCCTGTGGCGCGGTTTCCGGCGCCGGCCCTGGGTCTGGCGCCGCCGGCTGCGCCGCCTCCCCCGCCCGGGCTGGACCTGGCCGGATCTGGCCCTGATCCTGGCGTACATCGGGGCCGCCGTTGCAGCGGCCAACCTGCTGGCCGGCCGCTGCCTGCCGCCGGTATGGGTTTTAGCCGCCCGCGTGCTCCTGCTCCATGGCGGCGGCATTTTACTGGTCCTGCTGCTGCGGCGGCGGCGCCATCCGCGCCGATTGCCGCGGCGGCTGCCGGCGCGCCATCCCTGGCGGTGGGGCGTGGTCTTTTACCTGGCGGCCCTGCCCTTCGTCATGGCCGCCGGTTTCCTGAACCATGCGCTGTTGCGCCTGGCTGGCCGTCCGACTGCCTTGCAGGACGCGGCCCTGGAATTATTGACCACGGAAAACCTGGCCGTACGCCTGGTGCTGATCGCGGCCGCCGGCGTGACCGCGCCGGTATTCGAAGAGTTGCTCTTCCGGGGCATGGCTTTGCCGCTGGCGGCGCGCAGCGGAGGAGCGATACCGGCCATTCTCGCCACCGCCGCCGCATTCGCCTTGATCCACCTGCACCCGGCGGCGCTTTTGCCGCTGTTTGTGCTGGCGGTTTTCCTTTCCTTGGCATATATTTATACGCGGTCGCTCGGCGCGGCGATTATAATGCACGCGTTGTTCAACCTCGTTAACATCGCCTTGTTATTACTGTTGTTTTAATCCATGAAAACCGATCCGCACGCCAAACTGCCGATCCCCACCATCGCCTGGCAGCCGGACCATGCCGGCGGCTCCCGGCCCGGCTGCATTCGCATTCTGGACCAGACCCGCCTGCCCGGTTCCGCCAGTTTCCTGGAAATCCGCGATCTGCCGCCGCTGTGGCAGGCAATTAAAGACCTCCAGGTGCGCGGCGCGCCCGCCATCGGCATCGCCGCCGCCATGGGCGTGGTGCTGGCCATCCAGAAAAACACCGCCGACACCAACGGCCTGATCGAGGCCGCCTGCCAGGCTGCCGATTACCTGGGCACCGCCCGCCCCACCGCCGTCAACCTCTTCTGGGCCCTGACGCGCATGCGCCAGACGGCCCAGTTCGCCGCCAACCTCGAGCCGGCCGCCTTCAAGGACCGGTTGCTGGCGGAAGCGCTCAGGATTTACAACGAAGATATGGAAATGTGCCGCGCCATCGGCCGCCATGGCGCCTCCTTGCTCCAGGACGGGCAGACCGTGCTGACTCATTGCAATGCCGGCGGCCTGGCGACCTCGGGTTACGGCACGGCCCTGGCGCCGATTTACATCGCCCGCGAGCAGGGCAAAACCATCCGCGTTTACGCCGATGAAACCCGCCCCCTGCTCCAGGGCGCCCGGCTCACCGCCTGGGAACTGATGCAGGCCGGCGTGGAGGTCACCCTGATCTGCGACAACATGGCGGCCCAGGTCATGCGCGAAGGCCGGATTGACGCAGTCATGGTCGGCGCCGACCGGATTGCCGCCAACGGCGACACCGCCAACAAGATCGGCACTTACGGGCTGGCGCTGCTGGCGCGGGCGCACCAGGTGCCGTTTTACGTCCTCGCGCCTACCTCCACTTTCGATTTGGATACGCCCGATGGCGCTTCCATCCCGATCGAAGAGCGCGGCGCGGAGGAAATCACCCGCGGCTTCGGCGCGCCCACCGCGCCGGAAGGCGTCAAGGTCTATGCCCCCGCCTTCGATGTCACTCCCGCCGCACTCATCACCGGCATCATCAGCGAGCGGGGCGTCATCAAACACCCGTTTCCACAGCCGTTGCTGGCATTTTCCGCATGAGCCCGCAATTTTCATCGATAGCATACCACCCGCAACGCCTGCGCGATGTCGGGGAACACGAAATGCTGCGCGGCCTGTGCGGCGATTTGCCGAAACATCCGGAATTGCTGGTTGGCCCGGGCGACGATTGCGCCGTGGTGCGGCCCGACGGCGCGGCCGGGTGGGACTGGCTGCTCAAATCCGATCCGGTCATCGAAGGCGTGCATTTCGGCCCCGGCGACCAACCGGCGGCGGTCGGCCACAAGGCCCTCGGCCGGGTGCTGAGCGATATCGCGGCCATGGGCGGCGAGCCGCTCTGGATTAACATTAACCTGGCCGCGCCGCCCAACACCCCCGTGACCCGCATTACGGGGTTATACGACGGCATCAAGGCGCTGGCGCGTCGTCATGGCGCGGGCATCGCCGGCGGAGATATTTCCGCCGCACCGCACCTGGCGCTGCACATCTTCGGCGTCGGACGCGTGCCGCACGGACGGGCCGTGCTCCGTTCCGGCGCGCGGCCCGGGGACAGCCTCTGCGTCACCGGCACCCTCGGCGGCAGCCGCGCGGGCAAGCACCTGCATTTTGAACCGCGTCTGGCAGCCGGACAATGGCTGATGCGCGGCGGGTGGGCCACGGCCATGATTGACATCAGCGACGGCCTGGCGGCGGATTTACGCCATCTGGCCGAAGCCAGCGGGACCGGCGCCGTAATCGCAGCGGAAAAAATCCCTGTCGCGCCGGCCGCGCAGACTGCGGACGGCCGGCGGACCCCGCTGCAGCATGCCTTGTCCGATGGCGAAGATTTTGAATTGCTGTTTGCCGTGCCCGCCGCCCGCCTGCCGGACATGCTCCGGGAATGGCCGGTGTCGCTGGAAACGCCCTGCACCGTCATCGGCGCCGTCATGCCGGAGAGTAAAGGCCTCAAGCTGCTCCGCGCCGACGGCGGCAAAGTCAGCCTGAAAGCCAAAGGTTATGAACACTTCCGAATGCGTCACAAATAGCCCGGCGGAAACGCGCCGGATGGCCGCCGCGCTGGCGCGGCAACTGCAGCCGCCCGCGGTGGTGGCGTTGTTCGGCGACATCGGCGCGGGCAAAACCTGCTTCGTCCAGGGCCTGGCCGCCGGCCTGGGCCTGCGCGAGCCGGTCACCAGCCCCACCTTCGTCATCATCAACGAATATCCGGGGCCGGTGCCTCTGTATCACATGGATTTATACCGGCTGCCGGCGGCGGCGGACGCCCTGGCAGCCGGACTGGAGGAATATTTCGACCGCCCGGGCATCACGGTCATCGAGTGGGCCGAACGCGCGGAAGAACTGCTCCCGCCATCCGCCATCCGGGTGCGCCTGGAATGCGTTGGACCGCGCCGGCGCCGGATTCAGATCACGTCCGGCTGACGATGGAAGTGTTCAGTGTGCGGGGCCTTTGCCCCCTCAGCAGTGACCAAGGCACAAAGGATCAAAGGATCATAGACAGATTGCTTTTCTCTCTGCCCCTTTGATCCTCTGCCCCTCTCCGCCTTTGCCCCTCTGTGACTCTGCCCCTCTGTGACTCTGCCCCTTTTTCCCTAAACTGACGTTCTCCCTAAAAACTGGACCGTATTGAAAGAGAGTCCTCAATTGGGTAGAGTAGCCCGAGGAGGACAAAGATGCGAGGAAAACAGTTCAGTGAGGAACAGATTATCGGGGTGCTGAAGGAGGCGGAAGCCGGGATGCCGATGCCGGAGGTGTTGCGTAAACACGGCATTGCGCAAGGCACATTTTACCGCTGGAAGGCGAAGTATGGCGGGATGGAGATCAGCGAGGCCAAGCGGCTCAAAGGCCTGGAAGAAGAGAACCGGCGGCTGAAGCGGCTGGTAGCCGACCAGGCGCTGGACATCCAGATGCTGAAGGATGTCGTCTCAAAAAAATGGTAACGCCCACGGCACGGCGGGGCGCCGCGCACTACCTGGTCGAGTCCTACCAGGTCAGCGCGCGGCGTAGCTGTGGGTTGATGCAGATCCGCTGCAGTAGTTTCTACTACAAGGGCAGAGCGAGGACGGACGAGCCATTGCGGGCGGCGATCCGAGCGGTCGCACAGAAGCGGGTCCGCTGGGGCAGCCCGCGGGTCGTGGTGCAACTGCGGCGGGAAGGCTGGAAAGACAACCACAAGCGGATCGAGCGGCTGTATCGGGAGGAGGGATTGCAAGTTCGGCGGCGCAACCGCAAGCGTGTCAGTCACGGTGAGCGCGAGCCGCTGGCAAAGCCAACAGTCAGGAACGAGTTGTGGGCGATGGATTTTGTCAGTGACACGATGACCAACGGACACAAGCTCAAGGTGCTGGCGATCATGGACTGCTTTAACCGGGAGTGCCTGGCGCTCGTGCCGGACACCTCTATCGGAGGCGGTCGGGTAGCCCGTACGCTCGAGGAACTAGGGTGTCAGCGGGGTTACCCCCGGCAAATCATGATGGATAATGGACCGGAGTTTACCAGTGCAGCCTTGGATGCCTGGGCATATACACGGGACGTGAAACTGTATTTCATTGAACCAGGGAAGCCCTCCCAAAATGGATACATCGAAAGTTTCAACGGCCGGTTTCGCGATGAATGCCTCAACGGGAACTATTTCGTCAGTTTGCCGGATGCCAGGAGTATTATCGAGAATTGGCGCTGGGATTTTAATGAGTGCCGCCCCCACAGCGCCCTGGGACACCTGACGCCAATCGAATTTGCGGAAGCTCAGGCGGTTGCGCCGGCCCCCATTCCCCCCAAGGGGGCCGGTATGGAAGCACAAAGAGGGGTGGACAACCAAAAAAACGGGGCTATGATGCTCTCTGTTGGACTCTCTTAGCGGATGGATCAGTCAAAGGGGGAAGGTCAAAACCTTAACCAGCCTGACGGAAAGATCCGCTTCCACCACCAGGAGATGCCGCAGTGGAATCGGGTGCCAGCCGCCCGTGGTCAGTTTGTTCGAACAGACGGCGACATGGGGAATCCGCCGCAGGTCAGTAGCCGCCAGGCGCGCGCCGGCCGGCGTTCGCGCGGGACGCCGGACGCAGCGGTAGGACAGCGAAAAATGCCTGACTTTATGGCTGCAATTGCGGTAAGCATAGAGGCGATCGCCGTCCGTCAGCAGGAAATTGGCCCCGGTGAAATTCCGCAATTCCGCCGTCACGTCGCGGATGCCGGCAATGACATCCCCCCCGCGCAGCTCAATCGCCTGCAGCAGGATTAAGAAATAAATTTCCGAATCCGTTTCGCCGTTGATGGCGGCGCGGAACCGGCCGCGCAGCCGGCGGCGCCATTCCCGGGCGTCGCGCACCGTGCCGTTATGGGCGAAAGTCCATTTGCCGTAAACGAACGGGTGGCAATTGCGCCGGCGCAACACACCCTGGCTGGCCTTGCGCAGATGGGCCACCAGCATCGGGGAAACGGCCTCGGCGGCCAGGATGGGCAGCACCCGGGAAGCCGGCGCCGGCTGCGGGTCCTTGAAAAGCTGCGGCTGGCCGTCCTCGTACCAGGCCACCCCCCACCCGTCCGGATTGCGCCGATCGCCGTAAGACAGGAACGGCACGGGCGCACGCAGCATGTAATACTCCAGCGCCGCCGGCGCGGCACATTTCACCGCCAGCAACCTGCACATGATCGCCTCCAGTCTGGAAAAAGGCATGCATTATACAGAACGGCATTTTTTTTGCAATTCCCGTTAAATTATGCTTGAATTTTGCCTGGCATTCGGTTAATGGTAATAGTTTTAAGGCAGTTTTTTGAAGGCCGCGACCATGCCTGCAAAAGGCTGGCCGGCCAAACCCGCAGGAAGGAGTGCTAGTATGGCGGTAAAAATCAGATGCCGGCGCATGGGCGCCAACAATGACCCGGCGTTTCGTATTGTGGCGACGGACATGCGCTCGGCCCGCGACGGGCAATGCCTGGAAACCCTGGGCTGGTACGATCCCAAGCGCAAGGGCGGCAATTTTAAACTCGACCTGGAACGCATTGAAAAATGGCGCGCCAACGGCGCGCAGATTTCCGATACGGTGCGCAGCCTGGTCCGGCGCGCCAAGGCCGCGGCGCCGGCGGCGGCTCCGACGACTACCGCATGAAAAATTTCATCGCATACATTGTCAAGGCCCTGGTGGACCATCCGGAGCGCGTGCAGATCGCCGAGATTGCCGGCCGGACCAACATCATCATCGAGGTGCGCTGCCATGCCGAGGATATGGGGCGCATCATCGGCAAGAACGGCAAAACCATCAGCGCCATGCGCATGTTGCTGGCCGGCCTGGCGGCCAAGCACAAGCGCAAGGCCGTTTTAGAAGTGGTCGAATAAGCCGCCCCTTATGCACAGCATGCCCACACCGCTGCAGATTGACATCATCACGATTTTCCCGGAAATGCTGGAGGGCTTTATCGGCGCCAGCATGCTGAAGCGCGCCGCCCAGATGCAGGCGGTGCATTTCAACCTGGTCAACCTGCGCGACTTCACCAGCGACCGGCATCGCACGGTGGATGACCGCCCTTACGGCGGCGGGCCGGGCATGATCATGAAGCCGGAGCCGTTTTTCAAGGCCGTTTCGGCCCTGCGCACACCGGCGGCCCGGGTGGTGATGCCTTCGCCGCAAGGCAAAACCTTCAACCAGGCCATGGCGCGCGAACTGGCCGGCGCGCGGCACCTGATTTTTCTGTGCGGCCATTACGAGGGGATTGACGACCGGGTGGCCCAGACACTGGCGACCGACGAGATTTCGATCGGCGACTACGTGTTGACCAACGGCACCCTGGCGGCGGCCGTGGTGATTGACGCGGTGGTGCGCCTGCTGCCGGGCGTGCTGGGCGCGCCGGACGGGACCGTGGAGGAATCGTTCTGCGGCAACCGCCTGGAATACCCCCAATTCACGCGTCCGGAAGTATTTTGCAACCTGCGCGTGCCGGATGTGTTGCGGTCCGGCGACCACCGGGCCATCGCCCGATGGCGGGCGGAAGAATCGCGCCGCCGTACGCTTGCGCGCCGGCCGGACATGCTGGCGCAGGCGCCGGACGCCGGCGAATCGGAAAACTGAATGCGGAAACTTTTTTGGAAGGAGCAGACGACATGGGCATGGAAATTCTGAAAAAAATCGATCAGGAACAGCGCCAGACGAAGGACATCCCGGATTTTAAAGTAGGCGATTCCGTCAAGGTCTACGTGCGTATCAAGGAAGGCGGCAAGGAACGCCTGCAGGTTTATGCCGGCAACGTCATTGCCCGCAAGGGCGCCGGCGCCACGGAAACCTTCACGGTCCGCCGCATTTCATTCGGCGAAGGCGTAGAACGGATATTTCCGCTGCATTCCCCCAACGTCGCGCGGGTGGAAGTGGAAAGCCGCGGCGCGGTGCGCCGGGCCAAATTGTATTACCTGCGCGAGCGCACCGGCAAACACGCCCGGTTAAAAACCATGCAGAGTTGAACTTGCTGACTTTTGAACGCCAATGGTGGGAACGCGGTTACCGCCGCCTGGCCGGCGTGGACGAAGCCGGACGCGGCCCCCTGGCCGGCCCGGTAGTGGCCGCCGCGGTAGTTTGCCCCCGCCCCTGGCTGGAGGCGGAAGCGGCGGAAAGCCTGGCAAGTCTGACCGACTCCAAGCAATTGACGGCCCGCCAGCGGCAGCATTTTTCCGACCTCCTCCATGCCTCCCCCGGCGTGGAAATCGGCGTGGGCCTGGCGGACGCCGCGGAAATTGACCGCCACAATATCCGCCAGGCCACGCATCTGGCCATGCGCCGGGCCCTGCTCCAATTGCCGGCGCTGCCGGAGTACGCGCTGGTGGACGGACTGCCGGTGGATGATCTCCCCTGCCCCTACACCGCGATTGTCCACGGCGACGGGCGCAGCCTCTCGATTGCCGCCGCCAGCGTCATCGCCAAGGTTGCACGCGACGCCTTGATGACGGAACTGGGCAAAAAGTTTCCCGCCTACGGTTTTGCCCGGCACAAGGGCTATGGCACCCAAGCCCATATCCAGGCCCTTTTGCGCGAAGGCCCGACCCAACTCCATCGCCGTTCCTTCCGGCCGGTGCGCGAAATCGAAGTCATCCGCAACTCCATGCAACTATCGGGAGGACCAGGCCATGTGGCGGAAACTACGCGCCGTCCTGGATGGTCTGCTGCCCGCCGCGCGCTCCGGCAATCCTGCTTCGGGTTTCTGGGGTGAAACGCTGGCGGCGGCGGAACTGCGGCGCCGGGGCTATGCCATTATCGGCCGGCGCGTGCGCGTCGGCCGGCGCGATGAAATCGATCTGGTGGCCCGGCGCGGCAGCGTGCTGGTGTTCGTGGAAGTCAAAACCAGGCGGAACGAAACATTCGGCCGCCCGGCGGCGGCAGTTACCCGCCGCAAGCGCCATTATCTCAGCCGCGCCGCCGTCCGCTATATGCGCCGCCTGAAATTGGCGCCGCAGTATTTCCGGTTCGATGTGGTGGAAGTGGTCGGCGCGCCCGGCGGGCCGCCGCCGATCATCCGGCATATCGAAAACGCCTTCCCGCTGGAAAGCCGTTACCGGGCGCCCTGAACGGCGGGTTATTCGTCGTCTTCCGCCACGCGGAGCACTTCTTCGATCGTGGTGACGCCGTTGAGCACTTTTTCCCAACCATCGTCCCGCAGCGTGCGCATGCCCTGCCGGAGGCCGGCCTGCTTGATCGCGTTGGCGGAATCCCGCGCAATAATCATCGGCCGGATGGCCTCGGTGATCATCAAGCCTTCGAAAATACCCTGGCGCCCCAGGAAGCCGGAATGCCGGCACTTTTCGCAGCCGGCCGGCTCATAAATGGCCCGGTCTGCCAGGCGCTCCACCGGGAAGTTCACGCCGCGGAGAAATTCATGGTCAATTTGCCACGGGCGCTTGCAGGCATTGCACAGGACGCGCACCAGGCGTTGCGCCATGATGGCCTCCACGGAAGAAGCCACCAGGAAGGGCTCGACGCCCATGTCCACCAGGCGGGTCACCGCCCCGGCGGAATCGTTGGTGTGCAGCGTGCTCAAAACCAGGTGGCCGGTCAGCGAGGCGCGGATGGCGATTTCCGCCGTTTCGAAATCGCGGATTTCACCCACCATGATCACGTCAGGATCCTGGCGCAGGATGTGCCGCAAGCCCATGGCGAACGACAGGCCGATTTCCGGGCGTACATTGATCTGGTTTACCCCGGCGATTTCATATTCGATCGGATCCTCGATCGTGATGATGCGCTTATCAATGGTATTGATATGGTGCAGGCAGGAATACAAGGTGGTGGACTTGCCGGAGCCGGTGGGGCCGGTGACCAACAGAATGCCGTGGGGCTTGCGGATCAGCCGCCGCATCATTTCTTCATCGCGCCCGCTCATGCCGATCCGGTCCAGTCCCACCAGGCCGCCCCCGCGGGTCAGGAGGCGCAGGCTGATGCTCTCGCCGTAAACCGTCGGCATGGTGGACACGCGGATGTCCAACTCCTCGCCATGGACGGTGAGGCTGATGCGGCCATCCTGCGGCAGGCGTTTTTCGGCGATATCCACGTTCGCCATCACCTTGATGCGCGAAACGATCGCCGCCTGGAACCGCTTCAACTGCGGCGGCATGGAAGTCTGGTGCAGGACGCCGTCCACCCGGTACCGGATGCGCAACTCGTCCTCCATCGGCTCGAAATGAATGTCCGTCGCCCGGTCCTTGTAGGCTTCCCAGATGATCTGGTTGACGAATTTGACGATGGACGCTTCCTGGTCCAGGTCGTTCAAATCAACTTTGCCCAGGGTTTCTTCCGGAGCGACTTCGATCCGGTTGTCCTGGATCAAGCGCTCCATCGTGTCCGCGCCGACCCCGTAAAAGCGGTTAATAGCCCGGGCAATGTCGGCCGCCGGGCAAAGCGCCAGGCGCACCCGCTTGCCGGAAACCAGACGCAGGACATCCGGCAGGGAGGAATTGAACGGATCGTTCACCGCCACCAGCAGGACGTTTTTTTCCAGGGACAGCGGGATGGCATTGTGCTGGAAGACCACCTTGGCGGGCAGCAGCCCCAGGATTTCCTTATCCACCGTCAAATCGTTCAAGCGCACGTATGCCAGGTTCAAAGTTCTGGCCAGCGCCTGCAGGAAAGGCTCCTCGGGCGCCAGGCCTTGCTCTATGACCCGGCGGATGATGGAAGACGGCGTCTCGGCCTTGGCGTCCAGGATGGCGAGAATCTGTTCGTCGGTCAACAAACCGGTGCGCTTCAAAACTCCGGTTATGCTGGAATTAATCATGACTATTTACCGACGGCCTGGTAGCCGTAGCCGCCAAGGGGCATGTCCCAGGCGAGAGTTGTCCCGTTGCGCCGGCGGATGCGCCAGCGGCCGCCCGCCTCATCGTACACCGCCAGGTCATCCGCGCCGTCGCCGTCGTAGTCCGCCACCGCCGGCGTCCAGCCCGGTCCGCCCCACCAGTCGCCATTCAACAGCACCCGGCCGTCCACCGACAGGATATACCACCGGCCGCTCACGTGGTACAAGCACAAGTCCGTCCGGCCGTCGCCGTCAAAGTCGCCCGCCAGCCCCTGGTACCCCGGCCCGCCGAACGCCCCCTGCACATACTTGTAGCCCAGGCTCGACACCAGCCCTTGCCAGACGCCCTGCCCTGCATGGTACAATGCCGGGTCCGCCAGCCCGTCCCCGTCAAAGTCGCCATGCACCGCCGCGTATCCCGGCCCGCCGAAGGACACCTGCACCCCCTGGTACCCGTACGCCGACAACAGCGCATACCACTGCCCCTGCCCCTCGTGGTACAATACGAAATCCTGCCGCCCATCCCCGTCAAAGTCGCCCTGCACCGGCTGGCACCCGGGCCCGCCCCAGTTCCCCAGCAGGTATATGTTCTCGCTCCCCGCTTTCCGCCAATACCATCCCCCGCTGGATGCCCGGTACACCCCCAGTTCCGCCACCCCGTCACCATCGTAATCACCGGGCGCCGGCGCGTACCCGTACCCGCCAAACCACGTCCAATACTGTTCCCCGCTCAAATCGCCCAACCCCCAGTAGCCCGTTTCTGCGCCGTACACGATCAGCGACGAACCGTAATCCCCGCCAAAATGCAGCCGGTCCCCCGCCCGCACCAGCAGGCTCACGTAAATGTCATGCGGCGAACCACGCGCCGCCTGCCCCGTCAGCGTGTCCACCCCGGAAACCCGCACCAGCGCACTGTAACTCCCAGGCTCCATCCCCGCCGGATCGCACCGCACCCGCACCGTCTGCTTCGCCCCACCCGCCCCCGCTTCCCCCGCGCTCGGACTCAGACTCAACCACGGCGCGGCCCCCGAGGCCAACGCCGCGCTCCACCGCAGCGACGTCCCAGCGCTCATCCCCGTATTCCATACCTTGAAACTACCTTCCGCCGCGCCTTCGCCCAGCCGCAGATCGTACGCCTGCGCCGACCCGTCGCAACCCAATCCCGCCAGACCCGTGACCTCCAGCCGCAGCACGATCACCCGCGACTTCACCCCCCCCACCGGCTCCGCCGCCGTCACCGTCACACGCCCCGTGTAACTCCCCGCCGCCAGGCCCGCCGTGCTGTAATCCAGGCCGATCACATCGTGCTCCGTCGTGCAACTCCCGGCGCTCACGCTCGGAATCACCCACGGCGCATCGTCGGCAATGCTGTAGTTCAATGTGTAATACCCGCTCCCGTTCCATACCTGGAAGATCCGCGGCTCCGCATCCTCTCCCTCGCTCGCCATGTTGCTGATCACCGTCGCGCTCACCTGCAACTCCGGCCGCGGATTCACCTGCAACAGCACCGGCACCTCCCGCGGCGCGCCTTCATTCGTCTCCAAGCCTTCCACCACCGCGTTCGTCAAAAGTATTTTGCCGCTGTATTGCCCCGTCGCCAGCCCCGCCGTGCTGTACGTCACCGCCAGCGTCCCCTCCCCGCCCGGCGCCAACGACCACTGCGCCGGCGCCCCCAGACCCAGCCAGCCCACGCCCGCCGTCACCGCGGCCCCGTAATACACCGTCCCGCTCACGCTCGCGTTCGTCAGCCGCAGCTCGTCCTCTTCCAAATTTATCCCCGCCATCACCGCCCGCGAAAAACTCGCCGGCTCCACCACCAGCCCGCCCCGCGTCCAAGGGGCAGCGGAGGCCGCGGCGGCGCATACGAGCAACATGATTTTATATAGTTTCATGACTGTCAACGCTCCGATTTAAAATGCGACCGGATGTATTTGGCGGCCGCCTCCAACGACGGCAGGATTTTCGTGCAATAGCGCACCATCCAGGGGCTGCAATCCTTGAACTTGAACGGCGAGAAAGCCACGACGAACTTGCCGAGATCGTGCGCGGCGTAAAAGACTTCCATCGCGGTGCCGATGGATGGTTTGTTGTAATTCACCAGGATGATGTCGGCATCCCGGATATCCTGGAGGTCGAACTCCACCACCTCGTTGGCGCTGTCCACCGCGCGGTCGGTGAAATTCCGGCGCAGGGGATCCAACAGCAGGTAATGCCGGCCCAACAGGCGTGCGGCAGCCTGCCGCCAACGGCGCGCCGCGCCGCTGTGTTCGTCCATGATCGGGCCGCACAAGTAAATTTTTTTACGCATTTTCACGGCTCCGCTCCGGCGTTCGGATTCCCTTGCCTTACCAAGGCTCTAAATATATCATCTGACGGAAAGCATGACAACTTTTTCCTTCAAAACCATCGGGTGCCGTCTGAACCAGGCGGAAACCGCCGCCATGCGCGCCCTGGTGGCCGCCGCCGGCGGCCGCATCGTGGAATTCGGCGAGCCGTGCGATATCTGCGTCGTCCACGGCTGCGTTGTCACCGCCCGGGCAGAAAAAAACACCTGGCGCCTGGCGCGCGCCGCGCAGGCGTCCGGCCGGGCTCGCCAGGTGGCGGTGGCCGGCTGCCCGGTCGAATTGGCCGTCCGCCAGCGGCGGCCGGCCGGCGCCGCGCGGCTGGTGCGACAGGCCGACAAACTGGACGCCGGCCGGCTGTGGCAGGCGTTGGGGCTGACGGCGGGCGCGGATGCCGAACACAGTTCGACCGCTACAAGGCTGACGCCGGGCACACGCGCGCTGGTGCGCGTGCAGGATGGCTGCGATTTTCATTGCGCCTATTGCATTGTGCCTTTTACACGGGGCGCCCCGTGCAGCCGGCCATTGCCCGAGATCATGGAAGAGATCCGGCGCCTGGAGGACGGCGGCTACCAGGAAATCGTATTGACCGGCGCCAATCTCGGCTGTTACGCCTGGCAGGGCCGGCGTCTGCGGCACCTGCTGGAGGACATCGCGCGCCGGTCCGGCATACGGCGCGTGCGGTTGAGTTCGATTGAATTGTCCACGGCGGAACGCGATGCGATTGACTGCATGGCGGACAATCCGGCGATCTGCCGCTTCCTGCACCTGCCGTTCCAAAGCGGTTCGGATGCCGTGCTGCGCGCCATGCGCCGCCGTTACGACCGCCGCCGCTACATGGAAACGGCCGCCTACGCGCTGAACAAGCTCGGCGTCTGCGGTCTGGGCGCGGATGTGCTCGTGGGATTTCCCGGTGAAACCGACGCCGATTTCGAGGATACCCTGCGCCTGGCAAGCGCTTTGCCGTTCAGCAATCTGCACGTGTTCGTTTTCAGTCCGCGCCCCGGCACGCCCGCCGCCGCCATGCCGGGCCAGGTTCCCGCGTCCGTTGCCCGGGAACGCGCCGCCCGCCTGCGCGAACTAGGGGCCGCCCAGCGTGCGGCCTTCGCCCGGTCATGGGTGGGCCGGACGGTGGAAGTGCTGGTGGAACAGACGCCGCCGGACAGTCCGGACGCCGCCGGCTGGACCGGCGAATACCTTTCCGCGCGCATCCCCCCCGGCCCGGCGGGCAAAATTCCGCCCAACCGCATTGTTAAATGCAGGCCGCGCGGCGCGGATGGCGGCGTATTGCTGGATTGCGAAATTCTCCCCGCTTGACGCGGCCTGGCTAAGCGCATATATTTTTCGCCCATGCAAGCAAATCTGGAACAAATGCCCGCCGAACGCCTGGCCCTTGGCCGCGCCCGGCGGATTGTGGTCAAAATCGGCAGCCGCGTCCTGATGCAGGATACGGGCCGGCCGAACGCGCGCCGCATCCGCGGACTGGTCCATTCCATGGCCCAACTGAAACACAGCGGCAAGGAACTGATTTTCGTAACCTCGGGCGCCATCGGCGCGGGCATGTCGGCGCTGGGATTGACCCGGCGGCCCGGCCATCTGCCGGACCTGCAAATGGCCGCCGCCATCGGACAAAGCCGCCTCATGACCCGTTATGGACGCCTGTTCGGCATGGAAAACTGCCTGATCGGACAAGTGCTGCTGACGCACGACGACTTAAAACAGCGAGTGCGCCACCTCAATGCGCGCAACACCATGCTGACCATGCTGCGCGCGGGCGTGATCCCGGTGGTGAACGAAAACGACGTGGTGGCCGTGGATGAAATCCGCTTCGGCGACAACGACCTGCTGGCTTCCCTGGTGGTGCACCTGGTCGGCGCCGACCTGCTGATCCTCCTGACCGCCACCGACGGTTTGCGCGAGTTTTTCCCATCCGGCCGCTCCCGGCGCATTCCCGTGGTGCCGGGCATCACCCGCGAAATCACCGCGCTGGCCCGCGGCAAAGGCGGGGAATTGTCCAGCGGCGGCATGGTCAGCAAGCTCGAGTCCGCCCGCGCCGTGGCGCGCACGGGCGCCATGGTGGTCATCGCCGACGGCCGCAAGGCCGGCATCCTGGAGGAAATCCTGGCAGGACGCGATACCGGCACACTGATCCTGCCCGCCGGCGGCCGGACCTGCGATAACCTGAACCATCGCAAGCGCTGGATTGCCTTCTTCCACAAACCGCAGGGCGCGTTGACGATTGACGATGGCGCCTGCCGGGCGGTGGCGCGCCAGGGGCGCAGCCTGCTGCCGATCGGAGTCAAGGCCGTGGCCGGGGAATTTTCCGCCGGCGCGGCAGTGGATGTGCGCGCCCCGGACCAGACGCTGATCGCCCGTGGACTGGTATCCTATTCCAGCCATGACCTGCGTCGGATCATGGGCCGGCATTCCGATGCCGTCGCCCAGTTGCTCGGCGCGGCGCATTACGAAGAAGTGATCCACCGCGACAACCTGGCGCTGCTGGCCTGAACTACAGCCGGCGCCGGTATGCCGCCCAATATTCCCGAATGGCCCGGTAATCGGCGTCCGTCATGGCGCGGAAGCGCGGCAGGTAGAAATCGCGATGCTCCAGCAGATGTTCGGCCTTCAAGGTCGCCGGTGCGAGCCAGGTCGCACAAATCGGCGAAATAAGGAAACCCGGCGAATTGTCCGATGGCGCAATCCGGCTTGACCGCGTGGGTCTCGCGGCAAAATAATTCCAGCAGGCAACGCGCGAGTTCAAACCCGCTGGCGCCGCCGCAGGTGCGCAGTCCGGGGCCGGCGGGCGTGCCGGTCATACCGTCGATCTTGATCCCATCGGCGTTGTAGCAGCCCGGCGCGGCGGCCACCCGGCGCTCAGGATGCATAAGCCGTAATACAAGGACGGATCGCGCCGCACCATGATTGTCAAAGACTCCAGCGCCGCCTGCACGCGAACCTCCGGTCCCTTATACAAATTAATATCCGCCGCTGGCAAAACTTGGCATTAGTCATGGTATTCCTCGCTCGGATTATGACTCGCCGGATTCGGAGGCGGCAGCGTATGCAGCCGTTGGCTGTTTGTGCACTCGGGAATCATTCCGCCATCCAGAACGCCAGGTTGGCAAAGAAGTCACGGTACATCGCCATGGGGCTCTGCAGCCCCGCCAGGCCGCGTACATTGATGCCCAGGCAAAGGCATTGCCCATCGCCGTATTGATGAATGGCCGCCGCGGCTTGCGGTGCGGATTGCCCATCTTCCGCCGGGTCCGGCCGCGCTTCCATGACGAGTTGCGCCCCGGCCAGGTTATAACATGCAGTCTGGCGCAAGGCCGCAAAATCCGCATGGCAGAGTGCTTCCAGCGGCGTGAATTCCGGCGGCAGCAGTTCGGATAGCACGCCCTGCACCGGCGGGAACCGGACGGCCGCCGCCAACAGCCGGCCGGCATCCTCCACACCGCCAACCGTCCGCCAGAAATCCGCCGCCGCCGGGCGCGCTGCCGGGCCGGCCTCCAACTCCCAGCGATTTTCACCGAGGGCCCCCAGCAGCGTCCCGGCATGCTGGTCGCGTACCAGCTTGCCGCCGCCGCGGACGTAGGCTGCCAGGTTATCCAACTGGGAACTGGTCAGCGCCTGGCGGGAGGACGGCAGGACCAGGCAGCGGTATTGCCGCAAGGCTGGCGGATTATTTAAAACGGCATCGTCCACCACAACCGTTTCAAACATCCGGTACCGGCCCAGCAGGTTCTGCCAGACGGTCTGTTGATATGGAGCGCTGCGCGCATTCTGGTTGAATTGCCAACTGGCCACGATCCCGACTTGCGGCGCATCGGCGGCGGCGCAGTATGCCGCCGCCGCGAGGCTGGCGCATCCCAAACACCAGCCCAGGTTTTGCGAGAGACGCATATTGTCACCTTAAGTTGCACCGCACGTTTAATTTATCTGACAGATTAAAACAGAGGGCAAACACGACGCCAGTCTCACCCGACGTGGTCACTGGCCGGCTGGCTTTAACGCTGCCGCCACGCCCGCCAGCCGCTTTTCCAGCGCGCGCTTCAATTCCGCCGGCGTCGGCCGGATGTCGCCGCGCTTGTGCAGAGGCGGCACGGGCGTCATATCCTTTTCATCGCGGGTCTGCTCCAGCGCCTGCTCCGCCACCCGCCAATCTTCCTCGAAATTGATCAATCCTTCCGAGAGCGCCCGACGCGCGCCGGCCGGGTTGCCGGCCTTCTCGCACTCATCGGCGGCATTGATTGCGTGCCGCGCGCGGGCCGTCAGCCGCCAGAGCGGCATGCGCCGGTAATAATGCACCAGGATGCGGCGGCGGTACGCATCCACCTCGGCGCGGCGGAGATAAGCCGACTGCAGGGCGGTCCAGGCGCGGGCAGTGGCATCAATCTGCTCCGCCATGCGCCCGGCGCTGTCGCGCAATTCCGGGGCCGACGCCGCATCGCCGGCGCTGTCCGGCTCTTCCGGGTTAACATCGGCCAGCGGCCGCCGGCGCTGCTTGTTGGCGTTCGCCAGGGCGGCGTACGGATTCATGATATAGGCATGCAAAACGCCGGCCTGGAATACCGGCGCCAGCAATTCACCTAATTCCGTCCCGAAAAACGCGCGGCAGGCGCGCGGGACCCACTCCTCGAAGATGACACGCGGTTCGCGGTGGTCGCGCTCCATATCGTAATACCAGCCGCGGAAGACAGCGCTGCCCGGCGCCGCGGTGTTCCAGGCGTATTCGCCAGAACAAATTACATTCAGCCAGCGATCGTGCTGGTAATTGCCGGCGGCGATATAGAACAGGTCGTGCGGATCGCCGGTGTAATTACTGCCATTAAGGCGGTGCCACGCCCCGAAATACCCGGCGGGGATGAAACTATGGGCATAAATGAACAGAGGCCGCCCGGCGAAAATATCGCGGTAAACCCGCATATGCGCCGGGTGCGCCATCCAACTCATCGGGATCGCCGCCGGATCGATGCCCGCATGCACCTGCCGCCAGTACTCCAGGCTGTTTTTGCGCCACAATGCCTCGGGCGCCTTGAAATTGCCAAAATCGGCATAATTGGCGTTGTAGGGATAAATGCAGGAGGTGAACAGCGCATCGGGCGGGGCGGCATTCTTAAAAGCCTCCAGCCACAAACCGTACTGGTGCACGCTCCCGCGCCAACGGTCGTTGCCGAACCGGCGGCGGCATTCCCGGCAGCGCCGGCTCCAGGTTTCCGGGTCCACGATGCCGCCGCCGTCCACCGGATGCAGCGCCAGGATTTTAAAACCGCAATCGTTGAAAAGCTGCATGACCCGCGCGATGTTCCGGCGCGCCTGGTCGTCGCGCGACCAGCAGTAATATATATCGCCGGCGGGACCGGCCTGGGCCAGGCAATCCCAATTCCGGAATTCCAGGCTTTCAGCGTCGAACCGGCCGACGCCGATGCTGGTCGTGCGCCACAGGAGCGGGTAAATGCCGCGCTCCGCCGCGTAACGATTCAGTTCTCGGACGAATGTCCGGGTTTCCGGGCTGATCGCACGCGGGTCGGCGCGGGAACTGATCAAGGATTCGTAGTCCGTCAGCAGGTTGATCTTGAAACGCATCAGCCAGTCCAGCCCCGCCCGGTAACCCGCCAGCGCGTTTGTTTCGCCGAAGGTCCATTGACGCAGGCCGCGGCCGCAGGACATGGCCGACCGGTAACGGTAATCCGGCTTGTCGTAAACGCGGGCCGCGGCAATCTCCACGCGGCCGCTGCCGGCCGCCCGCAGCATCTGCCGCAGGGTCATGGCGCCGTAAAGCGCGCCAACGGCATCGCTGCCGATGACCAGGAGCCGGTTACCCGCCGGATGAATGATGTAGCCCTGCGGGCCGGGATCCTTCGCTGTGACCTTTAAATCCAGTTCCCGGATGCAAGCGGCGCCCGCCGCACCTCCGGCAGCCAAGACATATATTCCTGGCGCTGCCATCTCCGTTGCCGGAGCCAATATACCCGGCGCCCCACCCAGTTCGCCGATCCGCGCGATTACATCCGCTGCTCCGATCTCACACTGCCGGCTCCCGGGTTCGGCATAAACCGGCACGCCGCTGACGATAAATTCGCCGGCTGTCGGCTCGTACAACTTGGGCATCGGCACCAGGTCCGGCATGGCGGCCAAAGCGCCGGCGTTGCCGGCCACGGCCAGCGCCACGGCCAGCCCGCGCGCTAAATTAAAGGGTTGCTTGAACATATTCAAACAACTGGAAGGCGAATTTGTAGCGCGCCTTCCGGGTCATTCCTTATTCCATGAAATAATCCGCCGGCACAATCGCCACCGGCAGTCCGGATTTGATGGATTCAATGGCCTTCAGACTGCAGATCGTGGCGCGCGCCCCATCCACCGCCGACACCGGCAACGGCGCATTGCGCCGGATGCAATCGGCGAAACAGTCAATTTCGTGGTAATGCCCTTTATCCAAGGCCGGCAGGTTGTAATAATATTTTTTGGCAAAATCCTCGGGGTTCATGTTTTGCCGCCAGACGCTCATCCGCTGGCGGAACCCCTCCGAGCCGCGATCGCTGATGCCATCGCCCCAGCGGTCCTCCTTGTACGGGAAGAACTGGTCGGCCCCCGCCCCTTCGATCCCGTTCACCTTCAACTGTAAAAAGTTATCCACCGCCACGGTCGCGCCGCCGCAGAACACTTCCAACAACTCCTTGGGGTACTGGTCGCTCCCCAGGCCGCCGGAAACCACGGTGGCAATGCTGCCGTCGCTGTAATTCAGCGCCACAATGTTGTTGTCGCTTAACTCGCCCAGGCAATGGACGCGCACCGGCTCGGTATCCAGCAGCCAGGCCAGCAGATCGAAGATATGGCAGCATTCATTCAATATTTTGCCGCCGTTTTCCGGCTGCATCGGCCAGGCCGGCCATAATTCCGCATTGTCCACGATCCGGTACAGCGCCATGACCGGACGGGGCCGGCCGGCAATGATTTTTTTAGCCGCCTGCATGGCCGGGGCAAAGCGCCGGTTGTGCCCTACCATGTAACGCCGTCCAGTCTGGCGCATCACCCGCACCACCTCGGCCATCTGGTCGAGGGTATGCGCCATGGGTTTCTCGCAAAAAACATCCTTGCCGGCCTGCGCGGCGCGGATGCTGAGCGGGGCATGCTGATCGTGCCGGGTGCCGATGATCACCAGGTCCACCGACGGATCCTGGAATACGCGGTCGGCGTCAGTGGTGACATAATCCCCGCCGAATTGCGCCTGGCGCTGCGCCAGCAAGTCCCGGTTCAAATCGCACAACGCCCGGATATGCAATCCAGGATTGGCCTGCACATTCGGCAAATGATGCCCGGCCACGAAATTCCCCACGCCCACAAATCCCACATTAACAATTTTTTTTGACATGTAACTCCACGCGTTAATAGCCGCTGGATCGCCCGCCAATGCACCCGTAATTTCAGAACGACATCGGCATGCCATTCATTAAAGTTATAATACTAATTAGAATTGCCGGCAAGGCAAGCAAATTAAACTGTGACTTTTCACGTCATGCGTTATAATCTCATGCAATGATTTCAAATCATCCAGAACATCGGCTGCCGGCGCGGGCGCTGGCCTTATTTTCGGGGGGCCTGGACAGCCAACTGGCCGTCTGCCTCCTGCGCGCCCAGGGCGTGGCAGTCGCGGGCATTTCTTTTACCAGCCCGTTTTTTAATGCCAACGCAGCCATCAAGGCGGCGCAGCAACTGGATTTGCCGTTACAGGTTGAAGATTTTACACCGCAGATTGTCAAGCTGCTGGATCATCCCCCGCATGGATTCGGCAGCGGACTGAATCCGTGCATTGATTGCCATGCCGCCATGTTCCGGCAAGCCGGCGCGATCATGCGCGAACGCGGCCTGGATTTCCTGGTTTCCGGCGAGGTTTTGAACCAGCGCCCCATGTCGCAGAACCGGCAGGCGCTGCAGATTGTCGCCCGGGAATCCGGCCACGCCGACGTGTTGCTGCGTCCGCTCAGCGCCCTGCTCCTGCCGCCGACCCGGCCGGAAACAACCGGTTTAGTTGACCGTGCACGCCTGCTGGGATTGGAAGGACGCAATCGCAAGCCCCAGATGGCCCTGGCCGAGAAATTCGGCATCCGTTCCTACCCGCAGCCGGCCGGCGGCTGCCTGCTGACGGATCGGACCTATGCCGGAAAATTACGGGATTTGCGCGATCATGAGGGATTGCACAACCTGGCTTTCATCCGGCGGCTGCAGCTTGGCCGCCATTTCCGGCTGCCTGCCGGTGAGTGTTCCCATGGACTGCGGTTAATCATCGGCCGCAACCAGGAGGAAAACCGACGGCTGGAACAAGGCATCCATCCCGGTGAAATCCTGATCCGCCCCGCCGGGGCGCCGGGCGCCTCCGGCATTTTAGCGGCGGGCGCCGGGCCGGCGGAAATATCCCTGGCCGCCGCGGTTTGCGCGCGTTACAGCGATCATCCGACGGGACAGCCGGCGGCCATGCTGGTGCAGTCGCCGGGTGAAGCGGCCAGGCCCCTGGAAGTGTTGCCGCTGCCGCCGGCGGAAGTCGAACGGCTCCGGATAGTCCTGAGTCCGTGAGGCTCTACAGATTGCCTTCATGCAAATTGCTACATACAAATTGCTGTTCGTAACAAGTCAAGTGTCCGCTTTTTGTAACAAGTGATCTGTCCGATTTGTTATTGTGTGTTGTTGCTCCTGGGGTGAGGATTTTCCTCCCCCGCGGGGGAGGAAAAAGTTTATGCGACGTCCTCCAGCGACGCCGAAATGTTCAACGGTCCTTGGTAGCGGCCAACCACATGCGGGCCATAACGGATGGACACCGTGCCATCGAGGTGCTCGCAGACTTTAACCCGGCACTTGGCGAAGCTGAAACGCCATTTTGATGGTCCAATCTGCAAGCGGCGACTCCCGACAGCCACGGTATTGTCATTTTGAACCTCTCGCGCATGCTGCACACAGAAAATGCTGTCCAAATCCTGCTCACCGCAAGGCACGAAACACGTTCCTGTTTCCCGCGCCTTCACCTTCATGTTGCGATTGAAGGAAGGCAGAAACTGTTGTTGAATATAGACGTTGGCCTCGGCCATCGTCCGGATTCCCGCCTGCCTTAATTCCTGCGGCAGGCGCCCTTGCCAGGTCTTAAACATCCGCTCTATTCGCCCACGTCCCTGGGGGCTATAGCTCGGAATATGTTCGATCCCCAACTGTTGCAACGCCCGTCCAATTTGCGTCAATTGACGCCGGTCCACCGCCCCGCCTTCTTTGGGCGTATAAAAGAAATGACTGCCACGATCCGTGTACAGACTGCAGAAAACCCCATGTTTAATAATGACTTCTTTCAACCCCTTCATCACCGTTAATGTCCCTTCCTGGGGCACAAGATAGGCCGTGTAGACTTCGCTGGTGGCATCGTCCATCACCAGGATCAGATCCTGCTTCTGGCCCGCCAGCAGGGGCAACCAGGCATGGGTGCTGCCATCCACCATCAACATCATCCCCGCCATTGGTCGCCGTTCCCGCTGCTGCCGATGCGGCCCTCGTTTCCGGGCCTTCGCCACCAACCCGGCCGTCTGCAAGGCGCTCTTGACCCACTGATAACTGAGCTCGATCCCATGCTCCGCCTGCAGCTTCTCGTGAAAATGCCTCACATTGAAATCCATGTATTCTTCTCGGTACAACCTCAGCACCTGCTTCACCGTCGCAAGGGGCACGCGCCGCGGCCCCGGTATCTTCCGCCGACGATCCAGCAGCCCGTCGTAACCATACCGCTCGTAGCGCCCTTTCCAGCGCCGCATGGTCCGGTAGCTCACACCTAGTATCTCCGCCGCCTCCCACCACATTAACCGCCCTTCAATCGCACGCAAGATCACTTCCTGTACCTTCATTGCCCGCTCCAGTGCTGCCTTCGGATATTCATCCATATAACCCCCCTTTGAATGCACCATCCTGACAGCTTTAAGCGGACAAATCATTTGTTAATTATGCGGCCAAGTCATTTGTTTACGACAGCTACATACAAATTGCTTGACAATAAAATGCAATTTTATTAATTAACGCCTGTTAAGTTTGAAGCGTAAACGTAGCAGGCGGCGGCAGTCTTGCAAGTCTCTACTGGAAAAAATCTCATCGAATGGAGAACATATGAAGTCTGGGCGCCGGATGGTTAATTTCAGTTTGATTGGAGTAACATGCCTCGCCGCCATGCTGTTGCTGGGCGGCGCCGGATGCGAAAGCAGCGGAGGCGGCAGCAAGCACGATAAAGCCTCGGTTGATTTCGGCGATAACGATCCGAACGTTTACGTGGCGTTGGGCGACAGCATTACCGGCGACATCAATTACGGGGTCGCGCCCTACCCGCCCCGGCTGGCCGGGATGTTGGGTCAGACGGTCATCAATGAAGGCAACGGCGGCGAAACCAGCGGCGGCGGCGCCGGCCGGGTGAACAGCGTGCTCGCCCGCCATAAACCGGGATACCTGTTGATCCTTTACGGTGCCAACGATCTGCTGCACGGCCGGGACCAGGCGACCACCATCGGCAATCTGCGTTACATCATCCAGGCGGCGAAGAACAACAAGACCGTGCCGGTGATTTCCACATTGACGCCCATGACCGGCAATTACGATCTCTGGGACAGCGGCGAACAGCGCCTGAGCAACGCCATCCGCAACCTGGCGAATGAGGAAGGCGCCTGGCTGGTGGACGCGGCGGCCGAATTCAACCATGACCCGGGCTATATGTCCATTGACGGCCTGCATCCGAACGATGCCGGCTGCCAGTTGCTGGCGCACGCGTTTTACGACGAAGTCAACTGAGGGAAGAGGGGCGGGAGAGGGCAAAGGCACAGAGGCACAGTATCTGGACCTTTCGCGATCTTTGCCTTCTTTGCGGTGACTTTCCCACCCTTCGTGATCTTCGTGTCCTTCGTGGTTAAATTCTGAATTTCCGCTTTCGCGATCTTTGCGTTCATTTGCGGTGAATTTCCCGCCCTTCGTGCCCTCTGTATCCCGCAATTGCGTTCTCCGTTGACACCCGGGCTTGCTCAGGTTATGGTAAACATGCCGATTTGGACAGAATCGCGCCGGCGGCAAAACCAGGAACAATTCGAACTGCAGGAGACCCATATGCAGGCATTGGTCAAATTCGCCCCCGGCCAGGGCAACATGGAATTGCGTGAAGTCCCGGTGCCGCAACCCGGCGCCGGCGAGGTGCAAATCGCCGTGCGCGCCGCTTCCATCTGCGGCTCGGACCTGCACATCCGCAAGGGCGACATCGGCATTCCGATGCGCTTTCCGGTCATTCCGGGGCATGAATTCGCCGGTGTGGTGACGGCCCTCGGGCCGGGCGTGGCGGACCTGGAAATCGGCGCGCGGGTGACGGCGGAAAACACCAGGTATAATTGCGGCATCTGCCCGCAATGCGCCAACGGCAGCTACAACTTGTGCCGCAAGCGACTTGCCACCGGCTACGCTTTCGACGGCGCCTTCGCCAGCCATGTGGTTGTGCCCCGCGCGCGCATTCACCGCTTGCCGGACATAGTGGATTTCCGTTCCGGCGCGCTGACTGATCCATCCGCCTGCGCATACCACGCCGTCCAGGAACTGACCGGCATTAATGCCGGCGACCTGGTCCTCGTGAGCGGTCCCGGCCCGATGGGTTTATTCTGCCTGCAATACGTCAAGGCCAACGGCGGCACGGTGATCCTGTCCGGCGCCGAACGCGACCGCGCCCGGCTGGAAATCGGCCGCGCTTTAGGCGCGGATCATGTCTGCGCCGCCGGCCAGGTGGAAGACTTGGTCAACGAACTCAGCGGCGGGGCCGGTCTGGACCGTGTTTTGGAATGTTCCGGCGCGGCGGCCGCCGCGCAGCAGGGCCTGGCGCTTTTGAAAAGCGAAGGCAGTTATACCCAGATTGGCATTTTCGGCAAACCAATCACCTTCGATCTGGATCGGGTGCTGTACCGGGAAATCCGGCTGCTGGGATCATTCAGTCAAAAGTTCACCGGTTGGGAAAAAGCCCTGGAACTCTGCGCCTCCGGCAAAGTCCGCACGGAACCGTTGATTACGCACGTGTTCCCGCTCAGCGCCTGGCAGGAAGCATTCGACTTGTTCCAAAACGGCCAGGCCATTAAGGTGATATTTGAGAGTTAAATATTTTGAACAGAAGGCTCACCACAGATTCGCCCTCCAGGGATCAAAGTGTTCAGTTTTCAGTCGTAAAACCATAAAACGGAAAACCTTAAAACTTGCAAATTTCCGCTTTCGCGTTCTTTGCGTTCTTTTGTGGTGGATATTGCTTGCTTCGTGCTCTTCGTGTCCTTCGTGGTTAATCAGAAAAGGGGCAAAGGATCAGAGGGGTAATATCTGGACCTTTCGCGTTCTTTGCGTTCTTTTGCGGTAAATTTTCCAATTTATGAAAGGAAAAGCATGAAAACAGTCATTCAAACCAGCCAGGCGCCGCGGCCGGTGGCGCGTTATTCCCAGGGCATCCGGGTGGGGAACACCCTGTACGTGCAAGGCATGATTGCCTTGGATCCCGAAAAACACACTATCGTACCCGGCGGCATCCGCGAGCAATCCGAGCGGGTATTCCAAAGCATTGCGGCAGTGCTGGCCGCGGCGGGCATGGGATTTGAACACGTTGTGCGCGTGGCGGCGTTTCTGGCCAACCTTGCCGATTACCCGACCTTTAACGAGGTGTATAACCTCCATTTCGCCACAAATCCGCCTCCCGTGCGCACCACCGTCCAAGCCGGCCTGCCGTTGGGCGCCCTGGTGGAAGTGGAAGTCATTGCCGTGGCGGAATGAACAGCGCCCTGGCCATCTGGTTTGACGCTCCGGTCCCCTACCCGGCGGCAATGCGCTTGCAGGACGAACTGGTGCGCCGGCGGATTGCCGAAACACTGCCGGACATGGCGCTTTTCCTGGAGCATACGCCTGTCGTCACCCTGGGCAACCGCGGGCAGGCCAGGCATCTGCTGGCCTCACCCGCGGAATTGGCGCGGCGCGGTATTGATATGGCGCATGCCACCCGCGGCGGCGACGTCACTTATCACGGGCTGGGCCAGGTAATCATCTACCCCATCATCCGCCTGGGCGTAAATGAAGCCGACGCGCATGGCTATTTGCATAACCTGGAGGAAATCGCCATCCGCACCGCGGCGGATTTCGGCGTCGCGGCGTTTCGGCGCCCCGGCAAAACCGGGGCCTGGACCCACCGGGGCAAATTAGCCGCCATCGGCATCCGCCTCAAGCGCTGGGTTACCTCGCATGGCATGAGTTTCAATGTCCGGCCGGATTTGGGCGGATTCCAGACGATCGTGCCCTGCGGCCTGGTTGGGGAGGCCGTGACATCGCTGGAACTGCTATTGCCGGAAACGTGCCCTGCCCCGGAGGCGGTGCGCGCCAGGATGACGGAACATTTCAGCGCAGTATGCCGACGGCCGGTGTCCATCCATCACCCGCCATGGCCGGAACTGCCCGGAGAGTTGCGCGCCATGCTCGCAGCGGCCGCCGGCGAATCACGACCGTCTTCCACCCGCTCTTGAGAGCCGGGACGTGAAGCATGGTTCCGTTTGTTTGAACAGAAGGCGGAACAAGGGCAGAATAAGGTTTTTTTTGGGGGGGCAAACAGAAGGCTCACCACAGGTTCGCCCTCCAGGAATCAAATTGTTCAGTTCTGAGACGTAAAACCATAAAACGGAAAACCTTAAAATGTACAAATTTCCGCTTTCGCGTTCTTTGCGTTCTTTTGTGGTGAATATTGTTTGCTTCGTGCTCTTCGTGTCCTTCGTGGTTAAATCAGGAAAGGGGCAAAGTGTTGAGTTTTCAGGCGTAAAACCATAAAACGGTAAACCTTAAAACGTATAAATTTCCGCTTCGCGTCATTGCCTGGTTACGCCATGCCCCGGTTGAAATTGCCGCAATGGCCGGCCGGACCATCGGTTCCGGCGCGCAAACTGCGCCAGATTTCCCGCGTGGCGGCCGGGGAATAAGTCCGCCAGATAAAGTCGGCACGAACGCGCCGGACGCCGATCTCCCAAAGCTCACGGCGGCGCGGCCATAAATTCAAAGGCTGCTGGTTGATCAACACGTTCCGGCATCCGCGGCGGCAGACATGGAGCAAATCGCCATGCGCCGATTTTAAATCCATTTCCGGCCGGCGGCACCCGCCCTTGCCGGAACAGCGGGGCGAACGCAGGATGCAGGTTTCCGACAACATCAACGGCGTATCCTGGTAAACGATCGCCACGGCCGGCACAGCCAGATGCAGTAATAATGCGCGCCAGTTATCCCGGCCATCTTCCGGCGACAGTGTCAACCGGGTGATCCCCATATCCGCCAATTGCCGGCTGGCGGCGCGGTTGACGGCGTAAAGCGGCCAATCGGCGGCCAAATCCAGGGCCGCCGGATCCGCCCCGGCCGCCCGCAGCAATTCCATGCCGCCGATATTGGAAATCTCCCAGCGGCGCCAGCCAGCCTGACACAGCGCCCGGATAACCGGCCGTAATTTCAATTCATCCGCAGCGCGGACGATAATCGGCAAGGCTAACCGCAGCCGGTCCGGCCCCAGCCTCTCGCGCCAGGCCGCCAGACATCGGCGCCCTTCCGCCAAATCCCACCCGGCGATGTCGAGCACCAATTCTTCCAGGTCAACGCAATCCTGCGTCTCGAATGATTCCAGGCACTCAGGCTGGTCGGTTTTTAATGACCATAACCATTGCTTGACGGACGGCTCCGCCGGCATGCCCTGCGTAGTCCTGACACAGCAGGGAGGCGTTGCCCTGCCGCAAACATCGCCCAACCAGACAGACACGCGCTCCCGGGTATCCTCCCGCCGGGCGGCCCGGCAGGCTTCCAACGCCGCCAACATTTGCCGCCTGGCATTTTTCAGGACGGAAACCGGCACAAACCGGCGTTCGGGATTGGAAAGATTAAATTCCGTCAGCCGCCAATCGGTATCCTGCATTTGCGCAATGGCTTGCCGCGCGGCGTCGGGCGTCAGCCCTTCCCCGCGCGCCGGCGGGGCGGCGTACTCCAGGCAAAACGACACCGTGGCCGGCGCCGGCGCGCCCGGCCAATGCGACCGGGCCTGGACGCGGATGCCATCGTTGCCGATTGCCAGAGTCACTGTAACCGGATGACGCACCCGGTATTGCCCGGGGCGCGGACGCGGAAACTGCCCGGCGCGTTTCACCGCCTGCGAAGCGGCGCAAGAGATGCGCGCTCCGGCTGGAATTGACGGATGATCGTCCGGCAGCCGCACCTCGATCCGCGCGCCGGCATCCACGCGCACCGGCGGCCGCGGGGTGGACTTGCCAGCCTGACGCATGGCGGCGACGGCAAAACCATACGGGCGCGGCACG
Source organism: Kiritimatiellia bacterium (assembly GCA_040767085.1). Classification (GTDB taxonomy): domain Bacteria; phylum Verrucomicrobiota; class Kiritimatiellia; order JAAZAB01; family JAAZAB01; genus JAXGPF01. The sequence continues at coordinate 18,285 of JAXGPF010000010.1, read as the reverse complement.
CCGGGCAAATCCACCTGCAAGCCATCGTGCAATTCCAGGGCGCGGCCGGTTTGGAAGGCCAGCCAATCGCACCTGCCGCTGCGCCGGATGCCCGCCGCCGCGCCGATCGGGCAGCCGCGGTGTCCGACGCCGCAACGTTCCACCGGCGTTGCGGCCCCGGCGGAGCGCGCATACAATTCCGTCCAAGGGCGGCTGAAAACCACCCGCACATCATCCGCCAGCGCCTGCAGTTCCGCGGACCGCACAGGCCCGTCCAGCAGCCGCCGATACAAGCGCGTCACCATGGCCACGTACAGGGATGATTTTTTCCGGCCTTCGATTTTCAAGGCGCTGACGCCCGCACGCGCCAACTGCGGCGTCAATTCGTCCAGGGCCAGGTCTTTCATCGAAAAAGGAAAATCCGGCGCGGCCTTCGCCGGCGCGTCCGGCGGCTGGAATATTTCACGGCAGAGATAAGCGCACCGGCCGCGGTTGCCGCTGCGTCCCAGCAAATGCGAAGAAAAAAGGCATAACCCGCTGTAACTGTAACAGAGCGCGCCATGCACGAAAGTTTCGACTTCCACCCCGCCATCCCGCGCGATTGCCCGGATTTCGGGTAAAGTCAACTCCCGCGCCAGCGTCACCCGCTGGAATCCGAGCGCCCGCGCCGCGCGCGCGCCCGGCAGGTTATGCACGGCCAACTGGGTGCTGGCATGCCGGGCCAACTCCGGCGCATATTCCCGCGCCAGCCGCAACACGCCCAGGTCCTGGATAATCAGGGCGTCCACCTGCAATTCCGCCAGCGCCTGCAATCTGTCAGCGGCGGCCGGCAGTTCGGCGTCCTGCACGAGGGTATTGAAAGCGACGTAAACGCGCCGGCGCGGCAGCAGGGAATGCGCGTAAGCCGTGATTGACGAAAGCGTTTCCAGTGAAAAATTTTCCGCATCAGCACGCGCCGAAAAGCCGGCCAACCCGAGGTAAATGGCATCCGCGCCGAAATGCAGCGCGGCATAGCCGGCATCCGGTCCGCCTGCCGGAGCCATCAATTCCGGGCGGAATTGCACCTGTTGGATCGCGCGTGAGTGTGGGGGGGGTGATTGGATGGGTGTTGGTGAATGCTTGAGTTTGGGGGTTTGGGAGTCGTTTTTCATTAGTCGCTGCGTATTCTATGGCAACTTCCGCACTCACACACCTTCCGCCCTACTAAAATACTACCTTTGTGTGAACCTTCTTTATCTTGTGGCTAATTTCCGGGTCAGCTCACCGCAGGTTCGCCCTCCAGGGATCATAGTGTTCAGTTTTCAGGCGTAAAACCATAAAACGTTAAACCTTAAAACTTACAAATTTCCGCTTTCGCGTTCTTTGCGTTCTTTTGCGGTGAATTTTCCCCGCCTTCGTGATCTTCGTGTCCTTCGTGGTTAAATTCCGATTTCCGCTCCGTTCATTTATCCGCTGCCTATTTCCCAGGCCGCGTAAATCCCGCAGGGCAGAATCCGGCCGCCCGCACTGGCGGGCAAGCCCAACTCGCCCCCGGCGATCCGGCCGGCTGGCGCGGGCATGAGATCGCGCAGCAGGTTCACCAGCACGATGGGCGACAAGCCGGTGGTGTAAGCGTTGACCAGGAAAAACAGGGGGGTATCCGAAAGCAGTTTCCGGCATTCGCCCAGCAGCAGCGCCAGTTGGTCTTCCAGTTTCCATACTTCACCCCGGCTGCCGCGGCCGTAGGAAGGCGGATCCATCACCAGGGCGTCATAGCGCCGGCCGCGCCGCTGTTCCCGGCGGATGAAAGCCAGGCAATCGTCCACGATATACCGCACCGGCGCCGCTCCCAGGCCGGAGAGCGCCAGATTTTCCCGGCACCATTGCACCATGCCGCGCGCCGCGTCCACGTGGCAGACCTGCGCCCCGGCGGCGGCGGCGGCGGCGGTGGCCGCGCCGGTATAGCCAAAAAGGTTGAGCAATCTGACCGGCCGCCCCGCGCCGCGGATTTGCGCGTCAATCCAGTCCCAGTTTACCGCCTGCTCGGGGAACAACCCCATGTGTTTGAATCCGGTCGGGCGCACTTTGAAAGTCAGGCGGCGGTAAGCCACCGTCCAGAATTCCGGCAACGGCTGCGACATTTCCCAATGCCCGCCGCCCTCGGCGCTGCGGTGGTAACAGGCGTCCGCGCCGCGCCACTGCTCCGGCGCGGCGCAGGGCCAGATGGCCTGGGGGTCGGGCCGGATCAGTTTGAACTTGCCCCAGCGTTCCAGGCGGCGTCCAGCGCCGCAATCGATCAATTCGTAATCGCGCCAGGCATCCGCCACGCGTAATATTTGTTGCAATTCCGACATATCCGGCATCCAGATTATGGTTTTACGCCTGAAAACTGAACACTTTGCCTCTTTTCTGATTTAACCACGAAGGACACGAAGATCACGAAGGGCGGAAAATTCACCGCAAAAGAACGCAAAGAACGCGAAAGCGGAAATTTGTACGTTTTAAGGTTTTCCGTTTTATGGGTTTACGCCTGAAACTGAACACTTTGATCCCTGGAGGGCGAACCTGTGGTGAGTCTTCTGTTCAAATCCTCCGATTCCGCCGCCTTCATCCGGCTTTGCCGGACTCCGTGGTAAAAACATCCGCTTCCCACCTGATCTGCCGGTACGTTCCCGCCCACCGGCGCGGCGCCAATCAATGCGCGACCGCCACCCAGCCCTCCCGGCCGGGCACCCGGCCGGGAGCCAGGATGCCGGATGGCAAATCTTCCGGTTGGCCAGCCAACTCGCCCAGCGGGCAGCAATGTCCGCCGCGCGCGGCCAGTGCGGCGGCAAACTCGCGGAAAAGTTCCGCGGCGGCAATGCCTTCCACCTCGGCATGAATTGTTAAGACGTTGTAACGGTCCGGCTGGATCAGGTCCAGCAGGCGCTGGTTGTAATTCGCGGCGGTAACGTCATCGCGTCCGACCAATTCGTCGTAGGTCGGCAGGTTGACCGAAACCTGGGGCGTCCGCAGCCGGCGCCCATCGACGCGGGGACAAAAAACCGTCTCGCCCCGGCAATCGCTGTTATAGGCGAAGCCGAACTCATCCTTGACCGACAGCGCCCGCGGCGTGCACCGCCAGCCCGGCGCGGCGGAGGCGGTGGGCGGGCGGCCGAGAATGCCGCTCAGCAGGTCGTATCCCCGGCGGAGTTGACGCCGCAGAATATGGTCCGGCCAACGATCCACGCGCGCCTGCCAGGCCTGGTGATCCCAGGCATGCAGGCCGATTTCATGGCCGGCGGCGGCAGTATCGCGGATTACGGCCGCGCAACGCGGCCCGATCAGCGGACCGGGCCAGAAGACGCCCCGCAGGAGGATATCCCAGCCGTAAAGCGCCGGCGCGTTGCTGCGGAGCATTTTGATCAGGAACCGCGGCCGCACCAGCCGCCAGAGGTGCCGGCCCATGTTATCCGGGCCCACGGAAAAGAAGAATGACGCGCGCCAGCCATATTCGGCCAGCGTCCGGCAAATTACCGGCACGCCCAGGCGCGTGCCGCGCAATGTGTCCACATCTACCCTTAGCCCGATTTGCATTTCACCTGAATCCGTGACGGGATTTTAGGATGTCACCGCCCGAATTCGCCGGATGCCACGGCCTCCTGCAGGAAGAAATCGAGCGTCTCGTCCACCGATTGTTCCAGGCCGATGGCGGGATTCCAGCCCAGGATGCGCCGGGCCTTGCGGATGCTCGGGCGGCGATGCACGACATCCTGGTAGCCCTTGCCGTAGTACAGTCTGCTTTCCACTTCCTGGATGCCGGCGAAGGGCGGGAATTTTGGCCGCAAGGGATGCCTGGCAAACTTGGCCACCAGCAGGTCGGCTAATTCGCGGATGCTGGCTTCGTTGTCGGGGTTGCCCAGGTTGAAAATCTCGCCATCGCTGCCGCCGTTGGCGTTTTCAATGATCCGGAACAATCCCTCCACCCCGTCCTTGACGTCGGTAAAACAGCGTTTCTGCGCACCGCCGTCCACGAGCCGGATCGGCGTGCCTTCCACCAGGTTCAGGATTAACTGGGTAATGGCGCGGGAGCTGCCGATGCGGGCGGAAGTCAGGCTGTCCAGGCGCGGTCCGATCCAGTTGAATGGACGGAACAGCGAAAAGCGCAGCCCTTCCTTCTGGCCATACGCCCAGATCACGCGGTCCAAAAGCTGTTTCGAGCAGGAATAAATCCAGCGCTGCATCCGGATAGGTCCCAGGATCAGCCGGGAATGGTCCTCGTCGAACTCCTCATCGTCGCACATGCCATACACTTCCGAGGTGGAGGGAAAGATGATGCGTTTGCCGTACTTGACGCAATACCGCACCACGCGGAGGTTTTCCTCGAAATCCAGGTTGAATACCCGCAACGGATTGCGCGTGTATTCGATGGGCGTGGCGATGGCCACCAGGGGCAGGATCACGTCGCACTTGCGGACATGGTACTCGATCCACTCGCGGTGGATGGAGATATCGCCCTCATCAAAAAAGAAATCCGGCTGCCCGATCAGGCGCGCGATCTTATCGGAGTGCAGGTCCATGCCATGCACCACGTATTTTTTCGACTGCAGCAGCCGTTCGCTCAAGGCATTGCCGATAAAGCCGTTGACGCCCAGGATCAGGACGCTGGTCTTGCGCTGCGCCGGCGCCGCGCGCCGGCCCAGGACGATACCGGGCTTCAAGCCCATGGCGGCGGCCGCCTGGGCGCCGTCCATCAGGATATCGTCTTCGGGCTGCGCCTGCTCGATGCGCAAAGCCTGTTTCCCGGCGGCGACCACCAGCGGATTCGCGCTCAGGATGGTTCCCGGCGCAGCGGATGCCGATGGAGCCGGCGCCACGGCGACGCGCCAGACCAGCAGGCGGCGGCTGCCGAGGAAGGTAAAGGCGCCCGGATAGGGCAGCGTCACGGCGCGCACGAGGTTGTCAATGGATGCAGCGTCCTTGTTCCAGTCAATAGCGCCGTCTTCCGGCCGGCGGCCGCCGAAATACGTGGCTTGGGAGTGGTCCTGCGGCCGGCGCGGCAACTTGCCCTGGAGCAGGCGCGGCAGGGCGTCGTCGAGCAGTTCCACGGCGGCGCTGGTCATCTTGTCGAACAGGGTGGCGGCAGTGTCATCCGGCGCTATCGGCACCTTGACCTGCGCGGCAATATCGCCATCGTCGGGTTTCGGCGTCATGTAGTGCAAGGTCATCCCCGTCTCGCGTTCGCCGTTTACCAGCACCCAGTTGACCGGGCAGCGGCCGCGGTACTTGGGCAACAGCGATCCGTGCAGATTCAGGCAGCCCAGGGGCGGGATTTCCAGGATATCCGGCTTAACCATGTGGCGGTAATAAAACGAAAAAATCACATCGGGCTGCAAAGCCCGGATACGGTCGCGCCAGATGGGATGATTGATGTTGTCCGGGGCAAATGCCGGCAAACGATGCCGCGCCGCCTGTTCCGCTACGGAACCGAACCAGATTTTTTCCCTGGTATCGTCCTTGTGTGTGAACACCGCCTGGATATCGAATCCATGGCGCAAGAGGGCTTCCAGTCCGGCGCATCCGATATTGTGATAGGCCAAAACCACTGCTTTCATGCATGTTCCTTCCTGAAGCAGGCGCAAGCCCGCAATCCTAATTGAGGCCTTCCATCTCATCTGTGTGAATCTGTTTCATCCGCGGATCATTTTTATCCGCAGATTACGCAGATTTGCGCAGATTCCAAGTCCAAAGCCGGCGACGCGCCTGACTGGGCTGGTCTTCCGCCGGGCGAATGCAACATACTTTATGAAACGCAGTGTCAAACACAAGCAAAATCGGCAAAATGGGCAGAAGGGGCAAAGGATCAGAGGGGCAGTGTCTGGACTTTCGCGTTCTTTGCGTTCTTTTGCGGTGAATTTTCCGCCCTTCGTGATCTTCGTGTCCTTCGTGGTTAAATCAGAAAAGGGGCAAAGTGTTCAGTTTTCAGGCGTAAAACCATAAAACGGAAAACCTTAAAACTTGCGCCGCCCAAGTTCGCCCTCCAGCGGAAGAATGCGTCCCGCATGGCGCTCAGGTCATCACATTCCGGCCCGGGCCCACGCCCCCTTGCACCAGCCCCACGGCCGGTTCAATCACCCGCATGGACTTCCATCGCCCCTGGCGAAACCGCCGCCAGAACACCAGTGCGAGCACGCAGATATAAAACGAGCCGATGGTCCAGACGGTGTAAATGCCGCCGCCCAGCCACTCCACGGCAATCCAGGATGGCACAACCATGATTCCGAAGGAGAGGATGGCGATCGTCCAGGTGACGAATCGCACATCGCCCGCCCCGCGCAATGCGCCGGAATAGACGACATTCATGGTGTCCAGCAGACTGTAAATCGCCACGAAAACCAGCAGCATTGCTCCGGTGGACAGAATTTCCGCCGCTTCCGCCGGCGCGGACCCGGGCGGCAGAAACAGTCGTAAAAGGGGATTGGGAAACAGCACCAGCAGCAATGCCATTGCGCCCATATACAGCATCGTCAAATGCAGGGCATTACGGGTGGCGGTTACGCCCTCGTCGGGCTTTTCCCTGCCGATTGCCTGGCCGACCAGCGTGGCGGTGGCGATGGAAAGTCCCAGCATGGGCATGAAAACCAGCGAGTTGATGGAAAAGACAATATTGCTCACCGCCAGTTCCATCCGGCCCAGCCGTCCGATGATCAAAAGAAAAAACGAAAAAGCGGTGGTGTCCACCGCGACTTGCACACCGCTGGGCAGGCCGAACCGCATCAGCCGCCGGAATAATTCCAAATCCAGTTTGCGTTCGCTGATAACGCCATGGACGAGGTCATTCCGGCGGCGGAAAACCATGGCGGCCAGTAGAACGCAGATGAAGGTCTGGCTGATGACCGTGGCGCCGGCGGCGCCGCCCACGCCCAGCTCCGGGATGGGACCCCAGCCATAGATCATGACATAATCCAGGGGGATATTGAGAACTGCTCCGGCGATACTGACCAGCATGATGGGACGGGTAACTCCGCGCCCGGAAAAATAACACGCCAGGACATCATGCCAGACATGGGTGATGCCGCCGAGCATCAGGATGCGGAAATAGACGATTTCCAGTTCGCGGATGGCCGGGGCATGGCCGATTAATTCGAACATGGGGCGCGCCATCCCGGCGCCGATGGCGAGCAAGGCGCCGGCCAGCAGGGTAAAGTATTGCGCCTGCCACAGGGTCCGGCCAATCTGCCGCGGCCGCCTGGCGCCGGAATACTGGGCAATGAAAGTGCTGGCATAACTTCCGATGCCGCCGAAAAAGGCGAGAAAGACAAATGCCATGGCCCCCGCCGGCCCCGCGGCGGCGATGGCATCCACGCTGTACCGCCCCAGGAATACGCGGTCGGTAAACAGCATCAAGGTCGTGGCGCCCATGCTGATGACCAGCGGTATGCCCATGCGCAATACCGCCGCATAACCATTGGGCTCTTGCCAGTGTTTTTTTACGTGATTCCATGACATGGTTACGATTATTGACAGGAAATGTTGGAAAAATCCACAAAAAAGAGCAAAATTCACAAAATCCGGGAAATAACCACGAAACAAGACCGGGGAAATTCACCGCAAAAAACGCGAAGGCGGAATTTTGTAAGTTTTAAGGGTTTCCGTTTTATGGTTTTACGCCTGAAAACTGAACACTTTGCCCCTTTGTGATTTAACCACGAAGGGCACGAAGAGCACGAAGGGGAAGAAATTCACCGCAAAAGAACGCAAAGAACGCAAAAGGACCAGACACTGCCCCTTTGTGCCTTTGATCCTCTGCCCCTTTTCTGATTTAACCACGAAGGACACGAAGAGCACGAAGGGGAAGAAATTCACCCCAAAAGAACGCAAAGAACGCAAAAGGACCAGACACTGCCCCTTTGTGCCTTTGCCCCTTTGTGATTTAACCACGAAGGGCACGAAGAGCACGAAGGGGAAGAAATTCACCCCAAAAGAACGCAAAGAACGCGAAAGGGCCAGACACTGCCCCTTTGTGCCTTTGCCCCTTTCAGCACTGGCAGAAGAAATGGTTGACATGTTAACCCACATGATGTATTGTCGGATGCATGAAAACACAAGTCACAACGGTAACTGAACGCGGACAAATTTCCATACCGGCACAAATCCGGAAGCAGATGCAGGTTGATCCGGGGCAACAACTTGTCTGGGAGCCTGTTTCCCGCAACGAATGCAGGATTTTTCTCAAATCCCGCCAGTGCGCCAAAGGCGCCATGGCCATGCGGGGTTATGCCAAACGCTTTCGCCCTGTCCGCCCGACTGCTGAATGGATGGCGGAAATACGTAAAGGGGAAACCTGAATCCTAGGAGCCAATTTCAGTAGCATCCCACAGAAAATCACTTTATGCTCTCACAAAGCCGCTAAGCCACAAAGAAGACTAGGATAATTTACCTCGGAACCTTTTTTTGTCCACAGATTACGCAGATTTTCGGCCATAAAGAAGATGCGGATATTTTACCACCGAGACGGATGAGCGGATGGAGGGATTAGCCATCTGCCTTCGCTCGGATGCTATGGCGGACACAGCCCGCCTTCGCTAAAGCTACGGCAGGCAAGCACAGGCACAGAAACGAGCATATATGTAAAGTAATTGAGTGGGATGCCGCGCTGTCCGCCAGGCGGACATGGAATTGGTAATATATCTGATCATTTTGTGTAAATCTTTGTGCCTTCGTGTCTTTGTGTGTGTATTTCTGAATCTGTGATTTACGCCAAACTCCAATTTCCGTAAAGAATATTGCCGTTTTCCGGTGATAAACCGTATCTATGGGATGATAGTGAATTCAGGGGAAATTTAATGGCGTGGGTCGTAGATACGTGCCTGGTGATTGATGTGCTTGATGACGATCCGGAATTCGGCAAGTCGTCCGCATCCTTGCTGGATCAATTTGCCAGGGACGGACTGGCGTTGTGTCCCGTCAGTTACGTGGAATTAGCCCCAGCATTCCTGGGAGACCGTGTCCGTCAGAACGATTTTCTGGAAAATGTAGGCATAAATTATTCAACACCCTGGAGATGGGAAGACACGCAGCAGGCGCATAAGGCCTGGTCGCGTTATGTAAATTACAAGCGCGAACATAAAACCGTGCGCAGGCCCGTGGCCGACATTCTAATCGGCGCCTTTGCATCTGAACGCAAAGGGCTTTTAACCAGTAACCGCAAAGATTTTACACCTATATTTCCCGCATTAACGATTCATACGCCAGAAATAACATAAACCAGCGTATCAGCCGATCCGTCAGACCGGCAGATGCCGGTCCGGCGCGGCGATTGGGCAATGGGCATATCCTGTTTGCCTTATTCAGGTAAAATAATCTGCGCAAATCTGCGAAATCTGCGGATAAAATAAACCGCGGGAGTTGCGGGCGCGCGTCCGCCTTGGGTTTTACGGCTGAACGCAAAGACAGAACACTGCTTGCTTTGGAGATGAATTATGGGCAATATTTTTGGCAGATTTTTCCGTGTCGCCACATTCGGCGAATCGCACGGACCGGCCATCGGCGCCGTCGTGGATGGCTGCCCGGCGCGGCTGCCATTATCCGCGGCGGACATCCAGCCCCAGCTTGACCGGCGCCGGCCCGGGCAAAGCGCATTAACCACCCAGCGCCAGGAAGCCGACAGGGTTCAAATTCTTTCCGGCGTGGAAGACGGCTTGACCCAGGGCGGACCGGTGGCGCTGCTGATGGAGAACCGTGACCAGCGCCCGCGGGATTATGCCATCCTGCAAGAGGCGCCCCGCCCCTCGCATGCCGATTTTACATACCGGGCCAAATACGGTTTGACCTCCGCCAGCGGAGGCGGCCGCGCCAGCGCCCGCGAGACCGCGGCGCGCGTGGCAGCCGGCGCCGTGGCGGAAAAATTCCTGGTCCATACTTTCGGAGTGCAAATCACGGCCTGGGTCAGCGCCATCGGCGAGATCACGGCGCCGAACTTGAGCGAGTCGGACATATCCCGCGCCGCGGTGGATGCTTCGCCCGTGCGCTGCCCGGATGCCGCCATCGCCGCGCGCATGGCGGAAGCGATTCTCCAGGCGCGCCAGGACGGGGATTCGCTGGGCGGAATCGTCACCTGCGTCTGCCGCAACCTGCCAGCCGGCTGGGGCGACCCGGTATTCGACAAACTCAACGCCCTGCTGGCGCATGCCATGTTTTCCATTCCCGCGGTCAAGGGGTTTGAGATCGCTTCCGGCTTTGCCGGAACACGCCTGCACGGCTCGGAACACAACGACCTGTTTATCGCGGTCAATGGCCAACTGCGCACGGCCACGAACCGCAGCGGCGGCATCCAGGGCGGGATCAGCAACGGCGCGCCGGTGGTTATGCGCGTGGCCTTCAAGCCGACCGCCACCATTGCCCGGCCCCAGCCTTCCGCCGGTTATGACGGCCGCGAAATCGAATTAAAGGTACCCGGCCGGCACGACCCCTGCGTCCTGCCCCGCGCCGTTCCGGTAGTGGAAGCCATGGCCGCGCTGGTTTTGGCGGACGCGGCCCTGGCGCAACGTATGCAAGGGGGGAATTAAGAATTCTGAACAGAAGGCAGAAATTTGCAAGTTTTAAGGTTTAACGTTTTAGGGTTTTACGCCTGAAAACTGAACCCTTTGCCCCTCTGATCCTTCACGGAAGGCGTAACAAGGGCGGAAGGCGGGACTCGGCTTGCGTTCTTATTTTGCACAAAGAATTGGCGTTAAAGTGATTTAAAACAATGATATAGTGTGCAAACCAGCTCTGGCACGGTTATCGGCTGTCCCCCAAGTAGTTACGCGAGAACAGGTTCCAGAAACACACATATTCATACGGCTTCGCGCTGCATGCTATGGGGGCACACCGGCAGCCGGCCGTGTGATTTGCCGTCGTTTGACTATGGCGGACATGTTTTTTGCATGGTGCAAAATCCAGGTTATACCTTCATTTCCTCGCGATCAGCATCACACAGGTTGGGCGCCGCGCCGGATTCCTGGTATGCTGCATCAATGTTAACGGACCAGACGTCGTGCTTGCCACCCAAGGCATTTTCAGCGGCTAAAAGGCCGGTCATAATGGAATGATCCTGATTGTTGTATTTGAACATTCCCGCCCGTCCCGCCACTTGAAGATTTGAAAATGACGCGGTGTATTCGCGCAGAATGTTTTGGGCAGCCTCGAAGCCCTTGGACATCACGCAATATGCTTGTTTATTTCTGACAACAAATGCGTCCAATATTTTTTCGACGCCACCGGGCAGCAATTTGCATGCTGAGCCTTCTGTTACCGCCAACTCTATCAGGGCATTGTCGGTTAAACTATCAATGGCGTCATTATCGAAAACGAAGTATTCGAATGTTAAAGGGGTAATGTCTGCGTCATGATGCATCATGTTGGAAAAATTACGGTAATTTGCGATGCGTCCCACTTTGACCGACGGGCTGTGCACGTAAATCCAGTTGTCCGTGAACAATTTTCCGGCTACCAGCAGATTTACGGAAATATGGGTGCGATATTTCAATTGGTCCGCCGCTTTCAAAACATGTGATTGAGGCAAAGGGCGCATAGCTTTTACCAGGTCGGTGAGCGGGATGGTGGAAATGAAGTAATCACCACCTATGGCGCTAATTCCTTCAGCGGTAGCCAGATCGACGCCGGTTATGCGCCCAGCGCCGTCATGGCGGACGGCAACAACCTCTGTGTTTTTCAGAAGCCGCCCTTTTTTTTGAAGAATTATTTCAGCTTGTTTTTCGTAGATTGAACCACAACCATCGGATGGATAAATGAAGTGATCTATCAGGGTTTTGATCCCGCTACCGGATGTTTTGCGTAACGCGTTGATAATTGCCTGGCTGAGGTTTAATCCTTTGATGCGTTGTGATGCCCATTTTGTCGAAATATCCGAACATGGAATTCCCCAAACCTTTTCCGTGTAAGTCTTAAAAAAAGTCCGATACAGCGTGTTGCCAAACTGATCGATGACCCATTCTTCAAAGTTCTGCGGCGTGCGGGGAGCGTATGCGACGCGCGCCTTGGATTTGGTGTAGCTTGTAATGGCGGCAAGGCTGCGCAACACGCCCAGCCCCATAAAAGCGTTTAAAGGTTGTAAAGGGTAATTGAACAGGTGGTTGTTGAAAAGAATGCGGGTCATGCGCGGCACCACTTTCAGTGATTTACCCCCGACTTCGTCCCATAAGGCGCGCACCTTTGCGGACGTGGTAAAAAAACGGTGGGGCCCTATATCATATTTGGCGTTACCGCGATTGATTGTGCGTGATAATCCGCCAACCTGGCTCAACCGTTCAATCAGCACGACATCAGCATTGTGTTTGGTCAGATCATACCCGGCGGCGCAGCCGGCCGGCCCGGCGCCCAGGATTACTACTTTTCCGTTTTTGTTGTCGTTGCTCATTTCTTTTTAGCTTTTTTTGCGCAGGAATTTTCCAAAGGGCGGAAAGGCCAGAATGCGCGCATCGCGGTTTCTATAATACTCCCGATCAATACGCCGTATGTCAGCAGAAATGGAATATAAAACAACTTTGGCGCCATATGTATGTGGTGATACATGTGACCTTTCATGAGTAACGGCCACGTAAATGTGCAGCACATTGCCCAGAATGTTGTCAGCGTTAATGCAAATAAACGCTGATATTTTTCACTATTCCCGACTTTCGGGTAATATTCCATGAACCATGCCACCGCGGCAATCGTTAAAAATGTGGTGATCGCACAAGCGGTTCCAATCATCAATAAAATTGATGTGCGGGATCCGGCCAGAGGAATGCTGTAGGCGTTTTGCAAGAGGTACGCATCAATGATTGCTAACAGCGGGACATTTGAGATGGCTGATCTTACTCCGCCGTCATCACCGAAACTTCTTGCGAACGCGACATCACGCAAAGCTGCAACGCCGTCCGCAAACGAGCCGAATGACCATGCGGATTGCAATAAATGCAGCGCTAATGCCGCGCCAAAACCAGCCGCGCCAGCAAGGCAAAGTCCGATGCCCCACCTGGCGATTGCGCGCAACCCGGCTTTTCGCAATATCAAAAAATAAACCGGGCCGATAGTTGCTCCCAGTATGACATTGGTTATGTATTCATACGAACATAAGGCGCGGATAAACACTAACAACCCGGTAATGACAAACAGTGGCGCCGGTGAACGCCGGCGGTCAGCATAACATTCAAATCTTAACCATGTATATGCAAACGGCATCAGGCATGTGGCAAATACATGATAAAGATTTCTGGCGGCAAAGACCATCCAGACGGATGACAGGCTTAACAAAAAGAATATTCCACCCGTTATCCAGCCGAATTCCCGGGATATTTTAATTAAAAACAAAGACAATATTAAGCCGGTAAGAAAAGTCAAACCTGTTTGCATTCTTTTGACATGAACATCCAAATCGGAGCGCGACGCCAGCCATAGCAATCCCGCCACTTTGCCTTGCAAACCGTAACATGATGGATAATAATTTGTTTCGGTTCCAGGGGCGTAACATGGCATCGGATAAAGCAAACGCTTGGCGCCATCATTTTTGACCTGTTGCAACATAATGGGAACGTGCATGGCGGTGTCGCTTTGGTAGGTCTCAAATACTTCCGCCTGCCATCTGCCGGCAACTGGTTTTTTCCCAACCTTCATAAAATTATGCATAAAATTTTGCTGATAAACAAATGCCAGCATTAAAACCGCGCATATCATTATCCAAGTTCTGAGCGTGATTTTTGGAGTCATGTGTTTATCCTTTAAGGTAATGGCTTAAAACGCATTTAAAAATTGTATCAGGGCGTAATTCTAGTTGAAAATGAAACAACCGAGCAAATTCTGCCCGGGCCGCATCATTGATCTGTATCAGGCGGCGACCCGCCACAGTACGTCGATATCCCGTTCCTTATATCTGGCGGTGACCCGCAGGAGCACGGCGAAACCGGCTTGAGGCGGGGTGCATGCGCGGCGGAAGCTTATGAGGCGCGGGAAAAAGCGCTGGTTTTTGAGACACGCCATTTCTTTGCTTGTTCCGCCTTCTGTAAAACAACTCTGTCCCCGCCACCCTTCGTCCGGCTTTGCCGGACTCCGCCTTCTGTTCAATACCCAAAAAACCCTTGTGCCGCCCTTGTTCCGCTTCTTTTCAAATCCTCCGTCTCTGCCACCCTTCCATGCCTTGTTCAGTCTTCTGTTCAAATACTTCTCGTCCGCCTTCTGCTTAAATTATCTTACTCTGGAGCCACGCGAGCATCGTCCACCAGCAAAGGAATTTTAGACACGCGCCACATCGGATCATGCAAGGCTATCTGGTTCAGCCCGGGCTGCAAATCCACCGGCGGCAAGGCCCATTCCTCAAGCTGTAAATGACGGAAATCGTGATAGGCACCGGAAGGGCCCATAGCGCGCTTGCCGCCATTGATGGCCATCCCGCGCAATCGTACCCGCGCCTTGCGAGGCTGGCCGGTCAGGTTATACACATCCAGCACCGCCCGATCCGTCAAAACGCGCCAGTCGCGGAAATCGTTAAGTTGGCGCCATAATTTGTCGTACCCCCACCCCGCCCCGTAAAATAACGCGGTTTCCCGTCCCGCGTCGCGCGCCTTGGCCAGGGCGTCCTCCCGGGTATCATAAAACAGGCTGATCACCACGAGATTTGTATATGGATCATAAAAATCGTCGCGGTAGGCCAACCCCATATTGCGCAACTTGAGCCCGGCTACATTGGTAAAGGTTTTCTTCTGTCTAAAATACTCCGCCGGCCAGGACCATGGCCCTACTTCCGGCCGCGTATCGTGGTTTCCATAATACAGATATCCGGAATCAGGATATTTCTCGAAAAACGCCTTTGCCGTGGCACGCCAATTATGCCCTGTATATACGTTGGGAGGATCATTTGGGATTGTAAATGTAAAATGAACATTTGTTGAATTATAGAGGCGTAGTTCGTTCCAAGGTTCGAACCAGCGGTCGGTCAGGACCAGGGTGCCTGGCGGCAGTTCCGTATTGCACCAGCGCTGGATATCCTTGTATGGCGTGGGACTCCCGGTCAACTGGGTCACAACCCAGGCGGGATAGACATTCAGGGCGACGGCCGTCACCGATAACACATATGCCGGGGCGCGCCGCCAGGACTGTTCTTTGATCATGCGCCGCCACACCGGCAGAACGGACAACCGCCATAATCCGTAGCCAAGAATGGCTGTGTATAACGGCAACAAAAAAGCCACATGCCGCTGGCCGTAATCGAAAGCCCCTGCCGCCAGGAATGACATGTAATAAATACCCAACCCAGCCATTAAAAACACTAAAATAATCCAACCACGCTGGGAACGTCTCGGGCGCAATATCAAAGCGGCCAGGGCAAACGCTCCG
This sequence comes from Kiritimatiellia bacterium, assembly GCA_040767085.1. GTDB lineage: Bacteria > Verrucomicrobiota > Kiritimatiellia > JAAZAB01 > JAAZAB01 > JAXGPF01. The sequence continues at coordinate 2,973 of JAXGPF010000010.1, read as the reverse complement.
CCCAGCACCAGGAAAATAGAACGCAACGCAGTTGCGCCCCACGCGGCGCTCCTGGCCAATTGCCATAAAAAAACAAATATTGATCCATGCTCGCCCCCCATGACCAAACGACTTTGGGCCTTGGATTCCGGATCCAATGAATCCGCCAAAAAATACGGTACGGCCCAGTCAAAAAACAAAAGCGGCGCCCCAACCAATACAATCGGTGACAGCCAAGACCAAAAATCACGGATTTTATTACATTTTAAATATGCGCGGCGTCCCAGTATCCCTCCGACAAACAAAGTGATCGGCGCACCGACCCACCAGCCGGAAACATGGCTGTAGGTCATCAGGAAAAAGCTAATAGCCATTAATACGAAAAACCACCAGGGATATTTCTGCGCCGAGTTCCGGCGCCGCCAGATCCAGAGCGCGCCCCAGGCCTGTAATGTCACGCCCAACAGCATTGCGGAATAAAAATATGCCTCGCGCGACAACTGCACATGGAAGGGATTTACCGCCAGCAAAAGTGCCAAAAATAAGCCGCAACGTCGCCCGGCCAACTGGCGGCCAAGCAGATACATGGCCCCAACTGTAAAAATTCCGAACAAGGCGTTTGGCAGGCGTATGAAAAAAGGATTGGGCGGAAAATGGAATAAATCAATGCAGAACTTTGTAAATGCCATAGAAAACGGGAATTGCGCGGTCTTCCCGAGCATTTGCAACCAGTTAACAAAAAGTGTCCAAGCGGATATCGGCTGGCTGCATATTCCCTGAAAAAGCATGGTATCGGCGCGGAATGACGGCGCGCCGAGTTGATACAGGCGAAAAACAGCAGCTATTATAAATAAAGCTGATATAAAAACAGCAATTTTATAATTTTTCAATAAATTTTGTTTCATTTAATTGTTTTGACGCTGTCGTATACTTCAAAAGATTAATTTTGGGATTTTTTTATTGACTTTTTGATTTATGACACATTATTTTACCAAAAAACTTAATTTGTTAAATTGATTTTTTGAGTTATAATAATTGTTGGCCTGTAGCCAGTGTCTTCCATCATTCATATACACTATATTAACACGCTAAATGCCAAAATCGTACCACAATCATTCTAATAATTGCAACAACAACCGCGAAGTTGCAACGATCACAATTTACCCATCCCAAGGACATAGTCATTCGAGCGCCAATGACCTTTGCGCTTTAGCAGCCTACTCACGTTCTTTGTTGCACGCACTGCCAGATATTGAGCGAAAACGCCATGTCGTTTTTAGCAACCGCAAAAATAATTTTCCTGAATATTTTGAAGACAATAATATCGCTATACAAGAAGTATGGCAAAAAGGACGTCTAAAATATTTCATACAAATTATCCGTGCTGTTAAATCAATCCCGTCTTTACGGCTTATTCACCTCCAACATGAATTCAACCAATTCGGCGGAACTTTGACTGTGCCGTTGATCCCTTTGATGCTATTTATTATTAGATTTATACTGAAAAAACAAGTAATTATAACCTTTCATGAAGTAGTCGGGAAAGAAATATTAACACCCGAACTAATGAAAATATTTTGTCTGCCGATTCCGCCGATTGCGGCCAGGCTGATCTTTAAGCTTTACTACAAAATCACATCATTTTCCGCCAATATGGTATGTGTTCAGCACCAGAAAATCAAAACCAGACTTATTAATGAAATAAATATCAAGCGCAAGGTGCAAATTCTACCCATAGGCACCGAAACGGATATATTGATTCCTGACAGGACAATTAGCCGGGAAATACTTGGTTTTGATTCATACTGCCGTGTTTTATTGTTTTTTGGCACTATTGACTGGCGTAAAGGTTTAGATATTTTACTTGACGCTTTTGCAATGCTTCCTGAAAATAAATATCGTCTTCTAATTGGAGGCGGCCAGCCATTACGCATTAAAGACCGGCCTGAATACAAACAATGGTATAAGGGTATTGCTGACAGGATCGCCGCTTGCCCGCGAATCAGGCATCTCGGGTTCGTTGCCGACAAGGATGTTCCCGGTTTGTTTTCAGCTTCCGACTTGATTGTTTTGCCCTATGTAATTCCTCAAACAGTTAGCGCCGTTCTGAATCATGCCGCTTCCTATGAACGCCCTTTTATTGGATCAACCGCCTTTGCTGGACATGTTGATCCGATCGTGCTTTTCGAATCAACCCCCGAAGCATTTGCCAAAAAAATTGATTGGGCTTTTGAAAACCTTAACATTTTACTTCGATACACGCTTCAATACAAAGGTCAGAACAGTTGGTCAAAAAGCGCTGAATTACTTGCAAATTATTATCGGGATGTCATTCAGGCAATTTAAAATAACAAAGGGCATTACCCATGCAACACAAAACGTGCAGACTATCCGGCAAACCACTTAGTCAAGTGATTGACCTAGGCGATTTGTATGTTTCCAATTTTTTCCCAAAACCAGACCTAAATGCGCCGCGTGCTCCCCTGCGGATTGGTATTGGGGCTGAGTCGGGATTGCTTCAATTGATGGACTCTGTGGCGCGGCCGCCCCTTTATCGTCAGTATTGGTATCGCTCCGGCACAAATGACACCATGACTCGCCAGCTTGCCGACGTGATAACTGGATTTCGCGCTTGGATACGATTGCGCCCTGGCGATATTGTGTGTGATATCGGTTGTAACGATGGGACTCTGTTAAAACAATTGCCGTCCGATCTTAAACTGTTTCGGATAGGGATTGACCCTGCCGAAAACCTTGCCGAACAGGCGCGCCAGCATTGTGAAGCTCATACTTCTGACTTTTTCACAAAGGAACGGTTCATGTATCTGAGCGGCGGGCGCAAGGCCAGTGTTATCACTTCCATTGCAATGTTTTACGGACTGGAGGATCCAAAATCGTTTGTTTCAGACATTGTGGATTGCCTGGATGATACCGGCCTCTGGGTGCTTCAATTAAGCTATACCCCGTTAATGATCAAGCAAAATGCGTTTGATT
>JAXGPF010000001.1:0-13479 GCA_040767085.1 Kiritimatiellia bacterium | reverse complement strand
CGCTTTTTTGTGGCTTTTTTTAAAATTTCCTGTCAATAATCGCTCGCATGTCCTGGAATTACATCAAAAATAGCTGGCCTGGTCCCAACGGCTATGCGGCGGTATTGCGCATGGGCATCCCGCTGGTCATCAGCATGGGCGCCACAACCCTGATGCTGTTTACCGACCGGGTATTCCTGGGGCGGTACAGCGTGGATGCCATCGCCGCCGCAGGGCCGGCCGGCGCCATGGCGTTTGTATTTCTAGCTTTCTTCGGCGGTATCGGGAGTTATGCCAGCACATTCATCGCCCAGTATTCCGGCGCCAGGCGGCCGCGGCAGGTCGGCCGTACTCTCTGGCAAGCGCATTACTTTACCGTGCTGGCCGGGGTTCTGCTCGCCATCGGCGCCGGGATGGCGCGCCCCATGTTCGAATTAATCGGCCATGCCCCGGCTATCCGCGAACTGGAAATCGTGTATTTCCGCATCCTGATGCTGGGCGGGATTACGCATGTCTGGCATGATGTGCTGGGGTGTTATTTTTCCGGCCGCGGTGTAACCCGCCCCATCATGCTGGTCAGCATTGCGGGGGCCTGTCTCAATATACCGCTGGATTATGTCATGATCAACGGCTGGGGCCGCATCCCCGCGCTGGGCGTCGCCGGCGCCGCCTGGGCCCCGGTCATCAGCCATACCTTCATCTGCATCCTGCTGGCCGCCATGATTTTCCGCCGCCGGAACGAAATCGCCCATGGCGTGCTCAGCGAGCGCCGGCTGGATCCGGAATTATTCCGGCGGCTGATGCGTTTCGGCCTGCCCAGCGGCGTGCAAATCGCGGTGGATATTACCGCATTTTCGTTTTTCCTGTTGATCATCGGACGTCTGGGCCGGATGGAATTGGCGGTGAGTAATATTGTCTTTTCCATCAACTCCCTGGTATTCATGCCCATGTTGGGACTCTCCATCGCGACTGCCACATTGGTGGGCCAGGCCATCGGACGCGAAAAACCCGACGAGGGAATTACCGCCACCCGGCACGCGCTGCACCTGACCATGCTTTACATGGGCGGGATGGCGATGATGCTGGTGCTCTTCCCGCGTCCCATGCTGAACCTCTTTCTGCCGCCCGGCGCTGCGCCGGCGGAAGCCGCGGAAATGTTGTCCACCGGCGCGGCGCTGCTGGTTTTCGTGGCGGTCTACAGCCTGCTTGACACCATGAATGTCATTTATTCCGGCGCCTTGCGCGGCGCCGGGGATGTGAGATTCGTCACATGGACGATTGCCGCGCTTTCCATGGGGATCATGGTCGTGCCGTCTTTTATCGCCGTGGAATTTTTCGGCGGCGGCATTTACACTGTCTGGAGCATTGGCTCGTTTTATATTTGCGTGCTGGCGCTGGTGTTCTGGCGGCGGTTCCGGCAGGGAAAATGGAAGTCCATGCGGGTGATTGAGCCGTCTGTGGGGCTGGTGCAAGGGGGCGTGGGGCCGAACGTGATGACCTGAATGATCTGGAGGGCGGCGGTGATTCTTCTTGAGCCCCCTCTGCCCCTTTGTGCCTGGGATCTCTGGCCCCGGTTGCTATAGTTGGGCCGCCGCGCTCCAGGTGCTAAAACAGCCGGCCCAGCATCCAGCGTACATGTCCGGCATTCAACGGCATGGGGTTGGCCTGGCCGGAAGCCGAGGCCATGGTTTCGCTGATGATGCCGTCCGCATCGCGCAGTTCCTGACCGGCGAAAGGATTGCGCACCGCCAGCCGTTCCAGCAGCGAAGCCGTCCATTCCCGCAAGTCGCCGCCCGCCAGCCCGCTTAATTCCCGGTAACGTTCGGAGACAGCATCCCGGTTGAGTTCCAGCGCCAGGGGCAGACAGACGCCGCAAACCTGGCCGTGGGGGATTTTGTAGCGCGCGCCCAGCGGATGCGCAATGCCGTGCACCACTCCCAACCGGGAGATGGAAAGCGCCAGCCCTGCAAAATAACTGCCCAGCAGCATGGTATCCGCGGGATCGCTCTCCGCGCGCTGGCGCCCCCGGGCAAAATCCTCCAGGCTGTCCGCGAGCAATTTAAAGCCGTGCCGGGCGAAATCGTCGCTCAACCGGGAAGACGCATTGCAGAAATAAGCTTCCACAGCCTGAGTCAAGGCGTCCATCCCGGCATGCGCGCGGACGCGGGGCGGACAGGAATCCAGCAAGTCGGCATCCAACAGCACCAGGCGGGCCATCATGTGGGGATGCCGGATTGATTTTTTGACGCCCGTGCCCAGGTTGGTCAGGACGGCATTCATCGTGGCTTCCGAGCCCGTGCCGGCGGTGGTGGGCGCGGCAATGAACGGGACGGCGGGCGTTTCGATCGGCCGGCCGTCATGGTATTCCTCCGCCGACCCGGCCGCGCGCAACAAGCCGGCGCAAGCCTTGGCCGCGTCCATCACGCTGCCGCCGCCCACCGCGGCGACCCAATCCGCGCGCTCCCGGCGGGCCGCCGCCAGCAAATCCGCCAGATTATCCAGCGTCGGCTCGCCGCCGGGATGTTCGGCGGCAAAGATTTTCACACCGGCCGGGCAATTTGCCAGGATCTTATCCAATGCGCCGGAACGACGCAGGGAAGCGCCATGCACCAGCATGCCGCGGCGGCCATATGCCGCGGCCAGAGCGGCCAACTGCCTGACCGCGCCGCGCCCGCTGATCGTGCGCGCGGGCAGCGCCATATCGGGAGGAATGATTTTCTGCATACTGCGGTCCTTTCGTTGATATCCGCCGCGCCTCAGGCGTAACACATGATTACCGCCAGCATTTCCAGCGGCTCGCCGCCTTCGTTGCGCACCGCATGCGATCCGCCGCGGCCGGTCAGCACGGCGTCGCCGGCGGCGACGCGCACGGCCCGGCCGTCTTCTTCCACCACCCCTTCCCCGCCGATCACCACGAACAATTCGTCTTCCTGCTCATGGCGGTGGGGGCCGATGCCCGCACCCGGCGGAATGATCAGCCGGGCGCACAGGCGGGTTTTCGCCTGGATTTCATCGGACGTGAAGAGGTGGCGGATGGCGACCGCGCCCGGCCCGCCCCGCATATTTTCCCGCACTTCGTTGCACATTTCCGCGGCTTTGCGAATCATGATTACCCCTGGTATTTCTTGATTTCCGATCAATGGCCGGCGGCAAAATATTATTGCGCGCGCCGTTTTTTTAATTATCATTAATTGAGTTCGCAGTCAATGTCGGAAGCGCCGATGTCGTAAACAAATGACTTGGCCGCATAATTAACAAATGATTTGTCCGCTTAAAGCTGTCAGGATGGTGCATTCAAAGGGGGGTTATATGGATGAATATCCGAAGGCAGCACTGGAGCGGGCAATGAAGGTACAGGAAGTGATCTTGCGTGCGATTGAAGGGCGGTTAATGTGGTGGGAGGCGGCGGAGATACTAGGTGTGAGCTACCGGACCATGCGGCGCTGGAAAGGGCGCTACGAGCGGTATGGTTACGACGGGCTGCTGGATCGTCGGCGGAAGATACCGGGGCCGCGGCGCGTGCCCCTTGCGACGGTGAAGCAGGTGCTGAGGTTGTACCGAGAAGAATACATGGATTTCAATGTGAGGCATTTTCACGAGAAGCTGCAGGCGGAGCATGGGATCGAGCTCAGTTATCAGTGGGTCAAGAGCGCCTTGCAGACGGCCGGGTTGGTGGCGAAGGCCCGGAAACGAGGGCCGCATCGGCAGCAGCGGGAACGGCGACCAATGGCGGGGATGATGTTGATGGTGGATGGCAGCACCCATGCCTGGTTGCCCCTGCTGGCGGGCCAGAAGCAGGATCTGATCCTGGTGATGGACGATGCCACCAGCGAAGTCTACACGGCCTATCTTGTGCCCCAGGAAGGGACATTAACGGTGATGAAGGGGTTGAAAGAAGTCATTATTAAACATGGGGTTTTCTGCAGTCTGTACACGGATCGTGGCAGTCATTTCTTTTATACGCCCAAAGAAGGCGGGGCGGTGGACCGGCGTCAATTGACGCAAATTGGACGGGCGTTGCAACAGTTGGGGATCGAACATATTCCGAGCTATAGCCCCCAGGGACGTGGGCGAATAGAGCGGATGTTTAAGACCTGGCAAGGGCGCCTGCCGCAGGAATTAAGGCAGGCGGGAATCCGGACGATGGCCGAGGCCAACGTCTATATTCAACAACAGTTTCTGCCTTCCTTCAATCGCAACATGAAGGTGAAGGCGCGGGAAACAGGAACGTGTTTCGTGCCTTGCGGTGAGCAGGATTTGGACAGCATTTTCTGTGTGCAGCATGCGCGAGAGGTTCAAAATGACAATACCGTGGCTGTCGGGAGTCGCCGCTTGCAGATTGGACCATCAAAATGGCGTTTCAGCTTCGCCAAGTGCCGGGTTAAAGTCTGCGAGCACCTCGATGGCACGGTGTCCATCCGTTATGGCCCGCATGTGGTTGGCCGCTACCAAGGACCGTTGAACATTTCGGCGTCGCTGGAGGACGTCGCATAAACTTTTTCCTCCCCCGCGGGGGAGGAAAATCCTCACCCCAGGAGCAACAACACACAATAACAAATCGGACAGATCACTTGTTACAAAAAGCGGACACTTGACTTGTTACGAACAGGTTTTTATGATCATTGAATGCGTCAGCGACAATATCTGCCGCCTGGGTGAATGCCCGGTGTGGAACGCCGCCAATCATAAACTTTACTGGACGGACATTTTACAACGCCGCATCTGGGAGTATTCCCCGGCCGCCGGCGCTACGGCGGAATTCTGGCAGGGTGAAATGATGGTCGGCGGGTTCGCCTTAACCCGCGACGGCGGCATGGTCTTCTGCGCCGATCAAGGCGTTTTCAAACTGTCGTCCACCGGCGCTTTGGCCAAACTGTTCGATTTTGCTTTTCAACCGGGCGAGCGGTTCAACGATATCACCACTGATCCGGCCGGCCGGATTTTTGCCGGCACATTGCGCCCGGACCGCCGGGGCGGCGTACTGTACCGGCTGGAACGCGGCCGGCCGCCCGTGCCGGTTATTACCGGCATCGGCATCAGCAACGGCATGGCCTTTTCCATGGACCTGAAAAAGTTTTTCCACACTGACAGCCTGGCCATGACCATCACCAGCTACGACTATGACATCCGATCCGGCGCCATTGCCAACCCCGAAATATTTTTCCAATCCACCAAAGCGCAGGGACTGCCCGACGGCATCACCACTGACAGAGAGGATCACGTCTGGGCGGCATTCTGGGGCGGCGGCTGCGTCCGGCGGATTTCTCCGGCGGGACAAATCATCAATACCATCAACTTGCCGGCCAAAAACATTTCCAGCCTGATCTTCGGCGGCGCGGATTTGCGCGACCTTTACATCACCACGGCCTGCCAGGGCGGCGCGGGCCTGGAACATGGACTGGATGCCGCCGGGAATTTCCCCGGGGGGCCGACCTACCGCTGCCGGCCCGGCGCGCAAGGCCGAGCCGAATGGCCGGCGGATTTTTAAGCGGAATCGTTGCCATTGCCGCGCCGGGCCCCATGGGCTGTAACAGCGGGATGACGGATCGGAGCAATATGATGTGCCGGCGACGCCAAGAAATGCGGCCAATACCATGCTTGGCGTCAGGCGGAATTGATGCGGATTGGAATTGAATTGGAAGGATGAAAAAATGCATGGCTTGATCAGAAAACCGCCGGATCCGAATTTGAGCTGGTTCAAACAGGCGCGCCTGGGGATGTTTGTCCATTTCGGGCCTTACGCCATCCTCGCCCGCGGCGAACAAATCCAGCGCAACGCCAGTATTCCGCGGCGGCAATATGAAAACATGGCGGCCGGATTCAATCCGCGCAAGTTCAAGGCCGACGACTGGGTGGATGCCGCCGAGCTGCTCGGCGCCCGCTACATTACCATCACGGCCAAACACCTGGACGGATTCTGCATGTTTGACAGCCGGCTGACAGACTACAAGATCACCAACACACCTTTCGGCCGCGACCTGATCGGCGAGTTGGCGGAGGCCTGCCACCGGCGCGGCATCCGTATCTGTTTTTATTATTCCCGCGCGGACTGGCACCATCGCAAGTTCGTCAATGATCCCCGGGTGCGCTACAGCCTCAAGGAGCCGCTGCCGGACCAGACACCGGATTGGCCGGGCTATCTGGAGTATTTCACGGGACAACTGAAGGAGTTGTGCACTAATTACGGGAAGGTAAGCGGCATCTGGTTTGACGCCTACGGCCCGGATTTGCCGGGGGATCCGCCCCCGGCGCAAATCTACCGGATGATCAAAAAACTTCAGCCCGAAGCCGCGATCAACGACCGCAACGGCTATGGCGATTATTTTACGCCCGAACGCGACTTGCCCGGCGATCTCAGCGGCTGCCTGTACGAGTGCTGCCAGGCGCTGGGGATGGAATGGGGCTACGTCCGGGATTGCCCCCTGTTTTCGCTGGAATACCTGATCCGGTCCATCGCGCATTGCGTCGGCCATGGCGGGAATTTCCTGCTCAACATCGGCCCGAAGGCGGACGGCACCTTGCCGGCCGACCGGCTGCGCCTCCTGCGCCAGGCGGGACAATGGGTAAAAACCAATGCCGCGTCAATTTACGGAACGGACTTTTTTCCGCTGGAATCACAGCGGGGGCAAATCCGGCTGGGCAAATATTTCGCCGCCGAGCTTTACGCGGCGCGCAAGGGCAAGACGGTGCATGTGTTCCTGCCCGCCTGGCCGGCCATGTCGCGGTTCCTGATCACGAATTATTCCGCCTTGCCCGCCAGGATGGAATTACGCGGCGCGCGCGCGAAACTTTCCGCCCGGATCACGGAGGGCGGATTGGCTATTGACGGATTGCCGGCCGTACCTCCCCAGCCGGGCTGCAATGTGGTTGTTTTGACTTACTCCCGCGTGCCGCCCCCGCCGCGGCGTCAAACCAGAGCCATTCTGCCCATTCGACTGCGCGCCGGACAATCGGCCGCGCTGCGGCCGGAGGCGGCCGCCGTGTCCGGCCGGAGCCGTAAGGGCAACCTGATCCGCGTGGTGGAGGAATACGCTGACGAAACGCGGTTTGCCGCCCGGGAATCGTACAAGGTGTTCGAAAACTGGACCCGGCCGGAGCAGGCGGCGGCATGGAAGATCCATTGCGCAAAAGCCGGCAATTACAAGGTGCAGGTCGTCATTCGCTGCGATCCGAGCCGGGCGGGCAGCGTGTACCGGGTTAAAGCCGCGGGCCGGGAATTGCAGGGGATAGTCAAACCCTCGCCGCTGATCGCCGACGCCGGGCAATTGCCGGTGGTCACCGGCCGCGTGCCGTCCCCCTTGACCCGTTTCAGGTTTTACCGGCAAAATCTCGGACGCTTGCGGCTGCCGCGGGGGCGGACCACGGTAATCTTGCAGCCCGCGCGGATTGCCGGGATTGACGGGATCGACCGGGCATTTGCGGAAATCAAGGAATTGCGGCTGATAAGCATCCGCGGCTGATTGCCGCGTGATGACCCGGCGCGGGTCAAGGCTGGACGATGACAGTCGCACTTGACATCACGATGGTTCCGTCCAGGTTGAGGATGCCATCCATCGGGTAATCCAATGCGAACCAGGCCTGGTAAACTCCGGGAGGGAGCGGCAAATCCTGCGCCACGGCGACTGGCGCGAGATTATTGACGGCGCCCTGAAAGACGGGCCGGCAATTGGCCGTGTTGCCGTCAAATTGCCTCCAGACCCGGTCTGGGCCGAAATAATACCAGGCGCCGGCATCGCGGGCCCAAGCGGCGATCCACCAATCCACGGACACGCCGATGTAATCATCCATGTGCAGCACCTGGGCGGCAAGGGTCAGGCGGTCGGCGCCGTCCAGTAAAATCCCGTTGCCGGCCAGGCCATTGGCGGTGATCAGCGGTCCGGCATAAGTCCGGGCCGTGAGTTGCAGCCGGCCGGAAATCGCGGAAGTTGACACGGCGGATATTTTATAGGTTCCCGGCGCGGGACAGACCCATTCCAGCGTATTGATGCTCCAGCGGCGGGCGGCCGGATTGGCCGCCGGCGCCAGCCCCAGCAATGCATTTTCCGGAACGTCCGGGAAGGTGACAGTGTAATAGACTCCGGTCGTAGCCATGAAAAAGAATGGCTGTTCGATATTGGCGGTCAGGTTGATGTTGGTGGCGGCGCCGGGAGTTAAGACCGGGGTCGCCTGGTATCCCAGCGCGGCGGCGGCGGCATTGGCCGCCTCGTAGAGCGCATTGAAGCATTTCAGGAAGCTTTCCATCTCCCGCGACCAGTCCTGCATCGGCAGGCAGACCACGGTGGAAATGTCCCGGTCGGGATTATAGGCCATCAGGGACAAATAGCCCACACGGGAACCGTTATGGCCGTATCCCACATCCGGTGTAAACAAACAGCCAAATCCGTAATTGGCGTTGTGCGGCGCCGTGTTGGTCTGCATGAGGCGGACCATTTGCATATTCAGAACATTTTCGCCCTTCATCATGGTCCGGATATACCGGTTGAGCGCGCGCAGAGTCCCATAGCCGTTGCCTTCGCCGACCTGCGCGCTGAGATTGACGTTGGAAACAATCTCCACCTGGTTGCTGGGCAGATACGTGATCCCGGGCACGAACGGATCCGGCAAGGCCGTGTCGGAAGCCAAATTCGGGAAATGTATTTCGGGCAGGGATACCGGCGCATTGCTGCCGATAACATGGTCCTGCAGGTAATCGGAACAGGTTTTGGACACGCCGCTGCGGGCCGAATATACCCGGCCGATGATTTCGCTCAGCATGGCATATCCCGTGTTGCTGTAATGATAGCCTTCGTCGGGCTTGAAATACGAAAGCTGATGGAGCGCGGCCTGCGCTACCATTTCCTCGACCGTGAACTGGTGGGCCGGGTCCAGCGATATGCGATAGCCGGTATAACTCGTGCCGCCGCAGCCCGGGACCTCATCGTTGTCCACATCGTAAACACCGGCGCTGTGGCCAAGCAATTGCCTGATCGTGATCGCATGCTTGTTCGGAATGTTCCAGTTGGAATTGGCCGGCACGTAGGGCGCATCATATCCTGGGATCGCATCGCCGATTTTATCGTTGATATCAAGCCAGCCCCGCTGGTGGAGATGCAGCACTGCCGCGGCGGTAAAATTCTTGGTATTGCTGGCGAACCGGAAATATGTGTCCGGGGTGAGCGCCTGGGCCGGGGTGGCCGCGGCGGACGCGAAATAAGTCCCGTTGGATGTCTGCATCATCAGGCTGAGGGACGGGACCGTTTTCTCCAGCGCGGATTCCAGGTTCAGCCGCACCTGGCTGACCGCGTTGCTCACCAGCCCGGCCGGCGTTTCAGCCGGCGCCCGGACGCCGCAGCAGAGGATTCCGGCAATCCATAATGTCTGCGCACGTTGCATGACAGCGATTGTATTTTTTTTCATAGGATTGTTGAGCCAATTTCAAAAGACTTGGCCGGCGTGAAAGCCGGCCTTCCAAGAACACATAAACCACAGGCTTTTGGAGGGTTGGGTTACACCCTAACCGTTCTGTGCGGACTTTTGAAATTGGCTCTGTTGATTGCTTTTATTCCAGTTCGGCCTGGCAGCGCACGCAATAACGCACGCCCGGCAAAGCTTGCCGGCGCTCCCGGGGAATCTCGCCGCCGCATTGGGCGCATTGCGCCAGGCTTTCGCCTTCCGGCAGACTGGTTTGCGCGCGTTCCACCAGGGACGCCACCGTCGCGTCCACCTGGTCATGCACCGCTCCATCCTGCGCCCAGCCGACCGCCATATCACATCCCCCGCATCCGCTTCCCGGCAAGGTCATGGTTAACCTTGGCTGGAAGATTATTGAAATCAGGCCGACAAGTCAAGCGTCCGCCGTCAGCTTCGGCGGATCAACGCACGTTAAAAAGCCATCCCGCGGGGATAAATTCGTAACACCCCATGTCCACCCGGCGGGAAAACCGGTCAACCCGGGAATACCCGTCCAGATCCAACGCCGAATGCATTTCCGGGGCGGTCCAGCCGGCATTGACGCAGGGCGATCCGGGCTGCAGCCGGAAATTGCCATCCGCGAGTCCGGCAAACAGAGGTTCATTGGTGATGCAGGTGGCCGCGCCGTTGGTGGTGATGGCCGGATAGGTGCAGCAATTGGTCAGGCTCAGGCCGGGCTCTGCATGAAAACCCCAATTATTCCCCATATTATAATATACGATCGTGTTGCGCACCCCCACTTCTTTACGAAGATACATGCCGCCGCAAGCGTTGGAAACAATGGTGCAATTGTCAACCTTCGTCTTCCAAGAGGCAGCGTTTATATTAAGGGCGTATTGAGCGGCGCTGACGCAGCGGTTATTAAAGATCAAATCGCTGGCCATTTCGCGCGCATTCATAATGGCGGTTCCATCGTTCGACGCCAAATTATCCACAACAACGCAGTTGGAAATTATTCCGCCGTAAAGCCCCCCGCCGTAAACCCCCGCAACATTGTTGCTGACCAGGCAATTATGCACCAATCCTGTTGCCGTCGGAGTCATATACACAAATACGCCGCCGCCATTATTAGTGGCAACATTTTTATATATCCGACTACCGTTCAAAATGACATTGGCGGCGGTGGACATGTAAACGCCGCCACCATCTTTCGAATAATTTCCGGCAACTTCGCAGCCTTCCAAGATCACGGGATAATTGCAACAAATGCCGCCGCCGTAACGCCCGGCGGAGTTGCTGATCACCTGCACGCCCGATACCGTCCCATCGTTCACCCAAAGTCCACCGCCGTCGTAGGCGGAAGTCGTGCCGGTGACGGCATTAAAACACACCAGGCTGTGCAGAACGCTGGCCTGGTTAGTCAGATACACGCCGCCGCCGCGGTTGGAAACGCGGTTGCCGGCCACCACGCAATTGGACAGGATACCGCCGTTCATCTCCACGCCGCCGCCATTCTGGCTGTTGCCGCCCCCCACCCCGTTGCCGTTGGTAATCGTGAAGCCGGATACCAGGGCGTTGGAGTGATTGACATACAGAACCGCGCAGTTGCCGTCGCCGGCAATGATGGTGTTGGCGCGATCCTCGCCGGCCAGGGACTGGTTCCAACTGCGCAGGACGAGCGGATCGGATACGACGACATTCGCCGACACCGTGTATAATCCCGTGGCGACCAGCACGCAAGGCCAGTTGTTGGCCGCCGCCGTATCTACCGCGGTCTGGATGTCGTGGGCGGCGGCCCCCCAGGAAGCGTACGGCGGCGTATGCGCGCCGGCCGACGAGACGTAGCAAGTCTGCGCCGATGCATTATGCCATGCCGCCAGAAACAACCACATCATCCATCCCCATCGCCATGTTGTCCGCATATGCCCTCCCTTGGCTATGATTTGCGCAAAACATCCTCCACTGCGCGCCGGTCGGCAATCAGCAGCGGGTAATCCATCATCGGCAAATCCTGCCAGAGGCGGATGCCCCGTGATTTCAGATCAGGCTCGGGCAAATCATACACGCGATTGAAAACCGGATCAATCAAAACCGGATTTTGTATCGAGCCTTCCGCCCAAAACCGCAGCCATGTGTTTTGCGGCGCGCTGTCAAAGCTGGGATGTTCGGGATAATAATACGCCATCATCAAATATCCATGGCGGGTGAGAATGCGCCGCACGCTGCCGACCAGCCCGGCCTGGGGACGGAAATCGGGCGTCACCAACTCCATGTATCCGGCATCGGACACCGCGGCATGATCATCAAAAAGCGAGCAGATGGCCTGGTAGGCATAATAGGCGCGCTTGGGACGATAATTTTTCAGACAATCCAGCAAACCGATCGGCCCGACCGAAGTCAGGCATGGTTGGTCCGATTTGCGGCGGTCGTGCGAATCGCTGATATGGAAGAACTGGCTGACTTCCATCCCCAGGCAGAAGTCCGTCAGCATCCGGCGCGCCAGATACTTGGCCTGGATATGCTCGTTGGAACGGTACGCCTTGGTGATGGTCAAGCCGGGGCGGGAAACAAACCCGCATTCACCCTGCCACATTCCAATGTGGCGCCCGCCATGCGCGTCAAGATAATTACGCAGGCATTTGATGCCGTCCGCCGTCGTCTCCGGAATCTGGCCGTAAGGATGAAACGACAATTTGTCGATCAACTTCAGCAGACCGGCCCGGATGGCGCGCGGGATGAAATCGAAGTCCAACCCGGAGACCGCGCCGCCGATGATGACCGCGTTGCGCCGGGCGGCGCGAATCTCCCGCGCGGTAATGCGCACCAGCTCGACGTAATCCTCGGGCTGGGTCTGCACGTCAAACTGCCAGTAGCCGGTCGTATTGGGCTCATTCCAGATTTCCCAGTATTTGATCCGACCCTTGAAATGGGCGGCCAGCGCGCGAACGTAACTGATCCAGGCGCGCCGGACTGCGGCGCCCTGGTACAGCGGCACCCCTCCCACGCCCTGCCACCGGGCGCCGGGAGTGTAGAGCATGTTGCCGTAGGAGACCGACATCCAGGGGGTGACGCCTATTTTCAGCAATTTGTCAACCACTTCATCCAGCCACTGGAAATCATATTGTCCCTTGATTTTCTCGCAGCGGTTCCAGCCTGACTGAACGCGCGCCCACTTGACACCCAGCCTGGCCAAGGGGCCGTAGGTTTTTTCCGGATCGAATGCAAAGCGATCGAGCATTTCAAAACCCACCCCCCAAGGGGAAGCGGCGATGTCAACCCCGCGGCGCGGCCGGATACCGCCGATCGGTTTGAGCGGCGCGGCGGCATACGCCGGCTGCGCCGGGGATTGATCAAGCACCCGGTTGATGTCGGGCACCTTGAACTCCAGCATTTTAACATTGGTTCGGTTTTTTATTTTCATTCTCCCACCAGGTGTGTCGTGTTTTGATGATCGTCAAACTTGCCGTGGCCTCCCGCCGCCAGGCCGGGTATTTGCCTGAACTGCTGTCCGAGATTGACCCCGTTGAGCAATAAAGCCTCCTGCAATTCCAACCGGTCAACCCGGCGGGGAACGATGTTGCGCCGCAGGGAAATGGCGGCCGCCGTCCCGGCGGCTTCGCCCATGGTCAAACAGGCCATGATCAGCCGGCAGCCGGACTGCGCGGCGAAATCAGCCGAAAGGCACCGTCCGGCGACCAGCAGGTTTTCCACCTGCGCCGGCACCAGGCAGCGGTACGGAATATCATAATAGGCTGGGCCGGGGAATTGCATGGCCTCTCCGGTGCGCCCTTCGCAATCGCATAAGACCGCTTTACCGCCCGGCGGGTCCATGCTGGTGCCCAGTCCGCCCATGTTGCAGACCACGTAACGCTGCCGTCCGTCAATTTCCATCGCAATCCACTTGATATTGCCGGGCGCATCGGGATTATGAATGTCATAGCCATGCCCGCTGATGCAGACGACGTCGTCAAAATGACGCCAGCGCGCGATATCCGCCCCGGTTAAAACATAATCGCCCACCACCCGGCGGCTTTCCCGGACGCCCAGCAGCGCGCCGGTGTCAATCAGCCAGCATCGTTCGAATCCCGGCGCATTGGCCTTGATGAAGCG